>CAWGWL010000039.1:0-113109 GCA_963826215.1 uncultured Chloroflexia bacterium | reverse complement strand
GCATCTCCTTCCGGAGAATAGTATCCTTTATAATATTTATTTTTATATGACGAAGAATAGCGACGGTAATAATAGTATTTGGAACGCCCCATGTCTACATCATTTACCACCACCCCCAAGACCCGGGCATTTACCTGCTTCATTTGTTCCAAGACATGATGGAGTTCCGCGCGCTTGGTCACGGTGGGTTTTACAACAATGATCACCCCATTAACGCGTGTCGCCAGAACAACCGCATCGGTGACCATCAATACCGGGGGAGTATCCAGGATCACAAAATCAAAATGATCCCGGAGGGTCTTAATCATTTCCAGCATTTTGGCAGACCCCAGCAACTCGGAAGGATCAGGGGGTAAACTTCCAGATGTGATCACTTTTAATGTTGCGAGCTCTGAATCCTGCAAGGACCCATCCAACCGGTCTTGAGGCTGGATGAGTTGATTGGTGAGACCCAAGCGGTTCATCAATTGGAATGCTTTATAAATCCGCGGCCTGCGAAGATCCGCATCAACAACAACCACGCTGCGATTACCTTGCGCTATCACGCAGGCTAGATTGGCTGCAAGCGAGGTCTTCCCATCCTGGGGGGATGGGCTGGTGACCAGGATGGTCCTCAATGGAGTATCCACTGAGGCAAACTCAAGATTTGTCCGTAATGCCCGAAAAGCCTCGGATACCGGGGCACACGGGTGCTTAACGGTGATCAAAGGGGACCCATTGGATTTATAGTGGGCGATCATGCCTAAAATCGGGACCCCCCATTTTCGGGTGATCTCTTCCGGATCGCGGATGGAATCATCCAGGATTTCAATCAGGAAAACGATCCCGGCAGCGAGCATCAATCCCGCCACTGCTGCCAATAAAGCATTTCGGAGGGGTTGAGGCTGGATGGGCAATAATGGAGCTACCGCAGGATCGGTCTGGATGACCTGGGAAGTAGACTGCGCTTCAGCAAGTTTAACCTGTTCATAGGTTTGCATTAAATAGTAGTAAGAGTTCTGATACTGTGTCAGTGCGGTCTGCAATTGTGTTTGCTGTGGTTGGATTTGGACGAGTGTGGACTGTAATTGCGCCTGTTGGTTGCGGTCTGCCTCACTAACTGCAGCCAAACCGGATTTTTCAGTTGTTATGGCTATCTGCTGGTTCAACAAATCCAACGAATTCTGTGTATCCTGTATTTTTTGGTTGATCACCGTAAGGGAGCTGGTAGTGTCCTGGATCTGCTGGTTAATAGCCGTCATCTGGCCCTCAAGACTCGTTTTTGAGTCCGTGTAGCGGGCAGACTGGTCAGCTTGCAATCGACTGGCGAAGACCGTGTACATCGTATTGGCAATCAAGGCTGCCTGTATAGGGTCAGGTCCTTGAACCAATATGCGCATCAGGGACGTATTCTCAACAGGCTGTACCATTACCTTGATGGATTCCGGAAGCAATTGAAGTCCAATCGTTTGAGCAACTGCATCCAGGATGGGTCGAGTTGTCATCGTCTGTGCATAGGTCGCCGTCAACTGCTGGGTGAGATATATCGAGGTTGATGAATTGGATTGAATTCCTGGAGCACCATTGACCATGATCAAGGATGAAGCCTGATAAATGGGAGCCATCCTTTTTGAAAAATAATAAACAGAGCCTCCTGCCAGAATTGTCAGCAGGATTAGTAACCACGACCAGCGCAGCAACAGCCCGGCGTATTCACTAAACACTTCTGCGGTTGTTCGTTCCTCAAGTTCATGATTCGATGTCATGTTCATTGCCAAGGTAATCCTTTCTTATTCGCATTTATTCAACGTTCGTAGATATGGAGCCTGGGTTATCAACCTGGGATTCGAGATTAAACCCAGAAACCAGGTTTACTATTTGGTTTCCACCCTATGCAACGCTGCTTTTATCGCTCGCACGACCCAGAGGATCTGTTCATCCTTCATGGCAGGGTAAAGTGGAAGAGTGACTTCCCGTGAAGCTGCATCTTCCGTGACCGGCAAAGACGTGCCGGGTCCAAGCAAATCGGATCGATAAATGGAAAATTGGTGCACGGGTGGATAATGAATGCTGGTCTGGATTCCATGTTCCCTAAGGGCTTCCATGAATTGGATCCGGTTTATCCCGAATGGGAGAAGTACCGGCATGATGTGATGGCTTGCAGTGCCGCGAACTTCTCCAAATGGCCTTTGGATCTCTGGTGTTAATTCCGCAAGAAGCTCGCGATAAAGGAAGGTTAATTCCCGTCGGCGCAAATTCCAAGCATGCAGCTTGCGCAGTTGAACCCGGCCCAGCGCCGAGCGCATCTCATCGATCCGATAGTTGTAACCCAAATCCACTACATCATAGCTATACGCATGTCCCTGGTGCCGATCCCAACTCAGGGAGGTCATCCCGTGCGAGCGCAGAAGTCGCATTTTTTCCGCCAGGGTATCATCGTCCGTTACCAGCATTCCCCCTTCGCCGGTGGTCATATTCTTGTTGGAGAAGAAACTAAAACAGCCAATTTCACCCCATGTTCCCAGGCTGCGACCCCCCATGTCGGAACCAATCGCATGAGCAGAATCCTCTATTACCACCAAATGATGAACACGGGCCAATTCCATAATGGCGGGCATGTCGCAGGGGAACCCCGCGTAATGGACGACCAGGATGGCACGGGTCCGGGCATTGAGACGACTTTCGATGGAAGAGGCTGATATATTCAGCCAGTCCAGGCTTTCAATGTCAGCGAATACCGGTGTCAGCGCCGGTGTATCGGACGGCGTTAACACTCGCGACAAAAGTCAAGCGAAGGGACAATGACTTCATCCCCGGGGCCGATCCCGCTGGCGAGGCAAGCCAGGTGCAGCGCAGCAGTGCCGTTTGTCACTGCCAGGGCATGTTTTGTGCCGATGAAGGCGGCGAATTCCTGTTCAAATTCCCGGGTGACCTCACCCATGCTCAACCAGCGGGAACGAACCACTTGAAGAACGGCCTCCTCCTCCTCTGCCCCAAAATCAATATCGGCCAACGGTACGCGCCAATCCATGGTTAATCCTCCGGTAAGAATTGCTGCTTCATGGTGCTGAAATCCTCATTAGCCTGGACATAATCATCGGGTCGACCAAGATCCATCCAATACCCATCAAAGGGATAGCCACAAACCGTCTCCCCGGCAGCAATTAATTTCAAGACCAGGTCAGGGAAATCGAGATACTCCCCGACCGGGATGTAATCCAGGATGCGTGGCTCGAAGATATAAACGCCCATACTGACCGTGTAATGATTGGTTGGCTTTTCAATATACCCAGCGATGCGACCATCACCATCCCACTGAATGACTCCAAGGTCAATTTTTACCTGCCGATTGTGAGCAGCAATCGTGGCAATCCCGCCTTTTTGCTTGTGCCACGCAATCAGCTTATTAATGTCCAACGTGGTCAGAACATCCCCATTCGTGACCAGAAAGGTTTTATCCAATCCTTTGACCAGCGAGATTGGACCAGCAGTGCCAAGTGGGACCTGTTCGTAGCTGTAAGTAATATCCAAGCCCCATTGAGCGCCATCCCCAAAATAAGCACGCAGAAGAGAGGCGCGGTGACCAACAGTCAGAACGACATGGGTTATCCCGGCACGCTTCATCTGGATGAGCAAGACTTCCAGGATGGGTAAATCGCCGATGGGCATCAGCGGCTTGGGAAGGATGGTGGTATATGGAGCAAGACGAGTCCCTTTACCCCCTGCCAGTACAACTGCTTTCATATTAATTCATCTCCTAATAATGTGGACGGGATGCGCACCACTTGAAAAATGTTCGTCAAAACGCCCGCTTCAAGTATCTATATATACGACTAAAGGCGATGCTAAAATACCGTGAGATGACTCTTGATCAGAACTGGTATTGATCGGGGTGATAGCGGTCTAAATTGCTGGTAATCCATGCGATAGTGCGATCCAATCCCAAATCCAGCGAGACCTGCGGCTGCCAGCCAAGGCGCTCTTGAGCGCGGCGGTTATCGGAGATCAAACGCATCACCTCAGAATTTTCCGGCCGGCGCCTTTCGGCTGAGACCTCGATCTTGACCATGCGGCCGATCCGGGAAATGATTTTTTTCGCAAGGTCTCCGATGCGGATCTCTTCCCCCACTCCCAGGTTGAACACCTCTCCTTCGACGCTGGCAGTTTCAGCAGCCCTGATGAACCCAGCCACAGCGTCATCCACATAGGTAAAGTCGCGGGAGGTGTCGAGGCTGCCCAGTTGAACAATGGCGCGGGTCAAAGCCTGGGTGATGATGGTTGGAATGACCGCCCGGGCAGACTGGCGGGGACCATAGGTATTGAACGGGCGGACCGTGACTACAGGCAGGTTGTAAGTGCAATAAAAACTTTCCACCAGTTTATCGGCACCGATCTTGCTGGCGGAATAAGGTGATTGGCCTTGAAGGGGATGCTCTTCATCAATGGGAGTGCGGCGAGCCGTACCGTAGACTTCGCTGGTGGAAGTGTGGATCAAGCGTTCAACCCCCAGGTCCTGGCAGGCTGTCAACACATTGAGAGTACCCATGAAATTCGTTTCGGCCACTTCGCCCGGATGGGCATACGAATAAGGGATGGAGATAAGGGCTCCCAGGTGGAATACAACCTGGCAGTCCTTCACTGCTCCGCGCACGGCCTGAAGATCGCGCAGGTCTCCCGGGGTAATCTCGATACGGGGCAGGAGTTCAGAGGGGAGTAAACGCAACAGACCCGGATCGCCCCGCGAGTTGTTGCGGACAAAGGCGCGCACCCGGGCTCCTTTCACTGCCAGTGATTCCACAAGGTGGCTGCCAATGAACCCCCCCGCGCCAGTAACCAGAACACGCTTATTATGCCAGGGATCTGCCATAGGACTCCGAAACATCGTTGGGGAACAGATGATTGCGCAATATGTTGATCAAATCCGGGATGATTACAAGCCGCACGGGTAGACTGCGACAGAGGGACAGGATGCGTTCCTGTTCCAGCGGGTCGATACGGTTGATGGCATACAGGATGACTCCCACCTGGTGACGCTCGACAAGCAGGGGGAGATCGCGAGTGGACCCAAGGACCGAATGCCCATCGATGCGCAAGTTCCGTTTGAGCGGGTTATCATCCACCATCCCGACCACAACAAAGGCACGCGAGAGGTTGCTTTTATAAAGCAACCAGCCTGCCAACTGTCCGCAGTCCCCCGCCCCAACGATCAGGACACGCTCCCCCAGGGTGCCCGTCTGACCCCGATAATGCAGCCAGCGGGAGGCCAGGCCAGTGATGAGGCGCTGGCGGTAGCGCATCACGAGGAAGCCGATAAAGGCAAAAATCCCTATCTCAATCACCATCCCGGGGGGAACCAACTTCCCGGTGGGCCAAAATAAATCCAGGATAAAGATAAGAGTGACCGCCAAACCATTGGAAAGGGCCAAATCAAACACGAGGTTGGCTGAAGCCTTGCGCCACGAAACCCGCCCCAGGCCCAGCAGGGTATTGATCACACTAAAAATCAATGCCATGACGGCTGCGATACCGATGGCGACCCCCCAGCCTAGATCCAGCGGGCCGCTCATTCGCCTGAGAAAGCCAACACACCCAGCCGCGATAAAGGCAGCCAGGGAATCCATCACGAACCAGGAAACATACCTGCGGATGAAATTGGTCAGGACACCGGAAAAGAGCGAACCTTCGGGAATGCGGGTATTGGAGACGGATGGAAGCAGGGAGACCAGGGTCAGCAGGATGATATCCAGGTCCGATAAGAAGCTGCGGGTGCGGACGTAGAGGAGGTCGAGGCGCTGTTTATCCGGCAGGATCTTGCGCAGGTATTCGTCCATCACATTTCCGGCTTTGAGCAACTTCTCTTCGTTGCGGTAAAGCACCGAAGCCGGGCTGGTGATGCCGGGACGGAGGGAGAGGATCTCGCCCAGGACCGGGGCAGGCCAGTGGGCGGCAATCTCGGGTTCCTCGGGACGCGGCCCCACCAGGCTCATCTCTCCTTTGAAGACGTTCCACAACTGGGGGAGTTCGTTGAGCTTGGTGTCGCGCAACCAGGCTCCCAGTGGTGTGATGCGCGGATCGTCCCTGGCCGTGATGCGGGGACCTAAATTACTCTCGGGACAGTCGCGCATGGTGCGGAACTTGAGGATCTGGAAGACCTTCCCATCACGACCGAGGCGCGCGCTGCGGAAGAAGACCGGACCAGAGTTCGGCGCGCTTGATGCGCAGGGCAATGAGCAGGAAAACCGGACCCAGGAAAAGGAGACCCAGCGCGGAGCAGACCAGGTCGAACAGGCGCTTGAAGAGGCTGCCCAATATGGGCGCACTGCGCGCATGGGATGCGACCAGGAAAGTTTTTGATCTGATGGAATTGAAGGTGTCAGTTGCCATAAGCACTCCGTGAATATCTCAAAGAATTAACTCAAGAGGAGACGAATAAATTCCAATATGGAAAAAGTGGTTACTTAAGAAAATGCGAGGGTGGTTTTAAAACCAAATTATAGAAACACCATCCGGTAGAAATTTGCTGACGACTGATAATATTCCCCCATCAATGAAACGGGTCGATATATATTTTATTGGCAAAACATGGAGAATACTTATTGGAAATCTGTCACATGCTGTTTGAGTTTTATATTGTCACGAATTGCATTGAATAATTCCATCGGCCTAACCAACCTGTGCCCCTTTTTCCGAAGGATAATGTACGAATGAAAAGTTGGTTGTGAAAAGTAGGTATAGTGTGCAAGATCTTGTTTCACACCAGGGAACCCGATTAATGCAAAGGATGTCGCTTCCATTAGTGCTTCACTACCGATCATTGCCATTCTTTTAAATAGGTGAAATGCGCTTTCGCCCTTTTTGATTTTCGTTCTTTTTTGAACAAGGATGTTTCCCTGGTCAAATTTCAACGTCATGTAATGAACCGTTATTCCCGTATTTTTTTCTCCCTCGCTGAGAACCCAATAATAAGGAGCTAACCCAGCGAATTTTGGCAATAAGGATGAATGGATATTGATACCTCCAAACCTTGGATGATTGAGAATTTCCTTTCCAATCATCTGAGGGCAACTGACAGAAATAACGAGATCGAGGGGTAAAACCCTTAATCCATGATATTGCTTCGATTTTATTTATGGAAGGTATCTCAATGAAAGGTATTCGGAAATTTTCTGCTAGCTTTTTTACGCTAAATTCTGAATGAGGAAATACCATCGCAGCCAATTTGAATATCATTATCGAGGAAACCTTATAGAATAGATAATGCCATGACGTAGCTTTACTCATCTCCCATAACGATTTTATTCCTCGTTTTCCTCGATAATCACCGCTCACGATAACTATGGCTTTGATTTCCTTAGGAAACCGTTCAATCATTCCCTTAATAATAAGATAAGAGAAATAATTTCCATTCGTGATAATCGCAAGATTTGATTGTTTTATATTGTCGCGATTTAACAACATTGATTTATTCACCTATATGATTTAACCTTATTGGTTCAAAATACTAAAACGATTATTTTAGATCAGGACCCTGAGAATCCCAGAGAGCCTTTTCGATGATCCCGATCACCTTCGGCAGAACATTTTCAGGAGAAAAATTCTGCATAGCATATCTTCGCCCTGCAAAACCCATGGTATCAAGTGCGAGTCTTGGAAGAGATATCAATTCTTCGATCTTCCTAGCTAAACCCTCAATATCATTCGGATGAATCACCCACCCACAATCAGATACATTGATTACTCGGGCAGTGTCACTTTCAGGCAGTACGGCTGCCAACACCGGCCTGCCCGCAAGCAGGTACGAAAGCAGCTTGGAAGGGACGGAGGAAAGCGATTGCGATCCTTGGGTTGGTAGAATCAGGACATCTGCTGCGGAAAGTACAGAGAAAGTATCTTTAGAATCCCATGGGGAAATAAATATCACACGTACTTTCGTCAACGATGATGCCAGATTCTGACAAACTGCCAATTGGCTACCCGATCCAGCAATAACCAGTACAATTTCGCGGTTGGAATTAACCCTTCGTAGCGCCTCAATAATAGTTCCGACACCTGCAGCTACCCCTATATTTCCTCCGTAAACAAGAACAAAGGCTTCGGGTGGAATCCCTGTTTCAAGGCGATAATCCACATTCCCAAGAGCAACTGTTGAATGGGAATCGATCCAATCCGGGAGTATATGTATCTTTGAAGGTGAGATGTTGCGCACCTGGGTATAACCCCTGGCAAACGATTCGGAGAGGACGATAAGTGAATTAGCATGCAAGGCAACCCACCGATCTATAAACAAGAGGAGTTTATATAATCCTTGATCCGGTTTTAAACGCCCTTGCGTATGAAGGGATTCTGGATACACATCCTTCACATGAACGACGAATGGAATACGGCGGAATTTACAGACCAGGGATGATAGACCAGTGGCAAAGATGGGCCAAGTATTCAAATAAACCACATCTGGCCGTAGAGAAAAGAGCAGCACTAAACTTGAAGTGATACCGAAAGAGATGTTTTCGAGCCAGCGGCTGAATAAAGAAGAGGCGCGGGAAAAAATGGAAAAGCAGCGGACTGTAACAAACCCCTGTGGATCGGCTTCGGCGGCAAGTAATGTGCGTTTATAGCCAGAAAAAAGGATTCCAGCTGGACGGTTTGGGAAATTGGTTATAACAGTGACCGAGTGCTTTTGTTCCTGCAACGCTGCGGCTATTTGGGCGCTGGTTTGAGCAGACACAATTGGTTCAGGTGGGAAGGCAGCAGTCACGATGCTAATTTTCATTTATGTGTTCAATAGAATAATAGAAATCAAGCAGTTGGTCTGCATAACTCTGCATATCGTGGTTTTTTATGGCTCGTTTTCTCCCAGCCATACCATATGTGTAACGCAAAATCTGATCTTCTATCAAGGTGGTTAGTGCAGCTGCCAGTGCACCTGGAGAGGATGTTTCTACAAGAATCCCATTTTTTTCATTTTCAATAAGGTCTGGAATTCCGCCCACCCTTGTGGCGACAACTGGCAGTGCAGAAGCCATGGCTTCGATGATCGAAATGGGCATGCCTTCATGGTACGAAGGCAGGACGAATATATCTGCTTCCTGAAAAGCAGCGATCTTCTGCTCCCCGAAGACCGGGCACAGGAACCTGATTGTATCCTCAAGGGACAAGCGAGCAACCAGATCCTGTGAACTCTGCAATTCTCCCGGGCGAGATGATTCGCCATACATGCTCACTTCAAACCCGGTTAACCCGTTGTCTACAATGATCTTTACAGCATTTATCAGATCAACAACGCCTTTTTCCACGCCGATATGACCCATAAACAGGATACGACTTTTTATTCCATTTTGGTTTATCGATCTATCCAGCCCCACATAACTCGAAAGGTCAATTGCATTACCCAGGAGTTGAACTCGGAGGCGAGGCGAAACCTCCTGGATTCCAAGCCATTCTTTGGATAAGACGAGCAACCCGTCGCAATGACTCAGAACAAATCTCATCCAAAGATATAACAACCTGTTCCTGGGAAGAAAAACGGAAAGGCTGCAATGTGGAGCAAGGATTACCTTGCACCCCGCCAATTTGGCTATCATTACCAAGACGCTGTTCTTGAGAAATGACAAACCATAAGCCGAAGCAATGTGAACTAGAAACGGTCTTTTTTTAAGCAAGATTAAGAAAAATTTAACAGATATTCGAAAGAAATTAAACAGGTTATATAAGTTAAATTTTCCTGTGGATGCAAAGGAAATGATATTCGGGGATGATTCAAAAAAAGTAAGATCGATTTTTTTAGGAAGCGAGGATTCCAGCAAATCAGAATATCTTTGAGATACCCCGCCCCATGGGTAACCAATGTGGGAGACCAACATCACATTCATATACTATTACTCATTAAGTGATTTTCTGTTACCTGCAGGTTGACAGCGTGCCAGGTAATAATTAATTTTGGGTTGAAGGACAAAGTAACGGACGTTTAATATATAGTTCTGTTTTCGCTACCCAGATGCTCAATGGAATTAATATTGCCTATCCCTCAAAAAGCTTTAAAAACAATTTCTCATAATCCGATGCGAAACGTCCCAACCCCAGATTTTTTTCTGCAAATGCCCGTCCTCGAATCCCCATTTCGTGCCGCTTAATTGAAGACATTTCCGAAAAAATCTTTATCCAATTTGCCAAATCTTCCGGATCGCGCCAATCAAATAAGAAACCTGATTTTTGATGCTCAACAAGGTATGGGTGGTCAAGTATGTTACTAACAATCACCGGCCGTGCGCAGGCCATTGCCTCACATACCACATTCGGCAACCCTTCTCCGTAGGATGGATGCACCAGAACATCGGTTTGATGGAAAAACTGAATAATGTCCTTGCGCTGCCCAAGCCACTGCCATTGATTTTCAAGATTGTTTTCAGCGATCTCCCTGCACATCTGCTGATAATAGGCAAATGGCTTCCCCTTTAACACACGCTCTCCGACCCAGGTCACCCAAGGGCATAATCCATACCGGTCCTTCAAAATCGCCAATGCACGAACCAAACATAGCCCATTTTTTCGGGGAAGGACACTCGAAACAACTAAAATATGGAGAATTTCGTTTTGGGGTTCGTGGGTTGCAGGACAAAGGTCTTTTAAGTCGTAACCATTATAGATGGTAATAATTTTTGGTTTGATCCAAGGGTATTCACGTTCCAAGTTCTCATGTTGAGTATTGGAATTTACTACTAAAAAATCGCTCAGGCGATACATTTGCCGCAGTAGACTCAATCCCCATTTTCCTTCTCCGGGAATGTCGTTCCGGCGTTCTGAAATCACCAAACGCGGCCGGTGCAACTGGAGACAGCGTGCGACAATTGCATAGAAATTTGGAGTTCGTAAAAAAGAGAGAAGGATATCGTACTTACCCCGGCGTACCTTGTTAATTAAAGCAAAAATCACAGCAGGTGAAAATCGCCATTTCTTCAGATAAAGATTTATTGGGATTCCAGATTGTTTAAGAGGATCCGCCAGGAAGTCTCCGGGGGCATAACAAAAAAATTCGACGACATGACCTCGCTCTTTAAGACCCACCGCACAGGGCAACCATCTGTCGCTGTGCACCACCGGTGCTCAAACTATCTATGACGAAAAGGAGATTCAAGTTGAGGTCCCCAAATCCTAAATTCTCATTCTAAGAACAAAATGGGAAAGGGTGAAATAATGAAATAATCGATTCTGGGATAACAGGCCGAAGGGATGAACCGGGGACCAACGCAAATCCTTCAAGTAAAACCCCTTGCGTGAGAATAGATCGAGCCACAATTCAGGATTCTTGTGTTTTTTCCATTCAATCGTTGGCGCTACTGGAGAAGGCAACCCAAGATTCCCCCATAAGTTATCGTGCGCACAATCTGCCAAGATAATCGTACCTCCTTCGTTTAAAAGAGATTTTAGATCATCAATTATTGCCAGATATTTCCTTACAGCGATAAGGTCACCAGGAAGCTGCTGTACAGCAGGTTCATCCAAATGGTTGATTACATTGTATAGAATTACCAAATCAAATGGTTCGATACCAATAATTTTATGTAAAGAACACGGACTAGCTTCAACAATTGCACCAAGATTTAAGTCAGTAATGGTCCTCTGAAACTGCTGTAATGACCCTGCGATACTTCCATCGCTCTCAGGTTCAAGACCCAATACATATCCAGCTCCATTGATCGCTGCCCATAATGCAAGCGCTCCTGTACCACAGCCAATATCGAGAACCCGAGCACCTTTTAAGCAAATATCTTTGAATACAAAATTTGCTCGAGTGTTATAACGTTTCGGGCTTTTGTATCCCACCCTGGGAGCAATCAATTTGGAATTATTTTCCAACATTATTTGATCAGGGCAGGGATATTTATGATTGATTAGCTTGACAACAACAAGAGTTAAGGCAACCACAAACCAAAGCAGGTTGTAATTCAACTCTTCGTGGAACAAGGAATCTATCCCTGCACCAATCAAACTCCCAATCAGCCCCGAGAGAATAAACCAGAGTGGATTGTTCCTTTCTATTTTCCGTTCAGATATATATATTATCCTGGCATATAAGATAAGTAATAAAAGAAATGTTCCTGCGCCTAAAGCACCAATTTCAACCATCAGATTCGTCCAGTCATTATGTGCGGACATTCCATTCGAGGCATTTGGTAAATATGCATACACA
Source organism: uncultured Chloroflexia bacterium (assembly GCA_963826215.1). Taxonomy (GTDB): domain Bacteria; phylum Chloroflexota; class Anaerolineae; order Anaerolineales; family Villigracilaceae; genus UBA877. Next base: position 100,943 of record CAWGWL010000039.1, on the reverse strand, counting down.
TCATAATAAGTCATGATTTGATGCTGAAAACTTCCCGGGCCGCTGCCCAATAATGGGTTGTCGTTTATACTATCCAGACTAGCACGCAGCAAAATAATCCGCCGATTTGCGCTTGGATCTTGAAGAGAAATTGCTCTGGCAATATTTGTCGAGAAGTATGGGACAACAGAAGTTAACAAATATATTCCAGACGTAAATAACAATACGAATAATACTGTTTGAAACCGAATGTGGAATTTCAAGATGAGGAAGATAGTGACGCCGACTAATGCCAATAGTCCTGCCCGAGAGAAAGTTAATAAGTACCGATTACTGCAATTGCACTCAAGGAAAAATAAACAATCTTTTTCAATCTATTATTTTCTGCATACCCAAAGAAAACATAACTGGAAAAAGCATCACACCATAAGCTGAAGCGATATTCGGGTTGGCGAAGACCGTATAGGAATAAAGCCTGGGTAATATCTGATCATTAAAGTGAGTTCTGAAGAAGAGAATATCTCCATTGATGAGAGTAATTAATATCATGCTCCCAAAGGCAATCAAGATAACCAAACTCATTGACGTTAAACATTTGCTTCAAGTCCTGGATATTTGATAGCAAGGTGACCGAAAGGAAAATTAATAGTCCTTTTGAAAATAGTGACTGTAAAACTAAAAATCCTGATGCGAGCGATGAAGTGGAGTTCAACAGACTAACAATATTGACTAAAATATACATCCCAAAAACGAATAAGATACCTCGAAAACTTTTCGACGACTCAGAAATCCCGACCCTTCCCTCGAAGTAACCAAAAAATCAGCACAACAGCCATTAATATTTTCTCTGGCGAGAATCCGATACCCAGTGGATCAAACGGAGAAAAAAAGGCCACCAGAGGCATACCCCATATTCCCATCTTTGGGTATAAGAATAAAAAAACCAGAAAAAGTATCAGGAAAGCCACTGCTAATACAATATCATTCTCCCCCATTGCGATATAGATTCCAATGGTAACAGCAATAAAAAACAAGCCCGACACAAATATTATTTTATTCAAACGCACACGGTTCAAAATAATACTGCCCACCGCTTATATTCCTTTTTATCATTTTTTATTCGCACTGGTTAGTAAAATGATTACATGAAGAGTAAAAACCACTCGTCGTTATGCTAGAAAGATCCGAATTTCTCCCCAATATCTATTGCGGATTTTCTGTCACTAGAATGGAAATGTCCGATTAAGAAATTTGGCAGTAAATTTCCCCACATTTTTCCGATAATTATTAATCGCTAAAAATAATCCTCGCGGGAAAAATGCGATTATTTTTAATCGTAATCTTTTCAGGGTATATTTCCTGCTTACTTTTGATTCGTTTAGAAATCGAAAAGCAGATTGAGGTTTCCCATCTGCAATACTCTGGTGAGCAGACATCAGCAATGAATGTGCATAATAATCGGTCAAGTCCTTTTTTATCGTTTGGTTAATCCCAGGATTATTTAATAATTGTTTAATATATATTTGGTGATCCGTAAAATCTCTGTGATCATGGATATTATTACATGCGCGCCCATCTGCTTCTCTATGATAGATCGCTTGTTTCGAAGTACTATATGCTATCGGATAATTTATTCCAAGCTTAACCCATGTAATCAGATCTTCTCCCCGCTCTACCCCGATTGGAAACCCACCAATCGCCACCAATACCTTTTTCTTTATCACGATTGACGAAGCATTGAAGGGATTACCGTTTTGCCTGACTCTGAATATAGTGTTGGATTATTCCTGCCCATGGATGACGGGGTATTCCATTAATACGTATACTTCTAATTTCACATATTGTTTTTATCAATAATTTCGAAAGAGGTTCCAAATGCGCCACAATTTGGAAACTTTTCTACCAATTCCTTGATTTTTTCCAGGAATCCTGGTTTCCATTCATCATCTGCATCTAAAAAAGCAACAAATTCTGATCGCGTAACCCTATACCCATTATTCCTGGCTGCTGATGCACCTTGATTTTCCTGCCTTATCAACCGAATCCGTTGATCTGCATATTTTCTGACAAGATCTCCGCCCCCGTCTACCGAGCCGTCATCGATGACAACAATTTCAAAGTCCTGGATAGATTGAAACAAGACCGAATTCAAGGCCCGATTAATATATTGAGATTTGTTATAGAGCGGGATCACAACACTAAACTGCATTAGTTTACCCAAGGTATAGAAGTAAAATTTAATTGTGCCAATTTACATGCAGCTTTTGTATCCATTTTAACTAATTGGCTGAAGGGCGTGGAAAACAAGGTCCTTTCCAAAATCGCCAAGACCTCTTCAAGCTCTGGAAGCGAACTTGAAAGTCTCAGGGAATCGGAATACCCAATTACATCCAAAAAGTCTGAAGATTTGGAATGATACTCAATTAGTGAAAATGGGATCTCTGCCATATATGCAAAAATTCCAGAATGTAAACGGATACCTACAAATCCATCGCAAGTTTTAATTTTTTGCCAGACCGAAATGGGGTCTGGGTCGTATTCATTAATTTTTACCTGGGCAAATTGATTTAATTCGTTAGCAAAATGGTTGGTAATTTTATTATCTCCGAATGTAGGATGACCATTGAAGACAAACAAATGCATTTCCATTTCTCGTCTCTTAGCCAGAATCTTCAGAGCGTCAAGCAATAATTCTTCACGCGTTGATTCAATTGAAATATTTTGACCTGAATACCTTTCATAATGACAAATGGAGATCCCCAGGCGATAAACATTTCTCCGATTTTCTAAGTTTATTGAGTTTATTTTGTCCTTCGAGGAATCTATACATACATCGGGTAATAGTCCCGCAAGATCAAAAGATTGGACCAGCTTCCCAGGCAATTGCATTTTCGCAGCCAGGTCGCAGGATCTTTTATCCCGGAGTGAAAGATAGCAGAACTTACTCAAGAAGGATTTTGTCCATTGATAGTCTGAACCTGATTGAAATGGTCCAATTGAAATGCCCACTGCCGCAAGTTTGGATGGGGAAAAATCCCCTAATAAATTATGAACCGAGTTTGATATCAAATCCACGAGGTGCACTATGAAAAATCGACCCTCCCAAATATACGATTTTATCTGCCCACAAAGACAAGTATGTTGCATTTACCATCCATTGACCCTTAAATCTCTGGGTGGAGGGTTGCCTAATATCGACGTCTTTAGGAAGGATAATCGTTTGAGGAGTTAAGAATGCGATTTTATCTGTTCCCCAATACTTTTTAGCTCCCAGAGCACCGATAGTAGCAAAATAAATCATCCCCTGTATTTTGGAACCCATGATAACCGTGATAAACAATATTAGTAGGTTTTTTAGGAAGCACGTAGATACCTTTGTAATTCGTTTGCATCAATCAAATCGTGTCGGATTTCAAAGTCCATTGCCTTCGAAAGTTATTAACAATTTCGACTTGAATTGACATACTACTCGACAGTCGAGGCTTTCTGCCACCTTCGCGCAGATGGTAAAACTAACAAGGATTATTTCTGGATTCCAACCATCTTCCACGCAAATATAATATGGGACGACTTCCGAGCGTGGAAACCTTTGTCCCCCATAATATCCACCATCTCTTCTATATTTTGTATAAAATGTTCACCAGATTATCTATAAAAATGCTTACAAACTTCTAGGATTCATTACCGATATTTTTTCTGATGAAAGAAAGACTTATATTGCAAAATAATTTTGATCACATGGTTCCTCTGTAATGATTTCTTCCCGACTATTTACCAAAAGAAGGAATAAAGCCTAAAATCAATGTTTTATCCTCATCTTTAAATCCAAAAAGGAATAAATAAGCAAGATAGAGGATGGTGATCAATACTCCGATCAATATCAAGTTTCCCCAATTATTGATATGTGTGAATACCGATATTCCAAAAGAAGTAGACCCAATCAGGATAGTAGTGACCAACCCGGGGATGATGGTTTTATAATAAGTATGCCAGGGGATTTTTTGAATGGCTGCGCTATATGCAGGAGTAAAGATTATATTTTTCAGGGTGAGGGCGATAGCTGCTGATGCAGCAATTCCATAAACACCCCATTTTAAAGCTATAGTAAAATAAAGCGCCAGTAATAAATTAAAGACACCCATCGCAAGAGTAACCATGCCCGGAGTTTTTACTTTATTCATAGCCACTTGTATTCCAAATAGTGGTGTTATCGACAGATTAATCGGCAGATGGAACACCATCAAGACTAACAAAAACCAAAGAGCATAAAACTCTTTGCCCAACCATAGTTGAAGAAATTTTCCACCTAATCCACAAATTAAACCTACGGGTAGTCCGATTGCCAACCCCATCAAGCGGACAGCCTGAGAAGAAAGTCTCGTAACACTAGCAAAATCATCTTTCGCATATTTTGCCACAATCATTGGAGTAAGGACGCTTGAGGCAGTCCCTGCCAGATCCCCGCAATAAAGTTGAAAATAACAAAATCGAACCATATTCGCCCGCGATTTTTACGCCAAGAACTAGGTTTGCAATAATTAAATCAATATTTAGAAATAATAGGCTCCCAATTTGATTAACGACAATCCACCCACCCATTCCAAATAACTCGCGGACGCGAAAGCGATCAAATAGGAGTGGTGCAACATAAAGTTCAGGATTCACTTTCTTCCAAAGCAAGTAATAACTGATAATTCCAAATAAGGCCGAAATAAAGATACCTACGCCAACTTGCCAAATTCCCGGTTTTATTATCAGGAAAAACAGGATAACAGGAATTATCCTAATAATATTGGATAGGATTTCTACAACATTTATTAGATCAAAACGGCTTTTTGCCCATAAGTGATACTGAAAAGCAACTCTCGATGGTAGAAATGAGAAATGAAAGCAACACGAATAAAAACAGCAATTGGGCTGCCCATTCATTTCCTGTTGGTAGATTAAATAAGTAAGGTAATCCAATAACCAGGCCAATTACTAGCGGGAGAGATGCGCCCGTAATTAACAAACTACCAATTAGTGCAGTGTTAAATGTAATATTTGCCCCGTCTGCTTTATTTCTTTGAATATCAATTGCCAAAAATCTTCCAACAGCCCCATTTAAAGCCAGTGTGATAATACTCATATAAGATGTGACCGAATTAGACAGTGGGATTAGTCCAAATAAAGAAATTCCAAGATTTCTAATTAAAAATGGGGTAAACCAAAGTCCAATTAAAAGATTAATGGCATAAGCAATCACATTAGTCGAGATATTTAGACCAAATTGTTGTTGTTGCTTTGAGTTAGAGAATTTCATAAACGGTGATGTACCAATCTAAAATTATTTAAATGGTTGCTGCAATAAGAAATTTCTATTTTTCTAGGAATCATAAAAAATAATTAAGAGTTGATAATTTCAATCGCCATTAAAATTCCAAATTTCAAGGAATGTGTCCTCATCCGGACATACCGAAAAATGTGATGTCGGCCATGCTCACATTTTTTACCACTGCCTTAGTAAATAATTTGAGAGATTAAAATTAAACTTCCTCCCCCTTTTCGAATTGCCATAAACAGGCGGCGTCGTCGAAACGCCGCCTGTTTATTGGATTTATATAAATGTGATATTCACTAAAAAAATATCACCGTATGTCAGGGGACGATTAAGTAATCATTTGTGCAGATTGGAATCGTACAGGTATTGGTAGACTCCACTCCAGTATGTGACACTGTTTACCACCACCTTGAACCGGTAGCTTCCAGCAAGCAACTGGAATGTTGCCTGACCAGCCCCATTCGAAACCTGCGTCGACCCTGCATACGTAGTACCGTTATACACTAATACTGATAAACCAACTTGTGGGATAGCGGCGGCATTCCTAACCGTGACCGTTACCGTCGCGGGGATGGTAACTGAATCGCTAATGCACCCAGGTACCGTACAGGTATTCGATGCCCCACTCCAATACGACTTGCCGTTCACCACCACTTTGAACCGGTAGTTCCCGGGCAGCAATTTAAACACTTACCTGCCCACTCCCATTTGTTGTCTGCGTCGATCCAAGATATGTCGTACCGTTGTAAGCATAAACAGTGGTGCCACTCTGTGTCACCCCGTTGGCATTTCTCACCGTCACCGGCACAGAGATTGGCGACCGTCACCGCATCGCTATTACAGACAGGCAGCGTGCAGGAGTTTGACGCCCCACTCCAATACGATACACCATTCACGACCACCCTGAACCGTAGCTCCCGGTAAGCAGCTGGAAGACTGCCTGCCCACTCCCATTCGTGGTTTTGTTAAGGCTCATAAATGAAGTACCGTTATAAAGAGATACCGTCAGGCCACTCTGTGCAATCCCGTTAAAATCCCTCACTGTCACAGTCACTGGCGATGGCACGGTCACGGTATCGCTGTTACATTCCGGCAGCGTACAAGTGTTCGATGTGCCACTCCAATACGATACTCCGTTTACGACCGTCTTGAAGCGGTAGCTCCCGGGGAGTAGTTGGAAGACTGCCTGTGCACTCCCATTCGTCGTTCTTGTTGATCCAGCAAATGTCGTCAAATTGTACAAAGAAACTGTAGCCCCAACTTGTCCGACACCATTTGCGTTTTTCACGGTCACCGTGACCGGAGCGGGCACGGAGACCGTATCACTGCTGCATCCTGGGAGTATACAAGTATTTGATGTCCCACTCCAGTATGATACGCCATTTACAACAGCCTTAAACCGGTAGTTTCCAGGGAAAACCTGGAATACTGCCTGCCCGCTCCCATTCGTAGTTTTCGTTGATCCTGCAAATGCTGTCATGTTGTAAATGGAGACTTTTAATCCACTCTGCGCCACCCCGGCTGCATTCCTGACCGTCACCGTAACTGATGCCGGGACAGTGATCGAATCGCTGGTACATGCCGGCAGGATGCAGGTGTTCGAGGTACCACTCCAGAATGATGTGCCATTCACCACCGTCTTGAAGCGGTAGCTCCCGGCAGGCAACTGGAATATCACCTGCCCACTCCCGTCCGTGGTGCGCGTCGAGCCTACAGACGTCGAACCACTAAAGGCTTGCACTGTAACTCCAATTTGCGCCACCCCATTGGCATTCCTTACCGTCACGGGCAAAGAAACCGGCACCGTCACCGCATCAGTGTTACAACCCGGCAGAATGCAGGTGTTCGAAGCCCCACTCCAATATGATGTGCCATTCACCACCACCTTGAAGCGGTAGCTCCCGGGCATGAGCGGGAATATTACCTGCCCGCTTCCGTCCGTTGTCCGGGTAGGTCCGACAAATGTCGTTCCGGTGTAAGGAGTTACCGACATACCTACCTGTGCCACCCCGCCGGCATTCCTTACCGTCACAGTTACAGACGCTGGAATGGTAATCGCGTCGGCGATGCAAGAAAGGAATGTACAGGTATTTGAGGGTCCACTCCAATACGACGTGCCATTCACCACCACCTTGAAGCGGTAGCTCCCGGAGGGCAACTGGAACACCGCCTGCCCACTTCCGTCTGTCGTTCGTGTCGACCCCGCATACGTCGAACCCGTGTAGGCTTGGACCGACATTCCAGCCTGTGCCGCGCCATTGACATCCGTCACCGTCACGGTCAGCGGAGCGAATGTGGAGCAACCCGCATCTGCACACCATGGGGTGTAATCCACATTTGCAGACATCCTGGCGGGGTCAGGTCCTGAGGCACCACCCCAGAAGTTTTCTTTAACATCCAGGGTACCAGGTCCGGACCAATCCACCAATTTATCGGAGGCGCCCGTGATGGTGTTACTGTAGATAAAGTTGTTTTCGGGCACAAAGGCAGTCGTGAAATTGAACGCCTTGATCCCCTGACCCAGGCCCAGGAGGGCATTGTTATGGATATACACGCCGGTGATATGGCCGAACAGCTGGATGCCCTTCCCGTCGGTACCGGTGACCGTGTTGCCGAAGATCTGCAAGTTGGTGACCCCGCCCGATGTCCCATCCAGGCTGTCCTCGCCCACGTTGATGCCCTTCAAACTGGCATCCTGCAGTCCGGTGATCGCGTTGTTGGAGATCTCCACATTTGCGAATTTTCCAGTCCTGCGGGAAATCCTCCACATAGGAAGTGGATGGATTCAAACTGATCCCGGACGCGCCGGAGCCTGCGTCGGCAGTGCTCATGTCGATGGTGTTGCCACCGATTTTCTGCAACGGGCTGACATCGTGGCCATCATAGGTCATGAACCAGATGGAGGGGAAACAGCCATCGAGCGTGTTCCATGTGATCTCCGTGGCACCCATTTGAAGTTCGACCAGGATGCTGTTGCTGTAAGTATTGGAGATCACGTTCCCTGAGATGAGCAGGGTACGCAGATCCATATAGCCTGCGATGATGCCAAATTGTGTAACCGATTCATCAGGGTTACAAGTACTGATGATACGGTTCCCCAGGATCTCGATCCTGCCGCCTGCGTCAGTACCGCCAGCGGAGTGGATACCAGTGGCCATGTCACCGGTGAGGATGTCAAACCCCTGGATCCTTGTGCTGCCGGTGAGGGCGGTGATATCGATCACATTACCAACGGTCAGGAACGAAGTGCCGTCGATAACCGAGAGAGGGGCTCCCGCGCCGATGAGGCTGAGAGGTTTATTGACCACCAGGCGTTCTGGATACGTCCCGGCTGCAACATTGACCGTGCCACCAGTAGACACGATGTCGATGCCACGTTGAATGGTTTTTACCGAGCATGCAGGCGCGATACTGATTGAATAATCGGCATTTTCCGTGCCATTGCAGAGTATGTTTTCCCCACCCGGGCGAACGTAAACCAGGCTCGGGGATGCCGCAAAGTTGGCTGTAAGGGTGGTATTACCAAGGATGGTAACCTTGTTGTCAATCAAGGCTGGCGTCCAACCTGTGAAAATCCAACCTGTATCTGCGGAAACACCCAGGGTAACCTCGTCGCCATAGTGATAGGTATCTTTTTCTGGATCTCTTATTACATTGCCATGTGGACTGTCGATGCTGAGGGAGTACTCATATGGGATGAAGGTAGCTGTAACGATGGTGTTGGCAGTAATGGTGATACTTTCAGCAACCACATTTACAGACCAGCCTCCAAAGCTCCAACCCAGATCAGGCTCGGCGGAAAGTGCCACCACATCGCTGTAGTGATAATGAGCGTTGTTCGGGGTGGCTGTGATGGTCCCGCTGCCAACCTTGTCGAGGGTGAGACTATATTCATCCTGTGCGAAGGTGGCTGTGACGGTGGTGTCCCCGTTTATTGTCACATCGCCGCCCACTACATTTGCAGACCAGCCTGCAAAGCTCCAGCCCAGGTCGGGGTCCGCAGTGAGTGTCACCACATCGCCGAAGTGGTAATGAGCGTTATTCGGGATGGCAGTGACCGTCCCGCTGCCAACCTTGTCTAAGGTGAGTGAATATTCATCCTGCGTAAAGGTAGCCGTGACGGTCTTGTCCGCATCCATCGTGACCGTGCATGTGTCTGTTCCGGAACAGCTCCCCCCGCTCCAACCGGTGAAGGTGGACCCAGGTGCGGAGGCGGCAGACAGGACGACTGATGCGTTGAGCGGGAAGTTAACCGCACAGGTCGAGCCGCAATCCAGCCCTGCAGGAGCGCTGGTAACCGTACCCGAACCGGTACCGGACTTATCGACGGTCAGCAAGGCACTGCCACTGCCACCAACAAGTGCCTGGATTTCAGAAAGCGACAGGGCGCGGTTGTATACACGAACATCATCCATCCAACCCATGAACCAGCGGCTTGCCGATGTGCCATCCTGCGCACCGATCGTCAACGGGAGAGTGTTTACAGCAGCAGGAATCCCGCCTGGGACAACCATGCTGCTTTCAAGAACACCGTTGATATATAAGCGCATGGTGGAGCCATCATAAGTGCCGGCGACGTGCATCCAAGACCCGTCAATTGGGTACATGGTAGTTGCATTGATTCGATAAGTATCCCCATTCGCCACCTGGTTGATCCTGAAAAATGCCCGTTGAGATGAGGCATCTGATTTGGTTGTCGCAAGGGTTAATTCGTATCCGTCAGTGGCACCATTGGTTGCTTTCTTGATCAGGTCTTGAGTACCATATTGTTCCGGTTTGATCCAGGTTGCAAGAGTGAGTTGATTCGTCAAGTCTAAGAGAGGAATCATCCGTGACGACACCGTATTGGGAAGTGCCGTTCAGGTCAAGAGCATAACTGCCAACTATACCCGCAGTCCAAGCAGGTGATCCGATCAAACTGGCATCGTTCAAATAGCTTGAGCCGTCGACCAGGACTGATCCACCGTTCTCCTCCATTTGCCAGCAGCCAACCAAGGTTGGATCCGCCCCGCAAGGCGAGCTGCTCACAATGATCGTATCCGTGTCAATGGCGCTGTTATTGGACTGGTTCGGGTCAGAGATTCCACCAGGGGCAGTGACTGTGGCTGTGTTGACGACCGAACCGCTTGCCCCAATATCCACTGTTGCCAACAGGGTATAGGTAACGGTTCCTGCCGCAGGCAAGGTCACCGTGTCACTGATATTTCCTGACCCGGAGGCCGCACAACTAGCCCCGCTCGATGCCGAGCAGGTCCAGGAGGCATTGGTCAATGCGGACGGGAGAACATCCGAAACCGTCGCGCCGGTCACAGCTTGCGGACCGTTATTGGCGACAGTGATCGTGTAGGTGCTTAATTCATTCGGGTGGACAGTGGATTTTGCATCCGATTTCGTGATGGCAAGATCTGCTCCGCTCGTTTGGATACCGGTGCACAACTGGCCGGCAACTTCGGAAGCTGAGGCATATATAACAACGAACTCGCCGTTATAGTTGGCTTTCATGCTGGAGACATCATTGAAAGATGAACTGCGTAGCGTCGTCCGGCCTGAGAAGTTAATCGACGATGTGGAGGATTGCCGATATATGATGGGATTGTAACCTTCCGATGAAGTGTAGATATAGGTGAGGACGCCATGGACTTCATCCAGGAGAATGAGTGGGCGAGTACCCCCTTCATCAACGCCGTACAGGTTATCCCAGGTACCGCTTGGGCGGCGAACCAGGAATGCCATTTTGGGATACCCGGCTGTGTCGTAGCTGGTCTTGACCGCAGCATATAACGTGCTGTCCGATGCGACAGCCACGTTCAAGTGGTCATCAGCCATGCCAAGACCAACTCCCGGGACAAATGATTGTGAAGCGGGAAGTTCATCGGCCGACCAGGTGGTCGGATTGGCTCCATCCACGTGTACTTTGAAACCGAAATACTTGGTGGTCTCATTGGCCCAAAGGACACCGACAGTCCCATTTGGGAGAGCAGTAACAACCGCGATATCATCATTGGCTACCACCCCGGTAGCCAAAACTACCGGGCCATTCCAGGTGCTGTACGGGGTGTCGCTGTAATAAACTACGATCTCCCCCGTGTTGTTATTGTTGCGGGTCGCCAGCCACAGTCTGCCCGTGAAGTCCTGGTCAATGGTGGCGATCTCGCTGCCAGGCAGGGAGATGCCGACCAAAGACGTCCGGGTTGACCATAGTTGATACGTACCAGCAACAAATTCGACCGTCGAATACTGTGTATTGGAATCCGCGAATAGCAAAATATGCGCTATGGTCCCTGCAACCTTAACATCGGCCTTGGTGTCGGTGCGGTTGGAAAGTTTTAACACTTCGGTCCAGGTAGTTCCAGCCAGTTTCCACAACCAGGTTCCAGCGGAGGAGGCGCCGGATGTATTGGTGGGGAAAACAGCATACCAACTGCCGCCATAGTTCCAGACCTTAGATTGGGGCTTTTCGCCAGTGGAAGCAGTGGCAGGTTTAGGGTCCAGGGTCGTGCAGGTGAGTCCATCAGGAACAGTGGACAGGGTGAAGGCCGCGGAGACCGAGCGCGATTGATCCATGGTCACTGTGCAAGCACCTGTGCCAGTGCATGCCCCACTCCAACCCGTGAAGGTCGAGCCGGAACTGGGGGCAGCGCTCAGGTCGACTGAAGTATTGAAGGTAAAGTTGGCCGAGCAGGTGGTTCCACAGTTAATGCCGGCGGGCACGCTGGTAACAGTGCCGCTGCCAGTACCCGTTCTGGACACAGTCAGTGAGTACAGTGGTGCACTCAGGTTAAGCGACACATTCGTAGCCACTTCCCCACGTACCGGACTGATCAGCCACCTGCGGTCCCAATGTGAAAGACCACAATGGTCCCTTGATTCCCGCCGGGATCATCTCCGCGAACATCCATGGAATAGACCGAATTGCCACCGAAAGTGGTCGTCAGGGCGGAAGCATATTGGACCCCGTTCATCCATGCGGTCACACTTGTACCATCGGGCACATTCGCCCCACCCAGTTTTACAGTCCCATAGAAACTGGAAGGTAGGGGTGGCTGTGCTAGAACCGACGGTGCATTGGAAAGCAATAAAGTCAAGGTGATGATTAAGACAAGGATCGTTCGGCGGGTTTTCATAAGTACTCCTCTATTTGAATGATCATTTCAAAAAAATTCTTCACTTAATTATTTCGGTGATTATTTCCTGCGGCGGAACCAAAGAAAGTACCCTGCTGCAATGATCAGGATCACAACAACTGCAATGGATATCCCGAGAACCAGGCTGTTATTCCCGGCATTCTCTCCAGTGACAGCCACAATTTGACCAGTCTGGTCCGGGGTGGAAACCGGGCTTTCCGGTCGAGTTGTCGCCGTAAATGCCGGAGATTCTTGAGACTGTGTCGTAGGACGGGACACCAACACTGTCGGAATGGGTGTTTTTGAAGGAATTCGGGTCGGGAAGCTCCTGATCGAAGTCTGGGTCGGCAGGTGAGTCAGGGTTGGCAAGATGGGAATCGCAGTGCTGGATGAAGAAGCTGACAGGTTTAAGCTGATATTCGTGGCAGAGTGCCATGCCCCGGTTTGAGCAGCAAGGATGCCTCCCATCTTGAATTGAATTACATCCCCTTCACGCCCGCCTTCCACTGCTGCAGTAGCTGGATCGTCTCCTGGAATGTCCAGCGAGTAAACCGAATCGCCCTGGTACGCCTGCGTTTGGGAGAATGCAACAACCTTACCAGCTATGATTGCCTGGACAAGGGTGCCATCCGGCACATTGGCATTGTTCAATTTCAGCGTGCCGTAAAAACTGGAGGGCAGCGAAGGGACCGCCAACGCAGAGGATGGGTTGGCAAAAATTACCGTACAGATGATTAATAAACAAATGCTCGTTCGGTATAATCGGCTCACTCATTTCTCCATGGTCGATAAAAATGATCCTTCCGGGGGAGGGTTAGGTGTCCCTCCCCCGGAATCGTTCACATGATCAATATGGGATGGACCAGGTGTGGTTTTCAGTTACATAGATCCAGTATCCCCATCCAGGAACAATGGAGGTCAGGTCGTTTGCCCAATCGGGAGCGGAGCGATCATACAGTTTCCATGGGTCGCTCGTATCGGCCGAATGGTATGAATAAACCATGGTTGAAGGTGCAGTTATTGCAGCGGGAAGAACTGCGCTCGCATCAGAAGGATACCCAACCAGGTTCCAGCCGCCAGCCCCGATATTCAATGGGATGATAGATGTTGAAGGCACACTTCCGACTACATTCAAGGTATCTGCTGTGATCATGTGGATCCAGAATCCCATCGTCTCATCCAGGTCGGTAAGGGTGTCCGTAGAGAGAGGAATATTATCTGCTTTCAACCAGTTACCGCTGCCCGAATGCAGGCCAGAGGCATCCCATGCATAGACCAGGTCATAGTTGCCAGCGATCGATGCCAGCACATCCGCGATGGCTGTGCTGGTGGGATGCAGGTTGAACGAAACCAGGTTCCATCCCTCATAGAGCGCTACATCGTGAAAAGCGGAGATGACCAGGGTACCGCTGGCTGAACCGGTATAGTTGGCGTCGGTGATGGTGGCAATTACCGCGTAACTTCCTACAGCGCTGGGCGCAGTTGCAGATCCATCGTATGTGACGCTGACCGACAAACCAGATGGATCGGTAGTGACGGTGGCAAGTTTTTGCGTGCCATCGAACACCTGGTTGAGGTCACTTAAGATCACAGAAGCGGAGGCTTTAGTGATCTCAAAGGTAGCCGAGTCACTGCTGCCATCGTGGTTCGCATCGCCAGCGAAGGTCGCACTGGCGGTCGCAGTACCAACGTCGATATTGTCCACATAGGTCGGTGTCAATGTCCCGCTCAAGCCACCAGCACCCGAGTACGTAGCGGTGCAGGGAGTTAGCCCTGAACCGGTATATGTCTCACTTACCGGGCAGGTCACCGTCACCGTGGACGGAGCCTTGGTGATCTCAAAGGTAGCCGAGTTGCTGCTGCCATCATGGTTGGCATCGCCAAGGTAAGTCGCACTGGCTGTCGCAGTCCCAACGACGGTGTTGTTTGCGTAGGTCGGTGTCAATGTCCCGCTCAAGCCACCAGCACCCGAGTAAGAAGCGGTGCAGGGAGTGAGCCCTGAACCGGTATATGTCTCACTTACCGGGCAGGTCACCGTCACCGTGGACGGAGCCTTGGTGATCTCAAAGGTAGCCGAGTCGCTGCTGCCATCATGGTTCGCGTCGCCAAGGTAAGTCGCACTGGCGGTCGCAGTCCCAACGACGGTGTTGTTTGCGTAGGTCGGTGTCAATGTCCCGCTCAACCCACCAGCACCAGAGTACGAAGCGGTGCAGGGAGTGAGCCCTGAACCGGTATATGTCTCACTTACCGGGCATGTCACCGTCACCGTGGACGGAGCCTTGGTGATCTCAAAGGTAGCCGAGTTGCTGCTGCCATCATGGTTGGCATCGCCAAGGTAGGTCGCACTGGCGGTCGCAGTCCCAACGACGGTGTTGTTTGCGTAAGTCGGTGTCAACGTCCCGCTCAATCCACCAGCACCCGAGTACGAAGCGGTGCAGGGAGTTAGCCCTGAACCGGTATATGTCTCACTTACCGGGCAGGTCACCGTCACCGTGGACGGAGCCTTGGTGATCTCAAAGGTAGCCGAGTCGCTGCTGCCATCGTGGTTGGCATCGCCAGCAAAGGTCGCACTGGCAGTTGCAATCCCAACATTGACATTGTTTACATAGGTTGGGGTCAATGACCCGCTCAAGCCACCTGCACCTGAGTACGAAGCGGTGCAGGGGGTTAGCCGTGCCGGTGTAGGTCTCGCTTGCCGGGCAGGTCACTGTCACTGTGGACGGAGCCTTGGTGATCTCGAAGGTAGCCGAGTTGGTGCTGCCATCGTGGTTGGCGTCGCCAGTATAGATCGCACTGGCGGTCGCAGTCCCAACATCGATGTTGTCTACATAGGTCGGGGTCAATGTCCCGCTCAAGCCACCAGCACCTGAGTACGAAGCGGTGCACGGGGTCAGCCGAACCGGTATATGTCTCACTTACCGGGCAGGTCACCGTCACCGTGGACGGAGCCTTGGTGATCTCGAAGGTAGCCGAGTTGCTGCTGCCATCATGGTTGGCGTCGCCAACGTAAGTCGCACTGGCGGTCGCAGTCCCAACGACGGTGTTGTTTGCGTAAGTCGGTGTCAATGTCCCGCTCAAGCCACCAGCACCCGAGTAAGAAGCGGTGCAGGGAGTGAGCCCTGAACCGGTATAGGTCTCACTTGCCGGGCAGGTCACCGTCACCGTGGACGGAGCCTTGGTGATCATAAAATCAGCTGAAATGAAGTCAATGGAGTAGTTTCCTCCAGCTGATAGATCGCCCTGGTTGATCGCATAACTTCCCACATCGTCACCGGAAGCACGGCCAAGTGCACCAGTGAATGAAAGAGATTTAGAGGGGAAATAGGTAAAGACAGGATCAGGTTCCCCATACACCTTGGTCTGATCTGGATCTGCAGTTACGGTCACCGGTTTTGGGGTGATGGTGAAGCTGCCCGATCCGGTGTCTCCCGTGTGGTTGGCATCCCCAGCCCAGCTTGCGTCAGCAGTGACTGAACCTGCATTGGTGTTGCTGGAATAAACCAAAGAGGCTGTCACATCCACCGGGCTCATCCCAACACCCGTCGCTTCAGCAGTGCAGGGAGTTAATGCCAGACCCGTATAAATCACACTGGCAGGGCAGGTGACTGTTACTGTTGATGGCGCAGGGTTGATCGTTACGATGGCTGTCGTGGTCCCTTCACCCCCCTGGAGATCCGCGACTTTCAATCCGACCGTGTAGGTTTCAGTGAGGTCCCAGGAATGGGTTGGATTTTGGGCAGTCTCATCGTATGTGCCATCATTATCCCAGTCCCACTTATAGGTGGCAGCAACTATATCCGTTCCCCAATCGAGCGCAGTTCCTGAAAAACTGATGGACTCGCCTACAACACCAGCGTAGGGTCCATGCGCATTCGCGGCAGGCGGGTGGATATTTAGCCATACATTGGTTCCTGAATGCCAAACGCCCGTGGCAACGCTGCGCGAACCGATCTTGAAGGTGACGACATCGCCTTCGGTTCCTCCTTGTCTTCCGGCTGTGGAAATATCGTCACCGGGAATATTGATGCTGTAAACCAAAGGATCAGTGCCGCTGATGGTTGCTCTAGCAACATAGGCAGGGTTATCGGGCACGTACGCATCCACGAAATCACCTGCAATGGGTCCAGCATCCAAAAGATGGATCTCGCCGTAAAAACTGGATGGCAGGGAGGGGGAGAGCTGGGAATTGCAGTATATAAATACTGTTTTGGGACGGGGACAGCGGGAGCTTCCATTCCTGGTGTAATCCAGTATAAATTCAGGTCATTACTCCCACCTGTATTTTTGTAGTGCATCGAAATGGGATAGAAGTTCCCCTCCACCAGTTCCATTTGCATCGCGTCCCCACTAACATAGGTTCGCAATTGGTGGATTCCGTTTAATGTAACATCCAGATAATCGTCATTGTAGATATTGAATTGATAATGCCCTGTTGCGGGTGCCTCGATATAGCCGGTCAATATTTCTTCAAACACGGCCCAAGCATTGTAAATCCCCGCCCAAGGGCCGCAAACACTTTGGTACCTAACCGAACCTGGGCAAACGCTCACATCTATCCAGCCATGGTCGATCGGTCCTTCGCCGTTAACGGTAAGTGTGACCGAACCACCACCGAGAGGTGTGTACTCTGCATGCAACCCATCCCCCCTGGCCAGTGGGCTTGCACCCGCCATGGTGGGGGGCATCACCATCATTAACGATACAATGACTAGTATCCCAACGAACAGCTGCAGTTTATTAGTTTTCATCCTCTCCTCCTTAGATCATTGACAAGTCTACAAAGAACATGCTTTTCGTTTTTCCACGAAGGTCGTGAGTTCGCCCAATTAAATTACGGCACGAGATACGAAATGGTCCAGGTATGCCCGTGCAGTGACCTTGATCCAGTAGCCCCAGCCGGGAGCCAATTCGGTCAGTTCATTGGCATATGCGGGCCCGGTGAGATCGTACATGATCCAGGGATCACTTACGTCGTTGGCGTGGTAGCCATAGACCAGCGAGAAGTCGGTGCCTGTGCCATGATCAGAGAAAGCGCCAGGCAGAACGTGATTCGAGATGGCTGCATAGCCCACCAGGTTCCAGTTGCCCGCCGTGGTGAGCAGGTCGGTGCTGGTGGTCACTGGTGCGCTGCCAATCACATCGAGAGTCACCGGTGCGGTCGCACGGATCCAGAAGCCCACCGTCTCATCCAGGTCGAGCAACGTATTTTGATACGAAGGACCCGAGGGATCGTATTTCAACCAGTTGCCGCTGCCGGAGCTGGCGCCAGTCGCGTCCCAGGCATAGACCAGGTCATAGCTTCCGGCGATGCTGGAAAGAACGGTGTCAATGGCAGTATTTACAGGATGCAGGTTGAACGAAACCAAATTCCAGCCGATCACCAGGCTGAGGCTGTGAACATTCAGGGTAAATGTGGCGGTGACGTTCCGGGCCGCGCTCATGGTGACGGTGCAGGTGCCTGTCCCGCTGCAGCCCGCTCCACTCCAGCCGGTGAAGGTGGAAGTGGGTTCGGCAGCCGCGCTCAGGGTCACGGAGGTGGGGGAAGCATAGGTGGCTGAACAGGTGGCACCGCAGTCGATGCCAGCGGGATCGCTGGTAACCGTGCCGGCGCCCGTCCCATTTTTACCCACGCTCAACTGGAAGTCCGAAATTCCTTCGGTGGTGAAGCTCCAGGTGGGGCTCACCGTTGCAGCGCCGCCGTTATCCGCGACCGCGTACCATTCGTATTCGGTACTGCCGGTCAGCCCGGACCAGGAGATATTGGCATCTGACCCTGAAGGTACGGTGGTGCTGCCGATGAAGGCAAAATCAGCCACGCCATCCATGGCATACGCCAGGTCGAACTGGTTGGCGGAATCTGTCAATGATTCGTCGCGGTTCGGCGAATACGTGGTCACATGGATCTGGTTGTCCGCAGGGGAGAAGCGCATGACGCGCAGATAGCCGCCCTGCTGGCTGTTCCAGGATTGGTAATCAGAACGCAGGCTGTATACCGTATGTCCGTTATCGGTGTCCGAGCGCTTACCTGCGGTATCGGCATGTCCGCCCAGCATCAGGAAGAGGTTGGAGTTGCCTTTCAGCGCATTGTAAATTGCCGAACCCTGGCTGGTGAAACTATTCCCACTGAGCAGGTCATGCGTTACCACGATGGCACGTTTTGCTGGGTTGTCTGCCAGGACTCCATTTGCCCAATTCAACACTTCTGTCGTTGAGTTGCCGTATTCGATGAAGATCGCGATGAAATCCATCCCGCTGGCAGAGAAAGTGCAATAACTGTTGTCAAAATCAGCGCCAAAGGAAGTGCATGAGTTCGGCGCGGCAGCCAGGCGGGACCCAAAAGCGGTGTTGAAATTCGCGGTTGCAGACGGCGCCCCGTCATGGTTGCCAAGCGCCAGGCCGTAAGGCACCCCGCCCGTGGTGAGAATATCCCAGGCAGTTTTGGCATTTACCCAATCGGTGGAAGTGGCGGGGTCACCGGTGTACGTGTTGACATTATCGCCCACCGACATCACGAACTTGATATTGCTGGCGGTCTTATTCGTGACCACCCAGTTCATCTGGGCGTTATAGATCAGGGGATAAGTTGAGGCATAATTCTGCGGGTCCGGGATGGCAACCAGGGTGAAATCGGGTCCGCCAGGACCATCCTTGGGACGGCCGTAGAACGAAACGGTGAGGGGCGCACTTTGCGGATCAGTGACATGCACCGTGAGAGCGGCAGGCGTTGGGACGCCGGTCGCCAGGTCAGCCGGAACTACAAGGGTGGGAAGAGCGGGTGACAGCGGCAGGTTGAAAGGCGCTCCGGCGACCCAAATGGGACCATTGGTGAGGATGCCGGAGAAGCCACCGATCGATGAAACGGTGGTCCCGCCTGCACCTTCGTTCAGACCCCAGCGGGCGATCAACCCTGGACCGCTGGTGATCTGCTGGTTGAGGGTGCTCAAGATCTCGTTTTGAGTGCGCACCACGTTCCAGATGCGGGCTTCGTCCATACTCCCCTGGAAGTAACCAGCCGCTGCACCTGCCGAGGTCATGGCGGAAGCGAGACCGGCATGCTGGATACTGTCGGAACGCGGCAGGATATTACCACCTACGATATCCAGAGTACCTGCGGGGGCACCGTCAAGATAGAGTGTGTACACTGCCGTGACGCTGTCGTAGGTCACTGCTGCATGATGCCACGTGTTGATCGTGATGGGTGTGGTCCCTACGAATGGATAGTTCATTCCGGTTGCCGTGTCTTCAAAATCGACAGCCAGGGACGTGAGTTGCGCAATCGATCCCCAGGAAGTAGTTCATGTCCTTATTGGTTCCATCTTCTTCGCCGCGCCCGTGGGAGATAAGTGGATACACAGAAGGAAGACCCTGTGAGGTGGAGGTGGTCATTAGGTTCCACCGCCCGTCCAGTAGAACCAGGTCTCGAGAGTGAAATTAGTTACTCCAAGCCCTGGCACGTTTCCAAAGGTGACGTAATCATTGATGCCGTCAAACCGCAGGGCTGCACCGAGTTCCGTGGTGGGGATGGCATAGACTTCATTGGAGTTGCCGGATTCGTTACTGGAGGTATCGACCGCCCGCACCACATAGTAAACCTCCGTACCATTGGTGAGACCGGTATCAATGGTTGTGGAAGGAACGATCAAAGAGGAATTGATCTTGGCATACACCCCCGAGGTGGTGCCGCGATAGAGGTTGTAGCCTGCCAGGTCTGAGTCGGTGTTATCCGCCCAATCCAAGGTGACGATGGTATTGCCCCCGACAGCAGTTAAAAAGGTGGCGCGGCGGGCGGGGTGATATCTCCCCCGGGGGTTGCGTGCGCTTCATTCGACGCAACCGATTGATTTGTGCTGGTGTCAACGGCAGTGATGATGTAATAATAGATCTGTCCGTTGGTGCGCCCGGTATCGTTGTAGGTGGTTCCGGTGACCAGCGTTCCCCCGTTGATCGGACTGGTCAAAGGAACTCCTGCGGTGGTGCTGCGGTAAATATTGTACCCAGCCAGGTCACTTTCGCTGTTCGCGGTCCAGCTTAAGGCAACAGTGGTATTGCCCGGAGTGGCAGTGAGACCAGTTGGCGCAGCGGGCGGGGTGTTTGCCAGTGTCTGGATCTCCCCCTGGCTTAGGGCACGATTATAAATTCTTACGTCATCGAGATACCCGTTATTAGCCCGAGGTAAGTCGCCCGGCTGCCTGCCCAAAGCTAATGGAAGCGTATTGGTACTGATCGATGTTGCTGCTACTGTTTTGCTGGCATCCTCAATACCATTTATGTATACCTTCAGGGAAGTGCTGCTGAAAGTAACAGCAACATGCATCCAGGCAGACCCATTTATGGGATAAGAAGTGGCTGAATTCAAACGATAATTCGTGTCATCATTATTTATTCGAATGAAAACCTTTCCAGCAGATGAAAGGTTTAGTTCATATCCAGCGACAAGTGCGCCGGTAAATACATCTTTCGAGACCAGTGTTTGGGTGGTAAAGCCTGTCCCCATCGGTCTGATCCAGGCAGCAATCGTGAGAGCGTCGGAAAGGTCCAGACTATCCGAATCGGGTATGGTTACTGTATTTGTTGCATTTGGATTTATCGCCCAGGTTCCTGTCTTTCCGGCTACCCATTGCGGACTGACAAGCGCGCCATCATTTGCAAAACTGGAACCATCAATTAATGTGGTGCCGCCGTTTTCTTCCATCTGCCAGCATCCGACCAAATTGGGGTCTGTGCCGCACGCTGCAGAAGGAATCCGGGAATAATTCACTGTGACAGTACGAATGCCCGCTGGCATTGTGAGAGCGTTCGTCAAGGTTTTTAGGGAATCGTTATTCGTTCCGGTCCAGGAGGACACCTGGTAGCCTGCGTTGGGATGGGCTGTAAGGGTGATGTCCTCGGTTGCCAAATACTGCCCGGTGGAACAACCTGTGGAATTGGTGGGACTGGCGGTTGGAGCCGTACCGTTAGCGTTGGAGTTGAGAGTCAAGGTATTACAGGAAAGAGCAATCACTTCATAATTGACCGTTACCGTGGTAGGAGCTGAAGGCATGGTGAGGGTATTGGTCAAGGTCTTTAAAGTATCGTTATTCGTGCCCGACCACGTTGAGACCTGGTAACCTGATTCTGGATGGGCTGTAAGGGTAATTTCCTCGCTGGCTACATATTCGCCAGCGGAGCAGCCTGTGGAATTGGCGAGGCTGGCAGTTGGGGGACTGCCATTAGCGCTTGAATTTAGGTTCAACGCATAACAGGTAACGCCTCCACCCGACGGAGTGGCAGTGGCTTCATCGGAAGCCGAAGAGGCGTTGCCGGATGTATCCACAGCCTTGACCACATAAAAATACGGCGTGCCATTGATTAGGCAGGGTGTCGCCGTATGATTCGGTGGTAACCAATGCGCCATTGATCGGTGTGGTTGTATCCACGGGAGAAATGGTGCTGCGGTAAACGTTGTACCCCTTCACATCCGGGTCGGCAGGGGAGGTCCAGGAGAGATTTACTGTGGTGTTGCCTGGGATTGCGTTGAGAACGGTAGGCGCTGCGGGTGCGGTGGTATCTCCGGGAGGGGTGGTACTAGCTAAAGCCGTGATCTCTGATGCGTTTAGAGCACGGTTGTACACACGCACGTCATCAAGTTTTCCAGATAAAAAACTACCGATTCCTCCGGTTTCAGAGCCAATTGTTACCGCATTAGTATTTGTAGTTTATTGAAGTCGGTCCTACTCCACTAGCACTATAGGCCCCATTAACATATAGAATAGTTGTAGTACCATCATAAGTTGCAGCAAGATGAAACCATTGGTTAATGGGATAAGGAGTTGCAGATAGCACTCTGTATGTATTACTGCTAGGGACTTGGTTAAATCTAACAAATGCTTGGTAAGGAGACGTGGAGATAGAGCAAGTTCAAATCCACCTACTGACCGCATTTGTCGCTTTTCTAATAATATATTGTGTACCAGTTTTTGTAACATACACCCAAGAAGCAAGCGTGATTTGGTTTGTAATATCCAGGCCCGATTGATCTGGAATAGTTGCGCATATTGAGAGGTACCATTTAATGCAATTGCATAATTACCAATTTTTCCGGGAATAAAGGTCGGTGGTGTTGAACTAGATAAATTATTATATGGCGCTGCTCCTCCATCATTGAGAGTACTCCCACTACCTTCTTCCATCCGCCAACATCCCACCAGCGAAGCATCATTCTCGCACATCACGCGCGTGCTGCCCGCAGCTGCGCGCGGCCTTTCCACCGAGGCGGCACCAGCCGGGCTGATCCCGACCGCAGAAAACAGCATCACCAGGATCATCAGGATCGAGCCAAGACGTCCCAAATTCGATTTCAAAGTTGTGTGATATTTAGCGACCATAATTACACTCCCTAAAAACTGGTTATCAAAAATCAAATCAAAATTCCGGGTTCGCGATCTGCGCCCCCACGATCCTGCCTGCCAAGCGATGGGATAAGCGCCTAAACTGGTCACCGGTCCAGCGCTTCCCATTTGCCTGGACAGAAACCATTTCTCCACTGAATTTCAATAAGTAGCAACACAAAAATTACAATCACCTTACAAATTTGTAAGGTTCAGATATCTATAATACAATTTTTAGGGGTACATTTACAACAATACAACTTCTAAAAATCATAGGCAGTTGTACTGATTTATCCTTTTTCGTCGAGGAAAACAAGGAAAGGTCTTGATGTGGAGCGAAAGCAGGCTGGTTGAATTCACCATTTCCCGGCATGATCCAGGTCAAGCCCCTAACCAGCGGCGGTCTGCAAACTGACGCGCTCCGCCATTCCGACATCCCCCGGGGTCGGAAAAGTGGAACCCTATGACCTGGTACCCGCGACCGGTCTTGCCGGACCGTGCAGCGGGACTATTTTTTCGGACGGACCTGGCCAGCCGGAAGGTCGACCTGCACCTGGCGGTCCTTGAGCAGTTTCAACAGCACCCGCACGCGTTCGGTGCCCGGCAGGCGTGCGTCAAAGATGGCTTCATAACCGGCGAACGGCCCGGAATGGATCGTCACCGTATCGCCCATTCTTAAGACATCGAACAACTCACCCCCCGCGGCATTGATCTCATCCACTCTTCGCTGGATGGCATGGACCAGCCCATCCGGCACGTCAGCCACCTCCCCGCCGAAGGCAACCAGCCCGCCTGCACCGGGGATGTACTGAATGGAAAAGGTCCCTGATCTTTCCAGGTCCAAATGCACAAACACATAACCCGGAAAATACGGCCTGACCTTCCTGGCGCGCGGGTTCACCGTCTGCACCCGGACCATGGGGTTAAAAATCTCAAGCCGGCGCAATTCCATTTGTTCGGCAAGGAGTTCCTCCTTGCGCGGTTTACTGCGGATAACGTACCAACGCTGAGTCATTTTTTTAGCCGGAGTTGGGGAATCCAACCCTGAGGATCGAAGATCCGTCATCCGACTTCCTGGAGCACCTGTTGGGTCTGTTTGCGCGTCCATTCGTCGATCAGATCCCTTCTAAAGCGCCAGCTTTTACCCAGGCGGAAGGAAGGGACACTGCCTTCTTTTGCCAGGCGGTATACTTTTGCTTCGCTAAGGCGCAAATACACTGCCACGTCGTGCACATTCATGATGGAAACATTTTCCTCCCTGGTTTGGAGAGACAGATCATTCATGGTTTACTCCTTGGACGCCCGCTGGGTCGAGTGCAAAAGAACGACAAAAACATATAAAAATATATTGATTTATGCCAGATTTACTATACAGTGTTTACTCCCCCAAAAGAATAGGCTGCCAACCCAATGTCATAGGCAGTTGTACGATATTTAGCCTGACTTCCAACCTGGAGGGATAATTCGTCCTTCCAGGACCCCTGCTCTTCCCTCCTGCCCGGAAAAGGGGATACGAAAGAACGATTTTCAGGAGACGTGAACTGCATAATAAAAATAACAGGCGGCACCGCGTGGATGAACTGACCCCCTGAAACAAGATCGGATATCTGGACCAGAAGAGATGAAGAGTCCCCGTGGAAATCATTGTCCAAACTCAGATAAAAAATCTTTTACAGGTGGGATATAATTAATTCGTTACTGGATCGACATTGCCTGGACATTAGCTCGCCCTCGAAGGGACCCCCGCTTGGCCTCCAGTATCTCAGACCCAAAAAAGGATCCGAACCGCACCTGGTTGCACCGGTGGATCTATTTCCTAGCTGCCGGCTTTATGTTTGCCGCTGCAGCCCTGCGCGCCATCATCGTTCTTAAGGATGAACCTCTTCTCAGCCAGACCCTGCTTGCCCTCCTGGTCTGGCTGTTCTTATTCCTGGGGAATACGATCCTTGCCCGCCGGCTGCCCTGGTCTGCAGTCATATTCCTCGTTTTTGAGGCCTCCCTGATCTTGTACCTGCTTCTGACTACCGGGCAGGATTTTTTTGCATTCCTTTTCGCCATCCTCGGCATGCAAGCCATGCAGCGATTTTCACCCCGGGTGGTGGGGGTGCTGATCGGTCTCTTCGCTGTGCTGACCTTCCTGGCCCTGGTCGGGGTGATTGACGCGCTTCAAGCCCTTGCCCTGGCGCTGATCTACGCCACCCTGGGAGCCTTCCTGGCAGCATACATCTGGTCCACCCTTCAGGCCGGGATCGCCCGGGAACAGCAGCAGGCGCTGGTTCGGGAACTCCAGGAGGCCAATTTGAATTTGGAGTTCCATGCCCGCCAGCAGGAACAACTGGCCGCCGTGCGCGAACGCCAGCGCCTGGCTCGTGAATTGCACGACTCGGTCACTCAGACCATCTTCAGCATGACCCTGACCACCCAGTCAGCGCTGCTTCTATTGGATCGCGACCGGGGACAAGTGGCTGTCCAACTGGATCGACTGGACAATCTGGCTCAAAGTGCCTTGTCGGACATGCAGGTGTTGATCTCCACGTCTTGCTCCTCCGGTAATCACCGGCGACGGTTTCATCACCACCCTGCAACAGCACCTGGACGAACGCCGCCAGCTGGACAACCTGGACGTGACGCTGGAAGTGAATGGCAGCCAGCCGCTTGCCCCGGCAGAAGCAGCCAGCCTGTTCCGCATCGCCCAGGAAGCGCTAAATAACGTCGTCAAGCACTGCCCGCGTCTCGCAGGCCACCATCCGCGTGCATCTCGTTGAGCCGTTGAGCATGGAAATTGAGGATCGAGGGGCCGGCTTTGATCCACTGCAGGTTCGCGGACGCGGCCGGATGGGAATAGCAGGCATGTACGAACGTGCCGCCGAGATCGGTTGGACCCTACGGGTGGAGTCTTCACCCGGGCACGGCACCCGCATCCGGGTCGAAAAGAATCCGGGAGGAGATAATCATCCATGATGTCAGACACCGAGAAAATCAAGGTCTTGATCGCCGATGATCACCGGGTCGTCCGCCAGGGTTTGCGTACCTTCCTCGAATTGCATGCGGACATCCAGGTAATTGGCGAAGCCAGCGACGGTCAGGAAGCCGTCGACCTGGTTGTGCAGTTGATCCCTGACATTGTCCTGATGGACCTGGTCATGCCGCGGCTGGATGGCATTAGCGCGACGAGCCGGATCAAAGCCCTCGGCCTGGGTACGAAGGTGATCGCGCTGACCAGTTTCTCCGAGGATGACAAGGTCTTCCCGGCCATCCAGGCAGGTGCCTCCAGCTACTTGCTCAAGGATGTCTCTCCCGATGATCTGGTGGAAGCCATCCGGGCTGCTCATCGCGGTGAAGCCCGCCTGCACCCCGAAATCATGCGCAAATTGATGGAACAGGTTGCCGCTCAGCCCGCCAGCGTGAAACCGCCTGATGGCCCGCAGCTCACCGAACGTGAAGCGGAAGTGATCCACCTGGTTGTACGCGGCAAGAGCAACCGTGAGATCGCAGAAACCCTCGTTATCAGCGAGAAGACTGCCAAGGCTCACATCAGCAATATCCTTGGTAAACTCGGCGTCGAAGACCGCACCCAGATGGCGGTCTATGCCATCAAGAACGGCCTGGTGGATCCCGGAACAGTTGTAGGAGTTCCCCTTGACCCAGGAAAAGACCTCCTCGCCCCCAATC
This sequence comes from uncultured Chloroflexia bacterium, assembly GCA_963826215.1. Classification (GTDB taxonomy): domain Bacteria; phylum Chloroflexota; class Anaerolineae; order Anaerolineales; family Villigracilaceae; genus UBA877. The sequence continues at coordinate 74,481 of CAWGWL010000039.1, read as the reverse complement.
TACCGACCTGCGCCGATCTTCCTCGCCGCGGTATATTTTATATACATTACGGTGATCCTGCGTACCCTGGCTGAGCGGGAAGTGATCTCCTCCCGCATGCCGGTCTATCTTATACTGGAATCCCTTTTTGGAGTTTTGTTTACGCTGGTGATGTGGCGCCCCTTTCCCCGGGTGGTCTGGACACACCTGTATTTCGTCTTCCAATCCTTGCTTTCCTTGTTCCTGCTCGCCCTTAACCCGTGATTTAGATTTTATCAATGTCCTGCTTGTGCTGCTTTCCTTCCAGGCTGCCCTTGTTTTCCAAAGCCGGGTACGCTGGGTCTGGGTGGTCGTGCTGCTTCTGCTAATCGTTGGTTCGTTGACGATCTTATTTGGAGAATATGGGCTGGCTCTCTCCCTTCTACCTGCCACTGTGGCAATCGTCCTTCCGTCATATGTCACCATCACCCGCGAGATCGAAGCGGGACAGCGCGAACGGAAAGCGATGATGACCGAACTGCAGGAGGCCAACCGGCAGTTGATCGCCTACGCCGGGCAGGTTGAGGAACTGGCCAGTATCCAGGAGCGTAACCGCCTGGCGCGTGAACTGCATGACTCGGTTTCTCAGACCATGTTCAGCATTGGACTTCACAGCCGCGCCACCCGTATCCTGCTCGAGAGTGACCCTGGCCGTTTAAAGTCGCAGCTTGAACAGCTCCAGTACCTGACCCACAGCGCCCTGGAGGAGATGCGCAGCCTGATCGCCGACCTTCGCCCGTTGGAAGACAGACAGCGGCGATAAGCCTACGCCTTAGACCTACCCCCCCAATCCAAAGACTGATATTCAAGATACATCCCCGGCCTGCGTCAAGATCCGTCGCAAGCCGGCTGTTTTTTTGCGCCCGCTGTGGCATCATGGGAATTAAGGAATTCAGCAACCATGATCCCAACGGGAATTTCCCCATCCGCTCCTAAAGCCCGTCTCATCCCAGTCTTGCTTGTAGACGATGCTGCCCAGGGTGCGTCACGAACTGCGACAACTTCTGGAACTCTCCGGCATGGTCAGGATCGTCGGCGAGGCCGGGGACGGCCTGGAAGCGGTCCGCCTGGCTGGAGAACTATCGCCGGAAGTGATCGTCATGGACCTGGAGATGCCCCGCCTGGACGGCTTCGAGGCAACCCGCCGCATCAAGGCCCGCCAGCCCGCAGTCCGGGTGATCATCCTGAGTGTCCATGCCAGGCCGGAGGAACAAGCGCTTGCCCGGACCGCAGGCGCAGATGGTTTCGTTGTCAAAGGCACCGACTACCAAATCCTGTTAAACGCCATCCTTGGAAGGGATGGATCGACCAAATCATTCGAAAAAGGAGAATAAGCATGAATACCAAAAATTTCTGGATCGCAGCAACAGCCGGCGGGGCAGTCAGCCTGCTGGTCACCAACCTGCCTTTTGTGGGTTTTGTAAACTGCCTCCTTTGCGTCGGCTTTTGGGGGAGCGCGATTTTTTCGGTTTGGCTGTACCGTCGCCTGACCGGAACCCTCAGCTTGCGCGAGGCAGTGAAGGTGGGGGCAATGAGTGGGTTGATCGCAGGGGTGGTTGGATTCCTGCTGAGCTTCGTTGGGTTGGCTGGCGTGCAGGCGATGATGAATGGGTTTGATAGCGTCATTTCTGCAGAGGACTTGCAGAGCATCCAGGATATCCCCGCCTGGGCAGGCTGGGTGATAAACCTGGTGGGAGTGGTGTTGGAAGTCGGCTTCGGCGCGCTGGGCGGTGTGCTTGGCGGGGCACTTTTTCGCAATGATCGCAATCCTGGAAAGCAGGAGCAATGAGAATGAAGACCAAACGGATTCTCAAGATCAGCCTGCTTGCCCTGGCAACGCTCATATTGACCGCAGGAGTGGTGGCAGTCTGGATCTTCACGCCTGGCCTGCGCACTCCAGTGACCGTGCCGGTCCCGGAATACTGGCCGACCGATGGGTGGCAAACCAGATCACCGGAAGAACTCGGCTTAGACTCGAACAAACTGGCCAATGGGCTGCTGGACCTCCAGGAAAGAGGGCTGGCGATCGATAGCCTCCTCATCATCCGTAACGGCTACGTTGTGCTGGATGCCCATTTCGCCCCTTACGATGGAAAATTCCCTCATGACCTGGCTTCCGTGACCAAGAGTGTAACCACGACCTTGATTGCCATTGCTGCCGACCAGGGTTACCTTGACCTTGATCAACCTGTCGTCTCGTTCTTCCCGGCAGCGAACCATCGCCAACCTTGATGAACGTAAAGCGCGCCTGACAGTCCGCCATTTGGCTGAAATGAGAAATGGCATGGAATCAGGCTGCCAGGATGGCGATGAGTCAACTCTCGATGTAATGAGAGCCACCTCCGATTGGGTCCAATCAGCGATCGATCGTCCGATGGTATCCGAACCAGGCAAGAAATTCTGCTACGACAGCCCGGGGATGCACCTGCTTTCCGCCATTCTACAGCAAGCCACCGGCATGACCGCCCTCGACTTCGCCCGCCAAAACCTTTTCGAACCGCTGGGTATCCACAACGTGATCTGGGAAACCGATCCGCAGGGTTATACACGCGGCTGGGGCGACCTGCACCTGCTTCCCGAAGACGCAGCCAGGATCGGATTCCTTTGGATGCATCGCGGCGAGTGGGATGGTCGTCAGATCGTCCCGCAAGCCTGGGTGCTGGCCTCGTCCCGGGCGCACAGCATTTTTGTCGGAGATGATTTTGGCTATGGTTATGGCTGGTGGGTCTCTCCGGTCGATGTGTATGCGTCTGGCCGGCAAGGCCAAAGGGTACGGGTGATCGCTTCCCTTAATACAATCGTGGTCACCACCGGTGGGGGATTCGACCCGGGAGAGTTGGACAACTTCCTGATCCCGGCTTTGCTCCACTCGAGCCAGCCCTCTCCCGCTGACCAGCATGGGCAAGCCGCCCTTGCTGCCGCCATGATCGCCGTCCAGCAGGACCTATACGCCTCCACAGCCATCCCGATCCCTGACACGGCCAGGGTTGTTTCCGGCAGGACCTACCTTTGCGAAAGCAACCCGGTTGCCATCGAGAGCGTCCGCATCCTTTTGGGGACCTCGCAGGAAGCCACCATTTTCCTTAGGATGGGTGGCACAGATTTGATCCTGCCGGTTGGCCTGGACGGGAGCTACCGTCAGGCTTCGGTGGGGGCTGCATATCGCGGCTTCTGGGAAGATGCACACATTTTCAACTTCGAAGCTTTCGACATCGGGGTGCTCCACCGCCAATTGGATTTTGACGGGGACATTGTCCGGATCACCTTGCCGGAGTTGGAGTTGGTCATCGCCTGCCAGGCAAAGGGTCAGTGATAAGTGTGAGAGTTGGGAAATTTCCAGCTCTAATATTTCATCCCCTCTGGGGAATAGCAAACACAAAGGAAAGAAAACCATGAAAAATAAAACAAATCTCCACAATGAAAACGGACAACCCACAAGTCTTCGCCGCGGGCTGCTCCTGCTGTTCGTGCTCCTGGTCTTCGCTACCGTCTCGGTGATGGTAGTCTTTCCCAGACGTGTCACGCTGGCGGACGCGCCTGCGAGACCAGTTCTCTGCGGAACGCGCCTTGGCGCACCTGCCAATCATTGCCAGCGAACCGCACCCGCAAGGCTCCGCCGCGCAGGCAGTCGTCAGGAATTACCTCGTTGGGCAGCTGACAGACATGGGCCTCGAGGTTGAGGTTCAACAGACGCGCGGCCTTGAGAACGTGGTTGCCCGCCTGCGCGGTACCGACCCGACCGGTGCCATCGTGATCCTGGCACATTACGACACGGTGGCTTACAGCCCTGGCGCGGGGGATAACGGCAGTGCCGTGACCGCTCTGCTGGAGATCATACGTGCCTTCACTTCCGCTCCAGCACCGCGCAACGATATCATCGTCCTGTTCGATGATGGCGAGGAAGTTCCCGATATTTATGCCGGAACCAAGGCATTCGTGCGCGAGCATCCCTGGATGAGCACAGTGCGCGTGGCGATCAGCATCGACACGGCGGTTGCCGGACCGATCTCGACCAACGAAGTTGGTCCGAACAACGGCTGGCTGGTGGACGTTCTGGCTTACACCTATACCGGCGGCGCCTGGACCTCTTTCAGTGGGGGCGGGAATTACAACAGCACCCCCTTCCGCGATGCAGGCATACTGGTGCTTGCACTCGAGGACAACTATCCCTTTCGCCAAAAACACACCGCCGAGGACTTGCCCGGGATCATCCGACCGGCCAGTGTGCAGCAAATGGGCGAGCAAACCCTGGCAATCGCCCGTGAACTGGGCAGCCGCGATCTTGTCGACCCCTGGGGCGAACAGGAAACATTCTTTCCCGTGCCCGTTCTGGGCCTAATCCATTACCCGGAATCCTGGTCGCTCCCACTCGCCATTACCGCCGGGGTGTTGCTGGTCCTCGCTCTGGGGTTGAGCTTATGGCGCGGCTTAATTTCCTGGCGCGGACTGGGCATTGCCTTTGGAACGATCCTGGTGACAGCCGTAATCTCAGTGCTTGGCGTTGGCGCACTCCAGCCTTACTTACCCAGGCTGTTCGGCTGGCAAACCTCCCGCTGGCCGGATTGGCCGGAGGTGATCCCGCCCCATGGATGGCTTGCGGCGGGGCTGCCTGCGCTCTTCGTCCTTGGGCTGTGTGCGGGCGGTTACATCCTTTTTCGGCGCTGGAGCAGGCGGGCAGATTTTTCCCTGATCAGCCTGCTGCCGATCGCCATCCTTGCGGTAGTTTTGGCTGCTGCTGAACCTCGCACAGCTTACGCATTCACCTGGCCGGTCTTGATCGGTTCGCTATCCTGGGCTATTGTCCATTTTTTGAAGCCAACAAAATGGTCGGCAGATGCAGCCGCCCTGGTGACCGCGCTGGCAATAGTCATCATCCTCGCGCCATTCCTGCCGGGCGTCGTCATGTCTGACGGCATGAAGAGCCTGAACATACTGGCTGGGATCGAAGCAGCGATGCTGGGAGTGATTCTGCCTGCAATAGACGGGTTGCTGGTGCGCAACGCCGGGGTATTAAGAATAGCCACGAATTGTGGTCTTCGCGGCAGTAAAGTGCATCTTTTTCAGAGGATTCGGAAGATCGGTCGATAAAGGCAGGGAAATACTGATATGGTCTTTTTAATTGCTTCGACAATTCAATATCTCACAAAATAAGAGCTGTTTGTAAAACCGCTGATATGTTAGTCATCAGCGGTAAATTTTTCCCTGCGATTGTCAGATATTTGTTTCTCGATGGCTTTGCTGGGTATAATCCTGCCTTGCCTCCATATCGGTCTGTGAAGAGCGTTAGGTAGCTAACACAATGGAAATGGGTAGGCGGGGAATGAAACGGTCATTCATGGTCGGGCAATAATGCCAGACGCAGTAGAATAAAAACGACCAGTGAGACCAGAATCAAGGATGAGCGCAATCGGTTGTGCGGCATCCAGGCCATAACCCTGGAAACGTTCGTATACCAGCACCGGGACAATTTTTGGGTGGTAGGCAAGGATGACAACTGCTCCAAATTCGCTGATCCCCCGTGCCCACATCATAACTGCTCCCACCCAACACCCCGCGCCATGCGAGCGGCAGGGTGACATGCCAGAAAACCTGCCAGTGGCTGGCTCCGTCCGTCATGGCAACGCGCTCCAATTCGTCATCCACCATGGCGAAAGCCTCGCGGCTTAAATTGACCAGAAATGGCAGGCTGACGAAGAGCATCGCAACCACGATCCCGGCCAGATTATCCGTGAAAGTGATCCCCAATGGATAAAGCCATTGACCGAGTAAGCCTCGCCGCCCAAAAACCAACAGCAAGGCAATGCCTGCGGCGGTATGCGGAATGACGATGGGTAAATTGATAATGGCTTCCAGCAGACGTTTTCCGTGAAATTTTCGGCGTGCCAGCAGGTAAGCCAGGGGGACACCGCTCCCCAGTGCCAGGACTGTGGCGATGGCCGCTGCGCCAAAGGTTAACCCGATGGATTTTAGAACTTCCGGGTCGCCAAAGGATGCCAGGAAATCCACCGGGGTGGTCGAGAGCAGCGTGCTTACCAGCGGGAGCACGACAAACAGAACGAGCAGTCCACCTGCAGCGGAAAAGAGCAAGTCAAAGACGAGCCGCTTACGGTTCAGGGAACCTCCTCTGGAATGCACAAGGATTGAAGGGAGGCAGGGGTACTGGCATAACCATCGCATGGAGCAGGATCAAACATGGGATGGTGATCCGCCTCCATGATCGCCCGACCTTGCGGCCCTAGCAGGAAGGCCAGGAACAAGGCCGCCTCGGTGGGGTGAGGAGCATTCTCCGGAATGGTAATACCGTATCCAATGCGCTCCCCGCGAAACACCGGTTTTACCGATGCAAAGCGTTGGGATTCTTCATTTACTTGGACCGTGCTGTAGAATTGTTGATCAGCTTCTTCTCCCTAAATTGAGGGCATCCGGTAATGTCGAGCATGCTCAATCCATGCTGGCGGATGACGCTTTCGTATTCAAAGGCATAATCCAGGTCACCCGATTCGAGCAAGGCAATTAATTCGATGCTGGCGCCGCGCAAGATAATGTGCGAGCCGGATTTGGTCTCCATGATCTCCGGGACCGTGACTGTGGTGAGGTCATCTTCACTGAAGATTCCGAGTGGGAAACTAAACTGTCCCTTAAACATATCCAGGAAAATCGAAGGGTCGATGATAGTAGTCGCGTGCCAGGGCATAAACCATCAGAGCACGGTACCCGACCGCGTCGAAACGCGGATCAGCCAGGCCTACTTTGACATCCGGGCGGGAAAGGATCTCGTACCAGTTGTCAGAAGTTATCTCAGAAGCATAAAGGCTTTCCGAGTGATAAGCCAGGGCCAGGCGGTTGCTGGCAAAACGAATGTACCAGTCGGCGTATGGCTGCCCGGTATCCGGGTCGTTCGTGGTGTACATCAACATAGGGACCAGGGAAGCATCGGCTGTGGCGACCACATCGATCGGTTCGTGCAGATCGGTGACATGACGCATAACCTGAATGCTGCCGTGGTATTGCGCCTGGACATCGATCTGAGGATACTGGCTCTCGAAGGCTTTCTCCAGATCCCCAAAGGGAATGATGAGACTGCCGGCTGCAAAGACCACCAGGGGTGTCCGGTCGGAGCCAACACCCGAGGAGACCATGGGTGCACTTCCCTTACACCCATTTGTGGTAATGGATAGAAGAAAAATGACGGCAAGGAGGGCAGACGGGAATGATTTCATAATGTGAGGATTATCTTACCAACAAATCTTCAGTTTGCACAAGATGAAAAGGATGGGCTGTAAGCAGCCCATCCTTTTAGGTTATAAACGCTGGACTTTATTTTACTGTGATGGACACCAGATCCTTTTACCCAAGCCTTGCTGGATTGATCAGGCATTGCAGCGTTGTAGACACCTGGAGTGGCAGGATCAAAAGCAATTAGGCAATCAGTGCAAGCCTGGACAGTAGCCAGGTCAAGATCACTTGCGAAACCATCGCTGGCGGTAAGGGTCACGGTGGCAGCTCCAGCCTTGATACCAGCCTGAGTAAGGAGATCGTTCAAACGTACACCCGTGTAATCTGCGGGACCATTTTTTGGGTGCGTCAGGTTGAGGGTGACCACGGTCATGGCATGCAGGGCAGAATCGGTCAACTGGAGTTCATTGTTGACCAGGCCGGTAACTGTCAGCGTCACAGGTCCCTGGGTTGCAACCGGTTGTACTGGAGTTGCTGCGGGACCGCATGCGGAAAGCAGGATAGCCACAAGGATAAAAACGGACAAGACAAGCAAGGTGGTGCGATTGTGTTTCATGATTTCTTCTCCTAATAAGATTGAATTTGTTCGCCTCTCAGAGGTTCTCTGCGAGAGCATAACTCCACATAAATACGGTAGAACACCGCCGGGAATTAAATATCAAATTGTCAGTTTCCTTGGTATTTATTTGGCTTCGATCACGATAACGTTCTTGACCCAGGTGCTGGTGGGTTGGTCCGGTAGAACGATCATATACGTCCTGGAGTGTCCATGAAGGCAAGCAAGGCCTTGGGGCAATCACGAACGTCTGACAGGTTAATTTCAGCGGAGTAATCGTCGGAAGCCGTAAAAGTCAGTTTCGTGACCCCATCTTTGAGGCCGGCTTGATCCAAAAGGGGATTCAGCAGAACACCCTGGAATTCCTCCGGTCCATTCTTACCTTGCGCAGATATGGTAACGATGTCCATCGCTCTCAGGTCAGCATCCTTCAGGGTGAGTTCCTGGTTCACCATCCCCTTTATGGTCAGGGTGCCTGCATTTTCAGGAACAACTGCCACAGTGGGAGTAGAGGCAGGTTGGACATTCACAGTGATCCGTGAGATCTGTCCCACCATTTGGTTGTTTTCCAAACCGACGCCAACCAGTCGCAATGGATAATATTTCTCAGGCAATTCGCCTTCATTCACCTGGAATGCCACCAGGATGTCATTATTTTCTTTTATTGTCTGACTGTCCAGGGAGACAGTATATCCATCACCGCCGACAACATCGACGGTATAGCCGGCATCAGCCAGGGTGTGGTTATATGCGTTCTCGGTGTGGCTGTCTGCGTCGTCGACTTCCCCCACCAGGAGCCATAAAGGCACCCCCACCCAGGTCTGCCCATTTCCATCCTGCCAACTGGTGCCGTGACAACTGGGCGAGCCACAGGATTGGAAGGAATCCCGTGTGACAGGCGAGGAGATCGCACCGGATAAATCCAGGGTCCAGGTCTGCCCTACGGGTGCCACCTCGACCTTGTTTACCCATTTTACCGACCAGTGACCGTCGACCACCTGGTTGTTCTTGGCGCTGATTACGATTAATCTCAACGTACCCTCTTCATTGGTATTCAAGGGCTGGCCATTGTGTTCATAAGCGATGATGGCGGTAAGAGGGTCGTGGGTGGTCATTTCATTGCCGTTGGCTGGATCATACGCAATAAAAGATCCATTCATGACCTGATCGTACGAAAAGGTCATGCTGTAACCATCTTCGGCGGTTATGGTTACACCCATGGACGAATCAAAGGTAGTGCCCAGGGCGGAAACCAGGTCCTTGATCGCCACCCCTTTGAATTGCTCGGGTATTGTGATCTGGCCCGTGCTGCTCTTGATGCCACCCTGTCCTTCGGTGCCAGGTAGTCTCTTAAGATCTGCCATGCTGAGGGCATGTCCGCCGCCAGGTCCCACCAGGGCCAGGATGGTACCAGTTGGTTCATTACTGACTGGCGTTTCGGTCGGTTTCGGCCCGCACCCAGAGACGGCCAGGGTAAGTATGAAAAGGGTAGAATAAACGAGGATGGAAATGCGGTGACGATTCATGACGGTTCCTTATCAAAGTGGAATTTGTTCGCCTGTGTGCGCTGTTTCATAGCCGGTTAGGGCTTCGACGCTCTGGCGGAATACGCCGGTCTGTAATGCATCCAAGAGCGGAGAAAGCAAGTCGCCTTGTTCCTTTTGAAACACAATGTCATACCGTTCGTGGAAGAGGGGGATAAAGCTCAAGCCAAACTGACCAGCGGACGCCCTTAAACCGACAGCCGCATCATCTTTACCCGCCTGGACCAGGCGGGCACATTCCGTGTGAGTGCTTACCGAGTTTTCGTAACCATGGATGCTTTCTGCCGGGATACCAAGTATATTTAATTGTTGGTCGAACCAGATGCGAGTTCCGGAACCGGTGTTGCGATTGATAAAGGTTATATCCGGGCGAGCCAGGTCAGCCAGCGATTGGATTCCTTTAGGGTTGCCGGATTTAAACATCAATCCTTGCTCGCGATAAGACAGGGTGACAACCTGCATGAGCCGGTCAGGGAAGAGATGGCGGATATAGGGCAGGTTGTATTCTCCAGTGGTGTCCAACAAATGGGTACCGGCCAGGTTGCACAAGTTCTGGCGAAGGGCAACCAGACCATCCATCGAACCGACGGGAAGCATAAGTACATCCAGGTGATCAGAGAGTTGGTGTGCCAGGAGTTCCACCGCCAGGTCATGACTTCCTGAAAATACGATCACCGGTCGAGCTGGGTTGTCTGGCAGGATGATTTCTTGGATCAAATAACCACTGGCGCAAGCGCGGTAGAATTTTTCAACCACACCTGACTGGACACGGGTTTCAACCAATTCCACCAAACCGGCAATTTCCAATTGCTTGAGATGATGGCGAACCCAGGCAGGGTGTTCTGAAAGCGATTTCCCCAGCATGGTCAGAGAAGCTGGCCCAGCCATCAACTGCCTTAAGATGGCAAGCCGGCGCGGGTCTGCCAGGAGCTTAAGTTGATCGAATGAATGCAGTTTCCGAATGGGGAGCATAGCCGTTAAATATTTCCTTATCGGCTATAAGTCTAGCAAAACGAATTTGGATTGTCAATGAACATAAGTAATATGAATACAAGTAAAGAGTAATGGTTTGTGAATTTAATCGCAAACTTCCCCCCCTTATACGTGATTACCATAAAAGAACTGGTTCCCCGATCCCATACCGCTTGCCGGACTGTAAAGGTGACATGCCGGGCGTGGCTACCGGCATTTTAATTCTGAAGTATTCCATTGACCTGAAATACCCGTAACCTTCCAGGGAGCACTATAAAAAATAGCCACATTCTTCTCTTTTCAACCTTGATAAAAACGCGGCCTTACTTGCAGGTCGCATTTTGATTTTATAAATCTCTTCCCCCAATATTTTAGGGCTTGAACAATTACAGGTAATTCTTGATTATCAGATCAAATATTTGTCAGATCCACCCCTCGGCCTCCAAAGGTTGCAGCCCTGGCATCGTTCCGGTCAACCCTTCCAATCCACCCAAATGGGCACGGCATTTTCAGGAATGAAGGTAAATGCTTTTCCCAATGGGATGCCCTTTTCCCTGCAAATGATCGTCGCCAGCGCCAACCCATGCGAGACGATCAATACCTGCCCGGTTGGGTACTGGGCAGCGATTTGGTTCATCGCAGCCTGGACGCGCTCAGCCACCTCGGTCACCGATTCGCCGCCAGGTGGGCGAAAATGGATGGGGTCGCTTTTTCGCTGCTCCCAGTGTTCATCGTTGCGGGTGCGAATATCCGCGGCGAACTGACCTTCCCACTCCCCCTGGTTGATCTCGCGCAGTCGCCGCTCGGAGGTCACGGGCAGCCCCAGCGTCTCTGCAATGATCTCCGCGGTCTCCCATCGCACGGATCAGGTCGCTGGAAAAGATCGCCTTGAAAGGCGTAGCGCTCAATTTCTCCGCCAGGGAGCGGGCCTCAGTCCGGCCGGTTTGATTGAGCGGGTACATCGCTCTGACCTTGCAGTCGCCCTTCCAGGTTCCAATCGGTTTGTCCGTGACGCACCAGGCAAAACCGCTTCATTTATTCTTGCGCTCCATGTAGGCAGGCACCTCGATCATGGGCGGTCGCTCGTGTTCGGCAACATCCTCCACGGTCAGGTAATATCCCTCCCGGGAGTGCCGGATCAATTTCATGGTCTTGTTGACATCTTCCACGATGGCGCGTTCGTAGCGGTTTTCGATTTTTCGCAGCACGGTCTGGATGATGGCAAAAGACATTTTGCTCAGCGCCACCAGGTCCTGGTTCCGGTGAATGCGTTCCAGCAGGTCCACTTGCGCAATGGAACGCAGCCCAAATAGTTCGAATACGCCGATCAACAGGCCAGTCTCCACTCCGTACCCCGAGAAGAAAGCTGTTTTTTCGAGCGCCTCGCGCCGCCCGGCATATTCACCTGAAAGGGGTTGCACGATACCCGATAATTCGGGATAAAACAGGTTTAATAACGGGCGCGCGGTAAGTTCGGTAACCCGCCCGCCGCCGCCTGCCTGGATTTTATTTCCCACCTTGAGCGGGCGTCGGTAAAATCCTTTAACAAGTTGAAGATTACGGTTGAGCAGGAGCGGACCAATGATCCCGAACACAAAGCGCGGGTGTATGTTTATGATGTCGGTGTCGATCCAGGCAATGATGTCGCCTTTAGTCACCAGCAGGCTCTTCCAAAGGGCTTCCCCTTTCCCCTCCCGCGCCCCCATCTCCGGCAGGATTTTTTGATGAATATGGACCGGGATGCCCAGTTCCTCCGCGATCTGGCGCGTACGATCGGTCGAGTCTGAGTCGATCAGCACCATTTCATCCAGGAGCGGTACCTCGTCCATCAGGGCTTTTTTGATCATCGTGAGTATTTTCCCGACCGTCTTTTCTTCGTTGAGTGCCGGCAGGGCCAGGCTGATGGTTGTCCCTTGTTTTTCTTTGAGTTCCATGAGTTGTTTCAGGTCCGCAAACTCATTGGCGTGAAAAGTGTTTTCGGCAAACCATTTATCCACCAGGATGGAAATGGCGAGTTCGCCCGATCTTTCGTCAAGCATGCCTTCTGTGATGGGACGGCGGGTTTTCATCACCATGACGGCTGATTGCGATTCGCGCAGCATCTTCTCCGCCACCGGTCCCATGGATGGACCGCCCATGCTCTTGCTTCCGGTTGCCCCCAGGATGACCATGTCGTATTGTTTTGATTCCTCCAGGATGGCTTGCGCCGGGTCATCCGCGGTGATCGAGTGCAATTTGACTTCGGGGATTTGGCGCAGGATGTGTTTCATCCCTCTGAATGGTGTGTCGTTTTCCGAGCCGGTCAAAGCCAGGTGCAGCACGTCCAGTTGGGATGGGTGCAGGTTCATCCCTGCCTGGAGCGATAATTCTGCATACGGCCCGCCTCGCACTGCGATCAGGATTTTATCCAATTTTTGAGGGATTGTCCCATGCAGGATGGCTACGTCGCAAAGTGAATTGGTGAGGATATCTTCCACCGACACACAGCACGAAATAAGCCCATCGTCCCATTCCACTATCAGAAGATCGGGTTTCTCGAAGGAAATGACGTTCTGGATATCTTTCCAGGGCGACTCGGATACGATTACGGTGGATTTAAAACGCGTGGTGGCATTGCTAAGTTTGAGCAGCCGCTTTCGCACCGCCCGCGCCCCTTGCGCGCCTGCGCTGACGGATTCACCCGCCCCGATGGGCACAACGCCCACCAAGATCACTTCTTCGGCGATCGCCTGTGCAATGGCGAGAGCTGATTGTCCAGCAGTCCCCATCCCGATCGGGACAAGCACGGTTTTGGTTTTTCGCAAACGTTTACTCATACCGCCACCTCCATGATTAACGGTTCGATATGGTAACGATAAATGGATTCCCACCCGTATCCATGTTTTGCGCGCCGCCTCAGGCGCGACGTTGCCTCACCTTCCAGCCTGTCTGCAATGAGTTTGGCAATTGAACCCGGTTCTGCATGCGTGCCAAAATAAGTTGCATCTTCTCCGCCCAGTTCCCGCAGGACTGGAATGTCTGTGCAAAAGACCGGGATGGAACTGAAGGCTGCCTCGATGACGGGTATCCCAAAGCCTTCTTCGAAGCTTGGGTATATCAACGCATCTGCCAGCCGGTATAGATCGGCAATGACCGTATCAGGCATGAGCTCTGTGGATATTTCTGCCAGGAAATGCGCTGCGCCTTGCAGGTTCATTTCCTCCCGCAGACGCAGCAATTTCTGCTTGTAAGCTGCATTCGCGGGGTTGTGCGCCCCTTCGGGTCCCGTGACTAATAGCATCGCATTGGGAAATTCGATCCGGACTTTGTCAAGGACTCGCAGGGCGAGTTCGATATTTTTTCGGGGGGTCAGTCGCACGGGTAAAAGGAACAACGGGTCTGCCTGGTTGAGGTTTAATTCCTCCACCAGCCGGACGGTGCGCGGTTCAAGCTTGAAAAAGGCGTTCAGGTCCACCCCGTTTGGGATCACCCGGATGGATTCAGGTGGACTATCGAGCAGGTCGCTAAGTTCCCATCGGCGTAATTTTGAGATCGTGACGTGGGTGGCGCCCGCCCATTTCGAGCGCAGCAGGTCCCATGGATAACCGTCATGCATTTCTTTCCGGTAGCGCCGTGTGGTCCATGCCAGGTCGTGATGCCATAGGATCAGGTGCGGGAATCCGGGTGTCTGGTACACCTGGTTCAACGCAGCGGTCAACGGCAGGTTTTTATGCAGGGAAGCCACATTGTGTGCAATTAAGATATCGAATCCCTTTAACTCGCTGAGCAATTCGGTTTTGATCTGCTCACACAGGGTATCAAAATCGGGCGTGTACCATCCGGTATCGAGGTCTTTTTTAATCTTTAATACTTCCGGGTTGCGGGAGTCCAGGCGAGGCAGGATGCGCACCGGGATGCGCTCGTCGAATGCCTTGCCTCGACCTGCGAATATGGTTACGGTATGTCCTGCGTTGGTCATCAGCCTGGCATGGTGAGCCAGTACACTTTCAACACCGCCTACGATGGGGGGTGATGAATAATGCAAAATACCAATTTTCATACCACCTCTCCAAAGCAGTCGGATAACAGGACTCCCAGTCGGCGCTCAAGCATGGAGTATGAGAAATAACGGCGCGCCAATTCATAATTGTATTCACATTGTTGGGCAGCCTGCTTGGGATGGGTTAGGATATTACGCGCCTCCTCAAGCGTTTTCTCACTGATAAATCCGTCAAATTCGATCACCTGGAACCCCTTGGGCTTGATATCCGCTTCATATATTGAATAATTATTTACCACCAGCGGGCGTTTGTAATAAATGGCTTCCAGGAAGGCATTCCCAAAGCCTTCGACGGAGGATGGATAGGTCACCAGGTCTGCCAGGGGGTAAATGTCCCCCAGGGAGTAGATTTTGCGCCCATCCGCAGTGAGACCCCGCTGCGGCCCGACGATCGCTGATTCAAAATTGACGGTCACATCCAGCAAGGCAGCGAATTTACGCACCCGCTTTTCGTAATCGGACCCTTCGTCACCAGCCGCATGCGAGACGACCAGTTCGGCAGGTAACCCCAGGCGGCGGGTCAGTTCGATGGCGTGTTCGATCCCCTTTCGCTGGATGATCCTGGTGGGTTGCAGGATCAGGTATTGATCGTCAGCCAGCCCCAGGTCAGTGCGTGCAAAGCAGGCATAGTCATCCGCCGCGACTGGGGGCGAGTCAAAATCCATGACATTCGGGATGACCATGGCTGCCATTCCCGTTCTTGAAGCGAGCTGGAACGCCTGCACCGAGTTAAGCACCACATGCCGGATGGAGGGCAGGGTCGGTGGAAAAGCCGCGGCCAGGTAATCGTGGACCGAGTTGTTAAGGAAGCGCTGGCGCTCCCAGTAAAAATCGTGATGGTGCGCGATGACCGGGTACCCGGTTTCGGCAATGAACTCGCTTAATGCCAGGCCAAGCGGCAGGTTTAGTGGGATGGTCAGGGCATTTTCAACGATCAGTGCTTCCAGGTGGAACTGGGTGGCAAATTCGTATAAATGCCTTTTTAGATTGTTTTTCAATTCCTCCACTTGCTTGCTTACGCTTGTCGGGCGGATGTACACTGAAAAAAAATCCTGGTGCATTTTTTTGATTTCTTGCTGGACATTGCGCCCCGCGTGCAATTTCCCCCATTCCCCGGTGTAAACGATCTGGTTTATGCTGTCGATCGCCGGATGACGATAAAAGGCTTCGGGGACAACATAACTTTTTTCTTTTGGACGGTCACTCTCGCCGCAGAAATAGCTGCAATCGTGTCCCATGCGTTCCAGGACAGTTGCCCATTTGGCGGTTTCGAGGCTGACACCGTCTGTCCCCGCAAAACGGGTCGAAATAAATCCGATATGCCGGGAGGGCGTCATTTTTCAATCTCCTTATTATCAATAAAATCCCGGAACCGTCTCGCTTTCGATGAAATTCTGGATACGGTACAATTACGCTGATGAGCGTTTCTTTTTATACCACACAACTAGCCCGGATATATGCTGCGGATCTTGCGGATCGATTAGCCCCCCGTTTAGAGTCTCTGGTTGAGAAATATCGCGGACAAATACCAATTCCCCAGGATATTTCCTTATCGGAGCGTGATTCGCTCCTGATCACGTACAGCGATCAGGTTCGTGAACCTGGCAGGCTGCCTTTGGAGATCTCTGGCTGATTTCTGCGAGATGAAATTGAAGGGTCTGGTCAGCGGGATTCACATCCTTCCCTTCTTTCCCTCTTCATCTGATGATGGTTTCTCGGTGATGGATTACCGCGCAGTCGATCCTGCCCTCGGCTCCTGGCAGGATATCGAACACATCGGTCGATCTTTCCGTTTGATGGGTGATCTGGTCATTAATCACGCCTCTGCCCAGGGGGATTGGTTCCGGGCTTTTCTCATGGATGAACCCCCATATCGGGATTTCTTCATGAGCGTGGAGGGTGATCCTGATCTGTCACGGGTTGTGCGCCCGCGTGCTCATCCATTGCTGACCGATTTCAATACTACCTCGGGACTCCGCCGCGTTTGGACGACGTTCAGTGCAGACCAGGTGGATCTGAACTTTCACAACCCGGATGTCCTTTTGGAAATGATCGACATCCTGTTAACTTACACAAAGCACGGAGCGCAATTCATCCGGCTGGATGCCATTGCCTACCTGTGGAAAGAGTGGGGAACTACCAGCATCAACTTACCGCAAACTCACGCAGTCGTACAGCTACTGCGGTCGGTCCTGGACCAGGTGGCGCCTCATGTACGCCTTGTTACCGAGACCAATGTCCCGCAGGAGGAGAATCTCTCCTACTTTGGTGACGGTACGAACGAAGCCCAGCTGGTTTATAACTTTGCCCTTCCGCCGCTTGTCCTTCACACCTTTCGCACTCAGGTGATAGTTCAGATCTCTCAGCCTGGGCCTCCGGGCTTGACCTCCCCTCCCCTCAGGCGACTTTTTTCAACTTCCTCGCCTCCCACGACGGGATCGGGTTGAACCCCGTTCGAGGGATTTTATCCCCCGCTGCAATAGAAGCCCTTGTCCATCAGGCACTCGCTCATGGCGGGTTGATTTCGTACAAACAGGAGCAGGGTGGGTCGCAGAGCCCCTACGAGTTGAACATCAATTACTTCGATGCCTTGTCCGATCCCTCCGCTGCTGAACCGCTTGAGATGCAGGTCGCCCGCTTCATGGCAGCCCAGGCGATCATGCTGTCTTTACGCGGCGTGCCTGGGATTTACTTCCACAGTTTATTTGGTTCGCGCAATTGGACCAGGCGCGGGGACAGGAACCAAACCAACCGCGCAATAAACCGTCAAAAACTCACTCGTGAGGATTTGGAGCGTCAGCTTGCAGATCCCGCCTCGCTTCGCTTTCAGGTTTTTGAACGATATCGTCACCTGCTTGTGCAGCGCCGCGAATCATCCGCGTTCCACCCCTTTGGGGACCAGAAAATTTTGGATGTGGGTCGAGGAGTCTTTGCCGTGCAGCGCACATCCCCGGATGGATCCCGGCAAGTCCTGTGTCTGCAAAATATCACCTCTCAAACCCAATCCGTTTCCCTCCCCAATCGAGGGCACTTTCTCGAACCGTATCAGACCCTATGGCTGGCTGACTCTTAAGTGAAATCCTTCCCCGCCTGACCTGACCAAAAAGCGACCTTCGTTCAGGTCGTTTTTGATAATTTAAGAATAAATCTTTTGGCATGGGTTCCTTGGTGAGAGGAATTTACAATGCGATTATTCCTCTTCGTGGAAGATCTTCTCCCCCGCCCGGATCGGCACCTTCACTCGATTTTCCGCCGGGGTTAATGGGCAGGACCATTTGTCGTTATAGGCGCAGTAGGGGTTATACGCCAGGTTGAAGTCCACCAGGAATTTTCCATCCGGCAGGACTTCGGGCTCAATGTAACGCCCCGCCGGGTAGGTCTCCTTCCCTGCCAGGCTGTCGACGAATGGCAGGAAATATCCATCCTCGCGGGAATACAGGGTCAATTTGGCAGTCTTGCCCTCCACCTCGAAGGTAAAACTCCCGTAGCGCAGATAGTCTTGCGGCACCCCGCCGGTGGTCTGGATCGAAACGGTTTCCTGGGTGGGGAAAACGTTCACCTTAACTTCAAGTCGAAGATCAGGGTTCTCGGGAAAATATTTGAGACCTTCGAAAGCATGTTTTTGTTCGTGGGTCAGCGGACTTTGCGGGTGTTGTGCAAAGAATTCATTTTTTTGTACGCGAAACTCTTCCAATGGGGACATCTGGATCTCCTTCAATACCTTTGATGCTTGCATTTGCATTTTGATACCAGGCAGCTGAACTGTTGGGTAACCTGCGTGGGATTAACCAGATTTTTATTCCCTCAACTACTCATCCCCTCCCGGTTGACACTCCCCTCACCTTGGGGTATCCTTCCCCCGTCCGGGTGGGTCCGGCGCGGCGGAGCCTTTCGAACCCCGTCAGGTCCGAAAGGAAGCAGCGGTAAGGAAGTGTCTCCGGGTGCCGCCGGGAAACCTGCCCGGACAATTATTTAAGAGGTTATTCTCGACGCGAACTGCCTCGTACGTTTGTTTACCCCCTTCCAAATTAGTTATATTAATCTGGTTTTCCAGTCTTTCTTCGTGTCTCTGTGACTTTGTGGTCATGGACTAAAAAAAAATAGCACCCTACAAAACGTGAAAGGGACCTGATTCGAAGAAAATGCCTATGGGTGTATCGGTAGGCACCTCAGCAGGTGTCTCGGTTGGGGGCAGCGGAGTTTCAGTAGGTACCTCCGTGGGTGTCTCAGTCGGTGGGACCGGTGTATCGGTGGGCACTTCGGTGGGTGTTTCGGTCGGTGTCGGGGTCTCGGATGACTCGCCGGTGGGTTCTGCGGTGAGAGTGTGTGTAGGGGTGGGAGTATAGGTGGCTGTTCCGGCAAATGGCACCTCGAAACTATCCATGGCGTCTGATTGTGTGAGTGTCAAGGTTCCTGTCGGGGTTTCAGTCGAGGTTTCCGTGGGGGTATTGGTTGGGGTGGAGGTAGGCGTGTCGATTGGATCAATGATCGTCCCATTAATGATCAATTGCTTTGTCACTTGATAACCATTTTCAAAACGAATGCTAACGGAAAACTCAAAATTCGTTCCATCCATGCCGGTATTGTGGGCGGAAATTGGGAGCGCCCATTCAAGGGCGAACCAGTCCGAAGATCCGGGCTCAACCACAACATCACAAGTGCCTGCGGGCTGAAGTAAAAATTGGATGGGGACAGTGATCCTTTCCACGCAAAAAGTCCCGGGAATCGTTCCTGCATTGTTTATCGTTACGTTTACCACACCCGAATCGCCTGGAGTTACCTCTCCCAAATCGATCTCCCTGCTGCTGTCTTCATCGACACTAAGATTAAAGTCCAGGGATGCAGATGAAACCGAAACCTTCGTACTGGATGTGACTCCCAGTGACGCCTGGGATTCGATCAACCCCCAGGTTGCCAGGGCGATCAGAAAAACCGAAACCGGAACAAGGATCTTTTTATACATTACCAATCCTTAATGGTGGACAAATCCTAGCGTCTTAAAAGACTGGACAGGAACATGAGCGGATACCCTAACCCGGGCAGGCGAAGTCGATATACGCCGATGACCCGAAAGTTGTTCGACGAAAAGTCATCGACTATTACGTTGGCATCCCCTTTCGTTACAGGCGTTCCGTCCTGATTAAACCCTACGATCCTATGGGTAACAAAATCTCCATCAACAGTCATCATTACAATGTCATTCTCATGTAATTCCCCGGTTGGCGGGGTAATAACAACAAGGTCACCAAACCATAAGGTGGGACTCTATGCTGTTGCCTTCAATGGTCACCACCCTGTACCACCTATTTTTAATTGATCCATACGCGATTAATACCAAAAAGGCGATCAAGCCATAAATGAAAAACAAGCCGACACTGGATAAAACTTTTTTCACGATCCACCGTCTTGTGCTGAAGGAATTTGAGGGGCAATAAGTGGTATCTGCCCCTCTTGCTATTATTGAGCAGACGAAAAGTCTTACGCTTCAGCCTGGTTTAATGAACCTGGTTGAGCAAAAATACAGCATCGAAGCTTTCACCATCCGTCATGGCAATATTCTGACTGTAGTTGCCGTCAGTTGATTCCGTGGGGAACTGCCACATGATCACGAGGTCGACAGACTGGCCGCCGGTCAGGGTCATAACATTATTCCAGCCGGGAACCATGCCGTTTATCCCGGAGTAATGGAAGTCGCCTTCCCAGAAACCCGGGTAAGCGCTCTTCTGCCCGTCATATGCAAGCTGGATATCTCCAGTATCGAAGATCCCGTTCTTGTTCACATCAACGTAAACCCCATACTGCAAGAAGAATTTTAATTCGCCGCCATTGCCATCGTAATCGCCCGTTGTTGGATGACCATCGATCCCAATCACGGATTCGGTTTCGGGCTCGATCATGTCATTTTCGCTTTCGACCACATTGGCTAAATTAATGTTCAACATGCCGTCGATGCTGCCGGCCGCGTTGGTGAGAGTAACTTTTCCAACGCCTGATTGACCAGGAACTACATTAACAACGTTGAATGGAAGGGGTGCGCCTGCGCCAAGGACCAGATCCAACTTTCCGGCGGTGAATGAGTTGCCAGGGGAAATCTCCTGATCGGAGAACCAGGCTCCTGAGCCTAACACTCCAATTGCCATTACACCGATTGCCACGACCGAAACCAGGATTAACAAACGAGTCTTCATTTCATTCTCCTTTTTATTTGAAACCCAAAATATGAATTTCTGATCGCACTGAAGTTTTTTCGATCAGATTTGACTTAAGAGATAGCGGATAAATACAAATGGATACGCAAAACCGGGCAGGCGAAACCGGAAAATCCCAACGATCTGCAGGTCCGGGTTAGAGAAATTATCGACCACCTCGTTGGCATCCCCTTTTGTGATGGGACTGACCAGATGGCGTCAAATCCGACCAGGCGGTGCGTGACCAGGCTGCCTGCAATATTCATTACAACGATGGTATTGATTGGGACTGCTTGAGAAGGCGGCGTGACAACGATCATGTCGCCGATCCACAAAGTCGGGGACATGGAGTCACCTTCTATAGTTACCACCCGGTACCAGCGGTTGTTGACCGAGCCAAATGCCAGGAAAACCAGGAAGATGACAGCCAGGATGAAAACCGCGTAAAATGCTTTGCTGAGAACTTTCATGTTTTTCTTACCAAAGAGAGTTCATAAAAATCCAGGAGGGACAGCCCCAGGTAGAACTTTGAGACTGCCCTCTCCTGCTTCAATGTGATTGATCCTTCAGCAGCGATATTAATTTACGGCACGATCTGCTTGCCGATCTGCGTATTCAACCAAGGATCATGTTCTGAAGGGACGGGTAAAGAGCTTCAAGCGCACCTGCTTTAATTTGTGTCGCGTTGACCTCTAATGCGATTGTCATCGGCCCTCGATTTTGATAAAAATTGCCTGCTCCCTCCCAGAATCCAAATTGGAGAGTGAGTTGGTATTTGTAGCCCGGCTTCAGAGCACCCATGAACTCATACGGAGTGCCTGGGGCCATACCGGGCATACCATCATAAGCAGTCAATGACGCCAAGCCGATCAGGTCCACTATATGTTAACGGCCAACACCCGCTGCCTAAACCCAGTGTAATAAAGTGATCCGGACCAGCTGGGCACCCGCCTTCAAGGGGCTGCCAGTTAGCATTTAGTGGGGACAGGAAGTTCATCTGTGCATCTTTAATATAGATGACATTCTTAAGGTCGCTGTCGCCACTCATAATCAAATTGCCAAACCAGGCCAAATTGATAGAACCATCGTTTACGATGGTTATGGTAGCAGTCCCAGTTTCATCGCCTGGAGCCATGTTCTCAATTACCCCCAAAACGATCTCGGATACCTGGGCATTATCTATGCTTAATGTACCAGATGAGAGTGTAGCGACATTGCTGGTAGCGCTATCAGTGAACCAGGCGCTTGCCCCTACCATTCCAATGGTTATTGTTGCGATCGCCACGAAGGCAATCAAGATCATCCATCTCTTTTTCATTCCATTCTCCTTTTGAACAAACAGTTGAATAGGGCATTCTCAATAGGACTTGCTCGAACATGATGGTGAAACAATTCTCAAATTGATCCCCATCACCTCTTTGGAGGTTCAACCGTGCAGCTAATTCAAGGATGGCTTGGGTAGAGAATTGACATTGCATTCCCCCGGGGTGTATAATTAATGAATCACCAAGGGTTCCTATCCGGGCCTTTTGTGACCGGCTTCAAAAAGTGTCCGCTTTTTGAAGCCTTCTTTTTTTCCTGCACTGCCGAACCAGCTTCTGATCAATTCATTTTCATGATGGTATTTTCACAGGTGGGTAAATCCCTCATCACCTCCCTCCCGAATGGATGGACAGGATCTCATTCTTTGTCCATTCCTCGATCACATCTCTTCTAAACCGCCAGCTTTTCCCCAGGCGAAAGGAAGGAACCCTTCCTTCCTGCGCCAGACGATATACTTTTGCTTCACTCAGGCGTAAATAACTGGCAACTTCGTGCACATTCATGATCGAAACATTTTCCCCCCCGGTTTGGGCCGACTGCTCATCCATAATTGCTTTCCTTGTGCACCCGTGTTGATCAGTGTAAAAAAAAGACAAAAAAATATATAAACGTGCATAGTTATATAAATCACTATACAAGGTTGTCCCCCCAAATGAAATAGGCTGTGACGTCAATCGTCTAGACAGATGTACTCAATTTCCCCCGGGCTTCTCTGCGCCCCTAATTCGCCGGTTTATTTACTCAAGTCTGGCACCCCGGTCTCACTTGCCAGCAGACCCAACTGGTTGGCGCGCACAATGGCAGCCGTGCGCGTGCTCACCCCCAGGCGCTGGTACGCTCCCGACAGCAGGTTGCGGAACGTGGAGGAAGACACCGCCAGTTTCTGCGCCAGCACGTACGTGGAAAGGTCCGGGTAGGCTGCGCTCATCGATAAGGCTTCCAACTGCCGGCTGGTCAGGAGCATGGCCGACTTTCCCGGTTTCACCTTTTCCCACGCCCCGGGGCTGAAAAAGATGCCCCCCTCGGCAATGCTTTTGATCACGTGCGAAAGCTGGCGGATGGAATTTTCGTCATCCTTGAAGATATATCCGCTGACTCCCGCATCCACCAGCGCTTCGATCAGCGCGCCTGCCGTCAGCATGGAGATGGCCAGGATCTTCATACTCGGGGTACTTCTGGTGGGCCGTGCGAACAAAAGACATGACCGGGAACGGGTTGGGGTTTTCGGGGGAGGTGCGCACGTTTGCATCCAGGATGAGCACGTGCGGTTTTTTTGCGGAAAGGATCTTGTCGATATCCTCCCCATACAGCGCGGTCCCCACTATTTCGCATTCAGGCACCGCCAGCCGGTAGTTGTACCCGTCGATGATGCTTTGATGGTCCTCGAGAATAGCCACCTTGATCTTAGCAGACATAATTCCACCTGTTTGTCGAATGGTTTCTGAAAGAGTATTATTCCCCGGCAGGGTCAAGCCAACCCCTTGAACGTACTATTGGTTCCTGGCGTTGCCCAACTCACCGTTTCCTGGTTAACTATAGCATTGAATTTGGTTATTTGAACGATCAAATTTCGTTGTGTCAGGCCTCGGGACTTTGCATGCTCAAAATCACTCACACCGTTCCTGGCTGATCATTATTCCCTTTGTATGGTCAATCGCTGGATATGTCCTCCAGCGGGGCAGTTTCGTCCTTCCACGGGATGGATGCCCTGATGCTGGTCCCCTTCCCCGCGGGGAACTGACCTTCAGCCTGCCGCCCAGCCCCCCCACCCGCTCCTGGATGCCGATCAGCCCGATGCCGGCAGTCTCCCCCTCCTGTGGATCCCCACCCCGTTGTCCACAATGGAAAGGGTGATCGCTCCGCGCAGGTACGTTAATGACACGTTCACGCCGGTGGCTTGCGAGTGTTTGAGGATATTCGAAAAGGCTTCCTGGACGAATCGGAACAGGGTGACGGCAATATCGTCGGGCAGGTTTTCAAGTTCCACGCCTGCGTAGCTCACCTTGAGCTTGGTTTTTCGAGTGATCTCCTTGCAGAATTCCTTGAGGCTGATATTCAACCCGCCCGCATCCAGCAGGGGCGGGCGCAGGCTGTGGGAAATGGCGCGCACGCTTGCCATGGCTTCATCCACTTCCTTGATGCCCTCCGCCACCCTCCTCTGCAGTACCCCATGGTCAGGGGGCAGTTCCTTTAATAGTTCCGCCAGGCTGTATTTCAGCGTCACCAGCACCTGGCCGGTATCGTCGTGCAGTTCCCGCGAGATCCGCCGGCGCTCCTCCTCCTGGGCAGTGATGAGTTTTTGAGCCAGCAGGCGCATCCCCGCAGACGCCCTGGACAGTTCGGCGGTGCGCTGCTCCACCCGTTTCTCCAGGTCATCGCGGGAGGTTTTTAATTCCTCCTGCATCTTTTTCATGGCGGTGATATCACGGGACACCCCCAGGACGGATCTTTTCCCGTTCACCTGGTTATCCAGGGGGATCAGCCAGGTGCTGATATAGGCGTCTTTTCCCTTCCCAAAATTGATCCAATTCTCGGCATATTTCGAGATACCGGAGGTAAGCGCGATATTGATTCCTTCCTTTTGACGTTTGGCGATTTCTTCAGGGAACAAGGAGGATTGCTTCTTTCCGATCAACTTTTCGGCTTTTAATTTGAACTGGGCCGCGGCATAACTGTTGATATATTCGATCCGGTCATCCTCCGAGATGACGTAGATCATGTCGTGGGAGGCTTCTGCCAGCAGCCGGTATTTTTCCTCGCTTGCCTGCAGCGCTTTCTCCGTTTTCGTTTGAGCGGTAACGTCCCTGGCAAACAGGACCACCCGCTCAACCTGGCCATCCTGGTTCGAAATTGGAAAGAGGTTGCTTTCCAAAATGATCCCGTCGCGTTCATCCTCGATCATAGCCGGTTTACCAGTTTTTATAGACCTTGTCCACCACCGTTCTCCGGGAATTTGATAATTCGGGAGGAAGCAGATCCCACGCGCAAATTCCAACGAAATCTTTCAATTCGACCTTCATCCGCCTGGCTGCGGTTTCATTTGCCAACTGGACGATCCCATTTCGGTCCAGCATGATGATGGATTGGTCGGTGGCTTCCAGCATCGCCTGCTGGATCTGCTGGCGTACCTGCAGCTCGCGGGTTTTTACCGCCACCTGCACTTCCAGGCTTTCGTTAATATCCTGCAGTTCCTGCTCGAGGAGCTTCCGTTCGGTGACATCCCGCACCACGTTTACCCATCCAACCCGTCCTGCCTGGGGGTCATCCAGCGGTACCAGGTTGTGTTCGGTCGGGATAATACTCCCATCCTTGCGTTTCATTTGGAACTCGAAATTGGTCAGGATACCGTTGCCCTGCAGGGATGAATAGGAACGCCTGCGGAATTCTTCGAAGCTGAAGGGATCGGTGTGTAGAAGGGCTATGGTGTGACCGAGCATTTCTTCGCGGCTGAAGCCGAAGATGGTTGTTACCGCGGGGTTGCAATCCCTGACTATCGTCATTTGAGGGTCAAGGATGAATATCGCTCCGCTCATACTGGCAAAAACCATTTTCTGCAGATGATGGGAATCGAGCAGCGCTTTTTCAGTTTCCTTGCGGTCGGTAATATCGCGGCAAACCACGATCGTGCCGTTCACCGCCGGGTTGGAATGCATTTCATTGCCCCTGACTTCCAGGGTGCGGTATGACCCGTTTTTATGACGGACACGTATTTCCAGGCTCGGCCCGATCTCTTCCGCCGGGATCCCCGGGGTCATTGCAGCCAGCGCGAGTTTGAGATCTTCCGGGTGGAGAAAGTCGAGAAACTTTCGCCCCCTCAACTCTTCCGTTGTGTACCCAAGGATCCGTTCCGGGCTGGGGTTCACATACAGGATGGAACCGTCTTTGCCCACAATGGAAATGATATCCATTGAATCTTCGATCATGGCGCGAAACCGTTCTTCATTTGCCTGCAGGGTCGCGTAGGCTTCGTCAAGCTTCCCGGCAAGGGAGGTGGCTTTAATTAAGCCTTCCTCCATGCTGTATATCAATGAAGTGGTTGAGATGACCAGGATGGTCCCAGCCAGGAGGAATATGACTCCCCCGCCCAGCCAATAGAGCGGACTTCCAGGCAGCAGTTCGTCTATCGGGTTAATGATCCCCATAACCGATAAAATACCAAGCGTTGTCATGGTAATAATGCTTGCCAGGAAGGCAGCCAGCCCGGAACGCATCCCCACCAGCAGGGTGGTCATGATCACAAATGCGAGGAAGAGCAGCCCGGCGTGAAACCCCAGACCATGCAGGATGGCAAAGATCACTCCCAGGGCGTAAAGAATGCCCACCCAGCTTGCGGTGCGCACCAGGTATGGAATCCGGCGTACAAATAAGATCACCAGCAGCCAGATGAAGAGCAGGGTATAGATGATCGTGATACCCGGGAAACCATGATTTATGGTGGGGACCAGATAAATGGCAAACAGCGCCACCCCGATAATTACTGTGCTGCTGAGCAGGATATTAAGCAAGCGCTCGCGTAATTGCCCCAGGCTGGCTATCTGATATCGTTCGCCGAAAACGATCCGGGAAAAAGACCCTTTCAAAATTTCCTCCTGGGCCACATGTTCATAAACGTTCCATGGAAGAGCGCTCCGGCGAAACCTGGTTTGCCGCCCTGTAATGAATGATGAGGGAAACCTGAATTTGAGCGTTGATATTAATCATCTATAATCCCCCCACTATTAACTACAACTTGGGTTGGCAAAGATGTCCCGATTCATATCCAAATGCCTGATCCCGCACTGATATTTTTCAGTCCAAAATGCGTTTCATTATCCAAGCAAGCCTCCCCGGTAAACAGGAGCAATGATCGTGCTGCCCGATCCTCTTCACTTTTTTCAAAGGTCAAAATGATGCCGGATTAAATATTAGCACCATTGGATTGGAAACTCAATGAATTTTCCATTGTAAGAGCATTACGCTTTTATGTGGATATATACCTCTATTTTTTTCATTCAATGACTCATTAAATGGTTCAGGGATTTCCCCAGGAAGATGTAAAATCAAAACAATGTACATCCCCCTCACCGTTCACTCCGCTTATTCATTGCAGGAAGGACTGGCCCTGCCGGCCGAGCTGGTACAGGCGGCTGCCGCGGATGGCATGCCTGCCCTCGGACTCACCGACCACCGCCTGTTATCCGGAACGGTGGAGTTCGTGAGCGCCTGCAAAAAGGCGGGAATTCAACCTGTCCTGGGGCTTGAGATCGACCTGGAGAATGGTCCGGTTTCCCTCCTGGCGATGGACCTTGCGGGCTGGGGTAACTTATGCGCCTTGAGCAGCGCCCTGGCCCTGCGTTCGCAAGCGGACGCCCCTTGCCCGGTTGACCTGCTGGCTGCACACTCCACGTCCCTTATTGCCCTGAGCGGTCCGCTTGGGCGCCAGCTCGAACTCCTGAGAGAGGTCTTTCCCAAACGACTTTACCTGACCCTGCAGGATCCGGCTTCGGCTCTTCCGCTTGCCGACCTCAGCCGCCGGCTCTCCATCCCCATGGTGGTGACCCACCCGGTATATTACCTGGCACCCGGTCAGGCTGCCCTGCAGCGCACGCTCTCCGCGATTCGATTAAATTGTTCGCTTAACCGGTTACCGGCTGAGGCGGCTGCACCGGTAAATGCACACTTTATCAGCAGCCGGGAGATTGAAAGCCGCTTCCGCGGGTTCAGGGCAGCCCTGGCAGCTTCGCAGGAGATCGCGGATCGCTGCCGCTTTGACCTGCCGCTTGGCGTGCCTCACATGCCCACCGTACCGCTGCCTGCAGGACTGTCAGCCTCGCAATTCCTGCGCCAGAGAGCCGAGGCGGGAGCCATTAAGGTGTATGGGGGAATAAGCCCCGAAGTTCGCACCCGTCTCGATCACGAGTTGGATGTCATCGCCCGCATGGGGTTTGAACCGGTGTTCCTGATCGTGGAAGAACTGCTGGATTTTGCGCGGGAGAAAGGCGTGCCGTTCTCCTCGCGCGGGTCAGCAGCTTCTTCGCTGGTTGCGCACTGCCTGGGGATCACCAGCCCCGACCCGCTGCGGTTGAACCTGTATTTCGAACGATTCCTAAACCCGGCGCGCACCACCCCGCCCGACATCGACACCGATCTATGCTCGCGGCGCAGGGATGCCGTCATCCAGCACGTGTTCGACACCTACGGCGCTGAACGGGTGGCGATGGTGGGGACGATCAACCATTTCCGCCCGCGCTCCGCGCTGGGTGAAGCTGCCAAGGCGCACGGCATGCCGGCGGCCGCGGTGAGGGAACTGGCTGAACAGCTGCCGTATGGCTTCTTTGCACGCATGCAGGACTCCGAGGAGGATGAGGGCACCCTACCGCCCTCCCCATTCGCCGACCTGCGCACTCAACATACTTCTCCGCTCCACAAACAGATCTTTGATGATGCTGAAGCCCTGCTTAAACTGCCGCGCCATCTCTCGGTTCATCCGGGCGGACTGGTTGTCGCACCGGGACACCTGACCGAGCTGGTGCCGTTGATGCGTTCGGGAGGCAAGGGCGTCACCATCACCCAATTCGACCTCGGCGCAGTGGAGGCATTCGGCCTGGTCAAGATCGACCTGCTGGGCATCCGTGGTCTGACGGTCCTGGGAGATGTGGCGGAGTTCATCGCCCAGGGCGCACCCGGGCGATATTCCGGCCTGCTCGACGTGCTCGATTCCACTCCCGGGGACGATACCGCCACTGCAGACAGGCTTGAGACCGGGGGAACGATCGGCTGTTTCCAGATCGAGAGCCCGGGGATGCGCGCAACCCTGCGGGAGATCCGGGCGCGCAGCGAGGATGACCTGATGGCTGCCCTGGCGCTGTATCGTCCCGGGCCGTTATCGGGCGGGCTAAAGGACGCCTTCGTGCGGCGGTTCAAAGGCCTGGAGGAGGTCATCCAGATCCACCCGGCACTGGCTCCCATCCTGGATGAAACGTACGGCGTCATTCTTTACCAGGAACAGGTCTTGCGCATCGCCCACGACCTGGCCGGATTTAGCATGGCGGAAGCCGACCTGCTGCGCAGGGCCATGAGCCACTTCGACCCGGGAAACAGATGCAGCAGTTGGAGAAAAAATTCATCGCCGAGGCTGAAAGGCTCAGCGGTGTGCCTGCCGGGACCGGGGAAAGAGTCTGGGAGATGATGGCAGCCTTCGCCGGCTATGGCTTCCCCAAGGCGCACGCGGCTTCCTACGCCAGGGTGTCCTGGCGCTCAGCCTGGTGCAAGACGCATTTCCCGGCCGAGTTCATGGCCGCAGTGCTCGCAAACGGAGGCGGGTACTACAGCCAGGGAATTTACTTGAGCGAGGCCCGCCGCCTGGGGTTGGCTGTGCGCCCCCCGCATGTCAATTATTCGGGAAGGAACTTTACCGTCGCTTCCCCCGAGGGGGGGCGGAAGACCCTCTACATGGGGTTGGACCAGGTGCGCGATCTCACCGGGCGGACCATAGAGCATATCCTGCTCAACAGGCCGTACCAATCCCTGGAGGATTTCCTTGCCCGGGTGGACCCGCGCCGGCAGGAAGCCGGGAACCTGGTGCGCGTGGGTGCCTTCGATGGCATGGGTGTCATCCCCTTTTTACTGCAGCGGCTGGGGGAAGGCTGGCAGGCAGGTCAGCCCGGATTGTTCGATTTTGGATATGGTAAGCAGGAAGACTGGAAGGTTACGCAGAAGGTGGCAGCCCAACAGGAACTTCTGGGGATCAGCCTGGAGGCTCACCCCCTGGAGCTGGCTGCCCAGCAGATCACCCGGGCCGGGGCGATCACGACCATCGAGGCTGCCGGCCGGACCGGTCAGCGGGTGACGGTGGCTGGCATGCGGCTGAGCGGACACAGGAGCCGCACAACCAAGGGCGAAGCGATGATGTTCCTGTCACTGGAAGACCTGGCCGGGATGCTGGACGTGGTCCTGTTCCCCGACGTTTACCGGCAAGCGCGCAATATCATTCACTCGCCCGAGCCGCTGCTCATTACCGGAATGATCGAAATGGACGCAGCGCGCGGGGAACCGCTCCTGCGTGCGGAGAAAGTAAGCAGGCTTAAGTAGGAACCCGGTATTTTCCGCGTTTTGTGATACGATTTATCCCATTATGTCCAACCACCTGGCAAATTCCACCTCACCCTACCTTCTGCAGCACGCCGAAAACCCGGTTGACTGGTACCCGTGGGGACCGGAAGCGTTGGAAAAAGCGCGCCGCGAAGAAAAACCCATCTTCCTGAGCATCGGCTACGCAGCCTGTCACTGGTGTCACGTGATGGCGCACGAGTTGTTCCAAAACACCGAAACCGCCGCGTTCATGAACAACCATTTCGTTAACATCAAGGTTGACCGCGAGCAAAGACCCGACCTGGACAGCATTTACATGTCTGCCGTGATGGCGCTGACGGGTCAGGGTGGCTGGCCGATGTCTGTTTTCCTGACCCCTGCCCTGCAGCCATTTTACGGGGGTACCTACTTCCCCCCTGAACCACGCCATGGCTTGCCTGCCTTCAGGGAACTCCTGGCTGCCATATCGCAGGCCTGGGAAGGTCAGCGCGGGGAAGTCATGCGGTCCGGAGGGCAGATCGCCTGCCCAACTGATCGAGCTGGCTGCCAGGCCAGTGAGCCAGGGGGTCTTCACCATCGCATCCCTGGACGCAGCAGCGAAGGTGTTGATTGGCTCATACGATTGGAATTTTGGCGGCTGGGGATCGGCTCCCAGGTTCCCGCAGCCCATGGCGATCGACTTCCTCCTGCGCCGCCACCTTGCCGGTGATCCTGAGGCGCTCAAGCCGGTCATACACGTCCTGTCGGCAATGGCGCGTGGAGGCATGTACGATGTCGTCGGCGGCGGGTTCGCCAGGTATTCCACCGATGACAACTGGCGGGTGCCTCATTTTGAAAAAATGCTGTACGACAATGCGCAGCTTGCCCGGGTCTACCTGCACGCCTGGCAGGTCACCGGCGAACCGCATTTCCGGCGGGTGGTGGACGAAACCCTTGGGTTTATTTCGAGGGAGCTGCTTTCGCCACAGGGTGGGTTTTATTCCAGCCTGGACGCTGATTCGGAGGGTCAGGAGGGGAAATTCTACGTTTGGTCGCTGGATGAAATCCGCTCCGCCCTGGGTGGATCGGCAGATTTTTTTGAAACTGCCTATGGCGTCACCCAAATGGGAAATTGGGAAGGAAGGAATATCCTGCAGCGTGGTATGGATGATGCCTCCCTGGCAGGCAGGTTCGGGTTGGCAGTTGGACAGGTGGCAGAGAGGCTGGCAGAGTGCCACGCCAAACTCCTTGCCAGGCGAAACACCCGCATCCACCCCGCCACGGATGATAAGGTATTGACCGCGTGGAACGGACTCATGCTTTCCACTTTTGCAGAAGCCGCCCGTGTCTTGAATAACGAGCTGTATCTCGAGATCGCCGCCCGCAATGCAGATTTTCTCCTTACCGCCTTGCGTCCCCAGGGAAAATTGCGCCGTTCCTGGCGGCTCGGTCTTACTGGTGATGAGGTTTTCCTGGAAGATTACGCTTCCCTTATGCTGGGTCTGCTCGAGCTCTACCAGGCTGATTTCAATAATCGCTGGTTCATGGAAGCCTCTGCCCTCGCCGTGGAAATGATCAAGCGATTTTCCGATCCAGCCGGGGGATTCTTCGATACGCCTTCCGATGCAGATATAGTCCTTATCCGCTCGAGGGACCTGCAGGATAATGCCACTCCATCCGGGAATGCCCTGGCAGCGGAAGCCCTTCTCAAACTGGCGGCATTCTCGGGACAAACGGACTATGTAAAGCAGGCTGAGACCACCCTTTCCCTGGTTGCAGGTCAGGCGGAACGATACCCAACGGCTTTTGGGTATTGGCTGAGTGCCGCAGATCTTGCCCTGGGAAATGAAAAACAAGTGGCATTAATCGGCGACCCTGGCGACACGCTTACCAGGTCATTCCTCGGAGAGATCCGCAGGACCTGGCGTCCCAACCTGGTGGTCGCTGCTTGTAACTACCCTCCCTCCAAAGGTGTTCCAGCCCTCCTGATTGATCGGCCCATGCTGGACGGCAAGCCAACCGCTTACGTCTGTGAAGGTTTTGTCTGTCGCCAGCCCGTCAACAGCATTGATGAATTCCGGCTATTGTTGACCCTTGCCCATTGAGGCAGGCTACTCCTCCAACTGATACCATTCTTAAATATCACACCTTTTCGTTTGGGCGGTTTCTTGACGCGCATCTCCGTTGTTTGAAACGAAGTAAGGTAAAATATCAATATCCTGTTTTCGCACCTTCGGGGCCGAGAGGTGCACGTAGCGGAGTTTTATGGAAGATAACATCGACGCTGGAACGAAGAAATTGCGGGGGATTTTGGCTGCCATATCAGTGTTTCTTGTCCTGATGGGTCTCATTTTGCTCTATGCTGCACCAGCTCTAAGTGACGTGGTCATGCCTCCCTCCCTGTGGCTGAGCGTAGGTGGCGTAGTCCTGTTTATTGCCAGCAACTTCGTTCGAGCTGGACGCGTGGGTCGCAATTGGTTTGAACGCCTCCCCAATGCCGGCGCAGTTGGCTGGATCGTTGCCGCTGTCCTGCTCTCTGCCATCGCCACGATCAGTATGATCGCCTTTGGAAAAGAAAACCGCATAAACTATATCCCGGTGATTACTTTCTGGCTGGCAGCCGGGATGTGTTTTTTGGGTTCGTTTGTAAACAACAGGATGTTGCGTATTCCATTGCGGGCATGGGTTGGCGCACATCGAAATGAACTCTTGGCGATCGGTGCTGTAACCCTGGTGGGGCTGGTACTGAGGTTCTACAAGCTGGGGCAGATCCCCTTCGTCATTAATGGAGATGAAGGCCGGATGGGCGTGATCGCCCAGGTAACCGACTCTGGTTCCCTGTCCAATCCCTTTGCCCTTTGGGAAAATTTCGGTTCCTTTTATCTGCAGTTCATCAACTTTTCAATAAAATTATTCGGGAACACTGCCTTTGCCATTCGCCTCTTCCCTGCCATTGGAGGCGTGCTCGCCATTCCGGCAGTCTATTTATTCGCCCGACTGATCGCTGGGAAACGGATCGCGCTGATTTCTGCCGCCCTCCTGGCGATTTCACATACCCAATTGCACTTTAGCCGTACGGCTGCCGTTGGATACATCCAGGCTACCTGGCTTGTGCCCCTGGAACTCTACCTCCTGTTCAGCGGGATCAAAAAGCGCAGTTCTTTTCGGGCAGCACTTGGCGGGATAATCCTGGCGATGCATTTTAGTATTTATATTACCTCGCAGATCGTCGTCGCACTGCTGGTTGTTTATTTGCTTGTTTTGCTCATCTTTTTCAGGAAATGGCTGTTGGGATCCATCCGGCAGGTGGCTGCTTTCTGGGGCGGCTTCCTGCTCATGATCGTCCCCGAAGCCACCTACATCGCTCCTCAACCCGAAGGTCTTCCTGGAACGCATGGCCATGGACGGCACCTTCCAATCAGGCTGGCTGGCGCAAACAATGGCAAACACAGGCCAGGGCTCGGTCCAGGTCCTGGCAACGCGTGTCCTGCACGCGTTCCTTTCCATCATTTATTATCCGGCCATCGATTTTTATGGTTCCCCCATCCCGATGCTGAGCATCGTCACCGCAGC
Source organism: uncultured Chloroflexia bacterium (assembly GCA_963826215.1). GTDB lineage: Bacteria > Chloroflexota > Anaerolineae > Anaerolineales > Villigracilaceae > UBA877. The sequence continues at coordinate 40,983 of CAWGWL010000039.1, read as the reverse complement.
CCTTTTTTTGCTTGGTCTGGTGATCCTGCTGGTGCGCCGGCAGACCCAGGAATCCCTCCTGCTCAATGGATACTTCTGGTCGTTCCTGCTGGCGGTCGGGCTTTTCTCCGTTCCCCCTTCCGCAGATTCCTACCGGATGCTGATGGCATTACCGGCAGTGCTCATCATGGCTGCCATGGGCTTCGATCGTGTTCTCGAAATTTTCGGGGTGGGGTGGGAAAAAGCACGCACTGCGAACATGCTGGTCACTTCCGTTTTGCTCGCCAACCTGCTGGTCTTTAATATTTGGACCTATTTCGATGATTTCCACGGACGCTGCCTATACGGTGATAACCTTGCCGGAAGGTTCGCCTCATACCTTGGAGATTATGCCCATTCGGTTGAAAAAGGTGCAAACATATATCTGTTGAGCAACGACATTTATTCGTTTGGTACCCATGCTTCCGCAGAATTCCTTGGGCAGGGCAGGAACATCGTCAATTACCCGGACCCGGTCAGCCAGATCGAATTGGCGCGCGGGGACACGGTGGTTGCCAGCCCGGATCGGGTGGATGAATTGAAACGCTGGGCTCTCAGCCAGGCACAGGGTACTTTGCATCCGGTATTTGACTGCAGCACAGAGATCATGCTCGTTTATCGTTTCCCATAGGAAACCGATGGATGCAAATGAATACCGGTTGATGTACCAGGCTGAACAGAGCCATTGGTGGTATCTCGGCATGGCAGACATCACGCGGGCTTTGATTTGTCGATCAAGTCAACCATGCCGGAATATTAAAAATCCTGGACGCTGGCTGCGGGACGGGCGGATCAATGAGGACCGTCCTGCCCGAATTCGGGATTGTCACCGGCATTGACATTTCCACACTGGCCCTGGAGTATTGCAGGAAACGCAGCCTTCAGCGGCTCACCCAGGCATCCGTCTCTGCCATCCCCTTTCCATCCGAAAGTTTCGATCTTGTGACAAGTTTCGATGTGCTTTATGAACGGGCAGTTGGTAGTGAAGAGCGGGCCATGCAGGAGTTTTCACGGGTGCTGACGCCGGGCGGCTGCGTGCTGATTCGCCTGCCTGCCTATGATTGGCTGCGAGGGCGGCATGACCTTGTGGTTCATACGCGGCAGAGATATACACTGGGTCAGGTGAAAAGGTTGCTTTCCAGTGCCGGTTTCCGGGTGAAAGCGGCTTCCTATGCCAACATGCTGCTTTTTCTCCCGGCACTCATAAAACGACTGGGGGAGCGCCTGGTTCCTGCAGGCAGCCCGCATTCCGATCTGGAAATCCAGGTGGGAAAATGGAATAATTTCCTGCACAGCATCCTGTCGCTGGAAGCGCGTTTCATTCCATCCGCGGGATTACCCTTCGGATTGAGTGTGATCGCCCTGGGGCAAAAAATTCCATGAACCAGGTTGGGCGCAGGGCAGTCTCCAGCATCAGCGCGGTCCTGCCGGCATACAACGACGGCGGGACGATCGCCAGCATGATCCTGACCGCGCGAGCCGCCTTGCGCCGGGTCACGGATGATTATGAGATTATCGTGGTGAACGACGGCAGCCAGGACCACACAGCCCTGGTGCTGGAGGAGATGGCTCGCTTTTGTCCTGAACTGCATGTCATCCGGCATGAGCACAACCGCGGGTATGGTGGTGCGCTGCGCAGCGGGTTCTCGGCTGCCACGAAAGAGTGGGTCTTCTACACGGATGGTGATGCTCAATATAATCCGCTCGACCTGACCCGCCTCGTGGATGTTCTCACTGAAGGGGTCGATGTAGTCAACGGCTACAAGATCTCGCGCGGTGACCCGCTCTACCGCCGGGTCATCGGGCGGTTTTACCACCACTTTACCCGGCTGGTTTTTGGGTTTCATCTGCGCGATGTGGATTGTGACTTCCGCTTGATAAGACGTTTGATCTTCGAAAGAGTCCCCCTGGAAAGTGAGACCGGCGTGATTTGCGTGGAAATGGTCAAGAAATTCCAGGATGCCGGCTACGTTTTTGCAGAAGCGCCTGTCAATCATTACCCGCGGGCTTATGGGAGTTCCCAATTCTTCGTGCCCTGGCGGCTCTGGCGGGTGGCGGGACAATTGATCCTGCTGTGGTGGAAACTGGTCATCCGGAAGACCCATATGAGGACAGTTCATGCCAAACCATAAACCCGGGGAAGCCTTCAGGGATAAGCGTGTGCTCATCACCGGCGGGATCGGGTTCATCGGCAGCAACCTTGCCCAGGCGGCTGCTCCAGCTTGGTGCGCGCTTGACCATCGTGGATGCCCTCAATCCGGAATTTGGCGGGAACCCTTACAACATACATGGGATCGAGGATCAATGCCAGGTCATTATCGGCGATATGGGGGATGAGCTCGTGATGGAGACGATCCTGCCCGCGCAGGATTATCTGTTCAACCTGGCAGCCCAGGTCAGCCACGCCGGCAGCATGGGCGACCCGATGCTCGACCTTGAAGTGAACGCGATCAGCCAGATCAAACTGCTCGAAATGTGCCGGAAATTGAATCCGGCAGTGCGGATCGTATATGCCGGCACCCGCCAGATGTACGGGCGGCCCCAGTACCTCCCCGTGGATGAAAAGCATTCACTGGAACCGCTGGACTTTAACGGTATCAGCAAAATGGCTGGAGAATGGTATCACGTGGTTTGCCACCGGGTTTACGCGATGCGCACGACCAGCGTGCGCATGACCAATGTGTATGGGCCGCGCATGCGGGTCCGGGACGCACATAAGTCCTTCATCGGATTATGGTTTCGACAGCTTCTGGAAGGTCGGCAACTGGTCATTTATGGGGATGGCAGCCAACTGCGCGATCTCAACTATGTTGATGATGTGGTCGAGGCGTTGCTTGCTTGTGCAATAAATCCACGAGCTGAAGGTGAGGTTTACAACCTTGGCGCAGAGCCGGTCAGCCTGCTGGCATTGGCACAAATTCTTACGGAAATTCACGGAAAAGGGGATTATCGTATGGAGCCGTTCCCCATGGAAATTGAAGCCATTGACATCGGCGATTACTACGGAGATTACACCAAGATCCATGAACACCTGGATTGGACACCTTCCACACCGTTGAAGACTGGGCTGCTTAACACGCTGGATTATTATCGCGAGAATCACCCGCACTACTGGCCATGAACATTCCATTCCTCGACCTGAAATCCCAATACGATAACTTGCAGGTTGAATTGGATGCTGCCATCCGCGGTGTCCTCGAACGCGGCCGGTTCATCCTGTCTGAAGAAGCGGCGGCATTCGAAAACGAATTTTCAAAATACTGCGGTGTGGCCCACGCGGTCGGGGTGGCTTCCGGGACCGAAGCTCTCCAACTGGCCCTGCTCGCATGCGAAATTCATCCAGGGGAGCAGGTCATTACCAGCGCGCACACCTCCATCGCGACGATTGCCGCCATCGAATTGGCGGGAGCGCGCCCGGTGCTGGTGGATATTGATCCCCTGCGTTATACATTGGATCCCGGATTGGTCCCTGCGGCAGTCACTCCCCTCACCCGCTGCCTGCTGCCAGTCCATTTATATGGCTGCCCGGCAGAGTTGTCTCCATTGCTTGAAATCGCCCAATTCCACAACCTGTCAATTGTCGAGGATTGCGCCCAGGCCCACGGCGCTCTTTACCGGGATAAACCGGTGGGATCCATTGGACGGGTCGGCGCGTTCAGTTTTTATCCCACCAAAAACCTGGGCGCCTGGGGAGACGGGGGTGCGCTGGTTACGAACGATTCGGCGGTGGCCGACCGGGTTCGCCGGCTGCGCCAGTACGGTTGGGACTCTCAGCGTGTAAGCATGGAAAAAGGGATGAACAGCCGGTTGGATGAACTCCAGGCTGCTATCCTGCGGGTGAAGTTAAGGGTTCTCGATGCCTGGAACGCCCGCAGGGTCGAATTGGCGGGGTTATACCGGGCTGCTCTCTCCGGCAGTGAAGTGGGGTTACCCCCTGCCCCTGCGGATTGCGCACCCGTCCACCACCTGTTCGTCATCCGCACAGAAAAACGGGATGCCTTGCGCGCCTTCCTGGCTTCCCGCGGAATCCAGACACTTATCCACTACCCGGTCCCGGTGCATCTCCAGCCGGCTTACATCAACCTGGGATATCACGCAGGGAGTTTTCCTGAAGCAGAACGACTCAGCCGGGAAGCGCTCAGCCTGCCGCTTTACCCTGAAATGACAGATGAAATGCTGGGGATTGTCTGCCAGGCTGTATTGGAGTTTTCCTAAGATGGTCGCGACCAGGATTCAAATTGATTTGATGATGGTCATTCACACTCACCCTTGCCAGGTGTCCGATCCCTTTCAAACGGTCTCATCATTTTCTTGCATCTCCAGCGAGCTTGGGGTATAGTGATGAAGAACATCAATGGATTCACCTGCTGAACAGAACGTCATCATCGATAAGGCTGTTTCCATGCCTCTCACCCTTTCCCAGGCTCTAAAAACAATCCCCGTCCTATCAAAAGCCAGGGTCGTGGCAGGATCGCAGGGTCTCGAGCGGACAATCCGCTGGACCCACATCATCGACCATCCGGATGTCGTCCCCTGGGTGCAGGAGGGTCATCTTCTCCTGACCACTGCATTTTCCCTCATGCTCCACCCGGAAGAACAGACTGCTCTAATCCGCTCGCTGAACGATAAACACCTGGCTGGCATGATGGTCAACGTTGGGCGGTACATGCTCGAAATCCCCCCCGAAATGATCGCTGCTGCCGAAGAGGTTGGCTTTCCCCTAATCTCCCTCCCCTGGACGGTGGATTTCTCAGAAGTCACACATGCCATCCATGAGTTCATCCTGCAGGAGCAATACGCCCTGGCGGAACAAGCCAACCTGATCCATAAGGTCCTGACTCAGATCGTGCTGGACGGCGGAGACCTGGCGGAACTGTCCCGCAAGCTGTCACAGATCCTGCACTGCTCGGTGACCATCGAAGATTCCTCCCTGCACGTCCTGGCGTACACCACCATCGAGCCCACCGACGAAGTCAGGAAACGCAGTATTCAATTGGGCAGGTCCCCCGATGACGTGGTGGAATACCTCCGCTCCCGGGGTGTCCTTGAACACCTGCGCAAGAACCCCAAACCTTACCGCCTGCCTGCCAACCCCGAGGTTGGCTTCGGCATGGAACGGATCGTCTCCCCCATCCTGGTAGGTTCCCAACTCTTCGGCTACATCTGGATCATCGCCAGCGACCAGCCGCTCACTGAACTGGACACCCTGGTGATCGAACGCAGCGCAGTCGTGGCAGCCTTGATCCTTAGCCGGCAGGAAACCATTTATGAAACCGAGCAGCGCCTCAAGGCGCAATTATTCGAGGGTGCGCTCAATCCCGATTCCGCCTTTCCCCCCAGCGGGTTGGTCCAGGGAGCCTGGCAGACCGGGCTGCTTAACGGCTACACCCTGCTTGTGATTGACGCCGGCAACCTGGACCGTGCTGCCCAGCGCCGGCTCACTCCCCTGGTGGAGGAACACCTTCACACTGAAGGCATGTGGGCGACAGCCGTCGAGCGCGGGCAGCGCCTTGCGGTGGTGGTGGGCACCATGGATGTCGAAAAACTGCGCGCCCTCGCAGAAAGCTTCCTGCCGGTCGCATCCGGCAAGGGCTACCAGATCACCATCGGGATCAGTTCGTCCTCCCGGCAGATCGACTCGCTGCGCCTGCATTACCAGCAGGCCGAAGATGCCCTGGCTGCCGCCGCTGCGCTGGGGGATGGCGTTCGCATGGTGTGGGTATATGATGACCTGGGTTTCCTTGGCGATCTGATTTCCCGATCACCGGAAACCCGCATCAGCAACCGCTACACTGCCATCCTTCAAAAGATCGATCAATACGACCGCGACAAAAAGACTCAATATCTGCGCACGCTCGAAATCTACCTTGATAATCTCGCCAGTGCCAACCAGGCTGCCAAAGCGCTCTTCATCCATCGCAACACGCTTTACCAGCGTCTTTCCCGGATCGCAGACTTATGGGGTATCGACCTGCAGGATCCGCTGGTGGTGCTCAATATGAACCTGGCGATCAAGGACTGGCATTTCAACCAACCTCATTAAAAATAATTGTTCTTTGTAGTGTGCATTTGCCCATTCCAAGGGAGGAATATCAGGGCACTTGACAGTTTCCCTGCCTTTTATCTTAGAGCTATACTGATTTGCGAAACCTTTTTCTTTCGGGAGGAAGAATATGTCCATTGAGTTAGATACACTAGAGGTACAGGGCCAGACGACTGGGCTCAATTCGCTGGAGACGCTCTACCGCTCCCGCACACCCGCATCGAAAAAATTGTTCGAAGCGGCAAGCAAAGTTTTGCCGGGCGGTGTCGCCGCCAACGGCAAATTTCTCCCACCCTATCCGATCTATATGCTCGGCGGTCAGGGTGCGGAGTTGGTCGATATTGACGGCAACAAATATATCGACCTGTTAATGGGGGGTGGAGTCCACATCCTGGGACATTCCCCTGAACGCGTGCTGCGTGCCGTCCACCAGCAGATCGATATTGGGGTGCATTACTACATCCCGGCTGAAGCGGAAGTGAAGCTGGCCGAAAAGGTCTGCCATTTAATGCCCTCGGCTGAGATGGTACGCTTCCTGAACAGCGGCTCCGAATCGACCCTGATGGCCATCCGGGCTGCGCGCGCCTATCGCCGCCGGTCCAAGATCGTAAAGTTCGAAGGCAATTTCCATGGACAGCACGATACTGTCCTGGTAAGCACGCTTGCAGTGGAAGGCGAGCCGAATGCCCCGTTGCCGCACACCGACAGCGCCGGCATCCCGCAGAACGTCAAGGACAACATGCTCATCCTGCCGTACAACAATGCTGATTATGCTGTTGAGCAGATCAGGAAGCATGCTGACGAACTTGGGCGCGGTGATCGTCGAGCCCATCTCCGCTTTTGGCCTCGGTGTGGTCCCGGCCGAGCTTGAGTTCCTGAAAGCCCTGCGCCAGGTCACCACTGAAAATGGCATACCCCTGATCTTCGACGAGGTCGTCACCAACTTCCGCCTCGCCCTGGGCGGCGCTGCCGAATATTTTGGCGTCATGCCCGATATCGTCTGCCTCGGAAAGATCCTGGGCGGCGGCTTTGCCATTGGCGGCTTTGGCGGGAAGCGCGAGATCATGGATAAGGTCGTCACACCCAAAGTGGGCCTGTGGGACCTCTCGGAACAGATCTTCCAATCCGGTTGTTTCTCAGGCAACCCGGTCTCGATGGTTGCCGGTCTGGCTGTCCTCGAAGAACTCGAAAAGGGGAAAGCTCTCGCCCAGATCAACGCCCTGACGGAAACGCTGTGCCGTGAAATGACCAAGCTCGGTGAGCGCCTGGGTGTTCCCTTGCTGGCCAACCACGTTGCCTCGATCTACCAATTCCATTTCCACCCGTCCACCATCCGCAACAAACGCGACGCCATGAAGGGGAACAAACAGGCTGCCTCCCTGTTCCACCTGGGGCTGCGTGCCAACGGCGTAATGGGGAGTGCCCACCCATTGTTCATGTCCACCGCCCACACCCAGGAACACCTCGACAAGGTCCTGGAAGTTTCCGAAACTGTGCTCAAACAAATGATCAAGGAAAACCTTCTTTGATCATTGTTTAATTTTAGACGATGGAAGTAATGGGTTCTGGCCTGAATCAGTTGTTGAAATTTATTGATGTTGACACAAATAAGGGAAGAAAGGAGGCAGGATTGACACAATGACGTGGTTCATTACCAATCGAAAATGAACTTGTCATTAGACGGATGATTTCTTTTCAAATCAGGCTCGTTTCATTCAATATAAGGAGAAGATAATGTTCAAGCATAAGCTTCTGTTTATGGTGTCGACCTTGCTGATACTTTCATTCCTGATCACGGCGTGTGGTGCTGCCCCTACGGTTGTCCCAGGCACGCCGGTGGTCCAAACTTTGATCCAAACCGTGGTCGTAGCGCCCACTGCTGAACCCAAGGGCGGCGATACCCTGACGTTTGCCATTTTGCTGGACCCCGAGACTCTCGATAACACCAAGACCACCTCGGAAACCCCGGCAGCCGTTCTGGAACAATACCTTCTGGAAGGCCTGGTATATTTCGATCAGGATGGTTCGATCAAAGGCCAGTTGGCGGAATCCTGGGACGTCAGCACCGATAACACGCAGATCACTTTCCACCTGCGCCAGGGTGTCAAGTTCCACGATGGCACCGATTTCAATGCCGATGCGGTCAAGTTCCATTTTGACCGCATTATGGACCCGGCCACTGCCTCCCCGGCCCTCGCTTACATCCCAACCCTTCAAGCCGTGGATGTGGTCGATCCCTATTCGGTAAAATTTACCTTTAAGTCGCCAGACGCCAGCTTTTGGGTCATGCTGACCTATGCTTACTTCGGATTCAACTCGCCGACTGCAGTCAAGGCAGCCGGCGATTCTTATGGCCGGCATCCAGTCGGGACCGGTCCATTCATGTTCGATAGCTGGATCCCCGGTTCCCAGATCACCCTGCTGAGGTATCCCGGATACCAGCAGTTCCGCGATGACGCCATCAACAAGGGCCCGGCGTTGGCGGAAAAAGTTGTCCTGTACGTGATCCCCGAAGCAGGCACAATCCGGGCTGCCTTGCAGACCGGCGAGATCCTGATGTCGAGTCTCACCGCAGACATCCTGCCCGATTTCGTCTCGGATCCCAACTTCAAAATCTCCATCAACAAGGCTGCCCAGAGCATCCAATTCCTGGAGTTCAACAACGGCAAACCACCATTCGACAACGTGGATTTCCGCAAAGCGATCAGCTACGCCATCGACCGCAAAACCATCGTTACCACCTCGCGCGGCGGTTATGCCGATGCGATGTTGGGATTGATGGCACCGGGCATCCCCTCTTATGACCCTGCCGTCTCCGAGACCTATGGCCTGGCTTACGACCCAGCGAAAGCCTCTGAAATGCTGACCCAGCTCGGTTGGGTGGCTGGCAGCGACGGCATCCTGGTGAAAGATGGCCAGAGAGCCAGTTGGACGATCAAGAGCTACTCGGGCTACACTTATGTGACCCGCTCGTTGGAAGTGATCCAGCAAAACCTGGCAGACATCGGCATCGAGACCAAGCTCGAGCTCTCAGACTGGAGCGCTTTCTTCCCCAGCCTGTTGGACAACAGCCTCGACATGGACATGATGCGCTGGAGCTGGAACGACCCGGGTGTGTTAACCGTCCTGTGGCGGTCACCCGGATACCGCGGTCATATGCCCGCCGATCCGGCCCTGGACAAGCTTCTGGATGATCTGCTGACCACCATGGATCCGTTCAAACGCGCAGAGATCTCCTCGCAGGCTCAACAATACCTTTTGGAGAATGCGATTGCCGTGCCTATCCAGGCCAACTGGATCATTTACGCCATTCGCTCGAACGTTCAGGACTATCACCTGGACTTCCTCGGCTTGCCTATCATGGGAGATGTCTGGCTGAGCAAATAAAATTAACCCAAATCCGATCAGACCCTTTTCAGATCCGTTGAATTGACCAGGGAAAGCGGGGTTCATGGGAAGATCCCATGAACCCCGCCAATCCCCACCGTCATAATCATTCGAACCAGCCAATAATTGATAAGAGGAATAGATGATGTTCAAGAATAAGCTTCTGTTTTCGGTATCGATTTTGCTGATACTTTCCTTCCTGATCACAGCGTGCGGAGCTGCGCCCACGGCTGCCCCCGCCACACCTGTAGTCCAAACTCTGATCCAAACCGTGGTCGTTGCGCCCACCGCCCAACCCCGGGGCGGCGATACGCTTTCTTTTTCCATATCGTTGGATCCTGAAACCCTGGACAGTGCCAAGACCATTTCTGAAACTGCCGACTGGGTCATGCAGGAATTCCTTCTTGAAGGCCTGGTGTATTACGATCAGGCAGGCACCCTTAAAGGCCAGTTGGCGGAATCCTGGGAAGTGAGTGCTGATAATTTGCAGATCACCTTCCACCTGCGCCAGGGTGTTAAGTTCCATGACGGCACCGATTTCAACGCCGATGCGGTCAAGTTCACTTTTGACCGGGCCATGGACCCTGCAACCGCTTCCCCCACCCTTGCATATATTCCCACCCTTACCCAGGTGGATGTTGTCGATCCCAATACGGTTAAGTTTACCTTCTCGAAACCAGATGCCAGCTTCTGGGTAAATCTCACCTCGTATCCTTATTTCTACATCAACTCGCCCACCGCCATCAAGGCAGCCGGCGATGGTTATGGACGTCACCCGGTTGGGACCGGTCCGTTCATGTTCGATAGTTGGATCCCCGGTTCCCAGATAACCATGCTCCGCTATCCAGGGTACCAGCAATTCCGCGAAGATGCCATCAACAAGGGCCCTGCATTGGCGGAAAAAGTTGTCTTGTACGTGATCCCCGAAGCGGGCACCGTCCGGGCAGCATTGCAGACCGGTGAGATCCTCATGGGGAATCTATCCGCAGATATCCTGCCTGACTTTATCGCCGATCCCAACTTCAAGATCTCCATAAACAAGCAGGCACAAAGTCTCCAATTCCTGGAGTTCAACAACAATAAAGCTCCGTTCGACGATGTGAACTTCCGCAAAGCCATCAGCTACGCCATCGACCGTAAATCGATCGTCACCAATTCCCGCGGCGGCTATGCCTTTGAATCGCTGGGTGTGCTGCCTCCCGGGCTGCCCACCTATGATGCCTCCGTTGGTGAGCAGTACGGCCTGGCCTATGACCCGGCGAAGGCCTCGGAACTCCTGGCCCAGGCTGGTTGGGTGGCTGGCAGCGACGGCATCCTCGTGAAGGATGGTCAGCGCGCCAGTTGGACGATCAAGAGTTACTCAGGCTATACTTATGTTTCCAGGTCGCTCGAAGTGATCCAGCAGAACCTGGCAGACATCGGCATTGAGACCAGGATTGAGCTCTCCGACTGGAGCGCCTTCTACCCCAGCCTCCTGGAAGACAGCCTGGATATGGATATGATGCGCTGGTCCGAATACGACGCAGTCATGATGAATGCCCTCTGGCGTTCACCTGGATATCGTGGGCACATGCCCGTGGACGCCGCGCAGGATAAGTTGTTGGATGATATGCAAACCGCCATGGACCCGGTCAAGCGCGCCGAGATCTCAAAGCAGGCACAGCAAATGCTGCTGGAGAATATGGTCGTTGTGCCGATCCAGGCCAATTGGGTCATCTCCGCCATCCGCTCGAACGTTCAGGACTATCACCTGGATTTCTTTGGGTATCCCCTGATGGCAGATATCTGGCTGGCTAAATAAGAAATAACCATATCGGTACTGTTCAAGGATGGGCTGAAAATTGGCCCATCCTTGAACTTCTTCTTTTCGATCGAGGCTGAACATGGTTACCTACATCATCCGTCGAATATTTTTACTGCTCCCGGTATGTTTTGGAATTTTAATTGCCACATTTGTCATCAAGTCATTAATCCCCACTGATGTGGTCACCCAGATGTATATGGGAGTTGTATCAGAACAGAATGCCAGGGTGGCAGTCGAAAATATCCGCCACCAGTTTCACCTCGATCAGCCCATGATCGTGCAATTTGGGTACTACGTCAACGATCTGCTGCACGGAAATTTTGGGATTTCGGTTCGCACCCGCCAGCCGGTCATCGACGAACTGTTGTACCGGTACGTAAATACCATCAAACTTACTGTCGCAAGCCTGTTTATTGGGATTGTGGTGGGAGTGAGTACGGGGATCATCTCAGCCTATTACAAGGACACCTGGGTGGATTTCATGGCAATGATTACCGGCATGTTTGGGCTTTCCATGCCCGCCTTCTTTTTTGGCCTTATCCTGATCATTGTTTTTTGCGTGGAATTAAAATGGCTTCCGGTCGTTGTCCTCGGTCAGGGGAACTGGAAGCAGCTCATTTTACCTTCTTTGAACCTGGGGCTGATCCTTGCTGCCAGCTTATCGCGCATCACCCGCTCCAGCATGCTGGAAGTGTTAAACCAGGACTATATCCGTACCGCCCGGGCCAAGGGACTTTCTGAAAGGGTGGTGATCTTCAAGCACGCCCTTCGCAACGCCCTCCTGCCGGTGGTCACCATCATCGGGCTGCAGGTGGGCGGTCTGCTGGGGGGAGCGTTCATCATTGAAAATGTTTTTGCCTGGCATGGGATCGGTGAATTGGGCGTAAATGCCATCCGCTGGAAGGACTTCACGATCACACAGGGAATTATCCTCATCAGCGCAGGCACCTACGTGATCGTAAACCTGGTCGTCGACATCCTCTACAAATATATCAACCCGCGCGTCCGCCTGACAGGTTAACCCATGACCATACCCACCCTTAACCCACCGGTGAACGAAGCGGTTGCCCTGAAGATCCACACTGAAATGCGTGAACGGAAAGTCGCCACCATCATCCTGCGCAAGCTGTTTCGGAAGAGATCCGCCCAGGTTGGTTTTGCGATCATTTTCCTGCTCCTGTTTTGCGCCATTTTCGGTCCACTCATCACCCCCCACGATCCGTTCAGGATCAAGTCCGAGATCCGCCTCACCTCCCCTTCCCTCCAGTACCCATTTGGCACGGATGAACAGGGACGTGATCTTTTAAGCCGGATCATCTATGGTTCCCGCTATACCGTCATGGTCATGCTCGTCACCACCTCGGTGGCTAGCATCGTCGGGCTGGCGGTAGCCCTGCCGTCTGCGTATTATGGTGGCTGGTTCGACACGCTGATGATGAGGATCATGGATGTGATGCTGGGGTTTCCCTATATCATGCTTATCCTCGCCATCGTGGCCGTGATCGGTCCCAGCCTGATGAATGCCATGTTCGCCATCGGGATCGCCTATATTCCTGATTATGCCCGCCTGGCACGCAGTGCGATCATTTCCGTTAAAGAGGAAGAATACGTGGTTGCTGAAAGAGCCCTGGGAGCCAGTAACCTGCGCATCATGCTGCATACCATCCTTCCCAATATCATCTCCCCCATCATTATTTTTGTCAGCTTGAACATGCCCACCGCGGTGCTTTCCGCGGCTGCATTAAGCTTTTTGGGGCTGGGAGCTCAACCTCCCACTCCCGAATGGGGTGCCATGATGGTGAATTCCAGGGACTTTCTCACCTCCGCCACGTGGGTCGTGCTGTCACCCGGGTTGGCGATCTTCGTCAGCATCCTGGGGATCAACCTGTTTGGGAATGCTTTGCGCGATGTCCTGGATCCGAGGGAAATATCCAACTAAAACTGGAATTCGTTTCAGTTTGTATTATGGGACATAATTAATTCCAAATAGACTATAAGGTTCCGTTCACTTAATTTTGCCGGCAGGCGCTGGAAGTTCCAACCAGGTACCGATATTTATTATTAAAACCTTTCCATGGGAAAGGCAGGGAGTTGAGAATGGAAGTTTTGGAGACTCTAAGCGGGACCCACCGTGAGATTGGTCGCCAGCGCGGCGAAGCATTCAGGGCATTAATTTGGGAACATGTCGAACGGGTGAAATACCTGGCGTCCCAGGCGGTTCCATCGCCCGCTCCTGAAGACCTTTTTGACCGTTTCATTGCAGAGACCGGGCATCTCCAGGCTGCGGAAATATTCGCCACCCATCCGTTGGATGAGGTCAGGGGCATCAGCGAGGGGTCAAACGTTCGTTTTAACGACATCTTCAGCCTGTGCTGCCTGGACGAAATGTGGCGGTACTCACAGGCCAGGGGAGGCCAGCCCACGCTCGCCTGCAGCTCAATCGGCTGTTTCAGGGAAGAAAATTCCCCGGCATTACTCGGGCAGAACCTGGATACGGAATATATCTCGAAAAACCTGGCGGTCGTCCTGCATATCAAGGCAGATGATCAACCCGAAGCCTTTTTCGTTTGCCACCCCGGCAATTTAGGCTGGATGGGTTTGAACAGGTCTCCGCTGGGCGTTTGCGTGAATACACTGCACTTGAAAAGTAACCCCAGGGGTCTTCCGGTGCAATTCATGGTCAGGGAAATTCTTCGCAGAAAGTCCCTGTCTGAAGCGGTCGATTTTCTCACCCGCACCAGGCAGGGCGCAGCCCAGAACTTCATGGTGGCGGATGGTGAGCAGGTGGTGGATTTCGAGGGCTCAGCCAAAGGGTGTGACCAATTTGTCCCCTTTGAAGGATCCCGGCGTGTTTACCACACAAACCACCCCCTGGTGAACGATGAGCATATCCCCATGTACCCGGTATTCACTCAAAACAGCCTCGCCCGGTTTAATTATCTGGAATACCGCTTGAAGGACCCTGGCAAGCCGGTGACCATCGAAAACTTCAAGGGCATTCTGCGCTCCCATTCCGGGCCGATCTGTTCCCACCGGGGGCATGCTGCTGATACTACCAATACCTGGGTCTCGGTTATTTATTCACTGTCAAACCCGCCCGAGTTATTTGTCGCCGAGGGTAACCCTTGCGAAACGGATTACCGCCGGTTTTCCTTTCAGCAATAATCATGTTAGGGATGAATTAAATGAATTCAACTGAACAGAAGGTCCTGTTAGCCATTGACGATAACAAGGCGGACATGGTGTCTTTCCTCCAGGCGTTGGTTCAGCATCCCAGTACCCTGGGGAAGGAACGACCGGCTCAGGAGATCGTTTACCGCAAGCTCCGGTCGCTGGGTGTGCCTGCCGAGATCTGGGAGCCGAGACTAAGCGACCTGTGCGCCCATCCCGCCTTTGCCCCTGTGGAGTGGGATTATACCGGGCGTCCGAATGTGACCGCAATCCTGCAGGGCGACGGCGGTGGCAGATCACTGGCATTGAACGGCCACATCGACGTGGTCAGCCCGGAACCACTTTGGGGCTGGAGTCACGATCCCTGGGGCGCTGAAATTGTCGGCAGCCGCATGTACGGCCGTGGTGCCGCCGATATGAAAAGCGGCATTGCTATGATGACCCTGGCCTTGCAGTCAATCCTGTCGAGCCGCGTCACCTTGAAAGGGAATGTATTTTACGAGACCGTGATCGAGGAGGAATGCGGGGGAAATGGCGCCCTGGCGTGCCGCCTGCGCGGCCACGCGGCCGGTGCCGATGCAGCCATCGTTACCGAGGATACCAACCTCACCCTGGGGATGAGTGAGTTGGGAGTGATGTGGTTCCGCGTCCGCGTGCGGGGCGGTTCTGCCCACGTGGCGCAGGCGCATAAAAGTTCCAACGTGATCGAGATCTGTTTCACTCTCATGCAGGCTCTGCGCCGGCTTGAAGTGGAAATGAACAAGCAGGTAAGCCATCCCCTTTTCCTGGACCACGAGCACCCTCTCAATTTGAATATCGGCGAAATAAAAGGGGGTCACTGGCCTTCTTCCGTCCCTGCGGATTGTTCCTTCGTTTGCCGGCTTTCCTATGAACCGGGCGTCCGCAACCTGGAGATGCGCAAGCGGGTTGAAGCCTGCATCCAGGAGGCTTCCCGGGAAATTCCCCTGCTGGTGCAAAATCCTCCCACGCTGGAATATTACGGCTTCCAGTCCGAAGGTGACTCCATCGCCCTTGACCACGAGTTGATTAAAACACTCGGAGCGGCGCATAAGTCGATCATCGGGTCAGAGCTGACCTCGCTGGCATTTACCGGCACCACCGACATGCGCTCTTTTAACCTATTCACTGCCACTCCTGCCGTGGTATACGGACCAAAAGGTGAGAACGGTCACGCTGCCGACGAATTCGTGGAGATCGACAGCATCGTGACCGGCGCGAAATCGCTGGCGCTGTTTATGCTCAACTGGTGCGGAGTGGCAAGAGCATGAATGATTTTCCCACTTCCCACATCCTGACCCTGACCGGTCCGCCGCGCGAGCGGGGAAGGATGCATGGCGAAATCATGCGCCCCAGGATCCAGGAGCTCATGTCTCGCTGGAAAGAGACCCTGTCTCAGGAAGGCTGCAACCCACTTGGACAATATTTGCAGGATCTTGTCAGCGAGACCAATTTCATGCCGGCCATCCAAAGGTGGACCCCCGACCTGCTCGAGGAGGTCAGGGGTATCGCTGAAGGGTCTGGCGTGGATTTCCCGACTATTTTCGCCTTTCAACTCCAGGATGAGGAATGGTGGTTCAGGCAGGATAAATGGCAGGCGCTGCACGGCGGGCCGAGAGGCTGCTCCTCCGTCGGCTGGCAAAGGGAACCGGGTTCTCCCTCCCTTGTAGCCCAAAACATGGACATGCCCGACTATTTGGATGGCTGCCAGGTGATCCTGCATATCAAGGAGGAGCACACGGATGTTAAGTCCGTGGTCTTTAGTGTAGCCGGGCTGATCGCTTTGAATGGGATCAACAACCATTCCATCGGTATTGTTTGCAACAATTTGAGCCAATTAAATCATTCCAGGGATGGGCTTCCCGTTGCCTTCGTCCTCCGCGGGGTATTGGCAAGGAGATCGTTCACCGAGGCCAAATCTTTCCTAAAGACCGTCCCCCACGCCTCCGGGCAAAACTATATCCTGGGCAGCCGCACCCGGGTGATCGACTTCGAATGTTCGGCCAACCAGGTTGCGGAATATTCCCAGCCTGCGCACCGTCGCAGTGTTTGCCATACCAACCATCCATTTTCGAACACTGATATTCGGCACCTGTCTGAAGGAATAAAATCCATTGGGGATGGCCCCGATGAGGTTATCATTATGAAAGATATCAACTCCCGCATCCGCTTTGACGTTGTTTACAAGCAGCTTGGGGCGGTGGAGTCTTCCAGGGAAGCAAACTTTATCTCTACTAAGAGAATGCTGAGTTCCCATGATTCAACCACGCATCCGGTTTGCCGCCACTCCTCACCTGGGAATGAATGGATGACCCTGGGGACATCGATCATGTCCCTGGATGAACATCCCCGCATGCATGTCTGTCCCGGTCCCCCCTGTACTTCGAGGTTTACACAATTTTCTTTAAATTGACCGCTCCCCGAATAGAATCGGTTCTGCACCTGTAAAGGAGACCCACATGAAGACGATTTCATTTTTCCTGGTAATGATACTGCTGCTCACCGGGCTGGCTGCATGCAAACCCGCTGAACCGGTCTATGAAGACGTGCCCGTGCCGGCAGGGGATACCTTCACCCTGCGCATCGCCGAAGACCCCGAGTCGCTCGACAACGTCCGCACCACCTCGGGGGCTGCCGAAGCCGTCATGGCAACCACCTTCCTGGAAAGGTTGATCTACATCGACCAGGAAAACGTCATCCACGGCTGGCTGGCTGAGTCCTGGACAGTCAGCGATGACCAGCGCGAGGTCACGTTCGTCCTCCGCCAGGGCATCAAGTTCACCGATGGCACCGATTTCAACGCCGACGCCGTCAAGTTCCACTTCGACCGCATCCTCGACCCGAAGAACGCCTCACCGGTCAAGGCATACTACGGATCGCTCAAGCAGGTGGATGTCCTCGATCCCTACACCGTCAAGCTGGTGTTCAAGGAACCCTTCGCAGGCCTGTGGA
The DNA here is from genome assembly GCA_963826215.1 of uncultured Chloroflexia bacterium. Lineage (GTDB taxonomy): Bacteria > Chloroflexota > Anaerolineae > Anaerolineales > Villigracilaceae > UBA877. Next base: position 23,590 of record CAWGWL010000039.1, on the reverse strand, counting down.
ACGTGCTCAATTACGCCTACTCCGGGTTCAATTCCCCCACCGCGGTGCAAAAATGGGCAGACAAGTACGGTCGCCATCCCATCGGCACCGGTCCCTTCATGCTCAGGGAATGGCTGCCCGGTTCCAGTCTCACCTTCGTCCGCAACCCCAATTTTGTGCAGGTGCGCGAGGATGCCATCAACAAGGGTCCTGCCCTACTGGCGCAGATGAAGTTCCAGGTGATCGCCGAGGACGGCACCGCCATGGCTGCCCTGACCACCGGTGAGCTGGATGCCTCCATCCTGAATGCAGACACTCTGCCCCAGGTGCAAGGCAATCCCCTCTTCAATATCTATACGAATAAAAATTCCACCTCCCTGCATTTCATCGAATTCAACTGCGAGAAGCCGCCCTTCAACGATCCGCAGTTCCGCACCGCCATCGGCTACGCCGTGGACCGCGATTCGATCGTCCAATCCAGCCGCGGTGGCTACTCGACAGCCATTTACAACCCGCTGGCACCCGGTCTCATGGGCTATGATGCCGCCATCGGCGAGCAGTACGGCACCCCCTACGATCCCGAAAAAGCCAAACAGATGCTCACCGACCTGGGCTGGGTGGATACGGACGGTGACGGTATCCGCGAGAAGGACGGGCAGAAAGCCAGCTTTGGCATGTGGAGTTACTCCGGTTACACCTACGTCATCCGCACCCTCGAGATCCTGCAGCAGGACTTCCTCGCCGTGGGTATCGAGATCACCATCAAGCAAAGCGACTGGGGCGCCTTCTACCCCAGCCTGAAAAAAGACTCCCTCGACATGGACCTGATGCGCTGGACCTGGGGTGACATGGATGTCATGACCGTCCTGTTCCGCTCCCCCGGGGACCGCGGTCACATCCCCGCCGATACCGAACTGGACACGGTCCTGGATGCCATCGAGACCACCATGAATTATGACCAGCGCATCGAACTGGCCCACCAGGCGCAGACCCTGCTCCTGCAGCGCATGATCATCATCCCCATCCAGGCTGACTGGACCATGTATGCCCTGAAAGCCTCAGTGCAGGACTTCCACGGCGACCACTACGGCTATATCATCCCTGGAGACATCTGGTTCCAGAAATAAGCCCTTCCTTCTCCTTGGAGTAAACCCGGTTGTTTGCTTATCTCCTGCGCCGAATCTTCTATCTCTTACCCGTTTGCGTGGGGATCCTGCTGGTTACTTTCCTGATCAAGGCAGCGATCCCCACCGATGTGGTCAGCATGCTGTACAGCGGCCAGTTGACCGAGGCGGACTCCGCTGAAGCGGCTGCCATCATCCGCGCCGAGTTTCATCTGGACAAGCCTCCCCTGGTACAGTTCTATTATTACGTCTCCGATGTGCTCCATGGCAACCTGGGCATCTCGGTCCGCACCCGCGAGCCGGTTGCCGATGAGATCGGCTATCGCTACCTTAACACCATGAAGCTGGCCCTTGCCAGCCTGATCATCGGGGTGATCATCGGGGTTGTCACGGGGATCATCTCGGCTTATTACAAGGATACCATTTTCGATGTGACTGCCATGACCATCAGCCTGTTCGGCCTGTCCATGCCCTCGTTTTTCTTTGGCATCCTGCTGATCCTGTTATTCTCCGTCTCGCTGCGCTGGCTGCCGGTGATCGGGGATAACAGTTGGAAGGGTCTCCTGCTGCCATCATTTAACCTGGGCTTGATCCTCTCCGCCAGCCTGGCGCGCATCACCCGCTCTTCCATGCTCGAGGTGCTGGACCAGGATTACATCCGCACGGCGCGTGCCAAGGGCCTGACCGAGAACATGGTGGTCTTCAAGCATGCCCTCAAGAACGCCCTCCTGCCGGTCATCACCATCATCGGCCTGCAGATCGGCGGCTTGTTGGGTGGCGCTTTCATTATCGAGAATATCTTCGGCTGGCACGGGATCGGGGAGTTGGGTGTCAAGGCCATCCAGTGGCGTGACTTCACCATCACCCAGGGCATCATCCTGATCAGCGCCACCACCTACGTGCTGCTCAACCTGCTGGTCGACGTCCTCTACCAGGTGATCGACCCGCGCGTAAAACTGGCAAAATGACCCTGTAATGATCACTGAACCTATGGCGCTGCCCACCCCCGCACTGAAGATCCCGGCTTCCTCCTCCAGCCAGACCTGGCGGCTTGCCCGCCGCCTGCTGCGCAAGCGTTCAGCCCAGATCGGTGGAGTCATCTTCCTGCTGCTGGTTTTCATGGCCATTTTCGGACCGCTGATCACACCCTACGATCCCTTCGCCATCAAGATCAGCGACCGCCTTACCTCCCCCACCCTCCAGCACGTTTTCGGCACCGATGAACAGGGCCGCGACCTCTTCAGCCGCATCATTTTTGGTGCCCGTTATGCGCTCCTGATCATGGTCATCACCACCACCATCGGCACCGTCGGCGGTCTTGGGTTGGGGATCCCCTCCGCCTATTTCGGCGGTCAGGTCGACATGCTGGTCATGCGCCTGATGGACGTGATGCTGGGCTTCCCATACATCCTGCTCATTTTGGCCATCGTCGCCATCCTGGGACCCAGCCTCGAGAATGCCATGGTCGCCATCGGGGTTGCCTCCATTCCCACCTTTGCGCGCCTGGCGCGCAGCGCCATCCTGGTGGTCAAGGAACAGGATTATGTGACCGCCGAGCGCGCCCTGGGTGCCGGGCATACCCGCATCATGTTCCGCACCATCCTGCCCAACATCCTCTCCCCCATCATCGTATATGTCTCGCTGACCATGCCCACCGCGGTCCTGGCGGCTGCCTCGCTGAGTTTCCTCGGCCTGGGAGCCCAGCCGCCCCTGCCGGAGTGGGGCACCATGATGGTCAACGCCCGTGATTTCATCGTGACCGCCCCCTGGGTGGTGCTTTCCCCCGGTCTCACCATTTTCGTGGTGGTGCTGGGGATCAACCTGCTCGGGAACGCCCTGCGGGATGTGCTCGACCCGCGCGACGCCGCCAGCCGGATGAGCTGAAAGGAAATCTTTCATTATCCTGGAGGTATTTGATGAGTGAACCTTTTGATATCCTGATCAAGAATACCCGCATCGTTGACGGGACCGGTCGGACCTCATATATCGGCAGTGTGGGCATCCGCGGCGACCGCATCGCTGCCGTGGGTGAGGTCGATGGACCTGCCTTGCGTGAAATCGACGGCCGCGGCATGGTCACCTGCCCGGGCTTCGTGGACCCCCATTCGCACGCCGACGTCACCCTCATGAAATACCCGCTGGCGCAGAACCTGCTGATGCAGGGAGTCACCACGGTCATCGCCGGCAACTGCGGCATGAGTCTGGCGCCCATCAATGCCGACAGCGATTCGGATATCACCACGGCGATGAAAGCCGCCCTGGGCGGGAACCTGGATATTTCATGGCGCACCTTCGACGAGTGGCTGTCGGTGGTGGAGCAGGCTGGCATTGCCATCAACTACGCCCCCCTGGTGGGACACAGCATGCTGCGCACCGCCGCGATGGGCATGCAGACCCACCAGGAGGCAAGCGAATCCCAGGTCAGCCAGATGGAAAAAATGGCAGACGAAGCCATGCGCAGCGGTGCCTTCGGTCTGTCGGTGGGACTGGACGGTTCCTGGCCGGGCGCTTATGCCTCCCGCGCAGAGATCGTCCGCCTGGCAAAGGTGGCCCAGTCCTATGGCGGGTTTTACGCCCCGCACACCCGCTTCCACCAGAACCAGTGGCCCGCCAGCCGCCCGGACGAGCACGGCTATGGCATCTACCACGGCGCCACCGGAGAGATCTTTGCCGGGCGTTACCACGGGCTGCTCGAAACTGTGGAGATCAGCCGCCAGTCCAACAACATCCCGGTCAACATTGCCCATTTCACGCCTGCCTATATCGTGCCCCTGCCGCAGCCCGATTACCTGGCTGAAGCCATCGCCCGGGCCACGCTCGAAGAAGTGATCGACCGCGCCTGGGACGAAGGCTTGAAGATCATGTTCAACGTGGTAGCCTGGCAGCACCACATCGGCGGCATGGCTCCCATCATCGACTCCTTCTATTCATTCCAGTTGTCGCTGCCCAAGTGGCTGCGCGACCTGAGCAGGGAACAATTTTCCGCCCTCGCTAAAGGACAATGACTTTCGTAAAAAGGTGAAGGAACTCGTTTATTGCGGCACCTTCAAGTTCAACATGGTCAACCCGGTGGCCGAGCCCTACTGGATGGATAACAGCCGCATCCTGGAATGCACCAACTCCGAGTACGTCGGCCGCACCGTCGGGGAGATCGCCCGCGAGCGCACTCCCAACTCGATCGTCACGACCGCCTACGATACCTCGCTGGAGGTCCTGTTCGACATCCTGGCGGAAGACAGCCATGCCCAGTGGGTCCATTTCATCGACATGCGTCACGACCGGGTGCTCGCCACCTTCCTCAAGCATCACGCCGCCTCGCCCTGCACTGACGGTTTCGCCCTGTCCGGCGATGTGAAATACTCCGACGGCCTGTTCCAATACGGGGTCTGTCCCAATTATTTCTCCATGTTCCCGCACTACATCCAGGAATTCGTACGCGAGAAGGAAACCTTCAGCCTCGAGGAAGCAGTCCGCAAGGTCACCTCCGTCCCCGCCCGCGAGGTGCTTGGTCTCACCGACCGGGGTGTGGTCGAAGCCGGCGCCTATGCCGACCTGGTGGTCTTCGATTACGAGAACCTGCGCGGCAACGACGATTATCGCAATCCCACCCGCCAGCCCGAGGGCATTGCCCATGTGCTGGTGAACGGCAAAGTGGCTTTCGAGAACAAACAGCACACCGGTCTCAAGCCCGGCAAGGTCCTGCGCCGTTCCTGAGTCGTCTCTTCATAATATATGTCCTTACGGGAGATGGGAATGGAACCCTTCAAAATGCACATCGTCGAGCTCAGCGGGTCGCCGCGCCAGCGCGGCCGCATCCACGGCGAGCAGTTGCGTTCACAGATCACCTCCCTTTTCGATAGCGGCCGGGAAAGCCTCAAGCAGGCGGGACTCACCGCCCGCCTGGAAGACATCGGCGCCGCCTTCCTCCAGTCCACCGGTCACCAGGCTGCCTCCAAAAAATGGACCCCCGACCTGGCGGAAGAGATCGAGGGTATCGCCGAAGCGTCTGGTGTTGACCCCGCCCTGATCTGGATGTTCCAGATGCAGGATGAGGCTTACTGGTTCAACTCGGGTCAGCTCGAGCATTTCCCGCGCTCTCTCAATCCAAACCGCTGCTCGAGCGTGGGCATTCCGGCGCTCGACAGCCGTCCCACTTTCCTGGCCCAGAATCTCGATACGCCCACCCTCTATAACGGCTTGCAGACCCTGCTGCACATTACTTATCCCGATTCCGACCGGGAGGCTTACGTGGTCACCGAACCTGGCCTGGTGGGCATCTGCGGTCTCAACAGCAGCCCGTTGGGCGTTTGCCAGAATACCCTGGCAATGAAGTTAAATTACGACCGAAACGGCCTGCCTGCAATGCTGGTGGCGCGCGGTCTCATCGACCAGCCGGGTTTGGACCTGGCGCGCTCATTTCTCAAATCCATCCCTCACGCCTCGGGCATCAATTACATGCTTGCCGATGACCGCCTCGTGGAAGATTACGAGTGCTCCCCCCACCAGGTGCTGCGCTTCGTTCCCGATAATGGCGGGAGCAACCTGGCGCACACCAACCATCCCCTGGTCAACACCGACCTGCTCGACCCCCGCCTGCTGACCGAGGGCTTCAGGCAGCTCTACCAGTTAAGCAACAGGCACTCCTTCTCCCGCCTGGGCTGCCTCGACGGGCACCTCTCTCCGCGAAGCGGACCGGTGGATCTGGACCGCATCAAGCAGGTACTCAGCTCGCACGATTCAGCCGAGTTCCCGGTCTGCCGCCATCTCCAGCCGGATGCCGATCCGATGCGCGGCATGACCAATGACTGCCTGATCATGGTCATGTCGCAGCCCGCCGAATTGCACGTTACCTCGGGTCCGCCGTGTTCGTCCGAATTCAAAACATTCCGGTTCCAAAGCGGGTGATGTTTCCTGGAAAACCTGTTCCAGGACCGAAATTAACGGTGGTTAGAACTTATCAGGAAAAATACGTTTGGGGAACCCGGGGGGCTGGGCGCCATATCTGGGGGGGATATGTCCCAGCCCGAATTTTAGCAGGTTCATTCCGGTTGGAACGCCTGTCTGCGTTAAAGTGAACCGACCAATCGGAATCTCATTTAAGCACGGGAGAATTGCGCATGGATCATGATCTCGATTGGAAATCTGCAACCGGCGAAACGGTGGAGCATCTCATCCGCCTTATCCGCGCTGAGACGGTCAACCCTCCCGGGAACGAACTGCCCGCCATCCTGGTGATCAGGGAGATCCTCGAGAAGGAGGGGTTCAGGGACGATGATTTCCAGGTTCTCGAATCCGCCCCGGGACGCGTGAACCTGGTCGCCCGCATCCGCGGCGACGGGTCCGCCCGGCCCTTGATGCTCTCCGGTCACGTGGACGTGGTGCCGGTCGAACGCGAGCACTGGAGTCACGACCCCTTTGGCGGCGAAGTCATCGACGGCGAAGTCTGGGGCCGCGGCGCCCTCGACATGAAGGGTTTTCTTGCCTGTTACCTGCAGATCTTCCTGCAGGTGCGCCGCCACAAGCTGCCGCTCAAACGCGACCTGATCCTGGCGGCGGTGGCCGACGAAGAGAACGGGTTTACGCATGGCTCGCGCTTCCTGGCGGAACAGCACCACGACCTGATCGACGCCGAATATGCCCTGACCGAGGGCGGGGCGTTCCCCATCTACATGGGGAAGAACAAGGCTTACATGATCCAGGTGGCTGAGAAGGGCATGTGCTGGCTGCGCATGACCGCCAGCGGCAAACCCGGACACGGGTCCCTGCCGCATGATGACAACGCCGTGCTGCACCTTGCCCGGGCGATGGACAACCTTCACCGTAACGGTCATCTGCCGGTGCACATCACTCCCACCTTCAGGAACATGCTGAAGGCAGCCTCCACCCAGGTCCGCTGGCCGTTGGGTGTGCTTGCCGGTCTGTTGGCAAACCCTGCCCTGATTCACCTGGTGCTGGGGCGGGTTAAAGGTCCTGCGCGAACGATGCTGACCGCCATGACCACCAATACCTGCACACCCACCGTGCTGCACGCCGGTTCCAAGACCAACGTGATCCCCTCCACGGCAGAGGTGCATCTCGACTGCCGTAAACTCCCCGGTCAGTCTCCGGAAGACGTCAAGCGCGAGGTCATGCAGGCTTGCGGCGGCGGTGTCACGCTTGAAACCATGCTGACCACCGATGGGGCTGAGGTTTCCACCTCGACACCCTTGTACGCCACCCTGGAGCGCTGCACCCGCAAAATGGACCCGCATGGCATCATCATCCCATTCCTGATGCCCGGTGCCACCGACGCATCCCAGTACCAGAAAGCCGGCATCCAGACCTATGGCTTCACGCCCGGGCTGGTGCCTCCCGACTTCCCCACCATGACGCTCGGGCACGGGCACAACGAACGCCTGCCGGTTTCCTTTATCGAAAGTGGTCTGCCCGTGCTGTGGGATGTGATCAACGAGGTTTGTGTTAAATGAAAAGTGTCATTTTTGTTTAATAAATTTAAGGCGTTTGGAGGAAACATGTCTGATCAAAACTCTGAGTTATTCCCAGGTCTGGCGCGTCAGCGTACGCACCCGCACCCTGAAACGGGAACCGGTCCCCGAATCCTGGCGGCGCCTCGGCGGGCGCGGCTTGATCGCCCGTATCCTGCTGGATGAAGTCCCCCCTGAGTGTGAACCGCTCGGTCCGAAAAACAAACTACTCTTCTGCCCCGGGCTGCTCACCGGGCACATGCTCTCTTCCATCGACCGGCTTTCGGTGGGTGGTAAATCCCCGCTCACCGGCGGCGTCAAGGAGTCCAATTCAGGCGGCACCACCGCCCTGCAAATGGCAATGATGGGTATCAAGGTGCTCATCATCGAAGACTGGCCCGCCGAACCCGGTGTTTCGGTGATGCACCTCGGCCTGGACGGGGTGCGCTTCGAGCCGGCTTCTGACCTGGCCGGGCTGGGTGTCTTCGCGGCTGCCGAGTCCCTGCTGGCACGTTACGGGAAAAAGGTCGCCATTGCCCTCATTGGCCCTGCCGGGGAACAGAAGCTGCTCTCCGCCGGCATTCTCAACCTGGACAAGGACGGGGTGCCCTCGCGTATCAACGCCCGCGGCGGTCTGGGCGCGGTGATGGGCTCGAAGGGTCTGAAAGCCATTGTCTTCGACCCTGCCGGCGGCTCCAAGCCCCCGCTCGTGGACTCCGCAGCCTTCCGCGCAACCCAGAAGGTGTACAACAAGTTCCTCATGGACCATCCGCAGACTCATACCTACAGCGACTACGGCACCCCCGCCATGGTCCATATGGCTGACGGGTTCGGCGGTCTGCCCACCCGCAATTTCTCTTCGGGCACCTTCGAATATGCCGATGACATCAGCGGGGAACACCTGCGCGAGCTCATCCTGGCGCGCGGCGGGGAAGGCAATACCACCCACGCCTGCATGCCCGGCTGCATCATCCGCTGCTCGAATGTCTTCGCCGGGGAAGACGGCAAGACCATCGTCTCCCCCATCGAATATGAGACCATCGGGTTGATGGGCTCCAACCTGGGCATCCGCGAGTACGACTGGATCGGGCGCCTGAACTGGCAGGCCAACGACCTTGGAGTCTGCTCCATCGAATTGGGAGCAGCCCTGGGCGTGGCTGCCGAAGCCGGTTACATGCAATTTGGTGACGGCAAGCGCGCAGTGGAGCTTTGCGATGAGATCCGCAGGAACACCCCGTTGGGACGCATCATCGGTTCCGGCGCGGGGCTCACTGGCAGGATCCTCGGCATCGAGCGCGTTCCGGTGGCAAAGAACCAGGCCATGTCAGCCTACGAGCCGCGCGCCATCAAGGGCACCGGTGTCACCTTTGCCACCACCCCGCAGGGCGCCGACCATACCTGCGGCGCCACCATCCGCGATAAGATCAACCACCTCGACCCCGCTGGTCAGGTGGAGCTGTCCCGCAAAAAGCAGATCGCCATGGCAGGTTATGACTGCCTCGGCGCTTGCATGTTCTCCTCCTTTGGCTTTGCTGTCGCCCCGCCTGAGACTTTGCGCGATTTCATCAATTCCCGCTACGGCTGGGATGTGGGCACCGACATCCTGCAGGTGCTGGGCAAACAGACCATCAAGCTCGAGCTGGAATTCAATAAGGGCGCCGGCTTCACCAAGGCCGATGACCGCCTGCCTGAGTGGATGACGCGCGAACCGCTCCCACCCCACAACGTGGTCTTCGATGTGCCCAACGAGGAGATGGACAAGATCTTCGATTGGTGACGAGGTAAAACTGGTTAAAGCATAAATGACGCCCTCCCGGGCGTCATTTGTTTTGGTGCAGGATTGGAACATGATCTTGTCAATAGTCTTGGAAATGCGTTTTTGATCTGCCATCTCCGCAGCGGAGGAATTCAACCCCGGTCGGACCGGTGCTATTCCTCTGCTGCAAAAACAATATTTGCCAACTGGAGTCCGATCCTGTATGGATCCCTCATCCACTGGTTGCTGAGCAAGATCACTGTGACTTTTTCATCGGGAGCATAAAGGTTGATGCTCGAAAAACCTTCTATCCTCCCGGGATGATAGAGGATCCTGCCACCTGCGCTTTCCCCGATCAACCACCCATAGCCGTACCCGAACCCGCTGCCATCGGGTACGGTCGCATAAGCAGTGAACATCTTTGCTTTTAAGTCCTCCGGGATCAGCGTGTCGCTGAATAACGCCTGGTCCCAGGTGTGGAGGTCCTCCACCGTTGAGGTCAGCCCGCCCGCCGCATACAGCCCTGACATGTCCTCGAAATTGGCTGGTTGGATGCTTCCATCGTCCTTGTAACCGACTGCGAGATTCTCATGATCATCGAGATAACCTGTGTTGTCCATTTTTAATGGAGCAAAGAGTTTCTCCTTGAGGAAGTCTGCGTAGCTCATTCCGGATACCTGCTCAATGATCATCCCCAGCAATACAAATCCCGAGTTGCTGTATTTCCATTTTTCGCCAGGCTGGAAATCGAGTGGCTTATCGATGAAGAGTGCCAGCAGGTCAGTGGGGGTCATCGGTTTCCCCCGGTGGGATTCCCAATCATATGACGAGTAGTAATCCGGGATGCCCGAGGTGTGGGTCAGGAGATGGTGCAGCGTAATTCCCTGCCAGGCAGGCGGACAATTAAAGAAATAGGTACACACGCGGTCCTGCACGTCGATCTTGCCTTCCGCCTGCAGGATCAGGATTGCCAGCGCGGTGAATTGTTTTGTGACCGAGGCGATATGGAATTGGGTCTGAGCGGTGTTTGGCAGGCTAAGCTTTCGATCTGCCAGTCCGTAGCCTTTGCTTAAAAGAACCCTGTTATCAAGCGCTACCAAAACTGACCCGCTAAAAGCCAGCTCTGTCCCGCCAAAAGCCGGATCGGTACTGAGTCTCGTTAAAAAGGCATCCAGCTTGTCAGAAATTTCCTGGTCTGATCTGGACGGCATGCCAGTTGTGGTTGGTTGGATGCCTGACCCGGGGCTGGAAACTGGCGCGCAACCGGCAGCCAGCGCTGCAATCAGCGTGATAGTGATCAGGGTTCGTGCAGTAAGGTTACAATGCAAGCCCATAAAGTACGCCCAGGATCAGCATCTCCCCCAGCCCTGCCAAGAGGGAATAGGACAAGGCTTTCATTGGCACTTTGAACATCATCCACTGGGAAGCAGCGCTCATTACCACCCGGAAAAACCAGACCATCAGTCCAAAACTTAATCCTTTCAACAAGCCCGTACCACCCGGCAGGCTTTGGTATAGGAGCAGGTATATGGCTGCCAGGATAAACCCATATGCAAGGTCGATCAACATCCCCGCTGCAAAATTGATTGAGGTTTTGGCTATTGGCTTATAAATCTCGAATAGCCTGGTTGCGAATGGATTGGCGTTGATCAACCCGTCCAAAATGCCGAATAGTATCCCGCTGATAATACTGACAATGATGTAATTGATCATTTGTGTCTCCCCTTTCAACAAATGGATTGGGTGTACCGGACATCTTTGAGAATCTGCGGTGGCAGTCAGGCTGTTGGATTTCCAATTTATTATCGCGCATTTTTATGGTTTCTTTTCATTTTATCTGAATTGGGATTTAAAATTCCCCTCCACTAAGGGTGGGGGGAATTCGTCCCTCTTCTGGGGGGCGTTTTCAGCACATACTCCTGCCTCCGGGAGAATCACCTGTTATGATTGTGCACTTGTCTCATCCCTCCAGCAGGGCTCAAGCCGACGGTTTTATAAAACTTCCTAATGCGCCTGCCGTCAGCCCCACATACAAGTCATCCTAAGCCAAGACTCCTGTGCATTTCCCTCACCTTCTCGAAGTCCATTTTCTCGATCTCGCGGTCGTAGCTGAGGTAACCGTTGATCTCGATCTCCACGTCCGTCGTCTGGGTATAGACTGCCGCCGAGAGGCCGTCTCGGATCCACGGCTTTAATTCCTTTTCAAGCAGCGTTAGGTACGCACTGGTCAATTCCTCGCGTGACCGGTATTTGCGGTAGCCGAACTCGCCCTCCGGGTTCCACAGGTGACCCGGCAGTTTGAGGCTGTAGCCGCCGAACTCAGAGAGGACCACCGCCCGTTCTTTCTCAGGTCTGTTACCGGGCAGCTTCTTGAAGTAAACGTGCAGGCTTTTGCAGTCCCCGCCGCCCTGGTCGAACCAGCCGCTGGCGGCATCCACCGGGCGGGTCGGGTCGAGGTCTTCAGCCAGTCCGCCATTTCCCGGCTGTCGAACTGTCCCCAGCCCTCGTTGAACGGCACCCACATCCCGATGCATGGCGAAGTTGTACAGGTGCTCGACCAGTTCCTTCAGCTCGCGCTTGAAGTCATCCCGGCCCGCCGCCTCTTCCCGCCCGGCGTAGAGGTAATTCCCGTCCCTATGCCGGGAGCCAAACAGGATCGCCAGCAGGGAGGTCGCGTCCCCGACCGCCTTTGCGCCGTTGGGCATATCCTGCCAGACGATCAGCCCGCGCTGATCGCATTCGTAATAGTAACGCGCCGGTTCCACCTTGACATGCTTGCGCAGCATGTTGCAGCCCAGGCGCTGGATCGCATCCAGGTCGAAGCGCATGGCAGCTTCCGACGGTGGAGTGTACAGCCCGTCCGGCCAATACCCCTGGTCGAGCGGACCGAACTGGAATAGCGGCTGGTTGTTCAGGCACAGGCGCTTCCGCCCCTGGGCGTCCTTCCCCGCGCTGAACTTGCGCATCCCAAAATAGCTGCTCACCTGGTCATCCCGGGTCTCCACGCTCAGGTCGTAAAGGTGCGGTGAAGCGGGACTCCAGGGTTTTGCCTGTGGGATCGGGAGCGTCACCTCTGTCCCGGTCGATTCAATCACCGCGTCCGCAACCTGCTCCCCCGCAGACATAAACTCGCACGTGTGCACCCCCCAGCCGGTCTGCTGCAGCTCCTGCCTGGATCTCCACCCGCACCGTCCCGGCGTCCAGGTCTGGAGTGATTTTTAGCCCGGCGATAAAGGTTTCCGGGACCGGTTCCAGCCAGACGGTCTGCCAAATGCCGGAGACCGCCGTGTACCAGATCGATTTGGGTTCCAGCACCTGCTTGCCGCGTGCCTGCCAGGAGGCATCGGTCGGGTCGCTTACCGCCACCACCAGTTCGTTTTCTCCGGGCTGCAGCAGCTTGGGTGATGTCGAACCAGAATGGCAGGAATCCGCCGCGGTGTGTCCCCACCATCTGTCCATTGACGCGTACCTCGGCTTCCCAGTCCACCGCCCCAAAGTGCAGCAGCAGGCGTTTCCCCTGCCAGTCCTCTGGAACCCGGAACGTCCGCCGGTACCACAGGCGCTCGTCAGGGTTGAGGGCGCGCTTGACGCCCGAAAGGGCTGACTCGAGCGCGAAAGGCACCAGGATTCTGCCCTGTGCGCCGGGAAAATCAGGCCTTTCCTTGGGGGTGATGGCATACTCCCACAGCCCGTTCAGGTTCTGCCACTCGCGTGCGGACGAGCTGCGGGCGGGGATACTCGCGCCAGGCGTTTTCGGGTGTGACCTCTTTCGCCCAGCGCGTCATGAGCGTCCCAGGGACAGGTTGCCAGGTCATGTTTGTTCCTTCCATGGGCGTAATGTCGCCTTTTCCTTCGGTATTAAGATTTCCGTTCTTTCACAAAGAACAGCGGGATGGTCGCCACCAGGGTCGCCACCCCAGCCACCTGGAAGATGAGCGGGGTGGGGATGAATCCCGCCTGCCCGTTGATCACCGCCGGGATGCCGAAATGCGTTCCCAGCCAGCCCCCGATCAGCGGACCGGGCACCATCGCCAGCGCCACCGTGAACAGGATGAAATATCCGGCGAACTGGCCGCGCTTGTCTTCGGGATAGAGGTCCTTGGTCCAGGCCCCGGTGCTGATCATCCAGGCCGACATGCCTGCCAGCCAGACGATGCCCGTCAGCGCCAGCGGCACGACGGTCTTCATCAACGAGAAGAGGATCAAGCCCGATCAGCTTGAGGGCGATGGCGCCGAAGGCCAGCCATTTGCGCCCGATCCGGTCTGCCAGCACGCCGAAGGGATACGCCAGGGCGATCCCGCCGACCAGGATGGCGACGAAGATGAGCAGCGAGGCTTGCAGGGTGGGCAGCTCCAGGTAATGGTTCAGGTAGATGATCAGGTAGGGGAAGAAGATCTGCTCGGCGATGCCGTACAGGGTCAGGGCAAAGAGCAGCAGGAACAGGTCCCGGTTGGCGCGCAGGTTCGCCGATTTGAAGGTGTCGCCGATCTGGCCCCAGTACGAGCGCGAGGGCGGGGTCGGGTCGGGCTGTTCGTGCACCAGCAGGCCGCCGATCAACCCCAGGACGAAGACCATTCCACCGATCAGGTAGAAGAAGGCGAAGTAGCCCCAGGCTTCGATGATCAGGCCCGAGGCGCCGTAGACGATCAGCATCGCCACCCAGGTCAGGATCTCCATCACGCCCACCACCCTGCCGCGGTTTTCCGTGCTGGTCACGTCGGCCACGTAGGCGTTGAGCGCCGCGTCATTGGCGGTCGAGCCGAAGAAGGTCATGATGCTGTCGAACAGGATGGCGATGCCCACCGCCAGCCCCACCGGGCGCAGGAAGGCAGCCGAGGGGAAGGCCGCTGTCGCCACTCCCCAGGCAAGGTAGCCGAATAAGATGAAGGGCTTGCGCTTGCCCCAGCGGGTGCGGGTGCGGTCGGAGAGCGTGCCCATCAGCAGGCTGGTCAGGGTGGCGGCGATCGCGCTGGCTGCCACCATCCACGATATGGGCCGCGGGTCGGGAGTGATCTTGTCGTACATGAAGGTATTGAAGTACTGGTTCTCGACCCCCCAGGCGAGCTGCCCGGAAAAGCCGAGCAGGATCACGGCCAGCCAGACGCGGCGGGAAAGTTTGGGGCGGGATGCGGTGGTGGTTGTTTCCATGGGTAGAGTCCTCTCCTAATGATGAGATGGGATGGCTGCCAATTGTCTCAAACTGGTCAGTGTAAAAAGAGTCACCAGGTTGAAAAAAAGGTGTGAATCGTGGAAATTCTCAGATCGTGTTTTTCTTTGGACGATCCATTATTTCAGGTCCTCACCCACACGTTCATTTGCGACGGGCCGCGGTTGGCCCATAAGGCAGTACGGGATGAAGGTCAGCGGGCGCCGTCACTGGTCTTTGCCTGCAGCACCTGGACTCCGCCCAGCAGGTCCGGGGCGGGGTCAACCCGCAGCGAGGCCGGGTCCAGGCGGCAGGTGAAAAGGTCCACACCCGGGTTATCGACGCTCTCCAGGCAGTAGACCAGCGGGCCGCGCGTCAATGCAACTTTGCCACGGTGACCCCTGACCCTCGGGCTGGCGCGGCGTTGGCTGATCGCCATATCGAAGGCGATTTCGACCGTATCGCCCGCCGACCAGGTCCGCCGGATCGGTAGAAACCGCGCCGGACGCGGGTCGTAGCCCCCGGCAGACGGTTCACTTTCAGGCGAGGCAGCCGGCACCTCGATCGTTTCCCCGTTGACCGTGATCCGCCTCGCCATGCTCCATGACGGCAGGCGCAGGTGCAGGGTGAACTCAGCCTGTTTCCGTGGGGCGAGTTTGATGACAGCCCGCCCGTCGTACGGCAGGTCGGAGTCGAGCAGGACCTCCAGGGAATCGACCGCCTGGAGCGTCACCCGGCTGCCGATGTACTGGTGGATCCATACGTTTTCCCTGTCAACTGAGTAGATGTATTTGCCCAGGTCTGCCCAGGTACGGCTTAGGTTGGAGGGACAGCAGGGGATGTCAAACCAGGCCTGGCGGGTGATTCCGCCCCGGCAGGCGAGCGGGTTATTGTACAGGTAGCCTTTCCCGTCCAGCCCCATGCCGACCGCGGCCGCGTTGTACAACTGCCACTCGAACAGGTCGCTGTACCGGGCATTTCCTGTGCTGAGGGCCATCTCCCAGTTCCAGAACATGCCCGCCAGGGCGGCGCATGTCTCGGCATACGCGTATTCGGGGTCGAGCTCGTAATCGTTGCCGAAGCCTTCCAGGACGGGCAGCGAACCGAGCCCGCCGGTGACGTACATCCGGCGCCTCACCATGTGGTCCCAGCTTTGCTCGAGCGCTGGCATCAAACTTGCGTCAGGGAGCAGGCGCTGGAGCAGGGCTGTGGCGGTTTCGAGATAGCCGAAGCGCACCGCGTGACCGACCGGCACGCGTCTGCTCGCGGATCGGGGCATGCTGCTGGAAGTATTTTCCGGAGAGGGCGCTGGCATTCCAGCGCAAGGTCACCGCCAGGGAGTTTTTGGCAGCGTTGCGCTTCGGCAGGCGAAAGGAGGCGTGTTCGGGATGCGCCATCAGATGTGCGTCCCGCTGTTTACGGACAAATTTCCCCCGTTTCGCCACGCTGGCGTTCTGGCGGATGATCGCAAGGGGAAAGCGTGGCGTGCGTCCGCGCTGCTCGAGAAATTGCGCCGCCAGGTCGAGGTAAGGACGATGCCCGCGCTGACCTGGTACAGGCGCAGCAGGGCGATCTCGATCTCCTCGTGACCAGGGGTGAATTCCGGACCCTTCCCCATAAAGTCGCGTACCAGCAGGTCGGCCGCGCGGCAAGCCATGCTGAGCGAGTCGGTCCGTCCGGTGGCAATGTGGTGCGAGAGGCACGCCTCGATCAGGTGACCGTGGCAGTACAGCTCGTGCTCGATCTGCAGGTTGACCCAGCGCGTGCCGGGGAAGTGGATCTGGTTGTAGGTGAAGAGGTAACCGTCTTCCGCCTGGGCTTTGTGGAGCAGGGCGAGGAAGGAGTCCATGCAGGCAGCCAGCTTCGCATCCGGATGAAGAGCATAAATCCGGGCGGCAGCATCCAGCCATTTATAAGCATCCGAATCGGCGAAGAACCAGCCCTCTCGAAACCCGTCCTTCTCCCCGGCGAGGATGCGAAAGTTGTCGATGCACCCGCTGGCTTCCAGTTGTTCCCACTGGTGGAAGATCGCGCTGCGCGGCATTGGTCTCCAGGCGCGGCGACCAGAAAGGGTCGTGGATGCTGACCTGCCTGCTTGTTAGTTCCTCCATGGACCGCTCCAGGCACTGCTGAGATGGAAACAGTTTAGCATAATCCGTGGTGTTGGGGCAACCGGTTGTCCAGCAATTCGCATGGGAACACCTGCCGCGGCGACATGGAAATTGACTCAGGACTGGTTGTTTTTTGAACAGTTAGATGGGTTGTTCCTGTCCACAACAGGATTTGAATCTCCTTGTGGATTTTTCATTTTCCCCCTAATGCTTAATTGCTCCCTCCCATTGCCATTATGCATAATTATGTTTACAGGGGTTCGGGAAGTGCCCGCCTTTTGTCCAAAACGTCAATACGATTTATGCTCCCGCTGCATCGACCTGTCCTGCTTTATCGACCCCCATCTCACCAGTTATGCTTTGGTGGGCCATACTTTTCCACAATACTTTGATATATTCCCTGCTCGAATGGTGAAATGCTGACGATCTGTAATCCTTCAATATACTCGTCCGCGATGATCGGGTCGGGTTGACTCCACTTTACCCGGGCGACAAAAACAATGTAAGGCTTGTCAGCCACCTCGGAGGTGTATTCCAGGCGCAGCGTGTAATCTTGTTTTACCTTCAGGGCTTTCGGGCTCTCAAGTTTGAAGCCTCGTAAGCTGATTTCGGAAAGATACCCAAGCAGTTCATGTGTGTTGTCATCTGTGACCCGCATGTAATATCCATGTTTTCGTCGTTTATCACTTCGTTTTTCTTTTCGCATGCCCTGCCCCTTCACATGGGAAAATGGATATAGAAAATTACCCGGCTTTTTTTACCCGGATCGTAAATAC
Source organism: uncultured Chloroflexia bacterium (assembly GCA_963826215.1). Classification (GTDB taxonomy): domain Bacteria; phylum Chloroflexota; class Anaerolineae; order Anaerolineales; family Villigracilaceae; genus UBA877. The sequence continues at coordinate 6,233 of CAWGWL010000039.1, read as the reverse complement.
CTGTTGTCTATCGGTTATTATCGCGCAAATCGCGTGAATTCGTCCTTTCAATTATTCTATTTGGAAATGCATCCATGCCGCGTCAAGGACATCGATTAGCGTGGATTCAGCAATCGACGCGAGTAAATTTCCTTTATCCTTTTCTTTTTCCCACATCGATCCCTTGCATTTGACAAACTAGAACGCATGTGCTAATATTGGTTTGCGCTGAGAATCGGGTTTATTGCCCTTTACCGACCATTCTTTTATTCCTGGATTACCGAAATAACAGGGTATTCGTTCCTCGATAATTCATGCAAATGTACAGGAATTTGAAGTTGGCATCCTCACAATGCATTAGAAATATAAACACCATTCCCTGGCGGGAAAACTACCAACTGGAAAATGCTATGGTCGTCCCGCCGTCCCAGGCCTTCCATAATAAATGAGCAAATGATGTTGGAAATAATCGGATTTTCAAGAATCACCCCAAATTTTCCACCGGCATCTTGCAAAGTTTTCTGCCGACTCTTAAATTTACACCCCCAAAACCAGTCATTCGTTTCTAGTCGTTTTGGCGCGTCAGACTGCTCAATTTGTGTCGAATTCCGACACGCGCTGCACATCGTCCTCGTCTGGTTGCCACCCGTTTGCCTGTCCCTGCTTGCTTGTCCCCCGGTTGCTTGTCCCCCGGTTTTGGGGGAATGGGGGAATGGGGGATTGGGGGCAGCGTCCCCGCTTTTTGGGGAAATCCTGGAGCAGCTTCCACCCGCCTTCACGCGGCAAACCTCACCGCATTACAACTTGCGCTGCTCCCAAAAACTTCCTCTCGATCAGGTCGCATATCCCGGTTGCATCCCCCAGGTCGAACCAGGGCACCCCGCATTCCACGGGAAAATCCGCGGCTACGGCAAAGCGCTGCTCCCTGCTGCCGATCAACTCCCTGCCCGCCTCCGCCCTCATCACCTCGACGGACGGATACCCCGCTTGCTTGTATCCCTCCACCAGCACCAGGTCGGCCTCTCGCACCTCCTCAACGATCTCCGCCAGCATCAGTTCCGCCTTCAGGGCGCGGTAGGAGGCGATCTTGTCCGGCGCTGCGATGATCACGTGCACGCTCCCCGCCCGGGCATGCCGCCAGCTGTCCTTCCCCCGCTTGTCCACCTCGAAGCCCGAATGGGAATGGTGTTTGACGGTGGCAACCCGGTACCCCCGCCTGCTCAGTTCGGGGATCAGCGCTTCCATCAGGGTCGTTTTTCCAGACCCGGATTTACCGATGAGTGTAACTACAGGAATGGGCATTCAACCTTCCTCATATCCAAATGGTTTTCTGGCCCGACCGGTCAGGCTGTTGCGCTAAAAAACCAGGATCACTCCCGCCAGCGAGAGCAGCCCCGCGGGGATCAGCCACCAGTCCAGCCGCCCGATCCGCAGCGGTGCCGACCGGCTGAGTTCGGGGCGAAAGGCTCTCGCCTCCGCCGCCAGGACAATTTCCTCCGACCGGCGCAGGGCGTTGCTCAGGATCGTCAGCAGCAGCAGTTGCAGGCCCCGCCACCATTGCGCCCGCATCCCGCCTCGCATCCGCAGGCTGTGCCAGGCGTTCGTGCTCGACTGTCGCAGGTTTGGCAGTTGGTTGGCAGCCACTCCCAGCGAGAACCCCAGCCCCTGCAGCCCAAGGCGCTCGAACAACCCGGCCACCTCGGTGATATCCATCGAAGCCGCCAGCCCGTCCGCAGCCAGCAGGATGACGATGGCGCTCAGGGTCATCTTCACGCCCAGCACAATTCCCTCGCCGGAGAATGGGATCCCCCACACCACCTGGTCCGCTTTGCCGCCGCCGAACAGGATGCTTACCACCAGCAGTACTCCCAGCAGGACCAGCCAGCGCGGGCGCAGGATGCGTTTCAGGGCAGACGGGTAAATCAGGCTGAGCGCCAGCGCGCAGAGTCCCGCCAGCCAGAAACTACCCTGCATCTGGGTCACCATCACCGCTCCCAGGGCCCAGGCAAAGATCGCCATGTGCCCCAGGCTGCCCACCAGCGGCTTTCCGGTTATTTTCCGGACCTGGGTGCTGCCAGCCCCGCTCACGCTCATGGCACCGCGTCGATCTCCACCAGCAGGCGCGGGTTCATCTTTCCGCCCTGGTCGGGGACGACCATGCGGAAGGTGCCTTCATCGGCTGTGAGCGGTCCTCCTGCCTGGGCATACGCCACCAGCGTATTGTCCGCCAGGAATTGGGAATTGTCGTAGTTGGCAGCGAAACCGTCCGAGGCCACCGCCTTCACCGCTGATATCTTGGTCGGGTCGATCCCGGCATCCTGCAGCAGGGCTTTCAGTGGAACGCCCACATAGGTAACGCCTTTATCCGCTGCCTGCACTGATCCGAGGGCTTTCAGGTCGTCCACCGAATAGGTCTTCGTGATCGTGCCGTCGGTTACCTTCAGGCTTGACCCTGACGAAGTTGTTGCCTTGGGTGCGCAAGCCGACAGGGTCAGCGCGACGACGAGGATGAGAAAGAAAATGCGTTTCATATGTTCTCCTTATATTAAATTAAGTTGGGTTAGGACTGGACTGTCGTCGGGGAATTCCCCCGCAAACGGACGCTCACCAAATGACCCAGGTTCCACGCCAGCCAGCCGGCGACCGCACCCACCGCCACATACAGCAGCACCAGCGCGATCACGATCCAGATGGCTGCCTGGCTGCCAAGCCCGAACAGGCGACTGCCCTGGTCCACCATATCCAGCCAGATGGGTAAGAGGGTACGCCCGAAGATCAGCAGCCCCGTGACGAAGGGTTGGATCAGGGTCCACAGGGCACCCCCGGCAATTGCCAGGATGAATGACACTCGGGTGGGTTGGGGAAAGAGGTCCAGAATCAAGTTCTGCCACCAGCGCTTCCGCCAGGATGCCGATCATCGGCCCGACGATGATATTGCCGATGCTGAAGAGTTTCAGCACCATGGCGATCACCCCGATAAAGAAGGTTGAGCCGCGTTTCGGGACGAACAGGCGTCCGATCAGCGCCACCAGCAATCCGACCGAGGTCAGTGTCAGGCCGGTCAGCGGGATCCTGATGGCATGCAGGACGGATCCGAGGCTGATCTCCACCACCCCCCACAGGGCTCCGAAGACAGCCATGGTCACAAGTTGACGGGTTGTAAATTTCATGGCAGGTTCCTTTCTATTGGTCAGGCTTGCGGGCAACCAGTTGGGCGATCATTTTGGATGAAAACGTGCTTCCGCCGTCGTCTTCTCCGGGTTTCCGCCGAGTGCAGGATGTCCCAGTCTTGAAAAGCTGAGTGGAGTTCGCCGGGTTCCAGGGCATGCGCTGGGTTGCCGCTTCTCCGGCTGTCCTGGACAAAGGTCTCGAAGAACAGCCAGCCTCCCGGTTTAAGTGCCACGCGGTAGTGCTTGAGCAGGGGTCGCGAGAGGTAATAAAAATTAAGTATGATGTCAAAACTGCAGGGCGGCAGCCAGGCATCTTCCATATCCATGACTGCCATTGAAAGAGGCAGTGCCTGCTTCCGGGCACGGAGCTGTGCCAGCCGCAATCCCACTTCCGAGACGTCCAGGGCGATCACATGCATGCCCCGCCTCGCCAGGAATAATCCCGCAGGTGCTGCCCCGGCTGCCGCCTCGAGCGCCAGGCCTCCCGCCGGGAGTCTGTCGGCGAATGCCTTCACCAGCGCATAGGGCTGCCGCCTGAGATGATAGTGTCGGTCTTTCAGGTAGCGTGCGTCCCATACTTGTGCATCAGGGTGCGGCATGGCTAAGCTCCCCGAATTCAGCGGCAGGCATGCTCTTCTGCGCAGCCAGGTTGTTATGTCCGTCCAGAGTGATGCGCCCTGCATCCATCAGGATTACCCGTTGGGCGTAGCGGTACACCAGCTTGTAGTCATGGGTGATCAGGATGATCGCAGTTCCCTGCCGGTTAAGCCGCACCAGGAAATCCATCATCTGCTGCAGGTGGCGCCAGTCCTGCCCCAGGGTTGGCTCGTCCAGGATGACCAGCCTCGGGCGGAGCGCAAGGCAGGAAGCCAGGGCTGTGCGCTGCTGCTGCCCGATGGATAAGGAAAACGGGCGGCGTTCGCGCAAGGCTGCCAGGTCGGCATTCTCAATGGTCTGCTCGTGCTGGGCAGGATCGAAGCAGCGGTAGTTGCGAGGTCCAAAGGCAATTTCCTCGTCGACCGAATCGGTGAACAACTGGTCGGCGGGGTTTTGGAAGAGCAGCGCAATATCCTGCCCTGGTCGCGGCCGGGTACCATGGTTGAAAAGCAGCCGCCCTTTCATCGGGCGGATCAATCCTGCCGCCGCAAGTGCCAGCGTCGATTTCCCTGCGCCGTTGTTTCCCACCAGGGCGGCAAATTCACCCGGGTAAAGTCTTAGGTTTACGTCGAAGATGGCAGCCTGCCCGTTATACCCGGCGCACAGCTCCTGGAATTCGAGCAGGGGTCGTACATCCGATGCGGGTTTTCCATTCGGGGTAAGCAGGTCGGGCCACGACATCAAGGCGTCTTCTGTCGGCCTGCGCAAGCCATAGCAGGCTTTCAAAGTGATGCATGGGCTCTGGGGGATGGGACAAATGATGTTCAGCAGATTACATCATCGCAGTAGACGAAGATTGCGACGTGCATAACACGAGCGAGGTGCTCTTTCGATTGTGCGCGAACACCGATCCCGCCCGGGACACAACCATCATCAAAAATCCAAGCGACTCGCTCGATCACGCGCCGAGCGAACAGAACATCGGTTCCCACATGGGATTTGACGCGACCCGCAAATTACCGGGCGAAAACTACCACCGATCGTGGCCGGAATTACTCAACATGACAGACGAAGCGCGGGCGCTGGTGGACAAGCTGCAGGCGCAAGCGCGTTGAAGCACTCAATGCGCCGTAGCGGGGCGTCCCTGCTATGGTCTGCGGAAAAGGCCCCCCGTATCAACGTCGCGAGTGAGTCCACCGGGCGGCACGCCACGTAGATCGTAGACACGACCTGTGTAAGGGCTATAGAAAAACCCTGATCTTCCCGCCCATCTCGCATAAGGGTAACCGGCCGGCGGTGGCGGCCCATATCCCGCAGCCTGGTTCTCCTGGACAATTTTGCCGGTTAAAGCGCCAGCCACCGCTCCTGCCGCTGCGCCGATCGACGCCGCACGGACATTTCCAGTCGCCGCGCCACCGATGATCGCGCCCGTAGCGGCGCCCCACGCTGCGCCCTGCCCAACCGGCGTGTCACACGAACTCAGAATGCAGCAACCCATCGCAACGATCGATACAATCGTCAGAATCTTCATTTGCATACGGCAATTTTACTTCACGGCATTAAAGCGCAGCCGCCATGATGTTGCGGGAGCCGCCTCCAGACAGCCTTTAGCTGGCCGAATCGATGTCAGGGGTATACAAATACTCTCTTTGCGCGTATGTCGAGGACCAATCCGCCGTGATTAATCTTCAAGCAATTGTATTTTTGATATGGCGGATATGGGCTCGAAACAACACCGGAAGGATCATGCGCGTCGCGACTCCCAGGTGGATAAGTTCCTGATTTTGGCGGCGGATATTTCTTCTCAGCGTCGGCCTTCGTGATGGCTGTCCCGTCCATAACGGGGGCGCTAGTGCGCGTGTCCGGTGCCTTGTGCGTAAACAGTTGTGCCGAGCGCAAAAAGCCCACCCACAACCGCCGAGATGATTGTCAGAGATTTCGTTTTCATATGTTAATGTCGGTAAGGATTTCGCAGCCAGGAACTCAGACGGATGCTCGCGGCGGCAAATTCAAAAAAGATTTGAACAGTTGCGCCATGATCCGGCCTGCCTTCTCCAGCTTGCTTAGCCGATATTCTTTTTCGAAAACACGAAAGTTGTCCAGTTCAATTCGTCGAAGCAGCGCGCTGTAAATGGAGCGCATGATCTCTGCGGGGACCATCGCGCGGCGGTCTTCAGAAGGGAGCTCGGCTGCCGCACTGGTGAAGAATTCTCTAGCGCGAGCCGCTTCGAACTGCATCAACTGAGGAAGTGCCGTCGCACTGTCGTTTCGCCAGCTCCGTTTCCGAATAATGGAACCGCGCCAGATCTTCCTGCGGCAGATAAATGCGGCCTGCCTGAAAATCCTTCGCGACGTCGCGAATGATGTTTGTCAATTGCAAGGCAAGCCCAAGATCGATCGCATATTCTCGGCAGCGCGGATTTCGATAGCCGAAAATTTCGATACTTACCAGGCCAACTGCGCTGGCGACACGGTAACAATAGACGC
>CAWGWL010000038.1:0-556393 GCA_963826215.1 uncultured Chloroflexia bacterium | reverse complement strand
GAACGCTCGCTCAGGCCGTTGAGCACTGGCGTGAGGACAAGATCAAAGGTGCGGGCCCCGATCACCAGCCGCTCGTTGCGGCTAGAACCGTGATCACCCAACCAGCGTCTCGCCAAACATCGCGAGATTGCCGCCGGCGATTGCATTTGCGCTGAACTCCGGTTCGACCTCCTGCAAATCCACCTCTGCCCCATTGAACATGTCCTGGGCCGATTTATTGAGGGCAATGATGCTGCCGTCATTGTTGACCAGCATGAAGGGCGAAGACGCCACTTCAAGGGCGGACTGGGTGCGTGTGGCCTGAGCGCTGTCCTTGTGAAAAGACGCTAGAATGCGGGCCATCTGGCCGATTTCGTCCTTTTGGTCCTGCGACGGAATGGAAATGTTCTGCTGTCCGGCGGCAACCTTCTCAAGCACGCCGGTAATTGCCCTTACCGGGCCAATGATACTTCGGCCCAGCAGAAAGCCAACCAGCAGAAGAAATCCGGTGACCCCACCCGCAACCCAGGCCGAGACCTTTTTGGTCCTGTCGCGCGTCAATTGAACCGCCTCGGTGGTCGCGTTGAGCTCATTTTCGGTCCACTTGGTGATCGGCTCAAAGAGCGGGCTGATCTCTCCGAAGATGGCTGCTTCGCCGGCCATTGCGCTTTGGCGGTCTGCGTCAATTTTTGCCCAGTCTCCAGCGGGCTCGAGGTTCAGGACGAAGGGTTCCACCCGGCCGGTGAATTTTTCCCCGCCCAGTCCCTCCCAGGTGCCGCCCACCACCGGAACGCGCGCCCGTTCGTGTGCGCCCAGGTGGATCACCTGCTGGCGTACCTCGGGGGTGCCAAAAAACGCGGTCACCGGAACGCCAAGGGCGTCTGCAAGTTTGTAAAGCGTGCCCACCGAGGGGGAGGTCCTGCCCCGCTCGATCATGCTCAACGCGTTTGCAGAAAGTCCGCTGGCTTTTGCCAGGGCGCGCATCGACAGGCCCCGTTCACCTCTCAAGCGTTGCAGGCTTTCTCCCACATTCAAAGGAATACCTTCGGTCATAGTACCGCATCCTGTACCTTGTCCGGCGAATTATATCATTCAGGTTGTGCAGTCTATTTAATCAAACGCAGCCCTCAAATGGACCTTTCGGGTGCGACGAAAACCCATCCTTGCTGCTCCCCTCAGGTTCTTGAAATCTTAACTGGGTCGTGGGTGACCCGCCGCCAGCCCATTTGGTGCTAGAATAAAAAATATCTAAAAAAAAGGAGGCGCGTTTTCATGGATAACAAAGAGCTCGATAAACTGCTCCATCAACTTCATGATGAGATCCAGCGGACCACCTCGATCGACGCGAAGGGCAGCGAAATGCTGCGTGACCTTGAGGCGGATATCCGCACCCTGCTCGAACGCTCGCAGGAAAATTCGGTGGTAGTGCACCCTTCCATGGTTCAGCGGTTCGAGCGTGCTCTCAACCAATTCGAGGTCACCCACCCCGACCTGACCACGCTGATCTCCAATTTGCTTGATTCCCTGAGTGCAGCCGGGCTGTGAAGGGCTGTTCTGCTGGATCACTTGTCATGAAGAAATTTTTTCGGACGAGGATTGTGTTACGGTCGGGAGATGGGTTGTGAAAAAAAGTGTCGAGTCGCTGGGTGAGGGGGGCACCCAACAACTCGACCGTTAGATTATACCCGATGATGATAATATTCACAATTAACCCGAAAAAACTCTACTCCTGAGTGTGAATAAATCCCGGTTTTTTCCACCTCCGTTTATCACCCGGGTTTGGGTATGATCGTAAAAGTCATACCGTGTAATCCAAATGGCATTTATTATCCACGTCAGTCCAATCGTTTTATGAAGGGCAAAACGGACCATGAAATATAAAACGATCACTTCAACCGCCGCCATCCTTTCATTTATTAATGGGATTTTATTCCTCCTCGTCCCCGTCTTCAGCCTGTCCATCCTGGGGCGGGATACCAACCTCACCGGGATCATGAACACCCGCATTTCAGGCGCCTGTGCCCTGGGTTTGGCTGTCATCGCATGGCTCGCGAGAGATGTTCAGTACCCTGAGGTCCGCCGGCTGGTGACCTATGGGATGCTGACCACCTTTTGCATATTGGTCGTGGTCGATCTTCATGGAATCCTCACCGGCGCGATAAACTATTTGGGGTGGGCGATTTTTATCGCAGATTTCCTTCTGGCGGCGGGGTTCATCCTATCAATTTTTACAGCTGGGGGTTGGCGTACCTAGACCCCCCACATATGGGGGATGGTTAACTTGCCAAAATTGCTTCTTACAAATCTGTAAATATCACCTTCCCTCCTTTCCCTTATACTGTGTGCAAGGAAAGGAGTTTGTTATGTCTGAACTTTTTGATCCCATCAATTCACTGGTAAGCGAACTCAAAAGGAACACCGGCTTTTTGGATAGGCTTCTGTTCCCCAAGGTCAGTCTCCTGATTGGGACGGTAGGGGTTGTGGTTGCCCTGGTCCTGTTGCTCAGGTAGCAAACGATTCTATTTTTTGAACCATTCTTTTTCAGCAGATTGACCGTTCTTTTCACCGCGGGGGAAGGACGGTCATTTTTGCATTTAACGGCCTGATCGATGCCGGTAGTTGAAGTCAAACGGGGAAATAATAATAAAACTCTGTCAGAATAAAAACCCTCTAATTCAGTTGCAGCTCCTTTGTTTCGCCTGAGCTATATCCCATTTGTAGAATTCACGGTATTATTGGGTGGAACACGGATTTGAGATCAAACACCCAAAAATTATGGCAGAAAAAGCGCACATCGTCGAAGCCTTTTCCGAACTGGCACCCAGGTATGAGCAGGTGGTTGATTCGGAATTAAACCGGTTTTGGGGGTGGAGCTATAAAGCATTCGTCACCCGCTTGCTGGCGTCAACAGCCGTCCACCCGCAGGACATCATTTTGGATGTCGCCACCGGAACAGGTGTAATCCCATCACTCCTTGAAAAAGACGGCCACCCTCGCAGCCAGATCCACGGTCTGGATATCACCATGTCAATGCTTATGCATGCCAAACGCCGCCCGGGGTTCCAGGATATCGAATCGAACCAGAACCTGGTGTGCGCTTCGGCGATGGAGATGCCTTACTCGAACTCCGGCTTTTCGCAGGTGATCTGCGGGCTGGCAAGTCATCACATGGATGTCAAAAAACTGATCAGTGAATCTTACCGGATATTGAAAAACGGAGGAAAACTAACTATTGCAGATGTGGGGGGTTCCAATATAATGAAAATCCCGGGCATTAAATTCCTGGTCCGGATAATCGCATTCATTTATTTTATTTTGTTCGAAAATATTACCCGGGCATGGGCAGAATCAAGCGCAGTGTCCAATGTTCTATCCACGGACGATTGGAGTCTCGCTCTCATCAAGTGCGGATTCCGTAATATCGTGATCCAGAAACTTTCATCCCGATACTTTTGGGTTCCAGCACCGCTTTTGATAAAAGCCGAAAAATAGTGGAGGATTAAAATGGATGACTCGTATAAATTGATCGAAGAGGGCAGGACAGATGAATTGTGGGCCAAACATTGCGGCTTTTATACTCTCAGCCGAAAAGATTTTCGGGATATCCAGGAGAGGCTGCTGCTTGAACAGATCGCCCTGCTGGGGTCTTCCACCGTTGGCAGAGCCCTGATGGCTGGGAAAACTCCAACCAGCGTGGAGGAATTTCGGGAAATTACACCGCTTACCACTGCCGATGATTACTCGGAGATATTAAAAGACAAGAAGGAAGAAGGGCTCCCGGAGAAACCGGTGGTCTGGGCCCGGACATCCGGGCACAGCTCCGAACTGGGGCCGAAATGGATCCCTTATACACAAGCCCAGTACGACCGGCTGAGCGATCCGGGTATTGCCGGCATGATCATGAGTTCCTGTACGCGCCCTGGAGATGTGAAATTTCAGCGTAATGAGAAGTTCCTGCTGGCTACGGCTCCACCGCCCTATATGTCGGGTTTGCTTGCGCGGTCGCTGCAAAAGAACCTGGAGGTGGTCTTCCTGCCTGATCTTGATTCGGGCGAGAAGATGGCGTTCGGTGAGCGGATTGCAACCGGCTTTAAACTCGCCATGAGCGAGGGTCTGGATTATTTCTTCGGGATATCGGTTGTCCTGGCACGGATGGGGGAACAGTTTGAAAACCAGTCCAGTAATACGGCACCGTCGAAAGCCCTGCTGAACCCTGCCACTCTTTGGAGGCTCTTGAAAGCGGTGGTCATTTCAAAGATCCAGAAAAGGAATATTTTACCCAAAGACATCTGGCACCTCAAAGGGATCACGACCAGCGGAACAGATACTGAAATTTATAAGGATCGGATCGAACATTACTGGGGGAAAAAGCCGCTTGAAGGTTATGCCTGTACAGAAGCGGGAATTATGGCCATGCAGGCATGGAATCTCAAGGGGATGGTGTTCTTCCCTGCCAATGCCTTCCTGGAATTCATCCCCCTGTCAGAGTATCAAAAAAACAAGGATGACCCTGCATACCAACCCAAAACCGTCCTTTACGACGAATTGGATCTGGGCATTTATGAATTGGTGCTGTCCAATTTCAACGGTGGAGTGCTGGTGAGGTATCGGATCGGTGACCTGTTTGAAGTGGTTGCCAACGCAGACGAAGAGATCGGGTCGGTACTTCCCCAGATAAAGTTTTACAGCCGTTCAGATGACATCATCGACCTGGGGAACTTCCTCAGGCTGACCGAAAGAGGCATCTGGAAAACGATCGAAGCATCCGGATTGCAGTATGTCGATTGGGTGGCTCGCAAACAGACTTCCGCGGCGTATCCCACCCTGCAGCTTTATATTGAACTGTCCAAGCCGGGAAGTATTCCTGAAGGAAAAGTGCAGGATATGGTTCGCCAGGCTTTTTCTGACTGTTTTTCAGACTATACCGATATGAAGGAAATCCTGAATGTCGAACCGGTCGAAGTCTCGCTTTTGCCAGGCGGATCCTTTGCTGCATTTATGAAGTCAAAAGTCGAGTCCGGCGCTGACCTTGCCCACCTTAAACCTCCGCACATGAAACCCTCCGACGATATCTTGAAAACCCTGGTTAATGTTACGAACGGATTAAAGCTTTAAATGCATTTGAATGTCAGTGTGTTTATCACGATTTTTGCCACGATCATATACGGGGTTATATTCGCATTAGTACTTTCCTCCAAGCCGCGCACCAGATTAAAAGAAATCTTTGCATTGTACTTATTCGCCATGTCGATATGGTCAGTAAGTGCTTTCCTTGTCCTTTCCGGGCTTGTGTACGTCCTGCCCTGGTTCAAGGTGATGACCACCTCGCCGCTGACCATGATGCTGGCGATGTTTTACTTTATCCAAACCATGTTCGGTTTCCGCCGCAAATGGGCACCCCTGACGATCGTTTATGGAATCCTGGTAGTCCTGATCACGCTCTTTACCAGCGTGATGGTTAAATATGCAAGGTTGGACCAGACGGGGGGGCTGCAATATGAGTTGGGGTCCTATTTCCCCCTGGTGGCTGCTCCCGGGTTTTCCCTGATCCTGGTGTGTTTAAGTGACCTGGTAAAAGGGTACAAGAGGACGCACGACACCCAACAACGCGACCGGATCCGTTACCTCACCATTGGGTTCTCGATCACGGTGCTGGCAGCCCTGACCAACTTCACGCCAATTGGAAAGTACCCGATCGATATCGGTGCAAATGGTGTCACCGCTCTCCTGATCGCCTACACCATTCTCCGGCACCAGTTGCTGGATATCCGGGTCGCGATCCGTGTGGGGTTGTTGTATTCAATCACCACGGCATTCTTTAGTGCCATCTATTTTTTAACCATCTCCCTGATGCTAAACGCATTTCAATTATTGACAGGGAAAACGGTTTTCATCGTTTCAATCTTCGTGGGTACTTTGAGCGCCATCCTGCTTAATCCCCTCCGAAACCAGGCACAATCCTGGATCGACCGGATATTTTACCGGGATAAATATAACGCCGAGTTGATGCTGCAGAGACTCAGCCAGACCACCACATCGCTGCTGGATATTGATAAGATCACGCACCTGATCCTGTCTGAGATCAGTAACACCTTGCACATAGAACACGGCGCAATCCTCATTAAATCGATCAAGAGGGGGGATTTCCAGGTCATTGCTGAGGATGAAAAAACAAAACACTTTCCATCGGGATTCCGTGCGGACCACCCGGTCGTCACCTGGATGTCGAGGCACAACAACCGCTTTTGAAATCGCGATCTGTCGCTTTTTCCCATATTTAAATCCATGTGGAAGGAAGAAACCGGGGAGCTTGAAAAATTTAATGCAGAAATATTCCTGCCATTAAATTCCAAGGGGGAACTCATCGGAATACTGGCTTTAGGCAAAAAACTTTCTTCCGAGCCATACACGCGGGATGAACAATTATTGTTTTCCACCCTTGCCAACCAGACGGCTGTCGCGATCGAGAATGCACGTTTGTACGAAGAGCTGCGAGGGTCGTTCGTCCAAACGGTCATCGCCCTGGCGAATGCGATCGACGTCAGGGATACCTACACCAATCTGCACAGCCAGCAGATTGCCAACTGGGCAGCAAAAACAGCCCGTCAGCTTGGCTGTACACCGGATGAAATAAATGAAATCTATTTGGGAGGGTTGCTGCACGATATCGGGAAAATTGGCATCCCGGATGCGATCCTGCAAAAACCAAGCAAATTAAACGAAGCTGAATGGGAGATCGTTCATACGCACCCGACACTCGGCGCCGAATTAATTTCCCCCATTAAAAAACTTGCCAACGTTTCTCCCATGATCGAGAGCAGTCACGAACGCTATGATGGATTGGGTTACCCCCACGGAACAAAAGGGGTGGAAATCCCTCTTGGAGCCCGCATTATTAGCGTAGTGGATTCATATTCAGCCATGCTTGATAAACGTCCATATAAAGAGCCATATACTCTGAATAAAATCATCGATGAGCTGAAGCGATATTCAGGAAAAATGTACGACCCGCTCGTTGTTGATGCGTTCCTTATAGTATGCCAGGAAGAGACAGCGTCGGGGAAAGGTGGAAATGTGGAACCTGGGAAAGAACCAGAGGCAGAGAAAATTGTTGAAGTAAAGGTGGCCGAGGAAGAAATCATTCCATAAGAGGAAAAACCAAAAATGCCCCCTTCGGGGCATTTTTTTTACTTCCCGTCCATTTACCTGACAGCCACCTGCACTGCCCTGACCACCACGCGGAAGTCGTATGAGCCACTTGCCTCATCGTACCCCTGGCAGGTGATCAATGTGAGCCAGGGAAATTCTTCATGCTTGATCACCGAAGAAATCGCACCCGGACCTACCAGCATCCGTTCCTGCACCGCATACTCAACCTCCTGGTCAAAGGTATGGACAAAAATCTGATCGCCCCACGCCAGGGTTGACAGGTTAACAAATGGGCCCGGATTACCCGCTGCATTGTACACGTGAGCGGATAGGACAGAATTCCCTGCATGGGTTGGAAATGCCGTCCCGTTCAACCAACCGGCCTGGTCCCCCAGCCAGGACACATCCCATTTATTATCGATCAGCGGCACGCCCACAATCGGGATTTTCAATTCCAGCCTTGGGATTTCCAGCCAAAGGTCGCCGAGATCGGGATATGCCTTGTTGAGCGGCTGTTCGGGCAGGATCGACGCCTGGTTGGGGACGAATCCTGTAGCTGGCAATAGCAGGGCGGCCGCGGGGTTACTCACCGGTGTTCCGGCCGGACGGGTGGCAGTGGGGGTCGGGGTGGGGGTTGGTGTGGCCTGGAACGCCACGATGGCAGCATCCATCTGGATCAAGCCAAAACCATATAGATCATCCTTCCCGGGTGTGCCCAGGTCCAAGGCTGTGGAGTCGATGATGTCAGCGACCTGGTCAGGTGAGACATATGTTGGCAGACCTCTCAGGATGGCAGCCAGGCCTGAGACGAAAGCGGTGGACATTGAGGTGCCATCCAGGTAGCGATAAATATTCCCCCGATATGTCGAGTATATTTGGACGCCAGGGGCGGAAACATCCACCTCAGGTCCGAAATTCGAAAGGGTCCAGTGGGTGTCCAGTTGATCGGTGGCAGCCACGGCGATCACGTGTGGGAAACGCGCCGGATAATAGACGAAACTGGTCCCCAGGTTCCCGGCTGCTGCAACCAGGGTGATCCCCTTCCCGTACGCGTACTCGATCGCATTTCCAAGTGTCACTGGAGGATCCGGACAGGACAAGATCCCGCATCCCAGGCTTAGGTTGATCACATCGGCGTTATGGTCTGCCGCCCATACGATACCGGCGGCCACATTTGAAGTCGACCCACCGCCGAGAGCATCCAAAACTTTGACAGGCATGATGCGGGCACCCCATGAAACTCCCGCCACGCCGACCAGGTTATTGGTCATTGCCGCAGCAATCCCGGCTACATGAGTGCCATGACCGTTATCATCCTGTGGGTCATTATCGTTGTTAACGATATCAGTTCCAGGCACGAGCTTGCCAGCCAGGTCTGGATGTCCCAGATCAACTCCGGAATCCACGATGGCGATCGTAACTGCGACGGACCCGGTATTTAAATCCCATCCCAGCGGAGCGTGGATAGCCATTAAACCATATTGGTTACCAAATAGGGGATCATTCGGGGTTGTATCTGCGGTGGTAACGAGATAGTCGGGTTCCGCGTAAGATACCCCCGGGCAATCTGAAAGGCTGGCAATGGCTTCCGCCACCCTGCCCGTTGGAACGCTTACCTGCAGGGCATCAATCTCTGTGATCTGCGATTGAAGGGTGACATTTGCTGATTTTAAACATTGATCGAGTTCAATTCGGGTCATCGCAGGGTCAACTCCGACCATGACCACATCGGGGACAAATTCGCCTGGCGGAGTTGGTGGTAATCCGGCTGCCGAGGTTGGCGTGCCGACCAAGGAGCCCAGGGATGAACCCGATGAAACAGAAGGTTGTGACCGTGCCGGTGACAAGCTGGGCAGGTTGGCGAGATTCATCCCCCGGGCGGGCATTCCCTCTGGAACAGTGTTTCCGATTGTCCCGCCTTGAGCTTCGGCTGTATTGGGGTCAAGACCGGATGTATTGCGAACAATTCCTGTCCCAAGTGTCAGGATGAGCAGGCATAAAAATACCAGGATGGCGGAAATTCGAAAAACGCTGGGAGTGTGAAGGTTATGCATTGCTCGCCGATTTCCAGAGAAACGATTTTATCCTAAACGAAAGCTTATGGAAAGTCAACAGGAAAAATCCGGGAATGTATCATTGGTTGGGAAAAATGGGATTTCGGGAGAATAAGGGCACTGTTTGGGATTGATAAACCCGGACCAGCACCTTTTAATCAGCATACCCTTCAGTGGAATTTTGCCTCCCGAAATTTGAATTCTAAAGGACATCCCAGATCCTGCTTACCAGGCGGAATAGCTGGTCCATCCCTTGTTTCAGCGGCGGAAGATTAATGAATTCCTGCACGGAGTGCGCCCGACCGCCGGATGTCAGCCCAATGGTCACAGCAGGAAGGCCGCGGCTGAGAGGCAGGTTGGCATCGGTGGAACCGATATTAAGATGCGGCTCGATGCCAGCGTTGCGCAGGCAATCCTGGGCGAGGAGCACCAATGGATGCTCGACATCCAGCTCACCCGCAGGTCGCTGCCCGATCACTTGAGCTTCGGTGGTTACGCCTTGCTTGCGGGAAAGGCGGACAATTTCCACCACCTGGTCAGCCAGGTTTTCCAGCGTACTGGAATCCTCGGAGCGCAGGTCCAGTTCCAGCATCGCTTCTGCGGCAATGGTGTTGACCGACGACCCCCCCGAGATCACGCCGATATTGAGGGTGGTCCGCGGCATGCGCGGCGGGTCCAGTGCTGCGATACGAGTGCAGAGCGCGGTCAGCTCGTGGATGGCAGACGGCTGTCCATAATCAATCCACGAGTGACCGCCCGAGGTGTGAACCGTGACCCGGTAGCGGCGCACTCCCAAGCCACGGTTATAAACCTGCCCAAGCGCCATGCCTTCAAGGATGATGAAAGCCAGAGGACCGGACCCGAACCGGTCCACCACCGCCCGGATGCCGCGCAAGTCCCCCAGGCCTTCCTCGCAGACGTTTGCCACAAGCCACAGGTCGCCCGGCAATACAAGGTGGCGTTCGCGCAGGGACCAGACCAGGCCAAAAAGACCAGCTACGCCCAGGGAATTATCCCCAATACCAGGGGCAAGGATGCGGTCATTATCCCGCTCAACATGGAGGTCAATATTGGGCAGGAAAACCGTGTCGAGGTGTGCACTCACGACCAGAGACCTCCCTGGTGAGCGACCCGGCAGCCTGGCGATAACGTTCCCGGTGGCATCCATTTCAACATCTGCAAGTCCTTCGCTGGTGAAGCTTTGGCGCACGAATTCGGCCCGCTCCGCTTCCTGGAAGGTGGGGGCGGGGATCTGTTGGATGGCTATTGCCAGGTCTGTTATACGTTCGAAAATGTCAGTCATATAGTTATATTTGGCGAACCATCCCGGCGACTGAATCCAAGCGCGCCTGTGCCAGGCCTGGAAGGGTCTCCAGGGCATGGAACGCGCCCGTGCCTTCAATGGTTAGTGAAGCCGAGACGCTTCCATATAAGACAGCTTGCACCGGATCATACGTCCTCTGGTACCCGGACAGGAACCCCCCGCAAAAGGAATCGCCTGCGCCGGTGGCATCCACCAGCCGGGCAGGGTAAGCCGGGATTTCCCATCGTTTTTTTGAGACGGTATCGTAGAGCATTTGCCCGCGGGCACCGCGTTTAACGATAATGAATTCACATCCAAATACTCCCAGGGCTTCCACCATCTGCCAAAGGTCATCGGTCTGCCCCCAGAATAAGCCGCGCAATTCTTCCTCGGAGGGAAGGAAGGCTGTCAACCCTCCCAGGAGGATGCGAACATCATAATGGGTTTTACCCGACATATAGGCGGCAGAAGGATCCAGCGTGAGGGTGGTGACGGAAGCCTGACGAAATGCAGAAGTCAGACGGGTGGCGCTGACATAGTCCAGCGGGCAAAGATGAACGCTGTGTGCGTTCAGGTAGTCAGAGGGGATGTCATCCGGGCGGGGCGAGGCGGGGTGGGAAGTTTTAAGGTCGTCATCAGCCTCGACGGGCGGCTGGTAACCAAGCAGGGATTTTGGAAAAGACAAACCGAGCCGGGCGAACCAGGCAACCGGGTCGCTGTGTTGAACTGGCTGGCCCTCCTGGATAGCCTGGAAATAGCGCAAGTCGAGGGCATCCGTGGTGATATGGATGCCACGCGTATCCCAGCCGCGTTTTTCAAAGTTGCGCAGCCATTCCCTTGGATAATCTTCACCGACGCGAGCCAGCAATCCTACACCGCTCTCCCATACCCCCAGCCCGCAAGCCGCATAGAGCAGGTTCCCGCCCGGCACATCCACCTGGGATCTGCCCTGCGTGGAGAGCAGGTAATCACGGTGCAGGTGCCCGCCAATGATGAATGTGGGATTCATACCGACTCAGGCGATAAAGTATCCCTGGCTACATTGACCTGACCGGAGCTGGTGGGCAGGAGAAAGATAAAATTGCTGCCCTTGCCTTCCACGCTTTCGGCCCATATGCGACCGCCGTGGATCTCAACCATGACCTTGGAGACAGATAACCCCAGTCCCATCCCGCCGTGGCTGCGTGTGAGATGAGATTCCACCTGGTAAAACCGTTCAAAAATATGGGGCAGATCCCTGGCTGGGATACCGATCCCGTCGTCGATAACCGAGACCTTTACATACCCGGGGATCGACCCGGCGACAATATTGATCTCTCCGCCCGGGTTGGTGAAGGTAATGGCGTTACTAATAACGTTGCCAAGCGCAATGGAGATCTTGGGTGAATCACCTTCCATAGCCAAATCGTCCTGGGGTAGATCGAATCGAAGGGTGATGCGCTTGTTTTTCGCCTCCTGGTGGAAGGATTCCACCGCTTCCTCAATGAGGCGTTTGATGGAAATCGTGCGGGCGCGGACGCTTGCTACACCGCGCTGGAGGTTGTCCATGTTGGCGAGGTTATCAATGATCTCTTTTAACCGCATGGCATTACGGTGTATGATATCCAGTTGCGGCCGATATTCAGGCTGGATGACTTCGCGCAGGAATGTGGCATATCCGAGGATAAGACCGAGGGGGGTGCGAAGTTCGTGGGAAGCGATGCCGATGAAACTGCTCTTCATACGGTCGAGCTGGGTTATTTGTTCCTGGGAATGATCAACCATGTTCACCAGGCGCAGGTTCTGGATGGCCATGGCAGCCTGGGAGGCAAGCGTTTCTAGAATTAACCGGTCTTCTTCGGTATAATTGGCCTGTTCGGTCTTGTTAACCACTTCCAGCACGCCGAGCGTCTCCCCATGATAACATGATGGGAACTGCCATAAGCGAACGGGTGACGAATTTAGCAGCCTGGTCGGCACCCTTGAAGTGACGAGTTTCTATTGTTATGTCTGGTACGATGACCGGCCGGCTGTTCTGAAAGACCCATCCTGCCAGGCTTGTTTCCAGCGGAACCTTGACCATCTTTAATAATTCCCGGTGGAACCAGGGCAGAGCAACGAAATGCAATTGTTCGCCATCCTCGTCAAGCTCGAGAATGGAGGCCACCTCACAGCCGGTCAGTTCAGCTGCGGCAGAGATGAGCGCATCCAGGAATGTTTCCAGGTTCAGTGAGACGCTCAGGGAACGGGTAACTTCGAGCAGCCGTTCAAGCCGCTGGTTGGGTTCGCTGGCTGATAAACCGGTTTGTGGTTCCATGGTTATTTGGATTATAGCGTCAATTGTAAAAATTTACAGTAGAACCAAGGAGAAAATATGAGCAAAAAGAAAGTCCGCGTGGCGATCATTGGCGTGGGGAACTGCGCTTCTTCGCTTGTCCAGGGCATCGAATTTTATAAGAACACACCTGCTGACGCAAGCGTTCCTGGCTTGATGCACGTGAACCTGGGCGGGTACCACATCCGTGACATTGAATTCACACTGGGAATTGACATAAACGTGACCAAGGTGGGCAAAGACCTCTCGGAAGCCATCTTTGCAGAACCAAACAACACTTATAAGTTCTGTGAAGTACCCAACCTGGGCGTCCCGGTGGTGCGGGGCATGACCCATGATGGTCTTGGGAAATATCTCACCCAGGTGATCACCAAAGCCCCGGGACCCACCGCAGACATCGTTAAACTTCTCAAAGAGACGAAGACGGACGTGGTGATCTCCTACCTGCCGGTGGGTTCGGAAATGGCGACCAAATGGTATGCCGAGCAGATCCTGGAAGCAGGCTGTGCCTTTGTCAATTGCATCCCGGTTTTCATATCTTCGTCTGAGTATTGGGGAAAGCGCTTCAAGGATGCCGGCCTGCCCATCCTGGGGGACGATATCAAGTCCCAGGTGGGGGCAACCATATTGCACCGAGTGCTGACCAGCCTGTTCGTTGACCGAGGGGTGCGCATTGACCGTACCTACCAGCTTAACTTTGGCGGCAACACGGATTTCCTGAATATGCTGGAACGCGAGCGACTTGAGTCCAAGAAAATATCCAAAACCGGGGCAGTGACCAGCATGATCCCTTATAAGCTGGACCCCGACAACATCCACGTTGGTCCATCGGACCATGTGCCCTGGCTGACCGACCGCAAGTGGTGCTATATCCGCATGGAAGGCACTACTTTCGGAAACGTTCCACTCAATGTGGAAGTAAAACTTGAAGTATGGGACAGCCCCAACTCTGCCGGCGTGGTGATCGACGCAGTGCGCTGTGCCAAGCTGGCGCTCGACCGCGGACTTGCCGGACCGATCATCGGGCCGTCATCCTATTTCTTCAAAACCCCGCCCAAGCAATTTACAGACGATATCTGCCGCCAAAAGACAGAGGCGTTCATCAAAGGGGAGAGCAACGAATAAATCCACCCGGCGGAGGTCCCAGACCTCCGCCGGTTCCTTTCTCCTTTTAGAGTAAAATTCGACCCATGTCTTCCACCCGGAATGTTGCTATGCGTCTTCCCTGGGGATTGTGCCTGCTGGCTTTCAGCCTGGCAGCGTGTAGACCAGCCGCCGGGACACTTACTTCCACGGAAACGGTCACGAGTTCCCCGGTCCCCAGCGCAACGTCCACGGCAACGAAAATTCCATCTCCAACCCCCACGGCGCGCACGCCCCCCGACCTGCCGGTTCCCTACATTAATAACGACCTGACCCCTTACGGTTCTCCGCACCCTATATTCAAGATAAATGTCAGTACTTGCAAGACAAGTGGTCTTCGAAAAACAGCCCGCCGGGAACAGTGGTGATGACCATCATGTTCCATTCCATCGGCAACGCCACCAGTGGCGATAAGATATCCGAATACGACCTTTCACACTTTGATGAACAAACTCCATGAGGAAGGGTTTTCTGCAATCAATACCACGCAGATGGCCGATTTTATGGAGCATAACGCAAAAATTCCACAGCGCTCCGTTCTCCTGGTGGTGGACGACCGGCGTCACAGCCAATATTTCAATCTATATTTTCGAAAATATTGGACAGATTATGGCTGGCCGGTGGTTAATGCATGGATCAGCCTGGATGACGCAATTGGTCAGGTGACATTACCGGAAAATGTCGCCCTGGAAAACGAAGGCTGGGTGGACCACCAGGCGCACGGTTATATCCATAACATCCCGATCGGGCAGTATTCCAGCGAAAAAGATATCCTCGGGGAACTTCAAAAACCAATCGATGTATTCCTGGAAAACTTTCACAAATCCCCAATTGCCGTCATTTGGCCGGGCGGAGGATTCTCCACCCGTGCGGCTGAAGTTGCGCGTCAATTGGGCTACAAGCTTGGATTTACCACCAACCCACGCGGACCGGTAATGTTTGACTGGGTACCGCTGGCGGACAAGGCAGACCCCGAGCGTCCCACCTGGATCCCGGAAGGCCCGGTCAATGACCCGCTAATGGTCCTGCCGCGTTATTGGGACACGGACGCCATCATTCATATTAGCAGTGTGATCCAGATCGGACAGGAAGCCTTCACGTACGCCGAACAAAACAAGGCAACCGAATTGGAATATTACGATATCGTCTGTGCAGCAGATTACGGGCCGATCCCATAAGTTGTGAGTGTGCGGGTTTTCCATGTGCCCCATGTAAACACCTGGACGGCCCAGGTGCCGTCCAGCAAGGAAAGATATGGATTGTCCTTTTTGTAAAATCGTCGCGAATGAATCACCCGCAAAAATCCTGCATCGCGACCACCAGGTGACCGCTTTCCGCGATACCCACCCGATCGCTTCCACGCACATCCTGATCGTTACCAACCGTCATATCGAATCGGTGAATGAACTGGGACCGGATGATGACGAACTGGTGGGTCACATGGTGCTGGTTGCCAAACAACTGGCGGAGCAGGAAGCGATCACAGACCACGGCTACCGGCTCATCATCAATACCGGCAAGAATGCCGGACAAAGCGTCTTTCACCTGCACCTGCACCTTATCGGCGGCAAACTGGCACGTTTTGTTGTGCAATAAAACCAGCGGTTATCCGCCAGGCCAGGCTTTAGTGGACGGAAGCGGTTTGAACCTCTTCAGGATCGTTTATGAAACCTTCCTGGGGATGGAGCGCTCGTTCCAGGTAAAATTCTCCCCAATCTTTTAGGAAGTCCGAACTGCTCCAGTGTTTTGGTTCTCCCACCTGGGAAACAAGTTCGATCCCCAGTTCCTGGCAGACCTTCCACTCGGGAATGTTCGTGTAATCGACCCGGTCGCCACCCTTAGTGAACACGTGCGGGCGGAGGAGACGCAGCGCCTGGCAAACTGTCTGGTCGTTTTCGATCTCGAAGGGGATCACATAATCCACTTCCCTCAGGCAGGAGACAATATAACAGCGCGTTTGCAGGTCCATGAAAGCTTTGCCTTTCTTGCGCTGCAGAAAGCTGTCACCGTTAACCACCACCACGAGGGTATCGCCGTATTTTTTAGAATCGATAATACAGGAAGCATGACCTGGATGGAGCGGGTCAAAACCGCCTGATGTGCAGACGATCCGCCCGGATCGATCACGCACCTTGTCGAATTCAGCGAAACTTACGATGCGGGCTAGTTTTTCCATTTTAGCTTTCTCCTTTTACAATCATGGTAGATATTACTTGAAAACTTGAATTATTGCATCCCTAAAAAATCAGGTGGAAACAAAATATTAGCATTTCCATACAGGATCTTCACCCTGGTGCTGCTGGATTTATGCAATCATGTGCTCCCTCCGAAATGACAATACGACGGAAGGTATCCAAACGAGCGCTACCCCAGCCAGACCAGATCCGGCTCCGGAAATTTCGCCAGGGACCAGAGGAGCAAGAGAAACAGGCGACGGCATGGACACATGGAATGACCCCTGAATCAAGGGTGGAGCCGTTCGTGTCCTGGTATGCGAAGCTGGCAAACCCCTGGGTGAGTTGCAGGACCAGGACACCAAATGCAGCCGGATTGTTGTCGTTGTAGTAAGCCGCACGGTTATCGGTATTCGTGATCTTTTGAAGACCATGTCCTGCGCTTCCAATTACAAATTCAGTGATCCCATTGGCACCCGGTTGTCCGCTCCCGTCGAGCGGCACCCAGCGCTGGTAATCATGATCGTGACCATTGAGAACAATGCTTACCCCATATTGAGCCAACAAAGCCCATATGCTCGATAAGGCAGTCGTGGGTCCTTCAGGTCCGATGTTGAAAAACGGGTGATGATAATAAGCGATGGTACAGGATTGGGCATTGGCAGCCAGGTCCTGCTGCAGCCATTGGATCTGGTCTGCCCTGCCAGCGGCCCCAAGTCTTGATAAATTGGAATTCAAACTGATGAAATGCCAGCCTCCGGCATTAAAGCTGTAATAGCTGGGAATGTTGTTCCAATAGTCGAAATAACCAGCCGCACCCGGGGTAAGGTATTCATGGTTTCCAATGGTTGGGTCGGTGATCGAGCGGAATCGTCCAAAATTCGAGGAAGTGCCATACCAGTTATAAAATTCCGCCAAGCTGCCGTTTTGGTAAACGTCCCCAAGATAAAGAAACAAGTTCGGATTTATGGAAGCAATCAGATCAGACACCCTGGTTGCAGCGGGGTCGCCACTGGCACCGTCACCACCGGCTGCCACAATAAATGGGGCTCCGCTTGCCGGGGAAGTCCCGGTGGAGGGTTGGAATTGATTGGGATTCACAGGGATAGATGAAATCCCATTATTAAAATTAACAGTGAGGTTTCCCTGCCGGGTGGTGAATTTGTCGCGCATGTCCGCGTCCACCGAAAGGGTGTGGCTGCCATCCACCCAATCCCGGGTCGGCAGGGAAAATGTATAGGGATTGGAAAAGGCTGTCAGGAGGTAGGTGCCATCAAGATAAAAGACCATATCCTGTACCCCCACCGGAGATGTGCCGGTGACATCAACTGTTGCTCCGACAGTTGCATCGCCTGTGAGCGTCCCTCCTGAACCAGGATTGGTGAAGCAGACCCTGGCGGTGTAGTCTCCCGACGGGGGAGAACTAGAAATGCAACTGGTGGCTTGCACCTCGATGGGGCCTGTACTGCCCGTGCCTGCTGTTGGGGCAGTCGTACTGCCGGGATCGGTGCTGGCTGGTGTGAGTTGGCCGGTCCAGGGGGCCTCAATCGGGAGGGTGGAATCCAGTGCGGACTGTCCGAGGGCAGGCAGGTTCCAGGCGGTAAGGATGGTTTTCAACAGACTGTAATGCGAATAAGGCGTGTTGTCGGTGAAATCCGTGAGAGCCGTGGGGGAGATGAGGATGACCGCCACCTGGCCTCCCGCCGGACTTGACAATCCGCAGCACCCTGCGGTGCTTTTTTCGCCGCCTTCGTCGAATGCGATGATGATCAAACTGTTTTTCCCGAGAGCGGGAGAACCCTGCAACCTGGCGATCATGCCACTGACCCATTGGTCGGTCGTTGCGGCCGAGCAATCATGACCGGAATTACACAAGTTGGGCATGATGAATGAGAAGTTTGGCAACTGGTTATTTGCCAGGTCAGTATCAAGGGTGGTCAGGGGAACAATGCTGTTGTCACAGCGGGCAGGGTTCAGGCGAATTGAGTCAAAATATAGGAAGGGGTTATGCTTCTGGACGTAGGGGTTAGCATTCCCCAAGAAGCAGGGGGAGGGCATGCTCTCGAGGTAGGATTTCCAGGTACGTCCGCTGGCCTCGATCAGGTCAGCCAGGTTGGGTTGATTCACGAAGCAACCCGTGCAGTCAGAGGTAATTCCCTGTGTGCCGCCGCTCACCAGAGCGATGTAGTTGGGCAGGCTGGGATGCGTTACCGCGAAATAGTTTGACAGAAGCACATTTTGCTTGGCAATGGTGCTGAGCAAAGGCATTTGTGTGCCATCCATGACGCTCTTATAGTCCCGGTTTTCAAGCATGATCAGGACGATATGATCGAAGCTGGGAATGACGCCTGAAGCGGGCGGAGTGATGACTGCAGGCGGGGGAATTGCCTGAGTGGGGTTGGGAGTGAGCCCAGACTGGACAGGTCCGCCGAGGAAATTTGCGGGGGAACAGCTTGCCAGGATCAAACAGAGTACAGTAAATACAAGTAGCTTTTTCATTTAAAAATATCCAATTCCTTTTTTCCACCTCAAAGGAAAATGAGGTGATTTTGCCAGGAAAATTCTAAATTCTCCAAAACCGTATTTAATGGTAGGTAATCACCAATTGAGGGGCGTTGGCGCCGGATTCGCGTGACCCCACGCTGATGGCAGTGGAACTGAGATTGGTGACGCCGATGCTGTAGGTGCCGTTGCCTGTAATGTAGGAAGTAACATCCAGGGTTACCCAGCCCACCGTGGCAAAGGGACCGGAGGAAGACAGCTGACTTCCAAGAGCGGGGGCATTTGTGTAATTGGTGGTGAGTTCGCCCCAGGTATTGTCAGCGACTGCCCAGGCGCTGGATGCCCGAGCTGTCAGTGTTATTGGCGAACAACAATAGTCTCACCTGGCTGATGGTTCCGCTAAACCCAGACACGGTGAAGCGCAGGTAGGCATGCACATCGGGAGAACCATCCATGCGCATGGTGGTGGCTGAGCCGAAATTAGACGTTGTGCTGGCGGAATTAACATAGGTATCTGCGATCGGGGGTAAAGGTCAGGGAACCAGCCGCCAAAGTAGGAGTGGGGGTGGGCGTGGAGACAGGAGTGAATACAAGTGTAGCAGTCGGCGTAGCTGTCGGTGAAAACACCGTTGTGGGAGTGGGTGATGCCAGTGATGTGGGGGTTGATGTGAACGTGGGTGTCGCCACCAGACGTAGGTGTTGCTGTGGAAGTGGGGGGGAGTGCTGGTCGCGACGGGTGTCAGCGTAAAAGTTGGGGTGGGGGTGAAAGTGGGCGTAGATGTGGCACCGGATGAGCCGAAGTAAGTGACAATCAATTGCGGGGCATTGGCGCCCGACTCACGAGAAGCTACGCTTATGGCTGTTGAACTGAGGTTGGTAACCCCAATGGAGTAGGTGCCATTGCCGGTGATGTATGAGGTTACGTCCAGAGTAACCCATCCCACTGTGGCGAAGGGACCGGAGGAAGCCAATTGACTGCCAAGGGCAGGGGCATTGCTGTAATTGGTGGTGAGTTCACCCCATGTGTTATCCGCGACGGCCCAGGCGCGGATGCCGGAACTGTCGGTGTTATTGGCATACAACAACAGGCGCACCTGGGAAATGGACGATCCTGACAGCCCGGATACGTTGAACCGCAGGTAGGCGTGTAAATCCGGAGAGCCATCCAGGCGCATGGTGGTGGCACTTCCGAAATTGCTGGTCGTGCTTCCTGCATTTACGTAGGTGTCGGCGACCGGGTTAAAAGTAACCGATGATGTTACCGGAGTGGGTGAGGGGGTATTGGTAACACTCGGAGTAGCGGATGCGGTTGGGGTATTACCCAAGGTCGTCGGTGTAAAGGTCGAAGTGGGTGTCCCAGTAACATTCGATGTTGCGGTCGCTGTGGGAGTGGGTGTGTTCGGAACGATCCCATGACAGGAAGCAGTTCCTGAATCACTAAAAGTCTTGCCAGCTTCGGGAATAAATTGCCAATCATAGCTGGTATCATGCAGCGTCAGCTTGAGAATCCCAAATGTGCTCGTGTTCTGCACGATGCTATTCGCAGCAATCGATACCAGGGAGGTGTGATTTGCGCCTCCAGTCCCAACGACGAATTCCGGGATACCACGAGCCAGATCTAAATTACCATTTGGGTCCTGGGGTGCAAAGCGCTCATAAATATGATCGTGACCTGTTAGAATCAGGTCGGCATTGTTGGCATAGAGCAGGTTCCAAAATGATTTTGAATTGGAACTGGCGCGTCCGCCGGAACTGTACAGCGGAATATGCCAATAAGCCAGGGTGCAAAAGTTGGAGTGGGAGGCAAGGTCAGCCTGCAGCCATTTATATTGGGCTGAAGAAGAACTGCAGCCACCTGCGTCGCCGCAATTCGAATTCAAGGCAATCAGGTGCCAGGCCCCAATGTCAAAACTATAGTAACCCTGCCCAACCGCGCCGGCTGCCGCACCGAAGTACTGGAAGTAGCCTGCGGCTCCAGCATTCGAGGCCGTGCAATCCGTTCCGCCGCTGATCAAATATTCGTGGTTTCCCACCGAAGGATGGGTGATGGATTTGAGGCGCCCCCAGGTTGGGTCATAGGCCTGCAGGTAAGCCTGGTAGCCGCCGCAATAATACTGGTTATCGCCCAGGTCAAGCACCCCGGCAAGGCCGGTGTTTGCCAAATTTACCAGCAAGTCGGAGGTGTATTTCTGACGGCACGAGTTGGCGTTGCCCAGGCCTCCGTTGAATACCGAGTTGGATGGGTCGCAGGCAATATCCCCGGCAGCAGCAATAACCGGGTCACCTGCGGCTGCCACCCCGGGAATATATCCCGACTGATTGGACCCGGTCGATAGCAGCCCAGGGAAAGACCATAAAAGCGCAAATACCAAAACGGGTAAAAGAAGGTACCTGTTTTTGCGAAATAAAGAGCGGGCATAAATTTTCATTGCGATCATATTGTTGCTCCAGGATCGATAAGAATTCATCCTTGGGTCTAGTGGAAATATTTTGACTTAATGACGCCGAACGAGAACCACAACACCAGCAACCATCAATATGGAAATTCCGACGAGAGCGATAATGCGTGAATACGGAAGAGGGTCTGGAAAGACGGCGGCAGGTTCGCTGGAATCAAATTGACCGATCGAGATTTGAGGCAGGTGGTCGATCCCGCTCAAAATATTTATGTAAGTAAAGCCGAAATTCTGAGACGGCTCGATATGGGAGTTCTCGCTAAATTCGTTCCAACTTATGATTCCCAGGGCATCAGGGGAGGATGACATGGCCGTATTGATCTGGGTTCGGAAGGTGTCACCATTGTTCCTCTCCACTATCGTGGTGCCACCAATCGAAGTAGCATCAAACCCGGGAGCAGCCGGAGGAATCCATATCCCACCGTCCTTATGGACAGCCTGGCTCATCAGAGACAATTTATTGAGGTAGCCGGGGAATGTATTTGGGTCGACGGACGACCAGTAATATGCGTCCCCGTCCACCAGGCCCGACAACTGCTGGTACCCGGTGACATTCCTCTCCGAAGCCAGAATAAGCAGCGACGACCTTCTCTCCCTGGTAACCTGGGCAATCTCCTGCGGGGTAAACTTCCAGGTCCCTGACCATATCACCAACGGTTTTGCATACAGATCGAAAGGAGTTTGTGAAGCAAAATTCTTAATGAAATAATCCAGGTCGGCAGCTACTGTATTAACGGGCAGGGGATTCCTGTTAAAGTCCAAGCCTTCGTAGATCACCGCCAGCTTGAAGTTTTCCTGTTCAGCAACTTGAACCAACTGCTCCAGGCGCCGGTTCAATGAATCGGTACTTTTCCAACTGACGATAAAACCATTAATTCCTGCAGCCTTTGCCCACAGGATCTGTTGGCGCATTACCGAAATATCGTCGCTGGAATAGCGTCCCAGCAGTGGATAATCCGTTTTGGCTCGATCCCAGGAACTGGTGTTGTACCAGATGTAGTAATAAGCCAGTACAGGGACAGGGTTGGTTTGGTTATCGGTCGTTGGCTGCTGGGCATGCGCAGGGTTGACATACGCGATAAGACCTCCGATGAGGAGGAGGGTGGACAGCCAACTTATAACCTTAATTCGTGGCAACACAATCATTTTTCTCTCGAGATCAGTCACCGAAACGTACAATCCAGCGACTGGAAATTTTCAGTATCAGGATTCTTTGAATAATTCGTCTGTTCGACGAATTCCTTTTCGAATTAATGGAGGATGAACCTCTCCATCCGGTCCGATCGAAGCATTCTCAAGTGCCATGACTTGAGGCTGGTTCCTCCTCAATAAAGAGGTAAATATCTGGGGACGACCATAGAGAAGGAGTCCGAGTGTGAGCACTATCCCAACCACGCCCACGACTCCCAGGTCCAAATAGCTGATTTCTTTTACAGCAACATTTTGGTTTCGTGAGAGTGCCACCGGTGTACGACTTCCAAGACCGAAGGCACCGACCAACTGGACAGAATAATTTCCTCGCGCCAGGGAATGGATCTCCGTCGTGCCCGCCAAATCCAGCGGATAGTTTTTTACCGTTCCATCAGGGGCGACCAAATTGATCGAATCGCCCACAGGAAAATTGAACAATCCATCGCTGGCGCTAAAGTGAATCGAATAAAGGAGCATCGATATCTGCCAGGTATCTTCGGGGAGGGCGTAGAACTGCTGCTGCGAAGAATTAACCACGTTCGACCCATCAGCCATCACGTTGATGATCGAGTACAGAAGCGGGGTCGGAGTCAACCCTGTCGCAAGGCGTTGGACCCGGCTGGCAGGGATCCATGTCGGTTGATCGCTTTTTACCACAAAGACATCCCCCTGGGCACTCCTGTACGAGACCTGTGTAATGCGCGCGGGATCCACCGGGTGCTTTGCCAGGTCAATAAAGGACAGGCTAATCTTGTGATATACGTCAAGACCCACCTGGACAGACGTGTCTTTGGAGGGCACGGCAACATCAAGGTAAGGTTGAACTGATCCATTCAGCCAGCGTGAAAACTCAATCCGCTGGGTGGGGTCACTGTATTGGTCCATCAGGATATTGAGGCGATACACGCCTGGTTCATTTACGCCGATGATCAGCGTTCCATCCGCGCCGGTCAAATACTGCTTCCCATTCATTTGAAAAGTAAGTCCGGGGACGGCTGGGACGGTCTGGACATGAATATTCGCCAGTGAAACTACCAAATGGGTGGATGCCCCAGCGCGGTAAAACAAATGCGATCCATTATAGGAAGCGCCGATCGTATAAGTTCCTGCGGCAAGGCTTTTCGTTGGAAATTTGCGGGAGAAATACCCGGAGACATTTGTTGAAGCCTGTCCCAGGGAATTTCCACTGAGGGTGAACAGGACATGACCGCCTGCAATAGGCCCACCACTTAAATTTCGAAGATATCCGGAAAGCGTAAAATAATCGCCCAACGCGGTGTCCTGCGGTTGTATCACCGTCAGGTACGAAATCCCTTTGGGGGGTCGTACTGCAAGAGGACTTGACGACCCCGAATACAAGTTGTGCGTCGGTACACTAATACCACCTGCAACCGACAGGACAGAGTGCTGACTCAAACCTGGCTGGGCACCGGCAGAAACAGGAACAACCAAACCACCAGATAACCCAATCGCCAGAAGGCTTGAAATAATGAGAGAAAGAAGAAGGATCCTTTTCATCGAGAGATATTCTCCTGCTTAAGGTACCGCGGCCTGCGCTGTTTCCAATAAGCGAAACCGACTACCGATATGGACAGCAAGAATGCCAGACCATAAAAGGTATAAATAATGATGGTCGGGTCTTTTTTTACTGCTTTGACCGGTGCCCATGTTGAAGACAGGAATTGCGGGTGGCGCGGGGCCTGGGTGAAATCAAATGCAGTTAAAAAGTTATGAGCCATTGAATCCCTGCTTGCCAGGGGGGCGACCTGCCAATTCTCTTCAATGAATTTCAGCACTGAGGTAAAGTCAAGCTGGGTGCTATCAATGAAACCGACTTTGGTGAAAGGACTGACCAGCAGCGCCGGAACACGCAAGCCATACCCAAACGAATCCATATGGGGAGGAGTAACATGGTCGTACCAGCCGCCCCAGTCGTCATAAAGCAGCATGAAGGCAGAACTATTCCATGCGCTGGACCGCATCAATTCCTGGATCAGGTTTTTAACCGAACGTTCCCCGGTGATCGGTTTCTGCGGTGGATGTTCACTGGCTCCCGAAGGAACTATGTAACTAACGGCGGGCAGCGTGCCATCACGTAAATCCACATAATACTCACTCAGGTCGACAATATGACTGGATAATGTGGGATCGTCAATGAAGCGGTCGAAATTAAGAAGTGGAACCCAAACCACCTGGGAAGCCCGGTTGCCGTGAGCAGCCATGGTCCTGTAGTTGATACTCCGGTCATAATTTTCCACGTAGAACTTCCAGCTCACCCCAGCAGCCTGCAGTCGATCAAATATTGTCGGCACCTTCGCTAGAATGGAAGGTAGTTTTTGACTACGACTCGCGGTTGGCGATGCTCCTGCAACCCAATACATATGGTTCGCGGCACTGCCATCCTTGGCCGAGCTGAAAAAATTGTCAAAGAGAACGTAGTTGGCTGCCAAATTCCAATAGTAAGGAATGTCTGTCCCGTCGAAGTAACCCATTGAGAGGTGGCCATCTTGATTGAGCTTGTTAAGCGTGGAGACGAAACCATTCATCAAGCCATTGTTGTACTGGGCTGAAAATGTGGTGGGGGTATGACTCAGGTCAGTGATGCCTGTGTCACCGATGTGCCAGGGAATTACGAATCCTTTTGAGGGATCAGCGGGATCGACTGGCATTTTCGTATCCATGGGAATCCCATTCGCTCCCGGGTAGGTACCAAAATAGTTATCGAAGGTATGATTCTCCTGCATGAGGACGACCAGGTGTTTGATGGGTGTGGTCGTCGGAGGATCGCTGGAGGTCGAACCAGGATTAGCCATTCCAAGCTGGCTCGCTCCCAGGATGACAGCCAGGACAAGGGTAATAAACTTACTGCGAATCATGGGTGCACCTCATAGATAATAATGACAGGTTTGACAACCCTATTTCCATGATCGTCATTCACGGTGATGGATTCTGTATGAATGGCACGTCCGTTATATTTTTTAACATATGCCATCAAATTATCTGAAAAGAATGACGAACGACCAGCAGAAAATGAATCCCACACGATATACTGCAAATTGGAATTGCGTATCTGCAGGTCAGGATTAAGAATGGGTTCATAAGAAGGGTTGCGGTGCAGCGGGTTGGGGCTGACAGACAAACCGTAAGCTTTGCGCTGCCCATAGAATTCAACAATGTTCGCCATTGAAGGGCCAATGGTCATAAATATGGCATTCGCGGGAACATTCTTGACGATCCATTCACCTGCTTCCCGCCCGCCCGGCACCCCGCCGGTTCCCGCCAGGAATAAAGATGAAGTTTCGGGCTGAACCTGCTGCCAACTTGCTGAACCCATCGAGAATAAAAGCCCTCCAACCACCAACCAGGAAAGGAATGGGGGTACCGAAAGGTAAGCAGGCGCCCTGCCAGGAACCCGGCCTGGTTGCACATGGTTCACCAGCTTTCCGAGCAAGCGACCGGCCAACAATGCCATGGAAGGCGCGATGGGCAGCAAATATTGATACCCTTTTACCGGCCAAACCTGGAAAAAGGCAAATGGTACGACGATCCACGACAGGAGTAATACTTCGCGCCAGGTCCGTTCACGCCACAAAACAACCAGTCCGATGACGGCAAGCAATATCAACACAATCCCCAGCGCGGGAGGGATCGTCTGTATGTAAAACGTCCAGGGATGGTTGGGCCGGCGGAAAAGCTGCCAGGTAAGGTAATTATGTCCGGTGGAAGATCCCCCGGAGAGGAGGATGCTAAGCGGGAATGGGGCACTGACCATTACCACCAGGAAGGCGGCGATGATCAAATCCCGGAAGCGGAGGCGCACCGCAGGTGACAGGGCAAGGAAGACGAAAATCGCTCCAGTCAATATGATGCCCGTTTCCTTGGACAAGAAGGTCAACCCCATGGAGACTCCCGCGGCATATAACCAAACAGGCTTTTGTGATTTGCCAAAGCGAGCCAGCATGTACATGGTCAACGTGGCGAAAAACACCATCGGTCCATCGAGCAGCAGCTGTCGGGAAACGATCACATGATAGGGCATGAGGGCCATAGCGGCGGCTGCGAATGCACCTGGCAGCCGCCCGTAAAGGGTTTTTCCTATCAGGTATGTCAGGTAAACCGTACCCAATCCAACTGCAACTGCAAACAACCGACCCACCAGATCACTAAAATAAACCCGGTAGATCAAGGAGAGCACGAACTGCACCAACAGCGGATGAGCCCGAAAAATTGGAAATATATCCTTCAGCACGGGAATCCCACCAATGGCAGCAGCCTGCCCGGCATACACAGCCTCGTCGGTGTTATAGCCCATGGCGTTAATCTGCCAAAGCCGCATAAAGGAGCCCACTGCCAGTGCCAACGCCAGGACAACGCGACTGACAACGACTTCATTAAGCCGGGTGTCCGCAAAACTTCGCGTTGTTGAAACCACGGTGGATCCGCTGACCTTCAGCGGAGAGCCAACCTTTCCTTCAGATCTTGTATCCATTTAACCTCAACCCTCTTATGCACGTTCCGGCTGCCGGCTTAATCGAGCGCGAGGGAAAGACTCAACTTCCAAGGCACGAGTAATATCGCTGGACACCTGTTCATTGTGGACGAAGGACGGAATCTGCGACCACCAATCCAGTTTGCTGGAGCTAATTTCGGTGGCCGGGAGAGTACTCATCGCCTGGTGGATAATGGCGAATTCCTTTTCATGCAGGTCAACATCGTCATAGCAGTACAGGAATTCTTTCACGTCGTCATATGGAGGAAATCCATAGGCGTCTTCACAGTTCTGCAGCAGCACTTTCATTGCCTCGCTATTATCCAGGGGCAGGATCTCTTCTGCTCCACGCTTGATGATGAACATGCCGGCCAGTTGCGCCTTGCTTGTGAGTTTGACCTTGGGGATGAGTTTATCCACGAAATACTTGGGAGGCGGTATGATCATCTGGGTAAGCATGTTAATGGTGGCGGCAGGCAGGTGAGTTTTGCTGATCAGGAATGCAAATTTGCGCCCAGAGCGTGAATGGATCCTGCTTTGAAATGGAAGTGTCAGCCTTTCTATAAAAGTCAGGGTGTCAGTATTCACCGCATGCAATGTGTGATAACTGATCGTCAACGGCTTGGGATAATCCATTGCCTCACCAGTAGGCGATACGATAGTCATATCGTCGGAAACAAAGGCTGCCTGGTCGCTGTTGCGGCGTTGGTATGCCAGGATCTTCAACAGGGTGGTTGTCTTGCCGGTATCCGTGCGGGCAGTGATCATGAAAGCTGAATCGCCGAATGCTATCGTGGCTCCATGAACCAGCGCATAACCTCTTTTTACAAAGGTCCAGCGCAGAAGAGGTTCCACTACGTTTGTGTACAGGACATGGGGGGAATACCTCAGCATTGGTGCGGCAATGACATTAACCGTTTGATCTCCCATTTCGATCCCGACCTCGAACCCGAGATGCCCAAAAATTTCCCGGTAACGCATGTAATGCCCGAAATCTTCAGGGGATTTTTGTGCACGGGGGATTCCAATTCGCACCTGAATCGTGGGGTCATTAATCTCTGCCATCACCCGGAAGGGTGTGAGTTCAGGCAATACCACATCCGAAACGACCTTCACAATTTCATGAATGTTGTAATAAAAATTCTTTTTCATCTTACTTCTCCATAACTGCAATCCAGATTTTTGAGGTTGAGCGGTTGCTGTTGGCTTACCCCAGATCAAGTTGTCTGCCAGCATGAACCTTAAAACAGTCAATACTGCAAGTGATACGAGGTTTGAAACCACATAGAAAATCCCAAATACGGTGGTCATCAGGTAAATCAGCGGGGTTCGCAAGGCCAACGCCAGAACGTTTACAACAAAAAACATTCCCAGTCGCTTTGGGCGACCTTGCGCATGGCCCTTTTTCCGATAGACCAATGCCTCGGTGAAAGTGAAATTCCACAGGGTGGATGCAATGGTGGCAATCCCTGCCGACACCAGGTAATAG
This sequence comes from uncultured Chloroflexia bacterium, assembly GCA_963826215.1. GTDB lineage: Bacteria > Chloroflexota > Anaerolineae > Anaerolineales > Villigracilaceae > UBA877. The sequence goes on along the minus strand of CAWGWL010000038.1, from coordinate 528,150 downwards.
ATCTTTAGTGTGTCTGTTGCAAGGAACAAAAAGAGGGAATTGACAAGGATCCCCGTTATTCCAACCAAGGCAAACCCGATGAAACGCAACGATCCTTCACCGAACCTTAATGCCCAAAGTAAATGCAGGTACTTGAATGCTTCTTTCGCGGAGGCTTTGCTCTCCCCGGTGAGGCGCTGCCCAAAATGGAAGGGTACTTCCGCTTTGCGAAGCCTGGGATTCCGAACGAGGATCTCCAGCAGGATCTTGAAGCCTTTGGGGCGAAGGGCATCCAGGTCAACCGCCTTCATACGAACCAGGAAGAACCCTGTAAGCGGGTCGCTCACTCCACGCAGGCGACGAGCCGAAAAAGATGCGGGCAGTAAAATCCAGTCCCAGGGAGATCAGGTTGCGGGCAGTATTTAGCCCGGTCACACGGCTCTCTTCGCTGCGGCGGGTAGCCACGACCAGGTCGGCATTATTTTCGATTGCGGTTTTCAGCAGGACCGGTACAACTTCCGGTGGATGCTGCAGGTCGCCATCCATCACGCAGGCGTAATCAGCCCTGGCGGCTTTAAGCCCAACCACTACTGCGCCACCCAATCCGCCCGTCTGTTGTTCAGGTAGACGGTGGATCAAGCGCACATTTTGAGCAGGAAAATCCTTTATGGCTGTCTCCACGACCTGGGGAGTGTCATCCGTGGAGTCATCCACAAAAATCACCTCGATAAAGGTGCCGTAGAATGAATTGCGGATACTGGTCAACAATGCATTGATATTTCCGGCTTCGTTCCTGGTTGGAACAATAATTGATATGGCCAGGTTGTTCTGATTTGCCCTGGTTTCCTGGGAAAAAATTTTGCTGGATAAAACTTCGGTTGTGGTCATACGAACTCCTTTACAGATAAATTCATCGTCAAAATCCGTTCTTGTATAAATTGTGATAAGACGGGAAGCTGTAGGACCGGCGGGAAAGTTGGTATATTCTTTCTTCCGCCTGGCCCTATTAATCAAGGCAGAGCACGTCCAATAAATCTGCCTGGCGAGTCATCAACTTGTCCCTTTTGTCGAAAACGTGGATCCAATTGCTTTCTTCACTCACTACTACCACACGCATTTCCGGATAGCTCATCAGCAGGTTTCCCAATACATCCATCCTGGCCAAAGGCGTGGATTCTCCCAGGATGACGATATCCGGTCTCACCTTTGATGTCTCAGCGATCAAACCATGGACATCCTTTGCTCCACTCGAGATTATCTTCAACTTACATTTTGAGCTGGTGAGCAAATTTTTCACCGCCCGGTTTAACATGGAATCTTGATTCGTAACGAGGACACAAGTTGCATTCATAAATCCTACCTATCCGGTAATATTTATCGTTTTTCAATAATAATTGATTGCTGCATGCATGTCCATGACCCTCATAGGAAAATCAAGGGTAATAAAAAGGCCATCCAAAGATGGCCTTTGTTGAAAAGTATTAACCCTTTTTACTGATGCAATTTATCCCGCTTCGCCATTCCCGGCCTGGACTTAGCCGTCCTGGATCCTGGAAACTTTGCTGACCAATCCATTCCTGCGTGCAAAGATGGCGACCTGGCGCCGGTTTTTCATTCCCAATTTACTAAAAACATTGCGAATGTGGTGTTTGACCGTGTTCACGGATAAAAACAAGCGCTGTGCTATCTCAAGGTTGGTGGCACCATTTTCAATTTCCCGAAGCACATCCATTTCGCGCGGGCTAAGGTTTTCCAGCAGTTTTTCATCTTCCGTGTCAGACCCCGGTGTGCGGGCAAACTCCTTGACGATCTTGCTTACCATTTTGCGCGACACGGCTTCTTCACCCCGGTCCAGGGCTCGCAGGCTGGACAACAATTCGGTACTCCCAATATTTTTGAGCATGTAGCCCCTGGCTCCCAGGCGCAATGCCGCAAAAAGGTTTTCATCACTTTCATGGACGGTCAGGAATACAATCTTACATAAAGGCAAACGGGAAAGGATGGCACGGGTTGCATCCAGACCGGTACCATCAGGTAATGAAAAATCCATAAGGATGATATCAGGTTTGAATATAAGTTGCCTGCTCACAACCCTCATGGACAGTTCCGGCACACCCGACCATCTCAAAATCCGGGGTGGAGCTCAACAGACTTACCAGCCCCTCACGAAACAGGATCTGGTCGTCAATAACCAACACTTTCTTCACGGATTTCCCCGGAATATTGGTATCAGTCATTAGCCTGCTCCCAACTGACCACGGGAAGGAATGGGGACAAGGATACTCACCACGGTTCCGGATTTTTCGGATGTAACCAGGGTTACGCGACCATTAACATTCGCCATACGTTCATTCAGGATATCCAACCCAAAGTGTTCGTTTGGATTTACAAGTTGCGGGTCAAACCCAACCCCATCATCCGAGATAGTCAGGTTTAGATCCACAGTGCTCCATTCAGCCCGTATCATTACCTTTGTTGCCTGGGCATGTTTTTCGATATTACTAAGCAATTCCTCGAAGGCATAGAATATCGCGCTTTGAGCCTGGTCTGGAAGCAGGACCGGCTTTCCCTTCGTAACAAAATCAAGCTTAAAGTTTGCGCGCTGGGATAATTTGCGGGCATATTCCAAAAGCAAATTGGTCAATGTCTGCGTAGTTTCCGGGCGCATGGTCTCGAGCACCCCGCGTACGATCTCAAATGATTCATCAGCAGCATCGCGCATTAACTCCAGGTCCACGAGAACTTTTTCCAGGGACAGCGACTCTTTTCCTGTGAGAAGTTGATCCATTTTTATATGCAGGAATCCCAGGCTTTGACCAAGGTGGTCATGCAAATAGTGAGACACCGACCGCCTTTCAGCCAAAGCCGTCTCAGAGGTGAGCATTTCCTGCAGCACTTCCCGATCCTGGCCTGCTTTCAAAGCCACTGCTAAATCATCGCCAATATTCCTGAAAATATCATCCTGCTCGTAGGTCAAGGTTTCCCCAGGCTCCATGGTAAATTGTAAAACCCCCAAAAGCCTTACATCATCCTTGATCGCAAGACAATATTTTTGATCCTGTGAGAATAAATCAGCGGCGATCCTTTCGGGACTACTCGGAAAAAAAGTCAATTCGGGAGAACTTCCCTTCCTGATACATTCCTGACATGAACTTACCGTACATATATCGACAGCATCTTCCTCCAGTCCTGGTCCATTGAGCAACCAGTTCAAATTGGTTGGAAATAATGTCTGAGATAAACAAACAGGATTGCTTCACCGGAACAATGGAATTCGGAAACCTGGCAATATGATTTACCAGCACATCCCAATCGTGATATCCTGAAAATTCCAGGCTGAGCTTATGTTTGACGTCGAGGATCTTTATGATCCGATCCTGGTTCCGAATTCCCCGTGACAAAGAACTCAGCAATAACCCTATCACCCACAACAGGATAAGAAAAATGATGGTTTCAACAAGATAAATCAGCACGTCCTGGTTGTGGGAAAAATCGTACACTTCAAAGGAAACAAGGAGAATGGTGGCCAGGATGATCGCCCACCATTGACGCTCAATTATCCAACTTATTACCCCAGGCACCTTATATGTCTCGGGAAAAGTGGATAAGTTGACTTTCGGATTTTGAAAAAATTTCTTTTTCATCTTAGGTCGTTAAATTACCTCGCCTGGCATCATTCCAATATCGCAGAGACTTGCATACTAAATCTGTTTCTCGAGTAATTGGATATTAACCGTCTGATTATATCTAAATTATCGTATTTGACAATGGATGGGAATCGTGTCAAAGGGTTGATCAAGAGTGCTTTGGAAGCCTCGTTCCCGCAAAAGAAAAATCACAAACGGGAAAAAATTGGCAGCGGTTATAAACGAATCAAGCTTTGCTGGATACCAGCAGAGCGATGGCAATAAGGATTCCGCCGATGATAAATAACGGGGTGATTTGTTCATTTAAGAATATTACGCTGAGAAGTGTTCCCACCACCGGCTGGGCGAAAAAGGTCAGTGAAGCAACTCCCGCATCCAGCACCGCGAAAGCTGTGTTCCACAAGTACATCGCCAGGGCAGTCGAGATGATGCCGATGAATAAAATCCCGCCTACCACCCCGGGACCGATAGGTCCAATTTGGTGGGAAACCAGTTCCCAACCGCCCAGCGGGAGGCAAACCGGCAAACCGCCGAAAAAAGCGATTAACGTGGTGGTAAGTACATCCGTGTCGCGGGTGACCTTGCGGATGAGCACCGAATATAATGCCCAGGTTAATGCCGCTGCCACCAGGCAAATGTTGCCCCAAAAAAAGGAGGGTGAAACGGTTGCGTTGCGAGGGTCGATGACCGCAACCACACCAATTGTGGCGATGACAAGGGCGATCAAGCGCCGGGGGGTGATCTTTTCAGATAGCAGCAGGGCGGCAAACAACAGGACAAAGGCCGGGGTGGTGGAGGTGACCAAAGAGCCGTTTGCAGCAGTAGAAAGATTGGTACCAACAAATTGAAAGCTGAGAGATATCCCATATCCCACCACCCCAACCCCAAATACCTGAAAGAATTGCCGGCGGCTGACCTTCCAGCCTTTGCGCACGAAAACGATGATGGACAAGGTCAGGATGCCAAGGGCAAGCCGGGTCACGATAAGTGAGAAGGGTGGGACAACTTCCATGACCACCTTGCTTACCACGTACATGCCGCCCCAGATGGCTGCCGCGCATAGACCGGAAATTAATCCCCAAACGGGGCTGGAACTGGTGGATTTAATTGACATGATTGACCTGCTCGAAATGAGAACTGGAATGACGAAATTTATCTTATTCCCGGACTCCGGCAATTTCCGGGTGACAGGCTCCAGGAATTGAATCCGAGAGATGGCATGTTCCTAACAAAACCTTTCATTAATAATATACGGATCATTTTCACATCAAAACTCATTAAGAAGTCTCATATGCCTTTGTGTGTGACATCTGTCACTTCTACTTTTGCCTGCTCTTGGCTAAAATGGGTACTCGACGAATTCCAAGACATTATATCCAAATCAATCAGGAGAAGGGCATGAATACCAGTCTTAAGAATGAAAGCCGAAAATATCGAATTGCCTGGCTTCCAGGAGATGGGGTGGGAGTGGACGTTCTGGAGGCAACGAAAATTGTCCTGGACAAGATCAAGTTAAATGCCGAGTATATCCATGGCGATATTGGCTGGGAATTCTGGTGCAAAGAAGGGGATGCCTTCCCCGCTCGAACCATCGATCTTTTAAAGCAGGTCGACGCTGCTATGTTTGGCGCCATCACATCCAAACCGGTGAAAACAGCCGAGACTGAATTGGCGCCGGAATTAAAAGGCAAAGGGTTATCATACCGCTCACCCATCGTGCGGATGCGCCAGCAATTCGATCTCTATAATTGCCTGCGGCCATGCAAGGGATACCCAAATAACCCATTGAATTATAAGGAAGACATCGACCTTGTGGTTTTTCGAGAGAATACCGAGGATCTTTATGCTGGAGTGGAATTCAACCCGGTACCTGCCGCGGTAGCCGCGGTGCTGGCACAGGAATCAAAACCATTTGCGCCCTTCAAGGACCTGCGCGGTGACCAGTATGCCATTTCGGTAAAAGTCAATACGCGGAAAGGCTGCGAACGGATTGTGCGGGCAGCTTTCGATTTCTCCAGGAAATTCGGCCGCAAGAAAATAACCATTGTGCACAAAGCCAATGTGGTGCGTGCTACCGACGGCCTTTTCCTCGACACAGCCAAGGAAATTGCCAAGGAATACCCGGAGATCCAATTTGACGAAGCGAACGTGGATGCCATTTGCATGTGGCTGCTGAAAAACCCCCACAACTATGATGTGTTGGTGGCTCCCAATTTATATGGAGATATCATATCCGACCTGTGCGCCCAAATGGTGGGAGGGCTCGGTTTTGCCTGCTCGGGCAACATTGGTGAAAAGCTGGCTGTTTTCGAACCGAGCCACGGATCAGCGCCCAAATACGCCGGGTTGTACAAGGTGAATCCGATCGCCACCATCCTGGCTGCCAAGATGATGCTCGATTGGCTGGGTGAGGAGCAAAAAGGCGCTGCAGTGGAAAAAGCAGTCGCAGAAGTGGTCAAGGAAGGAAAGGTAAGGACCTATGACATGGGCGGATCGAACACGACCCTGGAAATGGGAGAGGCCATAGCGGCTAAGTTATAAGGCGGCTCACGGTTCTAATGTCTCCCGGATTTGCACACGCCCCTCTGACCGTAAAAATATTTTGAGCAGAAGGAAATGGAAAAGATAATCATCCACGAAGTTGGGCCGCGCGATGGCCTGCAGGCAGAAAAGACTACCGTCCCGCTGGAAGAGAAGATCCGCTGGATCGAGGGACTATGCGCGGCAGGCATCGACATTATCCAGCTTGGGTCGTTCGTCAACCCACAGAAAGTCCCTCAGATGGCTGACACCGACGCGCTCTTCCTCCACTACGCCGGGAACAAACCCGCGGGGATGACTTTTTCCGGATTGGTATTAAATGAAAAAGGATTGGAACGCGGCCTGGCTTGCGGAGTGGATATGTTCTGCATGGGTGTTTCTGCCAGCGAGACACACAGCGTAAAGAATACCGGAATGAGTTCCGCCGAGGCGCTCGGAAGAATTATCCCGATGGCGAAACAAGCCATGGCAGCCGGGAAATCCGTCCAGGTTTCGGTCCAGTCCGCGTTTGGCTGCGGATTCGAGGGACCAATAGACCCTGTGAAGGTGCTGGATATTGTTAATGCATACTTGGGCGCCGGAATCCGAAATATCAGCCTGGCTGACACAGCCGGTCATGCCCAGCCACAACAGGTGGAGGATTTATACGGTGCCATTCGGGCGCTCGACCCAGCGGTGGTGCTCGCCTGCCATTTCCACAACACATACGGGCTGGGATTAGCCAACTGTTTCGCTGCTTTAAATAGTGGCGTGACCTTCTTCGAGTCTGCGTTTGGTGGACTGGGCGGATGCCCGTTCACGAAACTTCCGGCTGGGAATGTCAGCACCGAAGACCTGGTTCACTCGCTCCAGAGAATGGGACTGCGCAAAGAAATCCAACTCAGCGTACTGCTCGAGGTGGCCCGGCAGGTTGGAAAATTCTTCGACCGAGAACTACCCGGGTTCATTTTAAAATCCGGCTCGATAGTGGATTTCAAGGGAATTTCCGGAACGGGAGAGGGTGCATGAAACTGCTCGAGGGAATCCGCGTGCTGGACATGACCAACGTGCTTTCGGGACCGTATGCCACCCTGCACCTTGCCCTGCTGGGGGCTGATGTGATCAAGATCGAAAACCCTGACGGCGGCGACCTGGCACGCAAGCTGGGCAACGTGCCCAGGTACAACCAGGCACTGTTAGGCACCAGCTTCCTTGCCCAGAATGCCAATAAGAAATCCCTGACCCTCAACTTGAAAGCAGTGGAGGGAAAAGAGATATTCCTAAAGCTGGTCAGGACCTCTGACATATTGGTGGAAAACTTCCGTCCAGGAGTCATGGCACGGCTGGGGTTCTCTTACGAGGAGTTGTGCAAGATCAACCCTGGGATTATTTATTGTGCCATCTCCGGATTTGGTCAGACAGGCCCGGATGCCTTCAAGCCTGCCTACGATCAGATCATCCAGGGATTGTCAGGGGTGATGGCAGTCAATGGCGACGAGCGGCTCAACCCGCTGCGCTGCGGTTTCCCGGTCTGCGACACGGTTGGTGGGATGAACGCGGCGTTCGCCATCATGGCGGCTCTTTATCACCGCGAGCACACCAGCGAGGGTCAATTCATCGATATTGCTCTGCTGGACTCGATCATGCCATTGATGGGCTGGGTGGCTGCCAACCTGCTGATCGGGGGGCAGCAGCCGGTCCTTTTAGGCAATGATAACTTTACCGCTGCTCCTTCGGGAATGTTCAAGACGCAGGACGGGTTTGTAAATATCGCCGCCAACCAACAGCAACAATGGGAAGACCTGGCTGACGCGCTGGGATTGCCGGAACTGAAGAGCGACCCGCGCTTCAAGGAACGCGACACACGCAAAGCCAATCGCTTCCTATTAACTCCCCTTTTGGAAGCCAGGCTCTCCCAAAATACGACTGCCCACTGGGTCAATGTGCTTAACGAGAGGGGGATCCCATCCGGCGACGTGGTCGGCCTGGAAACCGCTTTGACCTCCGAGCAAGCTCGCCACCGCCAGGTGATCGCAGATGTTGAGCAACCCGGGATTGGGAATGTCAAGCTTTTCAATATGACTGCCAAGTTCTCCAAAACCCCGGCACAAATCGAGCAGCCGCCGCCCAGGCTTTCGGAGCATACCGAGACCATCCTGGGTGAGTTGGGATACAACGAAGAGGAAATTAAAGCGCTAAAAGAAAAATTGGTGATTTGATGGAGAGCAGTGTTTTGCTGCTGCATCCAAGGTATTAGCCCATGCTGAAACAATGGCTAATACCGCACTCCAGAGCTGAGGAGAAAACCATGGGAATGACATTAGTCGAAAAAATTTTAGCCCGGGCAGTAGGACAAACTGTCACCAGGGCGGGAGACGTGGTCGAGCCGTGCGTAGACCTGGCCATGTCGCATGAGAACGGCGCCCTGGTGATCAACCAGTTCGAAGAGATCTACAAAGGCACCGGGCTCCCTGCCACTGTTTGGGATCCAGGCAAGATCGCGATCATCTTCGACCATCGGGTTCCGGCTGAGGGTTCAAAAACAGCCACCAACCAGAAGAAGGTGCGTGAGTTCGTAAGCAAACAAGGCATCACCAAGTTCCACGACATTCGCGGTGATGAGGGCGGGATCTGTCACCAAATCCTGCCGGAGAATGGGTATGTTCGACCGGGAACGGTTGTGGTAGGAACGGACAGCCATACCACGAGCCACGGTGCCCTGGGAGCTTTTTCTTTTGGCATTGGTGCCACTGAAATGGCTTCCGTCTGGGCACTGGGAAAAGTCCTGAACGTTGAAGTCCCCGGCACGATCAAGGTTGTGGTGAATGGAGCCTTTCAGCAATACGTCCTGCCCAAGGACTTAATCCTATCCCTGATCGGAAAGATCTCTGCGCAGGGAGCCAATTTTAAGGTTATCGAATTCCACGGTCGAGCCATTGAAAATATTTCAACCTCTGGACGGCTTACCATTTGCAACATGGCAGTGGAGGCTGGAGCAACTTCCGGGATTGTCCCCGCAGATGCAGAAACCATTCGATATTTGCACGATGTTGCCGGGGTGAAGGGTCCGATCGAAGTGATGCGACCGGATGAGGACGCCATTTACGATCAAGAGATCGAGATCGATGCTTCAGCACTGGGTCCCCAGGTGGCGTGTCCCCACACTGTGGACAATGTCAAGCCCGTGGAGGAAGTTGCTGGAAAACTGGTCAACCAGATCGTGATCGGTTCATGCACCAATGGGCGCCTGGATGATATCCAGATGGCTGCTGGAATCCTGAAAGGTAAAAAAGTAGCCCGCAATGTGCGCATGCTGGTATTTCCCGGCTTCAGCGCGCATCTACCGCCAGGCACTCCAGGAAGGATATTTATTGACGCTCATGGAAGCCGGGGCAGTGGTGATGAATTCGGGCTGCGGCCCGTGCCTGGGGGTGCACCAGGGAGCGTTGGCGGACGGGGACGTTGCCCTGGCCACGACCAACCGAAATTTCAAAGGACGCATGGGCAACCCGTCTGCCGAGGTCTATCTCTGTTCTCCGGCCGTGGCAGCTGCCAGCGCATTGACCGGCAAGATCACCGACCCTCGGAAAGGAGTGTGAGCATGTCCAAAGCCCCGTACGGGAACCGGGACTCCCTCGTAGTCCTCAAATTAGGTGATGATGTCTCGACCGATATCATTTACCCCGGGCGGTTCATGGCGACCGTGCTGCCCACCGAAACGCCGCAATATGCATTTGCAGACCAGGTAATTTTTAATGCCCAAATAAAGAACAAAGAGATCCAGCCGCACAGTGTGATCGTGGCAGGGAATAATTTCGGCTGCGGCTCCTCACGCGAACAGGCTGCCTCCTGCCTTAAGGGACCGGATTTCATCGTTATCGCCAGGAATTTTGCCCGGATCTTCCTCCAGAATTCCATTAACCTGGGACTCAATACGATCATTTGCCCGGGCATCGAGGCAAATGAAGGCGATGAGTTAAACATCTCTCCAACGCAGGTGGTGAATCAGACAAGCGGGAAAAGCTATGAAATCGTTCCCCTGCCGCAGGCGCGCCAATCGATCATTGATGCGGGCGGATTGATCCCCTACACCCGACAACGGTTAATGCAAACTAAAAAATAAGCGCGTGACTGTAACGACCAACCGGGATTGGATGGCTGCCAATGATCATAAGGTTATTTCTTATGGTCATTGTTGTTTACAGAGCGATGTGAATGACTATCCAGGCACGTCTTGAACCTTTCATTATTTCCGTGGTAAATCCCATGCAGGCGAGAATTAATCTGAGTTGATGGACCTTAAAAAAATTAAAACGCGGATAGGTACTTGACTAATTTAATAAAAAAGGGTAAAGTCTATTGTAATGAAAATCGGTTTACTGGCGAAAAAAGTATTCCGCAAGAACAGGTGATTTCGAGAATACGGGACTTGGCGTCTTTGTCTCTCGAAGTTCTGGTACTTCGAATTCTTTTTTCCAAATGGTAAACCGTTATTTATTATTGTAAGTTTTATCTAACTAAAGTGTCAAAAAATGGATGTACCCCAAGTTTGATCCTTTCCAAGATCTGAGCGGATTGAGTTTTTTTTAAATATTTGCCCCTTATAAAGATGGCAGGGGCGAAGAGAATCATTCAGCTCAAATTATAAAAAGAAAGAATTAAGGAGGTGATGCCAGACAACGAGAGCATTGTCAGCTGCGTCAAAACCCGGAAAATGGGTTCCTAATTCACCATTCTTCATTGGAGGAGAAAAGCGTATGTTTAAACGGTTATCCATCGTAATTTCTGCAATTGCGGTCCTGGGCATGATCCTGACTGCCTGCGGTCCCGCTGCTTCCACCTATACCTGCACCGATTCAATCGGTTGCGTAAAGATTGGTCCGACGGATCCAATCCATATTGCTTACATGTTGGTTGTCGCCGGCCCGAACGCAGCACTGGGCACCGACTCCCGCAACGGCGTTGAGATCGCCATTGATGACGCCGGTGGCAAGATCCTGAACCACACCATCAAGTTCGATGGTGAGGACAGCGAATGCAGCGCGGATGGCGGGCAGGCAGCTGCCACCAAACTGGCAGCCGACCCGACCATCCTTGCGGTCATTGGTACCTCCTGCTCGAGCGAAGCCCGCGCCGGAGAACCCCTGCTCTCCGCAGCCGGGTTTGTCACCATCTCGCCTTCCAACACCGCTCCTGACCTGACCGATCCGACCAACCCGAACCACTATGCAGGCTACTTCCGCACCGCCCATAACGACAAGATCCAGGGCGCTGCCGCGGCAGACTTTGTTTACAATTTCCTGCACCTCACCAAGGCCGCCACCATCCATGACGGCAGCCTGTATGCCGATAAACTGCAGCAAGTGTTCGCCGAGAACTTCACCAAGTTCGGCGGCACCGTCACCTTGCAGACCTCGGTTACCATCGGGCAGACCGACATGAGCTCGGTCCTGGCGGATGTTGCTGCCGGGTCACCTGAGATGATCTACTTCCCGATCTTCATGCCGGAAGGTGCCTTCCTCATCGACCAGGCCAGGACCACCCCAGGTTTGGAAAACACCAAGTTAATGGTGGCTGATGGCCTGTATTCACCAGATGTAGTGAATGCTGCTGGTGCTGCTGTTGAAGGTGTTTATGCTTCGAGCCCGGTTGTTCAAGGTGCTGCCTACGATGCATTTGTAGCCAAGTACCAGGCCAAGTTCGGCTCGCTCCCGATCAACATCTTCCATGCGCATGCCTATGATGGATTCAATATCGTCAAGGCTGCGATCGAGAAGGTGGCTGTTCAGGAAGCTGATGGGACGATCTACATCCCACGACAGGGCCTACGCGATGCCATGGCAGCCACAACGGGCTTCCAGGGTCTGACCGGCGTCCTGGCCTGCAGCGTTGACGGTGACTGCGCCAACCCGATCATCGGTGTTTACGAGTACCACGACTGGCGTATACCCGCCCACCCTGATCTGGCCGACCCAGTACGTCAAGTAGTCAGTTCAAGTTGGTTTACATGGGAGGGGCGAGCCTCTGCTCGCCCCTCTTCATAAGACCACTCCCATTTGAGAAGAGGAGTTCAAGATGCTACGAACTTGGCGTCAGCGCATCAACGATTACAGATATCTTCATCTGGTTGATCGGTTTATCCATTGCGGGAATTGTCATCTGGGGGACCATCACCACCCTGGAGCAGGGCCAGTACTCGGGCAGTGTTTGGCTCGACCTTACGATCAAGGGCCTGGCACTGGGGGGTGTCTACGCTCTTATTGCCATGGGATATACCATGGTGTACGGCATTTTAAAAATGATCAACTTCGCGCACAGCGAAGTTTTTATGGCTGGACCTTTTACAGCAGTCTTTGTTGCGCTTGGGTTGTCCAAATCAGGTTTTCTTGACAGGCAGCCGGTGATTGGGTTTCTCATCATCCTGGTGGTTTCCGCGGGAGTCTCGACCTTGATCGCGATCCTGCTGGAAAGAATTTGTTACCGACCTTTACGAAATGCGCCCCGCCTGGTTCCCTTGATTACCGCCATCGGGGCGTCTTTTTTTCTACAGTATGTTTTCCGGGGCCTGTACGGTTCAGGCACCTATGGTTATCCGGATATACATGCCCTTGACAAATCCTGGACGGTTGGCGGCATCCAGATTTATGCGACTCAGATCGTTGTGATAGTCGGTGCAGTACTGATGATGCTGGTCCTTTTTGGCATCGTGCAGTGGACGAAGATCGGGAAAGCCATGCGCGCCGTTTCCGAAGACAAGGAAGCGGCTGAATTGATGGGAATTAATGTCGATCGCATCATTGTTTTTACCTTTGGATTGGGAGGCGCATCGGCTGGTGCAGCGGGTATCCTTTACACCCTTCTGTTCCCGGTGGTTACATTTTATATGGGCTTCTTCCCAGGGATCAAAGCCTTTACCGCGGCAGTCCTGGGAGGCATCGGCAATGTTCCCGGTGCTTTCCTGGGCTCGATCATCCTGGGTTTACTCGAATCGGTTGGACCGAACCTATTCCTGACCGGCCTGGGGATCCCCTCCCCATCCCAATTGAAAGATGCCATCGCTTTCATCGTGCTGGTTCTCATCCTGATCTTCCGCCCGACCGGCATCCTGGGCGAACGGATCTCCAAGGACAAGGCCTAAGGAGGATGACATGAAAAGCAAAATCATCGTACTGGGTCAAGACGCTGCAAAACGGTCTGATCGGGGGAGGCATATCCCTGCTCCTGGGTCTGGTGGGGTTGGCATTGGCGTTTGGGAAGTCGTATGTGATCAGCGGGGTGGTCACGATGGGACAGATCTTTGTCCTGGCTCCCTTCCTGTTCGAAGCTTACATGTCCGTGCGACACGCCCCCTCAAAAGAACCGGGAAAGCTCCTTATGATCGGCGGGTTGAGTGGGCTGGTGGGTGGCGCCGTACTGGCAATATTTATCCTAATCGGACAGGTGGTCAATCTGCGTGCAGTATTGGTCAATGTCTCTCCTGACCTAATCTCGCTATTGACCTTCAATTTACCCGTGCTTCCCGGGGTACTGGTACTGCTGGCAGTTAGCCTGGTAACCGGTCTGGTCGCAGCGGGAGTATTCATGCTTCCGAATCGTATGCGGGGAGCGTTGAGCCAGGCGATAGTAGTAGTTGTATTAATGGGTCTGTTCCGCGACCTGATCGTCACCGTAATCATCCATTGGGGGGTGGTGCAATATGCATTCCTCTGGTTGTTCGCTGCGAGTGGATTGAATATTCCCGGCGCTGTGGTTATTTTCATCCTCATCGGAGCCATAACCTACTGGAGTAATGGGCGGGATCGCAAGGCAATTGCCCTTAAACGAAGTCCCCGCCAGCAACGGGTGGTCCGCTGGAGCACCCTGGGGGTACTGGGGCTGGTTACGCTCCTGCTGCCGGTCATCCTGGGGAGCTATTTTGCTGAGATCCTGGATAACGTCGGTATCTATATCCTGATGGGCTTGGGGCTGAACATCGTGGTTGGATTTGCCGGCCTACTGGACCTGGGATATGTAGCCTTCTATGCCATCGGTGCTTACACCCTGGCCATGCTGACCACCTCAGAAGCGGTTGGATTCTTGCACCTCTCCTTTTGGGCGGCGACGCCAGTAGCCCTAATTATTGCAGTGGCAGCCGGAGTAATCCTGGGCCTGCCTATCCTGCGCCTGCGCGGTGATTACCTTGCCATTGTGACCCTGGGATTTGGCGAGATCATACGCATCGTGGTCCTATCCGACTGGCTGAAACCCATCCTGGGAGGATCCGAAGGTATCCAACGCATCGCAAAACCGTTGCTAGGTTCTTTTGCTCTGGAAAACCAACAGGAGCTCTATTATTTAATTTTGGTTGGCATCCTGATCGCCGGTTTTATCTCCATCCGGGTAAAGAATTCCCATGTGGGTCGTTCCTGGATGGCGTTGCGGGAGGATGAGGATGTTGCCGAAGCCATGGGGATCAATAAAGTCACAACCAAGCTGCTTGCATTTGCCATGGGTGCCCTCTTTTCTGGTTTAGGCGGAGCATTGTTTGCGACCAAGATCGGCTCGATCTACCCGCAAAGTTTCAGCTTCATTGTTTCGATCAATATTCTTTCCCTGATCATCATCGGCGGGATGGGCAGCATCCCGGGTGTATTTGTCGGTGGGCTGGCTCTGGTTGGGTTACCTCTTCTGCTTAGTCAATTCGCAGATTTCCGCTATCTCGTTTATGGCGCCGTACTGGTAATCATGATGTTGTTGAAACCGGAGGGGTTGGCACCGGAAGCACGCCGCCGCCTTGAATTGCATGAAGATGAGGCTGGACCGGGTCCACAAGAAGAACTTCAGACCGTGACAAAGAATCCGGGGCGCTAGGAGGAGACTGAGATGGCGATACTCGTATCGAAAAAGGTGACCAAGCGTTTCGGCGGCCTGGAAGCCGTAAGCAAGGTCGACCTGGACATAAAAGAACACTCAATCTACAGCATCATCGGCCCGAACGGTGCTGGCAAGACCACATTCTTTAACTGCGTTACCGGTTTTTACACCCCTGAGGAAGGGGAGATCCTATTCAATGGCAGGAATATCACCGGCCTATCCACCGACCGGGTCACGCGTTTAGGGATTTCCCGGACATATCAGAACATCCGCTTATTCAAGAACATGACCACGGTGGAAAACATCCTGGTTGGGATGCACCCTCACTTGAAATCGGGTTTGCTGGGAGGGATTTTCCATGATCCTCGCACGATCCGGGAGGAAAAGGCGGCTGTTGAAGAAGCCATCCGGCTGCTCGTATATATCAATTTGAAGGGGAAGGGAGACCTGTTGGCTAAAAACCTTCCTTATGGGGAGCAACGCCGCCTGGAAATTGGCCGGGCACTTGCCAGCAAACCATCCCTGCTTCTACTTGACGAACCCACAGCCGGGATGAATCCCAGCGAGACACAAGATATGGTCAGTTTTATCCGTCGCCTGCGCGATGAGTTGGGTATCACCGTCCTGCTCATCGAACACCAGATGAGGGTGGTAATGAGCATTTCTGAGCAGATCAGCGTTTTGGATTTTGGTATAAAAATTGCCGAAGGGACTCCCCTTGAAATCCAGAAGAATCCCCGCGTGGTCGAAGCATATCTCGGGCGAGGCGCAGCTAGTGGCCTTGGCCAGGCCCGCACAGCAGACTGAGCCGGAGGACCATTATGCCTATTCTTGAAGTAGAAAATATTCACTCTTATTACGGAAACATCCATGCCCTCAAAGGGATTTCGCTGACCGTGGAAAAGGGTGAAATCGTAACTTTGATCGGTGCCAATGGCGCTGGTAAATCCACCACCCTGCGCACCATCAGCGGGCTGTTAAAACCGCGCGAGGGCCACGTACGCTTTGATGGGGAAGATTTGGCAGAATATAAACCACACGACCTGATCTTTAAAGGGATGTCCATGGTTCCAGAGGGGAGGCGAATCTTTGCCCGGTTGACTGTTTCTGAGAACCTGGAAATGGGAGCCTACACCCGCGGTAAGGGACCGGAAGTTGCCTCTGATCTGGAGCGTGTATTCACATTGTTTCCGCGCCTTAAGGAGCGCCGAAAACAGGTGGGTGGCACGCTTTCGGGAGGGGAACAACAAATGCTTGCCACGGGCCGGGCACTGATGGCTCACCCTCGCCTGCTATTGATGGATGAACCTTCCATGGGGTTAGCACCAGTGCTCGTGGAAAGCATATTTGACACGATAGTGCAGATCAACAAAGAAGGGACCACCATCCTGCTGGTCGAGCAAAATGCCCTCATGGCACTAAGTGTTGCAGCACGCGGTTATGTTCTCCAAACCGGAGAAATCGTTTTACATGACGCAGCTGAAGTACTAAAGCAGAACAAGATGATCCAAAAATCATACCTGGGAATGGAATAGAACCTGGTTAGATAATCATTAAAAAGATAAGCACCAAATTTCCTGCCTGACTTTGGTATTGCACCAGGTGATGTGCCGGTTCAAAAAAAGTGATCGTGAAGATTTCCGGCACGTCATTTGTTGTCACCAGGATGTCCTTAAAATAAAATATTAAATTACCATAAGTAAACGCTAACAACTCATTCATCAGAAAGGATGCCAAATGGCTGAAAACCGATTGCTGTATCTTTCACGCGCCGATGTCGAAAAAGTTGCGCTCGACATGCCGACCATTCTGAAACTCCTGGAAGAGGCATTCAAGGAAAAAGGGAATGGAAAGGTCGAAATGCCTCCCAAGCCCGGCATCCACACCATGCCGGACGCCTTCATCCATGCCATGCCAGCTTTTATTCCTTCGCTGCATTCTGCGGGAATCAAATGGGTCAGCGGTTACCCCGAGAATTTCAAGCGCGGCCTGCCTTACATTACCGGGCTATTAATATTGAACGATGATGAGACCGGTATCCCCTACGCGGTGATGGATTGCACCTGGATCACAGCATACCGGACAGGCGCGGCATCCGGGTTGTCTGCCAAGTATCTTGCACGTCCTAACAGTGAAGTAGCTGCCATCCTGGCGTGCGGTGTGCAGGGGCGGACCAACCTGGAGGCGCTTGCCTGCCTGTTTCCGCTCAAGCGCGTGTATGCGTATGATATTCTGCCGGAGGTCCAGGCGAAATTCATTGCGGAAATGAAAATGAAATTTAAATTCGAGATCCTCCCGGCCAAGGGACCCAAAGAAGCAGTGGTGGAAAGCGACCTTGTTGTGACCTCCGGCCCGATCCTCAAACATCCCACCCCCAGCATCGAAAAGGACTGGCTGAAACCCGGCGGGTTTGGGTCAGCCGTGGACTTCGACTCTTACTGGACCGGTCCGGCAATGGCCCAAATGGACAGGATCAGCACGGACGACCATGCCCAGTTCGAGTATTACCATACCAGCGGGTATTTCCAGCAGACCCCTACCCCTTACGCAGACCTGGGGCAACTGGCCACCGGTCAGAAACCTGGACGGGGATCTGACAAAGAGCGAATCTTAGCGATCAACCTTGGTCTGGCCATGGACGATATGGCTATTGCACCTGAAATTCATCGGCGGGCAAAGGAAAAAGGCATCGGCACCTGGCTGCCCCTATAAAGTTTGGGGAAAACATCATCATTAAAACGCCCACCTGGTTGGGCGTTTTATCACCTGGTTTTGAAGACCTGGGAAGATTTTCTCATATGATTACAATGGTGTAAGTGTATTATGTGCAAATCTGGATGAGAGGAGAATTACACTCAATTATGATTCCGAAAACTGCAGATATTGTCATTATTGGGGGAGGTGTGATGGGTGCAAGCACGGCATACCATCTTGCGCTGCGCGGCCAAAAGAATATCCTACTCCTGGAAAAGGATGAATTTTTTGGACAGGAAGCAACCGGCCGCTGTGCCGGGGGAGTGCGCTTCCAGTTCTCCACTGAAGTGAATGTGCGCCTCTCCCTGCAGAGTTTGCCGATGCTCGATAGGTTCAAGGATGAGACTGGACAAGAAATAAACTTCCGTAAATGCGGATACCTTTTCGTCCTAACCAAGCCTGAAGACGTAAAAACCTTTCGCCACAGTCTGGAGATGCAGCAAAACCTGGGCGTTCACACTGAGTGGTTGGAGCCGGATGAAGTTCGCCGCCGCCTGCCCTTGATGCATTTTGAAGACGCCCTGGCTGGCTCCTTCAATGCGGGAGATGGCCTGGTCGACCCGAACAGCGTGGTCATGGGTTATGTGGGAGCGGCGCAGCGTTTGGGGGCAAAGTGCCTCAATAAAGTGGAGGTTACCGGTATTCAGGTCGTCGGAGGAAAAATTGCTGTCGTGGAAACCGACCAGGGACCGATCTCCACACCAATGGTAGTGGACGCGGCCGGACCGTGGGCAGGTGTCATTGGTCAAATGGCAGGGGTGGCAGTCCCCATACAGCCCATACGTCGGCAGCTCATGACCACCACTCCGATATCAGAAGTCCCGCTGGATTTTCCATTCGTTTTGGATTTCGCACAATCCTTGTACTTCCATCGGGAGGGGGATGGAATTTTGACTGGCATGTCCAATAATAATGAAAAAGCCGGGTTCGATCAGACCGTAGACGAGGTATTCGAGATGGTCAACCTGGAAGCTGCGATTGCCCGTATGCCCTGCCTGGAGAAGGCAAATTTGCTGTCACATTGGGCCGGCTTGTATGAGGTTACGCCTGATGCGCATCCGATCTATGGAAAATCACCGGTGGATGGCTTATATATTGTGGCAGGCTTCTCCGGTCACGGTTTTATGCACGGTCCGATATCGGGGAAATTAATGGCAGAATGCATCCTGGATGGAAATTTCATAAGCCTGGATGTATCCATGCTGGACTTGGCCAGGTTCAAAGAAGGTCGACAAATTCGGGAGTATAACGTTGTTTGACCATGAGAGATGATGGAATGGGCAGGAATTAAAAAGACGGGCTGTGTCACCACAGCCCGTCAAACTTATCCAAATCCCGCTTACTTTTTTCTCAGCATTGTCACAACATAGACTCCCATGCCGATGCCCGCCAGTAGAAAAACCGCTCCAAAGATACCCAGAAGAGGTGACCGTTTACTGGATGGGGTGGTGGGATCCACCACGGTCTTTAATTGCGCACCGTAATCAATGTTGGCGATATCGCCGGCCGTGATCGTTATTTTGGAGGTCAGGTTAATTGTGGGATTATACCCACCTGGTGCCGCAGCACTCACGTTATACTGTCCCATGGGCACATCTGGAAAACATGTGCCCTGGTAGGCAGTTGCATCAGGGTTGATGACCGTGGTGAGGGTTTTTGAGAATGATCCATCCAGGCTGGTGAGACTGACCGCCGCACCTGCAATGGCAATTTCTGTTGGTTGCCGCAGGCCATCCCCGTTAAGATCTTCGTATACCAGCACACAAACCTGGGCTGTACCACCTACGCCCGGTGTAACGGTTGGCTGGGCAACGGTCGGGGTCGGCGTGGGACCGGGAGTCGGAGAGGCTGCGGCAGCAGCACCGATCCCCAGCGTGATTTGCTGTCCTTCGCGCAGACTACAATTCTCGTCCAACTGGTTGGTCGCTCGCAAATAATCAAGTGTGACACCATACATCAGGGAAATACTTTCGCAAGTGTCTCCGGCTTTAACGATATAGATGATTCTTCCATCCACCTGGGGTGTCGGAGAAGGGTAAGCACTCTGGGGTTCCCCGGTCGCATGCCTCCACGCCAGGAGAAATCCAGATCAAACCAATCATTATGAGAATAACACTTACGAAAAAAAGGGCTTTGCTCTTCATGGAATTACTTGCGAAGATTATACCCCATCGCTTCAGCCCTTGATATAATGCACTGGCACGACACCCGGAAATGACCCGGGGTCGACTTGGAATTACTGGAAGGAGAAAACATGACCTTGCAGGTTGTAGTGGGTGCACAATGGGGGGATGAGGGCAAAGGCCGGATAGTGGACTGGTTTGCCGCACAGGCAGATTTCTCAGCCCGCTACAACGGCGGTGATAACGCCGGGCACACGGTCACCGTTGGTCCGCGCATTTTTAAATTGCACCTGATCCCATCCGGGATCATTCACCCGCAGGTGGTTGCGATCCTGGGAAACGGGATGGTGATAAATCCATCCACGCTGTTCGAAGAAATGGAAATACTGCGCCAGGCCGATATCCTTGTTTCTCCGGAGCGGTTGCGCATTTCGTTTGCCGCGCACCTGATCACACCTGCGCACATGGCACTCGACAAGGCACTCGAAGTGAAGAGGGGCAGGAGCAGTATCGGCACCACCGGGCGTGGCATCGGCCCGGCCTACACGGATAAAGCTGCACGGCGCGGGCTGCGTGCCGGTGACACGCTCGCTCCTGATTTCTGTGACCGGATCGGCGACCATGTGTCTGAAGCCAACCAAACCCTGCGCATGCTGGGCGCTCCTGAATTGGACCAGGCGGCAGTTTGCGAACAATTCCAGGAAGTGGCAGCCCGCCTGAAGCCCCATATCGCTGACACATCGCTCGAACTCCACACTGCCCTCCAGGCCGGGAAAATAGTACTGGCGGAAGGAGCCCAGGGGACTCTGCTCGATATTGACTTTGGCACTTATCCTTTTGTCACCTCGTCCAACACCACCGCCCCAGGGGCATTGACGGGACTTGGATTGGGACTGGATGCCTCCCATTCGGCCCGGGTGATAGGCGTAGTGAAAGCCTTCCAGACACAGCGTCGGTTCAGGACCCTTCCCAACCGAGGTATTCGATGACCTGGCCCTACGGCTGCGCGGCACTGGTGAGAACCCATGGGACGAATACGGAACGACCACCGGTCGCCCGCGCCGCGTTGGCTGGCTGGATACGGTCTTATTGAAATATGCGATTCGGATCAACGGGATCAACGAACTGGCTGTCACCAAGCTGGATATATTGAGTGGGCTGCAAAATATTCGCCTGTGTCGCGCCTACCTCCGGGATGGGTACGAATGCACCGACCTGCCCGGCGGACCGGCAGACCTGGGAGCGTACGAGCCGGTATATGAAGAAATGCCAGGCTGGACGGAGGATGTCTCCGCGGCTCGGAAATGGTCAGAATTACCATTGGCAGCGAAGACCTATCTCGACCGGTTGGCCGGTTGGCCGGTGTGCCGGTGCGACTGGTCAGTGTGGGACCGGAACGGGAACAAATGGTGCTCAACCCATAAATGACCGAGACCGCCAAGTGCGGTCTCGATTTTTTTATTCAATTGTGCGGGTGCTTTGTCTTGAATATCTATTTTTGATCTCCGGCAGGAAATACTCGTCGAAGAACTTCTCCACGTCATAATCCGGAGTCCAGCCCCAGTCATTACGAGCCAGCGCATCGTCCACATCTTCGGGCCAGGAATCGACGATGCCCTGCCGGCGGGGGTTCGGTTCAAATATGATCTTCGCATCGGGAAATGCCGCCAGTGCACGCTGGCGGAATTCCCCGGCGGTCAGGCTGAAGGCTGCAATGTTGTATACCTGGCTGGTGAGATTTTTACGTGGGGCATCCATCAGCATTATCAGGGATTTAATGGCATCCGGCATGGCCATGAATGAAATGCGGGTTTCGGCATCCACGAAGCAGGCATATGGTTTTCCTGCTGCTGCAGAATGCAGCATTTCCGGACCGTAATCGCTAGTCCCGCCGCTGGGGACGGTGAAAGCACTGACCAGGCCGGGGAAGCGGATGGCACGGAAGTCGAGCATGGTGGGAGGCACCGGGTCAAGGTGACGCTGGCCGCAATAGCGGCTGTAGTAAATTCCCAGTTTTTCGCAATAGAGTTTGTTGCAGCCATACATGGTGTGGGGAGTATTCCACGCGTCTTCTTTCACATTTCCGGCTGCATGTTTCGCAGCCCGGTCGGGGAAGCCATAAGCTGCAATTGAACTCGGGAAAAGGAATTTTACAGGCTTGTTGAGTTTTTCTGACTTATAGGCAGCCAGCAGCAGCAGTTGCATCGTCCCTTCCACGTTAATTCTGTGCGCATCCTCGGTGGCTACTTCCGCTTTCGACGAGAGCGAGGCTGCCAGGTGGAAGATGATATCAAAATCATAATCGTAAAAAATTTTGATGCGGTTAACCAGGTCACCCTGGATATGCTCTGCCGGCAGGGTCTTGATCGTCTCGGGCAAGGGCGCAAGGTCGGCAGTAACAATGCGATAGCCATTATGATTTAGGTTTTGGACAAGCGCCTGGCCAATCTCTCCGCACGCACCGGTGACCAGGACGGATTTTTCACTCATGGATTTCTCCTTCAATATATGGATAAGTACTGCGGAAATGAGCTGTTGTGACCGTGGAATACACTTTATACTCCCGATTTGGAAAAATCATATTTCACGGATTTTAACAAAAAGCAGTAGAATGAATACATCAAAATATGGGACATCTCCAATAGATTGTACAACAGCTTGAGAAATAATTCTTCAGATATTTCACCGATGAAACTCACCTATTTGTGCCGGGGC
Organism: uncultured Chloroflexia bacterium; assembly: GCA_963826215.1. Taxonomy (GTDB): domain Bacteria; phylum Chloroflexota; class Anaerolineae; order Anaerolineales; family Villigracilaceae; genus UBA877. The sequence goes on along the minus strand of CAWGWL010000038.1, from coordinate 505,559 downwards.
GTTCTCCTTCTCGTTTTCTTGACTGCCTGTAGTAGTGTTACTCCCGCGCCAACCCGACCCCAAGCTTGGTCCCGATCACTGAAACCCCCACACCTACCATCGTCTGGTTCCCCCCAACAAACACGCCGACCATGTTCCCAACCCAGACCCTTTTTTCGGTTTTTGATCAGCGTCCGGGCTTGGGCGATCTTCTATTTGCAGATACTTTTGATCAGCCCGATCTGTGGAATACTGCAACCTCATCCTTGGCCAGTGCATCCGTTTCCCGCAACCAGTTGAACATGTCAATCTCCGGGCAGGGTCCCACAAACGATTGCCAGTCTGCGCAGCCAGCCAACCCTTGGAGATTTTTACGCTGAGGCTGTCGTGGCGCTTAGCTTGTGCGGCAGCACAGACCAATTTGGGTTGATATTTCGCGCTGCTCCTGGTGACAATAATTACCGCTTTGTAGTCACATGCAGCGGTCAGACTAGGGTGGAGCGCAGCCAATCCGGGTCGCACCTGCCCCTGAACACCTGGTTGTCCAGCGGAGACGCACCCATTGCTGCCCCGGCGGAGATCAAACTCGGAGTGTGGGCCGCGGGAAGCGAAATGCGTTTTTTTCTAAACGACCATCTGCAATTCACTGTGGTGGACCGCATGCTGCATACCGGTACGCTCGGCTTTTTTGTGTATGCCAGCGGAGCAGCACCCATTACGGCATTATTCTCTGACCTGTCTGTGTATTCGGTGGCATACGCGTCCCCCATCCCTTCGCTTACCCCATCGCGTACACCCACATCCACGCGAACACTTATTCCCAGCCGGACTCCAACCCCATGAACGATAAGTATGACAAACAAACTTAACGACCTCGACTCGCGCTCCTGGCTCAAATTCCAAAAATCCTGGTTCATCCATAACCCACCGCCGCGCACAAAGGGAGTACTGGTGCACCCGGCCAAGTTCCCTGAGACCATGGCTCAGGAATTCATCGAATTCTTCACCAAGCGCGGTGCTGTGGTTCTGGACCCCATGGCAGGTACCGGTTCAACGCTCATCGCGGCATTACGCTGTGGAAGGAACTCCCACGGCATCGAGCTAAATCCCAGGTATGCTGAAATTTCCCGGCAAATAATTTCCAAGGAACGCCAATCGCTGGGGGAAGGTGTTGAAGGTCTTACAGCGAATATTGTTACCGGAGACGCAGCTCACGCTGCTGATTTCGGATTTCCAATGTTCGACTATGTATTAACCTCCCCGCCTTACTGGGACATGCTTCATGCTAAAGGGGCAGAGACGCAAAAAAAACGCCGTACTTCAGCGAACATGGATGTTATATATTCTGAAGATCCAAACGATCTTGGCAACATCCACGATTACGAGATCTTCCTTGCAAAACTTGTTGCCATCTATGCCGGGTTGAAACTGCTCCTGCGCGAAAAAGCCTACCTGACCATCATCGTAAAGAACGTGAAAAAAGGGGGCAGGATCTATCCCCTTGCGTGGGATTTGAGTCGCGAACTTGGCAAGACATTTACGCTAAAAGATGAAAAGATCTGGCTTCAGGATAACCAGCGCCTGGCTCCTTACGGGTTGGGTTCCGCCTGGGTAAGCAATACCTTCCACCACTATTGCCTGCAATTCCGAAACGAATAAGGGCAAGATAATTTTTGTTCAGTCAGTAAGCATGATTAGCGAAAAAGACATCCTCCACCTCCCTTATACACCCGACCTGACAGCAGGTGGCATCACCTGCGCCTGTCGTTCCCTTGCATTTAATTCGAGTATCGTGAAACACCCTTCGTCAGACATCCTGCGGCGCATAGTGGGTGGAATGGCTGTTGAACTGGCATTCCGGCGCCATCTTGCTGCACAGGACATCCCGTTTCATTTGCTGGGGACGGCCCCTTTTTCCAGCACGCACCGGTATGATTTATCCCTGGGGGGACATCGTTGTGAATTGAAACCCTATCTCATCACCCGCCGCGATCACATCATTCAGCTCCGGAAAAGTCCAGCCGTTGCACTGCAAGCACCGGCGTTGCTTGCAGTAAAAGAATTCGTTGAAGAAGGCCGCAGACCGGATGATGTGTATATTTTCGCTATATTACTGGGAGTGGTGGCTTCTACCTGGGGTGATGTCAACAAAGCTGCAGCAGCCGGACAGCCTATCTCGATGATCCACCCGCTTCCCAGTGAATGGAGCTGCCCGGCGGAATGGCTCCCACTGGAAAAATTGGTCCTGAAAAGCGAAGGTGAGCATCCAATTAACGTGGAAATCGGAGGGCAGAATGTCGGGCGGGAATTCATCAGTTCTGCGCTGAACCTGCTGCCAAAAACCAGGGTGCTTGCGGACCAAAATTTTCACAGCCTGGCATATATTCAGACAGCCTCCCGACCTGGTGTCCGCATTGGCCTGCACAGCCCCACACGTGGCGCAGCATATATCATTCCTAACCAGGCGTGGACCAATATCTGGGTTTATGGGATGGATATTTATCTTTTGGGATGGCTAAGTCACGAAGAATTTCAGCGCAAATCGAAAGTGATGAACGCCGGGATGCACGCATTTTTCCATGACCGGACGGAGGGAAAGAACCTGCTCGTTCCCATGGAAGAGTTGAACCCGCTTGGACCACTCTTCTCTCGCATCCGGGCCTGGGCGGGAGGCTCTATTAAATAGTAATTATGATTTAAATTGACACCTCCAGTCCCGTGTGGTATCATCGCGATACAAACTAATAGCCCCAAACGGCACTCTTATCCAGAGAGGTGGAGGGACCGGCCCTGTGAAACCTCGACAACCACCGCGCAAGCGGATGGTGCCAATTCCGACAGAAATTCTGGAAGATGAGAGGGCAGCCGAGCGCCCCGCGCAATTGCCCTTTCACTCGAAGGGGCAATTTCATTTTCTGAAAGGATATTCCATGACCACAACTTTATGTCTTCTCCCAAACTGCTCTTCACCTCCGAGTCGGTCACCGAGGGTCACCCCGATAAACTGTGTGACCAGATCGCGGATTCCGTCCTGGATGCCTGCTTCGAACAGGACCCGCAAAGCCGCGTGGCATGCGAAGTAGCCACCAAGACCGGCTACGTGATGTTGCTGGGCGAGATCACCACGCATGCATTCGTTAACTTCGATGAGCTCGTACGCAAGGTCATCGTCGAAATCGGATATGACCGTGCCAAAAAAGGTTTCGATGGTAATACCTGCGGCGTCCTTTCCGCCATCTCAAGCCAAAGCCCGGACATTGATATGGGTGTCAGCAAATCCATGGAAGCCAAGGACGGCGACAAGGACCAGATCGACCTGATCGGCGCCGGCGACCAGGGCATGATGTTTGGGTATGCCTGCAACGAGACCGCCCAACTCATGCCGATGCCGATCTACCTGGCGCACAAATTGACCCGCAAACTGGCCGAGGTGAGGAAGGCAGGTACGCTGCCATGGCTTTACCCGGATGGCAAGAGTCAGGTGACGATAGAATACGAATATGGCAGGCCGAAGCGCATCGACACCGTGCTGGTTTCGGCTCAACATTCTCCTGACGTCTCACATGCCGAAATCGAAGAGGGCATCATGGAGCACGTCATCATGCCGAGCATGCCGGCAGAGATGGTAGACAAGCAATTGAAATACTATGTAAACCCCACCGGGCGCTTTGTCATCGGCGGTCCCATGGGCGATGCTGGCGTCACCGGTCGCAAGATAATCGTGGACACGTATGGAGGGATGGGACGTCACGGTGGAGGTGCTTTCTCGGGAAAAGATCCCACCAAGGTGGACCGTTCAGCGGCCTATGCAGCCCGCTGGGCAGCCAAGAATGTGGTGGCTGCGGGACTGGCTGACCGGATCGAGATCCAGGTGGCATATGCCATTGGCGTGGCGCACCCACTGTCGGTCAATGTGGAAACCTTCGGAACCGGGAAGATCGCCGATGAGAAGATCAGCAAGCTCATCCTGGAGCACTTTGACCTGCGCCCGGGAGCCATTATCCGCGACCTGGACCTGCGTCGTCCCATTTACCGCAAGACAGCCAGCTATGGTCATTTTGGGCGGGACGATATCCAATTTCCCTGGGAAAACACAGACCAGGCAGCTGCTCTAAAAAAGGCAGCAGGTTTATAACCTGTTCATAAATAACCGCACCGCGACCTGGGTCGCGGTGCGGTTATTTTATTCAAATCGGTAATCTTTCAAGAGTAATTAGATAAAAATTACATTAGAATTACGTTGGGGGTCACTGCAAGACGAGTACAACTAATTTATAATGTAAATGGGAGAGGGGAAATTTACCAGGGATGCTGTTTTCCTATGTTCATATTAATTGGAATGGCAAGGCTGGTCGCAGTCTGTTGTATCCATAATTTTAAGGAAATTTCCGCTGCCTGGTATGTGGTATGTTGAATTTTGGTACGGTGATCGAATGAAGACATCCCGCAAATTGAATCCATTTCTAACGTTTCTTCTCTTCCTATTGTCCATCGGCCTTATTAGTGCCATCGGATGGTTTAGGATTCCAACAGCTGCGGCACCAGTCGTGGCATCTGCTTCAGCAGGGACCCCTATTTCTTCACCGGCTTTCATAGCCATAAATTCTTCGATAAACTCATCCACAAGCATTGATTCTCTGATCACCTGGAAAGAGTTGGTGAGTTTCCTTGAGAAGGATCACACCAATTGGAACAAATACGTCCCCGGTAAATATACCTGTCTTGAATTCTCCATGGACCTGGTTGTAAATGCCCGCAAGCAAGGGATTAAAGCTTGGATCGTGACAGTTGAATTTACAGCCGGTGGACCGGGGCATGCCTTTGTTGCCATTGACACCAGAGATCGGGGGACTGTCTATATCGAACCGCAAGCAGATGACCCATATCCTTTGGTGAAAGTTGGCGTACCCCTTTGCGACGCCTGGGGAGTGTACCAATGCATGGGGAAGGTATCCACCATCGATTATGTCCAGTGTGCCAATGCGAATTATTGCACAAAATATATCCCGTGACCCAGAGAGTGTTTTAAGTGGGTGCTGTTCCCTTGGTCGATTCCCCCAACAATAATAGCTAACGACGATATATAATCATAACCGTGATTTGCGATTGTGTTATGCAAATCACGATTTCATTTTCCAGGGGTTCACGATCAATTTTGATATGCTCAACCATCCGGTTATACCCCAGGGCAGCATGGTAAAGAATCCGATCAGCGCCAACTCGCCAGCTTTCGAGACCAGCGAGACGAACACGATCCCCAATGCAGTGACCAAATAACTCAGGATCGCAAACTGATCCCAATTGGTTTCGGGAGCTTTGGAAGCTTTCCCTGAGATTAGCATATAAAGAGCGAAGGTGGTGAAAACGGTCAGCCACCATCCAGAGAAGTTTTGCAGCGGGATGCCATGATAAGCACCGTTAATGTCCCAAACCCAATGCCCGCTGGCAACCATGATCGGGTCCATCACCAGGTCCCAGGCGGTCATCACCAGTCCACCCACGGCAGCCACCGACAGGAGTCTCTTCCAGCTTTTCCAATCTCTCGGGATAAGCCGGTCGGCAATAACGAAGGAGGGATAGCTCATCATGAACCATGCCACCGGGATGAGATAAGGGACCAGTCCCAGGAAAAGTGGGCCGAGTTCGTTGGTGTAGTGGTATGGACCGTAGACAAGCCCGGTGGCCACACCGATGCTTTCGAAAAGCAAGCTGACGCCAAATACCAGCGCCACCAAACGCAGGGCACGTTCCCAACCTTCCCGCTGACCCGCGTGCAGAAGGGCAAAGGCAAAACCGACCAGGGTTGTAACCGGGGTCATAAAATGGAAAGGGGTTACCCCGGTAGCAATGCTGACGATGGGATAAGCGGTTAAAAGAGCATATAAGATGAGCAGTCCCAGGATGGTCCGGCGCAGGGTCATGGTGTCTTCCTCCAATGCATTAATTTTACCCCAGCATCCGGAACGCACGGGCTGGGTGGGGGTTTCCACTCAGTGATAAGGTTTTCTAACAGGACTGGAAGGAATTAACGACTCTTGATGTAAAGAATGCCGGGTCTTTTATCCGGTAAAGATCACTGAACCTTGTAAAACGCAGCATTTCCAGATAAATTGGTTGGGTGTATACTCCCTCACGCAAATTCTCTCGGAGGTTCCTTCCATGAAACGTGCAGTCAGTATCAGTATCGGCAGTTCCAAGCGCGACAAGGCGGTCACCATCAAGCTGTTAGGCGAGGAAGTCAGCATCGAACGCATCGGTACTGACGGCGACATGGAGGTGGCAGCCCTGAAATATAAGGAACTCGACGGGAAGGTAGGCGCTTTTGGAGTCGGCGGTGCCGACCTGGGCCTGATGGTGGATGATAAATGGTACCGGCTGTATTCGGTCGAGAAGATGGTTCGTTTCATCAAGCAGACTCCCGTGGTGGATGGCACCGGGTTGAAGAATTCACTGGAGAATAAAGCTGCACCATTTGTTGAAGCCAAACTGGGGGAATACATCCTTAAAAATGGCGGTAAAAAGGTCTTCGTCATGACCGGCGCAGACCGTTGGGGTCTGGCGCACGGATTTGTACAGGCAGGCTATGAGTGTGTTTTTGGAGATTTGATGTTCTCGCTGGGGATCCCGATCGCTCTCCACACGGAAAAGCAGCTCAAAAACCTGGCAGGCATTTTAATGCCGGTAGCAGGGCGGTTGCCATTCGCGTGGGTATACCCAACCGGTGAGAAACAGGAAGAGCGCAAACCGAAATATCCAAAGTTTTTCGAGTGGGGGACAGTGATCGCAGGCGATTGCCATTATATCAAGCGCTACATGCCTGATAATATGAAAGGGAAAGTGATTGTCACCAATACCACTACGCCGCAGGATGTGGAACTGTTCCGCAAGTGTGGTGTGAAATACCTGGTGACCACCACCCCGGTGCTGGATGGGCGTTCTTTCGGTACGAACATGATGGAAGCTGCGCTGATCGCCGTTTCGGGAAAAGGCCGGGCACTGACCCATATCGAATATGAGGAAATGCTGGCGAAACTAGGTTTCGAGCCGTCTTTGCAGGAATTAAATTAATTTCAACCCCATGCGGAAATGAATAACCGCAGCAGCACCCTTGGACGCAATCCAGGGTTTCCCCTGACCTCGCGTGTTGGGTCACTGAAGGCCGGGGCAGCCATGCTGAGCATAAAAAGGAGAACTTATGGATGCAATCGTAACGGCGGGTGGGGTTCCGCTTCCGGAAGAGCCATTGTATGATGCCACCCAGGGTCACCCCAAGGCGATGGTTGATGTGGCTGGCAAGCCGATGGTCCAGTGGGTGCTGGATGCCCTCAGCGAAGCAAGTGATATTAATAACGTCATCATCGTGGGCTTGACCGAAAAGAGCGGCCTGAAGTGCGGGAAGAAGATGTATTTCGTCTCCAACCAGGGTAAGATGGTGGAGAACCTGCAGGCTGGCGCCCAAAAAGTGCAAGAGGTCAACCCGCAAGCCGAGTATGTGCTGATCGTTTCCTCGGATATACCAGCCATTACCGGCGAAATGGTGGACTGGGTGGTGAAGACGGCTCTTGAACAGAAAGTGGACATTATTTATAACGTCATCCAGCGCGAATTGATGGAAAAACGCTTCCCAGGGTCGAAACGGACCTGGACGCGCCTCAAGGATATGGAAATCTGCGGCGGCGACATGAATGCCGGACGTCTCAGAATGATCACCAATGACGATACAGAGATGTGGGAGAAGATCACCAATTCCCGAAAAAATCCGTTGAAACAGGCAGCCTTGATCGGCTATGACACAGCTTTCCTTCTCCTCACCGGAAAATTAAGTCTCCAGGATGCGGAAACGAGGGTCATGAACCGCATGAAAATCACCGGCAAAGCCATTGTCTGCCCGTATGCTGAAATCGGCATGGACGTGGATAAACCGCACCAGCTTGAGATTATGCGCCTCGATTTAAAGAAGCGGTTGAAGCGGGCTGATAAAGTATCCAGGGTGAAAGCCGTGAAGGTTGAAAAGGCAACCCCGGCAAAGAAAAAAGTCCTTTCCGGAAAGTCAACCAAACAGTGACCTGGAAGCGCATCCTCGAATTGGACGCAAGTCTGTCTGCACGGATGCGGGTGGCCGGGAACCCTGGTCTGATCCGCAGCGTGGCGATATTCCTGGCGCACTCGGGCGATTCGTGGTTCTGGTGGGCGGGTCTGGGGCTGCTCTGGTGGCTGGGAAATTCCTTCTGGCGCCCTTGGGCGCTGACGGTACTGGTGTCCATTATTGCCCTGGCGGTTGTGGTGCTGGCGATCAAGTTCACCATCCGCCGCCAAAGGCCGCAGGGGGAATGGGGAGGGCTTTATCGGAAGACCGACCCGCATTCCTTCCCATCCGGGCATGCAGCGCGGGTTGTCCTCATTGCCGTCCTTGCGCTTGGGCTTGGTCCGGGGTGGCTGGCGATCATCCTCTGTATTTGGGCACCCCTGGTTGCCCTGGCACGGGTGGCGATGGGCGTACATTATCTTTCCGATATTTTGGCGGGGTTTGGGCTGGGGGCGTTGGCAGGGATCTTGGTTCTGCTTGTTTCCCCTGGTTGAACTCTTGTGTTGATGCGAAATAAAAAAAACTCCGGTGGGATATTTGTCCCACCGGAGTTTTTTTCTACCCCGCAGCCTTCATGGATGCCTTAAAATTTTCCAGTGCTTCCACAGGGGTTGGGTCGACGCCATATGCCATTGCCAGGAAATAAGATGCGTAATCCCCGAAGTGTAACGCCGTCCAGATATGAGCCAAAGGCGATTCCCCCTGCGCTTCATAAACGTCATTTGTCAAACCTTCCACCGTGAACCCGTGCCGGGTAAGGTCAAGGCGCAGGTGATTGCGAGGATGGTCGGATGAAGCGTGCAGGAACAGGGTGACGGTGTGGGATTGGATATCTGCCGGGTTAAGCAGCCCGGCCAAAGCATTGTGATCCGCTTCAGGCAAGAATTCAAATCCGGCTCCAGCCTTGGCGATTTCGTTGATCTGCGTCTTCCACCGCCGCGCCACGGGAGCCAGGTAACCGGAGGCGTAGACGTTTACCCAGCGCTCGACAAGCTGCCCCGCCATCCTTTTCGCCGGATTTCCTGTCACCGGAACACTGGAGAGCAGGGTCTCCTGCTGCTTTTTCATCGCTGCCACTGTGGCAGCGACTTAAGTCGCCACCATTTCTTGCGCACCCACCAACCCCATTTGTGAAAAAGCAGCCAGCAGCAGGCCGAATGAATAACCCACCGCGGCGCGTGGCTGCCCCTTGTGTTCGAATTTCCACAGTGGAATATTCACCTGCCCGGCAAGATCCGCCAGTTTACCGCCCGTGGCTATTGCCATCAGGCTGCATTTATTTTGCAGGGCGGCGTCGAAGGCTTGCAAAGTCTCTTCGGTATTCCCGGAATGGGAGCTGGCGATTACCAGCGTCTCCGGTCCGTGTGCCCAGGCGGGCAGGCCATAGTCACGCTGGACGAAGACCGGGACGGGGCAGATGGGAGCAATAAACGCTGCCAGCAGGTCCGCTCCGATGGCCGAGCCACCCATGCCGGAGATGATCACCTGTCTGAGACCCGAACTCACGGGAGGTGGCAGGGTTTGTCCCAGTTCCCAGGCTTGTGCAAGTTGCGCTGGGAGATTGTCGATCTCACCGAGCATGTTTTGAGGGTCATGATTGTGCATGTAATCCAGATCGTCAAGGTTCATACAGATATTTCTCCTTCGTTCAGAAATGCTAAAAAACCATTTCCCCGAACTTGTTATTGTTTTGAGCATCATATGGCGATACCTGTTCTAGAAAAATGAGAATGTTTCGTTAAATCCGGCTTATCCCTAATGGATCGTTATCCGGCGATAGATCTCTTTTCGATCCCACCCGCTTTCCAGCGCCACCCGCTTCGCCAGTACAGAAGGGCTTTCGCCAAGTTCCTGGCCGGAGCTGATTGCTACGCTTCAGCATCTCCTCCGTCCATTTATCCTTTCCCTTTTTTATCTTTCCCGCCAGGACCAGGGTAAATTCACCGCGCGGCTCATGGTCGGAAAAATATCCGATCGCCGCTTTCACGCTGCCGCGCCAGATCTGTTCGTGGACCTTGGTCAGTTCGCGGGCAACAGCGATTTGCCTGTCCCCCAGGGAGTCCTCCATGTCTTTCAGCGAGGCGAGCAACCGGTGCGGGGACTCAAGGAACAACAAGGTATGGGGCAGGGATTCAACTTGCCCAAAGAGGGATTTCCGATCTGACGATTTACGAGGCAGATAGCCGAGATAAAGAAATGAATCGGTGGGGAGGCCGGATGCAGACAATGCCGCCAGCGGTGCGGACGGTCCGGGGATGGGACAGACGTCGTACCCATTTTCCAGCGCTGCCCTCACCAGTTCGTAGCCGGGGTCGTTGAGGGTGGGTGTCCCGGCATCCGAGACCAATGCCACATCGCCTCCAGCCAAAGCGGTAAGAATGGCATCGAGCTTGCTCAACTTATTGTGTTCGAAGTAACTGGTCTGGGGGGTATGCAGGTCGAAATGTGTCAGCAGTTTGCGGGTCACGCGTGTATCTTCAGCAGCGATCAAACGTGCCTCACCAGGATCCGCACCGCGCGCGGACTCATATCTTCCAGGTTCCCGATCGGGGTGGCTACGAGATACAGGGTGCCCATGCAATTATTAAACCACAGAAGGACAAAGAATGAAAGTTGCATCACTACGCATCCGGGTCTCCACAAATCTGGGTCACCTTGGTGGTTGCCGCAGTCATTGGAGAGCACACCATCTAATTGGTGTATACTCCCCCAACAGCCTGGTATAAAGGTGAAAATGAAAATCATTAAAGCTCTTCCAGTGACGATCGCTCCGCTGATCCTGATGTGCTACGGCTGGTATCTCGGCCAGCTTCACAAATCCGGGTACGATGTCGCCGGGATATTATTGTTCATTACCGGAGCAGTTGGGCTGGCGCTGGCTTTCATCTTTTACCTGCTGACCCGGAAATATCCCTGGCACGATAAATGGGTTGTGAGCGCGTTGACCGGGCTGGCGGGATGTGGGATCGTTTTTGCCTTGATCTTCGCCTATGCCAGGCTGCATGGTTAAAGGTTGGCTTGCGGAACGCCGTGGAAGTTTGATTTTCACAAATAGTTATAAAATTTAGCTGGTCATAAATATTTGGAATAACAGCCCCCGACTCGCTCGTGGGTGAAAATCCATGCTTTGAACGTGGCAAGAACCAGGATGCTGTAAGCATTTATCCAATAAGGTAAATCCATGTCAAAAAATCCCGTCCCTCCCCTCGCACAAGAAGTCGTTCTCGACCTATTAAAGGAAATCGCTCCGGGGAGTCGCTTGCTGACTTACAACCTGCTCCCGGGGAGTTTTTCCAATTCCACCCATATTGTGGAGGCGCGCAAACCCGATGGCAGCGATATAAAGGTTGTTGTGCGGCGATATGCCGCATATGGAGACTATGATCGCGGCGAAAAAGCTCGGCGGGAATTCAAGACTTTTGAATATCTCCATCGCTATGGAATCCCTGCACCGGAACCGCTTTACCTGGACGATGCAGGGGTGCTTTTGGGTACGCCCGGAATTGTGACCCGTTTTGTGCCCGGCAGGCTCATGCTGGAAAACCCACCAGACCCCGAAGATTGGGCACGCAAACTTGCCTTAACACTGGCAAAGATTCATTCCATCCCCTGCGACAAGGACGCCCAGGCTTTTTTATTGGATGCTAATGCCGAGGCAACCTGGTTCCTGAATTCAGATTCTGCGCCGGACTATATGCGGGCATTTCCTGCTGGGATCGAGGTCTGGCAGGTCCTTCGTGACGCTTACCCGTGCATTCAAACCGTGCAGCCGGTACTTGTGCACATTGATTATTGGGAAGGAAATATATTGTGGCATGAGAACGAAATCTCTGCCGTTTTGGACTGGGAGGAAGCTGCCCTCGGCGACCCGGCAATTGATGTTGCCTACGCCCGCATGAATATATTCCTGATGGGTCTTGACCGATCTGCAGATGAGTTTCTTCGAATATATGAATCAGAAATGGGACGAAAGGTTGAGAACCTGGGTTTTTGGGAACTTGCAGCTTCTGTCAGGCCGATGGAGAACACAGAGGATTGGAGGGTTGCAGATAATACCGAATTTGATATGAAAATTTTCAAGCAGTTTATAAATCATGCACGAAAAATCGTTTAATACTCTCCGAATCTAAAACCTCCCCGGTTTTCTTATAAACTGGGGAGGTTTTTTTATAGGTCTGTAAACGGGGAAAGGTTGGGCGGGTCTAAGCGATTTCGCGTTTGAACTGCGTCTCATACAACTGGCAGTACACGCCCCCCACTGCCAGCAGCTGCTCATGGGTGCCGCGTTCCACGATCTTGCCGCGATCCAAAACGAGGATCAAGTCCGCCGCCAATATTGTAGACAGTCTGTGGGCAATGACGATGCTGGTCCTGCCTGCCATGACGCGCTTCAAGGCTTCCTGGATCAGGGATTCGGATTCGCTGTCGAGATGGCTGGTGGCTTCGTCCAGGATGAGAATGCGCGGGTCCTTCAGGATCACACGTGCCAGGGCAATCCGCTGCTTTTCGCCTCCACTCAGCCGGTAACCGCGTTCGCCAACGATCGTGTCGTAGCGGTCAGGCAGGTCCATGATGAATTGGTGGATGTTGGCCGCCCTGGCAGCCTCCTCGATTTCAGACTGGGTTGCATCGGGTTTGGCATAAATCAAATTGGTGCGGATGGTGTCGTGGAACAAGTAGTTTTCCTGCGTAACCATTCCAATGGCTGTGGCGAGCGAATCGAGCGTGAATTCCTTCACATCCATTCCATCAATTCGGATGGTTCCACTGTTGGGGTCGTACAGGCGCGGGATAAGATATGTGACTGTCGTTTTACCGGCACCGGATGGGCCAACCAGCGCCACCAGCTGTCCGGACGCGGCTCTAAAGGAGATCCCCTCCAGGGCTACGTCGCGCGCCTGCGATATCCCGTCTGGTTCTTCTTCGATGGCTGCGGGTTCTTCGTTCCTTGGCTTCTCGTCGTCTTTCGCGACGTCCTCCGCCGTGGACAACACCGCCCCCACGTCCTCCATCCGCCCGTAGCGTTTGACATTTTTTAAGAGTTTGGATTCATCCACGCGGTAATTGAAGGTCACGTTCTCGAATTCGAGATTCCCCTGTGCATTTCGCAGGACGATGGCATCCTCTTTTTCCGGGATATCCCGCGGCAGGTCGATGACCTCGAAGACGCGCTCGAAACTGACCATGGAGGTGGAGAAGTCTACCGGGGCGCTGGCAAGACCTTGCAGCGAGCCATAAAGTTGACCTAGATATGAGCCGAAGGCCACGATGGTGCCTACCGTAAAGGAACCCTGGATGACGTACCAGCCGCCCAATCCGTAGACGAGCGCTGTTCCAACTGCGCCGACCAGCCCCAGGATCAGGAAGAAGGTGGAGCCGATCACCGCGCGGCGTATGCCAATGTCGCGGACGCTGGCAGCACGATCGCGGAAGCGGTTCGTTTCCTCGTTGGCGCGCCCGAATAGTTTCACCAGCAGTGCCCCGCCAATGTTAAGGGTCTCGTTCATGTGTGCGTTCATGCGGGCGTTGTGTTCCATCGATTTACGGGCGATGTCGCGCAGCACTCCCCCCAGCCTCTGTGCAGCCAGGATGAACAAGGGCAGGATGAGCACGCTGACGAGCGTCAGTTTCCATTCAAGGGTGAGCATCACTGCCAGCAGGGCAATGGTCTCGACGATGTTGGTGATGATATCGACAATGGTGTTGCTGATGGCATTTTGCGCGCCGACCACATCGTTGTTGAGGCGGCTCATCATCTCCCCCACCTTGGTGTTGGTGAAAAAGCGCAGGCTCATGCGCTGCAATTTGCTGAAAAGCGCCACGCGCAGGTCGAAGATGACTCCTTCGCCGACCTGCGCATTCAGGCGCCGTGAAATGACCGAGATCCCTCCATTGAGGATGGGGACGAACAAGAGTGCCACTGCCAGCATGACGAGCTGGTTAAGGTTCTTGGACGGCAGAACCTTATCGATCATCTGCCTGAAGATCAACGGGGTGACCAGGGAAAGTCCCGTGCTCATCAGGATCATCACCAGCATTCCCGTGATGTGCGACCAGTACGGTTTGGCGTAATTTAGGACCCGTAATAACAGTTCTCGTGTGACCTTGGGTTTTTCGTCGTTTGAACGTAAGTACGCCCCCCAACCACCACCATGGAACATATTAATCTCCTATTTCCTATAACTTCGCACGCTTAGAATATTGATTTTATTATTAATGGCCTTTGAGACTATAAGACTTATTTCTCTTTTGGTCAACTGGACGAGTGGGGAGGTTAACGAAAGTCTATGAATGACAGCAAAAGAGGCTCACTGAAAATACTTTATTGGAGCTTATGATTAATACGATCAGGGCAGCCCCACTCTTTTTGGCGTGCTCGCTTTGGGGTTGGTGATTATTTGTTATTGCTTTCCTGCGAATGTTATCCTATAATTAATGTCGCATATATCATAATTATCCAAAGGAGATGAGCTTATGAGCATCCTTGACCAGGCTGTTCAAACGCAATTGAGCAACATTCAAAAAAAGACCGGCAAGACCATCGAAGAGTTTGCTGCGATTGTCAAGAAAAGCGGTTTGAGTAAACACGGCGAGATCCGTGAGATGCTGGTGCGCGATTTCGGACTGGGTTATGGCGATGCGAACGCCCTGGTCCATGCCGTACAACGATCTGACGGAACACGCAGTGCACAGGGGAAACCCCTTGGGGAAGTGTTGGACGAGATTTACGCTGGTACGAAAGCCAGCCTTCGCCCCATCCATGAAGCGCTGATGGAGGAGATCGTCAAATTTGGAGAATTCGAGATCGTTCCCAAAAAAGGGTACGTCAGCCTCAGGCGGAAGAAACAATTTGCCATGCTCGGCCCAAAAACCAACACGCGCTTTGAGGTGGGTATCAATGTCAAAGATATTAAGAAGAACAGCCGCCTTCTGGAACAGCCCAAAGGAGGTATGTGCAATTTCATCGTCAACGTAAGCAACGCGCAGGAAATTGATGCAGAATTGGTGGCGTGGATCAAATCAGCTTATCGAAAGTGCAGGGTAAAAATGTCAAACAACGATCTAGGGAGTTGCACTTTAATTAAAGTCAATAAAGGGTAGCCATGAATAAAAATTATTATCGCCTCCCGTTTTATCTCATGCTGATAAGCTATACGCTCTCATCCTGCGGTCTGCCAGCGCCTTCTCAAATAAAAAGTCCCACAGCCTCGCCCACCCCGGCTTCGGTCATGGTCGCCTCCACCACTACCCCTCAAGCCCAATTAACCCCTACCACCGAGACATCCGGTTCACCTTGCGATAACGATTACTTTCCCTCCGATGATGATGCCACCTGGACTTTTGCGGGAAATAACAGCAAAACCGGTGATTTTACGCGCACTGATACGGTTACCGATTCGACCGATAACGGGTTCACCATCACGACCCAACTGACAAAAGTCAGCTACACCCAGGAATTTACCTGCACCGATGCAGGATTGATCAACCTCAACCCCGTCAGTGGAGAGTTGTCTTCCCTTTTGAGCGGTCCAAGCGGGACGGTGGTGGTAAACCGAAACTTCGCCTCTGGCATCACCATCCCAAAAGATCTAGCTGGTGCCATCGGACAATCGTGGCAACAGGTATTTGGTTGGGAGGCGATCAATTCCGATACTTCCAACAAGGGGGAATTCACAACCTATTTCACAGCCATGGGTTTGGAAGTGGTCCATGTGCCGCCTGGTTCTTTTGATGCCATGCGGATTGATGCGCGCATCGAGATTGAGATCGGGACATATCAAAAAACATACGGCACTTATACAACTTCGATCTGGCTGGGCAAGGATGTGGGTCTGTTGAAAAGCGAAGGCAGCATGAAGATGCCCGGTGTCGATTTTACCGACACCCTGGAATTGATCTCCTACGACTCCCCGTAACAGGATATTCTGAGACTAAGGCTTTATGCGAGACCCCCGGCATGAACAAAAGGTTCATGCCGGGTCATTAATCGATTCCTCCAGGAGAGGAGCGCGCAGCGGGTCCAGCACGGGCCGGGGGCGGAAAAAGATCCATGTTAGGCTGATGCCAAGGCCGTACAAAATTGCCGTGCTGACGAACAAAGGTGAAAACCCATAGCGTTGCTGGACAATTCCAGAGACGTATGGTCCGACCGCCCACCCGACGTTCCATGCCAGGTTTCGGATGCTGTTGACCGCGCCATGTTCAGCCTCGCGGCTTTGCTCCAGGGCGAATGCATCGAAAAGTGGTGCCACCATATTCATCAGCGCCCCGCGTGCCAAAAAGCCGATTACCGCCAGCCAGGGCCACGGGGAGAAACCGATCAACAACAGGAATCCCAGGCTGGCACCTTGTCCAAGCACCACCGTACGAATTTTCCCGCCCAAATTTCCCACCAGTCGCGGGCCGATGATGCACCCGATCCCCGTCAGCAAGGCACCCAGGCTGAACAGGATCCCCAGCGTGGAATCCCCCATCTGAAAGCGTTCGGAAAAAAATACATTGAAATATGGTACCAGGGTGGCAGCGCCCAGGCCGATCACCAGGTTGGGAATCGCCAATTTCAGAGTCAGGGGTCGCAGCAACACCTTCCAGACCGAGGACCCCGGTTCCGACGAATCTGTCTTTATTTCTGTAGCTGCCTTTTTTGGTTCGTGGATAAAGGCGATTGGCACAAGGACGAGAAAACTCATGATCACGCAAAAGAGCAGCACCACCTGATAAGCCGTTACACTCGTCGCCAGGTTGAACCAGCGCGTGAAAAGTCCCGGCAGGTAGCCCGCCAGGAAATTGCCGGCGGTGCTGGCAAGCGGGAACATCCCAAAACTGAGGCTGAACAGGATATCGCGGCTCTTATCGTCGGATGTTTTCATCATAAATGGCGCGTGACTGAGCACGTACAACTGTGAGGTGATGCCCAGTAAAAGCGCGCCTGCCAGGATGACCGTCTCGGATCGGCCCAGGATCATGGCAATGATGGAGAAGTTCGCCAGGGCAAATCCGGTCATCATGGCGCGCTTGCGGCCCATCCGGTCGGAGAGCAGTCCCATCGGTACGCCCAGCAGGAGCGCTGAAAGACTCGGGGCGGCATTAACCAGCCCAAGGAAATCCCGGCTGTACCCGGCATCAATGATATACAGGTTGAAGAACAGATTCCAGCCTGCAAACAACAGCCCGTCCAAAAAGAGCGCCAGCAGGAAAAGCCGCGCCGGGCGGTTGAGCAGGCGGAACTGGTTAATCGTGGAGCGAAGGAAAGATTTCATTATTTTTCATTTAACCTGCCGGGGATTTCGCCCACGGCGTAATTATTAATTCAGGAACATTAACGCAGAGGCCTTCTTGGGGAAAAGCGTGCCAAGCAGGATGCGTGTCTCGTCGTCCTTGTAAGAACAGTCTGCGTAGGACTGTTCTAGTTCTTCGTAAGAGCGGTAACCGAAGACCAATTGAAGGAACGAAAGGTCAGGGAAGGCGGCAGTACCTTTATCTTCGTGACTGGGCATCCATTTCTCAACTGTGATAAGCCGGCCTTTATCCATCACCAGGCGGATGCCTGAGTGATAAAAACTGATCTTTGCTTCACCCGAGTAGCCGACAATGAGCGATTCGGAGATATGGCGTTCCAATGCCGGTGAGATAAGGCGCAGGAAGGCTGGCAGGTCAGGGACGCGGATGTACCAGGCGTACGGGTCGCGCAGGCGCGGTAGACGCTCGCGGAAAATCTCGTAAGATGGATGTTCGCTCCCGAACCAGAAGCTGTAGGTGGTGCGCAATGAGGGTTTGCCGTCCCGTTTGGAGTAAGCATCCCCAGTCTGCCACAAGTAGCGTGCCACACAAGGAGTCACATCCAGCCACGAAACGCCCGACTTCAGTTCGTAATGGTTGGCAATGAGACCGGTATCCCAGTCGTACCACGGGTGGCTGAAGTAGCCTACCGGTTCTTTCGTCACGGTGCGTTCGAGAATGCGGAACTCCAAACGATCAACGTTATTTGGGCTCTGACCTGCCAGATCGTATCGCCAGATGGCTTCATCCCGGACGCAGGTAATCAGCCGTCGCTGGCAGGACATGCGCATAGATATCCATCAGGAAAGGAATATCCGCTACAGTCGCAGCGCGGATGGTGAAGGATTCTCTCTCGCCCTCATTCAGTTTCGGTAGTTGCGCTTCATATCCGGTGCGTCCGCCGCCGAGTTCCAGACCCATTTCATACCCAAAGAGCCGGTAGTAGAACGGGATGCCGGTGATGCCCTGGACGAGTTCTCCGCGTGCCGCGCTCCACCGGTGGACCTCTTCGAACTGCGCTCGCACCAACCCGCGCTTGCGGTACTCGGGCAGTGTTCCCACCAATTCCGGGCGTCCCACCCCAAAGGGAATCCCCTCGTAAGCCCAGGTCTGCGAAATCAGGTTCATCGAGGAGATGATTTTTCCGCTGGCTGTCTCAACAACCAGCGTGCAATCGTCCGCATGAAAGGTGGGATGGGGACGCGCAACCAGATCGTGCGTCCAGGCTCCCACGCGCACGTCGGGCTTTTCGAACCCGTCGTCGCTGTGGATGCGGGAATTAAATTCCGCCAGAGCATCTGCGTCGTCGGTGGTAGTGCGGCAAAGGATCAGCCCATCTCCAAGGTTACGTAGGATCGGGCGGTTGTTTAGTTGAATATTCATATCTGTCCTGTTTTTGTGACCTTTCCCCCTTACAGGAGGAAGGTCATACGTGATTCATAAGCAATTGTTTTAACTCTTCCAGCGATTTTTCAGGCTGGGTGAATTGGATGGCATGCATTCCCACCGAGCGCGCCGCCTCCACGTTTACCAGTACGTCGTCCAGGAAGACCGACTCTTCAGGCTGGGCTCCCAGTTTTTCAAGCGCCAGCGTGGTAGATGCGCGGATCGGGCTTCATCACACCAACTTCTGCAGAGATGATCATTTCATCGAAAACGTCGTCGAACCTTTGGGCTGGTGATGAAAGCCCTCAGCCCGGACCAGGCATTGCTGATGAGACCGACCTTGTGCTCCGGGCGCAAACTGCGCAGGAAATCGAGCAGGGCAACGTCCTTCCTGTCACCGGAAAAAAACTCCGCAATGATCCTGCCAGCCTCCTGGCGGCTGACGCCCAGGGTTTTCGCCACCGCCTGCCAGTGGGCTTCCTCGGTGATCTCGCCGGTGGAAGCCCTCAGGCTGGAATCGCTTTCGAAAATGATCTTCTCCAGGTCCCGGTATGTCATCCCCAGGCGTTCGGCCTGGCGGGTGCGCGGCCCTTTATCCTCAGTGCGCATGATGACACCGCCAAAATCAACGAAGACTGCCCGGACCCTCATTTCTTTTTTGTCCCACCATGGGCCGATTTCCCATTGGAGGACGATGTTTTTCCCGTTAGCTTTACCGCACGCCGCGTCCGGTCTTGATTTTGAAGGATGCTTCTTCTCATGTTTGGCGGCTGTCTTGGGAGCTGCGGCAACGTTCGCGGCACTGGCGATCGCTGCCGGTTTTTCGGATGCAGGTGCAGCCTGCGCCGATTCCTTCGCCATGGTTTTAATGGCAGTTTTCCAATCCGGGAAGAAGCGCTCCATGCGGGCCCGTTCGACGCGGTTGGCACGCCTGCACTTTGGGCAGTGGGCATCATAGTAGATCTGTTTATTCTCTTCCATGTGTTCCAGGGCGGCGAGCATATCCTCGCGCCCGATGGCAAACATGGTCTGGCAGTAAGTGCAGCGTAGTTGCATATCAATCTCCTTTGGGTAAAACAGGACGGTTGAGAATACTCTCGATGGTCTATTTTACTCCATCGGCTTGCGGTAGCATGTCTGCTGCTTCACCTTGCGGTAGCCAACGCCTTCGTAGAGACGAAATGCGCCGGATAGGTTTTCCGAGTCCACCGTCAGGGCGGTTTCGGTCATACCCATCTCCTTGAACATCTGCATGCTCTGCACCAGCAGTGAACGCGCCACTCCCTTTTTTCGCCACGGGCGTCGGGTGCAGATGCCCTCGGTATAGCCGCGTTTGCGCTGGTATTCCTGGTTCTCTTTCTCGTCGACGAAATTATGGACAACGCTCGCCATCTGATCACCATCCCAGGCAACCTTCCAGAGCTCGGGTTTGATAGTTCGGGCTTTCCATTTCAGACTTGTTGTCTTCCTCGCTCATATCCCGGATGCCCCAGTGATCGCGGAAGGCTTCATTGCTGGCTTCAAAGATATGGCGGAGGTGTTCCGATTTTACCGGGCGGACTTCCAGTTCCGCAGGCATGGGAGCCGAGGGGAAGGGTTCTCCCAGGTCCCGCACCATTGAGGTCTCGTACCGGACCGGCCGGTACCCGCGACTTATCAGCAATGCCACCAGGGCTTTTTCCGATTCAAACGCCTCCACTTGCAGGAACTTCGGTTTCTCCTGGGGGTGACCGGTGGTGATCTCCCGGGCCCGAAGCTCGGCAGCTTCCCACAGGGCATTGCCTATGCCTTTCCCTCGCCAGGCGGGGTGCAGGAACCCGAAGGGGTGGTAGAGGCGGTTGCCATCCAGAAGATCATCCCACCAGATCCGGCCGTATGCGATCAACTGTCCATTTACTTCAGCGAAAAGCATGTCGGTTTGGGGGTCGCAGTTTTCCAGGTGGCGGTATGTTCGGGCAATATCGTCCACGCTGGTGCTGCGCTCCACGCCGTCCACGACTTTGCATGCTGAGATCAGGGCTGCCATGTGTGGGTAATCCGGTTCCCCCCGGAAACGGCGGAAGGTCAATCCCCGGATCGATGGACTGTTGGGAATGGAAATAAATTCGGTCATTGGTCTTCCTTTCATTATCAATTCCATAAAAAAAACAAAACGGCCATGGGGTTGCCCATGACCGGCCAGGGAAAGAAAAAGGCCACGGGCAGGGAGTGTCCGTGGCCGCCATATACTGCGTATATCTATTCAGGCAACAGGCGCACTCCGCGTAGGGTTGGTCTGACCGCCGCCAGCGGCGGAACGGACACTTGCAAGGGTGAAGATCTTTTGGTCTACCATGGTGTGCGCCTCCTTTCTTTTGGGATTTGCCATTTGTGGGGCAATTTAGAACTGGTAAAGTTTATCATAAGGAGACGATTCCGGTCAAGGACTTTTCCGGATAGTGATTATTTCGCAATTGATGTAAAGCAAATTTAACCCAAAATCCACTTTTCCTTGACTTTTGACCCTCATTTGTGCTAGATTTAGGCATCTTATATTTGAGGGACCTTATGCATCGCGAACGCGTTTCTGAAAATGTCTACTGGTTTCAAAGTGAAGTATATGCCCAGGTGACTGCTGGGGTGGTGGTTGGACCACAATGGGCCCTGGTTATTGACACCCTGGCCCTGCCCGAAGAAACCCTGGCCATCCGCGACTATGTTGAACATGAACTTGGGGTTCAGGTCCGCTATATTATCAATACCCACTATCATGCCGATCACACCTGGGGCAATTGCTTCTTCCCTGGCGCGACCATCATTGCCCACTCCCTGTGTCGCGACCTGCTGATCGAGCGTGGCATCCCCGCGCTCGAAAATGCCCGCAAACAAAATCAAACTTTCCGTCAGGTCAAAATCGTTTTGCCGCACTTGACCTTTAATGAAGGTACCTTAAACCTGCGTGTCGGGAAGAAAAACCTGTCCATCATGCCAGCTCCCGGTCATAGTTCGGACGGCATTGCTGTGCTGGTCGAAGAGGATCGTGTGCTTTTTGCCGGCGATTCATTTATGCCCCTGCCTTACGTGGTGGATGGCAATACCGAAGACATCTCCGCATCCATCAAGAAAATTGGGCGCATGGGGCTGGAGAATATCATCCAGGGTCATGGTGATATTATATTAAGGGGAGAAATTGACGCTGCGGTAAAGGAAAATCTGAATTATCTGACCAACATTCGTAAGGTAGCTCGAACTGCCGTCCGCCGCCGTGCACCTCAGGATTTTATGGATGAAAACAACATAGAATCATGTGGAAAGAGCCGGGTCTACCTGGGAGGACTGGCAGAGGAACTTCACCGCCGGAATTTGCGGTCGCTTTACCTCGAAGAAAAAGAAGCCAAAGAGTCTGCGAAAGAGTAAACAAATCCGCCGCACATGAAATGTGCGGCGGATTTGTTTTAGATTTCCGGGTGGCTGCAAATCGAGGGGATGAGGATTTCGCGAGAGTCCTGGGGAAAAAGATCCCTGGTCGGATTCTAAGACGGCTTTCCGCGGCTCTTTGACCTGCGTGCCTCCCGCAACTGCTGGAGCTTCACCGGCAGGCCGTGACGGCGTTCCGTCCCATCCCTAAGGCGCTTGAGGTTGGGTCGCAGTGCCCACACCATTAAAATTTCCACCAATAATCCGTAGATCACATAGGCCCAGGGACCCAGGCCAAGCGAGGCGCGGACTCCAAAGGTGAGGATCGTTAATATCCCGATACTCAGAGTGGTTACTGACGCGTACCCGCTAAAATACCAGATCAGCACACCGGCTGGGATCAGGATGAAAGCCACTGGCGGCCAAAGGCCAAAAGCTCCGCCTCCTGCGGCTGCCCCACCCGCACCGCCGTGGAGCCTGATGTGCCCATTTGGGCCGCGATCGATCAAAAAGAGGGAATAGTTATGACCTATCACCGCTGCAATCGGAGCAAGGGTATGAACCCAAACATTGGGGGTCAAACCTTTCGCCAGCCAGACTGTTGCGGCAGCCTTGAGTATGTCCAATACGGCAGTCAGCACCCCGGCCCAGGGTCCGGCGGCGCGCATGGCGTTCGTTCCACCTGTCCGCCCGCTGGCAACCGAACGGATATCTTTGCCTGTCATCAGTTTAACGATGATCAGGCCAAATGGGATGGAACCGATGACATACCCCGCCACCAAAAGGATGGCGTCAACCAGGACTTGCATGATCATTTCCTCCGGGGTGGTCAAACCTTGATGCACACAACCCTGGGTGCCAGGGCAGGATGTGAATCAAAATTACCGAAAATCAGCGACCCTTGATCGATAAGATATTCCATTCAGAAGCAATAACACATAAAAAGAGGGAACGTCACTCGATTTTCCTTAACTCCAGGGCGATCTCTCGGACCTTTCCAGCCTCGATGGTATAGCCGCGCGCCTGCCAGGAGCCATTCTCTCGAAACCAGATGATCTGCGCCACGGGGTACATGTTCTCGGCGATATCGGCACGGGAAGGACGTTCGGGACCTTTCGGGTGCGAATGATAAATTCCTTCCAGCTCCAATCCTGCGGCCTCTATTCGCTGAAAGGCCCGCCATTGTGCCCGCGGTTCCATTCGGAACCGCACTGGGCTTCGCGCCGCATTGGGGACTCCGAGTCGCGACCTCCACCCGGTCTTTTGTCCCTGCCAGCAAGCCGCATGCTTCCTGTGGTGCACGCCGACTGACGTGGCGTCGCATTGCCTGCCAGACTTTTGGGGTCAGGATCAATTTTGTATCCATTACCGGAACCAGAAAGCCAACCCCCAGAATAAGGCAAGCATGAGGGTTGGCTCGAGAAAAGCCCGCCGGAACGGAATGCCTTCCACCATGTTGACAGCCAGCACGGTTAGTGCATAAAGTGGTGCCAGCAGGCCCAGTCCATACCTGACTGGTGACAAAGGCAAATAGTGCATCGCAGCGCCCATCTGCGTCGCCACCAGGCCAATTCCTACACACCAGGCAACTTCCCAGCGTTGGTTGAGACGCAGGTGCAAGGTGCGTAGGGCTGTCAGCCCTCCTGCCAGGAAAAGCGCTGGCACCACCATCACCAGCCGGGCGTTGACCGCTTTAAGGGCAGTTGCCAGGATGAGAAAAATCACAAATGCAATGACCGTAAGAAATGCGCTTGCCACCTGGTACCGGGTGTCGGTTGGGTCCACCACCACATATTCCGCCAGAGCCACCACAAGGAAGATGGCCGCCCCCAACCCGAACCCTAGCCACCAGATCGGTGTGTTGGGCAAAGTGTAGAGAGCTATGCCAATCACCAAAACTGTCAGGGTGGGGAGCAGCCAATGCTCGCGGGTTCCCCCTTTTTTCAAAGCCGGATGGGTGCGCAGGAGCCAGTCCATGCCTGTGGCTGTCACGCCGGCCGCCAGCAGGACGATAACTGTATTCAGGTTGAAAGCAAGTGTAAGCCTGAAGTTTCCCACTGGAAGGAGAACGGAGAATAGCGGAGTGGTATTGAGCACCCTCGTCAGGGCGAAAGCCAGCAGGACAGCGGCGGTTAAAACGCTGATTCGGGTTGAATCTGGCAGGTACCTGGGTTCGGTCATCGGCGGAATTGTACCGCAAAAAAGAGATGAGGCAGCTTCAAGCCGCACTCGACCACTTAACCGCTAATATTCGCGAAAAATCTCTCCGGCTTCATGTGAAAGAAGGCTGGGATAGGCAGTCTGATGCTCATTCATTGCCTAAAATACCAATCGCGACTATAATACCGCCTTGCCTGACGGGGCGTGGCGCAGTCCGGCTCAGCGCGCTTGCATGGGGTGCAAGAGGTCCCGGGTTCAATTCCCGGCGCCCCGACTGGAAGACTTCACTTATGGTGAAGTCTTTTAATTCCGAGGCCGGGTTTCCCCCTGGGGGGACTTCGCAATTCCCGGCGCCCCGACTGGAAGACTTCACTTATGGTGAAGTCTTTTAATTCCGAGGCCGGGTTTCCCCCTGGGGGGACTTCGCAATTCCCGGCGCCCCGACTGGATGACCGCTTACATACCTGGATAAGGGATGAAAGTGCTCTGTGATTATGTTGGATTTTCCGTATTACGTTCTGAAAATTCCCCAGGATTATCCAGCTTATTTTGATGTCTCACTCCAATATCCCAGCCGCGTGGTAATCTTTTCGATAATTGCACAACCCGCAATCCTCGGCGGCGTCTGGTGGGGTGGGCAGATCCAGCAGGTTGACTACCTCGCTCAACAAAGCCAGGAAGGTGGCATCGTCTCGGGGGATGTCCATCCAGGTAGTTTTGGTTACAAAAGCAGCCTCTCCATTTGGCATGCGTTCATAACGGTCGGGAGTGATGATGAACAGGCCCAGCCGCGTGATGGGCGAAAGCGATAGTGCATTCGGCGCCGGGTTTTCCAACGCGTAAGCATAAGCAGATAATTGGCGGCTGTAGAATGTGGCTTTTTCTTCCGACGCATCCGAAGTCTTGTAATCGATGATCCCGTAAGCTCCGTCCTCGAAGGCCGCGATCGCATCGAAGCGGCCCCTGATGACGCACTGGGATGAAGTGTCTGGAAAACTGATTGGAACGGATTTGACCCACTTTTCCCTGAATTTCACCGTTCCTGGTGGCAGGTCGGGGGATATTTCACTGCAGGGTTTGTCCAGGTAATAATTGCTGGTCAGGTCGCCCATCTTTCCGAACATGCCGGGGAATGGTCCCCGGTATGTAATATTATGTTTTACCTTAAGGTAAAAACATCGTTTACAGCCATCCCAGGCAAATGTGAGGTCAGATGGGCTTAGTTGATAGATGGTCATATCGCTCCTTTCTTTACCCGATTCTCCTTCTTTTCTGATGGTTTCTGATAACCTTCATGAAAGGATTCACGACCGAATATTCGATGCGGAGAATTCCTGGTGTGGGTCCTTCAAGGATTACCCCGGAGGGGGGTTGAATTGATTTGTTATTATTGCCTCCATTATACAGGGCATCACTCGCAAGGAACTCATCGTTCAGGGTTGTAAAAACAGAACAAACGTTTTATAATAGTAAATCTGCCTTTTCTTCACCATCCGCCATCTCTCTGGCGAGTCCTCCGAACTTGCGTGGAAATAGTCCTTAAGTATTTCGGCAGGAGTTGTTTGATTGGCAAAAACAACCTGCTGTCAGAAAATATCTTCATTCCATGAATGTTAATAATGAAGGAAGCCGCCGATGTGAAAACGATTTTCCAACATGGGTTGTTTGTTCCTCTTTTTTATTGAAAACAAACAACTATTCCTGTCCTGCTGAATTGGACCACTTTACTCATGGCTTATCCCACTCCATTTCGGAGGAAAACTAGACAATGCCCGAGCTTTCAGGTATCATTAGCCCGCCCGACCCGGTCCAGTTCCCCGATCTATATGCTCATTATTATGGGTCCCCCCTGGACTGGACGCGTGTCTCTTCACAATTTGATATCATTCTACAGCGTGCCCGGATACGCGACTTTCATCCGGGCAGTTGTGCGTAAATAAATATTTTTGTGGCCGGGAGGCTAAATGGCAGACCTCGCAAAACAGATATCCAGTGATTTGCAAAAACAGATCGAATCCTACCAACCGAAGATTGGAATTGCCGATATTGGTACGGTGTTGGAAGCTGGTGATGGTATAGCCCGTGCTTCCGGCCTGGCGAATGTCAAATCACAGGAGTTGGTTCAGTTTGACAACGGCGTGATGGGCATTGCCTTCAACCTGGAAAAGGACGCTGTGGGTGTCATCATCATGGGCGACTATTCCGGGATCGCTGAAGGCATGAATGTGCGCGCGACCGGGCGCATCGCCTCGGTCCCGGTGGGTGATGGCTTGATCGGGCGAGTGGTCAACGTCCTGGGGGATCCTGTGGATGGTAAAGGTCCCATCCTGGCTACCGGCTACCGGCCCATAGAGCGCATTGCCCCGGGTGTGGTGCAGCGCCAGGATGTGGATACCCCTGTCCAGACCGGGATAAAGGCCATCGACTCGATGATCCCCATTGGCCGCGGTCAGCGTGAATTGATCATTGGCGACCGCCAGACTGGCAAGACCGCCCTGGCAATAGATACCATCATCAATCAAAAAGGCAAGGATCTTACCTGCATTTATGTGGCCATCGGGCAGAAAAAAGCAGCCGTGGCCCGCACAGTTGCCCTGCTTGAGCGTCACGGAGCCATGGATCACACCATCGTGGTGATCGCTGCAGCTGATGAGTCAGCCGCGCTGCAATACATTGCTCCTTACGCCGGGTGTGCGATGGGCGAAGAGTTCATGGAAACCGGCCGGGATGCGCTGGTAATTTATGATGATCTTTCCAAGCATGCCTGGGCTTACCGCCAGGTGTCACTGCTCCTGCGCCGTCCCCCGGGTCGTGAAGCTTATCCGGGTGACATCTTCTACCTCCATTCCCGCCTGCTTGAGCGCGCCTCCCGCCTGGCAAACAAGGTTGTCATCGTAAAGAAGGAT
The DNA here is from genome assembly GCA_963826215.1 of uncultured Chloroflexia bacterium. Taxonomy (GTDB): domain Bacteria; phylum Chloroflexota; class Anaerolineae; order Anaerolineales; family Villigracilaceae; genus UBA877. The sequence continues at coordinate 478,367 of CAWGWL010000038.1, read as the reverse complement.
CATGAAGGAAACCTGGCCGCGGAAAAAGATTCCGTTGACGGACGCGTCTTCACTGGACCTCGATCCGGGCATGACGCTGAACAGGCTCGTTTGAGCATGCAGAACCCCGACGATTACAGGCTCGCAAAACTGGCCGGTTCGGGAGGCTCACTTACTGCCCTGCCGATCATCGAGACGCTGCTCAGCGACGTTTCTGCATATATCCCCACCAACGTAATCTCCATAACTGACGGCCAGATCTACCTGGTCAATAACCTTTTCAACGCCGGCATCCGCCCGGCAGTGGATGTCGGTATCTCGGTCTCTCGTGTGGGTGGTTCAGCTCAACAGAAGGCCATGCGCCAGGTGGCAGGCAAACTCCGCATGGACATGGCTGCATATCGTGAATTGGCGGCATTCGCTCTCATGTCATCCGACCTCGACAAAGCCACCCAGGCACAATTGACCCGCGGTCAGCGCATGCAGGAAGTCCTCAAACAGCCCCAATACGAACCGATGTCTCTGGAGAACCAGGTAATTATCCTTTTTGCCGGGACCAATGGTTATGCCGATAATGTACCGGTTGAAAAGATGAGAAAGTGGGAGGTCGAGTTGATGCGCTACCTTGCCAACTCCCACCCCGTCCTTGCCAGGGATATTGCAGTCAACAATCGCATTACCGAGGATAACGAACAGAACCTTCGCGAGGCACTGGTGGCTTTCCAGGCTACCTGGCAATAGGACTCAGGAAAAATTATGGCTTCAGCTCGCGAAATGCGGATGCGAATCCGCAGTGTCAAAAACATCTCGCAGGTCACACGTGCCCTCGAAGCAGTCTCTGCCAGCAAGGTCCGTAAAGCCATGGCAGCGGTGTCAGCCACGCGCGCCTACGCTTCCAAGGCCTGGCAGGTGCTGACCCATATTGCCAGGCAGCCGGGGCGTGAAAACTTGCATCCGTTGTTGATGCGCAGGTCCAGCGTCCGAAATGTGCTTGTCCTGGTCATCAGCGGGGACCGGGGGTTGGCAGGTGCCTACAATACCAATGTCATCCGCTTTGTCACCCAGCGGTTCGGAGCTTCTGAAATCCCCGTGCGCTACATTGCCGTTGGGCGCAAAGGACGGGATTTGCTCATGCGGCGCCGCAAGCAGGTGATTGCCGAGTTCAGCAACCTGCCGGCAGCGCCATCCTTTGCAGATGTCTCAGCCATTGGCCGCATGGCGGTGGACGAGTTTCTCAAGGGTGAAGTGGATGAGGTATACCTGGTCTATACGGACTTCATTAATATGGCCAGGCAGCAAACGGTACTCAAAAAACTGCTGCCCCTGGAAGTCATCGATGAGACCGGGCGGGTGGAGTCCTACGAGCAGAAGCATCTTACTGCTGCCTATATTTACGAACCAACCGAGCGTGAGATCATGGACGAAATTGTCCCACGCTTCACGGCCCTGCAGGTCTATCAGTCCATTCTCGAGTCCCTGGCTTCGGAACACGCCGCACGTATGGTAGCCATGAGCAATGCCACTGAGAATGCCCTTGAGCTCGTGGGCGGGCTTCAATTGCAATACAACAAAGCCCGTCAGCAAACCATTACGAATGATCTCCTGGATATCGCTGGTGGTGCGGAAGCACTTGCCAAGTCGATGGCGCAGGAATAAATTTTCGGAGGAAATAAATGGCGAAAGCAACTGGCCGTGTGATACAAATTCAAGGAAGTGTGGTGGATGTGGAATTCCCGGAGGGTGTCCTCCCCGATATTTTTGAAGCCCTTGAAATCCCCCGTGAGAGCGGTGGCAAATTGGTACTCGAAGTGGAAAAACACCTGGGTGGGAACAAGGTGCGTTGCGTTTCGATGGATACCACCGATGGATTGCAGCGCGGTCTCCCGGCTATTTCCACCGGTGCACCGATCATGGTTCCTGTGGGTGCCAGCACCCTGGGCCGCATCTTCAATGTCCTGGGTCTCCCGGTCGATGAAAAGGGACCGGTCGACGCTGAAACCCACTATCCCATTCACCGCCCGGCTCCACTCTTCTCCGAGCAGTCCACCCGCACCGAGATTTTTGAGACCGGCATCAAGGTCATTGACTTGATCGCTCCCTTCACCAAGGGCGGCAAGACTGGCATCTTTGGCGGTGCCGGTGTTGGCAAGACCATTGTCATCCAGGAACTCATCCGCTCGGTCGCCACGGTTCACCAGGGCAACTCGGTCTTTGCTGGAGTGGGCGAGCGCAGCCGCGAAGGAACCCAGCTATATCGTGAAATGCTTGAATCAGGGGTTATGAAAGATACCGTCATGGTCTTCGGCCAGATGAACGAACCGCCAGGCGTCCGCCTGCGTGTGGCTCTAACAGCTCTTTCGATGGCCGAGTATTTTCGTGACCAGGGTCGTGATGTGCTGCTGTTCATTGACAACATCTTCCGCTTCACCATGTCCGGTTCTGAAGTGTCGGCGTTGCTGGGTCGTATGCCTTCTGCAGTGGGTTACCAACCCACCCTTGCAACCGAGATGGGTGAACTGCAGGAACGCATCACTTCCACCCGCCACGGGTCGATCACTTCCATGCAGGCAGTCTACGTCCCGGCGGACGATTATTCCGACCCCGCCCCGGTGGCCACCTTCACCCACCTGGATGCCACCATCGCTCTGGAACGCTCCATCGTTGAAAAAGGGATTTACCCTGCCGTTGATCCACTGGCTTCCACCAGCCGCATCCTTGACCCGAACATCGTTGGGGTGGAGCATTACAACACCGCTCGCGAATGCCAGCGCATCCTCCAGCGCTACAAGGATTTACAGGATATCATTGCCATCCTTGGTATTGACGAGCTGAGCGAAGACGACAAGCTGGTGGTCTCGCGAGCGCGCAAGATCGAACGCTTCTTTTCGCAGCCGTTCTTCGTGGCGGAAGTGTTTACCGGCACTGCTGGCAAATATGTCCCCATCAAAGAGACCGTGCGCGGCTTCCGTGAGATCCTGGATGGCAAGTGTGATGACCTGCCGGAACAGGCATTCATGATGGCCGGCACGATCGAGGATGCACGCGAGAAAGCCGAGAAGTTGGCAAAGGATGCTGCTTAGTTTGTCAAGTCTCCTGTTATTCTTTTGCCGCGTTTTCAGCGTCTGTCTCTCTCGTGTACACGTGACCCTGGAGAAATGAAATATGCCCATTCGTTGTGAGATCGTTTCCCAGGACCGCATGGTCTTTGAAGGGGATGCTGATATTGTCGTCCTGCCCGGCACGGACGGTGAGATGGGCATCCTGCCTCATCACGCCCCGCTGCTGACCACTCTTAAAATTGGCATCATTAAAGTGCGCTCGGGTGGGAAAGAGGAAGTATTTACCGTCGCCGGCGGCGTTGCAGAGGTCCAGCCCGATATCGTCACAATCCTGGCTGACGCCGCGGAAAACGTTGAGGAGATCGACGTCGCACGCGCAGAAGCTGCCCGCAAGCGTGCTGAAGAAATCCTGGCGAAAGGTGTTCCCGCGGATACAGATTCCTACCTGAAGATGGAAGCGGCACTCCGCAAGTCCAATCTGCGCCTGGATGCGGTCAAGCGTTACAGGCACACCCCGGTTAAACCCCCTCGGATTAATGACTGACCCGAATCGAGATTGATCAATGGCAAACGCGTTCACCCTTTCCAAAGACCTTGGGATCGACCTCGGCACGCTTCAAACGCGGATTGCCGACGGCAGTGGTATTTTGGTGGATGAACCGACCATTGTTGCCATTGTGATCCAGGAGCAAAAGATAGTTGCCCTCGGCAAGGAAGCTGCCGGCATGCAGGGGCGTGTCTCGGATGAAACAATTGAGGTCTCTCATCCTCTCCAGAACGGGGTGGTGGCTGACTATGAAATCACCGAGGCCCTTCTGCATCATTTGATCCGCCGCGTCAGTGGGCCGATGCGCGTTTTTCGACCGCGTGTAATGATCACCGTCCCTTATGGCGTGACAAGTGTTGAATCACGCGCTGTACATGAAGCGGTGCTTCAGGCTGGCAGCCGTGATGCATATCTTATTCAGCAGCCACTGGCAGCCGCCCTCGGTGTGGACCTCCCGATTGGTTCACCTTCCGGGAATATGGTTATCTGTTTGGGTGGTGGGGTCACCCAGGTCGCAGTTATTTCAATGTATGGCATTGTCGCTGCGGAAACAATGCGTTCCGGCGGTACCCAGCTCGACGAAGCCATAGTTACCTATGTGCGAAAAAAATATGGGGTCATCATCGGCCCTTCCACTGCCGAACAATTGAAGATCAAGATTGGTGCAGCGATTCCGCAGGATAAGGAAGAAAGCATGGAAGTACAGGGACAGGACCAGGTCAGCGGTTTGCCCCGTCCGGTTACCCTTACCACCGGTGAAGTGGTTGAAGCTCTTCAGGAACCTCTCAAACAGGTCATTGAGACCTGCCGGCGCGTGCTCGAGAAAACCCCGCCCGAGTTGGTGTCCGACATTATTGACCGGGGAGTGGCATTATGCGGTGGGGGAGCATTACTGCGCGGCACTGACAAGCTGTTGACCAAAGCTCTCGGTATTCCCGCCTACCTGGTGGACAATCCCACTACCTGTGTGGTGGAGGGAGCAGTTAAAGCGCTGGGAATGTATTCCATCATCAAACGCAATCTGCCGCCTGTCTAACCTGCGCGAACCGGGCAATTTCTGCCCGGTTTTTCGTTAAAGGGTGAGCCATGAATGATGTACAAATTCCCGAAGCATTTATATCAGTCACCGGTCTGGGCGTTAGGCGTGCTTATTACCCTGCCAGGAAATGGAATCGCTGGGGGAACCTGGTGTTATCCTTGATCCTGGTTGCCGGAGCTCTGCTGGTCTTTTTGTTTGGCGTTTACGATACTTACGTGGCATACCAGCAGAATGGTCTGGTCATGATTGATGATAAGCTGCCCGGCCCCCTGGTGATTGCTTTTATTTTGTTCGCAGTTGGGCTGCTTGCCGGTTGGGGGGCTTACGTCAATTGGAACAAGGGTGTGGCGGCTTGCGAACGAGGGTTTGTCTATAATGACCGCAAAGGTCTCCAGGTCTGGCGCTGGGAGGATGTGATCTCGATGAGGTCAGCCATAACCCGCCACTACACCAACGGGATATATACCGGCACGACCCATGTCTACACATTATTCAATCGCCAGAACCAGCGGGTTGTCCTGACCGATTCCCTGAGTAAAGTTGAAGAGTTGGCCAAGCTTCATCGACCAGGGCATCTTCCCGTTCCTTTATGAACGTGCCGCAGACCAGTACAACTCCGGGCAGCAAATTATCTCCGGTCCGGTAGCCATCAGCAAAGCGGGAATTACCATTGGGAAAAAGACGTACCCCTGGGCGGACGTGAAAGAAGTCTCCGTTCAGCGGGGGATGCTAAAGGTTTCCCGGAAAGAGGGCGGCTTGTTTAGCGGTGCCAGCGCTTCAGCATCTTCCATCCCTAATTTGCGGGTGTTACTCACCATCCTTCACCAGGTGGTGGGGATTAAAACCGGTTAGGAATCTTCCACTAAAAAAACCAAGGGCAGCCTAACGAGCTGCCCTCTTCTTTTAGACGGAGACCTTGCTGCGGTCACGCAACCGCAGGTAGAGCTTGGTGATTTCCTCGGAAACTGCCGGGATAAGGGACAAACCCAGAACTACTGCCCATTCTTGTCCCGACATGAAATGGGTATTGAAGATGCCTTGCAGGAAGGGGACTACGCAAACCAGCAAGAGCAAGACAATGGATGCCCCAACGGCATACTGCATCCATTTGTTTGAAAAAATACCAATTCTAAAAAGCGAAACTTTCTCCGAGCGGACGGTGTAGGCACGCAACAATTCGCACAAGGAAAGGGTCATGAAAGCCATTGTCTCGGCTGTGCGAATGTTTTCCAGGTTGACGGAATGCCAATTGAAGCTGAGCAAGTAAGCCAGCGGGTTGACTCCCTGTCGGCAAGCCAACTCCAAGCACATCAAGTTCCCATAACAACCCCAGGGTAAACGCGGTCAACACTGCACTTGTCTGGGTGATGGTTTGGACGATGATCCCCGTTCGCATGGATGAATTGATGATGGGTTCTTTTTTCGGGCGAGGCAACCAATTCATAATATCGGGGTCCCCTTTCTCCATTGCCAGGGCTAGGGCAGGGGCACCATCGGTGATGAGATTTAACCAGAGTAGTTGGATTACCGTCAGCGGTGCGGGCAGTCCTGCCAGGGTCGCCAGGAAGATAACCATGATTTCAGCCACGTTGCTGGAAAGCAGGAAGAACACGAATTTGCGTATGTTGTTGTAGATGATTCTTCCTTGTTCCACGGCTGCAACGATGCTTACATAGTTATCGTCAGTCAGCACCATGTCGGCTGTTTCCTTGGCTACGTCAGTGCCGGTAATACCCATGGCAACCCCGATATCGGCACGTTTAATCGCAGGGGCATCATTCACACCATCGCCAGTCATGGCCACTACCTCTCCGTTTGCCTGGAGCGCATCCACGATCCGCATTTTGTGTTCAGGGGAGACCCTGGCGAATACATCAACCTGCTCGATCCTGCCTTTCAGAACGTCGTCACTCATCCGGTCCAGGTCTGCGCCAGTCAGTACTTCGTGACCGGGTCGTAGCAGCCCGATTTCTTGGGCAACCGCCCTGGCGGTGTTTGGGTAATCGCCAGTGATCATTACTGTTCGTATGCCAGCCTTGGCTGCCTTCTCCAGAGCGGGCTTTACTTCCTCACGGGCAGGATCGATCATCCCGACCATACCAATGAATACCAGCTCCTTTTCCAGTTCGTCAACGTCCACGGAATCTGCCTTGGGAGCTTCTTTAACCACCCGGTAAGCCAGCGCCAATACTCGAAGGGCATCTTCGGTCATGGTGTCGTTGGCATCCCGGATGTGCTGGCGGGTTTCATCACTCATGGTCTCGGTTTTGTCATCGATAGTCTGGTAGCTGGAGCACAAGTCCAGTATCAGGTCAGGTGCACCTTTCACTGCGATCAAATTCCAGCCTTGCAGTTTCGTATCCGTGAAAGGAGAAACATCATCTGAGTTGGGTCGCCGGATGTCATGGATGGTAACCATGCGTTTACGTTCCGAATCAAACGGCACCTCGTCTTCGCGGGGGTACGCCTTATGCAGTTCCACGTGGTAGGCATCCGCCTTGGCCGCCGCGATCAACAGGGAACCTTCGGTGGGGTCGCCCACGATCCGGTATGACTGGTCGTCACCCTCCACCAATTCGAGCTGGGCATCATTATTGAGCGCTCCCAGCCAAAGAGCGGTCCCCACGCCTGGATATTTGCGAAGATTGATCGATTCGCCGCCCACCATGAACTCTCCCCGCCTGGAGTAACCTGAACCGCTCACGTTTACGAACAATCCATCTACCCAAATGCGGGTAACGGTCATTTCATTCTGCGTGAGGGTTCCCGTCTTGTCGGAGCAGATCACGGTTGCCGAGCCAAGTGTCTCCACCGAAGAGAGACGGCGGATGAGAGCGTGTCGCCGGATCATTTCGCGCATGCCCAGGGCCAGGGTTATCGTTACGACAGCAGGGAGTCCTTCTGGCACTGCGGCTATCGCCAGCCCAACTGCTAGCATGAACATGTCCACGATCTGTTTTTTGGCAGCGCTTAAATATGCCAAAAGACCACCCCCGGCTGCGCTGATGATTGTCAGGTCAGTATTTCGCAAGACGGCAACGATAAATACCAGGGCACAAACTGCGAGAGCCCCCCATCCAAGCGTTTTTCCCAGTTGGTCGAGCCTTTTCTGGAGAGGCGTCTCTTCGCTGTCCACACCTTCGAGCATTTTGGCGATCAAGCCCAGTTGTGAGCGCATCCCGGTACCAACCACCACACCCCGCCCGCGACCATATGTAACGGTAGTGCCCATAAAAGCAGTGTTCCTGCGGTCTCCAAGGGGGATGTTCTTTTCCAGTTTCATGGCAGCATTTTTGTTAACCGGCAGCGATTCGCCTGTCAGAGCGGCTTCTTCGATCTGCAAATTGAATGCTTCAAGCAGACGCAGGTCGGCAGGAATATGGTTGCCGGCTTCCAGGAAAACAATATCGCCCGGGACCAGTTCCCGTGCTGGAACCGTGGTTCGTTTTCCTGAGCGCATTACGTGTGCTTCAGGTGCTGCTAGTTTCTGCAAGGCTGCCAGGGCTTCTTCGGCACGGCGTTCCTGGACGATTCCAAGGACAGCGTTCAAGACTACGATGGCTAGGATTGCCGAAGCATCGATCCATTCACCCAGGAGGGCAGAAATTAATGCAGCCACAATGAGCAGGATCACGATGAAATTGTTGAACTGTTCCCAAAGGAGTTTCAAGAACCCAGGGCGCTGCGCCTCGGTCAGTTGATTGGGACCGTATTGCACCATCCGCGCGGAGGCCTCCGCTTCGGTGAGCCCGTTATCCTGGACTTTAAGGTGTTCAAGGACTTCATCTGCTGACAGGGCGTGCCAGTTTTCGGGTTTTGTTGCCGACATTTTTTCCTGGGAAGCAATATTATTCATTAAAACAAATCTCCATAAGCGGGATTGGTGAACTCCGTACCTGAATCAGGCGGAAGGTTCGATTTTTGTGCCTTGAGGGAGTGTTCCATTTTTTGGGATGACAACGATTCCATCCTGGACGACCCAATTGTCATTAATAATATCGGTGCCGATCGGAAAGGGGCGGATAATCACACCTGGACCGAGCCGGGCGTTTTTGTCTATGATGGCACCCTCGATGTGGCACTTGGGTCCGATACCGATGGGCGGTTTGGTCGCATCGGTTTCCGCATCATCCAGGTAATAGTCCGCCCCCATTAGGACGCAGTCTTTGATTTTTGTCCCCGCAGCAATCATGCTGCGTACGCCGATGACGGAATGAGTGATCTCCGCCTCACGGATTTGGCACCCGTCTGCCAGGAGCACATCCCTAAACTTGCTGTCTTCGACGACGGAACCGGGCAGGAACCTCGAATGGGTATAGACGGGGGATTCGCTGTCAAAGAAATTAAATTGCGGATTCTGACAGGCAAGGTCCAGGTTGGCTTCGTAGAAGGAGCGGATCGTTCCGATATCCCGCCAGTAGCTCGTTGAAATCATATCCATAAACTGAACAATGCTGGATGGCGTAGGGGATAATATCACTGCCAAAATCATCAAAGTGGGGGTTATCCTGTAAAAGTTCGATCAGCACTTGAGTGTTGAAGAAATAAATTCCCATCGACCCCAGGAACGGTCGTTGTTTATTCGTTCGACTGGCAAATTTGGACAGGACAGCCGGGTCCTTGGATTTCTCGGCGAAATCGCTGATTCTCCCATCCTTGCTCCGCTTTAGGATGCCAAGCCGGGATGCTTCTTCCCGGATAACAGGTTGGACTGCCACGGTAATATCCGCGTTCTGTTGCCAATGGAATTCAGCCATCGGGGCATAATCCATACGATAGAGATGGTCTCCCGCCAGGATAAGAACATATTTTGACCGGGAGGATCGGATCTGGAAGATTTGCTTGCGGAGGGCATCTGCTGTCCCTTGATACCAGTCGGCGGATTCAAGAGTTTGTTCCGCTGCCAGGATTTCGACAAACCCCGTATGAAACTGGTCGAAATTGTAGGTCTGGTTGATGTGACGGTGCAGCGAGTGGGAGTTGAACTGGGTCAGCACATCAATCCGGTATATCCCCGAGTTGATGCAATTGCTGAGGGGAATATCGATCAAGCGGTATTTCCCGGCGATGGGTACAGCCGGCTTCGACCGCAATTTGGTCAATGGAAAGAGTCGCGTACCTCGCCCGCCCCCCAGGACGACAGCCAAAATTTCATTCATGGCAGGCATGGTCCCTCCTCGTTGGTGCTTTCACAAGAAAATTCATTGCATCACATGTAACCCAGGCATGCCGACCTCAATTCATTATGAAACCAGGCAGCCCATCCATAAATTGTAACAGAAACGCGAGACCACCTGGATGGCGGTCTCGCGAACGCTGGAAAGCGCACAGGCAACCGGGAGTTTCCTCCGTGTTGACGATCACCTGTCCCGCACGTGCGGGTGCTACTCCCCGACAAAGGGACTTTTTCTTGATATAATGCCGAAGGTGGGACTTGAACCCACAATCCCGTCAGGGAACACGAGTTTGAGTCGTGCGCGTCTGCCAGTTCCGCCACTCCGGCTAGCGCCCAAATTTTACCACAACAACAGGAACAGATGAAACTTGGAATAATTGGCTTCCCCCAATCAGGTAAAACCACGCTTTTTAACGCCCTGACGCGTGGAAATGCTCCAACCACTGCGTCGGCCGGGCGGATTGAGGTCCATACCGCCGTGGTGGATGTCCCAGATCCCCGAGTGGATCAACTATCGGCTATGTTCAAGCCGAAAAAGACCATCTATGCTAAGGTAACTTATGCAGACATCGCCGGGTTGGACAGCGGTGTAGCCAAATCGGGCATCACCGGTCAACTCTTGAACCAATTATCGCAAATGGATGGGCTCATCCATGTCGTCCGCTGTTTTGAAGACGATAACGTGCCCCATCCATCCGGGAGTGTCGACCCGGCCCGCGATGTCACTGCCATGGACGGGGAACTCTTGTTGAACGACTTGATCGCCGTCGAGCGAAAACTTGAACGTTTGGTGGAGGAACGAAAAAAAGGGGGCACGGATAAGGTTCTCAATGAACGCCAGACAGCATTATTCACCCGCTTGCACGAGATCTTATCGACCGAAAAACCATTGCGTGGAGTCGAAATCTCCACCGAGGAGGAGAAATTCCTTTCCGGCTTTGGGCTTCTAACACGTAAACCTCTGCTCGTGTTATTAAACCTGGGGGAAGGGCAGGCAGAACCCCGTGTCCAGACCGGGTCGAAAATGGTGGCGTTGCAAGGCAAGTTGGAGATGGAGATAGCTCAACTCCCTCCGGCTGACGCAGCTATTTTTATGTCAGAATATGGCATAACCGAACTATCGCTCAACCGTATGATTAGCATTTCATACGATCTCCTCGATCAGCAGTCCTTTTTCACAGTTGGTGAAGACGAGGTCCGCGCCTGGACCACGAGGCGCAAGGCTACAGCCGTTGAGGCAGCCGGTGAAATCCATACCGATCTCGCACATGGTTTTGTGCGGGCTGAAGTGATCGCCTGCGCGGAATTGCTCGAGTTGGGGGGAATGACCGAAGCCAAGGCGAAGGGTAAATTAAGGTTGGAAGGCAAGGAATACATCGTCAGGGATGGCGATATCGTCCATATCCGTTCAAGCCTGTAATGTGTTATTTGAATCAAAAAAGGCGCGTCGTGCAAACGGGACGCGCCTTTTTAATCTTAAATATTATTAATTATGCTTCGTACTCTGCAGGTGCTTCCTCAATCATGGCCATCGGCTCGTCCCCCGCCTTTCTATCCAACATCTGCATGGACAGGGCTACCACCTTGGTGTAATATTTGGTCTCGCCGCCTTTGTCCTCGAACTTGTCAGTCTTGAGGCGGCCTTCAAGGAAGATTAGGCTGCCTTTGTGCAGGTATTGTTGGCAGATTTCACCAAGTCTGCCCCAGGCATCCACGTTGACCCATTCGGTAGATTCCTTGTTTTCCCCTTCCGCTGATTTCCAGCGCTGGCTGACCGCCATGCTGAAGTGGGCCACTTTCTTGCCAGTAGGCGTGGTGTGGGTATCCGGGTCTTTACCCAGATTGCCGATCAGTTGAACACGATTAAGAGCGGGCATCAAATAGTCTCCTTTCCCTCGAATTGTCGATTGATATGATTAGTTTACAGATGTTCAGACAAAAGTCAAGTAGGATAAGAGGCAAGATATGAAAATCGTGACTTCACTCACCGACCTGCGCTCCTCACGCGCCCTCTTATCCGGACCGGTTGGATTTGTACCGACCATGGGCTTTTTACATGCTGGTCATATTTCCCTGGTTAATGCCGCCAGGGTGGAATGCGCCAGCGTGGTGGCAAGCATATTCGTGAACCCGACCCAGTTTGGGCCCAAAGAAGATTTAGCCAGGTACCCGCGCGATCTGCCGCACGACCTGTCTCTGCTCGAATCCGCCGGAGTGGACCTGGTCTGGACTCCCACGGATGAGATCATGTACCCGTCTGGATACCAGACCTGGGTGCAGGTGGAAGAATTGACACAACGCCTTGAAGGCGAAGTCCGCCCCGGTCATTTCCGCGGGGTTACCACCGTGGTCGCCAAACTCTTCAATTCCGTCAGCCCCCAAAAGGCATATTTTGGGCAAAAAGATGCCCAGCAGGCAGCGGTGGTCCGGCGGATGTCGCGGGACCTCGATTTCCCAATCGAGATCGTCGTATGCCCAACTCTCCGTGAAACGGACGGACTGGCAATGTCCAGCCGGAATACGTATCTTAGCCCGGCAGAGCGTCAGGCTGCCACAATTCTTTTTCAAGGCTTATCAGCTGCCAACTTAGCCTATAAATCTGGCGAGCATTCAGCTGAAAAGCTGCGTGCAGTGGTACGTGATACGGTCGCAGCCGAGCCGCTGGCAAAATTACAGTATGTCTCTTGTGCCGATTATGAATCTTTGGAAGAGTTGGAAACTGTGACTGGAAAGACTTTGCTCTCGATGGCGGTATATATGGGGAAGACGAGACTGATTGATAATTTCTTGCTCGGGTGAAATGCAGGTATGAACGTGTCTCGCTGCAATAAATCTTCGGTCAACGCAAATATTTGATTCTCCCGATAATATTAGGTAATGTTTCTATATTTATTATGTCAATCACAATGGCAAGCGCTTGCTCTGCAGGCAGCAAGCGCAACACTACATGTTTCCCCATTTTATGAACACATAAATATTAAACCAATTCCTAATGTTCCTGTGAATTGCTCTTGTTTATACTTGCTCAAACTTCTCCACCGGCACTACAAATATGGTGGCACGTTTCTCGCCCTCGGGGGCAGGACAGCAGGTTTCTTTCAGCATTTGAATAGCGGTTTCCACTTTTTCGTCGTCCACCCCCACCAGAAGGGTGGTCACCCCGCGCCTCAATATACCGCCAGTCGAAGCGATGCGTGTCACGCGGAAATGGCCGGCGGTTAGCGCCCTGGTCACCGGGTCAGAGTTCAACATCCCTCAGGATGGCTATTATCATTTTCATCGGGCACACTCCTCAATATCTTGCAGGACGAAACCTAGAATTCCTCGAACCGTTCAACTGGAATGGTAAAGACTGTTGCCCCTCCCACGGTCACCGGCACTGGGGTCGGCAACGGGAGTGGTGACCCTTCCAGCGGGATGGCCAGGTATTCAACCCGCTGACGGCAGGATTTTTGTAAGGCAACCCGCACCTCATCTTCCTTGCCTTCCGGCAAGCCTACTAATAGTGTGGCATTGCGCCGACCCAGGAAGCCGCCCGTGCTTGCTAGGTGAAATACAGGCACACCTAACGCGCCAACGGCGCGGGTCGCTAGATCCACGTCCTGTTCCTGGACGATGGCTGTCATTAAAAAGCGAATGGGTGAATTATCCATACGAACCTCCTACCCGGTGCCTATACCTGAATTTATAACTATTACGCCCCGTATTTGTACGAGGTTTCGGAAATCGATGCATCGGTCGGGTCGTTCAGCGTAACCGTCTGCCCATCAGGGAAAACGATTACAGATTGATCTGCTCCACGTGTAACGCTCAGACCCCTATATTTTACCGTAACTGGCCATGGAAAAGGATTTTTTCCAGTTAATTCGACCTTTAATCCCCTGACGGAACCAGGGAGACAACTCGGTATCTCGATCCTGACTCCAAGGGTGGAAAGGAACAAGCCGAGCGGAGCAAGCCCCTGGACCGGGTTGCGTTCCCCCATGCCAGTCCCAGTTTCTGAATGGTAAGAGAACGCAAATGCATGTTCCTTTTTGAGATTATTAATGACCGCAGCCATTAACCGGTTTGTTAAAACGGCTGCCTCATTTCTCAGACCATAATTCAACATCCCTTCTCCTATGAGCGTATTCCACATCAATTGAACACCCTTGCAGGCAGGGTTGGATAGTTGGTTTGATTGGCTTTCCACCAAGAGAGGAACAGCGGTTGCCTTTCCGCGTGCTGGAACCGAGGTACCCTCGCAGACTGGGATCCCATAATTCCTCCCGAACCGGTCTGGGGCGAAAAGTACCCGGTCGACAAGGTTGTGGGCTCGGCGTTGGTTGGGTATCCCAGCCCACAGTGGCAGAAACAGGCTCACATCTTCTGCCGAGAAATCCATTACCGAGATAAATACCTGATCCCGATCGCTTATCCCGGAAACTTCGATTCGAGTAAGTCTGGTGTAGACCATAAGGGTGGTGGCAACGGCTAATCCTGCTCCCCACTGAAAACCCTTTCGTTCCAGATGTTCTTCCTGGGTTACCTCGCCGTTTTGTCCTACCAGGGTGATTTCCGGGCGGTTGGAGGCTTCGCCCTCAAATTCAAGTCTGACGAGCAGGCGTACCGGCTGTCTGAAGTGTTTGTCTCGGAGAAAGTTTTCCTGGTCCACGCCTGGATCCAAGGGATTTTCCTGAAGGGCTGTTGTGAGAATCTCGGTCCCGAATATGATAAATCATGCTTTCAGTGTTCCAGCATTCTTCAGCCAGGAGCTTCAGGCGAATGGCTTCCTTTTCCCAATGGGTGAGGCTGTCGGGTTGTCCGAGTACCTCCGAAATGTGCGCCAACGAACTGGCTTCCCGGCACAGGATTGCAGCCAGGGTGGGACTTTCAGAAGCGGAGATATCAGCTCCATTCCCATCCAACTGCCAAACACTGAAAACCGGGTTGTCTTCAAGACCAGTTTGCAGTGGATGTTCCCATTCTGGGAAACCGTCACCATCCCGATCATGGGATTTGTCAAACCAACTCTGAAAAAACGCTTCCAACCTTGGTTGGATTTCTCGGAGAAAATCCACATCACGAGTCAGTTGATAAGTCTGCCAGGCAAGGTTGGACAGGAGCGGTGCCGCCAGCCATTGTCCGCGTTGACCTGCCAAACCGGGCTTCCAATCCACTTCACCATGGGGAGATTGCACAAAAAGGAAGTTGCGCACCAATCCAGCTGCCAACTCCGGTGCGCCGGGTAGAAGGCTGGACAGGCAGCTGCTTTCCAGGATCGGCTGTCCACTCCACAAATGAGGGTAATCCCTGCCGTCACCGAGCGGAGAATGCCCCTGGTCCGGTTGTCGGGTAAGCACGAAGGATGGATTGGGAAGATGTTGGGTGGGGCCGAAGAACAATCCAAACCCGATCTTTTGGCTGAGGGCGAAAGCCGCATCCCAATCCGGGTTGCCGGTGTGAACATCGATGGTTTGGGCAGCATTGACCCTTTCGATCTTTGCAATTTCAGACTCCCATGGTCTGGCTGCTGTCCGGCGTGCCAATTCGAATGAATCCTTGGGATTGCCTAGAGCTGCCTGCGCCCAGGTAAGTGTGCGGGTTTCACCTGCAGCCAGGATCAAATCGAGTGCCAGGGAGGGGTACGGACCCGGTCCGGGATGGGGTCCTCCAGTGAGGAAGATGACCGGCGCGAGATTCCCGCTCTGACCAGACAGGACATTCACTGATTGAACCGGTACAGCGGCCAGGCTTTGTCCATTCAGTGGGGATAGCTGTCCGCATAGCTCGAGCATGACCCGTGCCGCCCCGTCATTTAAATTTGTGACCGTGAATCGCCCGCTGGTAATGTGCGAGTCAGGAGCCCAGTATTCTGCCTCCACCTTGATTTTTTGGAACGGTGAAAATTCGAAGGAAAGATAATTTGGAAAGAACCGGCGCAGGCATGGCGGGGTTGAAAAGAGGGCCGGGTCGGTTACGGATTGGGTTCCGAGGGTGAATTGGGGAAATAGACGCATCCTGAGAGCGCGCAGGCCATAAGTAGTACACAGGGAAAATGCAGGCGGGTCGCCGCCGCTTGTTTCGAGCTCCCAAACATGGTCATTGACGTAATCGGGAGTGCATAACCGAAAATCAGCGACCAGGGTGAGGGCAAGCGGATCTCCAGGACCGAGATTCCAGGTGCGCATCAGCCTAGTATACGGTCGTTTATACCGGAGGTCAAAGGTTTTGTGCTAGAATTATTCAGATACTGCGATGGAACATGCCAAAACAAGAAGAACCCCGCGATAAATTCCGCCGCCTGGTCGATCCCGAAGGGGAAACCAAGGCTGAACCACCTGCTGAGGAGTATACCCCTACCAGTGGGACGCGCCCCATCCGCCACCCGGCAGTGGATGAAAACGGCATGCCCTTGCCGCGGCATGTGGAAGAGATTGATATGGGAGCTACGCGGGTTGGCCAGGCAGCCTACGAGCATACTCCCACGCCTACCGCTCGTCGCCCAAAGACGGTTTCCCGTCCGCTCCCTACATCCAACTCCCAGGCCATTAAATAGGTTGAAGACGAGTGGTTGTTTGCTGCGAGGGCTGATCATCAGCCTGTTTGTCGTGGTGGCTCTGGGACTGGTCCTGACGGCTGTTGGGATGTACGAATATTATTCCATTGCTGCCAGCCTGCCCAGTGTGAGTGATTTAAAGCAACGCGCTTCACAGTTCGAAACCACACACATCCTGGATCGTAATGGGGATATTTTATATGAGATCAGTGATCCAAACGCAGGCCGCCGCACTTATGTCCCGCTAAAGGTAATATCTCCGAACCTTGTTGCAGCAACGTTGTCCACCGAAGATAAGGATTTTTATAAGCATGGCGGGTTCGACCCGCTTGCCATCCTGCGTGCCTTCTGGCAGAACATCACCAGCGGCGAAACCGTCTCCGGGGCCTCCACCATAACACAGCAGCTGGCCCGGGCTCTGCTATTCACGCCTGAAGAACGCGGACAAAGGTCTTACCTTCGTAAAGTGCGCGAAGCTATCCTTTCCTCCGAGATCGAACGCCGCTACAGCAAGGATGAAATCCTTGAGCTCTACCTCAATGAAATCTATTACGGCAACCTGTCCTATGGCGTGGAAGCCGCAGCTGAGACTTATTTCGGAGAGACCGCCGGCCAATTGACTCTTGCTGAAGCTGCCTTTTTAGCCGGTCTTCCCCAGGCACCCTCGGTATATGATATATACACGAACCGGGACGTGACCATGGTTCGCTTTCAAAACGTCATCATGGGAATGCTGGCGCTAAGTGCAGAGAGACATTGCATCATCATCAGCAACGCCCCGGATCCGGTGTGTGTGGATGGGACTGCTGCCGCAGCAGCCATCCAGGACATCAAGGATCGCACCTTCGCCCCTCCCACCACGGTCATGCGTTACCCCCATTGGGTGCAGTATATCCGCACTCTCCTTGAAGATCAATTCGATGCCCAGACGATTTACCGTTCTGGTTTTTCCGTCTACACCACCCTGGATCCTGACCTGGAAGATGCTGCCCAGCAATCTGTCACAACCCAGGTGGCTTCCATCGCGGATAAACATGTGACCGACGGTGCGCTGGTGGCTATTAAACCATCCACCGGCGAAATCCTGGCAATGGTCGGTTCGCCGGATTTCTTCAATGATGCCAATGCCGGGCAGATTAATATGGCTGTCAGCCCCACGCGCCAACCTGGTTCGTCCATAAAACCTTTTACGTACCTGGCGGCATTTGAGAAAGGCTGGACACCCTCCACGCTTATCTGGGATGTCCCCTCGGAATTTCCGCCTTCCGGTCTGCCCAATGATCCTAATCCACCCTACGTGCCGAATAATTTCGATCACAAATTTCATGGTCCGCTTACGGTCCGGGTGGCGTTGGCAAATTCCTACAATGTCCCGGCCGTCAAAACACTCCAATTTGTAGGTGTATATGATGACCCCAATACTCCGCAGAAAGACGGACTGATTGGCATGGCTGAGCGGATGGGCATTACCAGCCTGACCCGGGCGGACTACGGCTTGTCGTTAACGTTGGGTGGAGGGGAAGTCAGCCTCCTTCAGATGACGGGCGGATATGCCGTTATTGCCAATAACGGGATGAAGATTCCGCCTGTGGCGATCTCGAAGATCGTGGATTTCCAGGGAAACGTGGTTTACCAATACCAGCCCCCGGCTGGCGAACAGGTCATCAGCCCGGAACACGCCTTCCTGATGTCCTCCATCCTCTCTGACAATTCCGCCCGCCAGCCTGTTTTTGGTCCCAATTCGATCGTCAACCTTCCATTCCAGGTAGCTGTTAAGACAGGTACCTCGAACGACTCGCGCGACAACTGGACGCTCGGTTTTACTCCGGACCTGGCAGTAGGTGTCTGGGTTGGGAACGCCGACTACACCCCCATGGAAAACACCACCGGTATTACAGGTGCAGGTCCGATTTGGGCCGAATTCATGACCTCAGCCATCAATCGACTGACCGGTGGAAACCCATCTCCATTCGTCCGCCCGGCAGGGATTGAGCAACACACCATTTGTACCGTATCGGGTACGCAGCCATCCCAATGGTGCCCCGCTCAACGCGAGGAGTATTTCGCCCCCGGGCAGCCGCCTCTGCCTCCTGAAGACGACTTGTGGCGCAAAATCCAGGTGGACACATGGACCAACCTGGAAGCCTCCCCGGAATGCACGGATGCTTTTACTGATGAAACTATGGCGATCAATGTCAAGGATTCTTGGGGGCGCAATTGGATTACCCAGGATGCACAAGGTCAGCAATGGGCTCGAGAAATGGGGTTTGACAAAATTTCCTTCGTTCCAGACCGGAAATGCACGGCAAATGACCCACGCCCGCATCTGCAATTTGTTGGTCTTGACGATGGACAGACGATTACCCAAAACTCGCTGGATATCAACATCGTGGCTGACGCAACCGCTGGATTCCGATCCTGGCGGTTGGAATGGGGTCCGGGGAGTGACTCTGGCAATTTGACCACACTTTTCGGGGACATCAACTCCCCCGTCGTTTCTCCGACCAGGGTTTATTCATGGGACATGACCGGAATCCCAAACGGACAGGTCACCTTGCGCTTGTACATGCAGGGGGAAGGCAGCAGCTATGCGGATAAGAACATCCACTTGATTCTCAACCTTCCCACTCCAACGCCAACTCCCACGCTTACTCCCACCGAGACCGCCACGCCATCACCATCATCCACGCCTTCCCCTACGGAAACACCGACCGTAACGCCACTCCCATCCGATACCCCGTCGCCGGTTCCCTCCTCAACAAATACCCCATAGGATGGGCGATCCCGTTTTTTTCCTTTCCATTCTTCGTCTGATAGTCCTGCCGCCGTAATACTCCAGGAATTGAATAAATAAAATGCCCCGAACGCAGTGTCCGGGGCATTTCAACATTCATGACAATTTATGGCACAATGATCGGCCGCCAGGTTGGGTCAAACTCCATGGTCAGGGCAGTCGTCAGGCGCACGATGGACTCGCTGCCGTCCGATTTCACCCGGTAAATATCATAATCAACTCTTGCAGAGTTCTTGAATATCCATGCTTTCGTACACGACCCACAGCCCGTCAGGAGAGATATCCCCGTGAGTCCCAGGGGAACCGTCTCCCCGCAAATGATGAGCATCAATGGTTGGGTTTTCATAATCAAACCACATGAGCCACCCAAGTTTCTGGTCACCAAGGGTCTCATAGAACAGGATACTTTTCCCATCTGGTGACCATTCCGGGAGGGAATTCCAATTGTTGGATCCCCTGTGGATGAGCAATGCCTGACCGAGCCCGGCATCACTCATTACCCAGATTTGCATGGCGTTGGTGAGAAGGCTGTGCCCGGTGAAGACAATTTGCGTCCCGCTGGGCGACCAGGCTGGCTGCATGGACCAGTCTGGTAGGCGTACATCTCCCGAGGATCCTGTTAGGCGGGCGACCTGGTTGTTTGTCAGGTTCAAGACATAGATTTGACGTGATCCGTCCCGCAGGGAGGTGAATGCGATGTGCGCTCCATCCGGTGACCAGGCTGGACTAAAATTACCGTCTGCCCCGGTCTCCAGGGGGATCAATCCGCTGCCGTCGGCATTTATGATGTAAAGGTTTGCTCCCGGATATTGATTTTGTCGTTCAGAACAGGGAGAGACAAAAACCAACCGCGCCCCATCTGGGGACCAGGCCGGCTGACAAGCTCCAAAGGTCATGTTTGTCACCTGGCTGGGATCGCTTCCATCGGCGTTCATGACGAAAATTTGCGGGATTCCCGTGTGATCGGAAGAGTAGGCGATCTGGCTGAATCCTCCTCCTACGAGGGTAGGGGTTGGGTCGGGGGTTTCGGTGGGTGTTGCGGTTTTGGAAGGGGCGAAGGTGGGAATAGCTGTTCGGGTAAGTGTGGAAGCAGGCTGCAAGGAAGTTGTTTTGCTTTGAGTAAATGCAGGTTGTAAATCGTTCGCGACCCGGGTTGTCGGTATGCCGGTCCCTGATGCGAGTGAAGACGGTTCTGTTGAAGTGGCAAGCATTCCCAAAATTGCTTGTGTCAGTGGCGACCAGAAAATTAGCACGGATAAAAGCACTGCGACGATGGTCAATAGGAAGAACGATAAGAAAATCCACCTGCCGGTGCCGCGCCCTCTCCTGCGGGGTTTGACAGGGGACTGGGGAGGGGGACCATTCCCGGCATCTTTCGGTAATTCATTGGCAAGTCTTTTGTTTTCCCCAGCTTCCCCTGCATGAGGTGGTGGAGCGACGACAAGTTCACCTTCCGGTTTTTGATTGCCGCCCCGGGAGTTCAATAATGCCTGCCTGAAATCCTCTGCAGACTGGAAACGGTCTTCCGGGTGGACCGCCATCGCTTTCTCTATTGCAGCCGCCAGTTTACGGGAGATTTTCGGGTTGTATTCTCGCAGTGGCAGCAATTCAGCGTTATCCATGGCCCGCGCCAACCCGTCTTCCGGGATGACACCGGTCAACGCCGCGTAAAGGGTTGCTCCCAGCGAATAAATATCGGTTCTTGGACTGGTGCGTGCCGTCCCGTATTGTTCGGGGGGAGAATACCCGGGTGTCATGGCACGCGCCCCGGTGGTTGTTGCCTGGGTACCTTTGACAAGCTTCGCCAGCCCGAAATCCACCAGGTAGATGTGTCCGTCCTTGGAGATGCGTACATTCCCAGGTTTGAGATCGCGGTGGATGATGGATGGTTTCCGGGTGTGCAGGTATTGCAGCGCGTCACACATTGCCGCACCGATTAACACGGTATCTTCTTCTGAAATTGGACCGGTGCGTTCCATGCGGTCGCGCAGATCTTCCCCGTCTATGTAATCCATGATCAGGTACTGACCCTGTTCATCGATAACGAAATGATCGGTCACGCGCGGCAGGTGGGCATGACGCAAGTTTGCCAGGATGACGGCTTCCAACCGGAATTGCCGCGCATAATCGTCGGTGGTGAACAGGTTCTCTTTAACCGCCACTTCCACCCCCAAATTCTCGTCCACCGCGCGGTAAACCGATCCCATGCCGCCCTGGCCGAGAATATCAACGATCCGGTATCGTTTATGCAGGATTGAACCGCGTTCTAGTCTTGCACCCATGCCGGGATGATTATATCAGAGGCAAAAACCAGTTGGATTCTCTGTAAATGAGCCTCAAAGTATCAGTCACCCTCCCCGGCCAGCTTTAATTTAATAAAAAACCAAGGTGCACCGCCAGAAACCCAGGCTCCAACCATAAAATAGCGGATATAGCGTAATATGAAGGGGATCAGTGCCTCAGCATCAGGGGCGATCATTCCGAAGAGTACATCCAGCCCAAGGTAAAAGACCAGGATGCCAACCGCCCCAACTACAAAGCGCAGGACACGTTTCCATATCGCGCCTCTGGTACTAAACCCGCCCTGGTGGTTAAGCCACGCCAACCCGGTCAACAACCCGAATAATGTTCCGGCGGAAACAAAGGCCCCTTCCAGCGAAATGGCTTGGGTCGCGAAGGCAGCCCACTCAGAGGGAGGCTGCCAATTTGTGCTTTTCAGCCAGACATAGGGGATAAGGGAAAAGAGGACGAGAATTAGAGATGCGATGAATGCACCCAGGATTTGTTGGCTCAGGCTCATCTTTCTAAACCACTCTGCCACAGGGTTCCAGTAGCGCAATACCAGCCACAACACCAATGCCCCCAACAGCCAGCCCAGGATTACGTCGTGAGGAAAGTGGACACCCAGGTAAAGCCGCGAAATCCCAATCAACAGGATGATCAGGATAGCGATCAGCCAGCCCCACCATTTGCGCAGGCTCGCTGCCAGCATTCCCCACACGCCGATGGCGATTTGGGCATGCCCGGAGGGTGCTCCAAACGAAGTCTCGCTGGCATACCTGATTACATCAGTGCTAAACCAATACGGACGCGGTCCGTGAAACGCCATTTTGAGAGAGTCATTAATTGATGTCGTCAAGAGCAGGATAAGTCCAACCCGAAGCCCGATGCTGGCTTCCAGGCACCAGTAGAGTGCTGGCAGGAGGATGAGAAAAAAATACTCGCTGCCAAAAAAGGAGAACACTTCCATGGGCGTTTTCAACCAGGTGCCCAGGTTTTGAAAGAAAATGTTCCACGTGATGCCAATGTTCCAGATGGTTTCCACAGGGCTACTCCTTGAGATTGACGTTTATATGATAAGTATTGTACACTCAATGGATGAAACGCGGCGTTGCCCGATTTTGGGACTTTCCATCTGCAGCCATCCTGACCCTGCTCCTGTTCACCGTTTCCGAGCGCCTTTTCGCCACCGACTGGGCTCCCGGGTTGGAGATTGCAATATTTCTGTCTGCCTTCGGCGTCCTGCTGGGGTTGGGACTGGGGGCAAGCCAATTTAGACCTGTTGTTGTCTTCTGGCTGGCCTTTGGCTATACCATCACGCTGATTTCATTGGTGACTGCCGGAGTTTTTTATCAAAAAATCCCCTGGTTGGAACGAATTCTCAACCTATCCGGGCGGCTGGGAACCAGTCTTTTCCAGTTTACATCTGCTCAACAAGTGCCCGATACCATTCTATTTGTGATTTTTGCCGGGCTTGGATTTTGGCTTGTCAGTGTTTTGGCAGGCTTTTCCTTGACAAATCGCGGGGATTTCGTCAGCTCAGTCCTCCCATCGGGAATCATCCTGTTCGTCATCCAGCTTTATAATTCTGGCGTGGGGGATAGCGTAATAATCCTGGCAATATTTGCCTTCCTGTCTTTGCTGCTGCTCGGACGTCTAACCTATGTCCGCAAACGTCTGTTTTGGAAGGCGCAGCGCGTCTCGTTTTCTGCCGAGTCATGGACCGATATAAATATTGCCATCCCGGTTGCTGCCTTGGTTCTGGTGATCGTTGCCTGGCTGACCCCTGCCACCGGGAGACCGGTGGTGGCTGCCAAGGTCGCCTGGGAGAATATCACCCGTCCGTTGGAAAAGCTGCGCCATGATCTGAGCAATGCTGTTTTTGGGTTAAAAGGGAAGTCAACCGGGCACGATAGTCGATTTCTATGGCGATACTCTTCCACTTGGTCAAAATGCTTCGACAAGCGACAAGATCTATCTACGGATAAGTGCCCCTCTGCTTGGAAAAGCAGATCGTTTCTATTGGCGGGTGCGCGCTTACGATCAGTATGTGAATAACCAATGGGAAAGTGTATATGCTTATACCGAACCTTTCACTCCCGATCAACCTTCCATACCGTTGGCGGAATTGCATGCTCCTGGGAGCGAATTCATTTTTTCCACCTCCCGGGTATATTTGGGTCTGCTGGTCACGCCGGCCCATCCTCTCTGGGTCAGCCGTCCTTCAGTGTTGACCTTCGCCCCCGCAACGGACGACACAATTGATCCTCTCATGATCCGGGCCGACCCGCCCATTTTGATTGGCGAACAATATGTTGTCCATGCCAGCATTTATAACCCGACCATTTTACAACTCCAGCAGGCGGGGGTGATTTACCCTGCCTGGGTTCGGGATCACTATCTGCAATTGCCCGAAAACCTCTCTCCCCGAATTACCCAATTAGCCCAGAATATTAGCAGTGATGCAGATACCCCCTACGACAAGGCGATCGCAATTACCAAATACCTCCGTGAGGCAATTACATATTCAACCAGGGTGGATGTCCCCCAGGACGGAACCGATCCATTGGTTTGGTTCCTTTTTGATGCGCGCAAGGGTTTCTGCAATTATTATGCCACCGCTGAAGTGATCCTGCTGCGCAGCGTGGGCATCCCTGCCCGCATGGTGGTGGGATTTGCAGAGGGGGAGTATCAACCGCCCGACAAGTACACCATCCTTGAGAAGGATGCTCATGCCTGGCCGGAAGTCTATTTTCCCGGGATCGGCTGGGTGGAGTTCGAACCCACCAGCAGTCAGCCGGTACTCAACCGTGCCCCGGGTAACCCAATACCCACCGAAGAACCGTTTACTGCAACCCTGAATGGTGGACAGGACGCGTCGGGGCGTACTCCCACCCCGCTCCAGCAGGATGGGTCAGGATCGGGAACAGGGTCCTCGGCGAATTCATTGCTGCGTTTAATGTTGATTTTCATTCTCCTGGTGGCCATTATTGCGGTGGGTGTCATGGCTTACATTTCAGGACTGTCTGGATAAAGTTTTCCATCAGGCTCGCCGTGTTATTCTGAAACCTTTCCCGGTCTTATTGACCGATTTTTATGCCAGACTATCCATCAACCCTCCCAATTGGTTGCAGCATTGGGCTTTTTCATCCAGCCTGGAACCGATCGAGCGGATTTTTAGCGTCATTTTTCAAAGTCTTCGCTGGCTGGGAGCAGAAGCCACGCCAGCCCAGACTCCTGCAGAGGTATCTGCCATTCTGACCCGGTACCTGCCTGCAGGGGCTGATGAGATCGATACCCTTTTACGGGAATACCAGCACGCACTCTTCAGTCAGAAGCACATCAACCTCCCTGTCGCACGCCATGCTGGTGACATGATTCGCCGCCGCGCATTGCGCTTCGCTTGGGGGCAACGCGTAACTTCACTTCGAGAATCAATTCTGCTCAAGTTTTCCCGAAAGATTGACTGATATCTGGCTTGACCTCGTGGCTGTGATCCCCATTTGGGGTAAACTAGGTGCTATATGAGCAAGGATTCCCCACTTTCGATTAACGAACAAATCCTGACCTTGAGTAAGTTGACCGGTCAAATGCGCACCTCCCTTCAAAATGTTGGTGCCAGCCTGCCCGCGGGTACTTTGGAAAAACTATCCAGCCTTGAAAGCACACTTTTCAAAGTCAGCCGGCAGGTGATTACCGTGGAGGATGAGCGGCGTAAACTGCTGGCTTTGGCGAATACCACCCAGGCTGTCAACTCCAGCCTGGAATTGGATGAAGTCCTGCAATTGGTCATGGATACCATTATTCGTTTGACTGATGCGGAGCGCGGCTTCCTGATGCTTCGGGATTCCGAGGGACAGATGGTGACGCGCATAGCCCGCAACTGGGAACGCGAATCGATTAATCCCAATGAGTTCGAAATCAGTCGCACCATAATCGAGCGGGTGATAGCCACCTGTGAACCGGTGCTCACCACCAATGCCCAGGAAGACCCTCGTTTCGGAGGCCAGGAGTCCATTGTTGCATACAACCTGCGCTCCATCCTGTGCGTACCGCTGCAGGCCAAAACGGAACTTATAGGAGTTATCTACGCTGATAACCGTATTCGCTCCGGTATTTTTAATGAAGCAGAACGGGATCTGTTGAAGGTCTTTGCTGATCAGGCCGCCATTGCCATTGAGAATGCCCGCCTGTTCGCCTCCGTTCGCCAAACATTGGACGAGGTAAGCGGTCTGAAGAATCTTATGGACAATGTTTTTGCCTCCATTGCCAGCGGGGTCATCACTGCAGACGTAAACGAGCTGGTAACTCTTTGCAACCGCTCCGCGGAAGGGATCCTTGGCTATGAAATTTCAGATATCATCGGTCGTCGCCTGGATGATGTCCTTTCCACATGCGTAGGGGATCTCCGCGCACATCTTAATACGGTTCGGGAGACGGACCGTTCGGTGATGGGGCTGGAAATTACTCACTGCATGCCAGACCGCGGCAGTGTGGACTGGAGGCTAAATCTCTCGCCGCTAAAAGATGCCGATCAGGCGACCCAGGGCGTTGCCATTGTGCTCGATGACATGACTGAGCGTAAAAAACTGGAGGCTCAACACCGTTTGCTCGAGCGCATGGTTTCCCCGGCGGTGCTCGATCACCTCGATCCTGACAGTCCGCATATTGGCGGGCAGCAGAGTGAAATAACCACCTTGTTTGCTGACATTCGGGGGTTCACCAGTTTCAGCGAGAGAAATTCCCCCGAAGAGCTGGTGGCAGTATTAAACCGCTACCTGGCTGCCGGGGCCGAGGCGGTTTTGGCCCAGCAGGGGACGGTTGATAAATTTCTTGGCGACGCGGTGATGGCCTGGTTCAACGCACCGCTTCCCCAACCCGACCACACCTTGCGGGCGGTACGCGCCGCGCTCGGACTGAGGTCTGCCATTCGCAAACTCCACGCTGAACTCCCGCCTGAAGCGCATCTCTCATTTGGAGTGGGTATCCACTTTGGCAAAGCTGTTTTAGGTTGGATCGGAACTGAAAAACGCCTTGAATACACTGCCATCGGTGATGCTGTCAATACCGCCAGGCGTATCCAGGAAAACGCTGCCCGAAACCAGATCCTGATCAGCAGGGCAGCCTACGAGCGCGTCAAGATGGAAGTTCAAGCCAATCCGCATTTCCCGCTGCACGTGAAAGGGAAAAGTGGGCCTGTGGGCGTGTTTGAGGTGGTGGGGTTGAAATAAAGAAATTAAAAAAAAACGAGTGACTGAACAAAAGTCACTCGTTCTCATTTTCCATATCAGCACATCATTGTTTAATGGGGACAAATCTCCAGAACAGGACTCCTGCCAGGAGTGCCAGTCCCGCTCCAAAATAGAACGGTGCCGCAGGGCCAAAACCCTTCCAACCGAACACCCCTTGCCATAAAACACCGGCGATGGCTGAAGCCGGGAATGCCGTCAGCCCGATGGCAGCGTTGTACAGACCGTATGCAGTCCCGCGCCGCTCGGATGGCACCAGGTCTGCGATCAGGGCTTTGGCAGAACCCTCGGTGGCTGCGTAATAAATCCCGTAAAGTCCGAAGAGGGTCCAGATCTGCCAGCCGGTACGGGAAAGGGCAAAACCGAGATAAACCAGGCCGTAGGCGATCCAGCCGATAACAATGAGTTGGCGGCGTCCGACCTTATCGGAGAGGGCGCCCAGCGGTCCTGCCAGGACAGAGTAGATCAGGTTGAAGGTCATTAACATCAGCATGATCTGGAGCACGTCCAGGCCGCGTTCCTGGGCTCTCAGGATGATGAACGCATCCGATGAATTTCCCAGGGTGAACAATACCAACACCAGCATGAATGCCTTGAAGCGCTTATCCATACCTTTCATGCTGAGCATGGGTGCAGCAGACTTGCGGTCCGTAGCCACATCCCGCGCCCATATAGCCAGCACGATCACCGCCAGGACTGCCGGGATTATGCTTGCCAGTACGGCGATCCTGAAGGTACGGCCGGTGAGGTCAACTGCCCCGGCCTGGGTCAGCCAGACGATCAAAGCCGCGATCATGAGTCCGAAGAATGCGCCCGCTGTATCGCCAGCCCGGTGCAGGCCAAAAGCCAGGCCGCGTTGCTTTTCATCGATCGATCCGGCTACGAGTGCGTCACGCGGTGCGGTGCGGATGCCTTTTCCAAGCCGGTCGGCCACGCGCACGCCCAAGACCCACTCCCAGGTCCCCGCGAAATACATGAATGGTTTGGCGATGGTCGAGAGGGCGTAGCCAACCACGGTGATCCATTTGCGTTTGCCGAGTTTATCCGAGAGTGCCCCGGAGTAGATCTTCATCAGGCTGGCGGTTGTCTCGGCCAGTCCCTCGATGAGACCAATCACCGCCGTCCCGGCCTTTAACACGTTGGCAAGGAAGAGCGGTATCAGGTACACGATCATCTCGGAGGAAATATCCGTCAGGAACGAGGTGGCGGTCACGATCCACACATTGATGGGTAAATTGCGAAGTCCCGTTTTATTGTTTTCCATGAAATGCTCCGATGATGCAAGATGGCAAATTGTACCCTATCTCATTTCCCCGGAAACCTGGGGATCCAGCGCGGCACCGCCTTGAAGTATTCGTCGTATTCTGCTCCAAAGGTTTTTCGCAAGTGTGGTTCTTCGTACAAGGTGACGAAAAGGTGCGAACTGATCGCCACGATCAGCGGACACAACAGGATGGCGGGCGAGGGATGCCACAGCACATATCCCGCAAAAACAGCCAGCACACCCAGATATATCGGGTTGCGGACATAACGATACAGCCCGCTGACCACCAGTTTTTTTGGGGAATCGGTCGGGGAGGGTGTGCCTTCTCCGCGTACTGTGAATGCCCAGGCGCACCACAACATGACCGCAGCACCCCCCACCCACAATGGGATCGCCAGCCAGCGGAAACCTCCGAAGGATAACAATGCCGGGTCGCTGTGAACCAGCCAGATGGGTAACACTCCCACCAGCAAACCGGGGACAAGCAGCATAAAAAGGATGGTTTTGAGGGCAGTCATTTTAGTGTACGAATATTGTCCCAACCTTGACGATGGTAGGATCCTTACACCTTGCAGTATTTTTGGAGCCGGTTTCATGAAATAAAGCTCCATGAAATAGAAACTGAAAGTGAGCAGGAAATTGGTCGCCATCCCCTCGGTATACCCATCCATTTGAAATCCCGAAAGGGTAAAGAGCAGTCCGGTGATGGCTGCCAGGATCACGGTCAGGAAAGCCAGGCTGCCAAATATCTGCACGCTGCGGATGCTGGTCCGCAATGCGAAGATGAAGCTGACAACCGAAAAAATCCCAGCCAGACTCCCAGGGCGGCATGCACCACAGCCGCCACTCCCACCTGGTTGAGTGCATCCGAAACCCCATTCAGGGAAAAGCTGAAGGAGGGGATCGCCTTGGGGTCGGAGAAGGTGACGGTCATTCCCAGTTCGTATTGAAGAGCAAGCAGGGTCAGGATGATCATCACGATAACCCGTGCTCGCCAGGTTGCGTTTTGGTGACATGGTTATATCTCCTTCAAAGCTGGTGTAGAAGGGGCAAAATTTGCACCCGATTTTGGATGTTTGGCAGACCATTTATCCAGGCTCGCCAGGCAAGCAAACCAATTGCGAGGTTTTCTTACACTGCCGTGAGACTTGTTGAGATGTGGAATTTTCAAACTATATTCGCGTGCAAAATTTCTAATTTTGGAGGAACGAATGAACCTGCTCAAATTCGCGTGAAAAATTCCTAATTTTCGAGGAACGAATACCCTGGGCGGGGTCAGGTCTCCAGCGGGTGGTGCAAACCGGCTCTTATTTATATCCCAGCTCCTTCAAGCGCTGCGCTTCGTCCTTCATCTTTCCAGCGCCAAGCAGCTCACTCCAGAAAGCATCGTCGTAACGCCTGGACTTCACCGGAAGCGGCATCGGCACACCCCAGCCCAGCAGGAGCACTTCCTCCTTGGGCTGCAGTCGCGCCAGCATGCCGCGCAGGGAGTCGCGCCCAGATAAGCCCGAGAGCACCGCATGCACATCGTCCTCGTCTCCCAGCCAGCCGGAGATGCGCGTGCCCAGCTGCGACATGACCTCGTCGTGGATCTGCGACGGGCGCTGGTCGATGATCAGCAGCGTGACGTAATACTTGCGCATTTCGCGGGCGATGCTGGCAAAGGTGGTCTGCCCGGCCATTTCGCGGTTGAGCAGCTTGTGGGCTTCCTCCACCACGATGACGAGCTGCCGCGGCTCGTTTTTCCCTTGTGATCGGAACTCGTTGGTCTTGTTCTCCCAGACCTGCTTGATCTTGCGGGTCAGCAGGTTGCTCACCAGCAGGTAATCCAGGTCGGTCTCGTATACCTGCCCGAACGACAGGATGACATGCTTCCCATCCTCGAGCGACTTGATGATCTCGACGACCGAATCCGTCGCCGGCTTCTCGACAATATACTGCTTGTCGAACAGGCGGCGCAGCTTGTCGTGCAGAGCCTCGGCAGCCATCACATTGACCCCGGCCTCGTCTGCCCAGGCCGCCACGCTGTCGGGATGCGGCACCTTCCTGATCTTGCCGGTCTTTTCATCTTCCACTTCCACTTCGTCGCGGTTCATGCCTTTGAAGTGCCGGAACCAATCCCTGCCGAACGAGGTGGCCAGGGCATGCAGTGTGGTGGGCGTGGTCTCTTTGAGGTTCAATTCACGCGTCAGCAGCTCGATGTCGGCCGCGGTAATATCCGCCATGGCGATCTCCAGGTGGAAGTCTGGGGTATGGGTGCGGATGGTCGTCCCGGCGCCCAGCCCCACCACTCTCACCCGGCTGGCAAATTTGGTCTTCAGCCCGGTAACGCGCAGGCCGGTGTCGGAGGCGGTATCGTCGTAGCCGTACTCATTGTGCATATCGTAAACCAATACGCAGGCTTTGGCCTGGTGCATCAGCCCGGCCACTACGATGCGGGTCAGGAACGATTTTCCGGTCCCGGTGGCCCCGAATACGCCCGCCGACCGCTGGACGAACTTGTCCAGGTTGATGCAGACGGGATGTCCCTGCTCACGCGTGGTGCCAATGACGAAGTTGCCCTTTTCGGATGGGTCCCCGAAAATTTCCGCAATGTCGCCCTCGGACGCCATGCGCACCGGGGTATGGTGCGGCGGCACGGTCTTGACCGGTACCGGGCGCGGCAGGTTATCGGCGTTTTTCTTCATCCAGGCATCGTACTCGGGAGACCCGGGCTCGGGACCCCGCTCGAGCATCAGGGCGGGCAGCACTTCGAGGGTGGTGAAAAGGGTCTGGCCTTGCAGGGCCTGGGCAAGGGCAGGCGGCATGCGGTCTTCGGTCTGTTCATCGGCAAAGCGCGGGTCCGTTGCACCGAGTTGCAGGTCGGTCACCAGTCCGTAAAATTGCCAGTTGCCGGATTCGATGACGACAAAAGCGCCTTCCTGGACTTCCTGGGCGGGGACGGTCAGGCGGGCGCGAAAGATCTTTTCAGCCCACCGCCGACGATGTAGCCGATTTGATGGATTTCCATTTTGCTCTCCAGAAACAATATTTGCTTTAGGCGGCGTCCTCGACCGTTGATCGCTCGGCGGCGGGAGCACTATTCCTATCTCAATTAACAATCTTTAATGCAGTACGGATATCTTCGGCGATCATCTTACGCTTGGATTTCTCCACGAAGAATGCCGGCCCCGCCTGCACATAGGAAGGCAGCGCCCGCTTCCCGTAGAAAAGGAACTCTCCACCGCGGATCTTGTAGGTCGAGCCGGCAGGGATGGCACGCGGCTCGCCATTCCGTTTGGCGATCATGTTGATGGATTTGATGGCAACGTCGCCCATCAGCAGGTAGACTTTTACATTCGGGAATAAACCGATCTCTTTTTCGAGCAGGCGCGAGCAGGTTGTGATGGTGTCGGTGGCGATGCCGTAACCGGTCTTTCCGCATTTGACCGCCGTGGTAAGGTAAATGCCCATATCGAGCAGTTCCTGCACGGACTGCACCTTCGCTCCGGCATCCTGGAAAGCCAGCAGCGTGGTCCTGGCAAAGAGCGCTTCTGAGCCGGCGTAATAATGATCCGCAGGGTTTTCCGGGCTGGCCTCGGAAATAAGGACAATGGAAACTTTGGCCGGATCAATGTCGATATGGGGGACGAAGTAGCTGGTCCGGCGTGTGTCGAGGCAGGGGAAATCAGCGCATTGCACAACGCGGTTGATTTTCATGATACCCTCTCTTTCTGAATTCGCTCGTTTGCCAGATCGACGTATTTTTCCTCAATGTCGTAGCCGATGTAATGGCGGTCGCTTTTTACCGCCGCAATGGCTGTCTGACCGCTGCCCATGAAGGGATCCAACACCACCTCATTTTTGAACGAGTACATCTGGATCAACCGTCTCGGCAGTTCGACCGGGAAGGGGGCCGGATGTCCGATCTTGCGCGCCGGTTCGGCGGCAAAATTCCACACGGACTTGTTGTATTCCAGGAATTCGTCTCGGGTGATGGTGTTTTCCCGTTTGCCGGGGTTCTGGCGCTTGAAGGTGTCTTTGCAGAATACCAGGATGTACTCATGCACGTCGCGCAGGGTCGGGTTGCCCGCTGATTTCCAGCTGCCCCAGGCCGTGGATGGGGAGGCGCTGGCAGCTTTGTTCCAGATGATCTCGCCGCGCATCAGGAAGCCGAGGTCGATCGCCTGCTCCAGGATAAAGGCGTGCAGCGGGATGTACGGCTTGCGTCCCAGGTTTGCCACATTGATGCACATCCGCCCCCCGGGGACGAGGACGCGCTGCGTTTCCTTCCACACGCGTTGAAGGAATTCAAGGTAATCTTCCAGCGGCAGGTCTTCATCGTATTCCTTGCCAACGTTATAGGGCGGCGAAGTGACCATCAGGTGCACCGAGCAGTCCGGGAGTTCGGCCATTGCCTCGGCGGAATGGCAGAAGATGCTGTCGAGCGATTCGGCCGGGATCGGATTTTCAACATATTCCACTTCCCTTCCCTGGAGCTGGTGGTCGTATATTTTCCCCGCATAAAATGAGGATGAGTCATGCCCAATATGACCAGGTGAGCCGAATGCAGATGTGTGGGTGGATTTACGTTTTGAGGACATGTTTTTTTACCACAAAGGACACGACGGACACAGAACTTTCCTCCCAACTAATTCAATGTCTGGAGGAACTATTTTGTGAGAGATCCCGTTCGGTGTCCTTAAATATTACGTTGTGTCCTTTTGTCCGTCGAGGTTAAACAATTTCACTCATCGCACCCAGCACGGACATCAGGGTTGGGTAATCGTCACGCAGCAGGGTGATCAATTCCTGGGTGGCTGCCGCGACCCACTTTTCATCCTTCGTTTTCTGTTTCACCTGCTGGATGTGAGCCGCCAGCAGTTCGCCGAGCGGGATATCCTTTGCCTGCAGGATGTGGCGGAAGTACCCAAACTTCCCGGCATGAGTAAAGCGTGCCAGTTCCTGATCCGAGCAAAGAGTGATGACATCCAGGCTGAGGGGCGGGCGGGGAGGCAGGAGATGGGAAATTAGCCCACCCTGTTCAAAGCCCACAGCCAGCACCGACATTTCCACAGGCACTATTCGCCGCTCGCGGTTATCGTGCATCACTTCCGGGGTGATGTTCCCGGCGGTCACGAGTTGGCGCACCAGCCCGTCGTCATCGATGTGGATGTCATATATCAACCCATAAACGCTGTAATCCGCAACCAGTGGAGCGCGCACCAGCGTACCAAAAGCCGGGGTTTCCGCTTGTGAAACAGAGCAGCCGGCTACGAATTCGGAAGAACTTGAATGCAATAAATGACCAATTTGGATTGATTCCATTAACCCTCCAATTTACCCTGCAATTTCGGTTCGAGCATTTCCAGTAATTTCTTCGTCCCGGTGGGACGATATTCAAGGAATTCGCCATTATAAAAATATGCCAGTGTTCCGTAGGAACAGGGTACCCGTTGCGCCGCCCGGGCACTGTCCACGGGGATGATATTCACCGGGATGTGCAGTTGTTCGCCAACCTTCATCACGATCTCCGGCACGTTTTGCGTATAAGGGCACTGGTCGCTGTGATATACCGTCAATCCCTGGGGAATCTTCCCGGATGGTTTACTGAATTGCGGCAGGAAGGCATCCGGGTTAACGCGCCTGGCCAGCAGCACGAATGAAGGCCCGGCGTGGTCAGCCGGTTCGAACCCATTCTTCAGGAAGAGCTTCGGGGTGGGCAGCCAGTGGGACTTGCTGACCACCACCGCAACGCCGTTCGTCCCACGCGCATCTGCCAGGCAGGTGTCGAGCAGCATGCGTCCATACCCGTGGCCGCGGTTCCTGCCGATCACCCAGAAGCAATGGATGAAAAGGTATCCTTTTGCCTCAATACCACGCCAGGCGTACTCGCCGGGAATGTATTCAATAAACCCGGCATTATACCCATTGACCTGCAGCAGCGTATAACGCATTCCTTCAGCCAGGCGCGCCCGCAGCCATTTCATTTTGGCATCATACCCGCGCCGGTAGGTGGGCGAGTGCCCGCAAAACATTTGCACCTTCCCCAAATCGGATTCGATCATGGTGATGATTTTTACATCGTCCATCATGTCTCCCGTTCGATTATCTTTTTGTCTTTCCTGGCAGGTTGTGAGTCACGCTTTTATTTGATTCTGCATCCATCTCAATGCCGGCGCGGCGCAGTTCGAGGTCCAGCATCAGGTCGACCTGTTTTTTATCCTCGTATTTCACCACGGCAATCTCATGAGCGCGGTGCAGGATATATGGGTAAGGGCGAGCCCCCATGACCCGGCACTGCTGGAGCAGGGAAGCATGCAGCAGCTCCAGTTTACCGGGATCTTCCGCCACCCAGCGCGGGAATTCGACCCTCACCAGATAAGAATGGCTTTCATCTCCCACGTTCAGGTAGAAAAAATGCAAAGCCAGGTCGCCCGTGTAATGGAGACGTGAACTGGATTGCATTCCGAATACCGCCGAGCGATGTCCCGGTGGCAGGAAATTGTAAAGCCAGCGGTCGGTTACTCCACGCAGCGGGTGCAGCCTGTGGATGTTCTTGTCATCGGGGTTTGAGAATCCGGCGATTTCCAGTGTGCGGACGACCAGGTCCGCACCGGGCTTGTCCACGTAGCCGGCAACACTCACGTTTTTAGCCTGCAGTTGCGACAGGACGGATTTATGGATTTCGAGATTTTTCCGGTAATCATCTTCGCCGGCGTTTTTCCCTCCCCACAACTCCACCGGACCATCGGTTAGTGCCAGGACCGGGGCGGGATAATCCGGTGCCAGTTCGAGCAGTTTCCTGCGCTCGGCGATATCCCGGTGCTGCTCGATGGCTTCCTCGCTCACCATCCCGGTCTCGGTGTAGAGTTCATCCCCAAAAAGCAGGCTGCTGTCTGTGAAGGTCTCCGGGGTCTGACCGGTGCCGGTTTGCATGACGATGGCGCCCACATTAATCAGCGAATACAGGAGTGCCGCGTGCCGGTCGGGGATGATCTGCGATCCATCGGCAGCCAAAAGCGTGACGGAACTTGGTAAAACAGGTTCGGAGAAGCAGGAATCGAGCCGCTCCTCCAGTGGGAGGGCGCAGCGGATGGTGGAGTTGGCCTGGCGGGCGCGTTCCACCTTTTCGAAAAGTTCCGGTCCTTTATCCGCCCAGGACTCCAACGTTTGTCGAGCCTTCTTGCGCAGTTCATCCAGGTTTTGCTGGCGGGCGTGTGCCCCCAACCCGATTTGTTTGACCCTGTCCAAAACCTGCTGGTAGTTCAAAGCCATCGGCTTCCTCCGTTAGCTTATTGTACCTTTCGTTTGAGCGCGCAGGGTGTAACTGACGAAGATGTGGAAATTATGGAAGTCAAAAATAGACCAGATTCCTCCTAGGGAGCCGGTGGGCAGGTCGGAGTTATTATTGCCTGGTCCAGGTATAGAGACGATTCCTGCAGGGATAAATTTCGATTTCGCGATATCTGACAAATCCGCGCCAGCCAGTCTGCCGGGTCCAGAGACCAAACGGTCATCCTGGTAATACTGGAGGTATACAGGAATCTGCCATCGGGGCTAAATCCCTGGACTGATACGCTTGAGTTTGGGTTGCGGATGGGCTGGCCGATCGGTTGTCCCTTTTGGACATCCCACAAGGTAATCAGCCCGACCCCACAGCCCGAACCGTTGCCACTACCGCAATCGATGCTGACAGCGTAGCGCCCATCCGGGCTTCTGATCCATTCTACTGCCAGGTTGTTCATCAGAGGATCAGGCTGCCCGCTCTCGATGTCCCACCAGGTATCGTTCGGAGTGAGAGACTTATAGGTGCTTATGCCGATCTTTTTTCCATCCGGGCTGAACCTCAACTGGCGGACATTTCCGTTTGTTGAGCCTTCGAAAGACCTGCCAGTCGTTTTGCCGGTTTGCATGTCGTACATTTCGATGCGGTAAGTCTGGCAACTTTGCACTCCTTTGATACACCCGGCCACCGCCAGGGTTTTTCCATCCGGGCTGAAGGCTAATTCAATAAATCCCGGTTTGAGATCCATGGTCATTTGACGCGTCACCTGGCCGGTGGCAGGATCCCATACGAGCAGGGTGCCATCTGGCCCATCGCTAACCAGCCAGCGGTCATCCGGGCTGAAATTTGCGTGCAGCGCCCATCCATCTATCGAAACAGGTGCGGCAATTTCCTGCCGGGTGGCGACATCCAGGAAATGTACACGTGTGGATTCGACAGACCCGATCAGCTCCGTGTAGGCTAAAACATTTCCGGAGTGGCTGAGGAAAATATCAGAAATATCGATGTCTGGCGCAGTCACAAATGGATGCCCGGCTGGCTGGTTGCTCTCCACATCCCAAACCACGATTTCTTTTGTAGTGGCTGCCACGACAATTGGTTTTTCCGGTGCAGATGGGTCAAAACCAACCCGCCAGGTGTTCCACGGAGAGGTTTCGCTGCCGGAGAAAACCTGCACCACAGGCTGCCACGAAATCAAGTTCCACAAGTAGATCTGACCCTCTTTGCAGTCGTATCCGGACTCCCCGGGCACAGCGCAGGAACTGCTTGCCAGGAATTCGCCGTTCGGACTGATCGCCAGGGCATCTTGAAACGTGTTGTTTGGTATTGCTCAAGGGTGAATTCATCCCTGGTATTTACGGCTGAGTGAACCTCAATTGGGGATCCGAAACTAAGGCTGGCCAAAATCTGGTCGCTGCCTGATCGGCTGAAGAGCAGGCTGTTTATGTCTAATTTCTGCTCATAAAAGGTCACCTGTTTCCAGGTCGCCAGGTTAAGGATATGGACGATCCCCGCTGCCTCCCCGGCTGCCAGCAGTGTCCCATCTGCGCTCACATCAACCGAGACGATCGCACTGGTTGTTCCTTCAATTTGATGCTCTTGCAGGCTTCCGTCTGATAGGTTCCAGCAAACCAGTGAAAAGACCTGGCAGTTACATATTCGATCTGTAATACGGTAGGTTGTGGATCCTTGCCGGTTGAGCGCAGAAGCTGCTGCTCCGCTTCGTCCAATGCCATTCCCTGGACCAGGTAACTCGGATCACGATTGTTTGACTCCCAGCGCAGGGCATCCAGTTGAAAGCGGGTATGGGATTTTACCCACTCCCAATCAGTGTGAATTGCCTTGCTCAGCTTTTCCAGGGCTTGTTCGAACTGCGGCAGCTTTGGCAAAGCCACCTGTCTGTCCTCTGGTTGTTCCGACAGCACTCCCGGATTTTCCTCGATCCGGAAGAGTTGATCCTTATGAAATATGATCCAGTTGAATTGTGGTAAGTCGGGGACGAACTCTTTGATCGCCTCTGGTTTCAGGTTATCAACGATGATGGGGATGATCCGCTTATGATTTTTCAGCGCAAGGTTGATCTCATCTCTGCAAATACTTGAACCAATGGAGTTTTTGCTGATAATAAACATGAACACATTTGCGTTTTCGATCGCCTGGCAGATTTCCTCCCACCAGCGCCCTCCCACGGGGATGCGATCCCAATCGATCCAGGTGTCTATTTGACTCTGTTGGAGTGACTCTCGCAACAGCCTTGCAAAGGCGATATCTTTACGTGAATAAGAAATGAACACATCTGACACGGACATTCTCCCAGTAAATAAATTGTCTTCTTAGTCGTTTACCTTGATGATTGCATACCCTGCCCGCGCCAATATTTCCGGGATGCCGCGCACCATATCGCGGTCTTTCTCTTTTTCCGCCTCCGGCAGCTTTTCCCAGGAGACCAGATACTTGTGCAGCTTTTTCGTCTTGTCCGTTTTGGAAGCAAAAGTCCAGCCGTCGTCGAGTTTGGAAAGCATCCAGCGCTCATGTTCCGCCTCAGCCAGGAGTTCCAGGGGTTTACCTGGGAAATTGAAGGACGGTTCGTTACTGCGAGCCGGGATCATGACGTAACCCGCCGATGCCAGTTTGATTGGAATGTCACGTACGTTTTGGCGGTTTTGCTCTTTCAACTCTTCGGAAAGCTCCTTATACGGCAGCATGGCGTTGTGGATCTTGTTCGTATCGTCGGTCTTTGGACCATACTGAAAACCACGCCCTTTCATCCCTCCTGTAAAGACCTGGTGGGCAGCTTCGGCCAGGTCTTCAAGCATCTGTCCTTCCAGCTCCACTTGCTGCACCAGGGAAAGGAATCGTTTTCCATCCACATGCAGGTCGAGCTGGGATTCAGCTGGCAGGCAGGATCGTTCGAAGGCTGTCTTGCCGGTCAGTTGGCTCATGGCGAGCAGCGACTCGATCCAACGAGCTCCGTGCTTGTATTGCGCGAATCTTAAGCAGTGCGCGCAACACCCCCTGGTCGATTTTCAATAATTCCTTCCCGTTGCGCTTCTCGAAAAACTGAGGCGTGGTGCGTTTCAGACACGAACGCAGGATGATAGCACGGCGGATGATAAAGTACGGGTCTCCGCCTGTCCCCTTTACAGGGTTCGGGCCGAGGACATTGATGTATCCCTTGAGCCGGCTGACGAAATCTGGTCCTTTTGCTGATTTGAATTCCACCTTCGCCCCCTGGTCGAATTCCGCCATGCTGGAACTGGTCCCGCCCGCGAAGACGAAAATGGCGCGACCGATCGGATGGCTGATCTGGCCCTCCTGGAATTTGCCATCCTGCATTGGCGCCAGGAAATAGCGCAGCCAGCCGAGCGGCATTTCTCCCATGGAGGTGTCGAACTCATCCCAAAATACCAGGGCAATCTTCCCGCTCAGGCTGATGTCGCGCACCTGGTGGAAGGCAGACAAAAGACTTGTACCGAATTCGAACTGGGAAAGGTTGAACGTGATCGGCTCGATCTGGCCGGGCAGGAGGCTTTTGGCCATCTCAGTGACCCCGAAGGACTTTCCTGACCCAGGTGTGCCAAACACTGCAATCGAAAGCGGGCGCGTCAGCCTGTTTTTGTCCGGCATACTCGGCTACCAGGTTGCGAATGCTCCGGTAGCTTTCGATCTCCTGGCGATCGACAGTCAACAAGTTGCCGAACTGTCCCCAGGGAACCCCCATGTAAGGCCACGTCCGGTCCTTCCAGGACTACCTGCCTGGCGACCAGTTCCAACCCACCTTTGAATTCGTCCTGCAGGATGGTCCAGAACCCTTCGGTCAGTGGTTTCTCGGATATGCCCGCCTTGCTTCAGGATGAAGCGCATCGGGTCCTGGACCTGGGCGACGGCGAACTGGTTAGCTGACTGGATCAGGCTGGCGGCGATCTTTTTGACTGGAAAGACAAGGTTAAGCTGCAAGCTGGCCGTTCCCAGTTCCCCATAACCTTCCAGGTGTAAGGTTCGCATGGCAGCTAATCCGCTTTGTATACCCAGTGGCAGGTCGGGCTTCTCTGGGGAGAGCATCCACTGGCGGACCAGCCCCGCTGCCAGGCATGTATTCATGCCGACCATTCCGCCGGGATTATCCTTCTCCCACATCTGTTCGATTAACTTGGGATCGAAGAACAGGGAACACTTGAAAGGAAGCAGACCCTTCTCTTCCTGCCTGGATAAAAGGATGGCTCCGGCTGGTCCGAAGGAGATGATAACGTGGGCGCAGTGCGAGAGTGAGTTTACGCACGGGTTGTGGATCAACTCCCAGAAGACGTCCTGAGCTGTTCGTTCCCAGGAGAGTTCCCGACTGATTTGAACCTCGCTTAAGCGCAGGTCATCTACTCCTGTAATGACAATCAACCGGTCAGAAAAATCCTGGTGCAGGTGTTCCCATAAGCAGACCTTGGGCAAGCGGATGGGTAACCTTGAGCATTACCCAGGGGCGGTTCTTCCCTTTGTTATGAAGGGCAATTGGCCAAAGCTCCGGCTGATCCCGGAAACCCAAATCGGAATCATCCAGGACTACCAGGTCTGCCTCAGGTGAATTATCAACCACCTTCTGCCATTCCTGGTTGGAGACTTTGGCAGCATGGTTAAGGCCCAAGGAACTCCTCCACCCGCCAGGCGATTTTCTCCCTGTACTTGAAGGGGTACCACCTGACATACGAATGATGGTATTGGTCATTACCAGGATGCGCGTTACCGGGCTTGCGCGATGCACCGATCTGGCGGAGAGAGAACTGGGGAGGTCTGCCCTGGTCCAAACTCCTGGCGATTTCCTCGAGCAGGTCGCCGAGCAGGGCGCTTCCGCCCCGCTGCCAGGAGATGCTGGAGTTGACATCCTGGCTCCAAATGGGATTCGCCCGGGTGGCTCCAGGGGACGTGGCGATATTCCAATCCATTGTGACATCGCCTGCGACCACAATGGATTTCTCTTGTGTCTTGTTTGGCATGTTCAACCTTCTAGAGGAATTGGTATTATAATGATCCCAATCAATGTAACAAACATCCATTGTTATGGCAAGGGTAATCGATTGATGAGCCTGTGAAATGATATGGTTTTACTAAATCTGTAAGTATTGTGCATTTACCCCGAGGCAAGTCCCGCGTCTGGCAGGCTTATTGTGTTACACTCTTTTTATCAGTTTTAAATTGGATAACTGGTTTTGTGTGGTGCAACTTGCCGCCGACCCTGTTATGGGGCTGGCGGTCATTTTTTACCCGGCCGTGCCGGAGAGAGAAGTACAAAATGGACGTAAAACTGTATGTAGGAAACATGAACAAATCGACCACCTCGGAAGAGCTGAACACCCTGTTCACGCAAGCCGGGGCTGTCACTGCGGTCGATATCATCAAAGATCGCGACAGCGGCATGTCAAAGGGCTTTGGATTCGTCACGATGACCGCCCAGGCAGATGCCGACAAGGCCATCAGCATGTTCAATGCTTACTCCCTGAGCGAACACGAGTTGAAAGTGAACATCGCCAAGCCGAGAGTCGAGCGCTAGAACGCAGCACCCTGGTCCCATTCATCAGGACCTCACTGAACAATACCATCAACCCCGCCGTGAGGCGGGGTTTTTTCTTTGGTCGATTCCCGGTTTCGGTTTTATAATGCCAGCAGGATGACGCGCTACGACCTGTGTCTCGCCTGGAACTGGGAATATGATGCTGACTTCGTGCATCTGCTCGAATCCGCCTGTGCCAGAATTGGTCTGACGTTTTTCTCGCTCACTACCGATAAACTGGATTCCACCCTGCGGGGGCTTGATAGCGGGGAAATTTCCTTCGCTTGTTTCTTCGACCGGGCATCTGAATCCGACTCGCACTTCCAGCCGCTGGTGGACCGGGCGCGCCAGTCCCAAACTTTTCGGATCAATCCCCAGGAAATGACGCTTTGGTCTGCGGACAAAGCCACCATGCACCTCGAATTCGTCAGCCGCAGCCTGGATACGCCGTACACCATCCTGCTCTCCTCCTGCCAGGAACGTCCCGACCTGACACAGGTCGACCTGGGTCCGCTGGGCGGGCGTTTTGCCATAAAACCGGCTTCCATGGGAGGCGGGGAGGGAGTGGTCCTGGATGCCAATTCCCTCGAACAGGTGCATTCCACCCGCTGGCAGTACCCGCACGAAAAATATCTTTTGCAGGCGCACGTCACCCCGCGTATCCTGGATGGACGCCCTGCATGGTTCCGCGTGCTGGTCTGCGACGGGGCGGTCTATCCCTGCTGGTGGGATCAGCGCACACACGTCTATACCCGGGTGAGCGCGGGGGAAAGGTTCCGGTTCGGGCTGCGTGGATTGTACGAAGTTACCCGCCGGATTGCCCAGGTGTGCCGCCTGCACCTGTTCTCGACAGAAATCGCACTTACCACGGAAGGCTGCTTCATGGCAGTGGATTATGTCAACGACCCGGTGGACCTGCGCCTGCAGTCCAGGGCGGCAGACGGGGTTCCGGATGCCTGGGTGGGAAATATTGCCGGGAGGCTGGCACGCCTGGCAGCGCGCAACAGCCCGCGCACGTGATCGTTCCAAATATTGATAATGTTCCTCCACCCGTAAAATTTGTATAATATAAACACACCTCAACATTGCCGCGCAACTTGTTTTAATAAAATGCGTTAAGAGTCTGTAGCAATTTTTCATCAGGAGGAAAAGCATGCCATCCATTCTCGAAGTAAAAAACCTGGTCAAGAAATTCGGCGATTTCGCAGCAGTGAAGGGGATCTCCTTCGATATCAAGGAAGGGGAGATCTTCAGCTTGCTCGGTCCCAATGGAGCCGGCAAGACCACCACCATCTCGATGCTCTCCACCCTCTATATTCCCACCAGCGGCGAAGCCACCATTGGCGGTCATTCGA
The DNA here is from genome assembly GCA_963826215.1 of uncultured Chloroflexia bacterium. Classification (GTDB taxonomy): domain Bacteria; phylum Chloroflexota; class Anaerolineae; order Anaerolineales; family Villigracilaceae; genus UBA877. The sequence continues at coordinate 436,281 of CAWGWL010000038.1, read as the reverse complement.
TCACCAGGGAGCCGATGGCAGTCCGCAATTTGATCGGCGTGGTCCCCCAGGACCTGGCGCTTTATGAAGACCTGACCGCGCGCGAGAACCTGGTCTTCTGGGGACAGATGTACGGACTTTCCGGCAGGACCCTTACCACCCGCGTCGACGAGGTGCTGGAGCAGATCGGCCTGACCGAAAAAGCCAGGCAGCGTGTCAAGACCTATTCCGGCGGCATGAAGAGGCGGGTCAATATTGGCGTCGGCCTGCTGCACAAGCCCAGACTGCTTTTCATGGACGAGCCGACCGTCGGCATCGACCCGCAGTCGCGGCGCGCCATCCTCGATTCGGTCAAAGACCTGAATAAAAATGGTATGACCGTGCTCTACACCACCCATTATATGGAGGAAGCTGCTGAGCTATCAGACCGGGTCGGCATCATTGACCACGGCGAACTGATCGCCCTGGGTACCCAGGCCGAATTGACCAAACAGGTTGGCGAGATGGAAACGCTCATCCTGCATGTCGGTGAGAACGACGATCCCGAACGCCTTGCTACCGCCATTCGGACACTGCAGGGAGTCATGAGAGCTGACGTGAGCGACCACACCGTGACGGTCATTGTCCCCGAAGCAGAAGAAGCCCTCGCCCCGGCAGTGTCCCGGGCGAATGAATTGGGCATCAAGATCCACTCGGTGGACATGCGCGAACCCAACCTCGAAGCGGTTTTCCTGCATTTGACGGGCAGAGCCTTGCGGGATTAGGCATTCGATTTCCGGACACCAACCATGAAAAAATTATTCCTCATCGGCTTCAAAGACCTGAAACTCGTCTTTCGCGACAGACCCGCCCTGATCTTCATGCTGCTGGCGCCCTTCCTGCTGACCCTCGGTCTGGGGTTTGTCACCGGGGCTTTTGGACGATCCAATACCAGCGGCATCGGGCAGATTCAGCTCATCCTCGTGAACCAGGATGAAGGCCAGTTGGGCAAAGCGCTGGTGGACCTGTTCCAATCTCCAGACCTTGCTGACCTGGTGTCTCCTGCGCTCGTAAGTGACCCTGCTGCGGCGCGTGCACAGATCGAGGCAGGTACAGCGGTGGCGGCGGTCATCATCCCATCCGGTTTTACGGACAATATCATTCCTCCCGGCAACCAGGCGCCCTCTGCAGCGATCGTTCAGATCGAGGTCTACAAAAACCCGCTCTCACCGGTCAGCGCCGGGGTGATCCAATCCATCGTCGAAGAATTCATCAGCCGGGTGGAGACCGGGCGGGTGGGCGGCCAGGTCGTCGTGACGCAGATGCTGGCGGCCGGCCTGATCACACCCGATCAGATCAGCGCCATCGCCTCCGAAATCGGTCAGCGCCAGGCCTCCGGGGTGGATTCTGCTCCAGCCATCACGCTCCAATCCGAACAATCCGGTCAGGCTCAGAAAGCCTTCAACCCGATGGCTTACATGGCTCCTGGCATGGCGCTTATGTTCCTGATGTACACCGTCAGCAACGGCGGGCGTTCCATCATTGCGGAACAAACCCAGGGTACCCTGCCGCGCCTGCTTGTCTCACCCACCAGCAGTGCCCAGGTGCTGATCGGCAAGATCTTTGGCGTCTATATCACCGGGGTGATACAGATGCTTATCCTGATCGTAGCCTGTTCGGGCCTGTTTGGTATCCAGTGGGGAGACCCGCTTGGCATGCTGGTGCTCGTTCTTGCGGCGGTCTTCGCAGCCACCGGCTGGGGGATGCTGCTTACCTCCCTGGCGCGCACTCCCGGTCAGGTGGGCTCGCATTGGGACTGCCATCATGCTCATTTTCGGTATCCTGGGTGGTTCTTTCATCCAGGTCAGCATTATGCCGGGCTGGTTCCAGGTGTTCAGCAAGATCACCCCCAATGCCTGGGGGCTGGATGGGTTTACCACCCTGGGCCTGGGCGGTTCGCTCTTTGACCTGGGTGCCCCGCTGCTTGGCCTGGCAGTCATGGGAGTGGTGCTGTTCGTAGTTTCCATCCTGATCTTCAGCCGCCGTTCGTTCGCGCAGAAATGAGGATGTCATGAAGAAAATATTCAGCATCATCTGGAAGGACACCATCCTGCGCTTTTCGAGCAGATCCGAAATGCTCTTCTTCCTCATCCTGCCGATCGTCTTTACATTCATCCTGGCCGGCGGGACCGGCTTCCAGGGAGGAGACAACCGCATCCGCCTGCTGGTCGTGGACCAGGCCCAGTCTCCACTTTCTACGCAGATCATCACCGAACTGGGCAAATCCGAAACCGTGCGCCCGGACCTGATGGCGCTGGATAAAGCCGAGAGTGAGTTCAGTGCCCGCAATGCTTCGGCCCTGCTGGTCATCCCGTCGGATTGTGACAGCCAGACACTCCGCACCGGTAAAATAGTGCTTGACCTGCGCAAGATGCCGGAAAACCTGAATGCCCAGGCCGCAGAGCGCGCCGTGCAGGCGGTCCTTTTCCGGCTGGGCAGCGCGGTCAGCATCGCCAGGGACGCCGTGACGGAAGCGGAAAAGATCCGCCCCTTTGCCTCGGACGCGGACCGGCAGGCGTATTTCGACCTCGCCCTGGGGAGTTCACAAACCCTGATGGACGCTGCGCCAGACCGGGTGAATGTCGTTTTGGGCGGGACAAAGGATCCCATTGAATATGACCCGCGCGCCAACTCTTCCGCCGGGCAGATGATCACCTGGGTATTCATCCCGCTGATCGGCATCTCCAGCGCGTTTGCCTACGAGCGCCAGAGAGGCACCCTGCGCCGCCTGCTGACCACTCCCACCGGCAAAGGCACCTTCCTGTTGGGGTCCATTCTCGGCAATGTATTCTGGGCATTGGTCCAGATGACCCTGCTGATCATATTTGGCGCGCTGGTGATGAAGGTCAACTGGGCCGAGAACCCTGCCGCGCTGGCGGTCATGCTGACAGCCTCGGCGCTGGCCGCGGCTGCCATGGGGACCATGCTCGGCACCTTTGTTAAAACCGAGGGGCAGGCATCCGGACTGAGCATCATGCTCGGAATGGTCATGGCGCTGCTGGGTGGGTGCTGGTACCCGATCGAGTTATTCCCCCAAATGGTACGAAATATTGTCAAGATCCTGCCTACAACCTGGGCAATGCAGGGCATGCTTGATATCCTGCTGCGCGGGCAGGGGGTGGTTGGCATTTTACCGGTGGCGGGTGTCCTGCTCGGCTTCGCCGCAGTCTTTTTCGCGGTCGGGATCTCGCGCTTTAAGTACGAGTAAATCTATAGGGTGAAAGATTAAGTAAAACAGCCCCGCCTGGGAGGTTTTTCCGGGCGGGGCTGTTTTCATTTCGATTTCACTTATGGGTTCTGGATCTCGGAAGCGCGCAGGGTATTTTTCATTAACATGGCGATCGTCATCGGGCCAACCCCCCCTGGGACGGGTGTGATGCAGCCTGCCACTTCCTTCGCTTCCTCGAAGTTCACATCCCCGACCAGTTTTTGCCTGGGTTTTCCGGTCTTTTCACTGATGGCAGGTGTGCCGTCCGGGTTGAGCACCGGGACCGAGTTGATCCCCACGTCGATGACCGCCGCGCCGGGCTTGATCCAGTCGCCGCGCACCATCTGCATCTTGCCGATGGCGGCGATCAGGATGTCTGCCTGACGGATGACTGCCGGCAGGTCGCGGGTCCGCGAGTGGCACACGGTGACGGTGGCGTTGCGGCTGATGAGTAAAAGCGCCGCCGGCATGCCCACGATGTTCGAGCGTCCCAGCACGACCGCATTGGCTCCTTCGATTTTCACCCCGGCTTGTTCCAACAGGTAGATACAGCCAAAAGGGGTGCACGGCACGAACAAAGGCTCGCGGCCTTTCTGCGCCAGGCGACCGATGTTGAGCGGTGAAAAACCATCCACGTCCTTCTCGATGCTGATCAGTGACAGGACCCGCTCTTCGTTGATCTGTGCCGGCATGGGCAGTTGAACCAGGATGCCGTTGACCTTCTTATCGGCGTTCAGTTGTCTGACCAGCGTCTCCACCTGTTCCTGGGTGGCATCCCCGGGCAGGTGCTGGCTGATGGAGCCCATTCCCAGTTCCTCGCAGGCTTTCCCCTTGGATGCAACATAGGCAGCAGAGTCCGGCCGGTCACCCACCAGCACTGTTGCCAGGGTGGGCTGTGGTTTTCCTGCCGCGGTTCGCCTGGCAACCTGGGCGGCTACCTCGTCGCGTACTTTCTGTGCGATCGCCTTCCCGTCAATTAATTGAGCAGTCATGTTTCCCTCCGCAGTTCATTTCTTTTTCCTAATTATACAGATGGTGACAATTTTCCAGAAGAGGCACTTGCCACGAAATCAGTCCACTTCCGGCATGCATACGACCAGGTCGATCTCTCGTTCCGCCTGGATGCAAACCGCCACCTTCCATCCCGGATCGGGGAGTTGACAGGACATCTTCCAGCGGGAGAGTTCAGCCTGGCTGCCGTTGATCGACAACAGCGCTCCTGGTTGGGCGGGGTCAACAGAGACCGAAAAACCATTCAGAGGAAAATTCAGTCCCCTCCCCCAGGGCTTTAATAAAGGCTTCCTTTTGGGTCCAGGTGTGGTAAAAAGCATCCACTTGCACTTCCGGACCCAGTCCGCGCAATCCCGCCTGCTCTTCTGGTGAGAAGAATTGCTTCGCCAGGGAGGAAATGTCTATGTGCGGGCGGACCTGTTCGATATCCACCCCGGCCTCTTCCTCCAGGGTGAACACGCAGGCGACCTTGTTCTGGCTTTTCGACAGGTTGAAAGATATCCGGCTGGAGGGCAATGAAAGTTTTCCGTATGGGTTTGCCTGGTAGCGAATGCTGGCAGGATCAATTCCGCAATATTGACCCAGCAGTTGGCGCAGGATTCCCCGCCGGGCTGTGAAAAGCAGCCGGTCCTTTTCGAGAATATAACGTTTCGATCGGGCAACCTCTTCTGAAGAAAGGAGCTTTTCCCAATCCTGGCGGTCTAGGGAGGCGGAGATCCAGGGCTGAACAGCCACAAATGGACCTCCCCTGGTTTGAGCACACGGTCCAGGTTTCCATTAATCATTTTTATGGGTTGGCAGCAGCGACTCTATTTGTTTTGCCAGCTCACCCACGAGAGGTGCCCGCAGGATCGACATGTGCTCACCTGGGATGGGAATAATCTCCAGTTTTCCCTTGATGGTATTCACCCATAGCTCCAATGGATCAATTTTCACGTAGGAGGGGCGCTTGGTGGCTGACAAAATGGTGACCTGACCTGCAAAGGGTTCCGGCTTGTATGTGTCCAGCAGCAGGCTTCTCACCTCCTTGACTTGTCCCTGGGCTTCAAGGCGTTCGAGCACCCTCTCTTCCATCCCTGCCCGGCTAAATAAACGGGCTGTGAAACGCTTGAGCGTACCGCCTATAAATTGCATTACCTCCCCAACAGTTTTTCCCTGGAAATTTTTGGCATAGATCTTTACCCGGTCGATAATGTTTACCTGCACTTTATAGCCTGGAGGAAAGGTATCCAGTAAACCGAGGAATGCCACGGTTTGACCATTCTCGATCAACATTCGTGCCACTTCCAGGGCGAAAAACCCATGTGCAGAATGACCCAGCAGCAGGTATGGGCCCTGCGGGTAAAAATCCACCAGGTTCTGGTAATAGATCCTGGCAGTCTCCTGGACCGATTTACGGTATACCAGCTTGCCCTCTTCTGTCGAATTAACCCCGTAAACCGGTCGTGACGGAGCCATGGCAAGCGCCAGCTCGCGCATATAAAGACCGGCTGACATGATAAATAACGGCACATCAGCCCCGCCCGGTTTCATCGGCACGATCCCTTGTGGACGGGTGGATATTTCCCCCGAGAGGGCTTTCGCCGTTTCTTCCACCGTTCCATCCTGGAACAACAACATCAGGGGCAGGGATTTCCCAAATTCATCCTGGATGCGGGTAAACAGGCGCACAGCCATCAGGGAGTGACCGCCCAGTTCGAAGAAATTATCCCTGATCCCTACCTGCTCGACCTCCAGCACCTCCTTCCAGATCGAAACCAGCCTGGATTCGGTCTCATTGCGGGGGGCAAGATATCGATCTTTCATCTCCCTGCTTTCCGGGCGAGGCAGGGCATGCCGGTCGATCTTGCGGCTAGGCGTGAGCGGCATTTCCTTCAGCACGGTTATGGAGGTTGGCAGCATATAGAACGGCAGGTGGTCCGCCAGGTGGGACTTTAACTTATCCAGGTCCGGTTCCTTTTCTCCCTCCAGGAGGGTGATGTAGGCAGCCAGCGTCTCGCATCCATCGGCGCGCCATAACACCACCACGGCATCTTTTATTCCGGGGAACTCGTTCACCACTGCTTCAATTTCTCCCAATTCCACCCGGTAGCCGCGGATCTTTACCTGGTCATCTGACCTGCCCAGGTAGCAGATGGTCCCATCCGGTAAGCTGCCTGACAATGTCACCACTGCGGTAAATTGTTTCACCCGGGCGGAAAGGGTCCGGGAGGAAGCGTTCAGCGGTAAGGGCTGGCTGGTTCAAGTACCCTCGTCCAACCCCCACCCCCCCGAGGAATAACTCTCCTTTCGTGCCAGGAGGCACCGGGTGCAAATAATTGTCCAGGACGTAGGCACGTCCGTTATCGATCGGTTTGCCAATTGGCACAATTTGCAGTCCATTGGGGAGGTTGTCAGGCACCACATAGGTTGTTTGAAGGATGCTGCATTCTGTCGGCCCGTATTCATTCACCAATTTCATGGAATTACCGAAAGCCTTGCGCGCCAGCGCCACATCCGCATCCCGTAAAACCTCGCCGCCGGGCAGGATTAAACGTAAATTGTTTTCCGTCTTGCCCACCGATAATCCGGACTCGCACAGCGCTCTTAGCATCGTGGGCACACAACTGATAAAAGTGGCCTGGTGCTCGATAACCGCTGCATTGATAAAATCCGGGTCGCGCATTTGGGCATCATCCATTAAAACCACGCTGCCGCCGTAAGACAATGTCCCAAAAAGCTCAAAAACCGATATATCAAAGGAGAACGATGTGAGTTGGATGATGCGGTCTGCTGGGCCAAATTGGAATTTTCGCTTCATGTAAGTCAGGTAATTGACTATACCCTTGTGTATATTCATGGCCCCTTTGGGGCGCCCGGTGGAACCGGAGGTGTAAATGATATAGACCAGCGAGTCGTTATTGGTAATTGAAACAGGCTTCCCATCATCGCAGGAATCGATCGAGGCTGCTTCGGTATCGAGGCAGATTTTGTTGGCCTGCTCCGGGAGCAGCTTGCTTAAATTGGAAAGGGTGATGATTACAGCAGGCTTGGAATCCTCCACCATGTATGCGGTCCGCTCTGCCGGGTAAGTCAGGTCCAGGGGCACATAAGCGCCTCCCGCCTTAAGCACAGCCAGCAGCGCCACAACGATGTTTTCGGATCGTGGCAAATAGATGCCAACCCGGGATTCCGCACCCACTCCTTTAGCCCTGAGATAATGTGCCAGGCGGTTGGCTTTCTTTTCAACCTCTCCATAGGTCAGCCTGACGCCGTTGCACTCAACCGCCGGCGCTTCCGGATCCTTTTCAACCTGCTCGCTGATCAGGTCTTGAATGCACACCTGGGGGAAATCCGCCTGGAGTTCGTTCCAGTCGAACACAATTCGCTGTCGTTCTGATGGGGTGAGCATTTCCAGTTCAGCCATTGGCTGGCTGGTCTTTGCCATTATTTCGCCAAGCAGGTTTTGGTAATGGGCGACCAAATGGATGATGCTGTTCTCGTCATACAGGTCCAGGTTGTACTGGACTGACCCATTCAAATTTCCATCATTGTTCTCATCGAATTCCAGGGAGAGGTCAAATGGGCTGGGGGCATTCTCACTATTGATGTTTTCCAGTTCCAGCCCTTGGATGGCTGCCTGCCGCTTGGGAACATTTTTCAGGTTTATGACCACCTGGAAGATCGGGTTGCGCCCCAGGTCGCGCTGTGGTGAGAGCTCCGAAACCAGAGCTTCGAACGGTGCTGCCTGCCAGGTGAAGGCATCCAGCATGGTTTTCCGGACCTGGTCCAGGAACTCCCTTGTGACAGGGTTCCCCTGCAAATTCAACCGGATCGGCAGGGTGTTAACGAACAAGCCCACCAGTCCGTCCAGTTCACCCCTTGACCGGTTGGCAAATGGGCAGCCTACAATGACATCTTCCTGTCCTGAATAGCGCATCAACAGCACCGCATAAGCGGCCAGGAGCAGGTGAAATGTCGTCAGGCGTTCCTTCTTGCAGAATTCTTTTACCTGCGAGGAAAGCCCTTGTGGGAGTCGGAAATAATATCTGGCGCCCCGGTATGACTGCATGGCTGGACGCGGGTGGTTGGTGGGTAATTCGAGCACCGGCAGTTCGCCTGCCAGGATGGTCTTCCAATGCTCGATGGTTGCCTCCAGCGTCTCCCCGCTCAGCCATTTCCTCTGCCAAAGCACGTAATCGGAATATTGGACCGGCAATTCGGGAAGAGCCGGTTCCCTCCCGGTGCGGAAGGCCTCATATAACTGGATGAGATCGCTGAAAAAAATTTGCAGAGACCAGGCGTCAAATCCAATATGATGAGCGCTAAAGAACAGGTAGTCCTCATTTGTTGTTTTGTGCAGCAAGGCAAAACGGGCTACGGGTCCCTTTTGCAGGTTGAACGGCTGGCTGGCGTGTTCGGAAAAATAACGCTGGATGGCCTGGTTTTGTTCATCTTCATGAAGCCCGGAATAATCCACGAAAGGGATTGTGAATTCCTCGAATGGGTTGATCACCTGGACCGGGCTTCCTCCCCGGTTTGGATAGATCGTTCTCAGGGGTTCGTGGCGGCGGACCAGCTCGTTGAGGGCCTGCTCGAACGCGGGTCGGACGATCCCGCCGGTAAGTTTGGTAAGCAGGTTCGTGTTATACGCGCAATTTTCCGGGTCGAGCTGCTGCAGGAACCATAGGCTTTCCTGGGAAAATGACAGCGTGGTTTCTTTGAGATGTTGGCGTTGGATGGGAGGGGGCGGGAGGATGTTCCTGGTCATTTATTAATTCCTGCGTTTTCCTGAATAAAAGCTGCCATTAATGCGATCGTCGAGGTGGTGAAGATATCGATAAGCTGCAACTGCAACGCATAACGTTCATTAACTCTCGTCAGGATGCGGGCCGCCTGGATGGAATTTCCTCCCAGGGCAAGGAAATCGTCCAGGACGCCGACCTGGTCATTTTCCAGCACCTCCTGCCAGATGTCGAGCAGCTCGGCTTCCAAGCCGTGCGCGCAGGTGTGGTGCCGGCGGCTTCGCGGGAAGTGAAGGCATCCAGCTCTGACTTCAGTTTTTCGGCCAGGCCGATCCGCTGGATCTTGCCGGTTGCGCCTTTCGGGATTTCTTTAATAAAAACGATCTGGCGCGGTACCTTGAAACTTGCCAGTCTGGCGCTGGCGCTCTGGCGCAGCTCCTGCACTGAAACCGTTTGGCCTTCGCGCAGGACCACTGCCGCGGCTACGTCCTCCCCCAGGCTGGGGTGGGGCACTGCGAATGCCACTGCCTGCCTCACCGCAGGATGGCGCAGCAGCGCTTCGTCTATCTCCCGGGGTGAGATCTTCTCCCCGCCGCGGTTGATCAATTCCTTGAGCCGTCCCTGGATGAATAAATACCCATCTTCGTCCAGGGTACCGCGGTCCCCCGTTCGCAGCCATCCATCGGAAAATCCCGCAAGGTTCGCAGCAGGATTGTTCTCATACCCGCTAATGACGTTTTCCCCCCGGATGCAGATCTCGCCGCTGGCATTCGCTGGAAGGGTCACCCCCTTCTCGTCCAGGATGCAGATCTGGACCGTGCCGGAAGCGCAGCCCACCGATCCGAATTTGCGCGGGCGCGGCGGCAGGGGGTTGCTCGCGATCTGGTGGGCAGCCTCGGTCATGCCGTAGGCTTCCAATATCGGCGATTTGAAAACCTGCTCCATTTCCTGGGCTATTTGCGGGGCAAGGGATGAAGAACAGGACCTGATGAACCGCAGGTGCATGTTGCCGGCAATTTCTGGTTTACGGCGGACCAGCTCCAGCATCGCCTGGTGGATGGTTGGTACGGCGGTGTACCAGGTGGGCGCCATTTCAGAGATCCACGCCGGCACCTGGTCGGGCAGGAATCCCGGCGTACAGATGACGCTCGCACCGGCAGCCAGCGAGGCCGAGAGTGCTCCCACCAGGCCGTGGATGTGGAACAGCGGCATCATGTTCAGGCAGGAGTCGTCCGGGGACAAAGCATACGTCCCGGCAATATTCTGCGTCGAGTAAAAAATGTTGCGGTGGGTGAGCGGCACGATCTTCGGTCGGGAGGTGGTGCCGGAAGTCTGAAGGTATAGAGCCGCATCATCCAAACCCGCCAGGATTGGTTCGGAAATATCCCAATTAACTGCTAAGTCGCTGAAGATTGTATATTTCCCTGCTGTCTGGGGATCAGGCTCGAGCGTCAGCACCGGGATGCCCAGTGCACTCGCCGCGCGCGTTGCCGCACAATCCCTATCTGGCAGCGCCACTAGAGCCTTAATATGAAGGTCTGTCAGGCTGAACAGGAACTCATCCAGGGGATGGGCGGGGTTGAGAGGCGCACAGGCGCACACGGTCGAGATCGCCAGGAAGGCGGTCGCCATCTCGGGACCGTTCGGCAGGACCACTGCCACCCGGTCACCTGGACGGAAGCCCAATTGGGATAATTGCAGGACGGTGGATCGCAAATGCTGCGCAAGCTCCCCGTGCGTCAGGGTTTCTTTCCCCGGGGCTCGGATTGCCGGTTCTTGCGGTGCTTTGATACTTTCATTGGATATCAATTGATAAAGTAAACTCGGATTTGGCATCAAATCTCGCTTTGGATCCCGGTAAATTAAAAAGAATCTCCAGGGTAAACCCTAGAATTTCAAAGAATATTTTACCAAGGTTTCCCGCCTCTGTTATTCTTCCTTCCCCCTGGTCGAGCCTGGGCGATCGGGATGGCGCATCTGGTCCAACCCATGGAATTTATCGGACACTTACTTGCGGATTTCTCCCCATACCCCGTCAGCATTTACGCTCTTCAGGAGCACATTGTCGATTCGATTCCAATATTGCTCCGGGGCGATTGCCGACACGCGCAGGTAGTTATCCGTCAGCCCTTCGATTTTCCAGCCTTCCTTCGTGAGCAAGGACCTGGCTTCCCACAGGACCGGCATGGTCTTTCCAACGAATTTCCGGTGGAAGGCTTCCTTTGATTCTGCCAGCACCGCTCTCAAGGCGGCGCTGCGGGTCTTCACATCTTCCCCGCGCACCCGTCCTATCATCCGCTCCGCGGGCGTGCCCGGACGGGGGGAGTAGCTGAAAACATGCCCGCCGGCAAACTGCATGGATCTGACAAATTCAAGTGACTCTGCAAATTCATTCTCCGTCTCACCGGGGAAACCCGCAATGAGGTCCGTGGTGATCGCAACCTCCGGGATGGCTGCTCGGGCTGCCTGCAGCAGGGCGGAGAAATTTTCCCGGGTGGTCTTGCGCCTCATGCGCCTCAGCACGGTGTCGCTCCCCGATTGCAGGGGCAGGTGTAAATGACGGCACAGCCTGTGGTCATCCCATAGCTTGAAGAAATCCGCATCCAGGTCCCAGGGTTCGAGCGAAGACAGCCGTAGGCGGGGTGGGGAGGTCCTGTTCAGCAGCACAGAGATCAGGTCTGCAAGTCGTGTGGGAGGCTGCAGTTCAAGCCCCCATGCGCCCAGGTGGACTCCCGTCAGCACGATCTCCTGTGCGCCTCCATTTTGTGACAGGATGGCATCCCTGACGATCTCCTCGACCGGTCGCGAACTCGAGCTCCCGCGCGCCACTGTGGTGATGCAAAATGTGCAGGCGTTATCGCACCCGTCCTGTACTTTGATGAAGGCTCGTGTGCGCTTGCGCAACCCGGGCAAAGGCTGGCGGGCAACCGGTTCAAGCTCGAAGAACTCCTGGGGCAGTCCGAGCAGGTCGGCAGCCAGGCTTTCTTTTTGCTGGTTGGGGACAATGCGGGTCACCCCCGCCAATCCGGCAGCTTTATCCGGTTCAAGAGTTGCCCAGCAGCCGGTTACGATCACTTCTCCCGCCCCCAGGCGTTTTGCCCGGCGGATGGCAGCCCGCGAATCCGAGGCAGCTTCGGCGGTGACGGTGCAGCTGTTTACCACCGCCAGGTCTGCTTCGCCCGCGCTGGGGACGATCGTGTGCCCGGCCGACCGGAATTGTCTCGCCAGGGATTCGATTTCTGCCTGGTTTAGCCGGCAGCCGATGGTATCCAGGAATATTTTCATGAGTCGTCGTTCAACAATAAGGGGTAAAGAATGTCGAATCATGGTTTATACACCATAAAATTGTCGAAACTGATATCCACTCCGCCCTCGTTGAACGCTCCGCAGATTAGACCGGCATCCCCGGTTGAAAAATCGGCGTCCTCGGTTATCGCAATGACCTCCCCGTTGACATAGCCTTTCAGCGAATCCTGGATGCAGTCGAAGCGCATATGGTTTGCTTCGCTTCCCTGCCGGATAACGCCGGTGTATGCCATCATCTCCTGCCCCAGCAGGGTGGTGATCCCATCTTCAACCTTGCCGATCGCATAGTACCCATCGCTTGAGATCACAAAAAAATAAAAATTATTCATGTCCCGAACACGGCAGGTGACGCCGAATTGGTTGTACACCGGGCCTGACACGCGGGTCGTATCCACCTCTATCCTGTACGTCATTATAAAATTGACCGGGGACAGCCCGCAGGTCGAAACCTGGGGATTGCACCTGCATCCGGTACGCGCCCTGGTCATATCCCAATGTACCATCCGGGCTGGTTGCCTGGGGCCATCCGCTGGTGAGGTCTGAAAAATTCTCGTGGTACAGGGTCTGCCCCGGTCGCGCCACCAGGTCGCTGATCAGAGCACTCCTGCACGCACTTAATATGAAAACCAGGATCAAGCTTCGCATTATCTTCATGAGTATTTGGTTCTTTCCTGGTCCTTTCCTTTCTGGAAAAAGGATATTACGGAAAATATTGCTCCAACAGGCGCCCTGCCTGCCAGCCAAGCGGGCCGTTGGGATCAAAGGTCTTCGCCAGGGACAGGTAGGAGTAGGCTTGCTCACGCTCGCCTGTTTGCAGGTAGACAAGCGCCAGGTGCAGGGCGGGGGCAGCCTGGGTGGGGCTCATTTGGATAGCTTTGTTTATGTAAATGATCGCCGCCGGGAAATTTTCCAGGGCAAACTCAGCCTGTCCTGCCAGGTCATAAGACTGCCAGTCATCCCCTGCCAGGCCCACCAGTTTACGCGCAGCCGGCATGCCGGTGATATCCACGTCCACTTCATTGTTCACGCTGAATGCCACCAGCGCCTTCCAGGTTGAGGCGTCATCCGGGGCAAGTTCCACCGCATGGACATAATACTCATATGCTGCAACCAGGTCTCCCGTCTGTTCGGAGGCGCTGCCCAGGGCCATCTGCCAGCCGGGATTCCCCGGCTCAAGGCTTGCGGCTTTTTGAAAGACGATCAAGGCGGCCTCCGGAAGTTTTTGCCGCTGTAGGAATATGCCGTAAAACCCCTGCACCATGGCTGATGTTGGATCCAGGGAAAGGGCTTGTTCGATTGCGAGCCTGCCGTCCAGTCCCATTTGCTGTTCCGCCTCGCCCAGCCACGCCCACGCTTCAGCATAGTCGGAGCGCACCTTGACCGCGTTGCGGAAAGCTTCGACCGCCAGGTCCCATTCTCCAAGGGCTCCCAGCGCCTGGCCGGAAACAAGGAACTGGTACCCGCGGTCTTCTGAAAGAAAGGCTGTGTTGAGCGCTGTGCGCAGGCGTTGCACTTGCGGGTCCAGCCCTTCGCAAAGGGTGGCAGCCCGTAGAAATTCTGGAAGGGCAAGTTCTGGAGCAGTTGCAGCGTACAACAGTCCCAGGGCGTAATGGGCGGCTGAATTCTCCGGCTCCAGGGTAATATCTGCTCGCCAGTAATTGATCGCTGCGCTGAAATTCCCCCTGGACCGCTGCGCCGCCGCCAGGTAACTGTCCGCCCGGGCGAGCGGCAGGGCTCGCTCCCACGAATAGATTGCCTGGCTTACATCTCCGCCAATCTTATATGCCTCCCCCAGGGTCAGCCAGCCCCCTGCAGAGAGGGAATTGTGCTCAATGGCTTTGTTGAAGTGGGCGATGGCAGTTTCCGGGTTGCCGGCACCCATGGCTCTCATGCCCGCCGTTTCCCATAGCCCGGGCATCCACGCGATCCGCTCCGCAGCCAACGCGTAAGAATCTGCGGCATTTGCCTGGTCCCCGACCGAGTCAAAACGCGCTGCCCGCTGCAGATCCAGAGCGCCGGCAATCGGTCGCGGGGTCAGGATCAGTGCCAGCAGCCCGATCAGGATCAGGATCTGAATCGCTCCAAATTTTTCCTTCATGATTTAGAGGACTATTATAAATCACGAAATTGGCCCACTGGAAACGATCGCGGAAACTGTGTCATTTTGGTTAAATTTGCAGGTTCACCCTGCTTGAAACACGAATCTCTTCCATATTTATAGTAATGTTTAATCACCCATGAAAATGGTATATGCGCACTGACCAAAATGGTATAAACTATTGGAGGAAGAAGTATAATCACTCGGGCAGTTGCCAATGAGTTTATTTTTCAATCAGATTTTTACGCTCCTTACAACCCCGCCGGGGAATCTGATCTACCATATCGTGTTGGTGGTCTCTATTGCGGGAACTCTGCAACGAGCTGTCCATCTCTTGCGTTCTACTCAATTCCCCCAGGTCCAGCGGACGGTCATCGGCCTCTCCATTTTATTGGGTTTGCAAGTCATCCTTTTCCTTGTGGGTGCCACATCCTGGTTTGGGTTTATTGAACCAAAGGTCGTGCTGCCCCCGCTTGACCGGGCGGTGACTTTACTGTCCCTGGTCTGGATTAGCTGGTTGTGGGCCTTCCCGGAACCGTTCCGGCTGGCTGATTTTGTCGCTGTCCTTCTTAACTTCCTTGTGCTGGCCCTGTTTGGGCTTACCCTGGCGGTTTGGGTGCAAAACCAGGGGACAGGCTTCAACTCCTCGCTCTCTGAGACCATATGGCAGGTCTCCAGCCTGGCTGTCGCAGTGCTTGGTATCCTTGGTGTGGTCTTGCGCAGGCCGAATAGCTGGTTAAATGGGCTTGCCATCCTTCTTGTGGCTGTCGGCGGGCACTTTATCAGCCTGGTCTGGCGCATGGAAGGCAATCTTCCCGGGGTTGTCAGGCTTGCTCAACTGGTCATCTTCCCCCTGCTCTTTACAATTGTTCAACGCTTCCCCACCTCGGTCTCTGGGGGGACGGTAGCTGCCAGGGCAGACCGGGCTGCGAGCGAACCCTCAAAGGAACGCCGGCGCTACAGTACCGATTCGAAGACATTGCATGCCTTGATGTCGCTGGCTGCCGAGGTTAACCCTGAAAAGATCGGCCTGTCACTAACCCGTGGGATCGCCCAGGCTATGCTGGCTGATCTTTGTTTCCTCATCACCCTCACCGAAGATAAGAGCTTGTATATTACCTGCGGATATGACTTGATCCGTGAAGAAAACCTGGAGGGAGCGCCCATCCTGAAAGACGCCATCCCCCTGCTCGCCAATGCCATCCTGCGCGGGCGTCCGCTGCGTTTGCCCGCCAGTAGTACCTCCTCTGACTTGAAAGCGCTCGGGCAGATGCTCAACCTGAGCAACCCCGGTCACCTGTTAAGCGTCCCCATCATTGCAACCGGGGACGTACCTTTGGGCGGCATCCTGATCCTGTCCCCGTATTCCAATCGTCTCTGGAGCGCGGAAGACCAGGATTACCTCACCAACGTATCCACGCTGTTCATCCCCATCCTGGAACGCGGTCAGCGCGCTTCCCTGTTGGTATCCGAACGGGACCAGGCGCGCCAGGATGCCCTTTCTGCCCAGGGCAAGGCTGAAGAAACTAGAAAGAATTTCGAACAGGTCTCCCAGGAGCTGGAAAAACTGCATGAGAAAGATGGTCAATCGCAGGTCCAGCTCGAAAACATGGGCACCCTGATGGTTATGCAGGAAGAGTCCCAGAAGACCATCGATTCTTTTAAAGCCCTGATTGAACAAATGCAAAAGGAAGCCGCCGTACATTCCAGCGACTCCGAAAAAATATCGTTGTTGTTGGCGAAGACGGAAGAATCCCAGAATACCATTGACAGTTTGAACGCCCAGATCGAACAGGCGCGCCAGGCTGCTGAAGTTGATGTCTCTTCTCCCGATTCAGCTCAAATAACAGCCCTCATGACCGACCAGGAAGAATCCCGGAAAACGATTGATGCGCTGAATGCCCAGATCGAGCAAATGCGCCAGGCTGACGAGGCTGAATTCTCATCCGGCGAATCCGTTCAAATAACCGCCCTGCTGGCCAAACAGGAAGAATACCAGAAGATAATCGAGTCTCTCGAAACCCAGGTTGAACAGATGCGCCAGACTGGGGTGGTGAGCGACTCATCCGGTGAAAATCCGCAATTGGAAGAAGAACTGCATAACTCCCTCCAGGAATTGGCTCGCATGCAAAACGCACTCGCCGAGGCCAATGCAAACGTCGTGAAACTGCAGGAGCGCTCCTCCTCACCGATTACCAGTGACCAGGTGGATGTGATTGCTTCCATCTCCCAGGAATTGCGCCAGCCCATGTCTTCCATCATCGGTTACACCGATCTTCTCATGGGCGAATTTGTCGGCAGCCTGGGTGCCTTGCAGCGCAAGTTCATCGAGCGGATTAAAGCCTCCACCGACCGCATTGGCGGACTGGTGAACGACCTGATCCAGATCACCAACCTGGAGACCGGCAGGATGGAATTCAAGGCCGAGTCGATCGACTTGAACCTCATCATCGACAATGCCATGGCTTACACCAGCGCCCAGATCCGTGAAAAAAACATCACCCTGCGCCTGGATATTCCCGAACTCTGCCCTGCTGATCCGCACAGACCGGGACGCCTTCCAGCAGATCCTGATCCACCTGCTGCAGAATGCGACCGGCGCCACCCAGGTGGAAGGGATCGTTACCTTGCGGGTCCAGATACAGAGTGAATCAAATGAGAACTTTATTTCCATCCAGGTGACGGATACCGGGGGTGGCATCGCTTCCAGCGATATTTCCCGTGTCTTCGCCCGCCGCTACCGTGCTGAGCATTCCCTTATCCAGGGGCTGGGAGATACCGGCGTTGGCCTCTCGATTGCCAAAGCGCTCGTTGAAGCCCAGGGGGGGCGCATTTGGGTCGATACTGAAGCCGGACGTGGGTCCACCTTCAGCATCCTGCTGCCGGTCCTGCTAAAAATGGAAGAAGAAGTATAACCAGGTTCCATGAGTGAAGATGAGTAGTTAGATGCGGAATACACAGCAACTATTTTGGGTGATAATCCTGGTCCTGGTCTCCATAGCCATGCTATTTGGAGTCCTTTCGCTTTCCCAGGCTGAGGGGATTATCCACCTGCCCGCCACAACCCTGCCGCCTTCTGCCGCTCTCACCAACCAGCCATCCAATGCACCGGGCGATACTCCAACCCCGGTGATCTACACGTGCCCGACCAGCGTGCCTTTGTCTTGTCCTCCTGCCTTCCCTCCCACCCCGCCTCCCACCTGGACGCCTGCAATTACTCAGTACTTGCCAACATCGACTGTCACCAGGACACCCACCTCCACCCAGTCCGTGCCCACCCCGTCTCTGCAATCATTGACCCCAACTAAAACCACTTCGCCCTTATCCTGCACGGTGCCTTCGGGCTGGGTCGCCTATACGGTTCGCACTGGCGACACATTGGAAGGGCTGGCTCTTCGCTATAAAATTACCACGACCGCGATCACCCGCGCCAACTGTCAGATAACCGGCACATTGCTGCCCGGACAGGTCATTTACCTGCCGTCATTGCCCACCCGCACTCCCGTACCGTGCGGGGCTCCACATTCCTGGGTTATCTACATTGTCCAGAAGGGGGATACCCTCTTCCACCTGGGACAGATCTACGGCATTCCCTATACCCAGATCCAGCGTGCCAACTGCCTTCCCAATTTCAATATTCAAATTGGTCAGCATCTCTACGTCCCCCCCTGGCCCCCGATCCTGCCTACACCGCCATTTTTCTATGACACACCCGTGCCGACTGAAATTTCGACATTTTATCTGCCTTTCGAAACTCCCCCCACCGAGACGCCTTCTCCCACGTACGATCCTTTTGCCACCACGCCCACCATCGTAACCCCCACAGAGTTCCCCACTCTCACACCAACCTGGACGCCATAAGATCCCTTATTGGCTGATTGGTAGAGGGTTTGAACGAACTTCACCCCATGCGTACCCGACTTGTCAACCTCTCCTGTTTGCTCCTGTTACTTGCCTCCGCCTGCGGAGGCAAACCATCTCCGTCTGCGCCTACGGCTACCATCCTGTACCTGGTCACCGTGCCCTCGGATGCGACACCCACTCCCACCCCCTTCCAGCCGATTACTGTGGTCGATGCCCTGCTGCCGACAGCCGCCTTCACTGAAACGCCCGCCGCCCTGGAAGCCACACTGGACCCCAATTCTTTAGTCCCCACCTCCAGCACCCCCGAATCCTTTTACGTGCCCCCGTATGCCCCCGAACCGGCAATGGATCTGACCAGCGATGGCACGGTTACGTTCCTCCTGCTCGGCTCCGATAAGCGCCCCGGGCAGACTTACTTCCGCACCGACACGATCATCATTGCGGTGATCCGGCCTGCCACCGGGCAGGTGGCCCTGATTTCGGTCCCCCGCGACCTGTATGTCTATATTCCCACCGTCGGCATGGACCGCATTAATGCTGCCTATGAGTACGGCGAAATGCCTCAATACCAATATGCCGGTGGCGGTTTTGGTCTGCTGAAGGATACCATCGCCTACAATCTGGGTCTCCGCATTGATCACCTGGCGATCGTGGACTTTGACGGTTTCAGCCGCATAGTGAATACGCTGGGGGGAATTGATGTGCCGGTTTTTTGTCCATACACCGACTGGCACCTGATCGATCCCAGCTACGACCCCACCAACGAAGATAACTGGTCGCTATACACGGTCGGTCCGGGTGTTGTCCACATGGACGGAGACCTGGCACTCTGGTATGCCCGTTCCCGCAAGCGCTCGAGTGATTTCGACCGCGGCCGCCGTTCACAGGAAGTGCTGCGCGCCCTTTACACTCGCGCCCTGCAGACCAATTCCATCAGCAAAATTCCGGAACTCTACAACGACTTCAGTTCCTCGATTATTACCGACCTGACCCTGTCCAACCTGCTTCAACTTTCCCCGCTGGCGCTGCACCTGACCAACGCCGATATCCGCAGTTTTTATATCGGTAAGGGCCTGGTTACCGACTGGATGACGCCTGGCGGCGCCAGTGTACTGCTGCCCAATGGGCCCGCCATCCAGTCCATGCTTCAGCAGGCGCTCGCCTTCGCGCCCCGTGTCACCGAAACGGAAGCTCTGACCGTCGAAGTCCGCAACGGGACGGCCAACCCTGGCTGGGATTCCCTGGCTGCCGAGCGCCTGAACTATGTGGGGTATGACACCCGCCTCGCCGCTGCGGACCGGTCAGACTATCCCAATTCCCTGCTCTATGACCTGTCTGGTGTCCCCGACATGAACCGCATCAATTCGATGCTGAATGTGCTCGGTCTGCCCCCGGCAGCCTTCGTCTCCGCTCCGACCCAGGCGGATGTCAACTATGTCCTTATCGTTGGAGCGGACTACTCAGCCGTGTTTCAACCCTGAAACCATTGCCCCTTAAAAACATCGGCTCCCCATAAGGGGAGCCTTTGATTTATTCCAGTATTACACTTTTTTTAGTACCGGCAGGCCGTTGACCGTTTCGGACACTTTGTAACCGGCAGGGACCGCCTCCAGAACGCCGGCCTTCTGTTCTTTCGAGAAGAAGTACAGAGTCTGGGTTTTCCCGGTCTTGGTTATCGTGCTCCTTGCGTGCAAGAAGTAAGTGACACCCTTTTTATTCTTAAAACTGAAAGCCATGGGAACCTCCTTTTGGCTAAGAGCCTGTGACAGTCATTTCAGCACAGGTGAACATGAATAACCCATTATAAACGCTATTTTACTCGCTGTCGGGGTCAATTTTCCCGTCTAAATGCGCCCCGGCAGGTGGGGTATAATCACGCCCGTGACGACCCCGAAGCGACCGGAAGACCTTTCGGAACAGGAATTGCGCCGTCTGCTGCTGGACAAGCGCCACGACTCCCGCCAGAGAAGGCTGGAGCGCTTTCGCCGCACGGGCAGGGCGGTCAGCCTGGCTCCAGACCTGCCGCCCGCTGCCTTCGATGAATGGCGCACCCAGCTTGCCGGAGGGAGGGCAGGAGGACGACTCCGGGACCCTTGCCTTGCAGCCTTCGAAAAGGCGCTGGTTCGACCGTCTCCTGTTGATTGTGGAAGTGCTTGCGGTCGTCGGGCTGGCCGGCATCCTGTTCAATGGCTTTGGCTTGCTGCGTACGTTGAATCAGGAGGTTGTCGCTGCCCTGCACCAGGAGCAGGATACGCCTACTTCCACTCCGCTCATCACGGCGGTTATCCTGCCCAGCGGTCATACTCCCCCCTCCGCTGCCGGTGGCGCTCAGTTTAATGAAGCGGAAATCCCCGAGCATCTGCGCCCGCTGGTGCAATCCCTGGCGAACCTGCCGGTGCCCACTCCGGGTCCGCAGCAGGCCATCCAGATCGACATCCCGGCGATAAACATCCATAATTGGCCGGTTGTCCAGGGCGACGGCTGGGAGCAATTGAAGAAAGGCGTTGGTCAGCACATCGGGTCGGCCAACCCTGGCGAGAATGGAAACGTGGTTCTGGCCGGGCATGACGATGTCTTCGGCGAAGTCTTCCGCGACCTTGATAAGCTGCAGCCCGGCGACCAGGTTATCCTATATACCATGCAGCAGCAATTTATTTACATTGTGACCGAAACCCGCATCGTCGAACCGAGCCAGGTGGAAGTGATGAACCCCACCAGCGACCCGACGGTCACCCTCATCAGTTGTTACCCGTACATGGTTGATAACAAACGCATTGTTGTGTTTGCGAACCTTCAAAATCCTTAGGAGATTATATGAGCAAGAAATACAAACGTCAGGCTCCCGGTCAGGCTTCCTCCCTGTCGTCCAAACCCGTGGAGTTCAACCCGGATTACAGCATTATCAAGCGCGATCTTAAACGTATCGGCATCCTGGCAGGGGCGTTCTTTGCCTTTTTGATCGTGCTGGCAATTTTCCAGAACCAGCTTATCGGACTTTTCATAAAATAGTTGTGAGGTTGGTATGCTCTTGGCGGCGTCCTCGGCGCTGTGCACTTATGACTATCAAAGCTCTTGGCGTCGTCTTCGCCGCCAAGTAGACAGTCTCTCGGCGGGATCTCACTCCCATGCATGCAACTACCGCTCTCGGCGGCGTCCTCGCTGCCGTGCATGTAACTTATGCTCTCGGCGGCGTCCTCACGCCGTAGGTGCGGAAATGTTATTACCCGGATGGCAAGCTGAGCCTTTGGGAGATTTGTTGAGAAAATGTCTCCATCAACCTCCATGTCCTCAGACCTCCTGACCATTAAACTGGAAAAACTGACCTACGGCGGCGACGCCCTCGGAAGACTCCCCGATGGGCGCGCTCGTTTTTGTTCCCTTTGCCCTGCCCGGCGAAACGGTTTCAATCCGTGTATTGGAAGAAAAACCGGGACACGTACGTGCCGTTCTGGTGGAAGTTTTGGAACCCTCCCCGGATCGGGTTTTACCGAAATGCCTCCACTTTGGTGTCTGTGGGGGCTGCCATTACCAGCATTTGCCCTACCCAACCCAGGTGACCTCCAAAACGGGGATCTTGCGCGACCAGTTGATGCGCATCGGCAAGATCGAAGATCCACCGGTGAACGCGGCTTTTCCATCCTCCTCTGCATGGAATTATCGCAATCATGTGCAGTTTCATTTGACGCGTGACGGGAAGTTGGGCTATGTTGACGCCGCCGCTCGCAGCGTGATGCCCATCACCGAGTGCCACCTGCCTGAACCACCACTGGGTGCCATTTGGCCCAGGCTTGAATTCGACCCCGGCCTTGGGCTCGACCGCGTTTCCCTGCGCCTGGGAATGAATGAGCAGGCTCTGCTGGTTCTGGAATCCGGGTTTCCCCAGGCGCCTGGACTGGAACTGGAAGCGGACCTTTCGGTCGTGCATCTGGCGGGGGATGACGTGGTTGTCATGGCAGGCGATGACCATTTGGTGATGCAGGTCAACGACCGTTACTTCCGGGTTTCTGCGGCCTCGTTTTTCCAGGTGAACACGGAAATGGCCGGAAAAATGGTGTCTCACCTGTTGGAACATCTGCCGGTGTCGCCAATGACGACCATGCTGGACGTCTACTCCGGTGTTGGGTTATTCAGCGCCTTTTTTGCCCCACTCGTCGGGCGCTTGATCGCGATCGAGTCGTCACCCTCAGCCTGTGCGGATTTTGGTATCAACCTGGACGAGTTCGACAATGTCGAGCTGTTTGAGGCAGGTGCGGAGGATGTTCTCCCTGCTTTGGATGTGAAACCCGACGTTGTGATCCTGGACCCACCCCGCGCCGGTCTCGAGAAGCGGGCTCTCGACGCCCTCCTGGCGCTTGGACCCGCGCAGATCGCGTATGTTTCGTGTGACCCGTCCACCCTGGCGCGTGATGCTGCCCGGCTCATTGCCGGGGGTTACCGCCTTGAACAAGTCTCGCCCTTTGATCTTTTCCCCCAGACATATCACATCGAATCCGTTTCGTTTTTCGAAAAAGGATGATCCCGGGAATTTCCGGGGCATCGAAAGGAATCCATATGCGTTGGGAAGATTTGACCGGAGACCAGTTCCCCGAAGCCGTCATCCAGGCCGAAAGCGTTTGCCTGCTCCCATTTTCATGCCTCGAACGCCATGGGCATCACCTGCCGCTCGGCACCGATATGTTCATCGGCCGCGAACTATGCCGCCGCGTGGCTGGGCTCGAACCCGCGCTGGTTTTCCCGGACTATTTTTTCACCCAGATCCTTGAAGCCCGCCACACCCCCGGCACTTTCGGCATCCAGCCGGAGTTGATGATCAACCTGTTGGAAAACGTCTGCCGGGAGATCGCCCGCAATGGGTTGAAAAAGATCGTTATCGTCAATGCACATGGCGGCAATGACCACCTGATCAACTATTTCGCCCAGATCCAGCTTGCCAGCCGGCGTGATTACGTGGTTTACATCCCCCAGCCCGCCTATATGACCGAGGATCCCGCCACTGCAGCCCGCTGGGAAACCGTCGTGGATGGGCATGCCGGGGAGCGCGAGACCAGTATGATCCTTGCCATCCGCCCGGAACTGGTCGTCGCCGGGAGCTTGCCCTCTGATGGGGAAGGGTTGCCGCAGGGTCGCCTTAAAAAGCTCGCTGACCAGGGCACTTATACCGGCATCTGGTGGTATGCCGACCATCCCACCCATTACTGTGGGGACGGTCGTCCTGCCACAGCGGAAAAAGGGGAAGCATGGTTCGTTGACCGCTCGCGTGCCCTGGCGAAGGTCGTCCGCACGATCAAGGAAGATAAGGTCTCCCGTCGCTTGCAGGACGAGTTCTTTGATAAAGTAAATTGAGTTTCCTGGTTAAGCGGATTTAAACACAAAGGACACCAAGGTCGCAAGGAAAAGAGTTTAATATTCCTTCGCGTTCCATGGTGTCCTTTGTGTTACCTATTTAATTGCTAGATCGACGCTGAAGCCAGTTTCCTGCCCGGCATGCGCCTTTCGCTTTCACTTGCCAGGGTGCATATTCCTTCCATGATGCTTTTTGTGACCCGGTTGACATGCTCGCGGTCTTCCACATCCCCCTTAAAGTGAGCTGGCTTTCCAACCGTGACAGCATAGGGTCCGCGCAGGTACCAGCGTGCCTCCGACGGTACTCCTCCTGCGATCCGCGAGCGGATATTGTGACAGCGCTCCCGGCGCAGGGAAATCCCAACCGGCACCACCGGTGCGCCGGTGCTGAGTGCCAGCCGCGCCGCTCCGCTGCGAGGCGGCAGGAATCCGCCTTGCTCCGGGCTGATGTGCCCTTCGATAAAGATGGCAACCGAACGACCCTTGCCTATGTGCTGGCGGGCTTGTTCCAGGGCTGCGCTCCCCTCCTTCAGCGGAACGGGGATTTCCTGGACCTTGTTCAGGAACCAGCCAAACACGGGGACGCTGAAGGCTTTCGCGGTGATCATGACATTCAATTGCTTCCGTGATATGAGGTGGATAAGGAACGGGTCGGTGGCACTCGGGTGATTGGCCACAAAGATCATCGGACCTTTGGGAAGGCTGCTTTGGCGGCGAAGGTCATAACGCAGCATCACCAGGGCAAACAACCGCACAAATGTCAGGCTGGCTATATACAGGAATACCTGGATCAAGGTCGATCTCCTTTTATCGTCATTTGGTTTTATTATTTATGGGAGATTGTTTGGAGGTGCGTCAACCTACAGGTGCACCGGGCAAACCCGTTTTTGGCTGTCACTCGCCAGGGCGCGGATTCTTTGCATGATATTTTCGGATACTTTCTTGACGAAATCCTTGTCGTTCGCATCCCCCCGGAAGTGCATCGCCTTTCCTATGGTGATCGCGTAAGGACCGTGCAGGTACCAGGTCACGATATCCGGTTCCCCCTCGAAAGTTGCCGGTATGCGCCGGCAGCCTTTGTCTGACAGGTAGATTCCGATCGGGATCACCGGCACGCCGCTGCTCAGCGCCAGGCGCGCCACCCCGCTGCGCGGCGGGTTGAACCCCCCGCCTGCCGGGCTGATCAACCCTTCCGGGAAGATCGTCACAGACCGGCCTGCTTTTAACGTTTGGCGGGCTTGTTCCAGCACCCTTTCCCCTTGTCCCGGGCTCACACAGATCTGTCCCATTTTTCGCATGTAAGGTCCAAGCAAAGGGATCGTGAAGACTTTCGAGTTGATCATCACGCTCATCGGTTTTTTCGAGATCAGGTGGATCAGGATCGGGTCGGTTGTGCTGGGGTGGTTGGCGGCAAATAACACGGGTCCCGCGGGCAGGGCGCTGCTCCAGTTAATGTCCATTTTGAGCAGGAGTTTGGCATAGCTTGTGATCAAAACGCGGCTGAGGCTGTAAAGGATTTCCGAAAGCATCTCAAAAATTCTCCTTTGCTGACAATAAGAGTAGCATACCAGTAAAACCAGGATCTGACCTATCCGCAGGCTAACATTTACCTATGGATATAACCCTGTTAAGACCAAAAAGAGCCGGTTATTATTGCGGTTTTAGGGAGTTAACAATGTTGTCGGTTTCTGGCTTGACCAATGGAGCGCCGGTAAAAATGTCGAAAAAAAGGAGTTGGATGGGAATTACCCATCCAACTCCCTGCCTTCTCAATTCTTCAGTCCTGGTTTTGGTTCCCTGCTACTTCACCAGGTTTCGCAGCACCGTGTGCAGGATCCCGCCGTTGCGGAAATAATTGACCTCCACGTCGGTGTTCAGCATGCTTTCCGCCTTGAAAACGATTTCTTTCCCGTCCGGCCTGCTGGCTTTCACATTGACCATGCTCCTCGGCGGGATTTTATCGTTCAAGCCCTCGATGGAATAGATCTCATCGCCTTTCAAGCCAAGTTTCTCGGCATTTTGTCCGTCCACGAACCGCAGCGGGATCACGCCCATTCCAACCAGGTTGGATCGATGGATGCGCTCGAACAACTCGGCGATGACGGCTTTCACTCCCTGCAGCATGGGACCCTTGGCAGCCCAGTCACGGCTGGAGCCGGTGCCGTATTCCTTGCCTGCCAGCACGATCGCCGGGATGCCGTCTGCCTTGTATTTCATGGCTGCATCGAAGATGCTCATCTCTTCTCCGGAAGGCTGGTATTTGGTCCAGTTGCCTTCTTTGGGAGCCACCATCAGGTTCTTCAGGCGGATATTGGCGAACGTGCCGCGCGCCATCACCCGGTCATTGCCGCGCCGGGAGCCGTACGAGTTGAAGTCGCGCACCTGCACGCCGCGCTCCTGCAGGTACTTGCCCGCCGGGCTGTCGGCTGGCAATATTGCCGGCAGGAGAAATGTGGTCGGTGGTGATCGAGTCGCCCAGCAAGGCCAGCACCCGTGCCCCCTGGATGTTGCTGATGTGCGGCACGTCCAGTGTCAGTGACTGGAAGAACGGGGGATGCTGGATGTAGGTGGAAGCCTCGTCCCACTGGTACAGGTCGCTTTCCACCACCTTGATATCTTTCCACATGTCCGAACCCTCGAACACGTTGGCATACTTGTCCGAGAACATTCCGCTGGTCACGCTCGACAGCGCAGCCTCGGCCACCTCCTGCGAGGTCGGCCAGATATCCTTGAGATAGACCGGCCCATCCTTGCCCATCCCGATCGGTTCGCTGGACAGGTCGATATCCACCGTTCCGGCCAGGGCATACGCCACCACCAGCGGTGGCGAAGCCAGGTAGTTCGCCTTTACCAGCGGGTGGACGCTGCCCTTCGAAGTTGCGGTTGCCCGAGATGACCGCCGCTGCCACCAGGTCCGAGCCGGTCACAGCCTTGGCAACCTCGCCGGGCAGCGGTCCGCTGTTGCCGATGCAGGTGGTGCAGCCGTAAGCCACCACGTTGAATCCCAGCTTCGACAGCGGTTCCAGCAGGTCCGCCTGTTTGAGATAATCGGTGACCACCCGGG
Source organism: uncultured Chloroflexia bacterium (assembly GCA_963826215.1). Taxonomy (GTDB): domain Bacteria; phylum Chloroflexota; class Anaerolineae; order Anaerolineales; family Villigracilaceae; genus UBA877. Next base: position 409,645 of record CAWGWL010000038.1, on the reverse strand, counting down.
TCCCGGGTGCCAGGCTGGTCTTGACGTATGGCTTGACCGTCAGCCCCTTCTCGACGGCCTTTTTTGCCACCAGTCCCGCCGCCACCATCACGGAAGGGTTGCTGGTATTGGTGCAGGAGGTGATCGCCGCGATGACCACCGCGCCGTGCCCGATCTCGTAGGAACCGCCGTTGGTGCCCACTTTCCCCTGTCGTTTCATCGCTTCGGGCGAGAGTTCATAGCCGCGCTCCTTCACCGGCGCGCTGAGTGCTTTCTGGAACACGGATTTCATATCGGTCAGGGCTACCCGGTCCTGCGGGCGCTTGGGTCCCGCCAGGGAGGGGACCACGCTTCCCAGGTCCAGTTCCAGGGTGTCGGTATATTCCGGATCCGGGGAAGTTCGTTTCGCGGAACAATCCCTGCTCCCGGCAGTAGGCTTCGGTTCGTTCGATGACTTCCGCCGGGCGGCTGGTCAGTTTCATGTACCGCAGCGTCTCGCCGTCCACCGGGAAGAAGCCCATCGTCGCCCCGTATTCGGGAGCCATGTTGGCAATGGTGGCGCGGTCGGGCAGCGACATGCTGTCCAGGCCGGGCCCGTAGAATTCGACGATCTTGTCCACCACGCCCTTCTTGCGCAGCATCTGGGTGACGGTCAGCACCAGGTCGGTGGCGGTGATGCCTTCCTGGAGTTTGCCGATATAGTTTGAAACCGATCACATCCGGCAGGAGCATGTCCATCGGTTGGCCGAGCATGACCGCTTCGGCCTCGATGCCGCCCACGCCCCAGCCCACCACGCCCAGCCCGTTGATCATCGTGGTATGCGAGTCGGTGCCGATCAGCGTGTCGGGGAACAAGACCTCCGAGGCACCCAATCCCTCCTTTTTCGCCAGCACCACCTGGGCCAGGTATTCCAGGTTCACCTGGTGGACGATGCCGGTGGCAGGCGGGACCACCCGGAAATTACTGAAAGCCTTCTGGCCCCACTTGAGGAACTCGTAGCGTTCCCGGTTGCGCTGGAATTCCATCTCCGCGTTGCGCTGCAATGCGTCCGCGGTGGCGAAGAAATCCACCTGCACCGAATGGTCGATCACCAGGTCCACTGGCACCAGCGGGTTGATCTTCTTCGGGTCGCCGCCCAGTCGGGCAACCGCCGCGCGCATGGCAGCCAGGTCCACCACCGCCGGGACGCCGGTAAAGTCCTGCATGATCACGCGCGCCGGCAGGAAGGGGATTCCCGGGCGGGTTGCCCCCTTCGCGGGCGGAGCAGGCGTCCACGCCGCGATGTTCCTGACATCTTCCTGGGTGATCTCGCGGTCATTGCATTGGCGCAGCGCCGCCTCGAGCATGATCCGGATCGAGAAGGGCAGGCGGTTGAGTTTGGTCAGCCCGGCCTTTTCCAGTGCGTCCAGGCGGTAAATGCTGTAATTCTTGTTCCCGATCTTCAGCACATCCCGTGATTTGAAATAATCCTTTGCCATATTGATCTCCTTTACGCCATCGTATTTTCAGATGCTCATCTCTTTTCGCAGTTGGGCAACCAGGTTATCACGTTCTGCGCCGGTCATGAAACTGGCGCGTGCCGCCGCCAGGATCCGTTCTTGCAGGGTCTTGCGCTCCATCCCCAGTTCAGCGCAAATATGCCTGTACTCATCGCTCAGGGTGATTTGCGAAATGGACGGGTCATCGGTGCACAGGGCCACGTTCAACCCGGCCGATATCATTTTCATCACCGGGTGTTCCCCCAGCGATCGTACCACCCCGGTGTGGAAATTGCTCGTCACGCATACTTCGAATAGCGGTACCGCGCTCACACGCCAGTGCCACAGTATTGGGATCTTCCAACACGCGCACCCCGTGACCGATTCGATCGGCATTGAACATCTCCAGCGCCTGGCGCACGTTGTCTGCCCCCGCCCATTCACCGGCATGCACGGTCAGTCTTAACCCGGATTCCTGGGCTTCCTTGAAAATACCCAGGAACGGCAGCGCAGAAAATCCGGCTTCGTCTCCCGCCAGGTCCAGCCCCACAATTCCCGTTTCCATCCGGGCGGCAGCCAGCCAGGCTACCTGCTCCGCCAGTTCCACGCTTTCGTGACGGTTGACCGATGCGATCAGGACAATGTGTACCCCAAATTCCTTGCCGGCGTTTTGGGCGCTCTCGCATACCCAGTCCATCACCTGCCCCATCGGGAACCGCTCGGCGCGGCTCAACGCCACCGGCGTAAAGCGCAGTTCCAGATGGCGCACGTGGTCGTTCGCCGCGTCTTCCACGGCTTCCCGTGTCACCCGGTGGATGACCTCGGGCGAGCGGTAGAACATCCGCAGCGTGTTGAACTTTGCCAGGAAATTTTGGTAGGTGGGGGGTTCGCTGGTTTGAACCCGCACAAGGTTGCTCAGGGGTCCTGTGCTGGTTGGCACGCTGATCCCATGCGCACGCGCAATTTCCTGCATGGTCTTGAGTCGCAGGCTTCCTTCCAGGTGACGGTGGAGGTCCACCTTGGGCAGGTCTCTGTAAAAATCGGTCGAAGTGTCCACTAATGTCTGTGTCGTTTCCGTTTTTTGTCGTTGTTCTGGACCGGGGCTGCTGCCAGCGGCAGGTTCAGACCTTGGATTCCACAACCGTTTCCACCTGGGCGGCTGCCCCGCGTGGTTGGTACAGGAAAATGCGCCCGATCACGCCGGCCCGGATATCTGCCAGCAGGGTCTGGAACATTTCCGACGCCTGGCTTTTATATTTTACCAGCGGATCGCTTTGGGCGTAAGCCTCCAGCCCGATGGAAACGCGCAGCGCCTCCACCCGCGTCAGGTAATCCACCCACAGTTCGGTGATCGCCCCCAGCAGCACCTGGCGGTAGATCTGGCTCTGCACGCGCCGGCCAACTTCCTGCGCCGGAAGCGCCGGAGCGTTTTCACCCAGGCGGGTCAGTTCGCTCTGTCCCCAGGCCAGCCGCTGGGCTTCCTGTGCCTGTTGCAGGTGGTCCAGCACATCCTCTTCCAGGGTGGCGGTGGAACGATTTGCCAGCAGTTCTCCCGCCAGGTGGACGTAGTGCAGGCGGGTGAAGACCTGGCGCACCTGGCGGTGGGTCTTTGCGTCGAAGGAGGTGCTGGTGCCCTGTGCGATCAATCCCAGCAGGCGTATCTTGGCCTGGTCATCTCGCTTCGGGCATGCGCTCGAGGGCGGCTTCGAGTTCGCGCACGATTTGCCCGTCTGCCCCGAGCAGTTTCTCTTCACGTCCGGCCAGCACCTGCCTGGACGTGTCTCTTCGATGGTTCTGGCCACATCCTCCCACTCGAGTTCCTGCAGTTCGGAGCTGTCCAGCCCGAGCGATTCACCCAGCCGGAATTCGATGGTATTGGCCAGGCGGGTGATATTCGTGGAGGTGACGTACGCCTCCACCTGGGCGTGCAATTCATCCGACAGGCCCTTCGGGTCGTTCGCTCAGTTGTGCCATCTGGTCCGCATCCAGCCGGAAGGGCACCCGCACCAGCCCGGAGAGTTCATCCAGGATGACGTTCGGTCGGCGGGTCTCGTTTTCGCAGGTTGTCGGCCAGGCCGTCCAGGGCGGTATCCAGCGAATCGGTCCGGTCTTCCACCTGCGGATCCAGGTTCTCACCCGTGTGGTCGATCTGTTCGAGCATGGTGTTGAGGAAGTGGGCCTGGTCGGCCTGCAGGGCCCGGGCTGGCCAGATCGCGCAGGGCAGCTGGCAGGTCCTGCAGCACGAAGCGTTGAGTTCATCCAGCAGGAGTTTGTAGGTATAGGACGGGAAGATGCCGTTGGGGGTGTTGAACGGCGGCTGGATCTGGTCCAGCCAGGCCAGCAAGCGCCAGTATTCCTCGCTCGCCGTCACTTCCTCCGCCCGGCGCTCGACTTCCTGCGCCAGCAGTTCGTTCACGTCCTCCACCAGGTCTTCCTTCTCGAAGACCCGGTTGCGCTGGTCGTAGATGCGCTGGCGCTGGGCGTTCAGCACGTCATCGTATTCGAGCAGGTGCTTGCGCACGTCGAAGTTGGCGCCTTCCACCCTGTGCTGCGATTGCTCGATCATGTTGGTGACCATGCGGTGCTGCATGGGGTAGTCGTCGTCGATCTTGAAGCGCTCCATCACGCCCTTCACCTGGTCGCCGCCGAACATGCGCATCAGGTCGTCTTCGAGCGACAGGAAGAAGCGCGACGAACCGGGATCGCCCTGGCGGGCGGCGCGGCCGCGCAGTTGGTTGTCGATCCGGCGTGCCTCGTGGCGTTCCGAGCCGATCACGTGCAGGCCGCCGCAGGCGCGCACCCGTTCCATATCTTCGAAATATTGCAGGAAGTGTTTGACCTCGGCGTCGTAGATGCCGAAGAGCGCCGGGTCGGCTTTTTGCAGGGCTTCGCGCCGTTCCTGCAGGGACATGTCGTACGGGTCCTTGTAACCGGCCTTGCGCAGCACGCGCGCCACGGCCGCGATCACCTCTTCCGCCAGGTCGCCGCCCAGTTTGATGTCCACGCCGCGCCCGGCCATGTTGGTGGCGATGGTCACCGCCCCAAAGGCTCCCGCCCCGGCGATGATCTGGCTTTCCTCGGTGTGCTTGCGGGCATTCAGGACCTGATGAGGCACTCCGCCCTGCAGCACCGACTTCAACCGGTCTTCATCCTCGGCTTCCAGCCCCAGGATCTCCAGCAGGCGGCGTCAGGTTGGCCTGTTCTTCGGGGTTGAGCGAAAGACCGAGTTCCTTCGCCATCGGGCGCAGGTCTTCGGGGCGCAGTTGCTCGATCGGTTTGTTGAGCAGCTTGCAGTTCCGGGATGAGCCGCCCGTCTTCCTCGCGGTCGTTCTTTTCCAGCCAGGTATGCCGCAGCAGCAGGATCTGCATCAGCCGGCGCACCGCTTCGGCGCGCAGCCGGTTCGACAGGCGTTCCGAACCTTCCACCGAGGTGGTGCCCACCAGGATCGGGCGTCCCATGCTGTGATAAATGACGATCTCGCGCACCAGCGAGCGCAATTTGGCTTCCACGCTGCGGTAGATGATATCCGGGTAATCCTTGCGCCGCCAGAAAACCACCTCCTGTCTCGGGGTCGTCGTTGCGGGCGAAATAGGCGTAGGCGTACCCCTCCTCGTCCTTGGCCTTCACCTCCACCAGCGGTGCCCCGGCCCCGAAGGCCTGGTATTCCAGGTTGGTGGGGATGGGCAGCACCGGCAGTTTGTAGATCTTGTCGAACTCTTCCGCTTCGGTCAGGGCGGTACCGGTCATGCCGGCCAGCTTGGCGTACATGCGGAAATAATTTTGCAGGGTGATCGTGGCGTAGGTGACGTTCTCCGGTTCCACCCGCACCCCTTCCTTGGCTTCCACCGCCTGGTGCAGGCCGTCGCTCCAGCGCCGTCCCGGCATCAGCCGGCCGGTGAACTCGTCCACGATCAGCACCTTGCCGCCCTGCACCAGGTAATCCTTGTTGCGCTTGAACAGGTGCTGGGCGCGCAGGGCTTGCTCCAGGAAGCCCAGCAGGTGGGCCTGTTCGGGGGTCACGTCTTCGGGGCGGTCGGGGTCGCGCAGCGGCTGGCCGAGCAGTTGTTCCATGTGGGCTGTGCCGATCTCGGTCAGGGCCACGCTGCGGTCCTTTTCGCTGACGTCGTAATCTTCGGGCTTTAACTGGCGCACGAGCACCGCCATCTTGCCGTACCATTCCACATTGCCCGGAAGCCGGACCGGAGATGATCAGCGGGGTGCGGGCTTCGTCGATCAGGACGTTATCCACCTCGTCCACGATGGCGTAATGGTGGCCGCGCTGGACTTTGTCCTCCAGCCGGTAGACCATGTTATCCCGCAGGTAGTCGAAGCCGAACTCGGAGTTGGTGCCGTAGGTGATGTCGGCCGTGTAGGCCTCCACCCGGTCCACCAGGCGCATCTCGTTCTGGTCTTCGTGCGGGGACTCTTTCTCCGGGTCGTACAGGAAGGCCTTCTTGCCGTTCTCGGTGGCGGCGGCCATCTGCAGGATGCCCACCGACAGGCCCAGGAAATGGTAAATGGCGCCCATCCAGCGGGCGTCACGGCGTGCCAGGTAATCATTGACCGTCACCAGGTGGACCCCGTGGCCGGTCAGCGCGTTCAGGTAGAGCGGCAGGGTGGCCACCAGGGTCTTGCCTTCGCCGGTGCGCATCTCGGCGATCTTGCCCTGGTGCAGGACGATCCCGCCGATGAGCTGCACGTCGTAAGGGCGCTGACCGATGGTCCGTTTGGCGGCCTCGCGTACCGCTGCAAAGGCTTCGGGCAGGATCTCATCCAGGATCGGCCTTCTCGATCTCCTTGGCGTTCCTTCTCGTCCTCGATCCCCTCCAGGTCCGTGGCGCCAGCCGGGCGCGGAACTCGTCGGTCTTGGGGCGCAAGGCCTCGTCGCTCAGGGCTTCGAATTCCGGCTCGAGGGCATTGATCTGCTCCACGAGGTCGGTGGTCTTTTCGATTTCACGTTTATTGGGGTCTCCCCCGAAGGTTTTGACAAATTTCTGGAGCATCGATGGTCCCTTTCGGGGGAATTATAGCATGGGGGTGTAAGAGGAGAGTAAGAAAAAAACCTTCCTGCTTGAAGAACATAATTATCATCTTTTGATTTTCAATAATGCCCCTGCACCCCAAATCCGCCTTTGAATTATTCTCCCCTCCCCATGACAGTCTGGAGCGGATCGGCCGCCTTCGGGGATGGGCGACAGTCAGGCTCATGCTGTTCCCGCCACCCCCATGGGGTTAGGGTAACCGAACTCCGCTATGGGGCAATCCATGGTGATGCGAATAGTTTTCCTGAATTCGGGGTTTGGGGAGTTGGCGGGCGGTTTTTTCGCCAGCCAACGCCCCAAAGAAGTAATCTCCCTCCCAATTTTTTGGGGAGGGGGCAGGGGGTGGGGTTTCAGCCGTCTAATTAAATTTCCTTTTATGCAATAAAGAAGTAGAAAAAACAGGGATGTGAGAGCGCAGCTCTCATATCCCTGTTTTTTCTTATTAATCCCCGCCCCACATTGGGGCGGGGGCAGGGGGTGGGGCTAAGAGCAACCGCAGTTTCTTGTGTAATTGCACAGAATGAATCACCAATATATTTGGTATATTACCAAATATATTGACTTAACACCAATATCATGCTAGACTCCCCCAAAGAGGTACCTATGAGCGTCATCCCCCGCAAATGCCCAAGCTGTTCCGCCCCCCTCGTCGTCACCCAGTTGAGCTGCACCAAGTGCGAGACCAACGTGGTGGGACTGTACGAGATCAACCCCTTCCTGCGCCTGTCGAACGAAAGCCTTCAGTTCCTGGAGAATTTCATCCGCAATCGCGGCAACGTCAAGGAAATGGAGCGTGAGACTCGGCGAGTCTTACTGGGTCATCCGCCGCAGGCTCGACGAGATCATCACCGAGCTCGGTTACGAGGTCGAACCCGTCGAGGACGAGTTGTCCACCCACCGCCAGGAGATACTCGGCCGCCTGGGCAAGGGCGAGATCGATGTCAAGGAAGCCACCCGCCTGTTGAATCAACTGGGCGAGGGAATTTCGTAAGGATTTCAAGGAGAAACAATGGCCACTCAAAGTGAACAAATGCTGGTGCTCGATTTAATTTCGCAGGGGAAGATCACTGCTGCCGACGGAGAGGAATTGCTCAAAGCCCTGGCCGCCAGCACTCCCAAACCCAAACCCAACCCCGTGCGGGTGGACCCCGCCAGCGTGGCTGCCGCCGCCTATTCCCCCAATGAAGCCGGCAACCTGGCTGCTGAATTGCGCAAACTGGGCATTGACCATCTCAAGCTGTCCGATCTGCAGGAGATGCGCCTCCACAACGTCACCCCCGATTTTGTGCGCGAGATGGCAGAGCTCGGATTTGACGATGACGACCTCGATGAGCTGGTCAACCTGCGCATCCAGAACCTTACCCCCGAGTACATCCGCCAGGTCCGCGCCGCCGGGTTGGAAGACGCTGACTTCGACGAATTGATCCAGGCTTCCCGGCACGGTCTCACCCCCGAGTACCTCCATGCCCTGCGCGACTCCGGTCTCGAAGATCTGGACGTGGATGAAATGGTGAAGGGTTTCGAGCACGGGGTTACCCCCGAATACCTCCGCTCGCTGCGTGAATCAGGGCTCAAGGAATTGGATATGGACGACCTGGTCAAATGCTTCGACCACCACGTCACCCCCGGGTTTCTTCGCTCGCTGCGTGAATCAGGGCTCAAGGACCTGGATGTCGACGAACTGGTCGAATGCTCCGATCACGGCGTCACCCCCGAGTTTCTGCGCGGCATCCGGGAAACCGGGATACAAGGACCTGGATGTGGATGAACTGGTGAAATGCTTTGACCATGGCGTCACCCCGGAATTTTTGCGGGCGATGAGGGAAGCCGGGCTGAAGGACCTGGATGTGGATGAAATGGTGAAATGTTTTGACCACGGTGTCACCCCCGAATTCCTCCGCTCGATGAGGGAAGCCGGTCTCAAGGACCTGGATCTGGATGATCTGGTCAGGTGTTTTGATCACGGGGTTACGCCCGGAGTTCCTGCGTGACATGCGCGCTCGGTGGGATCAAGGACCTGGATGTGGACGACCTGGTAAAATGCTTCGACCACGGCGTGACTCCCGAGTTCCTCCACTCGCTGCGGAAGTCAGGGTTAAAGGACCTCGACCTGGACGACCTGGTCAAGTGCTTCGACCACGGTGTGACCCCTGAGTTCCTGCGAGGTCATGCGCGCTGCCGGGGTCAAGGACTTTGACGTGGATGACCTGGTGAAATGTTTCGACCACAATGTAGCCGTGGAACTGGTCATCGCCTTGCGTGAGATCGGTCTCAAGGACCTCGACGCCGACGACCTGGTCGCGCGCCTCCGATCATGACGTCGGATCCGGAATTCGTCCGCAGCTTCCGTGAGCTGGGGATTAAGGACCTCGAGGTGGCTCACCTGGTGGCACTGATCGATCACGGTCTCACTGCTGAGACTCTCCAGACAGGCCCACCTCGACCACCCGGACCTTGACGCTGATGACCTTGTGGAGCTGTTGATCAATGGTCAGGAGGATGACCCGGCCGATCGTAAAGGCTGGCAAACCTTCCCGGCGCAAGTTCCACTTTCACCTGCACTAACCATCGGTCCGTCCTGATCACCTCTATCGCTGGTTCAGTTTTGCCAATGGATGCCTGGTAACCAATCCAATTCTCCTTCACAAAGGTATAGCGAAATTGAGATACGCCTACCGCGTAGCGGTAGGCGTATCTCAATTTCGCATTATTCTCCCCTCCCCAAGTCGACATCGTCCCCCTTGAGGCGGCGTCAAGCCGCCATCGACTTCTTCGGGCTCAAGACGTGTACCCTCAAACCCCCGTTCTTGGGGGTCAGGGTAGAGCCCGAAGTATCCTTTGCGGGTCGGGGGTGGGTTATAATACTCACACCAAATGCAGATCCATCACCTGGCGGAAATGATACCCATAGATCGCAAACGTGATCGCCAGCGCAAACAGCTCCGGTCTCACGAACAGGTCCAGAACAGCAGCTTCCAGTACTGGGCGCGTTCCCTGCCGATGATCCCCAGCCGCAGCACCGACCGGAAGAACGCCCGGATATATTCCCCGTTCAACGGGATCCTGATCTTGGGCGCTTTGTATTCCTTCAAAAAGGTCTTCACCCGTGCATAATAATTCTTGGGAGTGTACAGCGTCCTCACCACCGCCCGGTAACCCTTCTGCAGCACATCGATATTCATCACCTTCGGGATGATGTTCGTCCCGCCGTCCACGTTATCGCCTGAGAACGACCCCACCAGCCGCCCGTCCTGCTCCATGCGCTTGTACAGCCGGGTCCCCACCGGAGCCTGCAGCAGCCCCACCATGGCGGTCACGATCCCGCTCTTCTGGATGAAGTCGATCTGCTTCTGGAAAATGGAGGGGGTATCGTTGTCAAATCCGATGATGAACCCGCCCTGCACCTGCAGCCCGGCGCGCTGGATCCGTTTCACGTCCGCCACCAGGTCGCGGTGCAGGTTTTGTTTCTTGTTGCACTCCGCCAGGCTGTCGTCGTCGGGGGTTTCCACCCCGATGAAGACCGTATCGAACCCGGCCTGGGTCATCATGCTCATCAGCGGCTCATCGTCCGCAATATTGATCGAGATCTCGGTATTGAACGGCATCCCTTTCTTGCCTTTGCGCCATTCGATCAGCGCCGGCAGCAGGTCCCCGCGCAGTTGCTTTTTGTTGCCGATCAGGTTGTCGTCCACGAAAAAGACCGGTTCCCGCCAGCCGTTCTGGTACAGCCCGTCCAGCTCGCGGATGATCTGTGCCGAGGTCTTCACCCTGGGGATGTGCCCGAACAGCGTGGTGATGTTGCAGAACTCGCAGTCGAACGGGCAGCCGCGTGAATACTGGATCGACATGGTCGCGTAGCGGTTCAGGTCTGCCAGTTCCCACAGCGGCGCGGGTGTCAGCGAGATGTCCGGGAATTCCTCCGAGGTATAGATGCGCTGCGCCTGTCCCTGCTCCAGGTCGCGCAGGAACGGCTTCAGGGTCATCTCGGCCTCGTTCAGCACGAAATGGTCCACATCCGGGAACTGGTCGAATTCCGCGGTAAATAAAGGCCCTCCCGCCACCACCTTCAACCCGGCAGCCTTGCAGCGCGCGATCACCTCGAACGTGGACTTCCTTTGCACCACCATGGCGCTGACGAACGCATAATCCGCCCATTCGATGTCTTTATCCTTCAGCGTCCTTACGTTCAGGTCCACCAGGCGCTTCTCCCATTCCTCCGGCAGCATGGCTGCCACGGTCAGCAGCCCCAGCGGGGGGGTCGAGGCCTTCTTGCGGATGAACTTAAGCGCGTGTTTGAAACTCCAGAACGTGTCGGGGAACTCCGGGTAGATCATCAGGATCTTCATCAATACCTCCAAAGCGGGATGCCAAAAAAAAGTTCTGTTCTGCGGCAGGTATTCATGCCGAAAGGGAACAGGGTTATAGCGATAAAAAATGATCTGATTGGCGAATGAGGACCACCTGGCCAGGTTTTCAACTCATGTTGAAATTCCCCGCTGCTGGCTTGGAAATGGTGGACTTTGGAAACAGGGTAATTGTGCCGGTGTTATTCGTCTAATTGCATCAGACTGGTCGGATTATACCGCGAACCGCTCGAACCCGTCGGATTGATGGGCAATGGATGGGAGACAGATGGCTGGTTGATAACTTATGATCTGCTTGACAAACCAGAACAAATATTCTATAATTACTATGCGGCGAGGGACGTGGTTATCTTCCCTTGCCGTAAACTATTTTGAACCTTAAAAACCGAATAATGAGCATTCGTTCCGCGAAAACACTTGCTAAAGTGACTTTAATTCACCCATCCCGCCCATGCATAGTTTCAACCCGTCCCCCCTATTTCTCTTCTGAAAACTATTTGTTTTAGGCTCGTTTCGCGAAACGAGTTCGCCAGCATGGTACTTTATATATGAAGAGACATAGAAATGGTATTCGTTCCTCTTCGTTCCTCAGGAACGATGCGCGGATATCGTCCCCGAAGGGTTGCCCATTTCTCGCCACACTTCTTTTGGGGCAAGGGGAGGCGGCGTTCGCGATAATTCCCCTTCTCTTGTCCCCCGCTCTTAGGTGGGTGGGGACATCGTCCCCCAAGGGACCCGCTTGGCGGGCCAGCTGCCGCAAGACAGCTCTGCCCTGTCCCTCCCCAATCTGAATGACATGTCCCGAGCGAAGCCGAGGACACGCCCCGAGGGAATCCGAGGGGTTTTGGAGGGTGCCTCGAAAGGGCGCGGTGAGGCTGGTATTGCGGTGTTGTCCTGCCAAAAAAACATGTTTCACGCAGCCGTCATCATAAAAAAGATGCTTAAATCCTGTCATTCGATTGAGCTAAGGCGGCGTCCAGCCGCCATTAGCCACATCGACGCCAAGAGGCGTCGATGGTGGTCGTTTTCGGCATGCGTCAGAACTGCCGCTTCTGAGCATCGACTTTCACTCGTCCATCGTCTTCATTTACTCACCTCACCTTGAACCCCCTCTTCTCCAACTGCTCCAGCAGCTCCTCCGGCGTATCGTACCACTGCCCCCACTTGCGCGAGATGTGCTCCGTCCACGAATAATTCTCGTACGTGAAGGTTTCCTTCTGCCCCTTCTCCAGGCGGATCTTTGCTTTCATCTTGGAATAATACTCCTGCGCCAGGTACCCCTCGTCCATCACCTTCATCGCTTCCGCCACCTGCTCATCCGTAAATTCGGGATACTTGTCTTCGAACAGCGTGAACCACATCGGCCAGCGCGGCCGGGGCGGCACTCCTCCGCCGGGTAGCCCATCACCAGTTGTACCAGCGGGAACACCCTCGGCGGCAGTTTGAAATCCCTGGCGATCCGGTCGGCCATGTAGGGCGCGTTCCCCAGGAAACAGGAGAACAGCCCCAGGCTTTCCCCGGCGATCACCATGTTCTCCGCCATGTATGCCGCGTCCTGGATCCCGAAGAACAGCAGGCTCAGGTCGTTGGTCACCACCTCCCAGCCGCGCAGCTTCATGAAGCGCTCCAGCTTGTACAGGTCCACGCAGATCGTGAACCACAGCGGCGCGGCGTAGGGCGCTTTCTTGCGGCTCAGCAGCACGCTGTACAATTGCGACGCGAACGGCGCCTGCTGCCCGGCCTTCACGATCGTCTGGATGGTTTCCTCGCTCGGCTTTTGCTTCGTGTATTTCCGGACGCTGCGGTGGTTGAGCATGGTTTCAATGACGGGGTTTTCCATGGGCATACTCCTTTTAATCAAAATAGTACAACAGGATTATTACTCTGCCTGGGTGAAATTTCGTGCAAGAATTAAATTCTTTGAGATCCTTGGTGTCCTTTGTGTTTAGAGGTTTCGCACTTTTTTTATAAGTATAAACGAAAAGTCCTCCAGCTTATCACTGGAGGACTGGATGGTACGGGGTTCAAAACCTCGGGGGTGGGGATGGATCTATTCCTTATTCCCCAGCCCGTGGATCTTTCCCGACCCGCTTTGGTCAAAGGTCACCACCGGGGCGCCGTAGTAACCCACGTCGCCGCTGCCGCTCATTTGCACCTTCAGCGTATCGCTCGCCCACACGGTCATGGTCCCCGACCCGCTGATGCTGATGCTGGTTTCCTTCGTGCTCAGGTCGCCCGCCTGGTATCTCCCCGACCCGCTGATGTCGATCGTCTGGCTGTCGGCTTTTCCGGCCAGGGTCAGCCCGCCCGACCCGCTGATGGTGGCGGCCAGATTTCCCAACCGTCAGGCTGTCCACGGTCACTTTGCCGGACCCGCTGACGTCGATATCCAGGTCGACGGTCTTGATCTCAGCGGATCTCACTTCCCAGGAGCCCGAGGAATTGATCCCGCTCAGGTCTTTGACGTGCAGGCTCAGGCTTAGTTTGCTGGGGAGCAGCGCCCGCAGTTTGGAATCCAGCCCCACGTACAGCGTCCCGCCCCGCACCTCTGAGGTGACGTACTGCATCATGTTGTCGTCCGTTTCGATGCTGAGCGATTCGGTCCCGTCCTGGATGATTTCCAGGGTTCCCGCCCCGCTCACGTCCACCCGCTGGTACCCGCTGACAGCCCGCGTCTCGCTGATCAGGTTCCTCGACCCGAGTGTGGGGATCATCCCGCAGGCGCTGACCAGCATCATGACGATGGTCAATCCGATTGTGGCTTTAATAATTTTTGTGTTCATCTCTTTCTCCTTCTATTTCCAGATTAGTTTGATTTTACTGTATTGATGTACGCCGGATGATACCGGAAGGATGCGCATTCAACCTATCCGTTGCCTATTCCTTTCCTTAAAGGAATGGAGGGGATGGGTATCAATATTATATTCATTTATCTTTCCTTCGTGCCCGCCTGCCCCCGTACTATGGGGGTCGTGCCCGCCTGCCCCAGAATTGTTGGGGTTGTGGTAAATCTTTTCTTCTTCTTTAGATTGTTATGTTTGCCAATCTTTAAGCAAAACAGGAGTGCTATAATCAAATTGAGTTTGCCCTCCATTTTATCGGTCACCCCATGTCCTTCGCCCACCTCCACGTCCACACCGAATACTCCCTCCTCGACGGCTTCAGCAATATCCGGAAGCTGGTCAAGCGTGCCAAAGAGATGGACATGCCCGCCCTCGCCATCACCGACCACGGCACCATGTTCGGCGTGATCGAGTTTTACCACGCTGCGAAGGAAGTCGGCATCAAGCCCATCATCGGGCTGGAAGCCTACATGGCAGCCCGCACCATGCAGGAGCACGACCCCCGCGAAGACCGCAAGTCCTCCCACCTGCTGCTCCTTGCCGAGAACGAGACAGGTTATAAGAACCTGCTCCAGATCGCCTCGGCCGCGCAGCTCGAAGGCTTTTATTACTACCCCCGCATCGACAAGGAATTCCTCACCAAACATACCCAGGGCTTGATCTGCACCTCCGGCTGCATGTCTGCCGAGATACCGCGCCTGATCAGGCAGGGTCAGCTCGACCTCGCCCGCCGCAGCATCGACTGGTACTACCAGGTCTTTGGCAGGGATAATTTCTTCTTCGAACTCCAGCAGCACGATCTGCCCGAGTTGGAGATGATCAACCGCACCCTCATCGAACTGGGTCCTCATTACAATGCCCGCTTCGTTGCCACCAACGACTCCCACTACATCGACCCCGAAGATGCCAAGTACCAGGATATCCTGCTCGCCATCCAGACCGGGGCGCTGCTCTCCGACCCCGACCGGATGCGCATGACCGATGGGTCCTACTACCTGCGCTCACCCGAAGAGATGGGCCGCCTGTTCGCCGAAGTCCCCGAGTCCTTATCGAACAGCCTGTTGATCGCTGAACGATGCAATGTTTCCCTGGACGTAAAGGAATACCGCCTGCCGCAGTTCGAGGTCCCGCAGGGGCAGACGGCTGAAACGTATCTGCGTACCCTCTGCGAGGAAGGGTTGAAACGCCGCTTTGGCGAACGCGTCCGAGAGCGAGCAGGTCCGCACCCGCCTCGACTACGAGTTGGGCATCATCCATAAGATGGGCTTCGATGCCTACTTCCTCATCGTCTGGGACCTGTGCCGCTATGCCAGCCGGCAGGGCATCTGGTACAACGCCCGCGGCTCCGCCAACGGTTCCATCGTTGCGTATTCACTGGATATTACCGTGGTGGACCCCCTTCAGCAGGAACTGCTCTTCGAACGTTTCCTGAACCCCGGTCGCATTTCCATGCCCGATATCGACCTCGACTTCCCCGACGACCGCCGGGCTGATGTGCTCGATTACACCGTCAATAAATACGGGCAGGATAAAGTAGCCCAGATCATCACCTTCGGTACGCTGGGAGCGCGCGCCGCCCTGCGCGATGTGGGCCGTGTCATGGACATCCCCCTCCCCGAAGTGGACCGGGTGACCAAGATCATCCCGAACATCCCCTCCCGGGCCGTCCCGCTGCGTGACATGATCGCCGAAGATTTCAAGGGGAACCCGGAGTTGAAGGACGCCTACCAGTCCGCCGACCATATCCGGGAGTTGATCGACACCGCCGCCAAAATGGAAGGGGTCGTCCGCAATGCCGGCACTCATGCCGCCGGCGTGGTCATTTCCGATAAGCCTCTCTCCGAGTACCTGCCGCTGCATCGTCCCACCAACAACTCCGAAGACACTCCCATCAAGACCGTTACACAGTTCGAAATGGGTATCCTCGAAAAGCTCAAAATGCTCAAGGTGGACTTCTTGGGCCTGGCAACTTTGACCATCATGGCGCGTGCCTGCGCCTCGATCGAACAGCGCCACGACGTTCATTACACGCTCGACAATATCCCCACCGACGACCCGGAAACCTACAAGTTCCTCGGGGAAGGCAATACCATGGGCGTCTTCCAGTTGGAAGGTTCGGGGATGACCAAGTGGCTGGTGCAGATGAAGCCCCAGTCGCTGGATAACATCGTTGCCATGGTGGCCCTCTATCGCCCCGGTCCCATGGACTTTATCCCCGACTACATCAGCCGCATGCACGGCGAATCTGAAGTGGAGTACCGCCACCCTTCTCTGGAACCGATATTTGGCGAAACCTATCGGCATCCCCCTCTACCAGGAGCAATTGATGCGCGCCGCCATCGAATTGGCCGGTTTCACCCCCTCCGAATCGGACGAACTGCGCGCTGCCATATCCAAGAAAAAGACCAAGGAGATCGAGAAACAGCGCCTGAAGTTCGTGGAGGGAGCGGCTGCCCAGGGCATGGAGCGTTCCACTGCCGAAGCCATCTATCACGATTGGGATGAGTTTGCCCGCTACGGCTTCAACAAATCCCATGCCGCCGATTACGGTTTGCTGGCCGTCGAGACCGGCTTCCTGAAATTGCATTACCCCGTGGAGTACATGACCGCCCTGCTCTCGGTCACCAAGCACGAGACCGAGAAGATGGCCCTCTACGTCAATGATGCCCGCAACATGGGTGTGACCGTCCTGCCTCCGGATATCAATGCCAGCACCTGGGACTTCGCCATCGAAGAATTGGACCCGGCCACAACCCCTTCCGGTCAGGCGGGAAAATCCGCCATCCGCTTTGGTCTGGGCGCCATCAAGAATGTGGGTCAGGGTGCGGTGGAACTGCCGGTCCAGGCACGCCTGAAAGGCGGTCCCTTCAAGGACCTCAATGACCTGTCTGCCCGCGTGGACCTGCGGGCGGTCGGCAAGCGCGCCCTGGAAAGCCTCATCAAGGTTGGTGCGCTGGATAAGTTCGGATCCCGCGCCGCCATGCTCGATGTCACTGGACCGCGTGGTGGCGGTCAGTTCATCCCATTTCCGTGCCGCCGAAGCCGGGTCAGTTGTCGCTCTTCGGCACTGCCACCGGGGTTACCGAGAACATCACCCTGCCGCTCGTCCCCGATGCCGACCGCCGCGAGACCCTCGGCTGGGAACGTGAGCTCATCGGCATGTACATGTCCGAGCACCCTCTCACTCCCTATCTTGCACGAGATCCGCAGCCTGGTCACCCATTTCTCCGCCACGCTTGGCGAAGCCGCCCATGAGGAAAAGACCCGCGTTGCCGGCATGGTCTCGGGCATCCGTCCGCACCAGACCAAGACCGGCAAGATGATGGCCTGGGTCACGCTCGAAGACCTGACCGGAGTCATCGAATTGGTGCTCTTCCCGCGTACATGGGAAAAATATCAGTTCGCGCTGGAAGTTGGCGGGGTGATCGTGGCTGATGGCAAAGTGGATGCCCAGTCCAATCCCTCCAAGGTGTTGGTGGATAACATCCGCACCGAGATCAAGTTGACCTCGCCAGCAAAGGCCTCCCTGCAGCCTCAATCCCCCCCTTCCAAACCCGTAGGTTCTGCCTCCATTCCGTCTGTCCGCCGCGAAAGCGGTGACCCTCAGAAACAGCCTGCCTCTCCAGCCGGGAAACACGCTCCAACGAAGAAAAATGTCCCAGGTGACCGCCCATCATTTACGGGTGAGCCTCCTCTGCCTGAAGATCCCCCCGATTGGGAAGCGTTTACGCCAGCCAGCGTCGCTTACGCCGCCCCGGAGAAAATGATTGCGGTAGAAACGGAGGACGTGGAAGGTGAAATGGTTGGTTCGGGTGAAAGTTCCTCTGCTCCCGTCGTCGACCAGCCTTTGCCCCCCCTGCCTCCTGCGCCGGTCCTGGTGCCAAAACTCCCCGCTGGAAGCCTCCCCGCCAGCCTCGAGGAGGATCATGTCCCGCAAATGGTCACCGTCATCCTGCGCCCCACCGGGGACCCGGGCCGTGACATCCGCCGCATCAGCCGTCTGCATGGCACCTTCATCTCGTACCCCGGGAAGGATCGCTTTGCCTTCCAGATCTTTGAGGAAGGCCGCGGTCATTTGATCGAGTTCCCCAACGACACCACCCACCTGTGTGCCGCGCTGGCCGCGGTGCTCAAGGACGCGGTCGGTGAAGAGAACCTGCGCGTCGAACCCATTCTGTACCAGTAAAAAAAAGACGGGCATGTGCCCGTCCCTACCCGTGTCGAATTGCGTTACATCTCTCGCAATCTTCCTGCTGGCACAATAATGCCAGCGGATCTTTTTTGATACGCGCTGTCACCACCTTGATTAGCATTTTCAAGGGGATTGCCTGGATGATGGCATCCCCGATCTGCACCTGCCGGGTGAACTTACCGAGATCCGGCGCGATCGCCTGGAACCCGGCGGAATCCCCCGGGAAGCCCGGACATTCCACCACGCCCTTTGGCGTAAGTGCCCAGCGGACGAATTGCTTGCGTCCCGCCAGCTTCTCAGCGTAATGGATGCTGGTGTTGACGGTGTGGTTCACACCAATCAGAAGCACCCACCCGTCTGCTTTTTCCATGAAACCGATTGGGGCAAGGTGGTCGCTCATCGTCTGCGCTGCCAGGATCTTTTCTGCATTGATCCCCGCGAAGGATTGTATCGGATGGGTGGAACGTCTCACCCGCGGGTGCCTGCGCAGCATTTCAGGGATGATCCCCATCATCGGATCAGCGGGCATCCTTTGCGTGAAAAACTCTGCCGCCTGGTTCTAGTTCCAGCCCGACCCCATAGTTGATGGCGTTATTTTCCGGCCCGCTTTGCGGGATGATCATCGTCTTGTACGTAAATGTCGGGACGATCATGGTGTTGAACACGCCCACCAGCGCATTGACCACCGTCCAGGCTCCGCCTTCCACCTGCCCAAATGATTTCAAGGAGGAATGGACGATCACTGGCGCATCCGCCAGTCGCAACTCGCGCAGTCCCAGTAACAGGTCTCGCAATCGGACGATCATCTTTATCCGCACAGCTCCAGGATTTGTTTTGCCGGATCGCCTTTCTTATCCGGCTGAAAGTGGTAGACACGGATGCCAAACTCAGAGAATTCGTATGCTGCCAGGGCTGATAGCGCAGCCAGCCCGGCCTTGCTTGCAAAGTAGGCTGCCCGGCTCTCCGGACCCTTTGCCCGTTCGCCCACATGGACGATCACGCCGCCCCCTTTTTCTTTCATGATGCGTCCCACCGACTGGGTTAGCAAAAACGGTCCGTTCAAATTTACATCCAAGGTGCGCTGCCAGTCCCAGTCGTCCATTTCGAGCACGGATTTTTGCGGTTCCACTTCCGCGCAATTCACCAGGATGTCTATCCGCCCGAAATCGTCCACGACTGAATTTAGCAGGGTTTGGATGGGCATCTTCTTGGCGATATCTTCCACGTATGCCTTGACCTGCCCGCCTGCATTAAGGATATTCGCCACTGTTTCATCCAGGTTTACGGGCGAGACATCGTTTACCGCCAGGGTCGCCCCGTGGGCGGCAAAGGCTTCTGCTGTGCGTCGGCCGGTCCCTTTGCCTGCGCCGGTGATCAAGACGATTTTCCCGGTGAAATCGGTCATATCGGCTCCTACTGACCTGTTTCCTGGCAAACGATCACATTTCCATCACTTGTCCTGGCATTCAACGGCAGTCCCAGGTAAAGGGATGGGTCGATGGTGTTGTTGATATCCAATTCATTTCGGAAGCTGCCTTTTCCGTCATCCATCACGATTGAAAAATGCAGGTGTACACCGGTTGGGTTGTCCGCATTGCCTGTGTAATTACCCTGGTACCCAAGCAGCGTTCCTGCCTCAACGAATTTTTCTGCGCTGCCGGCCGGAAATTCTGTCGAAATGAAGGAATTGC
This sequence comes from uncultured Chloroflexia bacterium, assembly GCA_963826215.1. GTDB lineage: Bacteria > Chloroflexota > Anaerolineae > Anaerolineales > Villigracilaceae > UBA877. The sequence goes on along the minus strand of CAWGWL010000038.1, from coordinate 390,054 downwards.
CTTTTGCATCCGACATATGGGTATAGTATAGCCAGATTTGACGTCCCGGTACCAGCGGATCGGATGGTACGCGCACGATGACAGCTGATTTCCAGGTCGGCAGGCGACTCAGGTAACCGGCATACGCTGCCACTACAGGTGTTTCACCCACACCGCTTCCTCCGAAGATATCGATCCCCTGGTGACGTTTCCCGGCCTTGAAAGAGTCATCCCACAGGTAGCCGATGAGGCCATTGGTCGGCATGAGAAAAGGGGCATTGGATGCACATCGGGTCCCGGCTTGCACTGCCCAATCCGGGTGTGCAGACACATCACGCATCCACTCCAGCATGCGGGAGGTGCGCCCGAATGTTCGTTCCATGCCCAGGTAGAAATAAATCCCCACTCCGGCGAGGATGCCAACCACCATGATTGCCAGCAGCCAGCGTTTTTCCATGCAATGATTATACCCTCGCCCAAATAATCCGAACGAGGCTCCTGGTTGTCATGCCATTACCTTTGTCCTACTTGTTTTTGCCAACGGAATTTTGTATACTGTAAGTCCCCTTACTTTTTTGTAAGGTAATCTGCCAACTGGAGGAATAACATGTTGAAACGTCTTGTGATCACCTTTTTGGTAATTGCTGTGCTGCTTTTCAGCAGCGTCCCCGCTTCGGCTGCCAGCACCAAGCAAATGATCGGGGTTAATGTGATGTTGAATACTGGCATAACCAATGCCATTTTGACCGATCTTGGCAAGCATGGCACGGTGCGCGATGTGGTTTATGAGATCAATGCCCTGACCATGCAGATCCGTGCTGGCGAACTCGCAGCGATCCAGGCACTGCCTTACGTAGCGGCTGCCAATCCCGATGCAGCGCGCAACGGTGCTCCGGTGGACACGGTTTCAGTTACTAATTTCGCTGATGGTCTGAGCACTTGGGACCAGGATGCCATCAATGTAACCGATTTCGGTTTTGATAATCGTCAAGTAGCGCAGGATGGCACAGGTGTTTTCGTGGCTGTGTTGGATACAGGTTTGCTTGATTCCTGGCGCCAGTATCTCCCCCAGGAGCGGATCGCTACTCAATTTGCCAAAGCATTCCGCGGAGGGGGTGGTGAAAACGGCAATGTTTCTGAACCGACCAACATGTGGGAACATGACCAGAACTCCCACGGCACGCATGTTACCAGCACCATTCTGGGCTACAGCTTGAGAGGCACTCCTGTCAACGGTGTTGCCCCGATGGCAACAGTCATCCCGGTTAAAGTGCTTGGGCAGAATGGTTCGGGATGGTCATCTGTCATTGCCCGGGGTATTGTTTATGTGACCGACCTTAAGTTGAGCGGGGAATTGGGATCAAGTTCGGTCGTAATTAACATGAGCCTGGGCGGTTCAGGATTGGATGCCTTGGAGAAAGCTGCCATTGATTATGCCGTTGCCAATGGAGTCATCATTGTGGCATCGGCTGGCAATGAAGGCACCGCCGGTATGGGCTATCCGGGTGCGTACGCCCCGGTCATCTCTGTCGCAGCTTCCGGCTGGACGGGTGAATGGGTGGGAGGAAGTACTTGGTGGTACAGCAAGAATGTCGCAGATCCCATCAATCCAGCTGATTTTTACATTACCGATTTCTCCAGCCGTCAGTTAGCCGGACAGGACCTGGATGTAGCTGCCCCTGGCTCGTGGGTCGTTGGTCCGTATCAAGTAAACAGCGGGAACGAATAAATTGAGTTACTACTTCCTGGGTGGTACTTCAATGGCCAGCCCGCACGTAGCCGGTATCGTAGCACTCATGGTTCAAAAGCATCCCATCCTTAACCGCTGCAGATGCCGAAGCATATCTTGAGGCATCTGCTATCCCACTGCCTCCAGGTTGCCGTAATGTGAACAATGGTTCAGGGGCAATGGTCACATATTGTTGGGGGGCAGATGCGACAGGCGCAGGACTTGCAACTGCAGATGCCGCTCTGGCTGCAACTCCGTAACTTGGTTTTCCGTTCACTTTACCCTGCCGCAGGAGAACCTCCTGCGGCAGTACTTTTTTTATACCCTGCCGGAAGATCTCTTATATAAATACAATCTCACTCTTCTTTATTTCTTATACTGGTTGGATAAGATAGGGTCATTCTAATGATCAATAATTCCTGAAAGGAGTTCGAAATGTCTTACTTTGTTGCCCCTTACCCGTATCGAATGGCACGTCGTTGGGCCCACATGGCCGGAATGGAAGAACCCACTCACGATTTCACCCTGGGTGTGGATGTCCGTGACGAGGATGATGCTTATGTCATCAGTGCCCTCGTGCCTGGCTTGAAAGCCGAAGAGTTGAATATCCAGATCCTTGAGGATGTGGTCACCGTCGAAGGTGAGTTCAAGGCTGATGAGCATGAGTACCTGATGCGCGAACTGCCCCACGGTTCCTTCCGACGGACACTGCGGTTGCCTGCCACACTGGATGCTGACAAAGCCCAGGCGAAGATTACCGACGGGGTGTTGACCCTGCGCCTGCCCAAGGCTGAATCAGCTCGCCCCAAGACCATTAAAGTTGCGGTCAAGTAACTCACACGTTTTCACGTGTTTTCTCCTCCTCGATCAGGGCGCCCCGTGCAGGGCGTCCTGATGTTTAAATTCCTTATTTTGCGTGGATCTTCTCTCAGGGCTGGTTAGGAGCCATCTTATGATTGTTACCCGTCCATCATAATAATATTAATTTCCCACATGTTGGCGTAAAAAAATTTCCAGGTTACCTGTCCGCTTTGAGAAGATGTTTTCAGGTAAAATACCTTCATCCTTTGCCTGGAGACATAAACTTGCATCGCAGACTGGCCTTCCTAATTATTTTTTTGGTCTTGCTCACTTCCTGCGCTCAACGTGGGACTGCCGTTCCCCCCACCGTTGTTCCCACCCCGGTCTTCACTGCATCCGCTACCACGGCCTCCTCGCCTTTAGTAATCCTTGTGCTGCCTGCTGATATGCCGCAGGTAGAATCAAACCGGTACCAGACCCTGGTATATGACCTCGCCAGTACAAATGGAATGCGCTTCCAGGTGCGAAATGCTCTCACCCCCGCGGACCTGGCGCTCGAAGGTGCGTCCTTGAAGGTGGTCATTGTTCTTCCCCCTGACCCGGGTCTGGCTGCTTTGACTGCTGCGGCGCCGGGTGTCCAATTCCTGGCAGTTGGCATCCCTGACCTGGCTCTCGCCTCAAACTTGTCCAGTGTCGGTGCCACCGGAGTTCCCGTCGATCAGCAGGCATTCCTGGCAGGCTACATCGCCGGGATGGTTGCCCCAGAGTGGAAAGTTGGCGTCCTTTATCAGAAAGATACCCCGGGGGGCGAAGCTGCCAAAGTTGCTTTTACCAACGGGTTTTATTTTTATTGCGGCAGTTGTCGCAACCCCCTCTTTCCCCAACCTTCAGGTATCTATCCAGTCACAGTAGGAATCCCGACCGACGCTCCCCTAAGTGCTTATAACGGTCACGCCGATATTTTATATCAGAACATTGTCAAGGTGGCATACGTCTACCCGGATATTGCCACACCCGACCTCTTGTCCTACATGGCTCAGAAGGACATGTTGCTGATAAGCCAGACACCTGCCCAGTCAGGATATCCGCACCAATTGGATCGCCAGCATTCAACCTGACCTGACCTCTGCCCTTAAATCCATCTTCCCGGACCTTGTGGCGGGGAAAGGTGGACAAGTGGCTTCGACCCCTTTGTTCCTAACGGATGTTAATCCTGACCTGCTGAGCGATGCCAAATTGCGCCTTGCGCAAGATATTTTGATAGGTTTACAAAATGGGACCATCGGTACCGGCGCTACTCCCTAGTGGATTTCCTCTCCTGGGGTGTCGTATTGGATTCTATACCCAATTCAAATTCACAATTTTCCTATTTTGGCAGAGCATTTAATAAATACTTGAAGCATTATAATAAGCATATGCTGCTCACAATTGACCTAGGCAACACGAATCTGACCATCGGTCTCTTCCAGGGCGAAACGCTGCTCGATCACTGGCGCCTCGCCACTGATTCTGCCCGTATGCCCGACGAGTATGGCCTGCAATTGCTGGGTCTGTTGACAAATGCCGGGCGGACAATAGATGACCTAACCGGGATTTGCCTCGCTTCGGTTGTCCCTCAATTGACTGGTCGGATCGTCCAGGCTTGCCAGGAGTATCTCAGCCAGCAACCATTGGTAGTGGACGCTGGGGTAAAGACTGGTATTCGCATCCGTTATGAAGACCCAAAAGCGGTCGGTGCGGATCGAGTGGCGGATGCAGTGGCAGTGATGCGTTTGCACGGGGGTCCGGCTTGTATCATTGACTTCGGAACGGCAACCACTTTCAATGCCCTCACCGAAGAGGGCGATTACCTCGGAGGAGCCATTGCCGCAGGAATCAACCTGGCAGCCGAAGCTCTATTTACACACGCGGCAAAGTTACCCCATATCGATCTGCAGAAACCACCCTCCATCATTGGGAGAAATACCACCCATGCGATGCAATCTGGCTTGATTTATGGGTACGTAGCCATGACTGAAGGGATGGTGGAACGCTTCCGCCAGGAACTCGGACCGCGGATGAAGGTGATCGCTACAGGTGGGCTGGCTGATCTTATTGCGAAGGAAACTTCCGTAATCCAGATCAATGCTCCCTGGCTCACTCTTGATGGGTTGCGGATCATCTGGGAAATGAACCGCCCTTGACAGCCTGTTGTTTTTGCAGATAATAAAGCGCAACAGGCGAGCCTAGTTTAATAATGGCGTTGACGGAGGAAAGTAGGTTGGCGAAAGCCAACAGGGAGATGCAGGACTAACTGAGACCTGCGCCTGGTGGAAACCGACCGAAGTTCCCTCAAGAGTCGCTCAGGGGAACCCCCTTCTTGGGCCATTAACCTGAGCCGTTTTCCCAGCGTTAGCAGGGAGGCTGATGAATTGTCAGCACAAAGCGAGCCAACCGTTCCACTATGGTGAGGTGGCTAATTTGGGTGGTACCACGGGAAAACCCTCCCGTCCCAGAGTGGACGGGAGTTTTGTTTACCGGAGGGAAGGATGCTTGAAAAATTAAACGAGATCGAACACTTGGGAATGGATGCCCTGCGATTGGTCCAGGACGAAAGCGCACTTGAAGCCTGGCGTGTTGCTCATTTGGGGCGCAACTCTGCGCTGATGACGCTTTTTAATGGGTTTGGTCAACTCACCAAAGAAGAACGGCCGGTTATTGGGCAGCACGCCAACGAGGTTAAAAAGGCTCTCGAAACCGCGTACGAGGCCAGGTTTCAGGAGATCAGGCAAGCTGCATTATCACTTTCGATTGCGCATGAGCGACTGGATGTCACCTTACCGGGCAGGCAGGTTCCCTTGGGCCGCTTGCATCCCGACACCCAGATCCTACGCGAGTTATACCGGATTTTTGGCGACATGGGCTTTCAGGTCTTCAGATCACGTGAGGTGGAAAGCGATGAATATAATTTCCAGCTTCTTAACTTTCCGGTTGGGCATCCGGCGCGCGATATGCAGGATACCTATTTCATTGAAGGTAGCGAGCGCGGCGAAAACCCTATTTTGTTAAGAACGCACACCTCTCCTGGGCAGATCCATGCGATGCGCGAATATGCCACCCGCAACCCGAAAAATCCACCACCGGTGAGAATTGTCCTGCCAGGGATGGTCTACCGCTATGAACAGGTGGATGCGCGCCACGAAACACAATTCGACCAGATCGAGGGGTTGGCGGTCGGCCCGGGCATTACTTTTAGTGACTTAAAGGGTACCTTGGCTGATCTAGCCCGTAGACTCTTTGGGCAAAACGTGCGTACACGCTTCCGGGCTTCGTTCTTTCCATTCACCGAACCCAGCGCCGAGTTTGATATTGAATGTTTCTTGTGTGGTGGAAAGGGATGTAATGTGTGCGGTGGTGGCTGGTTAGAAATCGGGGGTTGTGGCATGGTTCACCCAGTCGTTCTCGCGAACGGAGGGTATGATCCGGAACGGTATACCGGGTTCGCCTTTGGACTTGGGCCTCAGCGAATTGCCATGCTTCGATATGGCATTAATGACATTCGCTATTTTTGGGAAAATGATTTACGCTTCCTTGAGCAGTTCTAGGAGCAAGATATGAAAGCGCCTTTATCCTGGTTAAAAGATTTTGTTGACATTGATATTTCGATTGCTGAATTGGCACATCTCCTTACCATGGCCGGCATGGAAGTGGAAGAAATCCAAATTATAGGTCTGCCTATGCCCGCCCCGGGAAGTGTGGATGCACATCTCTCCGGCTTGGAATGGGATCGCGAGAAAATCGTGGTTGCTTCCATTTTGGAGGTAATGCCGCATCCCAACGCGGACCGATTGGTGCTCTGCAAACTCTTTGATGGTAAACAGGAACAAATCGTATTGACCGGTGCACCTAATCTTTATGAGTACAAAGGGATTGGACCGCTGTCAAAAACAATAAAAGTGGCATATGCCAAGGAAGGTGCCAGGATTTTCGATGGTCACCAGGAAGGGCAGGTGCTGACCACGCTCAAACGCGCTACCATCCGCGGGGTAGAGTCCTCCTCGATGGTTTGTTCGGAAAAGGAATTGGGTATTTCCGAGGAGCACGAAGGCATCATGTTCCTCGACGATGATGTCATCGCCGGGACTCCGCTTGCGGATACACTTGGTGATGCAGTTCTTGATGTAAAGCTCCTGCCGAGTTTTGCGCGCTGTGCAAGCATCCTGGGTTTGGCACGCGAAATAGCCGCCATCACAGGGAAACCATTGAAATTGTCGAACAAAACCCGGGACAACTCGCTTGATAGGGAAGGGAAATTTGCTTCGATTGAGATCACAAACCCACAATTGAATCCGCGCTTTGTGCTGGGACTTGTCACTGATGTTGAAATTCGCCCCAGCCCGGCAATAGCCCAGCGGCGTCTCACGCTGGCCGGTATGCGTCCGATCAACAATATTGTGGACGCTACAAACTATGGGATGCTGGAAATTGGTGAACCCCTGCACGCCTTCGATTATGATGTTCTGGTCAAACGTGCAGGTGGCAGGCAGGTAAGGATCATCACCCGCACTGCCAAACCGGGGGAAACACTGACCACGCTCGATAATGTGGACCACAAGCTGGAAGTGGATACTGTCTTGGTTTGCGATGATGTTGGAGCTCTCTCAATGGCAGGAGTAATGGGAGGTTTGGAATCGGAAGTTAGCGATAAGACGCACAATATCCTGCTCGAAGGGGCAGCCTGGAATTTCATCAATATCCGTAAAACCGCCCGCACCCATGCGTTGAACTCAGAAGCTTCCTACCGTTTTTCGCGCGGCGTTCACCCGGCAATGGCTGAACGCGGTGTTAGGCGCGGGTTGGAACTAATGCAAGCCTGGGCAAATGGGAAGGTGGCTCCCGGACTTGTGGATCTTTACCCTCTTCCCCCTAAAACCCCTGCAATCGAGATCACCCCTGGTGACGTAAAACGCTGGCTGGGTGTCGAATTATCCAGTGATCAGATGAAATCCTTCCTGGAACGTCTTGAATTTAAATGTGAGCAAAAGGATGACAATAGTTTGCTTGTCACAGTTCCTGATCATCGCATGGATATTGGGGAGGGTGTCACTGGCAAGGCCGACATTATTGAAGAGATAGCCCGCGTGTATGGGTTTGATAACATTCCCGAAACGCGGATGGCTGATGAACTCCCGCCACAAATGGGAAACGTCGCCCTCGATAGAGAAGAACGAATCCGCGACCTGCTGGTGACCCAGGGATTGCAGGAGGTGATCAGTTATCGCTTTACCGCTCCCCATCGGGAGGCGCGCCGGTTGGAACCAACCTCCCTGCCCGATGACAAGCCTTACATAAGGATTTCCAACCCCATTTCTCCCGATAAAATCGTCCTGCGGCATAGTGTGCTTGCCAGCGTGCTGGACTGTGCTGAACGGAACGCCCGCGTGCGCGACCGACTGGCATTATTTGAAATTGGCCCGGCTTTTCTTGCCTCAGAGGGCGGAGATTTGCCTGATGAGAATCAACGAATTGCCCTGTTGCTTGCCGGAAAGCGAAATTGGACAGGCTGGCAACCTGCGGATACCGGTGCCATGGACTTCTTCGATATCAAAGGAGTCATTAACACCCTGTTTTATGGTCTGCGCATTTCCGGAATCCATTTTGAACCTGGCGAGCATCCCAGTTTCCATCCTGGAAAATGTGCAAAAGCAATGTCCAATGAGATTCAAATTGGTGTCCTTGGTGAGTTGCATCCTCAGGTGCGAGGGCAATATGACTGGCCTGCCTCGTTCCGAGCCCAGATTATGGCTGCAGAACTCGACCTGGACGCCTTGCTGAAACTGATCCCCGCTCTCTACCAGACCCAACCTGTTCCCATGCTCCCGCCGCTGCTGGAAGATCTTGCGGTCGTTGTAGATGAAGGTGTTCCTGCCGAGCGGGTGGCTGAACTCATCCGCCAGGTTGGCGGGAAGGTGTTGGCAGAGGTGCGATTGTTTGATGTTTACCGTGACGAAAAGATCGGGGTGGGAAGGAAAAGTCTCGCCTATAACCTTACTTATCAGGCTGTGAACAAGACCTTCACCGACAAGGATGTGGCCGGGATGCGCGCTCGCATTGTCCGCCGCTTGGAACAGGAATTGGGAGCGACCCTGCGGAGCTAAGTAAGCAATTTTGGTCCAAGTGCTTGCATTATGCGCTTGTCCCATGTATACTCAAAATATATAAAATCATTCAAGGAGGATGACCGATGGAAGAGAAGAAACCCAACAGAACTGGTGCCATCATTGGAACTATCGCCGCTATTTTGCTTTGTGGGTGTCCTGGATTAAGCTTGTGTGTAGTTGGCATTTGGGGTGCCACCGGGACACTGCCTGATTTCTGGAGCGGATATGGTAATTTCCCAAGCTGGATCGGTTTTGCCTCGCTTTGCATAGCCCTGATCTTCATAGTCATTGCGATAGTTGTACCTGTACTGCTCCTCCGAAAAAAGAAGGTCGCTCCTGAGGCCGCTCCCGTCGATATCCTGCCTCCCCAGGAACCTTTACCCCCCGCTTCATAATTCGCTTGTAATCAATTTGCTGCGCTCGAATTTCGAGCGCAGCAATCTTTTAATTTCGAATGTAATTGCAGCGATTCTAAATCAAATATTCTGGGGGAAGTTTAGTGCATTATCGGGCGAATGCTAGACAAAAAAACTCAAACCAGGAAATGTTATTGGGTTAAAATCCCGCAACCTTACTCCACCCTGGTTGCTGGCAACTCATTGGTTATTAATTTCCTTTGAAACTAATAACTTTAGGATTGCCAGGGTTTCCGATTTTCCACCCACCCCATTTTCCCCAGCTGGGCCCACACAAGAAGGGCATCCATCTTCGCACTCGCATTCCTCTACCAGGTCCAGCGCACGATTCAACAATTCAGAATGGATTTCAAACAACTTTTGACTGAAACCGATCCCCGCTGGTATTTGATCATATAAAACCACCCCGGGATTTCCGATAACCGAGCCGCCAGGATCGGCGTAGACTCCCAAGTCGCCGCTGTCGCACATCAGGAAAAGCGGTGCCAGCTGACCGAGTACGGTTGCCAATCCACCCAGCCCACTTTTCATGCGCAGGTTGGTTTCAGCATTATGGTGACAGGTGGGGCAAAGCGTGACAAGGTTATTCATCCGGTTGGCTTCAGCAGAGGAAGGGAACTGGCGAAACGGTATTATGTGATGCACATCATGTTGACGGTTCCCGCTCTCAGGCGTGCCGCACACCTGGCACCGGTAGCCATCCCTTAAGCGGACCGCATCCCGAAGCCGGGACCAGCCAGTGCCATAATCATTTGGATCGTTGGTCCAATTACCCTGCGCACGGAGCATCTCTATGGTCTGCTCGGAAAGAGAAAGCCAGTAACCGGTTGTCTGCAATTCGGTCGGTGGCAGGTCGAGGGGTTCCTCGCCCAGATTTTCACCCCCCAGCCAGGCACGCTTACGGAAACCGGTAACCTGGGTGGTCACCTGGAGTTCCCCGTAAGCCCTGGTGCATGCCTCCCCCGCCCCTGAAATTGAAGGACAATAAGCACTGTCCAGCGTTGATAAAAGGCTTACTTCGGTTTGGCGAAGCGGTTCGGTATAGTAGTCAAGCGCCACCGGGATCAAAGTGGCAATATTGCGGGACAGGTTGAGGTCCTGGACAAAATACTGCTGACCTTCGTGTAAATAAATGGCGTGCGGGTGCACCATCCAGGTGGCGGATGCCAGGTCCACCTCTCCAAGGATGCGTGGAGCAGAGCTATCGTCGATGTGGAGGAGCACGTTTTCTGGCGAGGCTGAGCGCAGAGAGACTGCCGCGGCCGGGTAGGCGTCTGCCATCCAAAAATATTTGTCACCAGATCGATGCAACTCCTGGGTGTCGACCAGGAAATCGAGGTATTCTTTAAGTTTTTCAGCCGGCAAATCTCCAAATCCCTCCCCTGGTTTGAATGGCAGTTCGAATGCTGCGCATCGCAAATGGTTTAATAGGATGAGTAAATGGTCGGGATTGACCAACGCATGTTCGGGCGATCGGGCAAAAAAGTAATCGGGATGATGTGCCAGGAATTGATCGAGAGGGTCAGGGGTTGCAACAAAAACTGCAACCGCGGGATCGTTCCCACGACCAGCCCGGCCTGCTTGCTGCCACGTTGATGCAATAGTCCCTGGGTATCCGACAATTAGTGACGCTTCCAGTCCTCCTATGTCAATTCCGAGTTCGAGAGCGTTTGTAGCAACCACCATCCGGATGGTTCCATTACGCAAACCCTGCTCTATCTCGCGCCGCTGCGCTGGGAGGTAACCGGAACGGTAACCACGAATCGACGATGTTTGAACCTGGTTGGGGGAATGCAAATTGTTCGGATAATCCCCTCTCCTGTTTCCCTGCAAGTATGTGAGTAATATTTCAACGGATCGCCTCGAACGGGTGAAAACAACCGTTTGCACATTTTGAGACAGTAAATCCGTCGCAAGGCGGACACTTTCCTGGGTCGAGCTTTTCCTAATGCCAAGAGATGGGTCTATGACCGGCGGATTATAGACCAGAAAATGACGCTCGCCGCGGGGGGCGCCGTCAACATTCACCAGCGTAACCGGTGCCTCGATGAGTCCCCTTGCCAGGTCTTGCGGATTTCCGATTGTGGCGGATGTTAGAATGAATTGGGGATTTGAACCGTAAAATTTTGCCACCCGCTTTAGCCTGCGAATCACATTTGCCACGTGGGAACCGAATACCCCTCGATATGTGTGCATCTCGTCTATGACAACGAAGTGCAGGTTGCGGAAGAATTCTCCCCAGTTGGTGTGGTGAGGTAATATCCCGGTATGGAGCATATCTGGATTTGTAAAAAGGATATTTACATTCTTACGAATTGCTGACCGGTGGGAGGCGGGGGTGTCACCATCATATATTGCAGATCTTAGTAAATTAATGGAGGATTGAAAACTATTCAAGCCCGAGAGTTGATCCTGGGCGAGTGCCTTGGTTGGAAAAAGATATAGAGCCCGGGTTTCCGTATCGCTCAATAATGCAGCCAGAACGGGCAGGTTATATCCCAATGTTTTACCGCTGGCGGTTCCAGTGGAAATGACGATATTTTCTCCGCGCCGGATGGATTCCCATGCTTGTAACTGATGGCTATACAGCGAAGGGATCCCCTGCTTTATAAGAGACTCTGCAAGAACTGGGGGAAGATCAACTGGGAAGGGTTCCTGTTTTGCAGGTCGCGAGGGGGTGGTGCGCCAGATGGGGAGGTTGGGGGCAGTTTCCGGGTCGATCCGCCACCGGGAGAGCAAGGTTTGGATAGACATATTCTGGGAAAGATTATACCCGGCAAGCCGGACTTCCAAGAAGATACTCTTAAGTAATAACTATTTACACAAATATTAACCCCTTGGTTCCAATCAACTCTTAAATACGATCCCCGTTTGCGTAAGATGCATTCCCGGTCTCGATGGCGATTTTGGCATCTTAATACTGGAACGATTTCTCATGTCTTCCAACGCGAGCGTGGATATAGAGGTAGCGACACCCGCCCTCAATTTACTTGTTTTCTAATCCTGTTTTTCTATGGAGGCCAGGATTGAGGGAATTTCAAAGAGCCCTCTCAAGCAGGGAATTCATCGGTCAAGAACCAGATTGTTTCTTTGTCAAGTAGATAGATAGTGTCATATATCTAAATTTTGTGGTAGTCATGGCTAAAAAATGTCCTCTGAGATGGGCACTCCGTCCCAGCTCTCATCTGGCAAAGAGTGGCGATGATGTGTGATAAATAATATTACCCTTGACAAATAATACTAACTCGTTTATTATATTCGCCGTTACAAAAATAATAACCTGTAGACTAATTATGTCAGTTCGATTTGCTATCCTCGGTTTACTTGCTCAAAAACCCCGCCACGGGTATGAACTTCGCGCGGCTTTTGAAGCCGTCGTTGGCGGAGACGCCAATTGGGAAGTAAAACCTGCCCAAATTTACACAACCTTGGAACGACTTGAAGAGGCTAGGTTGGTGGAACGCTCCTCTGATTTGGGGGAGGGGGATGAGCCCTCCCGGCGTGTGTATGCTGTTACCAAAGCTGGGCACGAAGCCTTGTCAGAATGGTTCAACCAGGGGGTCACCCCTGATCACCAGCGGGACGAGTTCTTTGTCAAATTGATGATAGCTCTGGTTTCTCGGGAAGGCAAACTCGATCGGATTATCCAGACCCAACGGGCACATTTATTCCAGGATCTTCACGCTGCCACTAACCTTCGAGACTCTTATAACCCTCGTACAGAGATGGCTCAAATCCTGTTGATGGATAAGGCAGTCATGCATCTGGAAGCCGATCTGCGCTGGTTGGATATGGCCGAGATGAGGCTGGAAGAAGTAAAAGGACAGCCGCTGCCAGAGCCGGAAATCCGGCCACGTGGACGGCCTCACAAGGTGATAACAGATGCAGTCGATCCGCCAGCAAAGAAGACAGAAGATAGAATTTCATAGCCATTCAACGCAAATCCAGCTGCTAAATCATCAACTAAGCAATAACGAGGAAGGAGTTTACGATGTCTCTCATTCAAACAGAAAACCTGACCAAAATCTACGGCTCCGGGGAAACCGCGGTCATTGCTCTCGATCACGTTGGAATCCAGGTAAAAGAAGGTGAATTTGTTGCCGTGATGGGTCCAAGCGGGTGTGGCAAATCCACCCTGCTTCACTTGTTGGGTGGATTGGATCGATCCAGCGAAGGAAAGGTTGTCATTGCCGGCACTTCGCTTGCAGATATGAAAGACGACGATCTTACCAAACTTCGCCGCAAACGCATCGGCTTTGTTTTTCAGTTCTTTAACCTCATCCCTGTGTTAAACGCAGTTGAAAATGCAGCCCTCCCTGTAACTTTGGATGGGGTGAAGCCTGTCGATGCTAAAAAGACTGCTGCCAAATGGCTCCAACGCTTTGGCCTGGGTGACCGTCTTTCAAGCCGCCCCGACCAACTTTCCGGCGGTCAGCAGCAGCGCGTTGCCGTTGCCCGCGCCCTTGTGTCGGAACCAGCCTTGATCCTGGCGGACGAGCCCACCGGCAACCTTGATACCCGGTCCGGCGATGAAATTGCCGCTTTATTACGCCAGGTAACCAAGGAATATGGGCGCACCGTTATCATGGTCACGCACGACCCTCGCATTGCTGCATATGCCGACCGCATCATCTTCCTAAAGGATGGGAAAGTTGTCGATGAAACCCAACTGGAGCGGAAGGGTGCAGCTGAAAAAATTGCGGACAAAATGAAGGAGATTGGAGACTAGAGAATTGAGTTTGGAGAAATGTGCTGGTTCATCAGAAGACACTTCTCCAAGATATTCGAACTCTTTTCCTCCAAAGGAGATCTTATGAACTTCCAACTTAATCTTGCCTGGCGATATTTGAATGGACGTAAACTACGCACCTTCCTGACCACTCTAGCTGTTGTTTTCGGCGTTATGGTTATATTCGGGATGAACATCATCCTTCCGACCATGTTACAGGCATTCCAAGCCAATCTCATGGCTGCGGGCAATGTGGTGGACCTGACCATAACCAGCAAGTCTGGCAGTGGATTCCCAGAGGGTGTTATCAATCAATTGAATGGCATCTCGGGCATTCGTGCATCATCGGGTATATTGGAACGGACGATCAACCTGCCAGTTGATTTCGTGGATGGAAACCCCGGCAAAGCAGATAGTATCACAGCCTTAAACCTGATAGGGGTAGACCCTGCCGAGGCACAATCGCTGCATGCCTACCTTGTGCAACCCGGCGGTCGATTCCTGCAATCTGGAGACACCAATGCAACAGTCATTTCACAAACCCTGGCTGACGCGTATGGCGTTTCTCTTGGAGGAACTATTAAGGTTCCGTCGGTAAATGGAATTGACATCATTAGCGTGGTCGGCATATTGCCGCCAAGCACGGTGCCTGGCAACGAGCAAATGCTTGTAAACCTGGTACAGGCCCAGGCAATGACCAGCCAAACTGGCCAGATAAACACAATCGAATTGGCCCTGTCTACGACTGATGAATCTTTACGCAGTAAAACCGTGTCTTCCATCGAGTCTGCCCTGGGGGCTGATTATCAGGTGGGTGCCCTCCAGCCTGACTCATCCATGTTTGCCAGCATTAAACTTGGTCAAGCTGCATTTAATATGTTTGGTGTATTGGCTTTGTTTATGGGTGGATTCATAATTTTCAATACATTCCGAACAGTGGTCGCAGAGCGCCGTCGTGATATTGGCATGCTGCGTGCGTTGGGAGCAAGGCGGGGAACCATTACGGGCATGATCCTCGTGGAAGGCCTGTTACAGGGACTGATCGGTTCAGGCATAGGCATGCTGATTGGGTACATTTTTGGAGCTGGAGTTGTCTCGCTGGCAGGACCGATGATGAGTCAATTCATAAACATCAAGATGGGACAGCCGGTTGTCACAGTTTCACTCGTAGTAACATCAGTACTTCTCGGGGTTGGCATTACAGTTCTATCTGGTCTCATCCCGGCCATCAATGCCAGCAAAATTACTCCGATGGATGCCCTGCGTCCCTCGGTAGCGGAAGTGGAATTCAAGCGTCGTGCAGGAATCGGGTTCATATCCGGCTTGGTGATGGTCGGTCTTGCTCTACTGGCACTTGCTACCAAAAATATGGGGCTCATTTCCCTGGGCGGACTCTTGTTTCTGCTCGGATTGATTTTTGTTGCCCCTGCCTTGCTGCGTCCAATCGTCTTTGTATTTGGCCGCCTGACCGCATGGCTTTATGCCCACCAAGGGACCGGTGATCTCGCGCAGGGCAACCTTACCCGCCAACCATCGCGCGTGACAACTACCGCAAGTGCCACGATGATCGGATTGGCAATCGTTGTTGCCCTGGGTGGCATGACATCCAGCCTAAACGGGATGATGGGCAGCTTGTTACATAAAAGTCTTGGAAGCGATTACTTGTTTGTGCCTCCATCGATTGCTGTCTGGAGCAGCAACATGGGTTCGGGGTCTGATTTTACCAATCGGTTGCAAGCTATCCCGGGCGTTGGCGATATTAGCACACTCCGTTTCTCCAGCGCAATGATAAACGGTCAAGCTGTATCCATGCTGGGCATTGATCCAGTATCCTATCCAAAGGTAAGCGGATTGGACTTCAAACAGGGTAACGAATCAGCTTATGCTGCTCTTGCCAATGGGCGGAACATGATCATAAATGGATCATTCCTCATGACGATTCCTGTTAAGGTTGGGGATACTTTGGATTTGGCAACTCCGAACGGCTCACAACCTTACAAGATCGTCGCCATTGCCACTGATTTGTTGAGTGCCAAAGTTGTGACAGCCTTTATCTCACAAGCCAACCTGGCAGCCGATTTTGGCCGAACTGATGATGTTTTCATACAGTTGAATCTAAAGCCCGGCGTGCAATTGAATGAAATCGATTCTAAGATCAAAGCTGTCGCAGCTGACTACCCTCAATTCACCGTCGTTGCCGGGAAAAGCTACATTGACCAAATGTTGCGGCTGGTCAAGGCGGTTTTCGCCGGAATGTACTTCCTGCTGGCTTTCCTGGCATTTCCTTCCCTGATCGCCATGGTGAATACGCTTACTATCAGTGTGCTAGAACGGACGCGCGAAATCGGTATGATCAGGGCAATAGGTGGCACCCGTAAACAGGTCCGGCGAATGGTGGTGGCTGAAGCTCTGTTGTTGGCTTCGGTTGGGACTGCGTTCGGCATCCTCTCAGGAATGTACCTGGGATATGTAATCGTGAACGCACTGGCTGAACTCTTCCCAATGACGTACTCGTTTCCTATCGCTGGCATTCTGGCGGGAATAATCATTGGCTTGCTGTTCGGAGCCTTAGCAGCCATTATTCCTGCACGACAAGCAGCCAAACTTCAGGTTGTGGATGCTTTACGATACGAGTAAATTTCATAATAGGAAGTCGAAGGTGTAAGAAACCGACCGAGTGCTAAAGCTCCCGGTCGGTTTTTTGATAAATGTCCTACAACTGGCAATTCGGGCAGAAATAACATTTACCGCCCAGATACTGCATCTTTTCCACCGACTGATTGCATCGTGGACAAGGTCTGCCGGGTGCCCGGCTGTCCATAATGCGCTCATACCCACCTGGATTTCCGAACAAGTCAATTTCATCACTGCGACCACCCATCTCTATCACATTGTGGACAATGTTCATAATGGATGCATAAAGGTCTTTGCGTTGATCAGTGGTCAGGTCTGCAAGGGAGTGGCGGGGATGGAGACGGGCTGAAAACATGATATCCTGGGCAATTGCATTCCCCAGGCCGGGAATGATCTGGTCCTGGGTAAGCAAACCTTTGATGCTGCGTTTCTTTCCGTGGATGAGTTCATCGATCAGGGCGGAAAAGTAGACCAAAGTAAATTCTGCATCAAGTGGAGTGGGGCGCATATCTTTTAAGTATTTTCGCTCTAGTTCCTTTCCGGCCTCATATAACTCCATCGCCCCCCACATAGAAGTCATGACTGTCATTGACGAGCCATCACTGAAGGTCAAGGAAAGGTGGTACTTTCGGGGCAAGGAAGTTCCGGGACTGTGGTAAAGGAAACTCCCGCCGCACTCGCCGAAGAGTAGACGATACCCCAGCAATAGATCCAAGGATAACCAGCGACCAAGCACATGCGGTTTGCCGATGCATTTACCGAAGGTTAATCCTTCGAATTCCCCTGCCGTTCGGTTATACCAGACAAATTTATGGGGAGAGTTGCCAAGGGTTCCTTGCTGGATGATTTTCCCCTCCAACGTCTCATTCATCTGGCGGGCTAGAATTATGTATTCAGGTAGTTCAAACAAGTCCGCCTCCACTAATCCTTAATGTTGGATGGGTTCTCCTCTCCAAGAGGTTTTGCTTTGGTTCCAAGGATGCGAAACGCGACCGCCCCAATCACCAATGGGAACCAAAAGGTGATGAATCTGTAAGTCAGAGTGATTAATGCTGCTGCCTCCAGCTTGACCCGCAAGGAGGTGAGGACCAGAGTCATCACCCCTTCCATCACCCCCAGCCCAGACGGAGTGGGCGAGACGATCAAAAAAAGATAACTTATTGCAAATCCACCCACCAACGTACCAACTGTGAAGGGAGTTCCTAAAGTAAGGAATGTGAATGCGAGGACACAAAGAAGTAGGGCAAAATTGTTTAGGGAATACAAGAATGGCCAAAGCAATTCCTTCCGCTTGCCACGTAACATGGAAATTCCCTCAGCAATCTCCCGGGCGAAGAAATGAGCCCTATCCTCCTGCAAATAATCCCGGTGTATGAACGGCTGCATAATTCGGTTGATCAAACGCGCCAGCCAGGCAAGTGCCTTGCCTAACCGTTCTGCGGATTTATAACCAAGGTAAAGGAGAAACGCCACTCCCGCGGCAATGGCAAGCAGGATGGCTACAGCGGTAAGTTCCCCGGCGTTGAGATTGTTTCGACGAACCAATACAATCAGTCCGAGTGCCAAAACACAAAAGAAGGCCATGTAATCAAAAAGGATGTAAAGAACCCCCACTACCGTCACCCTACCGGTTGAGTGGTTCCGCCGATGTGCATCGTCAAGAAAAACTGCCATCCCGCCAATTCCCACGCTAGGGGCAACCACATTAACAAAATTGGCTGCTGTTGCCACCAGGATAAGGTGGGAACTAACCTCTTTAATCCCACCAGGCGGTACAACACGCTGTACACAGTTGCTGAGTTATAGAACCAAATTAATTCAATTACTACAGCGGCGATCAAAAACCGGTAGTTACTGTGATGTAGTGTATCCAGAATATTCTGCAGTTCAGAAAAACGGAGGACGACAAATCCAATTGCCAGCAGCAGGACACACGCGAAGATGATTTTCCTCATGCAAGAATTATACTGGATTTTCTAAAACAATCGCCTCCCGAGGAATATAAGGACCTCTGGGAGGCGATAATTTATTTATTTGCAGCTATTAGTTTATGAACGCCGGCGGCCTATGCCACCAACCAGGGAAACGTAATAGAGTAATTGAAGAACTGCCGTTACCAGAGCAGCAACATAGGTCAACGCGGCCGCGTTTAACACCGTATTGACGCCGCGCTGCTCATCAGGACCGTAGATAATGCCGGTTTCAGTCAGGAGACGCCGGGCGCGTGCTGAAGCATTTAATTCCACAGGCAAAGTAGCCAGGGCAAAAACCGCACCACCGGCAAAGATGATAACGCCAAGCCAGGCAATATTGATTCCCAGTGTCATCCCTGCATAGCTTAAGAACAGACCTAGCATGACCAGAATCCATCCCAAATAGGAACCAATATTGACCATTGGCACTAAAGCAGCGCGAAAACGTAAGGGAAAATATCCTTCCGCATCCTGCTGGGCATGGCCGAGTTCATGTGCTGCAACTGCCAGTGAGGCGACCGAAGTATTTTCTGCGACACCCTGCGAGAGGTGTAAGACTTTGGTGCGCGGATCGTAGTTATCCGTCAGGTTCCCAGATACGTTTTGTACCTGTATTCCATATAATCCACCTCTAGCGATCAAGCGTTGGGCAGCTTCTGTCCCGGTCAACCCACTACGCGCCTGGACCCGGCTCCACTTTTGATATGCTGATTTGACATACCAGGAAGTTATTAGCATCAGCAAGAATGCTGGAGCCATGAAAAGAAGGTATTGAGGGTTAAAAAACATGGTCTCTCCTATCGTTGAAAAATTCACGACCGGTTTCGGCTCAATCGATTGAGTACAGCTATTTTATTACCCCTGATTTACGGATGAAGCAAGGCCTGAACTGCCGCATCCAATTGTGGGTCATGCCCGGCAGTAATATCTTCTTGAGTCAATGGAATAACTACGTCAGGCTTAAGACCGATCTTGTCAATAGTGCGTCCACTGGGTGTGAGCCATTTTGCGATCGTAACGCGAGCAGTGCCTCCATCAGATAATGGGAACCAGTTCTGCACCGAACCCTTGCCATATGTGAGTTCACCAACCAACTTACCCCGACCGTCATCCTGGATGGCTCCTGAAACGATTTCCGATGCCGAAGCGGTATTCCCATTGACCAGCACTACCAAAGGTACAGTGGTCGCCAAACCACCAGGGATAGCATTATGGGGGGTATTTGTCCCGTCACTATACTTTTCTGAAACAATGACACCATGGTCGATAAATTCAGACGCTACAGCAATACCAGTGTCCAGGTAACCGCCACCGTTATCACGGAGATCCAAGATGAGGCCAGATGGGTTCTGTGACATTAATTGGCTTAATTGATTGTGGAAATCACTCGCGGTGGTATCTCCAAACACAGTGATCTGAATATATGCGATATTGTTGGCAAGCATTTTACTTGTGACGCTTGGAATGACGATATGCGCACGAGTTATGGTAAATTCCAGCGGTTTTTCTACATCTGTTCGTTGAACTGTTAGTTTTACCTCCGTTCCAGCAGTACCCATCACCTTTGTCATTCGCACCAAATCAGGGTCTATTCCAGTCATATCCTGATCATTCACGGCGATGATCTGATCGCCTGTTTGAAGTCCTGCCTTTTCAGCAGGGTAACCGGGGATGGTCTTGGTAATTGTCAAATATGCGCCACGTGTATCGACATAAGCACCGATCCCATCATATGCCCCCTGCATCGCCATATTTGCATCTGTCGTTTCCTGAGGAGTCCAATACCCGCTATGAGCATCCCCAAGGGCATTCATCATACCGCTAATCGCCCCCTGGACAAGTTTGGTGTTATCAACCGGCTGGTCGACATAATTTTGGTGGACAAGGTTCCAAGCCTGCCAGAATGGGGCGAACTGTGATTGGAGATCTGCAGGAGTTCCACCCTGGTTGGATCCCGGATCGGCTGTAATTGTTGAAATTGGCGCGGGCTTTAATACAGGCACGAAATTACCGACGACAAAACCGCTTCCAAAGAGGCATACAACCAAAATAATAGCTACGACAGCGATCAAAACAGAACGCAAGGGTTTATTTTGCATAATATTCTCCAAAATGGTTGATTGTTAATATTAACATACCTGGATTAACACATAATGAAATTTGGATCGAAGGGAAAAACAGGCAGATGTGAACAATATCCCAGCAATTTATCAAGTTCACAATTTTTGTGAAATTTTATCAACCTGGTGTAAGAACAGCGTTAGATTTACCCTGCCAATAAACCGGGTAATTTATTCCAGTTTTTTATCGCAGCGTCAGCATCCATCCCAGCAGAATCTTTTCCGACCAGGATCGAAAACATACCAAGATGACTGGCAGCGCGTGTAATACGAGCCTGGTCGTCAAGCAAAGCACAATTACCAGGGTCTGGGGACCCGACCGCGCGTAAAGCTTTTTCAAAACTTTCCGGCATCGGCTTACAATACGGGGCGATCGTATGTACGTCCAGTATCCCGTCGAATAATCCCGTCAGACCCAGTACATCCAAAACCCGATTTGCGTGAGCCTTGTCAGCGTTAGTGAAAATATATTTTTTAGCGGGGAGCGCTATGATTACCTCCCGCATTTCTGGATCTGGCTGAAGATAAACTCCCAATGGAAGGTTATGAACGAATGCCAGATATTCTTCCATGTCCACGTTAAAATTTGCTTGCAGACCACGCAGTGTGGTTCCGTAATCCCGAAAATATTGTTCCCGCAAGAGCTCGACCTGTTCCGCTGGAATTCCCATCCTTTCCCGCAGGTATGTATTGATGCGGTCGCGGATGGCCATCCATAATCCGCTTGAGGATGGATACAGAGTTTCATCTAGGTCGAAGAGCAGGGTTTGAAAACGCATGGCGATATTATACGGTAGAATAATGCCATGACTATTCGTGTTTTACCTCCCGAAGTTGCCTCGCAGATAGCGGCTGGCGAGGTGGTAGAACGCCCTGCATCGGTCGTAAAGGAACTGGTGGAAAATGCCCTGGACGCAGGGGCGAAAACTGTCACGGTAAATATCACCACAGCCGGAAGAACTCTGATCCAAGTGGCAGATGACGGATCTGGCATCCCTGCTGACGAACTAAGATTAGCAGTTGAACGACATGCAACTTCCAAGTTGGTTTCAGCCGAGGAATTGTTTAGTATAACCACCCTTGGATTCCGTGGAGAAGCTCTGGCTTCTATCGGCTCGGTGGCGCGCATGTTTATCACATCGCGGACAACCAATGATAAAGTCGGAGGACGCTTGCACGTGGAAGGGGGGATCATCGGCAATCTTGAAAAAATCGGGGCTCCGGTGGGCACAGTGGTGGTTGTGGAAGATTTGTTCTACAACGTCCCCGCGCGGCTCAAGTTCCTTAAGCAAGATGTGACGGAGCGCAGGGCAATAGATACCATGCTGACACGCTACGCCCTGGCATACCCCCGGGTGCGCTTTAAATTGTCGGAGGGGAATAGCACCTCATTGCAAACCAGCGGCGATGGCGACCGGCGAGCAATTCTGGCTGACCTGTATGGAGTAGACTCCGCCCGACAGATGCTGGAAGTGGTGGCAGAAGAAGAAGGTTATAAATTATCAGGTTTCATCAGTCCTACAGGGCTGACCCGTTCCAATCGGAAGGAAATCACGTTTTTCGTGAATGGACGCTGGGTTCAAGATACTCCATTAAATGCCGCGCTGATCCAAGCTTACCATACCCTATTAATGGTAGGCCGATACCCCGTGGCAGCACTATTCCTCGAGGTGCCGTCCGAAGAAGTGGATGTGAATGTTCATCCGGCGAAGACTGAAGTACGATTCCGAAATGGAGACAAGGCATTCAGTTTCATCCAGCGGTCAGCGCGGCGTGCCCTCCTGGCATATACGCCTGTGCAGCAGTTTGCTCCGCAGAACTTGTGGGGGGGGACAAGACCTCAAAACCAAACAATAGACCCTGTATGGAGTCTTGCACACGATGAGGGAAATATCGAAATTCAAAGATCAGGAGACAACAATAGTCCTGAGCCTCTTTCAGAACTCCCTACAAGCTCCCGTTTGGTGACTCCGGAAGGGCAATTTATATCACCAAACATGGTCGCCGTTCCTCTCCTTCGGCTGATAGGTCAGATAGGGGCGACTTATATCGTTGCAGAAGGTCCGGATGGTTTGTATTTGATCGACCAGCATGCTGCACACGAGCGAGTTTTGTTCGAAAAACTAATGGCAAGGCATGAACAAAATGATTTTCCATCTCAAGAACTGTTAACCCCAGCAGTGGTTAACCTGACAGCTGCCAGCACCAAACTACTCGAGGGTCAGCTGGCAGTGTTGCATCATTTTGGATTTCATGTTGAATTGTTCGGGCAGAACAGCTTTCAAGTGCGAGCCATGCCAAGTTTATTTGCCAATTCTGATCCTGTGGTTGTGTTGCGCGCCCTTGTGGAAGATTTTGAAGAAGACGAATCCCCCTTAAATAATGAAATGGAAGCCATAATTGCCGGACGAGTATGTAAAAGGCTGGCTGTTAAAGCCGGGCAGGTGCTTTCCCCTGATGAACAGCGCGCACTCTTAATTGACCTTGAAGCGTGCGCTTCACCACGCACCTGTCCACACGGCAGGCCAACGATGATCCATTTATCCGTTGATTTACTCGAGCGGCAGTTTGGGAGGAAGGGAGCGCGGTAAATTGTGAAAACAAGAGGGGAAAAGGAAATCAAAATACAGTTCCACCCTGATATAAATTATTCAAGATCAAATTAAATAATTCATTCATCGGGAAAACGATATAATGGGGAGGAGATAATTATCCGGGATGAATAAATATGGGATAAAAATGCATTATCGGAAAGATATCCAGTTGGAAGAGCTTTACTTGCAGGGCGGATCAATTGCCTTTCGGAAGATGGATTATAAAGACGGTTCCCACGCCAAGTTTTGATTCCACTTCGACACTGCCTCCGTGACCGGAAACAATCTGCTTACAAATCGAAAGCCCCAGCCCGGTGCCAGCAACTTTTCCTTCAGACGCCTGCACCCGATAGAATTTCTGGAAAAGATGCGGCAGCGCTTTTTCCGGGATTCCCATCCCCGTATCGCTAACCGATAAAGTCCAATCCCGGTCATTCATAATTGCTGTCATGGTTACAGATCCATTAGGCCGATTGTATTTAATGCCATTACTCAGCAGGTTAAATACAACCTGTTTCAATTTGTCCCGGTCAGCTTCCACAGTGGGGAAATCAGGTGCAATTTCAATATTTATGGTGACTGACTCAGCCTCAGCCTTACTTTCCATAATTTGACGGCACTCTTCCAACAGGGGCGCCAGGTGAAATTTCGTAAGGAGAAATTGGACGCGCCCGGACTCCAGCCGTGCCAGATCAAGAAACGAGGACGTCAGGGTGCTCAATCGTAACGTTTCATTATGGATATTCCGAATCATCTGATCGCGTTGATCCTGTGACATTTCGGGGCGGAGCAAAAGGAACGTTGCGGTGCTGATTGAAGCAAGAGGGGTGCGAAGTTCATGAACAAACTCTGCAATCAGATCGGATTGCTGGAATAACCTGGCATTTTCAATCGCAACTGCTGCCTGAGCACCAAGCACCTGAAGGAGTTCAACATCTGCCTCAGTGAAAGTATCAACGTGTTTATTAATTACTTCCAAGACACCGACAACTTTTTCCTTGTTAATGAGTGGTACCCCCAGCATGGATTCAGTTGGGAAACGGGTGGCTTCTTCGATTTTTATGTAGAACCGTGTGTCTTCGTGAGCATTGGCAATCCGCACTGGTTCCCGGTTTGTCACAATCCACCCTGCAATGCTTCCTTCCAACGGAACAACCAAGCCGCGCATTGTTTGCAGATCGAGGTTGGTGGCAACCTGAAAATTTAGTTGGCGAGCGGCATCATCATAAAGAAGGATTGAGGCTGCCCCAGCATCAGTAATATCAGCAGCAGCGCGAACAATGCGATTAAGCAAATCATCCAAATCGAGGGTTGAAGCAAGGTCACGGGCAATGGCAATCAAGCGCCGAGATCCCTCGAGGCGTTTCTCGATGTCATTCATTTATTCTTTAGTTTTTCAGAGATCAGAATTGCCTCGGCTAATTTGGTGAATTGCTGATACGTCAAGCTTTCAGGACTGGAATCAACCACAGTGGTTTTCATTCGGGTGGCTGAATAAACCAGTTCAGGAGCCGGAGTAATGGCAATCAGGGGAGTTTGCCCGAGGATCTCCTCCATTTGTGTCATGGTCAATTGAGTATCTGAGCGGATACGGTTTACAACAATGGGGTGGATACGCTGCCGGCTGCCGGTAAGGTCAGCGAGATCGGTGATCAGCGCCTTGGAGTAAATAACTGAATTCGTCACGGGTTCCACAAGGACCAATATGGTGTTGCAGGCAGATAATATTTTTTGGATCAGGGGTCTTAGTCCGGCTCCCAGGTCAAGGACCAAGTAAGGGGTAAGGTAACTCATCTGGTCCACCAGCGCTTCCATTAATTCCGGAGCGTTTACCAAAAGCCCGTCCTTAGCTTGGACCGAGCCGAATAGCAAGCGAAGCCCATTGGAGTGGGTATAAAGTTTATCCTGGATTTTCTGGCGTGAGATATCCAACTGACCGGTAGACAGGAGTTCGGCAAGGACAGCTGGATTGGGTTCACCCATATCGGGACCAAGAGTGCCCATACCAGGGCGTAACTCTGCAACAATAACGTCACTTTTGGCTGTAATCCGGAGGGCATCGCCCAAATTGACAGCTACCGTTGTAACTCCCTGCCCTCCACGTGGAGCAATGATACCAATCGTAAATGAGCGTGTTTGCGCCTGCAGGGGTTCTGTTGGAGCCTTTCCTTTTTTCGGGCGGGTCAGAAGAGCTTTAACATGTGCTCTTAATTCGGTAGGGTGTGTCGGTTTGGTCAGATAATCGTCCGCCCCGGATTCAAAGCCGGTTACTTTATCATCCAGTTGGGTCTTGGCAGTAAACATCAGGATGGGGGTTTCTGCTGTCAATGAACTTGCCCGTAAACGCCTGGCGACCTGGTAGCCATCCATCTCCGGGAGCATCACATCAAGTAAAATCAGATCGGGATTTTCCGCTTCAGCAAGCGTAAGTCCCTGTTCGCCATTTGCGGCTGCGATGATCTTATACCCCTGTTTTTGGAGCATCATGCCAACCAGTTTCAGGGTATCAACATCATCATCGATGATCAGGATTTTTTCTGGCATCTGACAACCTCTCATTCCTTATATAAAGTCTAGCATAAAGCGACTGGAGAGGCAAGCTCAGCATTGTCTATGCAGGAGGTCATCCTAAATAAATGGATGAATACATGGCAGGTTTACTCTCTCAGAATACCGATCCAGGATTATCCTGCTGGTTGTTTTGATAAAGATTATGTTCCAAAATGTACTCGTACACGGCGGGAGGAAGGAAATATCGAAACGGGCGACCGTGGACGATCCGATCTCGAATTTCATGGGCAGCGATGTCAAGTAAAGGAGCATCCAAATACCGGACCTTAGCGGTGAGGCCAGGGATATTAAATTCGAGAGCGGGCAGATCAATAGAATCTCCCGGCCTGCGTAAAACGCCGATATATCGAAGTGCAGATACAAGCTCCTTTGGCTGGTGCCAGGTAGGGAGGTCACGCAGTGAATCCCCTCCCATCAGGTAAGCAATTTCTACAGAGGGATCCTGGTCCGCAATGAAATTTATTGTATCCAGGGCATACTGGGGACCCGGACGGTTGATTTCCAACAGTAGAAAGCTCAAACTTGGGATTATCCACTATGGCTAATTTCACCATAGCCAGGCGGTCTTCAAGAGGGGTGATGGGCAACCCCTGCTTATGAGGGGGGTCGCGGGTTAAAATCCAAAGTAAACGATCGAGGCCTAATTGGGCATCTGCCTCAGCGGCCAGGATTAAATGACCGATATGAGGAGGGTCGAAAGTCCCACCAAAGAGCCCAATCAGATGTGCCATGAGTAAAGTATATCATTACCAAAGTTTGAGGTTGGATTGTTCTTCCTGGTAATCCAATAGAAATACTATATCATTTCATCTAATATTCATAATGACTGGATATACTAACTGTGATAACGATGGTTTGTGATAGTTTCATCGGAAAGGATTGGTCTGCTGGCAGTACTTTGGTTATTTGCCTGCCGCATTAGTTTTTTAGATATTACCAGGTTATTTCCCTGGAACCAATGAAGGAGCATTGATTATGAAAAAAGCATGGAAATGGGTGATTGGTGTGGTGGTGGTGCTCGTGATACTGGCAGCACTAATTGGAGTGGGGTTTGTGGTTCGAAACAACATGCATATCATTCGCGGCCAGGCTCAGATTTACCGAGGTTATTCCGATCGTGGACCAGAAATGATGCCTTATGGCGGGTTTGGATACCACATGCGCGGTCCATTAATGATGGGTTATCGAAGGAGTCCATTTGGCGGTTTCATTGGCGGATTATTTATGCTGGGTTTCCTAGCGCTGATAGTGTTTGGTATCATTTGGCTGGTGGGACGCGTACGCTCACAAAACACTGTTCCTGCAACAGCTGCCATGCCTGCAGGGTCTTCCCCTGCAGTCCCTGAGGTAATTGCCACCCCTTGCACAAAGTGCGGCAGACCCCTTCAGGCTGAGTGGAAAGTGTGCCCCTATTGCGGGAAAAAAGTATAACCAAATTGAAATTGCTGTCCATAATACTCGATGTACTCAGGCCTGTCATGAAAATGTGGCAGGCCTGATTTTTTTCCGGGGAGGTAGGATCGGAAAAAATTTTCTATATTAATAATGGGCAGGTAAAGATTCGAATAAGTTTTCCTGAAATCAATTATTAGAGTAGGAAGAAGTATTTATTCCTGAATATCTACATTTACATATCAGGAGCTTTAGAATGAGAGCCCACGATTCGTGATAGACTAGCGAAAGTGATTGAAGTCTAGCACTGGTTTGGATATGATTTCCTGGGATGGGTACAACGACATCCTAATAATTCTCGGTCGAATTGGCGGTGAGGGAGAAATGACAGATTTCCGTTCCGGATTTATTACCATCTTAGGTAAACCCAACGTGGGCAAGTCAACGCTGGTTAACGCTCTGCTTGGACAGAAAATAGCAGCAGTTTCTCCACGTCCACAAACAACCCGGCGCCGCCAACTTGGGATCCTGACCACCAGCGACGCGCAGCTTGTCTTTGTTGACACGCCCGGGGTCCACACACCACGTCACAAACTCGGCAAGTTCTTCAACCAGGAAGCGGAGGAAGCGTTGGATGGCGTCGATATCATCCTCTTCCTGGTGGACGCCAGCACCGAGCCAGACGAAGACGACCAGAGGATTGCCAGCCTGCTCTCGAACCTGCGTCACCGACCGGACATTATGCTGGGTCTCAACAAACTGGATCTGCTCAAGACAGAGGCATCAGCCAGTCACCGGGCCGTGTATGAGGGAATGGTTCCAGACGCTCCAGCTCTCGCTTTTTCGGCAACGAACCGTGCCGGGTTGAAAGAATTAATAACTGCGTTGACCGCGCACCTGCCAGTCCGACCGCCGGAATATCCCGAGGACCAACTAACCGATTTATACGAGCGAGAAATCGCAGCCGAGTTGATCCGGGAAGCGGCACTTATTTTCCTGCGTGACGAGGTTCCGCATGCGCTGGCCGTCCGGATGGACGAATATACCGAACGGGGGGAAGAGGGAGCCTTTATCGCAGCCACCTTATTCGTCGAGCGAGAATCACAGAAGGGGATCATGATCGGCGAGGGCGGGGCAATGCTCAAAAAGATCGGATCAGCCGCTCGCAAAGAAATTGAAGCCATGAGTGGGAGAAAGGTCTTTCTTGAACTTAGAGTAAAATTATCGAAAAATTGGCGTGACGATGATGATGCGCTGCGGCGTTTCGGGTATAAAATCAAGAAATAATCTGAGCCAATATTTATATTCTACTTGAAGGAAACCATGCTGACGACACCTTTGTTGATCGCTGTATTTATTGTCGCCGCTGCAGACTGGGTTGCGGTAGCCAAAGGCTGGAAGCAGATAGAATACTTTGCCAAACCGATCACGATGGTGCTCCTTTTCGGGTACCTGGCAGCGGCAGGAAGTTTTGGCTCAACGCTGCTCATCAGCTTCGGTGTGGGAATCGCCTTCTCTTTAGCGGGGGATATATTCCTAATGCTCTCCAACCGCTGGTTCATTGCAGGATTGGCAGCATTCCTGTTGGCACATATTTGCTATATCATCGGTCTGAACACACCCTTCGGGAATCCTTCCATACTTTGGATCGTTGTCATCGGTATCGGGCTGGCATTATTTGCTGCACGCATCCTGCGACCCATCCTGGCCGCGATACGGGAGAAGGGACTCGGGAAGCTGGTGCTACCGGTGGCGGTTTATGGGACGGTCATTACAGTTATGCTGCTATCGGCGATAATCACAATCTTCCGGGTTGATTGGAATACTTCCGCCTCCGGATTGGTGAGCGTGGGAGCCTTTCTCTTTTATTTCTCCGACGTCGTCCTGGCCTGGAATAAGTTCGTAAAACCCATTCAGAATGGGCGGTTGATGAATATGATCGCATATCACTTAGGGCAGATCGCCTTGATCACAGGGGTGGTTATCCAATTTTCACGGTAGAAAAATTCTGAGGGGGAATCCAGCCGGGGGTATTATTTCAAACCAATAAATACACCGGAACCTCGTAAGGGCTGGTGGGCATACGAGGCGATCACAAGTAATAAAATTGCCGCCCCAGAACCGACCTTATCAAAATCCCGACCATTATTTTTTGAATGCCTGGAACCCTTCCCCGAGGGCCTCGTGGGCCATGCCAATCACCATGAATGCCTGGGGATCCGCCTCGTGGACGATGGTCTTCAATTGCTGGACCTCGGAGCGGGTGACCACGCAATAAAGTACGGGCCGCGACTCGCCGGTGTATGCCCCAGTGCCCTCAAGGATGGTGACGCCGCGCTCCATGTCAGCCAGGATGCGGTCAGCCATTTCCTTGCATTTATCCGTGATGATCAACGCGGTACGCACGGTGCTGCCACCCTCCAAGGTGCTGTCGACAACCAAACCGGAGACGTAGAGAACGATGAGAGCATAAAGAGCTTTTTGCCAGCCAAAGACAAAACCCGCCGCCAGGATGACCACTGCGTCGGTGATCAGGTAACTTTGAGTCATCGGGATGGCACGCCAACGGTTCAGGATGCGGGCGAGGATATCGGACCCACCACTGGTCCCCTGGGCACGATAGACCAATCCATAGCCGATACCGCTGATCACCGCGCCATAAAGCGAGTTTAGCACCAGGTCATTGGTGATGCCATCTTTTGGGAAAAATGGCAGCCAAAGAACCGCTTCAGTGAAGATCGAATAAGCCAGGACAGCTGCCAGGGTGCGAAGGGCGAAACGCTGCCCGCCCAGGAGGCGCCAACCGAGCAGAAAGAGGGGGATATTCCCAATGAAAACCATCAGACCAATTGACCAGCCAGTGAAATGATGAATCAATTGGGAGATGCCGCTGATGCCACCACTAGCTAATTGAGCCGGGACCATGAACAGCCGCAGGGAAACCGCCTGCAGCAATGTGCCGGCAAGGATGAGGACATAATCACGGATTGTGGGCCAATATTTCTTGGAGTTCATTTCCACACCTCTTGACTCGGAAATCCCCTCACTTATTATTCTCGGCCAATTTTGTTCCTGCCATCGTCTCGATCACGGCGACCACGGCTGAGTTATCCAGTTCACCCAGATCGTTCTGAAGCATGGCATTGTACAACTGAGCGTCGAGGGCCGCGGATGGGAGAGGGATGCCATATTCCCGGGCCGTTTCGAGAATGATGTTCAGGTCTTTGGCCATCATGTAGGACTTGAAACCGGGGGACCGGTTGCCTGCGAACAGGCGAGGGGGTTTTACATCCAGGGTCCAGCATTGGGCCGCGCCACCTTTTATGGCTTCCACGACCTTCTGTGGATCCACGCCGGCTTTCTGCGAAAAGATGAGCAGTTCACCCATGGCAACCATTTGAGCGGCGACCATGATCTGGTTGGCAGCCTTGGCAACCTGTCCGGCCCCGGCGTCGCCCACATGGGTGATCGTTTTTCCCATGGCTTGAAAAACAGGCATGACTTTTTCAAGTGCTTCAGCAGGACCACCGACCATGATGGCAAGCGTGCCAAGACGGGCGCCAACATCCCCGCCGGAAACCGGGGCATCCAGGGAAAGGACACCCATCCCAGCCAACTTTGCAGCCAGGGTGCGGGCAGAAGCAGGTTTGATGGTGGAATTGTCGACCCAAATAAGACCGGGATGAACACCTGAGGCAATGCCGCTTTCGCCGAGCACCACTTTTTCAACATCCGGAGTGTCGGGGAGGTTGGTGAAGATAATATCCACCTGGGAAGCAACTTCGGAGGGGGAGGAAGCAGCCTGTGCGCCATCGGCAACCAATTCATCGACTGCCTGAGGCGAACGGTTGTGGATTATGAGCGGGAAACCGGCTTTGAGGATGTTGCGGGCGATGGACTTCCCCATCAGCCCGAGACCAATGTAACCGACTTTCAGCATGGGTTCCTCCTGGGGTGTTGAGGGGATTATATCGCGCCAGAAGTAAAACCGGCTTCCTTCAAGGAAGCCGGTTCAGGGTCCGGAAAGAATAGTTTACTTTATCTCGTAAACGATGGTAACCGTGGTGGTGATCTGCATCGATCCAGCCTGGACAGGGACACTGCTGGCGGCGCTCATATCGGCACGGGAATACTGGATGGTTACAGGGGCTGAACTGTCGTAGTAGGAGATGGACTGGACAGTGCCAAGGGAAACCCCGGTGGCGCCGGTCAACTCATCGGCTTGTTTTTTGGCATCCGTAACGGCAGCCAGACGAGCCTGTGAAAGAGCGCCAGTTTTATCAGCCACGTCGAAGGAAATGCTGTTGACGGTGTTGGCTCCGGCGGTGACGCTGGCGTCGAGCAGACCACCCAGCTTGGTGAGATCGCGCACGGTGACGTAGACGGAGTTGTCAACCATGTAGATGATGCCGGTGATCTTCCCGCCGGTATCATACTGCTGCTGCGGGTAGATGCTGAAATTGGTGGTCTGGATATCCTTATCAGCAACGCCAGCAGCCTTGATGGCAGCAATGACAGCCTGGGCACTGGTGTTGTTGGCGGTCATGGCGACGGTAGCGCTGGGATCCTGGGAATGAACGCCAATGGTGATGTAGGCGATATCAGGGGTGAGGGTGACCATGCCGGTACCGGTGACGGTGATGGTGCGCTGGATGGGCTGAGGCTGGACGGTAATGGATGAAGGACCGCAGGCTGCCAAGGCAGCAGCGAGCAGGAGGACAGCCACCAGGAATAAGAATTTTGTTTTCATGAGAGACTCCTTGATTGAATGAATTAATTGTACACCGGTAAGACGCTGAAAACGTCGGAAAGTTCCGGAGCGCGGGAGGTGTTGGGAAGAGTATTTATATCCTGTATGCCACGCGCACGCTTCGATGGTTGCACGAGAGCATCGAAGGCTAGTGCCTTCGATGTGGCGTGCGGGCGCTTGATGCGCCCGCCGCGCAAGGAACAATTCTTTTATGGTGGAAAGCTGATTCTCATCGAGAGGTTCTTCATTATATGGACAGTAAAAATCGGGATTGGGAATTGATTTGTACATTGATCCTCAGAATCAATTCAAAAAATGGGTTGATATACCCAATTTCCCATCCCCCAAAGGACAGGGGACAATAGAGCGGGGGACAGGCGAACGGGGACGATCCCCACTCCCCCTAAGAGCGGGGGACGGGCGAACGGGGACGATGTGCTTCCCGAAATCCCCCAAAATGCGGGGGACAGGAGGACAACGGGACGATGCCGCGATGTCGTCGACACCTGCACCCCCAGCATAACCCGCCGCCCTGTCCAGACCCGACAGGGTCAGGAGGGCAGGTGTGCACCATGTGTTACGCGAAACCCGCCCCACCCTGCCCTCCCCAAATACTTCGTATTTGGAGAGGGTATTTATTACGTGTGGTAAAGCTGGGGAGCGGTCAGGGACGGCATTTTTCTTCCTAGCTTCAAAGATATGAATCGTCGATGCGGTATTGGGCGGCTTCCCCTACAGGGACGATGTGATGTTGCTTGAAGCATCGGGCTCGAAACTCTGCATTGACAACTCACCCCAAGGGGGTGCTCCGCGATGTCGTCGATGCGGTATAAGTCGGCTTGAGGCCGACTTATACCGTGAAACAACGGAATTTTTCACAGTCTGACGCGCCAGAACGACTAGAAACGACTGAGAGGATTTAAGCATCATTTTTTCGATGATGACTGCGTGAAACATTTTTTCGTGATTGAATGTGAAGGGAAATGTCCATTCATGCTTCCATGGGATTTGAATTGTACGCCGAGCGGATAAAACAGCCTTATGGAATTACTGTTCTGACCGACTTCCTTTATGGGAAGCATCGACGACCCTTGTCCCTGCGGGATCCCCTCGGAAACCTTCGGGGATGATATCCCCATACTGCGGGGATGGTATCCCCGCGATAGTGCGGGGATCGACACCTGCACCCCCGGCATAACCCGCCGGGGCAGGTGCCCCGGCATAACCCGCCGCCCTGTCCAGACCCGACAGGGTCAGGAGGGCAGGTGCCCTGGCCAAGTACGCCAGGGTAAGTACTGCACCAAACGCAGTGCGGTGCAAGTGTGCGGTATTGGGCGGCTTCCCCTACAGGGACGATGTGATGTTGCTTGAAGCATCGGGCTCTCGTGAGCCCGACACCTGCACTGCAACAAACGCAGTGCGGTGCAAGTGTGCGGTCAGCGTCGGCTCGAAGCCGACACTGACCGTGAAACATATTTTTCGTGGTTGGGTGTGAAGGGTTATGTCCTTTCATGCTTCCCAATGCGGGTAGAAAAAACCGGGACCAGGAAATGAATATTGAATCGATCCTCAGAATCAATTCTCCAAACGGGGGTCTTTGGGCGTTCGGTTGTAAAGGTGCGAGCGGGTATAGAACCCAGTGTAAGTATGAAGCCAGGTTAATAATAGAACATATTTTCTAGAATGTCAAGGAAAAAAAGAGAAAGTCATAAGGGGTGGATTAGAGGTGATGAGATGGCGGCATATAATGAATTTTGAGCTGCAATCTCCTTGAGTTGTTCAGGACCTGCATAATGGTAGTGAGATACGAAATGAAGCGACTAACAATAGTGTAAGATGTCTACACCACTTAGGGACATTCCGTATTCCAAATCGGAGAGTATAATTAAATATTATCATGTCCAGCGCTCCAGGGATTCCCTGGATACAGGGTTAATTGCCTGTCGGTAATGAAACAACGGGGGGAGAACTGGAATTATCTTTTATTTTAAATCTGGACTGTAAGGCCTGCCATTCTATTGTAAGCCCGATATGCCGGGTCGCGTACGGATAATCCGAGGGAACGATGAGTGGAGAAAACTAAAAAGAACGAACAAAGATCGGACAGTAGCATGAAAAAAAAACCTGCTGCTCCACCAGGAACTGTTCAATTACCCACCGATTCGCGGCGATTTTGGCGCAAAGTACTGATCGCTGCCGCATACCTCGTTGTATTCCTCATTCTTGACCTAATATCACGGAAGTTTCAAGAACTCCGGGGATTGTTGCCTGGTACCCACCCGCCGGGCTTACTTACGCGCTCCTATTAGTTTTTGGACGAAAATTTCTACCTGCTGTGACGATCGTACTGTTCGCCAGCAGTGTTTTTGTCTATCAAATGCCTCAACCCATCTATTTACTACTATTATGGGCGATTATTATTTCCCTGATTTATGGCGGAGCCGCGGCGTTCCTGCACCATAGAATTCATTTCGAATGGCATCTTCGGAAATTGCGGGACGTAAGCTGGTTTGTATTTACGGCTGTGTTTGTTTCAGGGTTACTTGCCATACTTTCCGTTTCCAGTTCCGCCTTGAGCAGCGATATGGCGCGCAGTGAAGTCCTCAACGCGATATTTAGCTGGTGGATCGGAGAAACAGTCGGCGTCCTGACCGTGACTCCCTTCCTGCTCATCTTTGTGATGCCCGTCTTAAAAAGATTTTTGGAGGGACAACCAGTCGTGCTACCAGCGCGACAGACATTTAAACGTCCAACGATCCCTGCCATTGGGCAGGCTTTCAGCATTGTCTTTGCACTCTACCTAGCCTTTGGTGTACCCGCGCTCAACGAGTATCATCCCTTATATCTGATCGCCTTACCGCTCATTTGGATCGCCCTGCAGCGCGGCTTCAAGGGAGTCAGCGCGGCAATCCTGGCGTTGAATTCCGGGGTGGTAATATCGTTGTGGTTATTTCGTTTTGACCTTGCGCAGCTAGGGGAATTGGAACTGCTGATGATCGTCAATTGTATTGTCTGCTTACTTATGGGGGCTGTCGTCACAGAACGAAAACAGGCAGAAGAGAGGTTGAGTGAAAGTGAATTTCGATTTCGAGCCCTGATCGAAAACAATAGCGATGCAATTGCCCTGATCAATACAGAAGGAAAAATCATCTATCGCAGTCCAGCAGCGTATTCCCTGCTGGGTCTTGATCCTGCTGACCAGCGAGACGAACTCGATGCTCGGGGCAATACATCCTGACGATGCAAAAGATGCGGAAAATCGCTACGCTCAATTTTTGAAAGCTCCTGGGAACTCCATTCCATTTAAATATCGTGTCCGGCACAAAGATGGCTCATGGCGATGGGTCGAGGGTACCGGCATCAACCTGCTGGCAGAGCCAGGAATCAATGCCATCGTGACCAATTATCGCGATGTCACAGAGCTGAGGCGATCAGAATCAGAGCGACAGGTCCTTCTGGAGATCATGAAGGGGGTGGCAGCGACCGGGAGTTTGAGCGAACTACTCGAACTGATCCGCCAATCGCTTGCCAAAGTGATCTACGCGGAGAATTTCTTCGTGGTTTTCCACAACAGGAACAGCGACCTGTTTGAAGAAGTGTTTGCAATAGACAAATACGATCCACCGATGCCCCCTTCCAAACTCGAGAAAAGCATCGTATCGTACGTGTTCCGAACCGGTGAGCCACTCCTACTGACCGAGACAAAGTTCAAGGAGCTTGAGGAAAAGGGCGAAGTTGAACTGGTTGGCACCAAACCGAAAACCTGGATGGGGGCACCGTTGAAGACACCCACCGAGACGATCGGTGTAATGGCGGTACAGAATTACGAAAACGCAGATTGTTACACAGAACACGACAGGAATTTCCTTTCTTCGGTGAGTGCGCAGGTTGCGGTGGCGATCGAGCGCAGGCGGGTGGAGGAAACATTACAGAAGAGCGAAAAACGTTTCCGGGCACTGGTGGAAAATAGTTTGGAAGAAATTTCCCTCATTAATTCAGATGGGAACTCTTACCTGGGAAAGTCCCACGAGCGCGGCGTCCGCTTGGATACCCACCCAATTCGTTTATAGGAGGCACGCTACTCGATATCATTCACCCTGACGAGCGAGCAGAGGCGATACGAGTCCTGGGGCAAATCATGGAGACTCCCGGCAGCGTCAAGGAGGCGAATTTTCGCCTACGACACAAAGATGGATCCTGGCGCTGGATGGAGGCAGTAATAACCAACCTGTTAGATGAGCCAGCAGTTCAATCGGTGGTCATC
The DNA here is from genome assembly GCA_963826215.1 of uncultured Chloroflexia bacterium. GTDB lineage: Bacteria > Chloroflexota > Anaerolineae > Anaerolineales > Villigracilaceae > UBA877. The sequence continues at coordinate 353,962 of CAWGWL010000038.1, read as the reverse complement.
AATTACCGTGATATTACCGAGCGCAAGCTGAAGGAAGAAGTAATCCAATCCCGAACCGAAGAACTCATGTCCATTTACACGCTTTCACGTGAACTGGCGGATACCGAAGATCTCGAGAATGTGATCCAGCTCGTGATCCATCATGCGGTGGAGAGCGTGCACACCACGTTTGCCTGCATTGCCCTGATGGAAGACGAAGACCTGGTGCCGCGGGCGGTTTATCCCGAGCGGAACCTGGAAAACGACTTTACCTTTAGCGCCCGACAACCGATCACAACCCTGGCAATATGCCAACGGGTCCTGGATAAAAACGAACCGGTCATCCTAAAGACAGACAACGTGGAAGCAAGCAGCATTGAGCGGGCCATGCTGATGCTTGATTTCGCCAAATCCGTCTGCCTGGTGCCACTGCGGACAGGAGATCCCTCCCAACACTTAAACCAGGCTGTTGGTTTGCTGATCCTGGGAGAAGCACGGGATGAACAAACGCGAGCCGTTCACAGCAGAAAAGCTACGGCTCTCCCGAAGCATCGGCGACCAGGCTGCAGCAGCCATCCGACGGTTGCGGCTGCGAGAGCAAGCCGGACGCCGCCTGCAGCAACTGGCCTCGCTGAGTGAAATCGACCGCACCATTGCGTCCAGTTTCGATCTACGAGTGAGCCTGCAAATCATTCTCAAACACGTTATCGAGCAATTGAAGGTGGATGCCGCAGACGTGCTGGTGTTGAATAACCGCACGCAGATCGCTGGTATTCACCGCCGGGAGCGGATTCCGTACGCGAGACCTGGAAACCATGAGGCAGTCCATGGGTGAGGGCCAGGCTGGAAAAGCTTTGATGGAACGGCAAATCATAAAAATCCCGGATGTTGCCACCAGCGGAACGAGCTTCGCCCATACCGAATTTATGAAGGCTGAGAACGTAGCCGCCTACTTTGCCGTACCCCTGATCACAAAGGGCCAGGTGATGGGTGTGCTGGAAATCTGCCAGCGCACCACACTCCATCCAAACGAGGAATGGTTCGATTTCCTGAGAAGCCTGGCGGGACAGGCGGCAATTGCCATCGATAATGTGCACATGTTCGAAGGGCTGCAGCGCTCCACCGACGAACTAGAGCTGGCATATGATGCCACGATCGAGGGCTGGTCGCATGCGCTGGACCTGAGGGATAAAGAGACCGAGGGACACACCCAGCGGGTGACGGAAATGACGGTGAAGCTGGCGCGTACCTTCGGATTGAATGAGACCGACCTGACAAACATCCGGTGGGGAGCGCTGCTGCACGACATCGGCAAGATGGGTGTGCCAGACAGCATCCTGTTGAAACCAGGACCATTGACCAAGGAGGAATGGGTGGTGATGAAAAAACACCCTGCGCTGGCAAATGAAATGCTGATCGCCCATCCGTTACCTGCACGGCGCGCTGGATATCCCATACTGCCATCACGAGTGGTGGGACGGATCAGGATACCCACGCGGGTTGAAAGGGAGGAAATCCCCCTGGCGGCGAGGATATTTGCAGTGGTGGACGTGTGGGACGCATTGATCTCGGATCGTCCCTACCGGCAAGCGTGGTCGAAAGAGAAAACGCTCGAGCACATCCAAAGTGAGTCCGGGACACATTTCGACCCGGAAGTGGTGAAAATATTCTTCCGGGAACAACGATAAAAATATTCGGCTGAAAGCATGCCAAATTTGATCAGCATCCATCAAAAAGGTAATTTGGAAAAATGAGCGACGTACCCGCAACAGCGAACCAAACAAGAACGCTACGCCGATCTTTTCATGGGATTCGTTTTCGTGATCAGCATGCTGGCTTTGATCGGGTGGCTGGTGAACAAACCCATCCTTGCCTCGCTCAGCCGCGCATATATTCCCATGGCTCCCGGCACAGGATTAATCCTGCTGGGATTGTGGAGCACGTGGTTCATCCGAAGAGTATTTCCCACGAGAGGTGGGACGAGAATCGTCATCCTGGTGCTGCAACTGGGAATGTTACTCTTCGTGCTCATCCTTGCAACAAGGGCGATCACCGGGCTTGGACCCGATCTCGAAAAATTGATATACCCGAACCCGCCTTCATTCGGCCTAACTACCTCCGGTCGAATGTCTCCACTGGCGGCTGCGGGACTATTCCTGGCGATCCCCGCCATGCTTTTAACGACAGGGTTCAAGCCGAGCCAGCGGGCAAAGAATTTCACAGCGATCCTGGCCCTGGTTTTATTCATTTTCAGCGGAATACTCTTCATGGGATATTTCTATGGTGCGCCGCTTTTTTATGGGGGCACAACCATCCCGGTGGCCTTTACAACCGCGCTATCGTTCCAGTGCCTGAGCCTGGGACTACTAATGATGTCGGGACCCAACGCCTGGCCGGTGAAATCATTTATGGGTCACACTTTCAAGGCACGGTTATTGCGGGCGTTCATCCCGTCCTCGATCCTGATCGTCGTTTTCCAAGGCTTCCTTAGCTCGGATGCCAATCCCTGGATCGTCAACCCGGGATTAAAAGTAGCCGTTGCATCCCTGGCTGCCATACTGATCGTTCTAACCATTGTCTCCCTTATCGTCATCAATCTAAGTGCAGACTTCGAACGAGGGAAAAAGGCAGAGACAGCGCTGAAACAGTCAGAAGCCGAGCTGCGCGCCCTGTTCGCTTCCATGCAGGATGTGGTGATCGTGTACGATCAAAACGGACGATACATCGAAATCGCCCCGACAAACCCTGCGAACCTGTTTCGCCCGCCGGATGAAATGCTGGGGAAGACCCTGCACGAAGTCCTCCCGAAAGAGCAGGCGGACTATAACCTTTCCCTGATACGAGAGGCCATCAATTCGGGAAAAGTAGCCAGCGGCGAATATATGCTGCAGATCAACGGCAAAGAAACCTGGTTCTCCGCAAGCACCTCGCGGGTCTCGGAAACAACAGCCGTGCTGGTGGCACACGATATTACCAACCGGAAGCGATTTGAACTGGTACAAAACGCCATTTTCCGGATCACGCAGGCTTCAATTACCGGAGAGGGGATCGACGACCTATACCATTCCATCCACTCCATCCTGGGGGAATTAATTCGAGCGGAGAATTTTTACATTGCTTTGTACGATCCGGTTAAAGGAGAAATCAGCTTTCCCTATTATGTGGATCAATTTGACGACCCACCTCCCACACCGACCCCCCTGCAAGGACTGACCGGATACGTCATCCGGACAGGACAACCGTTGCTGGTGCCCCCTGAGGAATTTGACCGGCTCGTTAGAGAAGGTGAAGTGGAGGTGGTGGGGACGACGGGGGTGGACTGGATGGGAGCGCCCCTGAAATTGGAGGGACGAATCATCGGAGTCATGGCGGTACAAAGTTATACCGATGGGGTCCATTTTGACCAAAAGGACTTGAACCTTTTGGAATTCGTCTCGACCCAGGTGGCGCAAATAATCGAGCGAAAACGAATGGAGCAGGAGATCGTCAGCCTGTCTTTGACAGATGAATTGACGGGACTATACAACAGGAGGGGCTTCTCTTTGCTGGCGGAACACGAAATGAAACTGGCGTACCGATTTAAGAGAAGCGAAGCGTTATTCTTTTGCGACGTAGATGATCTAAAGACGATCAACGATACTTTTGGGCATGCCCAGGGTGACGAGGCTTTGAAAGAGGTTTCAGCCATCCTAAAAGAAACCTTTCGTGAGGCGGATATCCCCGCCCGCATCGGTGGAGACGAATTTGTCATCCTGGCACCGGATACGTCCGTTGACAGCGTGGACAACCTTCCAAAGCGCCTGCAAACAACAGTGGAGAATCACAACCAGAGGGACGGGCGACTATACCAGATAACCCTCAGCGTGGGTATCGCGCGATTCACTCCCGACGCGCCGCATACCATCGATGAATTGATCTCACAGGCAGATGAGCTGATGTATCAACAGAAGAAGGAGAAGAAAAAGGCGTAAAATTTCCGAGAGCAACCCGCAAGGCTGAGTGAACTTTCTGGGGAGAGGCCATCCGGGAGGGAAACCACAGGGAGGAAATTTGTGGGAGATACAGAAGAAAAAAACTGTTTCCAGGTGTACTCCCAATCTTGAACTTGTGAAATATTTGACAATCACCTCATTTTTAGATAAACTCATGGTATAGTTGTCTGACAACCTGGCACTCCCCTTTTTCCAACGATGAGCACTCTCCTAATCAAGAACGCAACAATCCTGGTGACGATGGATGACCTCCAGCGGGAAATTCCCGAGGGCGGCTTGTTCATTCGAAACGGGTTCATCGAAAAAGTGGGTCCGACGATGAACCTGCCGCAGAGCGCGGATGAAGTGCTGGACCTGAGGGGGCACCTGTTGCTGCCCGGGCTGATCAACACCCACCACCATTTCTACCAGACCTTAACCCGGGCAGTTCCAGCCGCCCAGGACGCAAACTTATTCAACTGGCTCAAAACACTATATCCCATCTGGGGGAGAATGACCCCGGAGGATATTTTTATATCCACCCAGACAGCGCTGGCGGAAATGGCGCTCTCAGGCTGCACCACTGCTTCGGACCATTTATATATTTTTCCGAATGGATCACGGCTCGACGATGAAATCGCGGCGGCGCACGAGATCGGCGTACGCCTGCAAGCCAGCCGGGGTTCGATGTCACTGGGGGAATCCAAAGGAGGGCTCCCCCCGGATTCGGTAGTAGAAACCGAAGAGAAAATCCTTTCAGACAGTCAGCGCCTGATCCAGAAATATCACGACGCAACCCCGGGGGCATTTGTGCAAATCGTGCTGGCACCCTGCAGCCCCTTCTCAGTTACCGGCGAATTAATGAAGCAGTCAGCGAAACTTGCCCGCGAAACCGGCGTCCATTTGCATACACACCTGGCCGAGACCGAGGACGAAGAACAATTCTGCGTCAGGAAATTCGGATCCCGTCCAGTGGCATACATGGAGTCAGTAGGCTGGGTGGGAGAGGACGTGTGGTTCGCCCATGCTGTGTATGTCAATGGGGAGGAAGTAATGACCTTCGCCAAGCACGGCTGCGGCGTGGCGCACTGTCCCAGCTCCAACATGCGCCTGGCGTCCGGCATCGCCCCGATCAAAGAATACCTGGCAGCCGGGGTAAAGGTGGGCCTGGGTTTGGATGGTTCAGCCTCCAATGACGGGGCACATATGCTGGCAGAAGTGCGGCAGGCGATGCTGCTGGCAAGACTGAGGGAAGGAATCACGGGATTTTCCTTATCAAATGACCCGACACGCAAGCTGATGACGGCACGAGAAGCGCTGCGGCTTGCCACGCGCGGGGGAGCGGCAGTGCTGGGAAGGTCGGATGTTGGCAGCCTGGAGGAAGGGAAGTGCGCCGACTTTTTTGCCGTTAACCTAAACCGGCTCGACTACGCCGGGGGGCTGCACGACCCGGTGGCAGCGGCAGTCTTTTGCCACCCGGTGAGGGCAGATTTCACCGTGATCGGCGGACGCTTCGTGGTTCGCGAAGGACACCTGGTGACTGTAGATGAGGTTAAATTGGTAGATCGACACAACCGGGCTGCCAGGCGGTTGTTGATGGGCAATTAAGTATGAGGGCTACTTTTGTGCTCTTTTCAGGGTTACCAGGCACCGGGAAGAGCGCCCTCGCTGAACGGCTGTCAAGGGATCTGCATTGGCCCCTGCTGAGCATTGATGACCTGGCTGCATGCATGCCGGTGGGATTGGATCGCAATACAACCGCATTCTGGGACCAGGCTATTGTGCGCTCTGCTGTTGATCGTTGAAGTCCAGTTAAAATCGGGTGTCAGCGTCATTGCCGACTCGATCTTTATGAACCTGGACCGCTTTCATGCAAGTGCGATCGCCGCGAAATATGACGCCCGTCTTGTACCAGTTCATACCTACTGTCTCGGAAGAACCGGTTTGGAAAGAACGCGTAAACGCCAGGTTTGCATCGTCCAGTCCTGGCGAGGGGGCGGCCTCGTGGAGCCAGGTGCTTGACCAACAAAAGGGGTTCCGTCCCTGGGAACCGGGAACGGCATTATTCGTGGATACCGTCCGGTCACCAGACGAATGTTATAAATTAGTCAAAGCCTGCGTCAGAGACACCACCAGGGAGTTTCAGCCACTTGCAGAGGTTGCTTATACTCCTGGAAAGTATCACAGCTAAAGCATGAAAGGCAATCTCCCCTGCCTGCTCGAAAACCGAACAGATCGCCGCGCAATAGACAGGAAACCCAACGATATGTCATTCCTGGAGACTGAATGAAATTAGACGTCCAACCGACACGCAACCTGATCGACGTTGCCATGGGCCGAAAACCAGCCGACCTGGTGCTGTGCAAGGGAACCTGGGTATGCGTGCAATCCGGCGAGTTCGTAGCGAATACGGACATTGCCATCAAGGACGGCCGCATCGCGTATGTTGGCCCGGATGCCTCCCACACCATCACGAAGGATACCCGGGTGCTCAGTGCGGAGGGGAAATTCCTGGTGCCGGGGCTACTGGACGGGCATATGCACGTGGAATCAGGCCTGGTGACGGTCACCGAATTCGTGCGGGCAGTGGTGCCTCACGGTACCACGGGAATGTTCATCGACCCGCATGAGATCGCGAACGTGTTTGGACTGAAGGGCGTGAAGTTGATGGCCGACGAAGCTGCGCTGCAACCGATCCACATCTGGGTGCAGGTGCCCTCCTGCGTGCCCTCCAGCCCCGAGTTGGAGACACCCGGGGCAGAGATGACCGTGGAAGATGTGGAAGAGGCGATGGGTTGGGAGAATGTGATCGGCCTGGCCGAAATGATGAACTACCGCGGGGTGGCAGCCGGGGACTTCAAAATGCTGGCGGAACTGGAAATCGCACGGAGCGCCGGAAAAGTCATCGGGGGGCACTACGCCTCCCCGGACCTCGGCCCAGCATTCCACGGGTACGCGGCGGGCGGGATCGAGGATGACCACGAAGGGACGCGGGTGGAAGATGCCGTGGCGCGAGTGCGGCAGGGGATGCGGGCGATGCTACGCTATGGTTCAGCCTGGCAGGATGTGGCTGCACAGGCGAGGGCCATCACCAAACTGGGACTCGACCCGCGCCACTTCATGCTGTGCACGGACGATTCACACGCCGGGACCCTGGTCAACGACGGACACATGGACCGGGTGATCCGACACGCCATAGAGCAGGGATTGTCCCCGATGGCGGTGCTGCAGATGGCTACCATCAACACGGCGGAGCATTTCGGGGTGAGCCGCCAGGTGGGGATGATCGCCCCCGGGCGATGGGCGGATATCGTACTGGTGGACGACCTGAAGAATTTCCACGCCGGAACGGTGCTGGTGCGGGGCGAGGTGGCAGCCGAACAAGGCGAACTGCGGATCGACCTGCCGAGCGTGGAGTACCCAGAGTGGGCAACCAATTCCGTCCATATCAAGCAAGCCCTTAGTGTGAACGATTTCAAGCTGCGAACAACATCGAAGGCAGCACAGGTAACCTGCAACGTGATCGGAGTCATCGAAAACCAGGCGCCCACCAAGGGGTTGCAGATGGCGATGCCGGTCTCAGGCGGAGAGGTTCAATTGGTGCCAGGAGTGGCCAAAGTGGCGCTCGTGGAGCGCCACCACAAGACAGGCGTCGTACAAGTTGGGCTGGTGAGCGGTTTCGGTTTCACCGAAGAATGTGCGATCGCTTCAACCGTGGCGCATGACTGCCATCATATGCTGGTGGTGGGAACCAACGAACCGGACATGGTAATGGCCGCCAACACCCTTGCCGAAACATGCGGGGGACAGGTGGTGGTGAAAAAGGGCAAAGTCACCGGGCTGCTCGAATTGTGCATCGGGGGCTTAATGTCGACCGAAAGGGCAGACAGAGTTGCCGAGAAGGCGAACACCATCCTGGAGGGCTTCCGCGCCTGCGGGTGCACCCTGAACAACCCGAACATGACCCTGAGCTTACTGGCACTGGTGGTCATCCCTGAATTACGCATATCGGACAAAGGTTTGGTGGATGTGGAACACGTTACCCTCAAACCAGTCATAGAAACCTTGTCAGACCAGGAGTAAAGCATGAGTCATTATCCATTTCGGCGCTTGCAAATTGAACTGGCGGAGATGATCCTTTCGCTGCCGGCAGAAACCCGCCTGCCATCGGAACCCACACTGGCGAAAAAAATGGGAGTATCGCGAGCCACACTTCGGGAGGCGATGCGTTCCTTCGAGGGCAAGGGAATGATCCGACGAAGACAAGGCGTTGGAACCTTCGTTGCTGCCAAAGTGCCGGTAATGGAGACCGGGCTGGAAGTACTTGAGAGCATCGGAACTCTTGCCCAACGCACGGGTTTGACAGTCAGGATGGGCGAATTGCAGATCCAGCAAATAACGGCAGATGAAGAAACAGCCGGTATGCTGAACCTGGAGGTCGCGTCGGAGCTCACGAGGGTGGCGCGGATCATCTATACAGACAACCGCCCGATCGCGTTCCTGGTGGATTCCCTGCCGGTGGGTATCCTGCCGGTTGAGGAACTCCAGGCAGACTTCACCGGTTCGGTACTGGACCTGTTATTACAGCGAGGAGCCCCGAAACTGGTGCAATCCAGAACGGAAATCAAGGCAGTGGGAGCCACATCAGAGGTGGCACGAGCACTGCAAATCCAGCGTGATGACGTGCTGCTTTACTTTGCGGCTCAACTCTACACAGATGAAAACCGCGTTATCGATTATTCCATCAGCTATTTCCTACCCGGATATTTCCGCTTCCACGTGGTGAGACGGGTGGGCTAACCAAGACACGTGAACGAAAGCACGTGCAATTTTATTTAACCATCGGAGGTTAAAATGCGTAGTTTTTCTGGTCGGGACATCCTGTCCCTCAAAGATTTCGAAAGGCAAGAATTCTTCCACGTTTTCGATGTAGCGGCAGAACTAGAGCCGATCGCGGTAAGCCGCCGCAACAGCGACCTGCTGGCTGAAAAGACACTGGTGACGGCTTTCTACCAACCATCCACCCGGACGCGGCTGGCGCACGAGGCAGCCATGCACCGGCTGGGCGGGCACGTGACCGGATTTGCGGATGCCAAGATGACCCGGGCCGGCGACTTTTACCAGGAGTCGATCAAGGACACGGTCAAGATGCTGGAGTTCTACGGCGACGTGATCGTGATGCGCCACTTCCAACAGGGCGCGCCGCATGAGGCAGCCAAATGGGCTTCGATCCCGATCATTAATGGCGGTGACGGCTGGGGAGAACACCCAACGCAAATCCTGACCGACCTGTACACGGTGCTAAAAGAAAAGGGCACGATCGACGGTCTCACCTGGCTGGCCGTGGGCGATATGCGCATGCGCACCATGCACTCGCTCGGATATGCATTGAGCCAGTTCGACTGCCCGATCACCTTCGTTTCCCCGCCTGATATGTCGCTGACCGAAGAGTTCAAAGCAGAGTTGAAACAATTCAGCGTTAATTTCAGGGAAGCCGAACATGTTGAACAGGCGATCGCGGAAGCGGACGTCATCCTGGTAGAGCCAGTGGTCCAGCCTGATTACACCAAATCACGCGACGAACGCTCAGGGAAAGATGTGGGCCTGACCCCGGCCAATTACAAGATCACCCGTGAACTTTTGGAAACGAAGGCCAAATCGGATGCGATCCTGCTGCACTCCCTGCCGCGCATGGACGAAGTGCCGACCGATGTGGATATCACACGCTGGTCGCGCTACTGGCAGGAAGCTTTTAACGGTGTGGTGATGCGGATGGCATTGCTGGCGTTGGTACTTGGAGCGATGGAATGATCGTTTAGAAGTTGTGTAGTTTAGTAGTTGATATAGTTTGATGGGATGTAGTTGGCATGGCGAAGATTAGACGTTTTGAAGATTTGCAAAGTTGGCAAAAGGCACGTCAATTGACCAATTTAATCTATGAACTAACCAGCCACCCCGAGTTTGCGAAGGATTTCCGCTTACGCGATCAAATCCGAGATGCTGCAGGATCTGTAATGCATAATATTGCTGAAGGTTTTGACGCAGGTTCAAACCCAGAGTTTATCCGTTTTCTGAAAATGGCAAGACGATCAGCGAGCGAGGTTCAATCACAACTATACCTTTCGCTAGATCGAAAATACATTGTCAAGCTGATCTAAAGACCATCACGAGCAGGCAGATGAGTCAAACTTAATCATGGCCTAAATCGCAACTGAAACTAAACGATTAATTGGAACAGGATCGCCGAAGAACGGAAAATTATTTCCTGGACAATTCATACAATCCCAACCCAAAGAAAAATTGTTATAGAGACATGTAGATTGGGAATTTATGAAAACGTTTTTACACGGCCGGGATCTAATCGGGGACCTGGATTTCACAAAAGAAGAGGTTGAAACCGTCCTGGAAGTGGCTTTCGATCTGAAACGCAAGCGCGCATTGAACGAACCGCATGCCTACCTGCGTGACAAGGTGCTGGCGATGTTGTTCTTCTTCTCATCCACGCGAACGCGCGGTTCGTTCGAAGCCGGCATGGCCCAGCTGGGCGGGCACGGAGCATTCATCGAGAGCAAGTCCACGCAAATTTCTCATGGGGATACGCCCAAGGAAATTGGTGAAATTTTTGGGCGCTATTACGACGGGATCGCGATCCGACACGTGGACTGGGGCATCGGCAACGGGTACCTGAATGCCGTAGCCAAAGCCTCACGGGTGCCGGTGCTCAACATGCAATGCGACATCTATCATCCCTTCCAATGCCTGGCCGACCTGATGACGATCGTCGAGAAAAAAGGCCGCGACCTGCGCCGGAAGAAGATGGTGGTTTCGTGGGCGTACGCGGCTTCGTACCAGAAGCCGATGTCTGTGCCCCAGTCGCTGATCCTGCAGATGCCGCGTTTCGGACTGGATGTGGTTTTGGCGCACCCGCCGGAATTCCGATTGATGCCCGAGATCATGGAGCAAGCCAAGGAACAGGCGCGACATTTTGGCGCAGGCTTTGAAGTCACCGACGACATGGAAGCCGCGTTCAAAGATGCGGACATTGTCTATGCCAAATCATGGGGGGCGATGGTGCATACACCGGACCCGGAAGAAGGCGCAAAGATCATTAAAAAGTACTCACACTGGATCACGGATGAGCGCAAGATGGCACTGGCAAAACCGGACGCCATCTACATGCACCCCCTGCCCGCGGACCGCAACATCGAAGTTACAGACGGCGTGATGGACGGACCCCAGTCGGTAGTGTACGATGAAGCAGAAAACCGCATGCACGCGCAGAAAGCGGTGCTGGCTTTAACCATGAGTTAGGAGGATGCTTTCATGAGCAAAAAAGTCGCTGTTGTTGCCATTGGCGGAAATTCACTGATAAAAGACGAAAACCACAAAACCGTGGAAGACCAATACCTGGCTGCCAAGGAAACCACCTGCCATATTGCTGACATGATCGAGGCGGGCTGGGACGTGGCGATCGGTCACGGGAATGGACCGCAGGTGGGGTTCATCTTACGCCGGTCGGAAATAGCAGCGAAAGTGGAAGGGATGCACGAGATCCCGCTGGATGTATGCGGGGCGGACAGCCAGGGTGCGATCGGATATGCCTTGCAGCAAACCCTGCAAAATGAACTCTTCCACCGCAAGATCAAGAAAGCAGTCGCCACAGTTGTGACCCAGGTGCTGGTGGATAAGAACGATCCGGCCTTCAAGAATCCGACCAAACCGATCGGGAGTTTCATGGACGAAGCTGAAGCCAAGCGACGCCAAAAAGAACTGGGCTGGAGCGTGGTGGAAGATTCAGGACGCGGCTGGCGCCGGGTGGTGGCTTCTCCCGCTTCCCAAGGAAGTGGTGGAGCTCGAATCAGTTGAGACGCTGATCAAGGCGGGGACCGTGGTGATCACCGTGGGGGGAGGCGGAATCCCGGTCATTGATGTGGGGGAGGGCGAGTACGCCGGGACCGCGGCGGTCATCGACAAGGACTTTGCATCCAGTTTGCTGGCGCGATTGATCAAAGCCGACCTGCTGCTTATCTCGACTGCAGTTGAGAAGGTGGCGCTCAATTTTGGCAAGCCCAACCAGAAATGGATCGACCGGATGACCCTGGCAGAAGCCAAAGGATACCTGGCCGAAGGAATCCACTTTGCCAAAGGCTCGATGGCGCCCAAGATCCAGGCGATCATCTGGTTCCTGGAGGCGGGCGGCAAGCAGGCGCTCATTACCAACCCGGAAAATATCGGCCGCGCATTAAAGGGTGAGACCGGAACCTGGATCGTACCTTAGGTTTTTTAAGATTTGCTGGCATGATAAAATTCAAGATGTTTAGACAACTTAGCTGCCAGCATCACCCTAATGAAACATTCATAGGAGATAGATATGCCCACGTCTAAATCACCACTGCAACCCCATAAAAGAAGGATGCTGTACGAAGTCACCCAGGACATGGTTGCCACTGCCATGGGCAGAGAACCGGCCGACCTGATCATTAAAAATGGACGGCTGGTCAATGTGAATACAGCCCGAATCCAGGATGGAATTACCGTGGCTGTACGCCACGGATTAATCGCGTATGTTGGAAAAGGCGATCATCTCATAGCAGATAAAAAAACCAGGGTGATAGATGCTGCCGGACGTTTCCTTGTGCCAGGATTCATTGATACCCATGATCATGTTGAGAGCAGCATGGTGGATGTGGTCAGCTTTGCAGAAGCAATCCTTCCGCATGGGACCACCACCATTGCCTGTGACAACCATGAAATCACGAACGTTTTTGGAATCCGTGCGGTGGAGTTATTTCACAAGGCTTCGCAAGGCCTGCCCCTGAAAGTGTTGGTAGCCATGCCGGTATGCGTCCCTTCCATCCCCGGCTTTGAGGATGCCGGCTCCACGATCACTGCGAAAGAGGTAACCCAGGCTTACGATGAAGGATGGGCCCAAGTGCAAGGCGAACAAATGAATTTCCCCGGGGTAATCTATGGCGACCCCCACGTTCATGCCATCACAGCAGCCTCGCTAAAATCCGGGAATGTGCTCACCGGGCATTACGCCAGCCTGGAACTGGATAAAGGACTGCCGGCATTCGTGGCGGCAGGCCTCACGGCGTGTCATGAAGCCACGACCGCTGAAGGAGCCATGCGGCGAGCAGAACTGGGTTGCTATGCACAGCAAAGATATGGGACAGCCTGGCTGGATATGCCCAACACCATCAAAGCGATCACAGAAAACCCAGGGCTAGACACACGTTTCTTCACGATGGTAACGGATGATGTCACTCCAGCCTCAATTGGTGAACTTGGTCACCTCAGCCGGGTGGTCCGCGATGCGATCAAGCAGGGGGTTTCCCCCATGCTGGCAATTCAAATGGTGACGATCAATGCCGCACAACTGCTGGAAAAATCCCGCTGGATCGGCAGCATTTCACCGGGTCGCGCCGCAGATATCCTTATTGTCAGCGATTTGGTGAACGTGACCATAGACCAGGTTTTTGCCGACGGTGTGCTGGTAGCTGAAAATGGCAAAATGGTCATGGAGCTGTCGAAATACAACTACCCTGACTGGGCATTAAAATCCATCCACATTTCCAAACTTTCAGAAGCAGATTTCCGGATTCCAGCCCAGAAAAAGGTTAAAATCAGAGTAATGAGGATTTTCCCCGGGATGGTGCATACAACCGAAGAGTTATTTGAAGTCGAGCCGGTTAACGGGTCGCTTACGGCTGATCCTGCCCGGGACCTGGTAAAAGTGGCAAATTTCTACCGTCACGAAGCCCGCCCTGAAGTTACAAAAACCAGGGGCTTCGGTTTCGCGACGGGGCTGCAGTTCAAACCGAATTCAGCCTTCGCTTCAACCGTTTCGCATGATTGTCACAACCTCCAGGTTATTGGCACCAGCGATAAGGCAATGGCATTGGCAGCAAACGAATTAATTCGTGCCGGCGGGGGGCATTGCATCGTTGTAGATGGCAAGGTGGAAGCCGTGATGCCCCTGCCCTTAGGCGGGTTGATGTCGCTGGAATCGGTCGAGGCCGTTTCCAAGCAACTAAGGGCGATAGAAAAGGGCTTAAAGAAAGCCGGCTGTATGCATGATTCTGTCGAAATGACGATCAGCCTGCTGGGCCTGATCGTCCTTGAGGAACTGCACTTATCCAACCAGGGCCTGGTTGAATTGAAACCCGGCCAGCTACCCAAATTTGTGGACCTTGTGGTAGCGGAGTAGAAGATGCTTCGAAAGGAGGCCGCAACAAGCAAAAATCGTCCATGAACCGTTCGCTTCAAACCAAAACTTAAATAACTACACAAATATTCATATCCTTTTGAGGAGAAAAAGAATGCGCACGAAGTTTTTAAAAATCACCTTATTAGCAATGGTCCTTGTGATCGCCGCGACAGCCTGCGGCCCTGCGGTAACAGCCTCCCCGGCTCCCGCCACCCAACCGCCCGTCGTCCAACCGACTGCGGTCCCACCGACAGCAGTCCCACCGGTCCCCACCGCGGAGCCATTTGTTTTTGGAATGCTGCTGGTTGGCACCAAGAATGATCAAGGCTGGAGCCAGGCGCACTACGATGCCGGCTTATATGTGGAACAGAACATCCCCGGCAGCAAGATGCTCTTCCTTGAGAACGTTTACTCCGGCTCTCCTTCCTACCCCGGATCGACGACTTCACAACTTGCCGAACAGCTGGTCTCGCAAGGAGCCAAGCTGGTCATCTTCAATTCGGATGACATGAAGGACGAGGCTACCAAGTTCGCACAGGCACATACGGATGTGAAAGTTATCATGGCATCCGGTGACCAGGTCTGGCAGGCAGGTCACGCTTATGTTGCCATGCCGAACATGGTCAATATCATGGGTAGAGTTGAATACATGAAGATGGTGGGTGGCTGCGCGGCTGCCCTGACCACCCAGACCGGAAAAATCGGGTATCTTGGACCATTGATCAATGACGAAACCCGCCGCCTGGCAGCCAGCGCTTACCTGGGCGCCAAGTACTGCTGGACCCACGTATTGGGCAAAGATGCCGCCAGCCTGGCTTTTAAAGTCACATGGATCGGCTTCTGGTTCAACATCCCGGGTGTCACATCCGACCCGACCACGGTTGCAGATGAGTTCTTTAACAGCGGTTATGATGTAGTCATGTCTGGCATCGATACCACCGAAGCGCTTGTCGAAGCCAAGAAAGCGCATGATGCCGGTAAATCCGCCTGGGCTGTCTCGTTCGATTATAAAACCAACTGCAGCGCAGCCCCGGAAGTATGCCTCGGCGTGCCCTATTTCAACTGGGGTCCTGCCTACCTGGCTACGATCAAGACTGCGATTGACGGAACATGGGCTTCGAACTTCCAATGGAATAGCCCAGATTGGACGGATATCAATAACCCCGACACCAGCGCAAGTGGTTACATTAAAGGCGACGGTCTCAGCGCTGATAATTCCACCAAGCTGGATGCCTTCATTGCAGAACTGGCCGGCGGTCTGAACCTTTGGACCGGCCCGATCAACCTGCAGGATGGTACGGTCTACCTGACAGATGGAACAGCAGGCACCGACCAGGAAGTATGGTATCTGCCACAGCTGCTCGAGGGCATGGAAGGCCAGAGCTCCCAATAATTAGTTTTACTTTTCCCAATGGGGGAAGGCTTGTGCCTTCCCCCATTTCTTAACTGGAAACGGTATATGAAAGTCGAACTCAGGAATATATTCAAATCATTTGGTAAAGTCCAAGCCAATGTTGGGATCAACCTGCTTGCCCCCAGCGGAACCATCCACGGTATTTTGGGGGAGAACGGTGCGGGAAAAAGCACGTTGATGAAGGTATTATCCGGATTTATTCGAGCCGACCAGGGTGAAATCCTGCTGGATGACCAGCCTGTGATAATTCATTCTCCCGCTGACGCGATCCGCCAAGGCATCGGGATGCTGCACCAGGATCCGTTGGATTTTCCGCCGATGCGCCTGATCGATAATTTTATTTTGGGAAGGGAGGGAGGGCTTTTCCCTGAACGGAATATTGCACGAAAGGATTTTGACCGCCTGGCCGGTCAATTTGGATTTGCGCTCTCCCCGGACGCCTATGTGGACACCCTGACGGTAGGAGAACGCCAACAGTTGGAAATATTGCGACTGCTATGGCTGGGAGCCCGTCTTTTGATCTTCGACGAACCCACCACCGGCATCAGCGCAGCCCAGAAGGACAAGCTTTTCGCGGCATTGCGCCTGTTGACCGAGCAAGGAAAAACCGTTTTGTTTGTTTCGCACAAGCTGGAAGATGTGGAAGGGC
This sequence comes from uncultured Chloroflexia bacterium, assembly GCA_963826215.1. Lineage (GTDB taxonomy): Bacteria > Chloroflexota > Anaerolineae > Anaerolineales > Villigracilaceae > UBA877. The sequence goes on along the minus strand of CAWGWL010000038.1, from coordinate 337,739 downwards.
TATGCCAGCGAATCACAGTCCTCCGCCAGGGACGGATGGTGGGGGAAACCCAGCCACCTTACCAAACCACGAAATTAGTGGAGATGATGTTTGGCAAGGTCATTCCCAAGGATGAACGCGATCCCTGCGGCAATGGGGAAAAACTGTCGCTCAGCCTGCGCAATATATCGGTCGAAGATTACCGATTAAAGGTTCAAAACGTATCATTGGATGTTAATTGTGGGGAGGTTATCGGACTGGCCGGAATGGAAGGCAGCGGGCAAAGCATGTTTCTGCGCTCCGTTGCGGGACTCGTGCGGACCGTCGGCGGTCGAATCAACCTGGACAACAAAGATTTAACCGGTCGGTCCTACCATGTATTCAAGCGTCATGGTGCGGCATATTTACCTGCAGCCCGCCTTGAAGAGGGACTGGCGTCAGGAATGAGCCTGACCGAACATATCGTGCTGGCGGAGGAAGCACGCGGCTTTTTTATCAACTGGGAAAAAGGCAAAAAAATGACCCAGAACCGGATCACCGATTTCAACATCCGGGGAACGCCTGCGAGCCCTGTGGAATCGCTATCAGGAGGAAACCAACAGCGAGCCCTGCTGGCATTATTGCGAGAACCTCTGAACCTGCTGCTGCTCGAACATCCGACGCGTGGATTGGATATCGAGTCGACCATTTACATCTGGTCAAAACTCAAAGAACGGTGCCGCCAGGGAACATGCATCCTGTTCATTTCCTCGGACCTTGAAGAAATTTTACAATACAGCGACCGTGTCCTGGTGTTTTTCAGCGGCAAGGTGACTCCACCGCTGGAGGCAGGGAATTTGACATCAGACAAACTTGGTGAATTAATTGGCGGTAAAGGCTGGGCGGAACTCAGCCCAGGGAATCTACAATGAAAAAGAGTCTTTGGGTCAATATTATTTTCCAGGCTGGGGCTTTGGTCCTGGCGCTTCTGATCACAACGGTGATATTGGTTGCGGTGGGGGCGCCACCTTTAAAAACATATGGAAACATCCTTTCGGGGGCATTTGGATCAAAAAGTAATATCATGGCTGTGCTTATTACCTGGTCACCGTTATTATTGACGACGGCCGGGGTCCTGGTCACTTTTTCCACCGGGCAATGGAATATTGGTGTGGAAGGACAGATGGTTTTGGGTGCGATTTTCGCGACATGGGTGCTGCGACTGCTACAAAATACAAGTGTGCCACCCGCGCTCATTATCACGCTTGGCATCCTGGCAGGTATGATCGGAGGAGCCCTTTGGGCGGCATTGGCGGGGGCTCTAAAAACCTTTGGCGGTGTCAACGAAATATTTGGCGGACTGGGATTGAACTTCGTGGCGACTGCGTTAACAATATACCTGGTCTTTGGACCATGGAAGCGCCCGGGAACCGGTTCCATGTCGGGCACCCAACCTTTTGATAAAGCGTTGTGGCTGCCAACTTTGCCGGGAACAGAACTCAGTTTGTGGGCGCTGGGACTGTCGCTGTTGGCAATTGTTTTGATTTTCTTTTTACTGCGGGGAACACATTTTGGATTGCGCTTGAAAGCGGTGGGAAAAAATTCAAAAGCCGCCTTCCTCATGGGGGTGCCAACCTGGCAGTACAGTATGTTCGCTTTTATTCTGTGCGGGACGTTGGCTGGACTGGCAGGTGCCATCCAGATGACGGGAGTCTATCACCGCCTGCTGCCCAATATTTCGAACGGTTACGGATTCCTGGGCTTACTGGTGGCAATGCTTATTAATTACCAGGCAATATGGGCAGCCCCCGTGGCGTTCTTCTTCGCGGCGCTAAATATCGGAGGAATTCAATTGCAAATTCTATACAAATTAGATTCATCCTTTGCGGGCGTGTTACAGGATATTTTGGTCATGGTGGTCCTTCTTAGTGAAGGTGTCCGCCAGCGTTTCTTGAAGAATCGTTAGGAGCAGCCATGGAGACTAACACATTACTTATTGGTTTGGCGGGTGTCCTGGCAGCGGCTGCGCCGGTACTGTTCGCCGTGATCGGCGAGACAATCACGGAACGCGCGGGTGTCATCAACCTTTCCATGAATGGGACGATCCTGCTTTCAGCGATGGGCGGTTTTGCCGTAGCCTATAAGACTGACAGCCTGCTGCTTGGTTTTCTTGCCGGGATGCTTATTGGTGCATTGATTGCCTTGATCATTGCCTTCAGCAGTATCACCCTGAAACAATCCCAGGTTGCCGTCGGCTTTGTGCTGGCGTTGGCAGGCCGCGATCTTTCATATTTCCTGGGCGTCCCTTTTATGAACCAGCCGGGACCGCGGATGCAGGTTTGGGCCATCCCCGGTCTTAAAGATATCCCCTTTATCGGTCCATTATTATTTCGACAAGACCTGATGACCTATATCAGCTTCCTGCTCATTTTCCTGGCGTGGGTCTATATCTTTCGAACCCGCCCGGGCTTATTGCTGCAGGGTATCGGCGAACGCCCAGCAGCCGCTTTCGTGCGAGGTGCAAATGTCAAGCGCCTGCGATACTTGTATACAGTTCTCGGCGGTGCCATCATTGGCCTGGCCGGACCGACCTATTCGCTTTCCATCAAAGCCGGATGGATGGGTACACAAACCGGACTGGATGGAATCGGCTGGATTTCCCTGGCGATCGCCATCTTTGGCGGCTGGAATCCATTACGGGCTGCCTTTGGTGCCTACCTGTTTGCATTCCTGCAGTGGCTCGGGCTGGTGCTCCAATCCCGCCTGCCAGGAATTCCCTCCCAGGTATTGCAGGTTGCGCCATTCCCCCTGATGATCATGACCCTCCTGCTGGTCAACATTGGCAATGCCGAATGGGTCGAACGCATGCTGGCAGCGCTGCCAGAAGGGACGCGACGTTTCATCGCGAAGCTGCTGCGAGCATTAAGAGCATCGCCACCGGCCTCCCTGGGTGTACCGTTCGACTCTGAGTAAGCTGGCAGGGCGACCACAGGCTGCCCTACGTTATAATTGGCTCATGACCAAATTTGTCGGTTATCGTTGTTCGCTATGCAGCACCGAATATCTTCCGGGCCAGGTAACGTACACCTGCCCGCGGGATGGGGGCAACCTGGATATTGAACTGGATTACGACGCCATCCGTCAGAAATTCCAACCAGAAGACCTTACCAGCCGATCCGAGGGATCCCTATGGCGTTACCTGCCGCTCATCCCGGTGGCAGACCCGGGCGGTGAAGGGACTCCCTTGCGGGCAGCGGGCTGGACACCGGTTTTCTCGCTCAAACGTTTGGCAGAGAAACTCGAGCTCGAGCACCTTTGGCTGAAAGATGAGAGCCGGAACCCAACTGCGTCCTTCAAAGACCGTGCCAGCGCGGTGGTGGTTGGACGTGCGCGGGAAATCGGGGCGGAAGTAATCGTTACCGCATCCACCGGAAATGCGGGAGCGGCCCTGGCGGGTATGGCTGCCGCGGTGGGTCAGAAAGCGGTCATATTTGCACCAAAAACAGCGCCGCAAGCCAAAGTTGCCCAACTGCTCGTTTTTGGAGCCAAGGTCATCCTGGTGGACGGGACCTACGACGAGGCTTTCGACCTGACCATCCAAGCAGCCAAGGAATTTGGCTGGTATTGTCGAAACACCGGCTACAACCCATTCACTGCCGAAGGGAAAAAAACCGGCGCACTGGAAATATGGGAATGGTATAAACATATTACGGACGGCAAGTCGAAAAATGATGAAGTTACCGGTGATGTTCCGCTAACCGTTTTCGTTTCAGTGGGTGATGGAAACATCATATCGGGCATCCATAAAGGATTCAAGGACCTGAAGGCGCTGGGGTGGATGGAAAAAATGCCGCGAATCATCGGCGTACAGGCGGAAGGATCTGCTGCAATCGCGAATGCGTTCAACGCCGGGACAGAAAAGATCATCCCGATCTCGGCTCAAACGATCGCCGACAGCATCTCCGTGGACCTGCCGCGGGACGGCGTAAGAGCAGTAAGGGCAGCGCGAGAGACAGGAGGCACGTACATCACCGTAAGCGATGACGAAATCCTGCTGGCCATTTCTGCGCTCGGCCCGCTGGGAATCTTTGCCGAACCGGCAGGGGCAACGGCCTATGCAGGGCTGGTGAAAGCGGTGAAGCAAAAGGTGGTCAAATCCACCGACCCGGTACTGGTGCTAAATACCGGGTCCGGGTTGAAGGATGTGCGAGCTGCCATGCAGGCGGTACGCGCGGCCCCGGTGATCGAACCGACCCTGGAAGCGGTGAAAAAAATTCTATGAAACAGCAATATAATCAGTGGAGCCCAGCGCTTAGATACCTTGTTTTTGGGGTGGTAATCATCCTGCTGGTGGCAGGCTTATGGTATATCCGCAGCATTTTGGAGCCTTTAATCATTGCTGCATTTATTGCCTATTTGATCCACCCGGCAGTTAATTATCTAACCAATCATACCCGCATGAAGAGACCGGTGGCAGTGGGGCTGGTCTATTTCATAACCCTGGCAGTGCTGGTGGGCACACCATCCACGCTGACCCCCATCTTTTTCAATCAATTAAAACAGGAGACCACCGACATCCTCAATATCACCAACCAGATCATCGCCTGGCTGGCGAAACCAAACCTCATCCCGGGAATCCCTTTTGATTTTAGTCAACTTGCCACCCAGTTATCCCAGTTCCGCACAAATTTCCTGGCGACCCTTCCGGACCAGGCCCTGCAACTATTAGGAAAGACCTCCATGGGCGCCTTGTGGCTGCTGGTGATCCTGGTGGCGGTCTACTACATCCTGGCAGAATGGCCGCGCCTGCGGGAAGGGTTTATCAACTCATTTCCGGAAGCATACCACGAAGAGCTCAACGAGCTTTACCAGCGTGTGCGTAAAATCTGGATGAACTATTTGAGGGGCCAATTGTTACTGATGGCGATCGTGGGCGTGACCTTTACGATCGCCTGGACCATCATCGGGATTCCGGGAGCATTACTCCTGGGAGTGGTGGCGGGTTTCCTGACCCTGATCCCGGACGTTGGACCGTTCCTGGCAGCAGTGCTGGCAATTGTGGTGGCGCTGCTGGAAGGGTCGAACTGGAGTTGGATGCCTGCCTCCACGCTCATCGTGGCGTTAATTACGCTGGGCAGTTTACCTGCTTTTGATCGGGATTAAAAATTTTTGGCTGCGTCCATTCATCATGGGCAGAAGCGTGCACATGCACGAAGCGGTGGTCCTGGTTTCCATTATCCTGTCAACGATCCTGTGGGGCATCCTGGGGGCGCTGCTCATTGTCCCGCTGCTGGCTTCGCTGGGGGTGATCTTTGATTACCTGCGCCGCCGAATTTTGGGCATGACACCTTTCCCGCCCACGGAGCCATTTGTGCTCGATACCCCCGTGGTTTCCGGATCAGAAAAGATGGCAGCTTTGAAATCCAGAATTTCCAGAAAGAAGAAGGGGTAACATGGCAATCACCTATTCGATCATCGCACCGATATTTAACGAATTGGAAAACCTTGCCGAGCTGCACCGCCGGGTGAGCGAGGTGATGTCGGGATTAAAAGGAACCTGGGAACTGGTGCTGGTGGACGATGGGTCAACCGACGGCTCGACCGAGAGCATCCTCGAACTGGCAAAAAAGGATAAGCACGTCAGACCGGTAATTTTCGCGCGGAACTTCGGTCACGAGGCAGCGATAACAGCCGGCTGGGACAACGCACGCGGCGAAGCAGTGGTGATCATCGACGCCGACCTGCAGGACCCCCCGGAGGAAATCCCGGAACTGATCGCGAAGTGGCGCGAGGGATACGAGGTGGTCTACGCAGTGCGGGCAGAACGGGAAGGGGAAACCTGGTTCAAGAAGGTGACGGCGGCGCTATTCTACCGGATCGTCCGCCGCATCACCGACGTGAACATCCCGCTGGATACAGGTGATTTCCGGCTGATGGACCGCAAGGTGGTGGATGTGCTCAAGACGATGCGCGAGAGGCGTCGTTTCCCACGCGGCATGTCAGCCTGGGTGGGATTCAAGCAAATAGGAGTGCCGTACAAGCGCGCCGCCCGGCATGCCGGGGTGACCAAGTATCCCTTCAACAAGATGGTCAAACTGGCACTGAACGGCATCACAGGATATTCGTACTTTCCCCTGCAACTGGCGACCTATTTCGGGTTTGCCGCGGCGGGACTGGCAATCATCGCCATCCCGGTGGTCATCATCATGCGCCTGGTGGGGCATGGGGCTTTCCTGGGCCAGGCGACCACCCTGATCGCGGTCTTATTCCTGGGCGGGGTGCAATTGATCTTCCTGGGAGTTTTGGGCGAATACCTGGGGCGGATATATGATGAGGTCAAAGGGAGACCGTTGTATATCGTACGCGAGAGCCCATAATAGTAGAGTACAAGAGCGTACATGCTCCTGTGGGGAAAAATTTGTAGAAGTATTAGTTCTCCAGAGGGGACGATATCCAAAGGGGAGTAAAAGGCTCGCGTAGGGAAAGATATTCACCGCGGTGATAATGTTTCCGATGGGATATTTATCGCTGCAGTTAATTTTCCGACCGTAATTTCCAGGAGCAGATCATGACCCATGATTTTGACCGCAATATCGACCGGCATGGTACGAACAGTGTCAAGTGGAAACATTATGCTCCCGATGTACTGCCATTATGGGTGGCAGACATGGATTTTGCTGCACCGGAGCCGGTGCAAAAAGCCCTACGAGATGCCGTGGCACATGGAATTTACGGGTATGAATTCCCCTCGAAAGAGCTGCGTGAAATTGTGGCCGCACGAATGGATAATTTGTATGGTTGGAAGGTATCGCCCGACATGGTGGTGGCAACACCGGGGGTGATCGCGGGGTTCACTGCAGCGGCACAGGCTGTGTGCACCACAGGGGAGGGGATATTGGTGCAACCACCGGTGTACCCGCCCTTTCTTGGCGTCCACAATATGCTCCGGGCTTGTCCGCCAGGACGCCCCCTTAAGAGTGGAATCCGATGGCGCGAACCTGCACTACCAGGTCGATTTCGATGTCTTTTCAAGGGCAATCAACTCGGGCGGCAAGCGGACCGGAATGTTCCTGCTGTGCAATCCACACAATCCAACCGGACAGACCTACTTGCGCCAGGAATTGCTCCAGATGGCCGAAATTTGTATAAAGAATGGTACGGTGATCTGCTCGGATGAAATCCACAGCGAACTGCTCCTGGGGGGAGCCGAGCATATTCCACTCGCCAGCCTCTCACCAGAAATTGCAGACCAGACCATAACCTTGATAGCTCCGAGCAAAACATTCAACGTGGCTGGCTTGTTTTGCGGTTTTGCCATCATCCCCAACCCCGATCTGATGGAGCGCTATAAAAAAACCACCGAGCGATTGGCCATGCACCTGAACAACATGGGGCTTGCTGCTGCGCAGGCAGCCTTCTCCGGCGAATGCGATGAATGGCTGGCAGGGCTACGAGCATACCTGATGGGGAACCGGGATTTCCTGGTAGATTTTATTAAAAGCGAGTTAAGGGAGATAAAGATAACAGTCCCGGATGCCACGTACCTGGGCTGGCTGGACTGTAACGAGTTGGTCACATCTGGCAGGATCCAGGGCAGTCCGTATGAATTTTTCCTGGCGAAGGCCAAGGTTGCCTTGAACGAGGGTAAAAATTTTGGGGAAGGCGGGGAGGGATTTGTACGGCTGAACTTCGGCTGCACGCGGAAAACGCTGAGGGATGCGCTGGAGCGGATGAAGACTGCCCTGGCTTGAGAAATTGAAGGCGGATGGAGGTCATCCATCCGCCTGTTGATTACATCCAGAGGAAAGAGCAGGAAAAATCACCGTACGTCGGGAGACGTCTGGCGGAGGCCGGAAGCCTTCAGCCAGGTTTGGATCACCCGGTCTTTCCTCCTACCCGGTTTACATCCATGTTTTCGGTGGACACCTCCTTCCAGGCCGGTTGCGGCCTGATTCCATCATACAGTCCATTTTTAAAAATTACATTAAAATTTGCCATCAATTTCTAAATTGGTTGTTTAGACAATTTTGAAAATCACGGGACTTTAATCAAAAACGAATGTTTTAAATGTGACTCCGGCAATGTATGAATGGGAATAAAATAAAGTCTCATCGATTTCCACCAGGTTAATGAGCACCGGCAGATGCCTCGGCCTAAAGGCCTCCGAGGATAGGAATAGTGAATCGAGAACCCTTGAGTCCAGCCTGGAAGCAATAAAAAACCACGTGGGAAACACCTGCGACACAACCCGTGGTTTTGGCTTGCATCCCTGGCGTTAATCGGCAGCATTCTTTCGTGCACGTTTCCATGGCTGCAACAGGTGCCAGTAGAAGAAACATCAACCGCGGCAGCAACCCCAAGCGTCGAAAGCCCGATGTCCCAAGAGAGTCCCGGAACAGCTCCTGCCGGGCGGGAGACTGCGTCCCCTCAGGCTACATTTGATGGGAGCCCTGCGTCTGGAAGAATTGTCTTTACCTGTTCCATTGATGGCTTCGACCAAATCTGCCTGATGGATGCAAATGGGGGAAATGTCACCCGGCTGACGACGGAAGCGGTAACGGATTTTTATGCTTCGATCGCGCCGGATGGGGGGGAGATCGTCTTTTCGAGCATGCGGGATGGGTTTTTCCAGATATACAGAATGAATATGGACGGGAGCGACCAGCAGCGGTTGACAAACGGGCTGGGAAGCCTGTACGCCCCGGAGGTTTCACCGGACGGGACTCAAATCGTTTTCACTGTGGAAAGCGGAAACACGCAGAATATTTGGGTGATGCAAAGGGACGGCTCGAACCCCCAGCCGTTGACGATCACACAAGGCGACAACATCGACCCAACCTGGTCACCGGATGGGAAAGAGATCGCATTCGCGTCCACACGGTCGGGCTCAAGGCAGCTGTGGGTGATGAACAACGACGGGTCAGACCCGCGACAAGTGACCGACCTGCCGAATGTGGGCGGGCGAAGCAGCTGGGCGCCGGATGGTGGAAGGCTGGCGTTTTATGCCGGGGTAGTGACAGACCACGACATTTACACCATCCGGATCGATGGGAGTGACATTAAGCAAATGACGGAGGCGGGAGACAACCTGGGACCGAGCTATTCACCGGACGGGGACTGGATCACGTTCACTTCCTTCCGGGATTGGAACAATGAGATCTACCGCATGCGCCCGGACGGCTCGGAAGAGACCCGGCTGACATTCGACCCGCGCGCGGACTGGCAACCGCGCTGGGGACCTTAGACCCGAGGACTGATCTCATGGTTATGGGGGTGTTTGCAGGAAATCCTTTTTCAAGGAAAAGCCCTGGATTTTTCGAAAAAGCGTACTTTTGATCAGACAAGGAAATATATTATTACCAGCAGGAGGCACGAACAGGCGCAGGCTAAAACCACGGCTGCCACCATCCAGGCTTGCTTTGGAAACCGCTCCAGCCATGCCCAACCAGGCGGGCCTGAAGTGTCAATTTCCGAACCGATCAGTTTTTCACGCCGTTTCCACACCAGCCAGACCACGTAAGGAATGCCGATGAACAGAGCGCTCAAGGCAAAAAGGTTGTTGATCCAGGATTGAACATCCTGCGAAAGCCGGTGAGTTTCTGCGCTGCGATTATTGGACATAAAAAGCATCCAGGCCACAACGAGTAATAAGAGTCCCAAAATACAGCAATATGCGGCTGCGCCTGGGCATGACGCGACCATCCACACCGGTAAAGGATGTGCCCATCCCAAACAAGTTGTAGGTCGTCAGTCCGACAAACAACAGTGTGGGGGGGAAGATGCCGGTCATGTTAAGTAGAATACCAGTAAAATCCTGCCCTGCAAAAGCCATGGAGACTCCCAGCGACACCACCGGTGTTGCAAGGCTCAAAGTCAGGATAACCGCCCCGTTGGAAGCCGACCAACGATGAGAGACCCATACGACCAATGCATAAATGATGATCAGAACTGAAAAGACAATATCCAGGAGTAAGAAGCCATCCTGAGTTAACCAGAAGATCAATGAAGCGACTGCCGGGTGAACCAGGAGGAAAAATAAGACCAGGGAATTAAATGCTGAAATTGGAAGACGCTTCCAGAAGAGGCGGGAAAACCACCGTCCAATGGTAATTCCCAGGTCGATAACGCTGAGTCCCAGAATGACCCAGAACACAAAAGTCAACAACTGTAACATTGAAAAATTGGCCGACAATGCAACTGCCATATCGGAAAAAGTAGCGGAGATCCCGACCGAAAGAATCATAAAAATGGACACGGCTCCCAGCCATCCAAAAAAATGCAAACCGGGCAGATCGAGCCAAAACCTTGTGCGGAAGGTCAGTCCATAAATCACAAGAACAGCCACAAAGAATATGAGTTCAAAAAAGACGAGAAGGAGATTTCCAGACGTCACCAGGAATAATTGAACTGCAAACAATGCCAGGACGGGCAGGAAAATGCGAGCCCTGGCAGCGGCGGCACCAGTAAGCAGGTATGCCCAACCCAGGATAAAAGCCAGCCCGGTGATCACCAGGACCAGGAGTGGAATGATATGATTTTCATCCGCGAGGGTATACCTAACGATTCCCAGGCGGTCTCCGGCGAGTTCAGCCAACAACGTAAATAGCAATTGACCCAGGACGGCAAGGTATCCAACCACGACCAGGATTTTCAGCACAACCGGCAAACTGCGCAGATCAATAAAGACCCCTGAAAAGAAGCTGCGTAAAAAACCTGATCCGTGAAGGTTTGACCTATCCATGGACTGTTCCTTCCTTTCCCCCGATTATACTTTTATAACCAGCCTGACCGCCCTGCGAAGGGAAGCGATAAGGGTGGGCAATTCCAACCAAGAAACGGGACACCGAATTCAGTGTCCCGTTTCCATTCATTCGAAATTGGAAACTTGTGCCAGACCAACTCCTAAGAGTCCCGCATGACCGGAACAGGGATTCGAAATGAATCCACCGCCCGATCAATTTCAGTGTAAATCTCGAAGAAGGTGTCGAATTCCTGCCATTCTTAGTACGTCCATTACCTCTTGCGCAGGGGAAAGCAATTTGACGTGCTCCTGGGGACCTTTATCGCGGTCGCGGTCAATGGAGTGGAAAGCGGCCCAGCCACCATCCATGCGAAAACGCTTATCTTCGCGGAACAAAAGAGCAACCTGATGCAGGGCAGAAATCCCAGCGCTGCTTATAAAGGTCAGTCCGCTCAAATCCAGGATCAGATCGCGGACGCCTTCCCCAAATAAATCCTGCGCCTGATCGATCAATATTTCGAAATTGGCCCGATCCAGTTTACCTTCCAAACGCAGGATGGATACGCGGGCTGGCTTTTCAACTTTTGACATGGTTATGATCATATTCGAGTTTCCCATGGAGGCATTCAACGAGGTATAGAGCGAGAAGGACGGAGGCGAAACAAGCCCTCAGGAGACGCTGGCTGCCATTACAGGAGCAGCCTCACGAAAACTTTCAACCGCCTGTGGAAGATTGGCGTATATTTCAAAGAGCGAAGTGTACCCAATCATATCGAGGACCTCGCGAACCTCCGGCGTGGGAGAAAGTAATTTAATATGCTCCTGAAGCGACCGGTAGCGTTCGCGATCAAGGCTGCGGTATGCGGCCCAACGATAGTCACCCCAGCTATCCTGTGGATCCGGAGGTGTTTTCCCCTGGAACAATAGCGCAACCTGGTGCAACGCCCTCAACCCGGCGCTGCTGATAAAAATCAGGTCACTCAGGTCCAAAATGAGATCGCGAGCACCTGATTCGAAAAGAGTTTGAGCATTATTAACCAATTTCTCAGAATTGGCCCCATCGAGCGTGCCGACCAGATGGAGGATGATTATTGGTACAGGCTGTTCAACTTTAGTAATCTTAATTTTCATTTAATTCTCCTAGTCAGATAGATTGGATTCAAAGGGGAGAATGACAGGAAAACCCCGTATAAACATACGGCACTAATGCACCTCAAAATCGAACCCAGGATTGAATTTTATTAGTGTGCTGGCCTTGCAGATCATAAGAGGAACTACACTCTTATAATATCATAATTATGATGATATTTATCATATTCTAGCATGATCATGGTCAATTGCTCAACCCCTACCTTGGTACCGGTTAAATAAACCCTGTCAGGTTAGATTTGGCTGGCAGCACTCCAGGGGACCAAGTGGACCTGGGAATGTGAAAAAAACGCGAACCTTGAAATCGAATCCAATCCTTCACAGCACGCCCCTGGAAGCGAAAGCAAGCATCGAAATGCGCTATAATCGAGAAATTAAATCAAAATTATTCGATTATAGATAATATTTATGCGGGAGGTTAAATCGATGAAGTCACGGGTGCTGCGGTTTATACTATTTATTTTCACAGTGGTAATTATTTCAGCATGCACGTTAAAACAAGGAGTCAGCACACCTGCGACACAGAAGCCAACAACATCCCCGAAGCAGGAAACGCCAATGTCCCTAAGCGAGCTTTACAGGACCCGTTTGGAGGCAGGGGATTGGACTGAAGGGCAGGGGTTGATCACCATGCTGGGCATGTTCACCGGCTCCACCACCGACCAAGATGGTACTGGGGATTACTCCATCTCAGATTTTGAATTAACAGGATTGCTCAGGCTTGCAGATAATTACCTGGCAGCCAACCCCAGCGGCAAGGTCCACGATGAAATTCAGAAACAAGTGAACCAACTGGCAATTCCAATCGATCAACTGGAGCGTTTTTCCCGTCCAGGAGACCTAGCGGGGGAAGCTCCCCGCCTGGCCAAGCCGATCGAACCTTCCCAAAATGATGCTCCGACCGGCACCCAGGCGGAATGCCAGAGTCTATGGGCAGATGGGTTCAGCTCGCCGACGCCGGTGATCTGTTTTGAATATGGCGAACGAATCGTGGACGGTACCCCGATCCGCTTATACTATCCGTCCTGGTGGGCGGCAGATAATCCCAACCGAACCCGACTGGCTCCCATCCTAACCGCTGCCGCTCTGGCGATGGAAACTTACAATAGCTATGGTCCCGAGCCACTGCCAGCAACAACCCTGGTGGTCACCGAACTGCCCGGCACAGACCCGGTTACCCACCGAAGAAGAGCGGACCTGCTTGCCCTGGCAGTCCCGCGTGGAACTTCCCCGATGAAATGTTATGTAGGGGTGTTTCCATCCCTATTTACCAAGACAATAGATCAAGCGCAGCAAGGGCTGGCGCACGAGATGTTCCACTGTTACCAGTATAAGAATTTAACCGCCCAGGAACACAACCCGCAGCGTGACGCCACCGACTGGTGGGTGGAAGGCTCGGCGGAGTATTTCAGCAACGTAGTCTATCCAGCGGTAAATTATGAGCACCGGTGGTTACCCGATCTGACCGTATCCATGATCAATAGTGATCTATTTGATTGGAGCTATGAATCCTTTATCTTTTTCCAATACCTTGAAAACCGCCCGGAAGTAGGTACTCCAGGGGTATTGGATTTGCTGCGAGCCCTGCCAACCACCGCGGGAAGCGGCAAAGACCGACAAATGGCAGCGTTATCTGCTTATGCCAATATGAATTCCATCTTCCATGGATTTGCCGAAGCGGTGGCAGACCAAAATATCATCGATACGGACCATACCCCGATCCCGACAGGAATCCCATTTGGGGATGATGTTGAAGAGGTTACCCCGGGAGATATCTTTGGGAAGGGACCCTTCTTCATCGATATCCGGCGAGTTATTTTCCCGCAAAACTATAATTACGATATGACCATCGTGATCACCGGAAGTCCCGGGCAAGTCAGTGCGCGCCCGGAAAACGGCCTTCCGGTATGGGGACCAATCCCTCCCCAAGTAATTTCCAGTTGCCTGGAAGCCCACTACATCGTTGTTGATACCCAGACAGGATCGAGCGCGGACAACACTTATGAAGTTCTCCTGCGGGCAGAATCCCACACAGGAACCGGTCTTTGTTCCTGCCTGACCGGACGCTGGCAAATGGAAGATACCAGCTACCTGACCCACCTCAATGAACTGATCCATCAAGCTGCGCCAGGGACGGTGGATTACACAAAAGTTCAAGGCGCGGTTATCGTTGAATTCCTCTCAGACGGGCAAGTCTCACAACAAATCAACGGGCTGAGCATAGATGCAAATATGAACGTGGAAGGACTTCCAATTCAGACCCTGGTGATAGCCATGGACGGGACGACCGCTTCCGATTTTCATGAATTGGATGGAGTGCTAAGTTACTCAGGATTAAATTCCCAGTTAACGATCTCGACCATCCTAAACGGCCAACAACTTGGCGACTCCATCCCGAGTGATTACCTGGCTTCAGGTCCGCTCGGGACAGGTGGAAATTACACTTGCGCCGATAACACCCTTTCCCTGATCCCGGTATACCCGGACTACCATGACCTGCCGGCACTGCAATTCACGCGTTTACAGCCATAAGATATTCATATACAACCTTTTGCGTTAGCGGAAGAGCGTCACAACCCAATATCAAAAAAAGGCATCCAAGCGGATGCCTTTTCATCATTGTTTAGTCTGTGGGACTGAATTTTGCCATCAGGCTGGCGATCCCCTTAAATTCCAGCCACCATTGTTCCTTTGGACGCTCGTGCTGAATATCAATCATGCGCTCAAAATCACGCATATCATGGAAATTAAACTTCCCTTTTTCCACGCCGATGAAGGCGCAATTGTCATTTCCCTGGGTGCATTCCTTAATGAGATATTCCAGACAAAGTCGTGAGAGACGGGTGGCCTGAATACGGTCAAATGGCGAAGGATCACCACCCTGCTGCAAGTGACCCAGGACTGCCGGGCGGACGTCGAAAACATCGCGGCCTTCCTCCTCGAAAAGAGCGCACATGAAGGCGGTGGTATATATTTGATTGGCATATTCAGCGCGAATGATCAGACCCAGCCGCTTGCCAGCGTCGAAACCGCGATTGAGGATCCCAATATCAACCTGCATGTCCCGCAGGGTGACGCCTTCTTCGGGGAGGTAGACCCGCTCGGCGCCAGTCGCCAGTCCACTCATCAATGCCAGATAACCGCACCAGTGACCCATTACTTCAACTACGAAGACGCGCCGGGTGGCAACCGCCGACTGCTTGATCTTGTCGACTGCATCGACAATACTGTTGAGAGCCGTATCCGCACCGATACTGATCTCCGAGCCGGGCAGGTTGTTGTTGATCGAAGCCGGCAAGCAAATAATCGGAATGTTAAATGCGGGAAAGTTGGGGCGGGATGTGAGCATGGTGTGAACAGCCGCGTACCCGTTCCAACCGCCAATTACCAACAGGGCATTGATGGAGTTGTCTTCAATCGTGCGGGCAATAGCATACAAGTCGCTGCCCTGCGGAATGAGACGGCTGGTTCCCAGCATGGACCCACCCATTGAAGCCCAGCCAGAGACATCCATCCATTTCATTTCCTGGACCTCGTTCTTGGCAAACCCATCAAATCCATTTTTAATCCCCAGCAAAATATGGCCCTGATCCAAGCCGAGACGAATGGCTGCCCGGGCGGCAGTGTTCATCCCCGGGGCGGGAGCGCCAGAATTGAGGACAGCAATCCGAAATCGTTTCTGTCCCGGGGCAGCGGGGTTGGGTAGGGCGCGCACCATGGTCGTCAATGTATTCAAGGCATCCTTGAAACTGGTACTGCGCAGGCTCATGGCCTTTTCATAATCCCGGGCAGCAATCGCATCGACCACGGCACGGGTCTTATTAACGCATTCCATTAAAGGAAAATGGGTAATGTGATTGGCACGAGTTCCCACCACGATCGGTTCGTCATCCGGTTTGGCTGCGAGCAGGGTTTCGACAGCTTCGTATCCCAACTGGGTGGCGAGAATGCGATCGTAGGCGGACGGACGACCGCCGCGCTGGACGTGCCCCAAGACGGTCACGCGGACTTCCTCCCCCAGGTGCTTTTCCAATACACGCTGGACATCGGTACTGCCGATGTAATTGCCATGACGGTCACGCGCGCCCTCGGCGATAATGATGATGTGATCGCGGCGCCCGGCCTTGGTGCCGGCTTTCAAGCGCTCAACCATGACCTCCTGCCAGTTATCCACATCGGGAGGCGCTTCGGGAATCAGGACCCAGTCTGCGCCGGTGGCAAGGGCGCTGTATAAAGCCAGGTAACCGCAATTGCGCCCCATCACCTTAACGATGAAGGTGCGCTGATGGCTGGCCGCGGTGCTGGTGATGGCATCCACTGCCTCGGTGATGCGGTGCAACGCGCTGTCAGCTCCGATGGTCATATCCGGACCGGAGAAATCGTTGTCTATCGAACCGACCAGCCCGACGATAAGCAGGCTGGGCTGCGCGGAGGCGACATCGGCGCTAATATCCCCATTTTTAACAAGATCTTCCAGGAGCGACGGCCATTCCTGGCGGAAAATATGTGCGCCAGTAAGCGAGCCGTCTCCTCCAATGACAACCAACCCGCCTATCTGATTTTGGATCAGGTTGAGGGCTGCTTTTTGGCGACCGTCGCGAGTGTAGAACTCCTCGCTGCGGGCAGTACCAATGACGGTACCGCCGCGGTGCAAAATCCCACCGACCGAGTCCCAGTCCATCTTTTTAATGCAATCACCACCCTCGACCAACCCCTGGTAGCCCTCGCGGATGGCGAAGACTTCAACCCCTTTATCCAATCCAGTCCGTACGACCGCGCGCACAGCAGCGTTCATGCCTTGCGCATCACCGCCACTTGTGAGAACTGCAATTCGTTTCAGTGCCATATAAGTTCACTTACTCCAAAAGATTTTCACTCGATTTGATTTTACCGCAGAACATTCCCGGGATCCCGCACCCCCAGGCAGCCGAATGCTGAAAAATGCCATTTCCGAACCGACGACCGTTAGCGCTGATAAAGGTACACCAGGAGAGAATCCCAATTCTCAATATTTACGAGGTGAAATTCAGTATCCAGCCAGGCAAGGTTCGGGTTTTTAGCCAGCCCTGAAGCGGCAGATTCATCGAGTTCCTTCTGGAAAATGATAAACCAAACCCGCAGGGCGCTCATGGTTGCCTGGTTAAGGGAGGCAGACTCGGTGAGGCCGAGGACTTGCTGGGTCGCGGGAGCCAGAGTGTCGGTGCCGCTGCCAGGCTGATCGGCAAGGAATTCCTGGGGGAGAGCGCGATCAAAAAATACTGCCGGGAGGAGGCTGAGTTTATTCGAATGCAAGATCACATCCCCAGGCTGCACGCGGGATTCCAGCGAAGCATCAAGAGCCTTATAAGGTGCATACGGAAAACTTGCGTAGGTGAGGTGGGACACCAGACCGAGACCGACTCCTGCGACCAGGAAGCCGATGCAAATCATTTGGGGAATGCGGGGCAATTTGACCGCCAACAGCGACCAGGCAAGCCACAACCAGAACATCACCCCGGAGGGTAAAAAAGCCCTTTCTATATATATGGGGCGCCATTGGGAAAAAAGAAACGCCAGGGCTGGAGGGGTAAATGCCAGGTATGCCAGCCAAAGCCCGCGGCGGGCAGAGCAAAGTTTACGGTGGAGAGCCAACCAGGTCTGGTAGATGGCAATAAAAAACACGAGCAGGGTGACGGCTAAGGCCAGGGGAAGCCAGCGGGTATCCACTGGCAGATTGGTCACGTAGGTCAGTAGGGTGGTGAAAATTGCTGTGACAGTTGGCCTATCCACCCAGTAGGAATTCTGGACCTTATTGAATTGCGCCGGAAGTTGGATCAACCAGGGAAGATATAGGAAAACAGCTCCAAGTCCAGCCAGGAAGGTGGACCTGACCTTATCCCACCGGCGAAGAAAAACCGGGGTGAGGGACAGGGGGACCAGGTAGAAAACCGCCAGGTTTTGGGAATACTGCGCCAAGGCAGCGCAAATGGCAAACAGCACCCACCAGCGCACTTTTGGAGAATGCAGCCCCTGCCAAAATGCCAACGTAGCAGCGGTGAGGGCAAATGCCAATAGAGCGTACATCCGGATTTCCTGGCTGTAATGGACCAGGAAGGGGGAAAGTGCAAGACCCAACGCGGCAGCCAAAGCGAGCCGCGAATCCGCGAACATGATACGCACCAGGAAATATCCCAGGATTACGATCCCCACACCCAGGAGGACGGAGAGCATGCGCACGCTTACAAGGCTTTCCCCGAAGACTTTCATCCATTGCCCAAGAAGAGTGTAGTAGGCAAGGGGGTGAATATCCGCGGCCGCGCCACTCGCATCCACCGTCAGGGTACCTGCGAGCATGGCTTTCAGCCCCTTTTCGGAAAATAAAATCGCGAAAGCCTCATCGTACCAGATGGGGCGCGATGCAATCCCCAAAAGACGAACCATGAATGCCAAAAGAAAAACAACCAAACTGGCAGTTATTTCCCTGCCCATGAAAACCCCCCGCTTACTGGTTTGAATTTCCACTTATTCCCTGGTTTCTTCCATTATTTAAGCATCGGCATTTTAATGCCATGCCGTTTGGCAGCCTCAATGGCGACCTCGTAACCGGCATCGGCATGACGAACGATCCCAATGCCCGGGTCGGTGGTCAATACCCGCTCAAGGCGTTTGGCTGCCTCGGGTGTACCGTCGGCAACGATGACCTGACCGGCATGCTGACTGTAACCGATACCCACCCCGCCACCATGGTGGAAGGAAACCCAGGTGGCACCCCCGACCGCATTAATCATGGCGTTCAAGATGGCCCAGTCGGATATGGCATCCGAGCCGTCTTTCATGGCTTCCGTCTCGCGATTGGGACTGGCGACCGAACCACAGTCGAGGTGGTCGCGCCCGATAACAATGGGAGCTTTAATCGCCCCAGAGGCAACCAGCTCGTTAAATTTCAAGCCTGCCTTGAGACGTTCACCGTACCCAAGCCAGCAAATGCGAGCCGGCAGCCCCTGGAAGGGGACTTTTTCGCGCGCCATCTGCAACCAGCGGCGCAGGTGGTCGTCGCCAGGGAAAAGCTCCAATACCGCAGCGTCGGTCTGATAGATATCTTCGGGGTCCCCGGAGAGCGCGACCCAGCGGAAGGGTCCCTTGCCCTCGCAGAAGAGCGGGCGGATATAGGCTGGTACAAAACCAGGGAACTCGAAGGCATCCGTCACCCCGTGGTTGTAAGCCTGCTGACGCAGGTTATTGCCGTAATCGAAAACCTCGGCACCTTTGCGCTGGAATTCGAGCATGGCTTTGACATGCTGTGCCATGGAAGACATGGCACGCTGCTTATATTCCTCAGGGTTGGACTTGCGCAATTCATCTGCAGCAGCAACCGACAGACCGGTGGGTATGTACATCAATGCCTCGTGAGCGGAGGTCTGATCCGTGACAACGTCGGGGATCACGCCGCGCATCGCCAGTTCCTGGTAGATATCAGCCGCGTTTCCGATCAGGCCGATGGACTGCGGCTTCTTTTTATCTTTATATTCTTCAACCAGGGTCATAGCCTCTTCAAGATTATCGACCACCCGGTCCACGTAGCCGATATCGAGTTCGGCGCTTTGCGCGGGCGGGATCAACTTCAACGATCAGTCCAACACCTTCGTTCATGGTGATCGCCAGCGGCTGCGCCCCGCCCATGCCACCCAGACCGGCGGTAAGACAAAATTTACCCCTGAGCGAACCCCAGCCCTTCAGCTTTGCCAACGCTCCAAAGGTCTCATAGGTACCCTGCAAGATGCCCTGGGTACCGATATAAATCCAGGAGCCGGCGGTCATCTGCCCATACATGATCAACCCCTGGGCAGCCAATTTATCAAAGTGTTCCCAGGTGGCCCAATGTGGGACAAGGTTCGAGTTGGCGATCAAGACGCGGGGAGCGTCCTTATGCGACTTGAATACCGCCACCGGCTTCCCGGACTGGACCAGTAATGTTTCATCGTCTTCGAGGATTTTCAGCGAATCCAGGATGGCGTCGAAACAATCCCAATTACGGGCGGCCTGACCGCGTCCACCATAGACAACCAAGTCCTGCGGGCGTTCAGCCACATCGGGATCGAGGTTGTTCTGAATCATGCGGAAGGGGGCTTCGGTGAGCCAGGATTTGCAGGTGAGAGTGGTGCCGCGCGGGGCGCGGACAGTGCGAGGACCAGACATGGGGTGTCTCCTGTTGATTAAAAGAATTCCCTCCCAGCTATTATACGCAGGGAGGGAGTTTCAAGCGAATCAAATTGTTAAGTGACCAGTAATTGAATCTCAGAACACCATCCCGGGGGAAGGGGACGGCGGAATGGGCTGCAAGGATTAATTATAAAGGACATCGAAGCGGGTGGCGGCCAAGCGACCGACAAGGCTTTCCTGAACTTCCTGCCAGATGGGATGGACGAGGCAGTCAGATTCAAAATTGCAGGGTTTATTGGTTCCGACGCATTCATTGAGCAGGATCGGCCCGTCAATGGCTTCGACCACGTCCAATACAGAAATATCCTTTGGTTCACGCGCCAATAAAACGCCACCGCGTGCACCGCGGGAGGTACGCAGCAAGCCCGCAATGGACAACTGCGAGATAATTTTGGCGAGGAAGGAGGCTGGGATCTGCATTTCCTTAGCCACTGTGGAAGTAGCGACGTTTTTGCTTGACCCTTGTTTGGCCAGGTAGCGAACGGCGCGGATTGCGTAGTCAGCCTGTCGTGTTATTTGCATAGTGATTTCCTTTTCTAAAAAATAAGGTAATGTTTATCTACTTATATTGTATTGGCAGCATGCCAGCGCGACAAGTGACGTAGGTCATGCTTGAAATATGACCAATTACTCCGATTATTATCAAAAATACTAGAATTTCCTTTTATGAAAACGCCCCGCCAACTCATGGTGGCGAGGCGTTTATGACAAAAAACCAGTTTTAGTGGACCCCGGGATTAGCGGGTCAGGGTCAAATTCCCCGCACCAATTTCAGCGGAAATAGTCAATTGCGGACCGGTGCCTGCCTGGGTGTAAACATTTCCATGCTTAACCCAGCCAGTACCATAGGTGACATTTGACAGACCGCCTGAGACTGTGAGCTGGACAGGAATCCCGGAAGGGATGACCAGTGTCATATTGCTGACACCCGTCCCGATATGGACACTGCCATCCCGCTGAAACTCCCCGGAAAAATCGAGGGTGTAGTTGCCCGCCCCGCTGTCGAATTCAAGGCTGGAGAAATTGGCATTTCCCAGGCCGCTTAAGGAGACATTGGAAGCGCCGGTACTATAGCTCAGGAGAGCCAATTCGCTGAGGTTTGGGGTGGAGAAATTCAATTTGGTTTCTGCGGCACCGTCCGAGATTGTCAGGTTGGTTAGAGACAGACCTCCCAGTTCATAATCTGCGTGATAGGCGCCAGCATCAATGGTCAGGGCAATAGGGGCATTCCCCAGGGCAAGATCCCATTCGTTTTTAATATTGGCGATATCCGGAATTCCCGTCAGACGCCAATTGCCCTGTTCGATGCTGACTGCAGAAGAGGTGACCGTGACCGTGGGTTTAAAATCGCTAATGTTGTATGTGGCAGTGCCGGTGACCAAAGCACTTGAACCAGAGTTCAATTTCAGGGTCCCCGCCCCAAATTTCAAGGTCAAATCCACAGACTGGGAGGAATTAGCGGGCAGGGGTACACTGATCTGGTCGACTACAGTTGGACCAGCCTTTTGTGTGACCGGCAGGCTGATTGTATAGCTGCAAGAAGTGAGAACAAAAGCCGAAATCAATATGATGATGAACAATTTGTGAAACATAGATTCTCCTTTTGACAATTCAAGACCGAAGGGAAATCGCCGGTCCCGTTTTCTACACAATATACGCAACCTGCAGGAAATCGTTCCAACAAGCAGGGTCTAATCTGAAAATACTTGTGCCAATTCAGCCGTGTCGGACAGGATCATGTCTGCACCGGCGCGGCAAAGCTCTGGGCGCTCGCCAAAGCCACATAATACACCCACCGTCTGTGCGCCGGCAGCTTTTCCAGCGCGAATGTCGACGGGTGTATCGCCAACCATCAAACAGGATTCGGGCGGGATATCCATTGCCCGGGCAGCATAAATTACAGGGTCGGGATAAGGCTTGGTATGCGCGGCAGTCTGCCCCGTGACGATCACGCGAAAGAACCGTGTTAAGTCAAAATGAGACAGAAAGGCATTTGTAGTGCTGGCTTCGCGGGCGCTGATGACTGCCAATGGAAAGCGCAGGGACAATTGTGCGAGCATCTCCTGGATGCCGGGAATAATGAGGAAATGCCTGATCGGACGGGGATTGCGCCGATTAAGCCATTCCATCGCGGCGGCAATCTCATCATCCAGCCCCAGAGTATCCGGGAAACCGATCAAAAAATTGCCGGGAGCTTCAGACCACATCACCAAGCGCCGGGCGAGGCGCTGCAGGTCCTGGTGGGGGAGAAGGTAACGCACAGGGCGCAGGATCCGCTCAGCCTTGCGGACAAATAAATCGTCAGTGTCACTCAGCGTACCGTCCACATCAAAACAGATGGCGCGGATCTTTTCCAGGTTCAGGGGCACGAAACTCTCTCCGACTTCATATTTTTACCTGATGGATAAAATTGTACTTCACTTCCTGTATAATACGGTTATTGCGACCCGAATAGCCCTAAGCCGGTTGCAGGAAACCCCCCAGGGTGAAAAAACATCCAACCTATTGTGCGGATGAACCCACCCGGGAACTCTTTCGTATATATCAGTATCCGTGGATCAATAACTGACCACGGAAGGTGTATTTTCCGCCCTGGATTTAAGGTATTGACGAGGAGACATTCAAATGGCGAACAAGCGTGACATCATTCACAACCAGAACAGCGGATTCTTCCAAGACCTGATCATAAGAGTCAAACTCATACTGCGGTTGATCGGAGACAAACGAATCAATTTCTTTTTGAAACTACTCCCAATCGCGGCAGCAATCTACGTCATTTCGCCGGTGGACCTTCTCCCGGGCGCGGTAATCCCGGTCATCGGGGCATTGGATGACGCAGTGGTGATCTGGCTTGGAACAACGATGTTCGTATCGCTGTGCCCTGACGATATCGTCCAGGAACATAATAATGCCCTGCAAAAGGTGGTCACCAGCACCTGGCGGGATGCCCCGGAGCAGGAAGAAAGCAGCGAGATCATAGACGCTGAAGCGAGCGATGAGAAATAGAGCGAACTCCTGCGGGAGGCGCGCCCTGTTCACGGCACTGGGGTTTGTATTGCTCCAGGGCGTATCAGCTTGCGGACCGCAATCGACTACAGTGCTGCCATCCGTTCCAGCCCTCCCAACCGTAACCGCCAGCATCATTTCACCCACCGGGATACCAACCCTGGCACCACCTCCAACTTCGACAAACCCCCCGACGACTTCACCGTACTTGAACGGTTTTCCAGACCCAGCGGGCTATCAATGGGCCGCGGTAGTTTCGGGGCTAAACCTGGCAGTGGACATTCAGAACCCGGGTGACGGGTCGGGAAGGCTGTTCATCGTTGAAAAGCGTGGCCGCATCCTTATCCTGCAAAACGATCAATTGCTGCCCCAACCCTTCCTGGATATCCAGAGCGAGGTAGGCAGCCTGCATTCGGAACAGGGCCTGCTTGGGCTTGCGTTCCACGATAAGTTCAGTGAAAGCGGCTTATTCTTTGTCAATTACACAGATGTGAACGGAAATACAGTGATCGCGCGATTCCAGGTCTCTGCGGATGACCCGAACCGAGCGGACCCGGCAAGCGAAATTGACCTGCTTCACGTCGATCAGCCGTATGCCAATCACAATGGGGGCGGCCTGGCCTTTGGACCAGACGGATACCTCTACATTGGACTTGGTGACGGAGGTTCAGCGGGCGATCCTTTAAGGAACGGACAGAGCCTCGACACACTGCTCGGCAAACTGCTGCGAATTGATGTGAATACCCCCGGCAACTACAGCGTTCCAGTGGATAACCCATTTGCAGCAGGGGGCGGACGACCCGAGATCTGGGCAATAGGGTTGCGCAACCCCTGGCGGTTCTCCTTCGACGCGCTGACCGGCAACCTTTATATTGGAGATGTGGGCCAGGATTCCTGGGAAGAATTGGATTTCGTTCCTGCAGGAACTCCCGGCGGGATAAACTTCGGCTGGAGTTATTACGAAGGAACCCATTTCTACCAGGACCAGCCACCCACAGGAAGCACGATCATCATGCCGGTTGCAGAATATTCCCACGCCGAGGGCTGCTCCGTGACCGGAGGTTACGTCTATCGCGGCCAGGCTCTGCCGGAGTGGCAGGGCGTCTATTTCTACGGTGATTATTGTTCCGGGAATGTCTGGGGCCTGATCCAGACCGGGCAGGAAACCTGGCAATCCAAGCTCTTATTCCAGACCGGCGCGAATATCACCACGTTCGGAGTGGATGAGGCCGGGGAAATCTATTTCAGCGATTACAATACCGGAACGATCATGATGCTGACCCGCAGGTAGAATCGGAAGAACAGGTAAAAAATCGAACTCATTCACACCCGCGATTTGTCACCTCAGATTCATGACGGTTCTCACTGGATAGAGTCCATGCAAATGCTCTAAATTGACTGTAATTATGGAGAAACGGTATGGCTGAAAAAGTCTGGGAAGAAAGTAAAGTCTGCTATTGCGACCATGTGAAGCGTAAAGTAGCCCTGGAAGCCGAGGTACTTTATCCGGCAGACACGCTGCCTGATCCGCCGCGGATATTGTCGCACCGGTGTTCCCTGGGAATCCAGTGCAACCAGTTCGCCCAGCCGACCTGTATCTGGGCGGGGACGAATCCAGAGATCGATCCATTTCGTAGATAATGCACGATTGCGAGCGCCCGGTTACCAGGCTGTCCGAAATCGATTTGACAATACCATAATACGGAAAGATATCGTTCATTAGGAAAACAGACATGACAATATTGGCGTAAATATCCGGTAAAACGTTCTTTGACGAAGCCCAAACGGGCAGGTTTCGTTTTGCCACATTGCGCCTGACTACTTTCCATCCCATTTTGGAACCATGTGATTTTTATCGAGCGGATCATCCGCCGCGAGTGGAACAGCATCCTGGCGGGATGTGGGGAACCATTCGCGGTTTATCGATTATTTCAGAGCAATTATCGAAAAGAATAGGCGGAGGATAAATGAAAACCTTCCATTTACGCACATCCGACCCGGAGCGTGATTTTGCCGAGATCGCAGCACTAATCTCAAGCCAGGAGGATGAAACGACCTCAGAAATTGCGCTTAAGGAAGATTACGAAAAGAACAAAGGAGAACGCAATCGGAATCGTAACAGCCGAAGGGGATCAGTGGGACCTTGTGGGATTCTATTGGGCCTACCGGGAAAAGGTGGTCCCAGACCGGGCTACTTTTTACCTGGTTGTCAAGCCGGAGAAACAAGGACAGGGGGCAGGGCGCCAATTATATGAAAACATGGAGATGGTCATCAGGCAAAAGCAGATTAAAGCAATCCGAGTCAGCGTTAAAGATACCTGCCCCGAGTGCCGGGCTTTTGCAGAAAGGCGCGGGTATACCGAACAACGCCATCATTTTGGCATGAGCCTGGACCTTGAAGCATTCGATGACCGAGCATATGACAAAATCATTGCCAAACTTAAAGGGAGAAGGGTTCCAGTTTACTTCCATGGAAGAATTGGGAAACACGGAGGAAGCGCAAAAAAAGCTGTATATCCTTAACGATACGGCGGCAGCCTCCACGCCCGGCACAAACGGTGAGCATGCCTGGGAATCTTTCGAGGGTTTCCAGAAACGCGTATGCCAGACGGATTGGTATAAACCCGGTGGACAAATCGTAGTCATTGACACCGCCACAGGCGCCTGGGCAGCGATGAGCGCGATCACCCGCATAAAGGATAATGAATACGCCTATAATTTATTTACTGGCGTGGATATGCCGTATCGCGGGCGAAAGCTGGGGCAGGCCGTGAAAGTGTCAGCCCTGCGATATCCGCGCGAGGCGTTAAAAGTGTCCAAGGTTCACACCCATCACAATACCCAGAACCTGCCGATGATCGCCATCGATCGTAAACTTGGTTATACAGATTTACCGGGAACTTTCCTGATGGAAAAGGACCTTGAACAGCCAGCCAAAGATCGATAAATAATAAAATCGATCAGGTTCACCAACAACCTGGTTGAAGTTGAGCTAAAAAAAGGCGGGCCCTTCACGGCCCGCCTTTTGAATAATCATGGCGCTCACTTAAGTTTTATATGTACAACCTGGGTTCCAGTGGGGCTCACCTTCCCCTTTGTGCGGGCAGAGGAAACGAAACGAGCCGCGACCCTGGGAGCAAAGAGCAGCCCCACCAGTACCACCAGAAGGATGATAAAAACAAGCCAGGGGGCAGCGTGGGATACCTCAGGCAGCACTCCGCCAGGGTTATAGGAAGCCTGGGTGGTGGCAGACCCACCAAGAGAGACCGTCAAGGTGCGACTGAGACCGTCGTGGAGGATTGAAGAAGAAGTATAGGTGATACTGTACTCACTTTGCAAGTGCACGACCATATTTTTCGTATAGATTGGTCAACGCAGCAGGCTCATTGGCGTAACCATAAACACCCCCAGCGCGGGAAGCCAGTGATTGCAGGACGGACTCGTCGAGCCCGGAGTTGATGCCCAGTTTGGAGGGGTCACCCAAGCCGATGGTCGAAATGGATAAACCACTTGTACCGATTGCCTGGATCACATCATCGGCGGTGAACTTGCTGCGGTTATCCAGCCCATCCGTCAGGACGATAATAGCCTTGCGCCCGGGCATGTCCTGCAAAATTTGGGCAGCCTGGTCCAGCGCATCAAACATTTTGGTATCCCCCCTTGCGTCCAGACTGTCGATAGCCTGGATCAGCGCAGCCCGGTCAGCAGTGACAGCCTGAAGATAGACCACTTTGGTGTTAAAAGTTACCAAACCAGCCTGATCGCCGGGACGCATTTCATCAACATAGGCCTGGGCAGCGGTTTTGGCGGCAGACAACTTTCCACCATCGTACATGCTGCCAGATATGTCCATTACGAGCAGGGTGGTCAGCGGACCGATCCCGCCCGACCCGCTGATCTGCCCGGGCTGCATCAATTGTCCGTTCTCGAATACCTGGATCTGGTTGGGACTTACACCCAATGGCTCACCGGCGGCATTCGTGACGGAGACATAGACGGTCACCTGGGGGAACCTGGAATTATCCACCTGGGTGATGCGGACATGATTTCCATCATCCTGAGCAATTGCGATATGGAAGGGAGCGAAGGAAAGCAGCAACGCCAGGCTGACCAGGTACAGGCGCTTGTTTGTTTTCATGCAACCCTCTTCTCGTGATAGACCATTTCCGTGTTACCCATATGGATCGTGCAGTTGTTGATGAGCTGGGTCCTTTCGATGCGCCGGTTGTTAACCAACGTTCCGGAAAGGCTCATGTCTTTGAGCGTAAAACGAGACCCGTCTCCGGTTAACATGGCATGCTGGGGAGCGATGTCGGGATCGGGCAGGACAATCTCAGACTTAAGGGGACTGCTGCCGATGGCGATGGCAGGACCCCGGGCGTGCATAAACTTGTCCAGGATGAATTCAGTCCCTTTGAGCTTGCCGGTAATCACCTCAAGCCAGGCACGCGACAGCAGGACAATTATCAACGAGATGAATGAGCCGATGGAGGCTCCGAGCAGCACCAAGCCGATAGCTTTCCCGAGCATGGATGCCTTCAGCAAACTTTGCATCCCTTCCAAAAGAAAACCGCCCAGGGTACCGCCCAGGAGTCCGCCGAGCATGCCCTTCCAGACCTGGTTTCGGCTGCCCACTCCTTCTGCGAAACCGATCAGGAGACCGAACACTGCCCAACCCAGGGCACGACCCAATACCCCGGCACCGACAGATTGGAACAACCATTCTCCAAGGGGAAGCCCGATGACCCCTGCGCCCATTCCCAAAAGACCACCCTTGCCTCCGGATTTAGCCGCTCCGACCAGGTTCATGGTCAGTACGCCTTCGGTGATCCCGATCAGCAAGCCGACGCAAAAACCAACCAGGGCGCCGACAACGGCGTCACTGAGATAAATATTCGAGATGAAGGACAAACCCAGCAGGTTGCTCACCTGCCAACCGATCAACCCGCCAATGGCTCCGAATACGGCAAAGTAGTAAACGCGCATGCGCCTATTCATTCAGATCAGCTCCTTTACTAGCGGTGACTTCCGGGTCCTGTTGCAGATTGTTCCATTGGACGAATCCCTTTCCCGAGCTGCCATCCAGTTCATAAAACCCGTAATAGCGAGCGGGGTCAAGAGTTCCATCCGCCAGACGGATGAATAGACCGCCGGCAGAGGAAACCGGATCGATCACCAGCGCCACCTGCCAGGGTTCAGGGAAAAAGTGATGGTGGAGCCAGGCATCATAAGACGAAAGGAAGACCCCCATGCCTGGGTGGGTGTGGTACCAGCCAACAATTTGCTTATCGGGATAATGTTCATCCATTTCTTCATGGAGATCCACCAAACTATCCTGGGTGAAGGTCAGGTAAACACTACCCTGCCTTGTGAAGCGTGCCGGCAAGGCGTTCTCAATGGTGATGAATTGCTGCCGGCTTTCTGCATCCATCTGCCAGGTACCCACCAGGATGCCCCCGACCTCACTCTCCAGATCGCTTGTAGAATGTTCCACCAACCGAAGATAAGCAGCCTCAGCAATAAACGCCTGGATATTGAGGGGGACACCAGGTTCCTCGGTATGTGAGAACCAGCGCCTGGAGGTGCTGATGGGCATCTCTGCCATTGAAGGAACAGGATCATCGGCAGGAAGAACATGAAGGTGGGATATGGTCATCGATTTACTAATTTCCTATTTATCATACCGGGACGCCTCCAAGGCAAACCAGGAATGGTCCCAACAAACGGTAATTCAGCCAGCAGTGACATCGGCGGTCATCATCAGCCGGTCTTCTTTGGGAATCCCAGCCTGTGCAAGCGTTTCTTCTTCCTTCAATTCCCTCCCGAGCGCTTTGCTGTCGAGCCGGTAGGACATCGGACGACCATCCGGTCCGGTGACGGGGAGTTCCAGGGAGGTGGTCAGTTCCGGGAGAAGTTCTTTGACGGCGACGTCATCGGGTAATTCAGCAGTGCGGCTGCCACCGGAAGGAAGGACTACGGTAACGGACAGGTCAGACATTTATTCTCCTTTTGATTGGCGGCTGGGTCTCAGCCTGAATAAAAGTGATGGTATATAACGAGTAAAGGTGTTACTACAGGTCTCTTGACGGTGCGTAACGACTAAAGTCGTTACTACAACTCTCCTGATGGTACAAAACGATTAAAGTCGTTACTACAATTCTCCCGACATTAGGTTATTTAAAGTGGATGATTGGTTTTTCCCGGGCGGGGACCGGACTCAATTTCACCCGCTCGGGACGCAATAATTCCCGCTCATCAACGGGGAATGCCTGAGGGTGACCTTTCCGGTATTCCCGACACCAGCGGGCTGCTTCTGGGTCCCAGGGAAAGGGCGGTTTGGTGGGGTCATCGTGAAAGTTTTTATACTGGAGCATTTCGCCGAGCATAACCACCAGGCGATCGAGCGAACGGCTGGCGGTCCACCAGGCAGCATCGATACAGACCGAGCCGTTATGATGATTAATATTGGGATGCCAGATGGGGGTCAGCCATTTCATACCAGGCCAACGCTGGGGGTACTGGTTGTGCAGATAGATCTCCACCTGGTGCCGGTTCCCGAACCTGGGTTCACCCTGGCGGTCAACATCCATGATGCCTTTGCAAATGAAGGTCACGATATATGTTTCAGGCGGCAGATCGGGGCGTGGTACCCGCGTTTCGAAACTGATCAGATCGCTGCGGGAAGCCAGTTCCTTCATCAATTCATAATCCGCACGCAGGCGGCGCATACGGGGACTTTGGTCCAGACCGGTGGAACCGGCAGTGATGTCGGCGGTCAGCATGAGGCGGTCATTTTCCAGCACCCCAGCGGAGCCCAGAGTCTCATCGTCCTTGAGTTCCCGCCCAAGGGCTTTGCTATCCAACCGGTAGTACATTGGACGCCCGTCCGGGCCAACCGTGGGAAGAGAAAGCAGGGAGGTCAATTCGGTCAACAAGTCATGTACGCTGACGTCAAGGGGGACTTCTGCGGTGCGCGCCCCGCCGCTTGGCAGGACAATGGTCACGTTCAAATCGGACATGTGGTTCTCCTATCAAGCTGTGAAATGCGGCACCTGGCATGAGCCGGTAACGGCCCAACAATCGGCGTGATGCAACGTGTGGCAGATTTTGCATTCCACTGTGCCGCGCGGGTCGTCAGGTTCGATCAATTCCAGGCAATAAGGGCAGCGGTGTTCTTCCACATCAGAAAGTTGGAGCTGAGGTTTGGGTGGAGCGGAGACCTGGGGGTTCAATCCAGGAGAATGCTCTTCCTGCGATGGGGAGGTGTTTTGGACTGCTGGGCGCGCCTTGCGGCGGCGTTTTTCCAACTGCGCTCGTGGACGAGGCTGGCGTCTGACAGAGTTTGGCGCTGGAGGGGGTACGGCAGCCTGGTGGTTAGGCTGCGTCCAGGCAAAAAGCGCAAGGAGAGAGACGCCGGATGACAAAAACAACTGACCCAGGCTGTACCAATCGACCCGGGAGAGGCCAATTTTCAGGGGACCGAGCCCGATCTGCCATCCGGTGAACCACCCCAGCAGTTCCAAGCCGCCAACCAGGAATGCAAGGATTGCAGCGATTCGAAGGAAGACGGTCTGGGTGCGCAGGACCCACCGGGCAGAAAGACCGGCGATTAACCCCATGGCGGCGTCAGAGAGGATATGTGGAAAAAACAAGCTGACTATTTGCACATGTCGGAGAAGGAGGACCAGACCGAGGGCTGCCACGACCATGAGCAAGCCAAGGAGAACCAACTTGCGCACCAGAACAATATGGACTGGTTCAAGTGGGTGAGGGTCGGGAGTACTCATGACTTCCAGAGGTATGGTCATTGTGTCAACGAAAATTATTCGTGCAGTTTCACGCGACCCTGGGCGGGTCTTTTAGAAACATCCCTGCCTTGCGGATCGGTTTTGATGCGAATTTGAAGGGGCTCGCGGGAGGGCAGTTTGATCTGTTCGAAGTGGTGGAAATGCAGTGCGTCGGGCAGGTCGCCGGTCAACTCATAGAAGCGATAATCCTGCCCATTATGGGCGCGCAGGATATGCAGCGGAGGAACGCCAATGAAGGCAAGACTGCGGTAAAGGTAGTTTTCCTCCCCAGTGATCACATGGGTCAGCTCGGTCTCGCGCAGGTTGCCGCAGGTGGGACAATGACCCGCCTCGAAACTTACCGCACTCAAGGGTTTGAGGACCCTTTCAACGGTGTGGCAGGTGGAGCATTTCAACGAGGTGATCAGTTCCTGGTCCAATTCGATGATGGCCTCGGGTCCAAGATCAGCGCGGGCGATGCGCAGCATGTCTTCCAGGGTGGTGCGTTCGGCACGCGCCGGCAACTCGGTAATTTCCCCATAGGTCCAATGACTTTCACAGTCCGGGCGGGCAACATATGCGGTGGTGTGCATCTCATTGACCATGCCGTTATAGTGGATGACCTTGCCGGGTTCCACCGGCATGCCATTGATAAGTTTGAGGGCTTCCTGGGATTGAATCCCGCCGATGATCGACGCAATGGTGGGGGTGGTGGGAACCTTTCCCAACAAGATATTTTGCCGCGCCAGCAGAGGACAGGAATAGCGCAGGGAAAGATCCCGCAATGCCTGTTCGGTGAGGGTACATTCATAGCAGGCTCCCTGTCCGGGCACGAAGACCCGCGCCAGCCCAAGCAGCTCCTGGATCGCACCGTCAACCCAGGGCTTGTTCACCCAATAGCAGAAACGGTTGACTGCCAGGCGGGCTTCGCGGTTATCCAAACAGCCGATGACCACATCCATGCGGCGAAAGACTCCCAGACCGAGCTGGGTGGTGACATCGCCATTCAAATATTGAACGTGGACCTGGGGGTTGAGCTCCCTGGCACGCGCCGCGGCTACTTCGGCCTTGCTGCGGTGACCATCTGACTCACGGAATAATACCGAGCGGCTCAGGTTGGCAGCTTCGATCGTATCGAAATCGATGATAAAAATGTGCCCCACCCCCATCAGTGCCAGGTTCTTGATGACATCGTTCCCCAACGCACCGGCTCCGACCACCAATACATTGGCATTCTGGACTTTTTCCCGATCCCACCATGAAATGAACTCAAACGTCCCCAACCGGTCGGTGTGCAAGTTGGGAATATGTAACGGTTTTTCCGGCGCAACCGGAACACGCAACGGACCAGTAGGGGGTTCATTGGCAGCCGGGCGCGGAGTGGTGACAGCAGCTGCCTTCGCCATTTCGCGAGCCCTGGTGATATTTCCTTCGTTAATGGATAGGGCAAACCACCCGACATTTGGATGTGATTCGATCAGCTTGAATTCTTCGAGCGATTTAAGCGCTTCGCGGAGGGTTGCACGGCTGACCCCAAGTTGAGCCATCAAGTCCCTTTCAGGTGGCAGTTGAGATCCGGGAAGAAGGGAGCCATCCAGCAAGGAGGCGGCTAATTTTCCGGCCACTGATTCTGAGAGAGGTTTATGGGTAATCGGTTGAATTATCATAATTATCCTGTGGTATGGTGGTCAGACCAAGCATACCAACAGTATAACCATTTTAGAAAGAATGTCAACTGGTTTTGGGTAATTTTGCTTTGAATGGTTAAATCAAAAAAGCGACCCATCACCTGGGTCGCTTTTTATCATTTTGGATCACCAAAAAGCTTACTTGACTTCGACGACGGCGCCAGCTTCTTCCAATTTCTTCTTGGCATCGGTGGCGGCGTCTTTGCCCACGGCAGCCATTACTTTGCCATCGGCGGTTTCAGCCAGGGCTTTGGCTTCGGTGAGGCTAAGATTGACGAGCTGACGAATGACCTTAATGACCTCGATCTTCTTGGGTCCCGGGTCCTTGATGACAACGTCAAATTCGGTCTTCTCTTCGACGGCTTCAGCGGCAGCGGCGGGAGCAGCACCTGCAACAGCCATAGCAACCGGAGCGGCAGCGGAAACGCCCCACTTCTCTTCCAATTTTTTGACCAGTTCTGCAGCCTCGAGAACCGAGAGCCCGCTCAACTGTTCGACGATTTTTTCCAAATCAGCCATGATAAATCTCCTTCAGATTCATTATGAAAAATATTGATTGTGTAATGACGACTTAAGTCGTTACTACAAATTTTCAGGCCGCAACAGGTGCGGGTTTCTCGGAAAATGCCTTGACGACTGCAGCCACCTGACGACCAGGTTCTGCCAGTGTGCGGACCAATTTGCTGGCGGGGGCTTGGAGAATCCCCAGCAGCTGGGCACGCATGACAGGCAGCGGCGGCAAACTGGCCAGCGCTTTGACCTCGGCTGGATTGAGCGTCACTGTGCCCATAAAACCGCCCTTGATCCTGACGGCTTCCATACCCTTGGTCGATTCCGTGAGCGCCTTGGCGAACCCGGCGGGATCGGAGAAAGCAAAGCCGATCGCAGTGCTCTTTTCCGCATAATCATCCGGAACCTTAAAGCCAGCCTTTTCCAAAGCCAGTTTAGCCAGTGTGTTCTTCACGATATGGAACTCTCCACCGGCTTCACGGACCCTGGCGCGGATGGTATCCAGGTTATTCATTTTCAGACCGGAGTATTCAACCAGGACGACGGCCTGGCTTTTGCCGACCCACTCTATGTACTGGGTCAGCATGGTCTCTTTCTGTGCTTTTGATTTTGCCAAAGAATATCACCTCCTTTCCAATCATAAAGTCTTTGCCCGGGCAATCCAGGCAAAGACTTTTGCTCCCCGGAAAGGGAGGGGTGTTTCCACCAGTCTTCACCTGGGCAGGAGATTAAGCTCTGCAAGAATGCCTGGAGCGCCTGCCGTCTGTGGCGAAGGAAAAAAACCCGGGCGGGGCGAATATCGCTATTCGCTGTCCTCCATCGACTGGGCTTCATTGGCATCAATCTTGATGCCGGGACCCATCGTTGAAGTCATTGTAATATGCTTGATGTAATTGCCCTTGGCAGCAGCCGGGCGGGCCTTCTTAATGGCTTCCATCAAAGCAGAGAAGTTTTCAAATATTTTTTTCTCGTCGAACGAGACTTTGCCAATCGATACATGGATGTTGGCAGTCTTGTCCAGGCGGAATTCCACACGGCCCGCCTTGGATTCGGTCACAGCGCGGGCGATATCTTCGGGACCAACCACAGTACCGGCCTTGGGGTTCGGCATCAGGCCGCGCGGTCCAAGAACACGACCAAGCTTGCCAACCTTGCCCATCATGTCAGGCGTGGAAATGGCTACATCGAAATCCAGCCAGCCATTCTGGATCCTGGTCAGGGTTTCTTCGTCATCAGCGACCGTGTCAGCACCGGCATTGCGGGCATTGGTTGCACCATCCCCCTGGGCGAACACCAGCACACGAACAGCCTTGCCCAAACCATGCGGGAGGACAACCACATCACGAACCTGCTGGTCGGCCTGGCGGGGATCAAGTCCCATACGCATATGGACTTCCACCGTGGCATCAAATTTCGCGTAAGCAGTTTCTTTTACCAGTTTCACCGCATCAGTTGGATTGTAAAATTTATCCAGATCCACTTTGGCTGCGGCAGCCATGTATTTCTTTCCGTGTTTAGCCATTAGTTCTCCTTTGTGGTGCCAGCGGGCGGGAAATAATCCCCGACCCTCCCACAGGGTTAATCGACTACGTTAATGCCCATGCTGCGGGCGGTGCCTTCTATTTGGCGCATGGCGCCTTCCAGGTCGATCGCATTCAGGTCTTTCATCTTCAACTGGGCAATCTCTTTTACCTGGGCACGCGTAACATTACCAACCTTTTCACGGTTTGGAATGCCTGAACCTTTATCCACGCCAGCGGCCTTACGCAGCAGGACAGCGGCGGGAGGGGTTTTGAGGATGAATGTAAATGAACCGTCAGAGTAGACACTGATTTCTGCAGGAAGAACTTCGCCCGGGCGATTGGAAGTGCGGGCATTGTAATCCTTGCAAAACGCCATGATGTTGATCCCGTGACCAGCCAATGCCGGACCAATGGGAGGAGCAGGATTGGCCTTACCGGCCTCAATCTGCAGACGAACAATTGCCTTGATCTTTTTTGCCATTATTACTCCTCGTACCTGGGGGTTACCCAAGGTACTATGTGGTTTTATCGGGTGATTACGGGACACCCTCCCACCGATTCAGGCAAAGTAACAGCCTGTTAACCGTCAAGTTATGCTTTTTCCACCTGCAAGAAGTCCAGTTCCACGGGTGTATCACGACCGAAGAAAGAGACCATTAC
The DNA here is from genome assembly GCA_963826215.1 of uncultured Chloroflexia bacterium. GTDB lineage: Bacteria > Chloroflexota > Anaerolineae > Anaerolineales > Villigracilaceae > UBA877. The sequence continues at coordinate 302,518 of CAWGWL010000038.1, read as the reverse complement.
GCGCACCTTGGTGCGCTCCATGTCAATTTCTGCCACCACGCCGCGGAAATCATTGAAGGGACCGTCCACGATGCGGACACGCTCTCCGACCTTGAAGGTTACCTTAACCGTGGGAGCTTCGGCTTCCATGCGTTTCAGGATCTGTGCAACCTCTTCAGGCCGCAGGGGAGTGGGCAGGTTGCCCATACCGACGAACCCGGTCACCCCTGGCGTGTTGCGGACCACGAACCAGGATTCTTCACTCAGCGCCATGTTGACCAGCACATAACCAGGAAAGATATGGCGTTCCACTGTGCGTCGTTTGCCATCCCGAACTTCGATTTCTTCCTGGGTGGGTACGACCACGTCGAAAACCTTGTCTTTCATGCCCATGGTTTCAATACGTTGTTCGAGGTTATGGCGCACTTTGTTCTCGTAACCGGAATAGCAATGAATCACATACCAAGCCGGTCCCTCGGGGATCGATTCGGTCTCTTCTCGCGGAGCAGGTGCTTCCGGGCGAGTAGTCTTTGGCTCGCTTAAAACAGGTTCATCCGATTGAGAGGGATTCTCTTCGGATTCAACCGGTTCCTGCTCGAACTGTTCTTCCGGGTCTTGAGCGAACATCTGTCAACCTTTTCAGCCTTACTTCTCAAGATGATCAGGCACCAATTATCAGGGCAAGCATTGTATTGGCTCCCCAGTCTACCACACCCAGGAACAATGCCATGAAGATCAACACAAAAATCACAATGATGGTCAGGCGGCGGGCTTCCGGCCAGGTGGGCCAGTGGACTCTGCGCAACTCGCCAGTGGTCTCGCGGAAAAACCGCTGGATGCGATTCTCACGATTATTTTTTTCGTCTTTACCTGCCACGTTAGACTCCTTCTTATTGACAGTGACAACGCCGCCTGAAAAACTGCCGATTGGAAGGGCGGCGTTGCATCTACAGGCCAGGCAGGACTTGAACCCACAACCGCTCGTTTTGGAGACGAGAGCTCTACCAATTGAGCTACTGGCCTAGACGTGCCGGGCGCAGGGCCTGCGCCCAGGCGCGCTTACTTCGTTTCGCGGTGCAAGGTATGTTTCCGACAGCTTGGACAATACTTGTTGAATTCCAAGCGGTTCGGATCGTTGCGGCGGTTCTTTTCCGTCACATAATTGCGTTCTTTACATTCATTACATGCCAGGATAACAACCGGGCGGACGTCTTTCTTTTTACCAGCCATTCTATTCTACCTAACTATCGACTATTCGATGATTTTCGTGATGACGCCAGCGCCGACGGTGAGACCGCCTTCGCGGATGGCGAACTTGGAGCCTTGTTCGAGGGCCACCGGGACAATGAGGGTGACGGTCAGGTCAACGTTATCACCCGGCAGGACCATTTCAACTCCCTCGGGCAGGACCACGTCGCCGGTCACATCCATGGTGCGGATGTAGAATTGGGGACGGTAGCCATTGAAGAAGGCACTGTGCCGTCCGCCTTCTTCCTTCTTCAGCACGTACACTTTTGCAGTGAACTTGGTATGCGGGGTGATGCTCCCGGGTTTGGCCACCACCTGGCCGCGTTCCACATCGGTGCGCTCAATGCCGCGCAGCAGCAAGCCCAGGTTATCCCCTGCCATGCCCTCGTCCATCATCTTATGGAACATTTCCACGCCCGTGACCACCGAGTTGCGGGTCTCGCGCAGGCCAATGATCTCCACCGGCTCGCCAACTTTGACGATGCCCCGGTCCACACGTCCGGTCACCACCGTGCCGCGTCCCTTGATCGAGAATACGTCTTCGATCGGCATCATGAACGGCTTTTCAGTCTCGCGCTTCGGCTCCGGAATGTACTCGTCCACCACGCGCAGCAGTTCTTTGATGCTGGCATACTCGGGGGCGTTCGGGTCCGTGGAAGTGCTCTCCAACGCCTTCAGGGCGCTGCCGCGCACGATCGGGGTGGTATCACCCGGGAAGCCGTATCCGTTCAACAGCTCCCGCAGTTCCATCTCGACCAGTTCCAGCAGTTCCGGGTCGTCCATCTGGTCCACCTTGTTCAGGTACACCACAATGCTCGGCACTTCCACCTGGCGGGCCAGCAGCACGTGCTCACGCGTCTGCGGCATCGGCCCGTCTGGCGCTGCCACCACCAGGATGGCACCATCCACCTGCGCCGCGCCCGTGATCATGTTCTTGATGTAGTCGCGGTGTCCCGGCATATCCACATGGGCATAGTGACGCTTGTCGGTCTCATATTCCACGTGCGCAATGTTGATCGTGATGCCGCGCGCCTTTTCCTCGGGTGCATTATCGATCGAATCGTACGCTCGAAATTGCGCCTTCCCCAGGAACTGGCTGTATTTCGTGATCGCCGCCGTTAAGGTCGTCTTGCCATGGTCAATGTGCCCCATGGTCCCCACGTTCATGTGCGGTTTCGTCCGCTGATACTTCTGCTTCGCCATATCCTTGCTCCTTCCTTAAATAAATCCAAAATATTCCGAGGTCGCGAAGCCCTCAATGGGATTTGAACCCATGACCCCATTCTTACCAAGAATGTGCTCTACCAACTGAGCTATGAGGGCGGAGGTGGGCAGTGAAGGATTCGAACCTCCGAAGGCTTTTGCCAACTGATTTACAGTCAGTCCCCTTTGGCCACTTGGGTAACTGCCCATATGTCATCCTGCTGTTTAATCTGCAGATCGCCTGGTCTCGACTCAAGGGTAATGAGACCAACCGACAAGCAAAAAAGCGGGAAAGAGATTGAAAACGATCCAAGCCGACGATGGGAATTGAACCCATAACCTACCACTTACAAGGCGGTTGCTCTGCCGGTTGAGCTACGTCGGCAAGCGTCCTTTCCCGGCTTAAGCGGGGGAATTATACCAAAGGCACCCCGTCCATACAAGGTTAACGCGCCGGACTACCGGTCTGTTCTTTCCTTTTCCCTCCGGGACGCAACGCGCAGGGCTGGAATGACCGGCGTGGAAGTCTATCAGGGTTTGGGATGGGAGTCAAGAAAAAATGCTATACTATATTGCGTTTGCATTATTTTGGGAGACGAACCTCATGACAAAAATTCGCATGTTCATTTTCCCCATGCTTTGCATATTATTATTCAGCCTGGCAATGCCGGTGCATGCCCAAACAACCATCCAGGTCATCAGTGATGTGGCGTCCCTTTCATTTCCGCAAACGATTTCCTTCAAGGCAGAATTTAAATCCAGCGCAAATATTAACTCGGTGGTGCTCGAGTATGGGGTGGACCAGTTAACCTGCGGCACCGTAGTGGCAAAGTCATTCCCACAGTTCACACCAGCTGCAGATGTGCAAGTTGAGTGGACCTGGGATATGCGCCAGTCGGGGTCACTGCCCCCAGGGGCAAGCCTGTGGTGGCACTGGCTTGTGCAGGATGCGAACGGCGCGGAGTTCACCACCCCCACACAGACGACCACCTGGCTGGACAGCACGCACAGTTGGCTGGTGATCTCCGGGGGAAATATCAACCTTCATTATTATGAAGGCGGGGATGCATTCGGTCAGACCTTGCACATTGCCGCGACGCAGGCGCTGGTACGATTGACGCAGGATGTGGGCATCAGTTCTGATAAGCCGGTCGATATTTATATTTACGCCAACACGAATGACCTAAAAGATGCAGTCCTTTACGAACCTGCGTGGGTTGGCGGACAGGCATTTCCTGAGAATAACATCGTGATCATCGGTGTTTCGCTTGATCAATTGGATTGGGGGAAAAGTACTGAAGCCCATGAGTTGACTCATGTTTTGGTGGGGCATTTGACATTTTCCTGCCTGGGTTTCATTCCGACCTGGCTGAACGAAGGCCTGGCAATGTACGGAGAAGGTGGACCCCAGGATGCCGAACTGGCACAGTTCGACCAGGCCAAGACTTCCAACCAATTGCTCACCCTGAGTTCCCTGGCGGGCGGTTTCTCGGAGGAATCCTCACGGGCAAACCTATCCTATACAGAAGCGTACAGCGTGGTTAATTATCTCCTGCAAACATTCGGGCGCGACAAGATGACAGCTTTACTAGTCGCCTTACGCAGCGGTAATACTATTGATGAGGCATTGCTTTCATCCTATGGTATTGACACGAATGGTCTCGAAGATGCCTGGCGCACTTCGATCGGTGCGGCGCCGAGCGCTGGGACCTCGAACCCGACCCCAGTAGCAACTTCTACCCAGGTACCCACTTTTGTCCCAATAGGGGCGGCACCAGTGGCACCAGCGAACCCTACCCAGCGCCCAACCCAAGTGCAACCTACAGCAACTCCGCAGGCGTCCATTGCGGTCCCGGGTCCGGTAGCTACAGCGGTGCCATTATTAGATCGGCTAGGCATCAGCCCGGGGGTGGTAACGGCGGTGGAGTTCCTTTTGGTTGGCTGCATCCTGGTGATAGTGGTGGTTGCTGTGCCTGTCTTTGTCACCACCCGCCGGCATAGCCGGAGGCAAAAATGACCCACACCAAGAAATTCATTACGATCCTGGTGATCACAACTATTATGCTGCTTGCCTGCCAGATCGCGGGTGATGCAACTCCCACTCCAGGATCAACACCTTCCAACCCAGCCAGCGATGCAACATCCATCCCAACAGTCGAGCCGCTTACATACGTGAATTTGGAAAGCGGAGTGCGGGTCCATTATCCCCGCGGGTGGATCTCACAACCGCCCGCGACGGGTGATACAGCATTGGCTAGTTTTACCAGTCCTGATCAGACTGTATTTTCATATTTATATGTGTTTCCTGCACAGACCGGGGATACCCCCGAATTGTCGATTGCTTCCCTAAGCAGTTCCGCCTTGAGCGGGCTAACAAATATCCAGATCGTCAGTAATGAGGCCGTGACCCGCGCCGATGGCACCCCAGCATGGAGCCAGGTGGTGACAGCCAAGACCAGCAGCTCGGATCTAAAAATAAATCTAAGCGGTGCCATATACGGTTCGCGCTTGTATTTGATGATGATCTATGGAAGCCCATCCGCTTATGATTTTTATGCCAACGATATCAGCGCGTTACTAAACGGGATGTCTTTCGAGTCTCCGGTTGTCAACGGCGTGAACCGCAGCCAGGCACTTTTTCTAGCGGGCGGGGAAAGCACCAACCCGAGAGATTACGATCCAGCCACCCAACATGATTCCGGCGATAAACGCGTCTATAGCGGATTAGTGTCGTTCGATACCAACCTGAACCTGGTACCAGAACTGGCCCAATCCTGGGATATTTCTACGGACGGTAAGGTTTATACATTTCATTTGCGACCGAATGCAAAATTCCACGATGGTCGTGCGGTGGTGGCGGAAGATGTGGTCTATTCATGGGAACGCGCCGCAAACCAAGCCACCCAGTCCGACACCGTCCTGACTTACCTGGGTGATATCGTCGGAGTTGCGGAAATGCATGCCGGAACGACAGATCACATCACCGGGTTGAAAGCGCTGGATGACCATACCCTGCAGGTAAGCATTGATTCATCCAAACCATATTTCCTGTTCAAACTGACCATGCCAGTGGCATTTGTTTTGGATCAAAAGAACGTGGAATCAGGAGCAAATTGGTACCGCACTCCCAATGGTACTGGACCCTATAAACTTTCGCGCTGGGACAGTTTCCAGCTGATGGTCTATGATGCGAACCAGGATTATTATCTCGGCGCGCCAACCATCCCGCAGATCGTTGTGGAATTATTTTCAGGAGTGGGTATCCGGCTGTTCGAATCGGGTGAGATAGATATGACGGGAGTCTCTTCATCCGATGTTGCACGTGTACTTGATCCGGCAGACCCCCTCCACCCTGATTTGTACAGTGGAGTGAGCCTATGCACCGAGTATGTGGTTTTTGATGTAACCCAGCCGCCATTCGATGATGCAAAGGTGCGGCAGGCATTTTCGATAGCGTTCGACCGGCAGAAATTCATTGACGTTGTAAACAATGGAGTAGGCATCCCGGCAAAGGGCATATATCCCCCTGCACTCCCCGGATATGACGTTAACCTGCAGGGTCTTTCCTATGATCCTGCCAAAGCACGTCAGTTGCTGGCAGATTCCAAGTATGGCGGTGCAACAGGACTACCAGCCGATCGTCTTTACAGATGCAGGCTTTGGCAATTCAGCCGGTGCCAGCGTGGCAGCCATGGCTCAAATGTGGCAGCAAAACCTGGGAGTGAACATTACCATTGAAAACCTTGAGCCGGACAGGTACATGGATCTAGTAAACTCAGGCCAGCACGGGCAATTATTCTCCAGCGGCTGGTGTGGAGATTACCCGGACCCGGAGAATTTTGCCGATGTATTGTTCCATACCGGCGCGCAGGAGAACAGAGGAAAATACAGCAACCCGGAATTGGATGCCATCCTTGACACGGCACGCCTGGAGCAGGATGTCAGCAAACGCATCCAGCTCTACCAGCAAGCCGAACAGATCATCGTTCAAGATGCTCCAGCACTTTTTATCCTAAACGATATGTCTTATGAACTGGTCAGACCGACAGTCAAAGGATTTGTGTTATTACCAATCGGGATCCCCATTGGAGCGATACTTGTATTTGCAACCATGAGCCAACCTTCCGGTTTCAAAACCCTCTTCCAAATGGGAGAGGGTTTTTATTTATGGCCTTGCTTCTGCCAGGAAATCCACCCGGGATATACCCGGCCCCACGCTTGACACCATGAAGTCGAAGGAGACGGGAGTATCTGCCGCCAGCGAGGAGGGGGACTCCCACCTGCGCACACCGACCACGTTCCCGGATGTATCGAAAGCGGTAGCCAAAACCATAACGTTATGTGCGGTCCCCGAGCCTGCTCAATAATACACGCCCGGTGACTTGTGCTGTGCGCCCGGAGGAAGCCACCCTGCTCAGGGTGTTATCCAGTGCCACGGGCAAGTATCGAGAATCCCCCGGCAGCAGACGAATCGCTGTCAAAACCTGCACCTGCACGTTTACATCAAGAGATACCGAAGGAGGAAAATGGGCCGCCAGGGGGATTAATTGTCCTGACGGAAGGATATCCAGTAAACCAAAGGCTGTTTGACTCGTTAGGACTTGCCCACTATTGTCCAACAAAGTAAACTGCATGGAAAGATTTTCAAGCGTCTCAGCATATTCGTTGTGCAGTAACGCGAAACACCACGCCCCGCCGCTGGTTTCAGGCCAACAGCGCGCCTGCAGGATCGAAACGGGGACAGGGGTGGGTGCATTATCGGCGGGGGCATCTGACCCGGACGGGATGATGAGCTTTGTGCCAACCGGCAGGGCAGATGGAAGAATTCCAGGGTTGGCAGCCATCAGGGCTTCGAGAGTGATACCGAAACGACTGGCAATCCCATTCAGGGTATCCCCCTCAACTACAGAATAAGTGAAAGTGGTAGGGGTAGGGAGGATGACCCCTGTCAGTGCAGGAATGATGGTGGGAGTATCCGATGGGGTGGGGGTACGGTACGGCACAGCAGAAGGCAAGTCGGTGACCGCAGTCGCGTTCCCGGCGCAGGCAGACAAAATAAATAATATGAACAGGCTGGCCAGGATTCTTCGCATGGGGAGATTATACACGTTTCACTTGCCCACATAATCAGGGTGTGCTAAACTCAATTGATGGCAAATGAGGATGGATTTCTTTCCGAAGAACCCGGGGAAAATACAATGCTGCGGGAAGCTATCGAAGCGCTGCGCGTGGGGGATCGGGCGCGGGCAAGAGATTTATTGACACGCCTGATAAAAACAGATCAAAAGAATCCGACCTATTGGCTCTGGCTCAGCGCGGGGGTGGAAACACAAAAAGAGCGCATATATTGCCTAAAGATGGTGCTCCAAGCAGACCCGGAAAACAATTCTGCAAAGCGCGGCCTGATCATGATGGGAGCACTCCCTCCAGATAAATCCATCCCTCCCTTCCCATTAAACCACCCGCGTTTGTGGGAAGAAAAATTAATACACTCCCAGGAATCAAAAGAAAAAACAAGCGGCTGGGAAAACCCGCTGGTGCGACTGGTCTCGATCCTGGGCATTGCGGTTGTTATCATTGGCGGTTTGTTCATCGGACGGGCGGTCTTGCTGCCCAACAGACCAGCTCCATACGTGACCCCAACTCCGCGTCCAACTCTCACCGTCACCTTAACGCCTACCCTTACCCCACTCTTTCGAACTGCCACACCAACGTTCCTTGGCCCAACACCTTTGTGGATGTTCCTTGCCTCGACATATACCCCCACCCCGCTCTACGTAATGACGGAACATCCAGTAACGAGCCGAAGCGCGTTTGAAGCCGGCCTGCGCTTCCTATGGGCGAATGACTATATTAATGCCCTCGCCCTTTTCGATCAAGCGATCAGTCTCGAACCCAACGCGCCGGACCTATATTACTATGTGGGCGAGACTTACCGGATCAAGGGTGATTTCCGCAGCGCCAGGAGTGCATACCAGGAAGCGATCAATCGAGATTCATCCTTCGCGCCGGCATTCCTGGGGCGTGCGCGGGCGAACCAGGGGCTGAACCCGAATGCTGACGTAATCAATGACCTGAACGAAGCGATTAACCTGGACCGGACCTACGCTGAAGCATTCATTGCCCGCGGGGTATTCACGGTTGACAGCAACCCAACGGCTGCGAAAAGGGACCTGGAGACAGCCCTTGAAATAACGCCTGATTCTGCCACTGCCTACCTGGGCCTGGCAAATGCACAGTTGAACCTGGGGGAAAACGATGCTGCGCTGGCTTCGGCTATCCGGGCGAACGAGCTGGATATGACCCTGGTCCCGGTTTACCTGACCATGGCACGTGCTTACCTGAAAATCGGTCAAACCGATGAAGCGATCAGTGTGCTGCGGACTTACATGATCTTCAGACCGGATGACACCAGCACCTTCTTGAAAATGGGGACAGCGTACAACGCAGCTGGAGATTACGAGGCAGCTTTGGAAGTCCTTAATAAAGCAATTGATGCCGACCAGCGTAATCCCGAAGCTTATTTCCAACGCGGGATTGCATACCTGAACCTGGACAGCCCCAACCTGGCAGAAACCGATTTTAAGTCTGCGGTCAATTACGACCCATTCGATTTTGATTCGTACCTGGGGATAGCGCGCTCTTATTTTATGCAAGGAAGTCCAAACGATGCATATATCGAAGCGGATCAGAAGGCATTACCCCTGGCACGCACAGATGGTATGAAGGCCCAGGTTTATTACTGGGAAGCTCAATTTCTCGAGGCGATCGGAGAACCCCTTTCGGATCAAGGAGCAAAAAATAGTTGGAATGCGTTGATCGCCCTCCCTGCAGACGCGATGCCGGAAGCCTGGCGCCTGGAGGCATACCAGCATCTCAAAATCACCCCCACGTTCACACCATCGCTGACAGCAACAAAGACACCCACGCGGACGCCAACTCAAATAACCACCGAGACTACCACACCGGTAACCACGACGACACCCTAAAACGGGGGATCCACTTGAGGAGGAATTATGTTCAACTCATTTGGCCTGGCCGAAATATTTGTAATCGTCTTGAACGTTATCATAATTTCCATCCCGATTTTATTATTTGGTACCTTTTTAAAACCCTCAGGAGCATTACGAGCAACAGCGAGCAGGTTGCACTGGAGGTGAAGAAACTACGGGAGGAAGTTAAGTCGCTTAGAGAAGCATTCCCTGAAAATCCCCCCGAATAATATTATTTATTAAACAACCGATCGGCGGTGCACACCTGCACCGCCGATTATTTATTTACGACATTTTTCACAGGGACACAATGCCCGCAGGTATTCCCAACGGAAAATTCCAGCATCGTGCCCATCCTCCCAGATGGGGGTAATGCCGTACGAGCCAACCGGGACAAGATTGACCAAACGGGTGGAAGGAGTGTCGGTCAGGGCTGTGGTAAATACGGAGGGGTCGGGAGTATCCCCCATTTTGTCATGACCGCCGCGACATTCAGCGCAAGGGCAGCCTGCCCTTAGCAGCGAAAATGTATAAAGACTGGCATGGTCGTCGTCCCAAATGACGGATAATTCTCTTTTCTCCCGGTTGGCGGTAATCGTGGTTGGTTTCATATATATGTCTGGGAATGTCAATGCGGTGGAATAACAGACAGGTAATTTTGCACTGCCCATCCGGTACGGGTAGCATCATAAGAAGCTGACAGCCGCCACCAGATATAACCCTCGGCATCCACAGGTCCCTCGGTGATCAGGAAAACTTCAGAATCATTTCCCGTGAAAAGGACCTTTGAAGTTAATGCTTGATTCGGCGTGAATATTTCAATCCAATCCCCGTGTTGGTCACTTGAATATACACACCAACCGCAAATTGACCCGGGGCAGGAGTGGGGGAAGTGGTGGGTGTGGGAGGAAATGAAGTCAGCGTGGGTGGCATCGGGCGAGGTGTGGATGAGGGAGCAGGGATGACAGTCAAAATGGCAGAGGCGGGAGTCAAATCCGGGGCTACAGCAGCAGGACGTCTTACCAATATATAGGCAAGGCTGCTGCATAACATCAGCATGGCGATCACCACGGTCGCTATCAAGACTTTACCAGTCAAAATGCTTTTCATCATTATTCAGGCAGTAAGGTGATTGGCAGCATAGGATCTAAGGAAGAGGGACCAACACTAATAAATTCGCGAATTAGAAGGAAAGTTTAGTTGAGATTTCCCATTGCGGTTTCGAATTATACCTTTTCATTCCTAAGTAAATACCTGGCTTGCGGAGGGATCAGGACCTGGAGACTACCCTGCAGAACTTCCAGGGATGTCTGGGTGGTGCCCAACATGGGCTCCCCATCCATCTGGAGAGTATAGGGTGTGCCAGAGTCAATAGAAGCTTTGCGAAAGGGAATGCAGCGGGCCTGGTCGGAGGTTAAATGACGTCCAGACTGCATATCGAAAAAGTGGCGGAACGCATCTGCCAGGGTCGAGCCTGCAAACAGCCATAAATCCATTATTCCATCATCCAAGTAGGCCTGGGGAGAAATCTCAGCCACGCCCCCCACGTAATGGCGGATATTGCTCGCTACAGCAAGGAGGTAATGACCCTCAACGTGTTTATCATCTGTGCTGATCCGCAGGTTCATACCATGCCACAAGGTGGCATTCCACACAGTGGTGGCGAAATATTCCGGAACACCCAGATATTTCTCAAAGCGCTTGCGCGGTTCCAATTTTTTAACCGTCAAGGCATCCAAGCCAATGCCTGCCCACATCAAAAATGGCTGGTTATTACACAACCCCACATCAATTGCGCAAGGTTTTTCATCTGCCAGGAGGCGAGCATTTTCGCGCAACGCTCCCCAACGCGGCCATATGAATGCTTTCATGCCCAGTTCGATCGCCCACACATTCGCCGACCCGGCAGGGAGAACAGCCAGGGCAGTTTTTGAATTGATCAGCCCGGAGGCCGCCTGCCCGACGGTGCCATCACCGCCAATCACGAACACTGCCCGAAAATTATCAGCGGCAGCCATGCGAGCCAGTTGGGTGGTGTGACGACCATCCAGAGACTCTGCCACTTCCACACGCAGGCCGTGATCGCTAAGTGTGCGGATCACCCCACTGATAAATGGGCGCACTGAGACGCGTCCTGCCGCCGGATTGTAGATAAGCAGCGTGTCAGCCATACCCTATTATACATTGGGGGGCAGGGAAGAAACAACAAAATACTGCGTGTTATAATCTTTCCCGGGCAAATTATGGAAGAGCCAAAGCTGCTGAATAAACGCTATCAATTGCTGGAGCCACTTGGCAAGGGAGGAATGGCAATTGTCTACCGCGCCCAGGACCTGATGCTGGAACGAGTAGTGGCAGTCAAGGTGCTGCGCGAGGATTTCTCGGGTGACCCGGCATTCCAGGAACGTTTTCGCAGGGAAGCCAAAGCCGCGGCGAACTTGTCCCATCCCAATATCGTGACGATGCATGATTTTGGACTGGATAATGGGCAATTATTCCTGGTCATGGAATACGTCCCGGGCAAGGATTTAAAAACTCTTATCAAGCAGCGCCTACGGTTCAGTCCCGAGGAAGCCATTCCACTGCTCATCCAGGCATGCGCCGGCATTGGTTACGCACACCGGGCCGGGCTGGTCCACTGTGATGTGAAACCACAAAACATGCTGGTAACACCAGACATGCGGCTAAAAGTTGCGGACTTTGGGATTGCCCGTGCTCTTGCCACGATTCATCCCGAAGAGCAAGCTGAAGTGGTCTGGGGATCCCCTCAATATTTTGCCCCAGAACAAGCCCTGGGAGCAGCCCCAGCGCCGGCGTCGGATGTCTATTCCCTTGGTATCATCATGTACGAGATGCTGACCGGGTCGCTGCCCTTCAAGGCAAACTCAGATGCAGAACTTGCCCGCCAGCACGTTGAGGAAGAACCACCGCTGTTAAGCGAGATGGTTCCCGAAATATCCCCTACATTAGAACAGATCCTCAGAAAGGTACTGTCCAAGGAACCTTCACAGCGCTACCGGACTGCCGATCAACTTGGGCGTGTGCTGATGAATTTCGGTAATGCCAGATCCGCCCCGTCGCTGGCGCTGACTCCTGAAGCCGCAAATCTGGATCTGGCTACATCTTCAATAAAGAATAACTCGACTGTGCCGGTCTCGGCGCTGGAAATTGACTGGGTCTCGGTAGGCCTGGGGTTAATGGCTTTGGTGGCTGTTTTGGGACTAATCCCTTTCTGGATGTGGATATACTTCGTGTATAATCCGCCCATTCGGTAATCCAGGATGAAATCTTACATTATTGCCCCTTCGATTCTATCCGCAGATTTCACCCGCCTGGGTGAGCAGATTGCAGAATGTGAGTCAGGAGGCGCGGATAGGATCCACGTGGACGTGATGGATGGTCATTTCGTCCCAAACTTAACGATGGGCCCCTTCATCGTTGAGGCTTGCCGACGGTCAACCAAACTGCCGATCGAAGTCCACCTGATGGTGGAACAGCCGGAAAACCTGTTAGAAGCTTTTGCCCGGGCAGGGGCAAACACCATGATCATTCATATAGAAACCTGCCCAGATATTGTCGGATCTTTAATATCAATCAAATCACTTGGATGCAAAGCCGGTGTAACGCTAAACCCGGGAACCGCGGTGGATGAAATTGAACCCGGATTACAAGTGGCGGACCAGGTGCTGGTAATGTCGGTCCACCCTGGATATTCCGGACAGGAATTTATGCTTGAGATATTGTCCAAGGTGGTCGAGATTAGGCGCAAGCTGGATGCGATCCACTCACCAGCCTGGCTGGAAGTGGACGGGGGCATTTCCGCAGAGAACATTTCACAAGTCAGGGATGCTGGTGCAGAGGCGTTCGTGGCAGCAAGTGCTGTTTTCCATCATCCAGACGGTATCGGTGCAGGAATCAGGTTGCTGAGAGATCACCTGCAGTAACGCCCGTCACCATGACCGAACCAGGAAAATAAAAAATCACGGCTTGTGCCGTGATCTTGATTGCAGAATTAGAATTTATCAGGCCGTTTTGACCAATGTTCGAATACACTTTGTGCAAAGCGTTTTCTTAACCTTACGACCGTTCTCGATAACGGTCACCTTTTGCAGGTTTGGATGGTAAGGACGATTGGTAACCCGATGAGAGAATGAGACATTATGTCCAAATGTAGTAGCCTTACCACAGTGAGCGCATTTCGCCATTTTAATGACTTCCTTTCTTGCCTGATATACCCAGTGCCTGTCTTTTGAGAGCGGCGTATTTTACCACGAAACGTATCCTTGTACAAGTCAAGTGTTATTATTGTGTAAAGAGGACAAAACCATGGGCAAAGAAACCACTACTTTAGGCGCGATCCACATCTCTCCGAATGCGTTGGCGACCATCGCTTACCATGCCACGCTGACATCCTATGGAGTGGTTGACCTTGCTCCAAAGGACCTGGCAGAAGGCATTGCGACCACGCTCACCAGGGAACCGGCGCACGGTGTTGCGGTTCATTATAACGGGGAAGAAATTGACATCGATGTGCATATCATCATCGAGTATGGCACCCGGATCACGTCGGTAGCCACCAGTGTTGCCAACGCGGTAAGGTACCAGGTGGAAAAAGCGTTGGGAATGGCAGTCCATAACGTAAATGTACATGTTCAGGGCCTGCACGTCAGCGATCCCGAATGAGGTAAGGAGAATTTATCAGTATGAATGCGGATGTTCAAGCTCGGCTGGAGCGGATAAAACTCTCGCCGATAGACGGGCAAGCTCTTAAAAAACTGGTTGAGGCAGGACTTACCTGGCTGAGGGCCAACCAGCAAGTGGTCAATGCCCTTAATGTATTCCCGGTACCGGATGGCGACACCGGCACGAACATGGTTTTGACCATGCAATCAGCCTATAATGAAATTGACCAACTCGGTGTTCGTGGAATTGGGGAGATGGCTGCGGCTGTTTCCCAGGGGGCACTTATGGGGGCGCGCGGCAATTCCGGCGTGATCCTTTCCCAGTTGTGGCGCGGGTTTGCACGTGCGCTGCACGGCCATGATACCCTGGACGGACCGGGGCTGGTGCATGCTTTCGCTGAAGCACGCGACACTGCCTACAAGGGGGTCGTCAGACCGGTGGAAGGGACCATCCTGACCGTTGCGAAAGACGCGGCGGCTGCCGCCGTGCAAGCCATTCAGTCTACCAATGAACTGTGCGAGATTCTAGCCCGTGTTGTCACTGAGGCGGATGCCTCAGTCCAAAGGACCCCGGATCTTCTACCGGTACTCAAGCAAGCCGGGGTCGTTGACTCGGGTGGCAAGGGCCTTTATTTTATTCTGGAAGGAATGCTGCGGTTTGCTCAAGGTGAATCACTCGATACGCCCACGGCTATCGTTCAGCCACTTTCGGCAATGAACCTGGAGAACACGATGGATTCTATTGAGCCAGGACAGGATTATGAAGTAGTTGTTGATTTTGTCCCAAGGGAAGCGCTGGATTTACCGAAATTTTATGGCGAATTGGAAAAAATAGGCAGCTCAATCCAGGTTGGGGAGGGGGAGGGGATGTATCGTATGCACATCCATGTTCCCACCGAAAAAAGATACGAACCGATCGATTATGTCTTGAGCCTTGGCACCATCACCAAGATCGCCATGGAGAACTTGATTGCTCAAATGGAGGGGATTAACCATAAAGCGTCCGGTGCGCGTATTGAAGTAACTAAAATCGAAGCAGGGCAGATTGCTGTAGTTGCGGTGTCGCCAGGAGCGGGCATATCACGCGTCTTTGCCAGCCTGGGTGTGGCCGCCATCGTTGAGGGTGGTCAGACAATGAACCCTTGCACAAAAGACATACTGGATGCCTTTGAAAACCTGCCAACAGAGAAGGTAATCATCCTGCCTAATAACAAGAACATCATCCTGGCTGCTCAACAAGCAAAGGCTGTAACGGTCAAGAAAGTGAGTGTAGTTCCCAGCAGCAGCATCCCGCAGGGATTGGCAGCGATGATGCAGCTAAACCCAGACGGTGATTTGGATGCGGTGGCTGCCAAGATGAACAAAGCCATCGAAGAAGTACTGACAATCGAGGTCACCACTGCAACTCGTACCGTTGAGATAGATGGAGTTGCTGTTGAGCAGGGCCAGGTCATCGCCCTGGTAAATGGCAAGCTGGCAGTCTCCGCGACATCTTTACAGGCAGCCTGCCTGCAAGCATTAGCGTTTGCACACGCAGAGGATCACGAGCTTATCACTTTATTTCATGGAGAAGGGTTGCCGATGGCAGAGACCAACCGGATCGTGGATGTGATCCGCGCAGCCTACCCTGCACAGGAAATTGAATTACAGGACGGTGGGCAGCCACATTATCAATTCATTATTTCGATCGAGTAAATAATATTGCCGGAGGATATGCCTCCAGCAATCCAATATGTCCAACGTTTGCATCCTCACCGATAGCACTGTGCAGTTTATATACCCGAATTTTCCAGGGCATGAGCGGGTGTATGTTATCCCATTCGAAATTCATAGCAGGCCTCAGCCAATTAAAAATCCCAATTCCGGGAAGGAATTTCCCCAAAGATTAGATCCGCCCTCAAGTAAAGAATTTGCACGGTTTTATGGTCAATTAAGCCGGGCGTACGATACCATTTTTGTTCTAACATTATCATCCCTGCTAAATCCTGCGACCAGGATCGCTCTTTCCGCATCATCCCAATTCGGCAACCCGTCGGTAATCCAGGTAATCGACACCCAGACAACCGGGATCGGGCTAGGTTTGCTCGTCCAGGCCGCTGCCGCGGCGGCTGATGCAGGTGCATTGCCGGCAGAGATTGAACATCAAATGAGAGCTTCCATCCCACGGATCTACATGCTATTCTGCATCCCTGAGTTGACCTACCTGGCCCACTCTGGCTATATGGATTATTCCCAGGCATTGGTTGCCGAGATGATGGGAATGCTGCCCATTTTTGCGATCGAAGAAGGCCGCCTGACTCCGATGGAAAAGGTACGTACCCAACGACATTTATTTGAATCTTTTTTGGAATTTATTAATGAATTCGACAAGCCTGCCCATATTGCCTTGATGCGCGGTCTGGGCCACAATACGACCCGAACCAGGGCGATTCGCCAGTACGTCCAGGAGAATTTTCCGGAGACATGCTTTAGCGAACATAACATTGCTCCACATTTGGCTGCTTTATTCGGTCCACAGAGCACTGCACTTGTGATCATGGATAAAGTGAATTAGGGGCATCATGAAAATTGGTTTAGTGACCGACAGCACTGCGGATGTTCCAGCTGAAATGGCAGGAAAGTACGGGATTGAAATTGTCCCAGCTTTGGTAAATATTGGAAACCAGAGTCTCGCTGACGGGATCGATATCAGCCGCGAAGAGTTTTACAGCCGCCTGCCGGCATTAATCCCTCAACCGACGACATCGTCTCCATCGGTCGGGTCCATCCAGGAGAGGTACGAAAAATTACTGCGAGCGGGGGCAAATTTTGTAGTTTCCATCCATCCACCAAATGAGTTAAGTGGTATTTTTAATGCCGCCCGTCTTGCAGCGGAGGCGTTCGGGGAGCGGGTTAAAGTTATGGATAGCGGCCAAGTGAGCCTGGGACTGGGATTCCAGGTCATCATGGCTGCAGAAGCTGCAGCCCGAGGGGCCATCCTGGATGAAGTAAGCGGAATTGTGGAAGGGGTTCGTCAAAGGGTAAGGCTGGCAGCTCTACTTGACACCATTGAATATATACATCGAAGTGGACGGGTTTCCTGGGCGGCCGCAAAAATTGGGGGTCTTCTCCGCCTTCAACCACTCATCGAGCTTCGATTCGGCATTGTTCACCGACTGGGATTGGCGCGCACGCGCCTGCAAGGGATCGAGCGACTGGCGGAAACCCTCCAATCGTGGGGGCCATTGGAGAGGCTCGCGGTGCTGCATACAAACGCGGAATCTGCCGCCCGGTCATTGCTCGAAGAGGTGAAATCCAGGGTGACCCCCCAGCCATTACTGGTCAATGTCACCACTGCCATTGGAACACACGTGGGTCCAAACGGACTGGGCTTTGCCGCAGTCCCAATAAAGACCTAAAGGTATTCCCTGGTATCCTTCTTTATGCTGATAAAAAAAAGGCGCTCTATAGAGCACCTTTTTTTATCCTAAAGAACGAAGATCAACCAAGATAATAAGTCATCCTTTGCAACCCAATGGACGGATCAAGATATTGAACGCGCACTCCTGCCGGAACACTCAGGCTGATGGGAGCGTAGTTCAGGATGGCTTTAACTCCGGCCTCCACCAACAAGTTGGTCACAGCCTGCGCAGCAGAGGCAGGGACGCATAACATTGCCAATTTAATCCCGGATGACTTTAGGGCTGGCACTATCTCCTTGGTGTCACGGACAACAAAATTTCCCACCTGCCCACCAATCTTTGCCGGGTCATTATCAAAAACCATTAACACCCGAAACCCTCGATCGCTGAAGCCCTGGTATCGAGATAATGCGTGACCCATATCACCCATACCCACCACTGCAACATCCCAAACCCGCTGTACTTTTAAAATTTCACGCAATTGGTCTATTAAAAATGTAATATCGTAGCCGGTACCCTGCTTCCCAAATTCCCCGAACTGGGAAAGATCTTTGCGGATTTGAGCGGCAGAGATGCCCACTCTTTCTCCGAGCTCCTGTGAAGAAGTGGTGAGTTTCCCCATACTCTGCATGTGTCGCAAGGCGCGCAGATAAATGGGCAACCGGCTTACGATGATATCGGGGATATCTTGATTATTCATTTTATGCCTCAATTTGATTGTTCTGGACAAACTTTACCATAAAAAAGGGGTTTGTG
Source organism: uncultured Chloroflexia bacterium (assembly GCA_963826215.1). GTDB lineage: Bacteria > Chloroflexota > Anaerolineae > Anaerolineales > Villigracilaceae > UBA877. The sequence continues at coordinate 284,257 of CAWGWL010000038.1, read as the reverse complement.
CAATTCTTCATTTTACAGAAATCATGACGGATGTGTCTCCACTTCCCTTGAGATAAACCACTGAAAATGGGAAAGGCAGGTAATGACCATCAGGATATGCAAGATCGGGGTCTTCAGGCTGAGACAAAAATGGGAATGAATCCGTGAAATTACGGATCGTTTGGATCGCGTCTGAAATGACCACAACCTGTACCCCGGAGGCTAAACCCCAGGTCCACGTACCAGGGATAAGGTTACCCAAAATACGTGGATTGACTAAAAAAGAACGATTGAGGGTCCAGTGCCAGCGGCACGCGGGTTGTTACACCTCCGGTGTCCCGGTAGCTGATCTCGATGCCATCCACCAGCAGATTATAGGTTTTATTTTGAGCTCCATCTACACTCTTGAAGGAGATGCTTCCCGAGGTGACCACAGGGGTATAGGTGATCCAGGGCAGAGCTTCATCACTAAACGCGCCCGGGATTACACTGGGATCTGCAGCTTGTCCAAGACCCGGGTGCCATTCGGACGGGTCGCTTAATCCTATGGCGAACTGACTGGTTGGTCCTACGACCTGGTGCGGACCGCGGGCGTCAAGATAAACAAGGATCGACATGCGTGCACCATCCGGGTTTAGGATGGTGAAATAATTCTGGTTCGAAAGGATGCATTCCGACAGGCCGTCACCATTCAGGTCTAAATCACATTGAGAGATAGATGAAGGGGTGGTGACCCAGCGCGCAGCAGCCAATAATTCTCCCACCTGTCCCAGGTAATTGGGACGGAGAGCATCAAGCTGTTCGTCATTGGTCGGGGTTGTAAGCATAAAATAAGTCTGCCATGCCGAATTGGTGAGGGCGTTGTCAGGTGCAGCGAATAATTCAGTCAAGATGGGAGATTTTTCTGGTGTGGTCGCGGCCCGATAATTAATTTTTGTCTTTACAGGAAACGTCATCAAATCGTCAGCGGTCAAGGGATGTATCCATGGATGAGCCGCTATCCAGGCGAAGGTGTTTCCAGCCATATCCTCGTTTCCCCATGTAGAAATGGGGAGGTCACCTCCCAGCATTACAATCTCTGAACTATCACTTGAATTTGCCACAGCGACCAGGGACCTGCGAACATCAATCGAAAGCCCATCCTGAGTCGCCTGGATATCATCCGGTTTAGGGAGAGGAATGATTCGTGTGCTGCCTGCACCGGAGAGATGGGTATCATCATCCAGCGGAAGGAATTGTGCCAGATAGTCCAGCCGAAAATTCGACGCGTTATATGCAAATTGACTGGTGGGAAGTCCAAACCCGGCTGCAGCGCGGCGGCTGAATAATATTGATTTTGCAGCGGGTTCACCATACGCCACGTCTGGAAGAATCAGCAAGCCACGGCGTGCAAGATCCTGGATATGCGGGATGATCCCCATATAGTTCAATGCAGCCAGGCTATCGGGGGTTTTCAAATCCAGCAACGCGACCGGAATGCCGTACTTTCCTGCGTTGTCGACGATATGCTTCAAACCATGGCGCTCGCCACGTGGACCGGTGTGTGCCCCGTCCCAACGCCGTAAAGCCTGGGCAGGGGTGGTTTCGAGGAAACTACCCCAAAACACCAGGGAAAGCGGGGCGCGCTTACCTGGAGGGAAAGCATCCGACCGGACGGGTGATGTTTCATCGACCGGGCTGGAGTCTCCTGAAGAGAATGAGACTACTTTCAAAGAGAATGGCTGGGGAATTTCCCGGCTGTTGAAGCGCACGGTCACTGTATCCAACCAGGGATTCCGGACCAGGCGGGGAACCAGGTGCAAACGTGATGGCTTCACCCGCGGCCGATTATCAGCAGGAATGTCTATCATTAGATCCCATGGACTCCCGCCGGGTTGTGTGTCGAGATATATGACGAGGCGGTAATCTGGGGTGAGAGGCAGATCCAGCAGGTCCACCCGAATTTCAAGATCAAAACCAATATTTCGGGTATAGACAGCCAGAATATCAGAAGAGGGAGTTGGGGTATTGTCCAACGGATCAAGCAAACGCAGATCAGCGTAACTCCATTCCTGTTTGTTTGAAACCGGGACGCAAGAAACTACAGGCATGAGAAGCACAGCAGATAGCAGGAGAAAAAGAAGAAGGCGAACTGTCCTTTTCATCTTAATATTGTATATTATTAATTGCACCAACTCATGGCTGGTCCAGCCAGAGATAATATATGCAATCCGGAAACCACTACGGCAAATTCTGCACAGCCAGGGAATACGCCACCAGCTGCAATCCAACCCCATCTACAGGGGTCAATCGTAAATTGTATGACAGACCTGAGGCAAGCAGGATGCTTTTTCCAGAATCGCCACACCCCAGCCTTCCCCAGCCGGAGAGCAGGGTACTGCCCTGGAACAGTTCAACCGCCAGGGTACCATTGCCACTGCAAGTCAAATCAAATATTAAACGTGCATTTGTCCCCGTGAACGAATAGGGAGTGAATTTGATCCAATCTTCGGCATCTCCCTGTGGAGCAGAGACCTGACTGGAATAGACGAACAGATTTGTTCCTGCAGCAGAAAATGTTACCTGAACGGCCGGATTTCCCGACGAATCTCCATCGGCAATAGCTGGACTGACCGTTGGGGAGGGAATTGTTTCCGGCGAGGAAGGAGTGCCGGCAGCAGTGGGGGTGACTGAATTACCAAAATCGTCGAGCACAGGTAGATTGGCCGCGGCATCCGTCTGGATGTATTGCGAAGTGACCCATCCTCGCCCCCGAGGACCTGCAAGATAATCAATCTGGAACCAGGAGGACGAGGAATTCTTACCGGTCAGGGAGACCGTGACCCCTGGTTCGAGCACACCAAGGGTATCAAATGTTGTTCCCGGGCCGCTGCGGACATTCAATTTTTGGATCACGCGCCCGGTCGGACCTGCCGAGGTAGGAGTGGCATCCAGAGGAACAATCTCCCCGGGGGTGATGGTTACATATTGAGCAGCCACCCAACCGCGTCCCTGGGGTGATTCGGGATAAAGAATTTGATACCATGCCCCCAGGCTATCCCTGGCGGTGATCTTGACATTTCCCCCAGCTTCCAATTGACCGAGAGAATCGTATGTTGTTCCAGGGCCGCTGCGGACATTAACCTTGATAGCCAGAGTCCCGTCAATAAGAATTGGGGTGACTGTCGCCGTGGGAAGTTGAGAAGGTTCAGAAAGAGTAGGCATTTGAGATGAAACAATTGAAGGGAAGGGTGCAGATGCAGATGGCGTGGCAGTGCTTTTGGGGGTAGAACAACCAGCAGACAGCGAGGAGATGAGGATTAACGCGAAAATAAGTTTTTTCATCGGTTGAATTTTACTTCTTCTTCCATAAACCCGTGCAGCCTAGTAAGAGATATGAAAGCCAGCCGGGATAGGCTGGCTTTCGAAGATCAGTCACTGTAAACACAACACGCTGGTATCAAGGGGCTACGATGATCGCTGAATTTACGATCGATTCAAAAGCAGATTGAAATTGCGACCATTCCGTCTGAGGACACACACCAAAGAACAGGATAACCTCTTCATTTCTTAAAACAGCAGTAATATACGCTGTAGAGGGGGCACCAGAGGTATCTGTCAAGGAATAAACGCCTGAGGCTGCAGGGGTTCCATTCAGGGTAAATGTGCGCAGGTTTTCACCCCCAGTGATGTTGCTGAAGTATGTCGATGCTATATAATCCACGACAGACCCCATCGAACTTGCGTCAACGGGGAAAGAAAGATCACCAGTTGTTAAAACATTGGTCAAGATCGCCATGGCAGCCCCGGACGCTGGAGCGTTTGTTGAATTATTCAGAATGTCTGCCGAAGAGGCAAAAATGATGGTAAATCCGTTCGAGGCATCCCCAGATTCGGAATATTGCCAAGTTGTGGGGTAAGTCACGCTGATCCCGGCCTGGGGGTTGCTATAAAACAACCCGGTTGGAGTTGGGGTAGGAAAGAAACTTGAAATTACGGGCACCTTAATTTGGAAGAAGTAAACCCCAGCCACCAGGACAACGCAGCACAGGCACAGTACCGCCACCGCAATTGCGAGGCCGATCCATAGCCATTTGCGGGAACGCCTGGGAGGAGGAGGTGGGGGAGGAAATGATTGAGCGTTATCTGGCATGGGTTGCATAATGCAGCTCTCCTTGTTTTGGGATCGGATCTGGATTCAGGTGAAAGGATTCTAGCATAAAAGGGGATTATCGCAACCAAATAAAACTCACCCCGCAATGGCAGTTCGCGAGGTGAGTTTTTTTGAACCTCACTTTTGGATTCAAAATATTCACGGTGTCCCCAATCCACCCCGACGATTTCCGATCCAGTGGTTTTATTTAAGGGAATTTGTCAAACCGGTGATCAGCTGCTGTTTCTCAGCCGAAGTTAACCGGGCTGAAGGGTGCATGGGCAGGTATATCAGCGGGGGCATTTCTCCACTTTGTATTTTCTCTGCTACCTCCCCTGCTCCGCGTTGCCTGCCAGAATTCCACTCCGAGAAATTCAATTGGCGACGCCCTTCCATTGTATCGTTGTAGACCAGCCATGAGACGGGGGCAAGGTAACTATACCAGGGCCAGACGGTTTCGTTGCTGTGGCAATCAAAACAGGCGCGTTTCGCCAATGCACGAGTCTGAGGACTGTCCCAGGGTGGTTCTGCGACTACCGGCGGGTTATTCCCGCGCGCCGGCAGCGGTATCAACTGGATCAGAAGTCCCACAACAACCAGGCTGATTGTGACCCCAATTATCATTCTCTTCATTACTATTTTCTCCCAGTTTTTTCATTATTTTCAAAATCACCAAAAATAGTGTATGGAAAATTCCGTGACCCGGTTTTCCAATCCCTTTTTTGTCCATTGCAGCAGCTATTTGTGATTTTAATCTTAAACTTACATTTCGGATAGTTTTTTACGACCTTCCCAGCCTCTATGCTATACTGGTGACGGAGAATACCGCATGCCTGAACTTTATCACCCAAAAACTCTTGCGCAAATGGATGCACGCCTGCCTCACCTAAAGGAGTTTCTGGTTAAGGCAGTCTCAACAGAGATGCAGGATCGTGCTAGCGACAATAAACAGAATCGGGAAGCCGTGCGCCAATTATTGCTTGAAGCCTATGAGCAAACAAAGGCGAACCTCAAGCAAGAGTTGCGTGACCGGGTCGTAGATGCTGCGCTGGCTGATTTAATAGGGTACGGACCGCTGGAATTGCTCCTGCCTGATCCTGATATCACCGAGATCATGGTTAATGGAGCAGATCAAATCTTCATTGAGCGTGATGGCGAATTGCTCGAGACAGATGTGAAATTCGATAATGAAGAACACCTGCTACGCATCATTGACCGCATAGTAAGCCCTTTGGGGAGGCGGGTTGATTCAGACAATCCCACAGCTGATGCACGCCTGCCTGATGGCTCGCGAGTGAATGTCATTATCCCGCCCGTTTCAGTGGATGGACCCCATATAACAATCCGAAAATTCCTGCAAAATAAAACAACCATGGATGACCTGGTTTCGATGGGTGCATTAACCCCTTACATGGCGAAATTTTTGGAAGCATGCGTAGTAACACGCTTGAATATCCTTGTCACAGGAAATACCAGTTCCGGCAAGACAACTGTCCTTAATGCCCTTTCCGGATTCATTCCCGATAATGAACGTATAGTGACGATCGAAGACGCGGTCGAATTGAAACTCAGGCAGCGACATGTGGTGCGGTTGGAAACCAAACTTCCAAATGTGGACGGGGATGGCGAGGTGAGCGTGCGTGAACTGGTCCGGAATGCATTACGGATGCGCCCGGACCGCATCGTTGTGGGAGAAGTGCGAGGCGGTGAGGCGATGGATATGCTCCAGGCAATGAATACCGGTCACACCGGGTCGCTGACCACGTTGCATGCAAATATCCCACGTGACGCCATTTCGCGGCTGGAGACGATGGCAATGATGGCAGGTCTGGATATGCCGTTATTGGCAATCCGCAAACAAATCGCAGCAGCGGTTAACCTGATCGTCCACCTGGCGCGACTCTCAGATGGTTCGCGCAGGATGACCCACATTACCGAACTGTCAGGGATGGAAGGGGATATTGTCACACTAACTGATATTTTCAAATTCGACCAGACCGGTGTCTCTCCGGATGGGAGAATTATCGGACAAATCCGCCCGACCGGGATGCGCCCTCTGTTCAGTCCGCGGCTTGAAGCTTCAGGGTTTAAACTAGGCGGAGAAATCTTCGGGGCTGGATTGTAAAGCTTGGCTCTCCATCAGTATGCTTGCCTTATCCCACCTTATGGAATGCGTACAAGAGCGGTAAGTTTTCTCGTGATATAATTTCTTCACCCAGACCAGTCATGGAACGGAGGTCAAATGGAAATTACATCCAAACACTATAAACATTGTGATTTGCTAAGCGTTAAGGGGAAAGTGGATAGTTTCACCGCACCCGACCTTATCAAAGCCATTGAAGACCTAAACAATGCCAAACGTTATAAGATCATCCTGGACCTGAGCCAACTTGAATATATGTCCAGTGCAGGATTCAGGGCACTCCTGCTCGGACAGCGCAACTGTAAACGATATAACCGGGGCGAAGTTGTGCTGGCCTCTGTGCCTAAAAAAGTGATGGATGCGCTTGAATTGACAGGATTTACACCGCTATTCAAAATATTTGATGAAATTACACCGGCGGTCGGAAATTTTTAACCTGCACCAGTAACTGAAAGATATGAAGGCCGCCTCCACCCTACCATTGTGAGGCGGCCTCGCCATTATTATGCGCACGGCGATCTTCTCCGCGAAATCTTAACCAATTGGACGCCATCCGTGAGTTTGCTGCCCGAGCGGCGAAGGATGCGGGGATGGATGATTTCGCCGTTTATGCCGTTGAATTGAGCATGGACGAAGCATGCACAAATGTCATTGAACATGCTTACGAGGGGAAGGATGGGGGCGACATTGAATGTACCTGCGACACAGATGAAAAGAACCTGACCATTATCATACACGATCATGGCAAATCATTCGACCCGGCGAGCATTGTCCCGCCTGACCTGAATGCCGACCTTGATGCAAGACCAGTGGGAGGCCTGGGCATTTTTTTGATGAAACGGCTTATGGACGAGGTGCGTTTCGAACCAATGGGGGATGCAGGAAATATTTTAACCATGATCAAACACCGGAAAATTGATCTGGAAAAGAATAAAAGCGCCCGTCCTCCATCTGCGTGGAAACAGGTAATTGCGCTGGGCAAGGAACTCATGCGAGCGACCTCACTTTCAGCCCAGCCAGACCTTATCATTGCTACAACGGAAACCATCCTGGGGTGCAAGGCAGATCTTTGGCTGGATGGGAAGTTATTTCGACTCCCGGGAATAAACCAGGTTCCATTATTCCCAGAAAAACCTCCAAAAGGGCAAATGCTTAAAGCCGTTTCCTCCGGTAAAACCGCCTTTTCTGAAGGGAATAAAACCACCCTGGCTGTCCCGTTAAAGAACGGTGACCTGGCGATGGGTTCGCTCCTGGTGGAAAGACAAAAAGCGCATTTCACAAAAAAGGAAATTGAACTCCTGGAGGGACTGGCAGGGCACATTTCATTAGCGCTGGTAGCTTCGCACCGGTTTGCCATCGAACAATGGCGCATCGAGCAATTGACGCTTGTCCGCAGGGTAAGTGCACAAATTGCCAATGTACTCGAGCTGGATAAATTATCCAAAAGGGTCACGAAACTAATCCAGCGAACTTTCCATTATTACTATGTCGCCATTTTCACCCTTGAACCAGGTGGGAAAGCCCTCGCCTTCCGGTCCAGTGCGGGACCAGAAAGAGGGGGAGGCAAGCGGACAAAGGCCCTTTTGGGGGAAGGATTGGTGGGAGGAGCTGCACAATCAGGGGAAGAAGCTGTCGCAAATGACGTCCGTTCTGACTCACGCTACAAGTATATCGATTTGCTCCCTGAAACCGAGTCTGAAGCTGTACTTCCTCTAAAAATTGAAGATAACATCCTGGGTGTTTTGGATGTGCAATCAGATCAGGTGGAGGCGTTCCATCCAAATGATCTCCTTGTTTTGCGGGCGGTGGCTGACACGATTGCCATAGCGATCAATGGGGCGCGGTTGTATGGCGAACTGCAAATGCGCGCCGATCACCTTTCCATGGTGAAGGAGGTAAGTGAAGAAATAACCTCCACTCTTGATCTCGATGAACTGCTAAATAAAGTAGCAATTCTGATCCAGAAACACCTCAAATTTTCTTATGTCCATTTGTACTCAGTACACCCCATCCGTAGGCAGATCATTTATGAGGCTGGTAGCGGGGAGCGCAGTGTGTCGCTCAAAGGATCTGTCCTTGACCTGGATAATGACCAGGGAATCATTTCCTGGGTGGCTCGCAACGGGAAGACAATGCAGGTGAACGATGTGACGAAAGAACCACTCTACCATCCTTCGCCTCTTCCACCGGAAGATACTCGTGCTGAGATGACCATCCCCCTGATTTTTGATATCCATGTGATTGGAATACTCGATCTGCAAAGCAACCAGCTCAATGCTTTTAGCGAAGACGATCGCTTTTTATGTGAAGCATTAGCAGATAACGTGGCGGTTGCCATGCATAATGCCGACCTCTACCGGACCGAACGTTGGCGGCGCCAGGTGGCAGATAGCTTACGCGAAGTGGCCGGCCTTATTTCTGCAGATGTGGGTCTTGAGGATGTATTGGATAGCATTTTGCGGGAATTGGAACGAAATTTGCCATGTGATGTGGCTGCCATCTGGTTGTTGGATGGGGAGAACCTGTTCTTAGCCCAGGTTCATGGGGCTGACATCATGGAGGTGGATGGTGCAGCCCATCGCTGGCCGGAAGCTTATGGTTTTCTAGCTTCAGCTTTGACTGCTGACCAACCGATCGTCCGAAAGCCGGATGACCCGATTGGCCCCACCGGGACAGCCCTGGGTTACTCTGCTGACTATTCTTCCATCGCCACGGGCTTGCGCGCTGGTAATCGACCGCTTGGAGTGTTAACCCTTTCTCATCATACTTCTGGGCGGTATGGTCATGAAGCCCAGGCTATGACAGCCACATTTGCGAATTATGCCGCCGTGGCAATTGAAAACGCCCGATTGTATGATTCAGCCCAGGAGCAGGCATACGCATCTGCTGCATTATTGCAAGTAGCCCAGGCGGTGACCAATTCAAATAACCTGGATGAAACCATCAGCAGTATTGTCCGCATAACGCCCATCCTTGTGGGCGTGAAAGCTTGTGCTGTGTATTTATTGGAAAGCAATCATTTTCACCCCACCCATTCCTATGGGTTTTCTGATGCAGCCCAGGCCATCCTGTGGAACAGGGATTTTCCCAGCGGAGAATTCCCATTGCTTGATGCTGTTTGTGAAAACACCCAGATGGTGGTTGGACTGCTGCCTTCCGAGATATCCGAAGACTGGCTTGATCCAGAACTTGCCCGCACGGAACAGGAAACTCTATATGCTCTGCAGACTGGTGACCATTTGCTGATCGGTTTTCCTCTCATGATCAAAAATGACCTGTTTGGAGTTATGCTCGTGGAGGAAGATTCCGATGCCAGGCGTTTCCGTCAAAAACGGGTGGACATTGTCAGCAGCATAGCCCTGCAGGTGGCTTTCAGCATTCAAAATGAACACCTCCAACGCGAGATGGTGAACCGTGAGCGCCTGGAACACGAAGTTCATCTCGCCCGCCAGATCCAGAAGACTTTTTTGCCCGAACACCTGCCTGAAATTAATGGTTGGAACCTGGCTGCCACGTGGATCACTGCACGACAGGTGGGGGGGGATTTCTATGATGTGTTTGAACTTCCAGGGGGACGCCTGGGCCTTTTCATCGCTGATGTCTCAGACAAAGGTATCCCGGCTGCTCTCTTTATGGCACTAACAAGGACCCTGGTGCGGGCGGTCGTGTTTGACACCCCCTCTCCAGCGAATGCCATGCGGCGCGTTAATTCTTTGATCATTCCAGATAACCAGCAGGGCATGTTCGTGTCAGCAGTGTATGGAGTATTAACCCTTGAGACCGGAGAATTCACCTATGCCAATGCCGGGCACAACCCGCCCATTTGGTTATGCGGTGCCACGCGGAACATGGAGATGCTTCGGCGAACGGGAGCCGCACTGGGGATTATCGAGGAAGTACCCATGGAAGACCGGACGATCACACTGGCACCCGGAGACTTTCTATTGCTTTATACAGATGGCGTCACCGAAGCATTTTCCCCAGAGGATGAGACTTTTGGGGATGAGAGACTGAAGCAGGTACTTGAGGCTGCAGAGGCGACGACAGCGCGTGGGGTGTTGGATGCTCTCGAAGCTTCAGTAAGACAATTCATGGGTCTGCTTCCGCCAGCAGATGACCTAACCATGCTGGGGATCTATCGGACGGTGTAGTTTCCCATATAAATTTCAGAAAGTCTGGCATTAAATCGGTGTGAATTTGCGGAAAATTGGTCGATTTTGGCCTCATGGTATAATATTTGTGCTGGAAATCTCAATAGGAGCATCCCACATTGGCTTTCAATCCCCTAAATTGGCTTCTGGGTCTGTTTTCTCTGGATATTGGTATAGACCTGGGTACTGCCAACACTCTTGTCCATGTCCGGGGCAAGGGGATTGTGATCAATGAACCTTCCTGGGTGGCAATTGATAAGCGCACCCGCCAACCACTGGCAATAGGTCTGCAAGCCAAGGAAATGGTTGGGCGAACGTCGGGGAATATTCTCGTGGTGCGTCCGCTGCGGGATGGAGTGATATCTGAATTCGAAATAACAGAGGCCATGCTGGAATATTTCATTGGTAAAGTTCACGAGCAAAGTGTTGTACCACTGCCACGCCCGCGCGTGGTGATCGGCATTCCTTCCGGTGTCACCGAGGTGGAGAAGCGAGCTGTCTACGATGCCTCCATGTCTGCCGGAGCGCGTGAAACGTACTTGATCGAAGAGCCGACTTCGGCGGCACTTGGGGCTGGTTTGCCGGTCGGCGAAACGCGCGGGTCGATGATCGTTGATATTGGCGGAGGAACGACTGAAGTAGCGGCTTTATCCATGGGCGGGGTGGTCGTCTCCCGGTCTTTGCGGGTAGCGGGAGATGAGTTGGACCAGGACATCGTCCAATATATTCGGAACAAATATAACGTCCTGGTCGGAGAGCGGGTTGCTGAACAAATCAAATGGAATATCGGTTCGGCATTCCCTCTGCCAGTCGAGAAAACCATGGAAGCACGCGGCCGGAACCTGGTTACCGGGCTGCCTGAATCAATAGAAATATCTTCAGTTGAAGTGCGTGAAGCCCTCTCGCAATCGGTTCAGGTAATCGTCGAGACAATCAAGGATACGCTCGACGAGGTCCCACCTGAGATTGTAGCTGACCTGATGGATATTGGCATTTGCCTGGCAGGTGGGGGAGCCCTCCTGGGAGGGTTGGCTGACCGGCTTTCTGATGAACTCAAATTGCGCGTTTGGGTCGCTGAAGACCCACTTACCTGCGTGGTGCGCGGAACCGGCATAGTTTTGGATGATTTCGCTGCCTCTGGTCGTTACCTGGTTGGGTTGGAGCGCGGCAGCACCCGTCACTCCTGAGCGCGTGACCGCGTCGCTACGGCGCGGATTCCCCAATACCCTATGAAAACAAATTTTCCCCGTTCCCTGCAGAATTTAATTATTATTTTGGTGGCCATTGGCCTGGTGGCTATGGCCCTTGGAGGTTATTTTAACCCGGTCACATCCTGGTTCGCGCGGGTTACAGTTAATGCGCAGACCTGGATATCCACCCGCTACCTGGCAGTGGCGGACTTCCTGACCGTCCCGCGTGATGTCGCTTCACTTGCGCCAGCGAAATACCGAACTTGAAGCGGAAGTGGCTCAACTCCAAACTCAAGTGATTGACCTGCAGCAAAAGGTGACCGAGACGAACATCCTGTCTGCCCTGGTGGACTTTGCACGCGCCAATCCCAACTACTCATATAAGGCAGCAGCAGTGATCGGCCGGGATCCCAGTCCGTTCCTCAGGTTTATCATTGTAAATATCGGTTCAAACCAGGGTATTTTACCGGGTATGCCGGTTGTTACAGACAAAGGATTGGTAGGTCGTGTGGATGCTGTCATAGCTGAAGCATCCAGAGTCCAATTGATCACAGATGCTGCCTCGGCAGTAAATGTGCGACTTCAATCCTCGAATACCGAGGGGATGCTGGTTGGTTCAGTTACCGGAGATGTGACACTGGACATGATCTCTCAGGATGCCACCGTTACAGTCGGAGACGTGGTTTTAACGTCCGGTTTGGGTGGCAGTTATCCTCCCAACCTCCTGGTTGGGCAGGTGGTCAGCGTCCGTAAACTGGCTACCGAATTGTTCCAACAGGCAGCCATCCAACTGAATGTTGATTTCAACCAGTTGAGCTTTCTACTGGTCATTACCAACTTTTCCTCGGTCGATATCACCCCATTGATCGCAACTCCCGGGCCATAAAAAATATGAGGCGAAGTATTCTGGTTGCAATCCCGGTTCTCGGCCTGGCAATCGTTCTCCAGACCTCGATCATCGAGCGTATCAATCTTCTCAATGGTGCGGCTGACCTGGTGCTTTTGATCGTGGCCGCCTGGTGCTTACAGGAGCGGTCCAAGGGTACCTGGTTCTGGGGAGCAGCAGCAGGGCTTCTGGTTGGATTTGTATCTGGAATTCCCTGGTATATTTACCTGGCTGGATATTTGATTGTTGTCGCTCTGGCTCGTGTACTGGCACACCGGGTTTGGCAGGCTCCCCTTTTAGCGATGTTTACTGTTACTTTATTTGGAACAATGGTGTTGCTCATGCTTGCATATATGGAACGTTCCCTGTTAGTAGTATCACTTCCATTTAATTTATCATTCGTTCAAATCATCCTGCCAAGCATATTATTAAATATGCTCATGGCAATCCCCGTGCATTCCCTGGTCCGGGACCTGGCAAACCGTCTCTATCCTGCAGAGGTGGTTGCATGACAACTAAAACTGTTCCGACCCGATTTCTGAACTGGCGTGACCTGCTTGTTTATGGAGTCCTGGTCAGCGTAGGAGTGATATTCGTTCTGCGTTTGTTCAACCTGCAGATTTTGAACGGTAATAGTTACGTACTGCAAGCAGAAAGTAATCGAACCGAGACGATCAGTGACACTGCCCCGCGCGGGATCATTTATGATCGCAATGGCACCATCCTTGCCCGCAATATCGCTTCCTACAGCATTGTAATCACCCCGGCAGGTCTACCGGATGATGATGGTGATATCCAACGAATTTACCGTGAGCTGTCTGTGTTGACAGGAGTTCCGGTCAACCATGGAACGGTGGATGAAGCTAAATTGCTTCAAGCCTGTACTCCTGGCCCGGGCATTACCCAACTTGTAGATCTGGGGATCTCCAATGCTCCATACGATCCAGTCAAAATCCAATGCTACGTAAATGAGAAAACCGCAATGGTTGTCCGTGAGCATGAAGTGGACTGGCCGGGGGTGAGCGTGGAGATCGAGCCGATGCGGGATTACCCGACCGGTTCGTTAACCGCAACAGTCGTTGGCTTTTTGGGACCGATCCCAGCCTCGCTGGAAATGGAATACCGCGCCCAGGGTTTTCTGCCCAACCGCGACAAAGTGGGATACGCGGGTGTGGAATATTCGATGAATGACACCTTGATCGGGACTCCCGGTGAGCGTACCGTTGAAGTGGATGTGGCTGGCCAGGTATTAAGCAACCTAGCGCCTCCTATAGCTCCCGTGCCCGGCAATAATATAGTCCTGACGATCGACACACGCCTCCAACAGGCTGCTGCTGCCATCCTGAAACGCGATATTGATTACTGGAACAATGATTTTTATCATAAATACCAGGTTTCAAGCGGTTTGATCATTGCCATGAACCCCAAAACGGGTGAAATACTTGCCATGGTGCAATACCCGACGTACGAGAATAACCGCATGGCAAGAATTATCCCATCCTATTATTACAACCAGTTGCAACAGGATCCTGCCCACCCCCTGTTGAATCTTGCCATTTCGGCAGAATTCCCCCCAGGTTCCACCTTCAAGATCGCAACGGCTACCGGTGCATTAAACGAGGGCGTTGTTACCCCTACCACACTCATCGATGCTCCCGCCATGATCGGTCTGAAAAATATCTTTTCGCCAACCGATCCAGGCAGCATCCAATATTATTATGACTGGACATATACTTTCTACGGTGAGACGAGCGGACTTGGGAAAATTCCCTTCCTGGAGTGCATTGCCCGATCAAGTGACGTGTGCTTTTATAAAGTTGGCGGCGGATTTGCCAATGAAATCGAACAGGGTCTGGGCATTGAACGTCTCCAACAATACGCCCAGGCTGTAGGGTATAACCAGCCAAGCGGGATAGAACTTCCGGGGGAACTATCCGGTCTCATCCCCGATCGGGCATGGAAACGAATTTATAAAGGCCAAAACTGGTCAACGGGCGACACTTACCTTGCCGCCGTGGGACAGGGATATGTTGGCGCAACTCCGCTGCAGGTGCTCATGTCAGCGGCGACGATTGCCAATGGTGGACGCCTGATGCAGCCGACCATCATCCGTGAAATTGTGGATGGTGAAGGGAATATCATCCAGCCCTTTACACCGCGTGTGCGCTGGGATATTACATCCGACCCGGTCATCAAAGATTACAGTTGCGTGGATGGTGAATGCAACCCCACAGGAACCATGAAAACCGTAAGTGTTTCCACCGTGCAGGAGGTTGCAGCGGGGATGCGCCTGGCAGCTTCAGATCCCGCCGGGACACTCAACCATGACTTCTCTTTCCTCAATTACCCGATTGCGATTGCAGGCAAAACTGGTACAGCTGAGTATTGCGACGATGTGGCAAGAGTAAAAGGCACATGTAACCCAGGTAACTGGCCTGCACATGCCTGGACAGTGGCTTATGCACCCTATGACAATCCTGAAATAGCCATCATTGCCTTCTACTATAATGCCGGTGAAGGTGGTCGCGTGGCTGCCCCTACCGTGCGGGATGTCATGAGTGCATATTTCCAATTAAAAGGAGTCGATACCTCTCAAGGGTTGGCGGGAAATCCATAAACGCGATGGGAATATGATGAGGCACCTTGCGATCGAATATGCAAGGTGCCGTTTGCTATAAAAAAAGAACAATCACCTATTGAACCCTAAGCAGTACTTTTCCTTCGTCCCATAACTCTTCCAACCGATAATATCGGCGCAGATCAGCATCAAAAAGATGGACAACGATATCCCCGTAGTCCACGATCATCCATCCTGCGTCGGGAGTACCTTCAATCCGACCTTTCTTTTTTTGCTCCAGGAGTGTTTTTTCGATCACTCCATCTGCCAGGGCATTTAGCATGCGGTTACTGGTGGCCGTACATATGATGAAGTAATCCGTGAAAGAAATAATCCCTTTTAAATCCAACAAGATGATGTCCTCCGCTTTTTTATCTTCCAGTGCATTAACAATGGTATGTGCAAGTGCCAATGTATCCAGATTTCACCTCTTCTAAATTTTTCTTCACAATTTTTGATTAAAGTCCTTCCTGAGAAGGTTTCAGGGGTAAGGTGTACAGGTTCGTGTAAACCGATCCGCCCGGCAGCAGGTCAGATTTATATATATTCAAGGCATTTACACGGATGGTTCCAAGCGTGCCAACATTCGTTCCTTCAATGGCTGTCTTAATGCTTTGAAACCCTGCAGTCGATACATTTTGACCGACCCGTCCGATGGTTAAATGTGGGGAAAATGGACGATCTTCTGACGCGTAACCGAGCCGTGCTGCAACTGTTTCAATACCTTGCATGAGTGCCTTCAATGCAAGGGGGCATTCGAGTCCGATCCAGAGGATACGCGCCCGACGCGGGTTCGGGAAGGCACCGAGTCCGCCAACAGTAATGGCGAAATTCTCGTGATACCGAGTCTCCCCCTTTATCGCTTCAGCCAGGCGGGAGAGGTTATCTGGTGAGACATCTCCCAGGAATTTCAGCGTCAGATGGACATTCTCCAGGGGTACCCAGCGAACGAGAGGCTTGGAAAGAATTTTTTGCAGGGGGGCGATACTGCGGGCTGCAGCGCTTTGGATCTCGGATGGAATATTAACCGCGATAAACGATCTTAGCATCATGCCGGGAGCGCCTCCTCCAGCATGACACTATCTGATCCTCGCATTAACCAGGAACCAGCCTGAATTGGAAATCGTTTTTCATGAGCGAAAAGATTAGCAATTTGCTTTGAACACTGGAATCCAGGACTTCCATTATTTTTCCACGGATACCCCGTGCTCTTTAGAATTAGTCCGGTAAAGTTATGTTTCTTATTTGCAGCAATAATCGCTTTACCTCACCATATGTACCATTGTTGTCAGGATGAATAAAAATAGCACAAGAATGAGGAAATTACAAGGGGATTAAGGTCGCATGCTGGCATAATCTGCTGGTGTATCCAGGTCCTGTAAAATACTTTTATCTGCAGCCACGTATTCCACCTTCCCAGTGTAAGTATTGAGGAACTGCCTGGGGGTGGTTGAGAAAGGGAGTGCCATGATACTGGGCCAAAGAGAGCGCGCAGCCAGCCAGGGATGACCGCGCCGGTTCTCGCAACTGGGGATGACCAGAGGAGACAATGTAAGCACAAATGTTTCACAGATATGCCGAACCGTCTCTTCTCGAACCTGCGGCTGGTCACCCAGTCCAATTAAGGCTGCCAGGGTTTGATCTCCCAGCGCAGCCAACCCAACCTGTATGGAACTCAACATTTCACCGCTAGCATATTCCGGGTTGTATACAGCTTGAACAGGGAATCGTTCTGCCAATTCGGTTACCATGCTCTCGATCGGCTCGCGTGCCCCACCAGTGACAACGATGATCTCATCCATCCCGGCTGCAGCAAATGTGGTTATGACCTGCCCAAGGACTGTCGATGTGCCCCAGGGAAGGAGCATTTTCGGTTGACCCATACGGCTGGAAAGCCCAGCCGCGAGCAGGATGGCTGAGACACTATTGCTCATTAAGGAGTTTCCCATATTCGTCTGGGGAGTCAATGTCCGATAACAAACTCTCATCCTGCCAGGAAAGATAACTTACCGAAGCCTTGCTGAAGATTCCCCGTCCTCCCACATCTCCTCTAAGCGCCATTAAATCCGGAAATGTGGAGCGGTCGAAAAGGACCGGATTGGCGCGCTGCCCGGCGATCAAGGGTGCAACGATCGGGGATAGCGTCCGGGAATGCTCTTCGCACAATGCGCCCAGGATGGTCGGTGTCACCTGCGGCTGGTCGACAAGGAGGAAAATGGCAGCACCGACCCTTTCCCAGCCTTTTCCGGATTTTTCACCTTTGGAGTCTGATGTGCTGGAACCAGCTTGTTGAAGGAAATGCAACCCAGCCTGGATGGAGGTGCTTTGACCGTCCTGCCAAACCGGATTGTGCACAATCGTTACAGGCAAATTAACCAAGGCAGCAACAACCAGTTCTGAATGCGCACCGGTTACAACCACCACCGGCGACAGCCCTGCCAATAGCGCTGTTTCCACTGCTGCCCTGACAAATGGTTTACCATGCCAGTCCAGGACCTGTTTGGGCCGACCAAAGCGAGAAGACCCCCCACCAGCCAAAACAATTCCGGCAACCGGTTCGTAAACAGCGTGGACCTGGGACTTTTCCAGCGAACCAATGATGACGGAATTAAAGGAGGGCAGGATTTTTTTTGCCAACGACTTCCCCTGCGCCGTCAAATCCGGTGTGTCGGCTTGATTCAGGAAAGAAATTCGATCCGCCTGCTGCGGAATGTTTTTAAGCCCACCAAAAGGGTGGATGAGCGCGCGCGATAGTGCTTCGGTCGTGATGGTTTCGCCCATTTTCAAACCACTCAGGCGGGCGAAAATTTCAGGGCGGTGGACGAATTGCTCAGTTAGCGGATTCCCCAAACCGGTCAACCCTGCAACCACCACGACCTGGTCGACAAAGTCCGGTATAACCGGTTCATTTTGTGTGGGTGCTTTCAAGGGCCTTTGCCGAGACCCATCGGCTTCGATCAGGATAGGAAGAGGGAGGTGATCCTGAATTTCGCGTAGCCGTGACAGTACATCTAGGTTCACTCCTGATGTCCGATCCCCATCCAGCGGTCCTGTAACCAACATCACTCCGCCCAGGTTATTTTGGAATTTTTCCAGATCAACCGGATTCTTGACAACCCAGTGTGAATCAGCATATTTGACCTGGTCCACATGCAGATGTGTGGTGGCTGTCACAATGACTGTCTTCCTGGTCACTGCGAGTTCGCGAGCCAATTGGAAAATGGCTGATGTCTTTCCACCGGCTCCCACAAATGCTATGCAGGGCGAGTTCGAAAGACGGAGCGCCTGGGATAATCTCAAGGTCATTTCCCGCCACGACCTGAAAAACCAGGTTGGCAGCGACCATTGAAATATTGCCGTGTCATGCCCATAATTGCGAGCGGACTTCTAGCCTTGAAAGAATTGCCTCCAATACTCCGCCTCCGATGGAAAGCGCTTTGTCTGAAACCAGTTGGCAAAGACGAGGATCGTTGCGGGGATCAATATCACCGATTTTCAGCCCGCGCGTAACGGATAATCCGGGGTGAATCAGACCGCGCAAGATTCCCGCGAATGGTGCAGTAACCACGGTTCCGGAGATTTCTGCAATAGTCTGTTCCCCTTCAATAAAGTCCCCAATATTGAGGTTGCTTTCGAGAACACCATCGGCGGGAGCGCGCAGGACGCGCGTCCGGTCACCGTCTGGTTGCCCGGTGTCCGGGTCAGGACTTCCCTGCCAAAAAACGCGCCCCAGGGTATGGCCGCGGCGGGTTTCGATGACAGCCTGGCAGTTCACGGAAGCCTCGAATCCCGGACCGAGGCCGATATACAGAGAGGGTGAGTAACCGATCGGTTCCGGTGGACGTTTGGTCATACGCCCGTCAACAATGACAGCAGGATGGAGGAGTTTGGCAGAGATGCAACCAGGATCCACCAGGACAGGGATCTGTTGTTTTCCGAGAATGCCAAGAATGCGCAGCGAATCCGAGGGCTCATCCACCCGGCGTCCCGTTAGATTTTCGATGGTGATCTCACCAGAGTAGATCGCCTCAGCAAACGAGACTGTACGCCGGACTGCCAGAGGTTGGCTCAATTCGGTAATAACAACCCGCAGACCGGATCGGAAAAGCCGCATGGCAACGCCAGTAGCCAGGTCACCGCCACCACGGATCATGACAAGGGAAGGCATGGGGATATTAAACCACAATTATAACTTTTGCATAAGAACAGGGATTTTAATAACTAATTAATAATGATTTCAGTCAATATTGGACCAACCAGAAAACCGGTCATATTTCGCAAGAACGAAAAAAACTTACAACCGGACTTGCCACGCCTTGCGTCGTTCAAATTTCGTGAGATGAGTGAAGCCTGCGGCACGTATGGCTGCAAGAGCAGCATCGAGGTGCAGGCCCACCTGGCTGACAGCGTGTGCGTCAGATCCCAGGGTAAGTTTTTCTCCGCCCATTCCGGCATACCATCCAAGGATAAGCGGGTCTGGCATCAGGTTTTGGGCAGGTTTGCGCAGGCCGCCTGTATTTACTTCCATGGCTAGATGGCGGTCAATGACTATTTTTAATATTCGCCGGACCTGGGTTTCATAACGGGTCGGGTCGTATCCATAAATGGGTATCCCGGTGCGACTGGGGATGTCGAAGTGAGCCAGGATATCAATATCTGCAATCAGGACCATTTTCTCGACTTCTGCGAAGTATGTAAGGTACACCTCGTCCGCTTTGTTCATCCTGAAGTAAGCTTCATCGAAGATAAAGTTTTTATCGACGAAATGGACCGATCCGAGAACATAGTCAAAAGGTGCGGTTGTCAAAATTTCCGTGGCGGGCTGAGGGTACAGATGTGGTTCGGCGACCTCGATCCCGGCGCGGATGGTTAATATTCCTGCATACCTGTCACGCAGACGGTCCAACTCCACACACCAGGGGATAGGTTGAAAGAAACGTGGGTTCTTTTCATAGGGACCGACATCCCAATGTTCGGAAAAGCCAATTTCAGGGATGCCGAGTTCAACGGCGCGGCGACACATCGCCTCCAGTGTATCTTTGCCGTCTTCAGAAAAGATTGTGTGCATGTGGTAGTCCATCGGTATCATATTGAACATTTAAAATGGAATCCTGGAAGGTGACAGCCGGGGATCAAGGTTTATTCGAAGGTACCAAGTTTGGTTTATCCTGGAGTTGTTTTTCCTGCATCACTCTCCCGAAAGCATGAATGGCCAGGTAGACAAACAGGAAGAGCAAAGTGAAAAGTAAGGTAAACCCATAGACACGCAGGTTTGAGAATGGGTGTCTCAACCAGCCCCAAATATCATGTACGATTGGTAATGGGTCCCCAAAAATGTCCCAGCTATTCCAGCGGTAAAAGCGACCCAGGAAAATCCCCAGGCTGCTCAATATGGTGACCAGAATCGTAAAGACCCAACCCGTGAACCTCCCAAAATTGCGTGTCACGATCTCCTGCATAAAATGCAAAGAAACAACCCCAAGGAGAAGCCCTGTCCATGCGAACCAGACCAGCATAAGGACGTCATACCAGAGAGGAGCGTTGTTATGATTGGTGCTGAGGTGCTGAAAATCCGTCAAGATGTAGGGAGCGTTTGGGAAAAAGATCAGCCAGATAAAGGCGCAGATTGGAACGACTACGTAGAGTAATCTCCGGGACCAGGATACGCCATATGCTATGGAAGCAAATACAAAGGGGATCCAGGCGAGACCGAGGTTCCAAATTAAGACGGAATAATCACTGGTGTTGCTGTAAGCGATGCGTGCCCTGGCCAGCAAAATGGAAATAGCTGATGCAGTCACCAGGATAATAAATACCAGCAACTTATACTTGTGGCGGGAAAAGATGAATCCAATTTTCATTGTGACTCCGAAAAGCTTGGTGAGAAAAGCCTGTGATATTAAACGCGCCTCCCGCCAATTGCGGGAGGCGCGGGATTGTACCATTAATATTTTATTCCCTATATTAAGGGTTGCGTCTTCACGAAACGGCTGGCAACTAAATCTTCCCCAACCCGCGCAATACCCGCTCGGGGGTCAACGGAAATTCGCTGAACCAAACACCGGTGGCGTCGTGGACAGCAGCCGCAATGGCCGGAGCAAGCGGTAAGAATGGCAATTCGCCCAGGCCGCGTGCCCCAAAAGGACCGTTTGGTTCTGCCACCTCTAAAATTACAGATTCAACTACATCCGGGATGTCCAGCACGGTGGGAATGAGATAGGTGCTGAGCTGGTCGGTAAGAATACGGCCGTTATGAGATATGAGATTCTCAGTGAGAGCATATCCCTCAGCCTGGACCACTGCACCTTCAATCTGTCCCTGGACGAGCGCCGGGTTGATCGCCTGCCCCACATCATCTGCAGAAACAACACGAAGAATTTTAATGAAACCGGTTTCCAGGTCCACTTCAAGCTCGACCGCCTGGGCGGCGTATGCATAAGAAAGGTTGGGAGTTGAGTATCCGGTCTCTTTATCAAAAGGAGTTGTTTTCGGAGCCAAATACGTATATTCGGCAATGGCGGGACGTTCCTCGGATTTCCACTTCGCAAGTGCAGCCTCGGCAGCACCAAGGATGGAATTGCCCGACATGAAGGTAAGGCGCGAAGCAGACGCACTGCCGGGATTTCCCATCATAGCTGAGTCCGATGTGACCATGGTCACTTTTTCAAACGGGACACCGATCGTTCCGGCAGCAAATTGCGCCATGACCGTGTGTGCGCCTTGCCCGACCTCTGCCCCGGCATGCCACACGACGACCTGCTCGATCTCGGTCTTCCCGTGGATTTCCACATGCGCCCAGGAATTTTCCTGGTATCCGAATGAGAAGCCAACGTTTTTGAAGCCACAGGCAAATCCCCGGCCTCGGACAATAGCTGCCTGCTGACCCGTTTGTTCAGGTTGTTTTTCGGACCAGCCAAACCGGTCGCGCGCTGCTTCGATGCATTGAACAATCGTCACCCGCCCTGGAGCCGGCGTTCCCACATTGAGGGTATCGCCATCCCTTAGGGCGTTGAGGTGACGAAACTCGACCGGGTCGAGTCCCAGTTTTTCAGCCAGCTTGTCCATTTGTAATTCAGCCATCCACAAGGCCTGCGGTGCGCCAAAACCACGGAACGCGGCCGTGGGGACGTTGTTGGTGTAGACTCCATAAACATCTTCTTTAACATTGGGGATGAAGTATGGGCCGGTGGCGGTAATGGTGCAGTTGCCGAGCACCTTGTTGGTAGTGTACATATATGCCCCGGCGTCAGCAATGATCGTTGTCTCTGCAGCCAGCAGCTTGCCATCCCTGGTGGCAGCCCATTTGGTTTTGAGGGTCATCGGATGACGCTTGCCGTGCCCGACAATGGATTCCTTCCGGCTCCAGACGATCTTGACCGGACGTTTGAGTTTCATCGCAGCCAAAGCCAGAACAGCCTGAACGGACAAATCCTCCCGCCCCCCAAAGGCACCGCCAATTGCAGGGTAAATAACACGCACTTGTTCATCAGGAAGACCGAGAGCATGGGCAATGCTTTCACGGTCAGCGTGGGTCCACTGTCCTGCACATTCGACCGTGATGCGTCCTGCTTCATCAATATAAGCAAGGCCAGCTTCAGGCTGCAGGTAAGCGTGTTCCTGGTAAGGAGTCCGATACTCTCCTTCCACGATCACATCTGCCCTGTCAAATGCAGACTGTACGTCCCCCTTGCGGATCTTGTCGAGCACACAGATATTGGAATCGCCAATTTCAGGGTGGACGCGTGGCGCGCCGGGTTGCATGGCTTCCGCCGCATCGTACACGGCAGGCAGATCTTCGTATTCCACTATTATCAGGTCCCGGGCATGAGCGGCGATGGCTTCGGTTTCAGCGACAATGGCTGCCACCTGGTCGCCCTCGCAGCGGACAATATCACCCCGGACCCCTTTCCCCTGTGTTGTTCCCTGGGGAGAAGGACCGCAAAGGACAGGTTGATCCCTCTTTTGCAGCCCGTATTCATTTACCGGCACATCCCGGGCCGTATACACTGCTGCAACACCAGGTAGAGCAACGGCAGCGGATGTGTCAATGCTGACAACCCGGGCATGGGGGCGCCAGGCGAACAGGATCTTCATGTGGAGCATTTCCGGCCTGACGAGATCACCGGAATAGAGTGCAGCGCCAGTGACTTTGTCGTGTGCGTCAGGTCTTGGAACGGATTTGCCGATGGAGGTTGTCATAAGCTAAGATATTATTTATCGAGTATATTTCTTTGCTTTATGCTTTGATGGAGGCGCATCCATCTCGGTGTAACGCGCCGGACCGACCACCGAATAGATCCACGAGTAAAGGAGGGAAGCGACGGTGGTTAAGATCAGAACAATAACAAAAAAGGTGATGATATTGAGCCACAAATTTTGAATACTGCCAATAAAGATGGCGATATCGGCCACAATTCGTACTTTATATGCCCAGTCAGGGAAATGAACAAATCCGAGAAGCTGGTAGGGGACTTTCCCAGTGGCGATGATCACCGGCGCAAAAAGGATCATCAAGCCATATGCCAGGAGGGGGACGACAACAATCAGGATACACCCTATGCCGCGCCAGATCGGATTTAGACCTTTTTTCTCAGGTGTTTTCCGTTGGAATTTCGCGTATTTTCCCATTTTTTTATCTCCATCCAGGCGGCATCTCAACCGGGGATGACGACTTCCCAGGAGAGATGCCTTGCGGTTATCTTACCTATAAATTGGAAGCATCTTCAATAGCCTGTACGATCTTGTAGTATCCCGTACACCGGCACAAGTTGCCCGAAATTGCCTGAGTAATTTCGTCGCGGCTCGGGTGAGGGCGCTCTTCAAGCAGCATTGCAGAAGACATGATGAATCCCGGGGTGCAATAGCCGCATTGGACTGCACCATCGGCGATGAAAGCAACCTGGACCGGGTGTAGTTCACCGTCATGACCAATGGCCTCATTCCTGGTACTCAGCCCTTCTACAGTGACAATTTCGGCCCCTTCGGCACGTGGTGCCGGGACGAGACAGGCCATCACTGCCTTGCCGTCCAGGAAAACCGTGCAAGCTCCACACTCGCCTTCTGCGCAGCCTTCCTTGGTACCGGTCAATCCGGCTTCCTCACGCAGCAGCCGCAGCAGGGATTTTTCATGCCCGGTGGTAAAGGTGTATTCCCGACCATTAATTTTTGTTCGGATGGGACTGCCCGAAGATGGACTGGGGGTATTTGACTCCTTCTGGTTATCTGCAACCCGTTTTCCCCACAGCAGTACCGGAGCCTCCGGGATCTGGTCGCGTTCCTGTCCAGCCCGCAGGGAGCGCAGGGCGCGCATGACCAGCACCTGTACCATGGCTTTGCGATAGGCCGCTGAGCCGCGGATGTCATCAATTGGACGGGCCGCGCCAGTTGCCAGTTCTGCAGCGCGACTAATTACTTTATCGGTTAATTCTTTTCCTGCCAGGTAAGCCTCTGCTTCAGGTGCATGGATGATGGTGGGAGTAACAGCACCCAGGGTAAGTGCAGCCGATTTAACCTGGGAAGCTTCAAGCGTAAGGATGAGTGCGATGTTGACCAGGGAAATTGCCTGGGCTCGCCGTAAACCCAGTTTCAAAAACGTCCCACGTTGGTTGGTTTTCATTGCGGGGAAGGCAATATCGACCAGCATTTCATCTGGTAGGAGCACGGTTTTACGGACCCCGGTATAAAAACTCTCCAGGGGCACCCGGCGAGTCCCCCTTACAGATGCCAGCATTAACCAAGCACCCAATGCCATCAGGGGGGTGATGGTATCGTTGGCGGGGCTGGCTGTAACCAGGTTGCCAGCAACCGTAGCCCGGTTGCGGATCTGCGGTGCTCCAACCTGCCATGAGGCGCTGACCAATGGGAAGGCGCGCTCTCGCAGCAATCCTGATGCAGCAACCGCATTGTGGGTCACCAATGGACCAACATGGATGGTTTCGTCTTCATCGATGGTGATTCGGTCCAGGTCCGGAAGACGGGTGATGTCAATAATCGTCACGATGCCTTTGCGCACACCGCGTTCGAGTTCAAGCATCAGGTCGGTTGCCCCGGCGATTAGACGCGCCTTTTCCCGCCTGTCAGCCAGGAAGTGCAGCGTTTCATCAAGTGAAGTGGGAGTGATATATTCTTTCCACATTCTGTAATTAAACCACAAAGTAGCGCAAGATGCCATCGTGCGCTACTTTAAGAAAATCTTTCATTAATATTATCTAGACTATTATTAATTTTCCGATTTCACTTCCCCTTCATTTTCCGATACTTTCCAGCGCGGAAATTATCCATAAATCCGGATGGATTCTGCATTTCTTCCTCGACTGTAACAATATGCTCGATCATATAAAGGACGGCAGCCGGAATGCCGATAATCGTGAGGCAAAGGAGAATGAAGAGAACCCAGGAACCAACATACTCATGCCAGACTACTTTTCCCATAATTTCTCCTCGAGTTGATCAACACCGGTATTCCATTTTAACATCTTGCTGGCATCAGGGAATACAGGCTTCTTGGAAAATATTCCATTTTACCGGCAATTATCGAACGCATGCGCTTTGTAACCGGTGAAGTGAATGAATGTTTCAGGCAGGAGGTTAGCTGCTGGCTGCCCCACTGCCTGAAATGGTTTGGTAGCGACGGTCGAATGTTTCTCCCGCCTGTCGGGAAAGGTCATTAACATTGCGGATGGCAGCTTTGAGTCCATCACCAGCCACTGCACTCTCGACATTATCAAGTCCACTGGAAATCTGGTCGGCCAGGGTGAAAAAGGCAGTGTCAAATGCATAGATCGCTGCAAGTTCTTTCTCGTTGATCTTTACAGCATCGAAGAAGCCGGAATAACCGTAGGAGGCATTCTTGATCCGGTCGGCAAAGGTGCGCAGCTTCAAACCGACCGAGTCGATGTCATCGAGGAAGTCAATCTGGCCGGCATCGGCAATGTCTTTTTGCAGCCTTGAGGTGCGCGCAGCCAGCTCGCTGTACTTTAAGGCCACCTGCTCTCGCAGTAGCTTGTCAGCGGCACGCCGGTTGGACCGCTCAATGTAGCCGCTAAATCCGGGAACATAGGACAGCAGCTTTTTAAAGATATCCTGTCCGCCTTTAACGGTATCAAATAGGTCACTCATGGGTATTCCTCCTGAAAGGATGGTTGGCTAATGCCACAATTAATTTATTATACTTCATCGTGTTCAAGTAGATTTACGTCATTTATGGAGGTAAAGTTGTATGCTGGCGGGGAATTGGTATAATGAACGATTAATGCAAGATAGGGTCAATATCTCATAATTGCAAGAAGCGCTAGAAATCTTTAAGTTCACAAAGGAGCGAAAAAATGATCGTCACCACCAGGCAACTATTCGCTGCCGCATATGGCAAATATGCTATTGGGGCATATAACATCAACAACCTGGAACAAACCATGGGCTTGTTCAGGGGAAATGTGGACAGCCTGGCACCATTCATCATCCAGATCTCGAAAGGGGCACGTTCGTTCACCCATAAGAACATGCTCGAAGGCTTGATCCGCGCTGCAGACGGGATCTTTCCTGATGCCATTTTTGCCGTTCATCTGGACCATGGCGACGAAGCAACATGTTTCGACTGCATTTCGAGCGGCTTTTATTCATCAGTAATGATCGACGCAAGCGCTGAAGCCTTCGAGAAAAATGTCGAGATCACCAGGTCGGGTTGTGGATGCTGCACATGCCAAGGGGATCGTAGTCGAGGCTGAACTCGGACAACTGGGGGGTGTCGAAGAACATGTCAAAGTTGACGAAGCCAATGCCAAATTGACCAACCCCGACCAGGCAAAGGAATTTGTAGAGAAAACGAAGGTCGACTCGCTGGCGTGCGCAATAGGCACGAGCCATGGGGCATTCAAGTTCGCAGGATCGCAGGGGTTGCATTTTGATGTCCTGGCAGAGATCCAAAAGCGACTCCCAAATTTCCCTTTGGTGATGCATGGTTCCAGTTCCGTCCCCCAGGAGGAAGTTGCCCGGATCAATGCTGCCGGAGGCAACCTGAAAGGCGCCAGGGGCGTGGATGAGAACCAGTTCAAACGAGCTGCAGAACTGGGTGTGACCAAGATCAATATTGATACGGACGGTCGTCTGGTGTGGACACGTGTGCACCGCGAGTTCTTCCGTGATTTCCCTGAAAAGTTTGACTTGCGCGATCCAGGCAAAATCTTCATGAGTGAATATGCCAAGTTCATCGCGCATAAAAACGAGAAGCTTGGCAGTGCAGGACAGCTTGAGTCTGTGCGAAAATTGGTGAAATAAACATTCCAAGATTTGACAATTCCCTTATGGAGAATAATTAGGATGCCGATTTCTGACCAGGGTGTATCCCGCGATCGATACATGCTGATCCCGCGTGTTTTGATTTTTGTCTGGCACGGGTCCAGGGTTTTGTTATTGAAAGGAGCACCATCCAAACGCCTGTGGGCGGAAAAATACAACGGAGTTGGAGGTCATGTTGAACCAGGCGAAGACATCCTGTCTGCTGCCAGGCGCGAACTTCTGGAAGAGACAGGGCTGTCAGTTGATTTGTGGTTGTGCGGGACTGTGGTCGTGGAAACGGGAGAGAACCCTGGGATCGGAATCTATGTTTTCAGTGGAAAATATATAGCATGGAGAAGTAAAAGGTTCCAGGGAAGGAAACCTGGAATGGCATTCCGTGCGGGAAGCGCTTGAACTTCCGGTGGTGGAAGACCTGCCAGTTTTACTCAGGCGCATTCAAAAAATGAAAAAGGGGGATGCCCCTTTTAGCGCGCGCTCCTTTTATCATGATGACAAATTGAACGTTGTTTTTGCCTAAAAATCAGGCATCCGGAACATGATGACCCCGGGTGCTTTTGATTCTAATAAGAAGATTGTATTGCGATCTATCCGATCTTGTATCCAATTTTCCGCAAAAAACTTTTCCGCCAGGCAATATCCTCATCACCCTCGACCCCTTTCGGTACGGAGCCGTCCACCACGCCCAGGATACCGCGTCCCAGTTCTGTCTCCGCCAGCAATACCTCGGTCGGGTTGGCAGTGGCGCAAAAGATACGGCAAACCTCCGCCGTATTTTGAATGGCTTTCAATACATTGACGGGGAAGAAACCCTCCCCAAGAAACACGATGAAAGAATGCCCGGCTCCAATGGCAAGTGCATTCTTCCTGGCAAGTTCGAGCATGGGCTCGTCAGTGCCAGACCAGCGCACAAGGCATTTGCCGGAGGCCTCACAAAATGCGAGCCCAAACTTGATTCCTGGGACGGCGTTTACCAGGGCTTCATGCACGTCTTCAACTGTCTTGATGAAATGCGATTGACCGAGAATGAAATTGATATCGTCCGGTTTTTCAATCTTAACAACGCTGATTTCCATGTGACCCTCCAGGAAAATGATTTATTATGGTAATCGTGCAGATAGCTTTCGAATTGACTTTCTCTTTGGAAGCGGAGCGGAAATATCGTGGAATATAATGCCTGCCGTCCAAATAAATTATCTTTACCCATGTTGAAAGATTATATGCGAGCAGGGCATCTTCGACCAGGGAAACCATGGGATGTAGATCCGGCAGCTAAGGGATCAGGACAAGTGCGAAACCGAAGCTACTGGGGGTGATTGCGGTACCCTTTAGTCTCTGCGGGATATGACTTTCTGAGCCAGCAATGTCTCGCGTCAGCATGCCAGCAAACCCAGACGGTCGAGATATTTGGGGTGAAGCGACCAGATGCGCATCACTTTTTCTCGTAGAAGACCAGCAACGTACTGCCATATTTACGCTGATCGAATTCCACCAGGTTTTGTAGATTCAATTCCGCATATTCACGTGGATGAATTTGTGCAATCACCTCGCACTCGGCGCTTAACCAACCCTGGTTGACATCCAGCAGTTCCAGGGTCTTCGACCACATTTCCTTGTATTGAGGCGGGGCGATATAAATATAATCGAATGCCCGGTCGGGTGGGGAGGACAGCATGGCGAAGGCATCCCCGCGGCGGATCTCCGCCACTGAAGTGAAGCCGGTGGTTTCCAGGTTAGCCTTAATGGTCTCGATGGGCAGGCGGTTCAACTCGGAAAACCGGACAAAGGCTGCCCCGCGGCTCAGGGCTTCGATCCCGACCGCCCCGGTTCCCCCAAAAACATCCCACCAGGTTGAATCCTGGACGTCCCCTGCCAGGATATTGAACAACGCTTCCTTGACCATATCAGTGACCGGACGGGTGGTGTCGCCGGGAACGTCTTTCAGCCTGCGTCCCTTGGCAGTGCCGGAAATCACTCGCAGGCTCATTTGGAACCCTCAACAATTTGCCTGGTTGCAGACCAGGTTTCCGTGGGGGGCAATGACGGGAACAACACATCCCGTACCCAGAATGAACCGCCGCCCACCGGTTTGGACGATGGCATCCCTTGCTTCTTTCTGGACCTCGGATGGGTCACCCAGGACAATGGTTTTTTGGCTAATCCCGCCGCAGACCGCGCCTCGATAGCTTTTTAAAGCCTCAGACAATGATGGGCTCGTTTCGCGATCATGCCAGTTGACAATTGGGAAAAACCCGTCCGGGAAAATGGATGCTGAAACCAAATCGAAGTAGACGTTAAGGCCGTGGAGATGGAGCAGGTTGCACCACAGGCTTTTTGCCGGTTCGAGGCTGATGAGGTCATTGGGCAGCCCAAAATTCCGGTATTCGTCAAGAGTGAGCAAACCAGCTTGCGCATGCTGGACGGCGTAAAAAATGCCATCCAGTCCCACTTCCTGGCAAGCTTCCACAAAGCGGCGTGTGGTCTGTGCGATGGTATCGAGCCCTTTCAACACAGCTTCCGGATGGAGACGGAGATGAACCAGCAACCGTTCTCCACCTGCCAGGTTTTTTGCCTGCGCCAGGGGACTGAAAATGGTTTGCAGGAGGGGGGTTTCTGTATTTAATCCTGCGCGGATAATGCGCAGGCAGGTCAATTGGCGGGCAAGATGAGGTGATGAGGGGGAGAGAACCGGCAAATTTTCCCAGTCCTGCGGTTTGACAATCACTTGCCGGGTATACCGCCGCGTCCCTTCAGGATGGCCTTCCCAAACATCCTCCGCTCCCCAGTCTTTTATGGAATATGAGGAGGCCGGGGTTACTTTAACCAGGTCGAAGTCGTAATGGCGCTGAAAATCCAGCGTGGCGGCAGCCAGGGTTTCTGGATCCTGGTCGTCCACGGGGAAATGGCGCCACAGCGCGACGGGCGGACGGTCAAGTGCGCTGTCATCGGTAAGACAAGCTTGCAGGCGTTGGCGATGGGTAAGTGTCATGATCTAATGGAATTTTGATTCTCTAAAGGCTTGCAGCCAACCCTCAGCAATCAATTCTGCTCCGTGACTGGCAGGATGCATGTTATCCATATACATTTTCTCTTCATAAGGATTATCTGTGTATATTTGCCATGCGTCAACCAGGAAGACCGGTTTCTGCTCGCTTGAATAATCCCTGACAAGCTGCCTTTGGGCTTCCACGATTTTTTCCATCCCCAAATTATATTTGCAGCCGCGACCTTCTTCATAAATAACCTCATTATTTGGACCTTGATGAGACCATAGAAGGTCGCCTAATGTGGGAAGCGGTGTTACAACGAAAACGAATATACCCTTTTCCAATAGTGTATCGATTTGAAGCTTCAGGTACTTGATATGATCATTCAATAATACACCCAGACGATCCTCTACAAGGGAATTCGTTTCCCGGTCAAATATTCCTCCACATCCATACAAGTCATCCCACCCCCACTCCAATGTGACCACATTCGGATTGTAGTTTAATACAGCGTGCTGAATGTTTTCATAAGCCCATTTTGCAGTTTTTCCCCCATAATTTGCTGTGATCAAAATATCATTTGAATCAAATCCCTCAGACAAATAATCTACAAAAGAGAATCCAACTCCTTCCCTGCCAACCTCCCCGACTTTCAAGGAGCTGTCTCCATAAAATACAAGCGTTAATGGTTTATTCGAGGTCGGTGACGGCGATGGAATCGCAGTTTGAGATATGGTTGGCGTGGGCATTTTTATAGCTGTAGGCGTGGTCGCAGGAGGAACGGCTGGCTGGATTTCCTGGGACGGTGTGCAGGCTGTCAAAATCATTATGATGATAAAGAATATTAGTGCCCGACTGGATTTCAACATTAGGAAATTATTTTATAGCTGCTTTTCCTGGTTCCGCAGCAGTTCCCGAAGACCTGATTGCAGTTCAGGAGACAAGCCGGTAAGAATCCGGTGGAAGGTTCGCAGCATGAGTGGGGAGGGGTTATCATTGATGACTTCACGCAGGAAGGCCAATGTCTCGGTTCGAGAAACTTGCTCGAGCGTGGACAGACAAGCCTGGAGTTCCAGTTGCGTGGTAGGCCCGGCAGTTTGGATGGCCGGTTTCAGAATCCGAAAGACAGCCGGCAGGTTTTCAAAATGGGGATCAGTTAAAATGGGAATCACTGCTCTTAAACCCCAGATTTTCAAAGAATTCCGGGGCGACTTAAGCCAGTCTTCAAGCACGGTAAAAAGCATTTCGGGATTTTCCCGCCTCAGGCGGGCAAAAGCATCGGTCAAGAGGGCGGTGACAATTTGCTTATCAGTTGATTGTGCAAGCCAGCCGGGCAGGCGGGTAATAGCTGGAGTGGACTGGGGGATTGGGATGGTGCCAAGTAAAAATGCCGCCAAAATACGTGCTTCCAATGAGCCCGACTTCCACAGAGCATTGACCAAGGAAACGGCATCAAGGGGGTGAGCTTCTGCGAGGGGTTCGAGTTCTCCCCGGATTTGACGCAGGACTGGCGAAGGAGTGCGATAGGTGGGAATGGAGAAACGCTGGGCGGTCTGAGTAGCCCGCATGGTGCGGTTGGTATAGAAATCCAACAATTCATCCAGGGCGCGTACGAATGCCTCCGGGTCGGTGAATT
Source organism: uncultured Chloroflexia bacterium (assembly GCA_963826215.1). Classification (GTDB taxonomy): domain Bacteria; phylum Chloroflexota; class Anaerolineae; order Anaerolineales; family Villigracilaceae; genus UBA877. The sequence continues at coordinate 252,245 of CAWGWL010000038.1, read as the reverse complement.
TCTCGGAGAGGTGGGCGGCTTGGATCTTTAGTCGCGCTAGGTTAATGGCGGGCATTGGACGGGAAGGAGGGGGTTTTAGGTGAGAATTGTCAATCCAGGTATTGCACTGGGGTGACTTTGTCAGCAATATCGTCTTGCAGCGATTGTATCACCGACCTGAGTCGGGTCTTAATCCCTTCAAACGGAACAATTTCCCTGGTTGGTTCGTGGCGTAATTTCATTTCCACACCACCCTGTGATAGTGCCCGCTCGCTAACAGTAATCCGTACCGGAATACCAATCAGGTCGGCATCGTTGAACTTGACTCCGGGGCTCTCATCTCGGTCATCATACAGGACTTCAACCCCCTCGTCTTCCCAATCAGCATATAGTTTGTCTCGCCAACTCTTCCGCCTGGGGAGTTCCTTTGCCGCGCAGGAGAACCAGATGAACCTGGAAGGGGGCGACGGTAATCGGCCACACAAGACCGTGTTCGTCGTTATGTGCCTCCGCCACACAAGCCAGCAGGCGGCCTACGCCGATCCCGAATGAACCCATGATGACCGGTTTCTTTTCCCCATCCTTGTCCAGGAAGGTACATCCAAGAGCCTCTGAATAGCGTGTTCCCAGCTTGAAGATGTTACCCACCTCCACCCCTCGGGTAATTCGAAGGGGATTGCCGCATTCCGGGCAGGCATCACCCTCTGTTGCTGCCGCAATGTCCGTAATAATGTCAGCCGCGAAATCCCGGGGGAAATTTGTGTTTAAAAGGTGGTATCCCGTTTCGTTGGCTCCAGCAACCAGGTTTGGACTTGAAGGAATGGAGTCGTCCACGACAACCATTACACCCACATTTTTCCCCAAGTTCTTCTGGTTGGAAACGGGTGTGATGGTTATTGGTGAGGCAAACCCTGGGACAGCGCCAATGGAAACAATCTCATCTTCGGTAGCGGGGCGCAGGTCGCGTGCCTTTACTATATTAGCCAGCTTGGTTTCGTTCAGTTCCATGTCTCCGCGAAGCACAGCGAAAATGAATTTTGAAGTCAGCGCTTCGCCATCCGGGATGGAGGCCATGAAGAATACCGCTTTGGCAGTTTTAGATTTTGGCACTTTTAAAAAGGTTGCCAGATCATCGATGGTTTTGCAATCCGGGGTAAGTACTTTCTCAACAGGTTTTAACTCTTCCTGAGCGCCTGAGGTCTTCCGAAAACGAGCGACCTGGCGATTGGCAGTGTATTTGCATTCATCGCAAATGAGCAGAGTATCCTCCCCGATGGGCGTAAGATACATAAATTCGTGCGCCAGCTTACCCCCCATCATGCCGCTATCAGATTTGACTGAGACCACATCCAGACCGCAGCGGTGGTAGATGTTGAAATATGCCTGGAAATGGGCTCGATACTGTTTATCCAGACCGTCCCAATCTGCATCCAGGCTGTAGCTGTCCTTCATGGTGAACTCGCGAACGCGGATCAAACCGGCGCGCGGTCGCGGGTCATCGCGCCACTTGGTCTGGATGTGGTAAACCAGGCGGGGCAGCTGTTTATAAGATTGGATTTCACGCCGCACCAGGTCGGTGACAACTTCCTCGTGTGTCATGGCGAGAACCATATCGTGGCTCGCTCTTGTCCTTGAAACGCCCCATCTCTGAACCGATCTGATACCAGCGTCCGGTCTCCTTCCAGATATCGGCGGGCTGGACGACCGGCATCGAAATCTCCTGCCCGCCAATTTTGTTCATTTCTTCCCGCAAAATGGCTTCAATCTTCATCATCGAGCGTTTAGCAAGGTGCAGGTAGGAGAAAATTCCTGTTCCGAGCGGACGAATGAACCCGGCGCGCACCAGCAGGCTGTTGGCTGGTTAACTTCTGCCTCGGCAGGAGCATCCCGTAGGGTCTGGCCGAAAAGTTGAGAAAATTTCAAATCGATCCTCTCAAAATGGTTAAAGCGCAGGAACTACTTCCTTGATTGCTTTTTATATTCCTGGTTGAAATTAATATGCCTTGGCGAAATAAACCTTGTGTTTGGCGTCTTCCCCGCAAACGATGCACTTGCCAGGACCTTCCTCCCCTCCCAGCGGCATGCAGCGAGTGGTTGCCTTGGTGTCTTCCTTCACCTTAGCCTCACACTCAGCGGACTCGCACCAATACGAATAAGCCCAGCCATTTTGGACGACCTCGGTCAACTCGGCGTAATCTTTCGGGTCGAATATGTGGCTGTCACGAAAGGCCGTGGCGCGTGCCAGCATGGATTTCTGGATATCCACCAACAAATCTGCAACGGCACCTGCCAGTCCTGCCTGCGGGAGAAAGGATTTACCCTCCCTGCCAGGCCTGTCACGCCGGGCTATCGCGACCGTCCCTTTTTCGATATCCTTGGGTCCGATCTCGATGCGCAATGGAACGCCGCGCATTTCCCAGTCGTTGAACTTAAAGCCCGGAGTGACTTCGGTGCGGTCATCCACCTTGACCCGGATACCAGCTGATTTGAGGTCAGCGTGGATTCGTTTAACAGCCTCCTTTACGCTTTCAGCCTCGGAGTCCGATTTAAAGATCGGCACAATAACAGCCTGGAAGGGAGCCAGGCGGGGGGGCAGGATCAAGCCCTGGTCGTCGCCGTGGGTCATGATGATGGCGCCGATAAAACGGGTGGACAGACCCCAGGAGGTGGTCCAGGCGAACTGTTGGGTGTTATTTTCGTCAAGGAATTGAATGTTGAATGCCTTGGCGAAATTCTGAGCCAGGAAGTGAGAAGTGCCGGCTTGCAATGCACGTGTATCCTGCATCATGGCCTCGATGGAAGCAGACAGGTTCGCCCCCGCGAATTTTTCCGCTTGCGATTTGACCCCTTTAATGACCGGGACAGCCCCCTCGTTGATGGCGAAATCAGCATATACATCGAGCATGCGCTGGGTCTCTTCGCGGGCTTCCTTTTCAGTGGAGTGGGCGGTATGACCTTCCTGCCAGTAGAACTCGAGAGTACGCAGGAAAAGGCGTGTACGCAGTTCCCAGCGGACAACGTTTCCCCACTGGTTGATCAGCACTGGAAGGTCGCGGTACGATTTGATCCACTTTGAGTACATATAGCCAATGATCGTTTCGGAGGTGGGACGTACGACCAGCGGTTCTTCCAATTTCTCCCCCCCACCGATGGTTACAACCGCCAGTTCGGGAGAGAACCCTTCCACGTGTTCTTTTTCCTTTTCGAGGAACGACATTGGGATGAAGAGGGGAAAGGCGGCGTTCACATGCCCCGTATCCTTAAAGCGCCGGTCGAGAGCCTGCTGGATGTTTTCCCACAGGGCCCAGCCATATGGGCGGACGACCATACACCCGCGGACAGGGGCATAATCAGCCATTTCAGCACGCAGGACGATCTGGTTGTACCATTCGGAAAAATCTACATTTCGGGGGGTTAATTTTTCTTCAGTCATGAGTTCCTCATAAAATTAATTGATTAATTTCTTTTATAAATCTTTCACTTGGCATGGAGGATGTTTCTTTTATCAAAGAAGTTCAGGCTGCTTTGGAACAGGTTCGCAACTGCTCTCATTCATTTACTAAAAATCAATTGCGAAGACAAGCTACTGCGGAAATAATATCCGGGGCAAAAAGCAGCAAGTCGCGCTGAACTTGTGGGATGTACTCGTCAAATGAATCGTATAATGATTCCACCGTGGATTTCCATCCATCACCCATTAATATCAGAGGTTTTGGCGGCATGGAGTGGACAATCATCAGGTTCCATGTGAGGGCGATCTCGGTCAGTGTGCCTGGGCCTCCAGGAAGGGCGATTGCTGCGTCACACTTCTTCACCAATTCGTTCAAGCGTTCCTGCATGGTGGCAAAACGGCGCTCCTCCTGCACCCAGGCATTCGGTTTGACCATCCGCCAGGCTTCAATATCATCGCAGGTCACACCGATGACGTGCCCTCCCGCCTCGGCTGCTCCCCGGCTGACAGCTTCCATCGTGCCAATATAACCACCAGTCAGGACAGTGTGCCCGGACTCAGCAAGTAATTGCCCGAGGTTACGTGCTTCTACATATGCCAGGGAGTCTGGTTGGGGATGAGACCCTCCAAATACAGAGACATTCATTGATATATTCCAGATGAATTATGGAAAATAGCTATTATATTTTGAACGGCTTTCAACTTACAATGTTCGTTTTGTCAATATCCCATTGCCGGGTGGAATTGATTTCAAGTTTCCTTAATATTGCCTTTTCAAGATCAATGCCGGAGACAGACGACAATTGTAGGAGGTATAAAGCTACATCCGCCAATTCCCCGGCGAAGTCATCCTTATCTTTGAGTTCTTCATGCCACTGGAAATGCTCCAATACCTCGTTGGCCTCCAGCGAAAGAGAGATTGCCAGGTTGCGCGGTGTTTGTACGCGTTTGCTGCCCGGTTCGTACCAGCCTTTTGATCGGACAAAGGCGTGCATTTTTTCAGTCAATTCTTTCAGGTCCATTGAACGATCCTTCCCTAAAATCCATTTGCCAATGGTAACCCATTAATTTTCCGACCTTCAAAAAAATACGGCTCCACAAGTCTGGGAGCCGCCGGTTTACATGACGAACTGAACCTAACCAGACCTGGTAGATTGTTTCTAGCTGGGGGCCGGGAGTGGGTTCAACTTCATCGTTCAGATTATACCTGATTTCACCTGGGAGAGGCTTGATAATTATGGGGGCAATACCCCAGCGATATTTTTGGGCAGAAAGACCATACGCCAGTTAAAAAAATGCATCCGGAGCCTGGCCAGCCATGTTTTGTTGAAGCGGACCGGGCAGTAAAAGCAGCTCTATATAGAAGGACAAAGAATACCGATATCGGTGCCGAAGTGAGCCGCAGACCCATCATGAAACCGCTGACAGTCGGACCCTATTTACGACCGGCAAGGGTGACTGCTCCAATAAAGAAGGGGTTACGATTAATTTAAACGCCAGGATCATATGATGACAGCAAAGCCAGTACGCGTGTGGAATGATCCGCAGCCCGGTTCCCTGCTTTTCTCCATTCGTCAGATAAGGGGAAATAATGGGATTTGGCAATCTTCGATCCGAAGTCCCAAAGACCGATTTGATTGCGCTGATCCCACAACCATTCAAGGTCGTTTCCCCCCATTGCATGCCAGCTTTGATATTGTGACAGGATTTCCAGGGACTCCAACCAATGGAAAATGTGAAAATGAGATGGGTGTCTCAAATCTGCTCCCAGGTACCCAATGCCAGCCGGGTTGGTCCGGACCCAGTCCACTATCTGGCGATCGAGGGAGCCAGGCAGATGAGCGCTGCGGGCTCCCAGCAGGGTCAATACGTAGCGGCTGCACAGGAAGCGAATTCCAACGCCTCGCTGGATTTTATGAGCGTCCCACTCAGCAGACGGGTCGTAATCCCCTTTGGGAAAAGACCGCAATGCGATCCCGACCCAGTATTCCCACGCTGGAAGGACAGCGGGATGAGCCGGGTTTACCTGCGCCAGGGTGGCTGCAGTAATGGCTTCCACCGCTATCGGCCAGCCCTCTGATTTTTCCACCCGGTCTGCCCAGGCTGTTCTCCCTTCAAGGATTTTTTGCATATATTTCATTGTGCGAGCCAGGAGGGGAGTTTCCTTATCCAGCCCAAGGGCAAGAGCTCGACGAACCGCGATCTCGGTGGTGGGAAAGTGGGCTTCGCTGGTCGAATCCATCGAATGGAAGCGACCCCAGGAACCGTCTGGAAGTTGCTCACGGGCCAGCTCTCCGACCCACGGGTGTGAAAGGATTTGATGGGAAGCATTTTTCAGATCTGCGGTGCTGGTCGATTGGCGTAGGATGTCCCGCAGGATGCGATGGGTGACAATCGCGTTCGGGTGGGTTTCCAAAACACGCAGACCAAGAGAGGTGATGCTCGGTCCTGGTAAAAACGGGACTGTCCATATGCTACAATTATAACGATATACCTGAGGCTGCCATGACCCATTCCCGATCGATGAAGATCGATTTTTCCACCCATCTTAGGCAGGCGCTTGCGCCTGAACAGGGCAGGCTGCTTGATGCTGTGGCTGAAGAAGCAGCCCATTTGGACCTTCCGCTCTATATTGTCGGTGGGTTCGTTCGGGACCTTGTGCTTGGTGTTCCTGGATTGGATTTTGACCTGGTTGTCGAAGGGGATGCAATTGTTCTTGCCAGGGCAGTAGCTCTTCGGATGGGCGGCAAGCTAACCGTCCACTCCCGATTTAAAACAGCACAATGGTTTCCTCCACCAGCACCAGGATATTCCCAAGTTTGTGGACTTCACTTCGGCCCGTTCTGAGGGTTATAAACACCCGGCAGCCCTGCCCACTGTCATCCCTGGCACGCTGACCGACGATCTGCGCCGCCGCGACTTTACGATAAATACATTAGCCATTCGCCTTGATGGGGAAAGCTTCGGAGAATTGCGGGATGATTTGGGAGGACTGGAAGATATACAGGCGGGGGTTCTGAGGGTCTTGCATCCTGCATCCTTTTCAGATGACCCGACACGCCTGTTTCGAATTGTTCGCTACCAACAGCGGTATGGTTTCGAAATTTTCCACGAAACGCTGGCCCTTATCCCGGAAGCTCTCCCTTTGATCGCCCGGCTCTCTTCCGATCGGGTTCGCCACGAACTGGATTTAATCCTGGAAGAAGAAAATGTAGACACAATTTTGGACCGGCTGGCATCCTTGGGGATCCTGGCAGCGGTTCACCCAATGTTGAAATGGAACCACGAGTCCCAAACCCGTCTTGTGAGGGGGTTGGTTGCCTCCGCGCCACTTGAGCACATCTCCCTCCCGCCGAATGCTCGCCTGGTCACTCTGGCTGATGACAATTCCGCGGTCTGGTCTGGAGAGCATCGATAAAAGACTACATTTTGATTCTGGTTTACGGGGAATACTTCTGGCAGCATCGGCCTTGTTCCCGGGCGTAAATGCTCTCGCCCGAAATAAACCCAGCCGGTGTGTCGCCACGCTGGATGAAGTCCCCCTTAAAGCAGTCCAAGCGGTCGCTATGGCTTTACCGCCTGGACCAGGTCGGAAAACCCTGGATAATTATCTCGAAACCTGGCGGCATATCAAGCCGAAAACCACCGGGCATGACTTAATAAAATACGGAATGTCACCAGGACCAGAGTACAAGATTCTCTTGCGCCATTTACGAAATGCGTGGTTGGATGGGGAAGTGAAAACACCTAAAGAGGAGCTTGTGCTGTTGGAAAAACTGACGCAATAACAATTATCAATAGGAAGATATCCCAGGTTAAGGTGACGCACACCGCCATGAAAAAAAACCACCGCAATTTGCGATGGTTTTTTTTATTGAAATCCTTTATGGCTTTCCGATATCCGAAAAGAAAGTCCTGATATTGCGTTGATAACGCTCACGGACAACCAGGTACCAGGCGCGGACAATTTGTCCATACATGCGCGCCTTCCAGATGGTTCCCAACCAGAATCCGCGCTCGGATCGCAGTTGGCTGCTCGGATGCCAGACGCCATCCAAATTGACAACGCGTTTTCGATAGCCTTTCTGGTGGGCTGCCATGGTTAAGGCAACTTCGAATCCGTAGCCTGCAGAAGCATCGCGAGATAGATATTTTAGCATTTCAGCACGCAACCCGCGCTGACCGGTCAAAAAGGGGGTGATCCTGTGCGAGATATCGGTGCCAAGATGACCGCCGCGGAATAACCCGAGGGTCATATCCGTTTCATGATTGATAACTGGATCAAGCAGGGCCTGGATATGATTGGTGGTCAAGTCCTTGAGATCGGCGTCCAAAAGCAGGAGTATCGGTGCGGTGGTGGCAGCCCAGCCTGTGAAGATGGCTTGCCCCTTACCACTGTTTGTTTCATGTTGGATCACCCGAAATCTCGCGTCCGTTGAGGCTGCCTGTGTCAAAATTTCGACCGTCCTGTCGGAGGAACCATCGTCAACCAGGATGATCTCATCGAGAACGGCAGAGGCGTGCAATACCTCTAGAACACCGGCAACATTGATCTCTTCATTGTATGTCGGGATGATGGCGGCAGTCAGAGGCTTGTTTTGGTGGCTATAACTAGATGGCATAATTTTCCCTTCTGCCTGAGTATACCATCTGAAAATTAATAAAACATTAGCCTTAAAGTCATGGGTGTTTATTCAAAAGATGTTTTTTTTGATTAACGAAGCTTTAAATTAAGAAGCATTTTTAGGAAATTGGTGAACCAATATGATATTAGCGCAAGACAGGGAGGAAAACAATAGGGGTTAAAATTGCTTTTTGAGTATAATTCGCCCATCCTATAACAATTGTGGAGCAGGAATGATCCAGAAACCGACCGGTGCGCAAATCCGACAAACGTTTATCGATTTTTTTGTTGAGCAAAACCATACCTTTGTCCCGTCGGCTTCGCTGGTTCCCGGGGGAGATTCGACCCTTTTGTTTACAAATGCCGGTATGGTTCAATTCAAGGATGTTTTCCTCGGTACGGATAAACGCCCATATACACGTGCAGTTGATTCCCAGAAGGTACTTCGCGTGGCTGGGAAACACAACGACCTGGACGAAGTCGGTCGTGATGATACCCACCACACCTTCTTTGAGATGCTCGGCAACTGGTCATTCGGCGATTATTATAAGAAAGAAGCCATTGCCTGGGCATGGCAGCTCCTTACAGATGTTTGGGGATTACCCAAGGAGCAGATGTATGCCACCTGTTTCAAGGATGAAAAGGGCAGTATTCCCACCGACGATGAAGCCGCTGAGATTTGGAAGCAGCAGCCCGGATTCGATCCCTCTCACGTGCTGTTCTTTGGGCGAAAAGAGAACTTCTGGGAAATGGCCGAGACCGGTCCTTGCGGTCCATGTTCGGAGATCCACATCGACCGGGGAGAAGCATTCGACAACCTGGCAGGGAAACCTCACAGGTGTGGTGTAAACGGTGAGTGCCAGCGTTATCTCGAGCTTTGGAACAACGTTTTCATTCAATATAACCGGATCGATAAAGATACTCTCGAACCTCTACCCGCCAAACATGTTGACACCGGGATGGGCTTTGAACGCCTTGTCGCTGTGCTGCAGGGGGTCGACTCGGATTATAAAATTGACCTTTTCCAGGGTGCTCTGGAGGCAGTCCGGATCCTGACCGGCGATAGTGAAGCAACAATGCTTTCAAATTTCACCCCCTATCGCGTCATTGCTGACCACGCCCGTGCAGCAGCATTTCTCATTGCTGACGGTGTCGTCCCCGGCAACGTGGGTCGAAACTACATCTGCCGCATGATCATTCGCCGGGCAGCCCGGTTCGGTACAAAACTGGGATTGCATGAACCCTTCCTGGCAAAAGTTGGGGAGGCGATCGTGGCTGCCTATTGCGATTTTTACCCAGAACTGGACAAGAGTCGGCAGACCATTCTCGACAACCTGACTCGTGAAGAGGTCCGGTTTGCACGGACAGTGGAATCTGGCACCGCTTATTTGCAGGGAATGTTGGACGAGTTGCAAAAAGCCGGAGGTAAGTTGCTGGATGGGAAAAACGCTTTTGACCTGTACGCCACATACGGGTTGCCCCTGGAAATTGCCAGGGATATCGCCCGTGAGCAGGGTCTGGATGTAGACGAACCTGGTTTCCGCTCTGCAATGGATGAGCATCGTCTTGCCTCAGGCGGGGGCAAGGCAATGGGTAGGATGGGCGGAGAGGACGCAGAGTTCTATAGTGGTCTTCTGAAAGATCTCCAGAAATCAGGGAAACTGGGCAGGGATGGCGTGGAATATAACCCCTACGAATGGTTGCAGGTCGAGAGTTCAGTTTTGGCACTGGCATTTTCCGGACAAACGATCTCAGAAGCTGGAGCCGGAGACCAGGTGGAAGTTTTGCTGCCCAGGACAGGGTTTTACGTCGAATCGGGTGGGCAGGTCTCCGACACCGGTGTAATTAAAGCCAGGGATGGTTCTTGGGAGATCGAAGTGACTGGAATGCGAAAACCTTCACCGGGTGCGATCGTCCATGTCGGTGAGGTGGTATTTGGACATCCGAAAGCAGGAGATGTTGCCGTTGCATCAGTGGACGCTGATCGTCGTCACGATATCCGCCGCAACCACACTGCCACGCACCTCCTTCACGCGGCTCTTCACCAGGTGCTTGGAGAGAACGCGCGCCAGGCTGGATCGGCGGTAACCCCCGACCGCTTCCGATTTGATTTTAATCACCCCGAGGCAATGCTACCCGAGCAGGTCGAGCGAGTCGAAAAGCTGGTCAATGACGCTGTCGCGGCGGATTATCCGGTGGTCCCGGTGGTCAAGTCGCGCGAGCAAGCGGTGGCCGAAGGAGCCATGGCACTCTTCGGAGAGAAATATGGTGATTCTGTTCGAACCATCACGATCGGTAATAAATATTCCTACGAGCTTTGCGGCGGAACGCATTTGGACCGCACATCGGATGTGGGCGCATTCCTTATTATTTCTGAGAGCTCAGCAGCCGCAGGTGTCCGCCGTATTGAGGCGGTGACCGGACGGGCGGCATATGAACTGGTGGCAATACGTTTCAAGGAACTCAAACAGACCGCCAATTCGTTGAAGGCTGCCGTGGATGAAGTGCCTCAGAAAGCAAGTCTGATCCTGGACGAACTGACCACTGCACGTAAGCAAATCGCATCACTCAAAATTGAATTGGCGCTTTTGGGTTTCACAAGCCGCCTGGAGAATCCGCAAGAGATAAAGGGCATTTCCTTGCTGGCGGTGGAACTTCCCGAATTGGATAAGGATACTCTCGGCAAACTGGCTGATAAGTTTCGCGAAAAGTACCCTGTAAAAGGGGTTTGTGTGATCGCTACAGTGTCTGACGGCCAGGTGGTTGTGATGGCGACGGTAACCCAGGATATGATCAAGCAGGGTATCAAAGCCGGGGACTTGGTCGGACAAATTTCCCGCCAACTGGGAGCAGGAGGAGGGGGAGCGCCGCACCTGGCTTTTGGTGGCGGACGGGATCCAACGAAGATTCCCGCAGCTCTCGCAACCGTGGAAAGCTGGCTTGCAGCAAAATTGAACTAATGGCCAATCCTGACTCCCAGAGTCAGGATTGATTTCTTAAGGAGATTGATTCTTTAGGGGAATATTTGCATCGTATTGGCGCAGGATGCTACAAAAACCTGCGCCTGTTGTCATGGGTGGGTATTATTTGTTCAAGGAACTCAAACTTTCTGAACCAGATTAAAGCGAAGGAAAAATTCGATACCGGAAAATCCTAATGGCAAAAATAGATTTTCCCATCAGGAAATTCTCCACCACTGGTAAGTCCTGAAAAGAGGTCAGTAATTTGATTTTGTACGTTTCCCCCAATATTGTCTTTGACCTGGGTGGGAAAATCATTAAAGATTACGAGGGCGGCTCCCTGGTTGCAGAAAACAGACTGGATCTGATCACCCGAATTTGTGCCGTAGAAGGTATTCTGAACAGGGTAACCGATTGGGAAGGTATTCCAAAAACTATAAACAGGACGTTGTGTCCATAACATGACCAATTCCCAGTCATTGGAGATCACAGGGGTGCCAATAGGGAGGGCGCGCACTGCCTGGATCGCCCTGGAGCGGTTCCATTGATAAGCGGTCAACCCCACTCCGTGATGATAGAGTTCAGTTATTCTTTGCAACTGGGGGATATACCAATATATGCACAAAAGTCCGACCAGCCATGGCAAAAATTGAAGTGTGCGCCTGCTCTCTCGTGAACCATGCTTTTTGCCACAAGGCGTATGCTCCCAATAATCCCATCAGTATTCCCACAAAAAGTGGAAGAAGCATTCGATTATCAATCGCAATTGTTGGGAGCACAAACAAATACGAAATGATCAAAACAGCCAAATATGTAAAGGAAGATAAACCAAAATAAGCCAAAACGAATGTGTCTGGCTTTTGGTCAATCTCCCTGGCAAGTTCGGACAAATGTCTCCGGGCAAGGTATGAAAATAAGAGAACTGCGATCACAATAGTACCCAACAGGACAAAACGGACGCTGTAGGGCAGAACAGATGTACTTCTCTGGAAAGGAATCCACTCCCAGACTGTATCCATAAAAGCGGCACGGAAAGACTGGAACTTGGGTCCGATACTTTCCCAGGTCAACGCAACATCCCGCCCGCCCACGCTGTTGTTCCCGATTATATAAACCCAAAAAAACCACAGGACCGTGGGGATGGAACTTACCGATGCAAAAAGGGTGGTCCTTTTTATGCGAGGCCAAATGTTCCCGGGTGTCAGTAGTAAGATGCTCATGCTCCCGGAGACAAGCATGGCAATCCCCGCATATCGTGTAAAGGGGATCAACCCGGTTACCAGAGCGGACAAAATCAATATTAATGTCTTCTGATTTTTGAGAGCGAACAATAAACACAACCCACTGGAAAGTGAAAGGAAAATAAATAAGAGGTTCTGAGTAGGAAGAGCTAAACATTTCCAGCATGTGTGGAAAGGTGAGCAAAAGGGCACTGGCGAAAATTCCAAGGACCGGAACCAGGCTGAAACGAAGGAATATCCATCCTGCAATAAATATCGACGCCATATATAACAGGACATTCAGCCAGCGTGCTGCTGAGACCAAATTAATTCCTGCTAGTCCGATAACACTAAGAACCAACGAATAAAATGGTGGGTACCAGGTTAAATGAATGAATTGGGCATTCCCTTCAAAGTATCCCAGTCCCAGACCGTGAAGCATGCTGTTTGCAGTGGAAATGTAAACTACCGGATCGGTGTATCCCCATGGCCCATCTTCAGTGCTGTAGGTTGCCAGGACACCGCCAAGGACACCAAGCAGGATGATAATTCCAAGATAGATGCGGGTTTTCAATGGATTTTTCATAATCCTCATTATTAATAACTGGCTTGATTTCAATTCTATTCTGGTCTGATTATGCTACGAATTGATAATAATTATCCCATTATTTGGGAACTCCACCAGGGAAATTGGAAAGATTGGAGGCGTTGGCAAAAGCCCTGCCGGAGTTGACACCCTTTTCGACTTTGGCGAAATTTCGAGGAAATATCACGGAATCACCCGATATTTGGATGGCAAAGCCAGAACGAATTTGTTGTGGGACCATTCACCTGCCGCCTATAATCTAATGCCTTCAATTTTCGACGTTATAATTGGTTTGAATGAAGACGCAAGTCATCAAGCTGGATTCACATGACGATGTAAGTTCCGTACGTGACAAGATGTCATGGGCGAAGACGGAACGCATCCTGCTTGTATTCCCACGCCACTCCCGCATCCTGGGAAGATCTCTAGATCTCCATCTGCTTCAGCGCCATGCAGCCACCCTGGGATCACAACTAGCCATAGTATCCCGCTCAAACGATCAACGCCTTACCGCTGAAAAACTGAACATACCTGCATTTGGCAGGATTGCCTCAGCCCAGCGCAAGACCTGGGAAAGGGAGAATCGATCGCTCAACCCCACCCGTCGTTATGAACGACCTGATTTGGATCAAATGCGACGGGATGCATTTCCTCCCGAGGCGCACTGGCGGTCTCTATTCGGTCTTCGGTTCACATTTTTCACATTGGGAGTCCTTGCCATCCTGTCGGTGTTTTCCCTTTTCATTCCATCAGCTACCATCCTTATTAACCCTGCAACCGGTCTGCAAAACCTTTCGATACCCATGAGCGCCAGTCGGATGGTGACCACATTCAATTTGGCTGGAAGCCTCCCAGCCCGAGTGAGCTCGGTGATCGTCGAAAACAGAAAAACCGCCCGTGTGACTGGAACGGTCGCCATCCCCCAGGGGCGGGCGCAAGGCATTGCGCGCTTTCGCAATTTGACCATCGATCTGACCGGCATTCCAACCGGGACGGTAATTAGTACACAAACAAATCCCCCCATCCGGTTTTCCACGACGGAGGACGCAGTGGTGGCAGCAGGGTTTGGAAAAACAGTTGATGTTCCAATTCAGGCGCTGGAACCCGGTTCCATTGGTAACCTGCCTGCTGATACTTTGATTGTCTTCGAAGGTGACCTGGGTGCCAGCCTTGCTGTTATCAATCCCGATCCAACTACAGGCGGTTCGGATCAGACCGCTCCGATCCAGACGACCGGTGACCGGTCGAGTCTCCGGAAAGCGTTACTGGGTGAAATTCTCGAGGAATGTAAATCTTCCATACAGAATAATCTCGTGCCCGGTGATATCTATTTTCCGGATACCCTTGATGTTTCTCAAGTGCTTTCCGAGACCTATTTTCCTGCCGAAGGACAAAGCGGGGACATACTCTCGTTGACCTTACGCCTGCAATGCCAGGCGCAATATGCTGATCATTTGGACGTAACATCCCTGGCAAAGGCGTCCCTGGATGCCTCCATGCCGGAAGGATACCTCCCGACCTTAAACAGCCTGACCATGCTGTCAGCCAGCACGCCCCTCACGGGAGCGGACGGGGTGACGCACTGGAACGTGCACTGGCAACAGGTTTTGCATGCCCGGTTGGATGGCATGAAGGTTGTGCAATTGTCTATCGGGCATAAACCGGTGGATGCCGTTTTATTGCTGAAAGAATCATTGTCTCTGGCAGACTCGCCAATGATTATCATCCAGCCCGGGTGGTGGCCCTGGATGCCGGTTGTCCCATTCCGGATAACGGTTTCTATAACCAATTGATGAGAATTCTTGCTGTTGACCCTGGATCCGAACGCATCGGGATTGCCATCAGTGATCCAACCGGAAGCATTGCCAATCCGCTGACGGTACTCAAACATGTCTCGCGGCCTGTAGACGCCGCAACAGTGGCGGAGGTGGCAAAAACCAACCAGGCTGGTTTAATCGTGGTGGGGCAATCCTTTGATGATGACGGCAATCCTTCCCTTGAAGGCCGCCGGGCGGTACGCTTTGCACATGCATTAACCTCCCAGACCGATCTACCGGTCGAGTTTTGGGATGAATCCTTCACCACGCAGGATGCCCGTGCTGCCCGAATCGCTATGGGTGTTTCACGCAAAAAACGCAGCGGGCATTTGGACTCCATCGCTGCCACTGTGCTCCTTCAATCCTATCTGGACGCCAATCCGCAAAAATGAAATCCCGATCATCCTGTCTTCCATGGACGTTCTTATTATTATTGCTGGCTGCCATTAGCCTGGTGGCTGTGGTGGTCTTAATTCCGCTTGCAGCCAGCCAGGCTTTTGGTGAACCCAGCCCCTCTCTTAATATCTGGCAGCGATTTAGTTATGGGATTGATCTGGTCTGGAATACCGGGAATATCATTCAAGCTCGGGATCCAGCCGGGACAGAGCAATTATTTAACATCCTGCCAGGTGAAAGCGTGGCTTCCATTTCTGACCGGCTGGAAGGGGCAGGGCTGATCCGCAGCGCGAGGTCGTTTCGAACCTACTTGTTGTGGGCGGGATTGGATACCATCATCCAGACCGGCACCTATCGGATCAGTCCGGCGCAGACTGGACTTGATATCGCCCAAATGTTAAAGTCAACCACCCTGACTGAGGTGACTTTTACCATCCTGCCTGGATGGCGAATTGAAGAAATTGCCGCGACGCTCCCTACTTCCGGGCTGGAATTTCTTCCGGAAGCATTTCTGGCATCTGCGGCCAACCCTGCAGACGATCTGGGTCTCCTTCCAACCGGAGCTTCTGCAGAGGGGTTTCTCTACCCGGATTCTTACATCCTGCCGCGTAGTACAACGGCCGACCAGTTTGTATCCATCCTATTACAGAGTTTTAGCACTCATCTTCGCGCTGATATGATCGCCACGTATGCAACCCGTGGGCTGAGTCTGTATCAAGCCGTGACGATGGCCTCCATCATCCAGCGGGAAGCGGTGGTTGAGGATGAAATGCCGCTGATCGCCTCGGTATTTTTCAACCGCTTGGCAATCGGAATGATGCTTCAGACCGACCCAACGATTCAATACGCACTGGGCTACAACACTACCCAGGGAACCTGGTGGACCAACCCGCTAAGTTCGGAAGATCTCCAATTTGATTCCCCATATAACACATACCTGTATTCCGGTCTGCCGCCCGGACCAATCTCCAATCCCAGCCTGGCAGCGCTGGAAGCGGTTGCTCAACCTGCGGAAAGCAAATATTTATATTTCCAGGCAAAATGCGATGGATCCGGCTTGCATAACTTTTCCGTGACCTTCGAACAACACCAACAGAACTATTGCCCCTAGCGGCAAATTAATTATTTACCAATAAAGGGGGTTACGTGATGCTTGTGTTAGAGAGGATATATTTCTCCAGGTGATCGATGACCACCTTTTGCTCATCGATGAGGGACCTGACCAGGTCGCCAATCGTAACGATCCCGATCAAGCGATTTTTTTCCATTACTGGTAGGTGTCTGACGTGCTTGGCTGACATTAATGCGAGGCCTTGTTCGATGGGATTATCTGGTTCAATAAATATGGGCGGCGATGACATAATCTCGCTGACTCGCATATTTTTTGAACTCTTGCCGTATAAAATTACCTTGCGCGCATAATCCCTTTCTGAGAACACCCCCACCAGGGTTTTATCCTCTACCACAAGTAATGCCCCCACATCCTTCTCAGCCATTAGCTGAAGTGCATCAAAAACGTGGGTCGTGGGGGTTATCTTCCAGGTCTTGCGCCCCTTCTTTTTCAGGATCTGACGGATTGTTTTCATAACACCTCCTTTATGTACGTGGATGTGTTGTTACGAAAATTATATTCATATTTTGGCAGGATTCAAGCGGCAATTTCATCTTTTAGGGCTCCATTCGAATGGAAAAATAAATATCTGCTTCCAGCATTTTGCTCATATCTTTGGAGTAATAATGATGGACAAAGAAAAGCATTTTTCCATCCCCGCTTAATGCTGGTTCCCCGGCAAATGTAGAAACGACCTCCATTGCCTTGCCCCACGATCCGTCCATCTGCCGCGTCGACAGGAAAATTGCCGGGCCGGGCCTGCCGCGAGTACTCTGGCCATTGAACCATAACTCCCGCCCGTCTGTGCTGATAAAAGGCCAGCCCTCATCGGCTGAGGTATTTACATTCACCCCCAGGTTTACAGGTTCCCCCCAGCCGTTTAGAGTTTTTTGCGAGACCCAAATATCCAGTCCTCCGAAACCGCCGGGGCGGGCAGAATGGAAGTACAACTCCTGGCCGTCGGCGCTTACGTGCAGCTCACCAATTTGGTATTCGTTCTGCTTAAGTGTATCCCCGGCATATTGCCATTTCTGCCAGGCATCATCTATAAATTTAGCCTCGAACCATTGGATGCTGGTAAATCCAGGCCTGATTGTACAAAAGTACATCAGGTCGCCGGAAATAAATTCGCAGCCATCCAGTGCCAGGGTGCCTGGGTTTTCCAGGCGCACGCGGAGGGGTTCGCTCCAGGTATCCCCATTGCGATGGGAAACCCAAATACCCGTCACGCCGTCCATGAGTTGTTTCTCGACCGGGATGCTGACATCGGGAGTGAAGAAAAAGTACAAAGTCTGGTTGTCGGGCAGAATAAAGGGGCTGTCTTCTCCACCGCTGGTGTTAACAGGATAGGGAAGCGGAACCGGTTGAGACCAGCCCTCAATGGTGGTCGGAGGCCAGAAATCAGTAACAGGGGAATATTTAGTCTCCGGGAGCAGGAAATCCCGGTTCACCTGTGGAGGAGTGACAATTGCCTGCCCACAGGCTGGGAGCGTGAGGGAAAATATCCCCAGGAACAGGATCCGAATTAGTTTCATGGCGTCTCTTGAACAAATATTGGCGTTGCACCCAGTCTGATACTTATTATTCCGGCATCATTAAAGATGGTTTGGGTCTCTGGCTTGGAAACCCCGATGACAGTAGGTGTAATGGTCAGGAGAGCGGATTCAGCTTCGAAGGGCAGGTTGATTGTTATCGATGGAGAAATTTCGCCAGGGAGGTGGAGAGCACCATCATCGTACCAAAGCACCCACACGGGGCCGCTTTGAGTCTCGAACCGGTAGGCCCAAATGTCTTTTCTCAGGCCTTGCTCCGTGAGACTTGCAGGGTCTATTTGTTGAACGTTGGTGAAATTCCCTATTTTTTCCGTAATAAGCGACAAGGCGTACCAGGCTGGGCGACGCTCTCCAGGGCGGCGGACCTTGCTCCAATCCTGGCCAGTATAAGGTAATGTCCCACCTGGTTTTTCATTCGTATTTGTTGTATCGGTCAGACCCATGAACATCGAACCACCGAGGGCTGCTACAGCTGTTTTATCAATACCAGGATTGCCCGTTTTCCAATCTTCCAGGTTGCCAACGTTGATGCCGCGCAGCCCCGAGCTTGCAGAAACGACGATTTTCCTGGTAAGTCCGATGGCTGTCTCGGCGTACAACCAGGACTGACCGGTTGCGTGCGCCTCTGCTGATGGATCAGCGATTGATTGAAGCAGTTTGACGACTGCATCCCGGGTGTCCAGGGTGACTGGAGCAAATGGGATGGGGGCTGTGAATCCGCCGTACCCGACCAACCCGGACATCGGAAAGGCATCGCCTATCCAGATTGGCTTTTCCGCGCAACCGTTGGATTGCAGCTCCAGCCGGATCCAATCAGCGGTCAGAGGAATTTCTGTATAGTCACCAAGGGAATGAAAATCGATCATATCGTAGGCGTCACAAGCTGCCAGGATTGCCCGGATTTCATTGATCCCCTTTCGCATAAAGTATGGATCGTGAGAGAGACGTTGTTGAATTTCGGTTGCGCTGGGATAGCCGTCAAAGATATCTGTCATCAGTAATGCCACCAGCATGACTTTGGCATCCGGGTCAGCAGCTTTAATGGCTGGATAAGCGATACGCAGTAGCCGGATATATTCTTCCGCGCTACCTGGCCAGAATCCAGTGAATTCACGCTCGATGCCATAGTCTCGGATGGGATATAGCAGTCCAGGCATATCGTCAATGCCATCGCGATCGTACCGTTCGACTAGAGTGGACACGAATGCGGCATAGTCATCGAGGTATTCCGCTTTTGGAAACGGGTCTCCCTGATTTCCAAGCGATGGTTGCATCGAAGACGCCCACGGCGAAAGAGCCGACAGGTCCATTTGCAGTCCTGTGAATCCCGCCTGCTGGTATTCGAGAACCAGTTCATCCAACGGTCCCCATTGGAATTTACCGGCTTCTGGTTCAATGTTCCCCCAGATCGCAAAGACATTCTGGAGCTTGGCATACCTCACTCCTGCAGCGGCATATGTGTCTGCAACGCCCAGGATGGCATATTCCACTGAAATAGTGAAGTCAAAATCAGGTCCCGGGACATCGCTGGTAAGCGTGCCAGTTGGCTGAGGATTGGGGACAACCGGCGTTCCGCAAGCCAGCGTTGCCAGGATGATTGCCAGAATTGAAAGGATGATGCGTTTCATCAGGTGCACCCAAATGTGGTAGAAACCATTATCAGTTTTTCAACAAGGTCGTCCATGCTGGATGGTCGATGGAGATTATTCCACGCTCAATTAGTTACTCTATTGGGTTGCCCTGAAGGCATCCCATACTGCCAGCGCAGGCTTTGGCGTTCGATCAGACCTGGTCAAGCCAACCGAGGCAAACATGCCAAGGGTGTTGATATCTTCCCCTTGTCCATTCTGGTTCATCAAGTGTGCGTAAGACTCCAGGTCGAAGTCGTTGATAAGCAGGTATATCCAAAAAGCCAACCGGCTCCCTCCGATTTGGGAGTGGATGGCATTCAGGTAGTCTACTTGTGATTCTGGGTCACCGGGAAATGAGCCAACCGGTTCAGACGTGTACCCGCCCTCGGCAACCGCCAACGGTTTTGAGGTCCTGGTGAGCAGCGGGGTATAGTAATCGGCTGGAATTTCAGCGCCTGACGGGAAAATCACAAATGGATAGGAGGAGATTGCCCACAGGTCCAGGTTTGGCTCGAATTGTTCCATCTGGTTCCAGTTCACCGCATATGGGTCTCCTTGCGCCACGACCGGGATCAGGTTATTAAGTTCCTCCCATTGAAAGGTGACGAATATTATGGTTTCCGGTGCCACGGCTTTCACTTGCGCATATACTTCATTGTATAAGCTGAGGTAATTGGAAAAATCATCTGGGTGAGTGTCGTTGTACGTGTTAACCTCGGAACCCAGCCCGAGATATTTTGGATGGAATTCCCGCACGATGCGGAGAGTATAGTTGCTGAAAGCGGAGCGAACCTGCGGGTTGGCAAAGGTGGTTTCCCACCCGGTTGGGAGGCCTTGGAATTCGCGCCGGTTCAACCCGTTGAGCGGATCCACTACGAATAGCACTTCCAGCCCATTTTGATGCGCGAGAATGTACTGATTGTGTATATCGGTAATAACCTGGCTTTCGGCATCGATACTGTTGGTAAAAGCTTCCCAGGGAATGTTTTGTTGGAGAAGGACTACATCCCCATGCTGACCAATGGCTGTATAGGTGTCAATGATGCTTTGGGTTGTCGCTTCGGGCGGGGATGGGAAAAAGCCGTACAGGGTTCTTCCCAGACTGTAAGGGGATGTCTCAAGGGAAGGAATTGGTGCGGGTGTGCCCTGCGATGTCCTCACGGTGGGCTGGAAAGCACAAGCAATGGTTGCCAGGACTATTGCCACCATGGGAGTGGTGATTCTTTTCATGGGTACTTTCGTGAGTAACAAGTTTGAAATAAATGGGACGGAAGAGACATTATTCCAACCGGCTTTATTGGAAATGATCAAGAAGAAGGCACAGGAAATGTGATCGGTGCATCTGGTTTATTTTTAATCTTGATGTAGTATGAGCCAATCCAACCTGCCAGGCCGATTACAACCAATAATATGGCTGGGATAATGATCCAACTTGAAAGACTGTGATTGATGGATTGCAATAATTCCAGGCCAATCCCAGAAACATCCTCCGGGATGAATATTGGTATGCGGGGGACAATAAACCATTTCCAGATCATATTAAGAGCCGGTACTGCAAAAATTCCCAACCCAAGGGTTGCCAATCCAGAAACGACGAAGGGAATGCCCCACCAGCGCATCCAGCTTATGAGACCTCGGACAGCAAATACCGACACAAGCAGCAGGAATGCCAGCGGCACAAGCGGACTCAGGCGCATGACCAGCCGGATGGTGCGGATGGTGGAAATCGGGTCTGAACCGAAAGAACCGGCTCCGGGCATTTCAGCTCCAGATGCTGGTGGTTTGATGATGACAGCCTTGTCCGGTATTTGTGGCACGATCGACTTTAATAAATCCGGTAGTACTGCGCTTACGATGGACACCATATCTTCTGGAGGTTTGCACAAAACCATTCCGCTACTGCTGTCCCCTGTGATTAACTGTTCCAGGTTTTGGTCGCTGCAGGGTTGTTGGGTTAGTAAGAGTTGCATAATGAGGTCTTTCCCGGCTGGTCCCAACAAGCGTTCTTTCAGTTCACCCAATGGAACTGATACCGTGTTCGTATTTCCATTTAGATAGGCAAACATCTGATCGAGGGTGCTTTCGGCCATGGTTTTTAAAGTGGCTGGGGGAAGAATATTTGTGAGAATGGCTTGAAAGTCTGCTGCCGTGAGATTTTGGAAGATGGACGGCATTCCGCCCCCGCCTGCATCAGATTGGGACTTGGGTGTTTCTTTGGATCCATATTGATCCAGGCATGTTTGCGCGTGCTCAAGTTCAGTGGTAGTGGGGTTACGCCTTCCGCTTCCGATCGCGTCATAGGCATTTGCTCCAAGAGCGGTGGTAAGGCAAGCCTGAAGTTGTGGGGAGGCTCCGTCGATACTGCAAGCCAGTTGATTCTCGGCGCACGGGTTGCTTAAAAATTCGCTTGTTATTGCCACACCCACGATCTCGGGCAGGCGGGCATATATATTTTGTTCTGCAAGGATGTTTTTATAAAGGCGGGCATCAAACACCTGCCCATTAAGGTCAGTTAAGAAAATAGCCAGGATCGTGGTGACAATAAAAAATAGTGCAAATATCCCAGCGATGATCCTTGCGATCACGGTAAAAAATTTGCGCATTATTTCCACCTTCCGGTTATGTACCTGATTAATCCGAGAACGTGACTAACATTATATAACCCCTGGTGGTGAGGCAAGATGTCAGATTGGATGCTTATACTACCTGGGCGCTAATTTCCCTGGGCAGCAATCTCTACGTAATCCAATGTGATCGTGTTCTCGAGTGCCCCTCCCAGCAGCAGGATCAGTTCCGAGGAGCAATCGGCTTTTTCTTCAGCGTCACGGCGGCTCCAGGTACGGCTCTTGATCTCGAGATAGTAGCCCAAGTCGGGGTTCTCGACGCGATCCAGGTTGATGAAAAACTCCTCATCCTTGTATCGCACCAGCCAGCGCTGACGATCCTTATCCACGGCAATTTCGCTCGCCGGCTTAAAGTACTCGCGATAAAACCTCAAGCTGTTGGCTGCCGGAGCAAAATAGCGAATACGGCTGAGGAGCACATCGTGGGCAAAATCCCCTTCCCGGGAAGGGCCAATCAAGGTCAAACGTCCCCGTACCCCGGTAATATTCTCTTTTTCGTCGATCATCTCATCTTCACGGTAACGTAACCACCCTTGCTCGGGATCGGCAAAGGAGAAATAGATATCGTGCTGGTGGTAATGCTTCTTGATCAGGATATTTATGCCGGTTTTTTTGAGCGCTTTGATAACGGGTGCCGGGTCTTCCAACTTTACCTTGACTTGGACTTCAAATGATTCTTCCTCTGCGGAACCACCCAGGGCGACCAACTTTGAGAAGACCGATTGTTCACGCGCCATCAGGAATACATCAATTTTCCTGGCATATTCCTGGGCTGAGCTGATCAATTCCTTTTCGTTGAGCGTAAGAAGCTCACGATCGTGCATTAACCACTTTCCATTTACCATTACGTCGGTCACATCGGTTGCCTTCCCGGCGTAGACCAGTTGCGAGTATATGTTATCCGGGTCTCGACGGAAGTGCGGGGAATTATGGAGCGGGGAAATATCCACAAGGATTATATCCGCGCGCTTTCCGGGCTCAAGACTCCCAGTCACGGGTCCCAGGTGTAGAGCTCGCGCTCCCAACCGGGTGGCCATCTGGAGCGCTGTTGCTGCCGGGAGAGCGGTGGGATCGTTACTGACTGTCTTCGCAACAAAGGCTGCAAGGCGCACCTCTTCGAACATATCCAGGTCGTTATTCGAGGCAGGGCCGTCAGTCCCGATCCCCACATCCATCCCCAGGTTCAACATTTTTTGGACCGGGGCAAACCCGGAAGCCAGTTTCAAATTAGACGAAGGATTATGTGCCACACCCGCCCCCGCGTGCAACAGGGTTCTCATCTCACCTTCGTCAACGTGGGTGCAGTGCGCTGCCAATACTTTGGCATCGAACAAGCCTTGTTTTTTAAGGTAAGGGACCACTGGCATTCCATTATCCCTGCGCATGTTTTCGACTTCCAGGGATGTCTCAGAGATGTGCGTGTGCAATGGAACGTCGAACTCCACCGCCAATTGGGCTGTGGCACGGAGAATCTCGGGAGTACACGTATAGTGGGCATGCGGGGACACCGATGGGGTAATCAAGGTATGGCCCTTCCAATTTTTGATAAATTCCCGCGCGGCTGCGAGGGAGTCTTCGAAAGAAACTGCGTCTGGCGCAGGGAACTTAAGGACGGTCTGCCCGCAAACTGCACGCAGACCTGCTTCAGCCGTGGCTTTGGCGACATTTTCCTCAAAGAAGTACATATCGGCAAAACAAGTAACACCGGTGCGGATAAGCTCTGCGCAAGCCAATTGGGTCCCCAATCGGACGAAATCCGGGGAAACGAACTCACGCTCCACCGGCCATATATAACCTTGCAGCCAGACGTCCAGGCGCAGGTCATCTGCCAGGCCGCGCATCAATGTCATCGGGACGTGGGTATGGGCGTTGACCAGACCGGGCATTAAAACCCTGCCTCCGCAATCCACGATATTTGTAGTGGAGAACTGTTTTCGGATCTCAGCTTCGCTGCCAACAGCCAGGATGGAATCTTTTTTAACTGCTACGGCACCCGGGTCAAATTGGTGCATTTCCTCGTCCATTGTCAGGACGATGGCATTAATGAGAAGAAGATCAGCAGATTTGGTCATTCTCTCTCCTGTTTGCTGTAATTCTACCTGAGAAAATCTTCAGCGCTCCTCCAGCTCAACCTGGAGTTACCGCTGCCAATTTAGAAGGGTTTCGAGGACTTTCAAATTCATCTCGTAGTCGGTATCGGTGTGATTGGTGAGTTCAACGTCCAGGGCAGCGATGCCCTTTTCGTCAGCCCAATCGGTGAAACCCCCGGTATATACACACCCCGAATTGATGGGAGGATAGGAATATGTTGTTACTGCAGCGACTGCTTTTGCCAACCGGATGGAAAAATCGTCGGGGGGAAGGCCGCCTGCAAATATGCCCAGGGCCGCGCTGTGGTAATTAATTAACGCATCGAAATGGTGGTTCCCGATAAATGCTGCCAGTGCTTTCGTCTCGGGTTCGGAGGCTGGGCCTTTCCCGCCTGTTACGTAAGTCTGTGTCCAACAGCCGGCACGCGGCCATTCCTTCTGCCAATTGGCATCCCAGTTGCGGTTAAGATCCACGCCATTGGCGTTTGCCCGGCCGAGGTAACTGTGAGCGCGCGCTTCCCCATCGGGGTTCAGGTTGCGTAAAATGTAAAGTTCCTTGTCCGCCGGGATGGTTTCAGGATGCTCCTTTAGGTAGGCGATCAGCAAGTCGGCCAATTGAATGGTGTTGTATTCACCACCTCCATGCATCCCGGCCACGATTAAGCGTTCTGTCGGTCCGGTACCAAACCGGTAGACTTCCAGCGGCCGGTCTTGAACGGTATGGCCGATGATGATCGGTCCCTCGCTGTATGGAACCGATGTGACCGTTTCGGTGGGGGTGTCCGTGGGGCTGAATGTTTCACTTGGGGCTGGAGGGAATGTCGGTGTCCCGGTTGCCGACGGGGTAAATGTGTTGGTAAACGTAAGGGTCAACGTGGGCGTCGATGTTTCAGTAAAAGTGGAGCTGGGGCTGGCAAAGAACGCCCGCACAGCAGGATTTCCAGAGAGCAGCCAGGCACCAATAACGAGGACTCCTAAAACCAGGTTGACAACCCAGAAACCAGCCACGAATTTTCCCAGCGATTTTGTCGATGATGCAGGCATTAACCGGCCTCCTGTGCCCTGCGACGCAATAAATCCAGTGCCATGTTGACTGCCCAGCGCCGGGCATTTCCCGGGTGTCCCCCATAAGTCAGGTGATGGGCTGAAGCCCCACCAGGTGTGATCAATACGATGTGTACATCTTGTTTATTTTTATCCTGTAAGTACGAGATCCCCAGTGCGGTTGACGTTATATACTTTTCCAGGGTGGTTTTTAAGCCAGCAGCTAGGTCTTCGGAACCATCTTTAGCAATCTCCCCGCCCAGGTAGGCAGGATGTTGAGCCTGGGTGAATCGCTTGAGCAGGGTACCCTCCAGGTTGATTTCATAACAGGACAGGCTCCACCCTCGCCGCGAAATTGCATCAAGCATACTGCTTTCCAGCGTACTATCATCCACTCCGAAGATATTGCTTCCCAATCTTCGGTATAGGTCCTGTTCCACCTGGGAAATCATATGGGATGCTTCGCTATCTGTTTCAGCCTTTGCTGCGATGCGGATGTCCACCACACCGGAATGGGCGGTCAGGCCAACGGTTGGGTTGGCGAGAGATTCCAGGTCGCCGATTTGATCGTCTATCATCCCTTCACCAAGGCCGCTGACATGTAGAGTGCGGATTTTAAGCACTGCGTGCAGGTCATAATGCTTTTGCAGAAACGGAACGACTGCAATGGTCATCAAGGTTTCCATTTCGCGTGGCACACCCGGTAGGGAAATGATTATTTTTTTCTGGTTTCCTGTGCCGGGTCCTGCTTCCTGGAAAGAGGCAGCATTCACAATGAATGCCGGGGCAGTACCGACCGGGTTTTCAATGATGATGGCGTTTTTTGGAACGAAAGCCTGCCTCTTTTGATTCTCTGTGGGTGTGCGACCATAATTGGCAATCCGGGCAGTGATCTGCTCCCATAGTTCAGGGTGATACTCAAGCGGTAAACCCATGGAATCAGCGATGGCTTTCCGGGTGGGATCGTCAACGGTAGGTCCAAGCCCTCCCGTAGTGATTACGATATCTGATCGATCCAATGCCTGGCGCACCATCTCGGAGATGCGGCTGGCGTTGTCACCGATGGTCTGTGCGCGATACAGGTCAATTCCCAAGCTTCGCAACACACGGGCTATATAGCGTGTATTGGTGTCGATGGTTTCTCCGAGCAGAAGCTCGGTGCCGATGGCGATAATCTCAGCAGTTGGCATATTGGGGTGGATTATACAACACGGCCCGCTTGCGGCATCTCCAATTGCGGGATCCTGGAATGCATCGGAATACCCGGTAGGTGCGGTACAGTCTCAGGTTCTGTTCTTTTATTTCAAAATAGGAATATGCTTAATTGAAAGGTGGATGTGAATTTTATGATTATTGCAAATGGAAATGAACTGACAACTAATGGGGGAAAATTTCATCCAACCAGGTATTCGGGTTAACCTGGATGCCATTAACCCACAAGTCCCAGTGCAAATGTGGCCCGGTGACACGCCCGGTATCTCCGATTTTTCCGATCAATTCGCCAGCAGTTACACGGTCACCGACGGAAACATAAATTTCTGCCTGGTGATAGAACCCGCTGTAGACCCCCTGGCCATGGTCAATGATGGTGGCATTGCCGCGAACAGTTTTAAGGCCGGTATAAACCACAACCCCGTCGGCAGGGGCATAGACGTCAAAGGGGTGAGCCACGGAACAGACACCAAAATCAATCCCGCTGTGAAACCCGGATAACGCGCCGGCATTATAGGTCCGGCGGTTGCCATATTTTGATTTTATGCAGAAATAGTCATCGGCAACGGGCAACTGGAACTTCCCCAGCCAGTATTTTTCAGGTGTGACAGGTGTCACCAGGGATAGCAGCCACGCGTCTTCAGGATCGGTGACGGCGGGATCAATAGTGGATGGATCCACACCGGTGATGATCTCGGTTAGGAAGTCCCCCGACTTGACCAGCACCATCTGCTCGAAGGATTGTTCCGAGCCATCTGCGAGGGTGACGTCAATTCGAAGCGGGTAGAGGCCTGGTTCTGTCATGACATGAACACCTTGCAATGCCACCTGGGCACCATCCTGCTCAGGGAAGAAGTGCAGGGGGTGATCCACCAGCATACCGCCCAAAGTGACCGGCTCGGTTGCTGTCACTTTGATCTGGACTGTGGCTCCCTGGATGATTGGTAATGGATCAACCTCTGCGGAGGAGAGAACGGCTGGAATTCCGGTAGGAGCAGTATTTGAAGTTCCGGAGGGAAGGTAAAGAAGATCGCCTGGGAGGCCTGCCTGCGGTTCAGCGAGACCATTGAGTCCTGTGATCGTCCAGGGGTCTGTATTTTGCCTGACCGCCAACTCCAGCATGGTGTCACCTTTTGTAAGGGAGCTCCTGGCAGTTAAAGCTGGTAACTCCTCTTGCTGCAGTAGAACGAGGTTGTACCCGGCGTACAGTTCTGCAGGGCTCACAAGGTGATTGAGTTTAATGAGCAAGCCAGGGTCAACCCGGTACTGGCGGCTAAGGCTCATTAAGCTTTCCCCAAATGGGACTGGTTCCGTTACCAGTGTTCCAGATAGGCCTGTCAGGCCGGGAATGATGAGGTGATCCCCCACAAAAATATCCTGGCTGGTCATGCTGTTGGCAGAAACGATTTCATCGACGGTAACGTTGAAACGAATGGCGATATCGTAAAGCGTATCTCCTGCCACGACGATATAGACTGGTCCGGTAGGTGGAGGGGTGGGGGTTTCGGCGGCTGCGGGTGTTGAAGATATTAATATTATAAAGATTCCCAGCATGCAGGCAGCTGTTCTTTTATACATTTTGGAACTCGATGTGGTCGCCAATGTTGAATTCACCCAGCCGGGACGGGTGGATCTCCAGGATATACCTGGCTGGCTGGCTTGGGGTGTATGCAGGCCGCCAGGAACGGGCCAATATGGTATCCACGACATTCTTTTCGGAGTTGATCCATATTACTGCCAGATCCATGAAAACGAACAGCATATGAATGGAGGTATCCAGCCTGCTATCACGCCCTTCAACGAGCAGGAGGCCTTTGTCCGCTGGTAAGCTGGATCGGAACATCAGGCCCCGCAATCGGCAAAGGAAACTGTCGCAGTATTGGGCTTGTAACAGAGTGGGAAGCGGGTGGTTTATATTTTTGAGTTGGATTGTGGTCATTTGAATAACAAAACGGGGCGTTGGAAGCGCCCCGTGATGATGGCATTGGCTAGGCGATTTGCTTTCGTCCCAGCACAGTGTCTACACTGGCTAATAATTCCTGGGGACTGAAAGGCTTGGCAATATAATCATCCACCTTGGCAATGTGCAGCCCAAGCACCTTGTCAATGCTTTGAGCTTTCGCGGTGACAACGATCACCGGAATATCGCGGGTGGTCTCGTCTGCCTTCATTTGTTGATATACTTCCCATCCATCCATATCAGGCATCATCAAATCAAGCAGGACCAGGTCGGGATGCGTTTTTCGGATGATTTCAAGACCTTCCTTACCCCCGTTGGCGCCAAGTATTTCAAAACCTCGGCGGCTCAGGATCAAGCGAATCAGGTCTATCATTTCTTGTTCATCTTCAATACAGAGGATTACCTTTGTGTTATTTTCGCTCATATGCCACCTGGTTGGATTAAGTTTACCACAAATAGCCTACCAGCATTCTTATGCAGCAGTGGATTTTTTAATTTGTGAAAGGGGGGTATTTTTGTGCATCAGCACATGTCACCCCTTATTCAATCCCTTCTTTCTCAAGTACAAATATTAAGTGTTCCAATAAGCCAGCTTATTGAATTACCAGCGTTATATTTCGGATAAATTTGATGAATATATTAGAACTTTATATAACATATTGGTCGAATCTGGCTGAGACGTATATAGGTTGGTATAATCTGGTTTGCACGGACAGGAGGTCCATGTGAATTCACGCAATCAGTCCTATATTATTTATCTCCTGCTTTTCATTGCAATCGTGGCGATGGTCTATTTTAACGTCCGTCAGCAGCCAAACACACAAGGGCCGTTGACCATCAGCGAGATTGCCCAGCAGATTCAGGCTGGCACAATTACACGGATTGTTGTCAATGATGACAACAGTCTACAAGTGGTTTCTTCCAGCGCCAGTGGTCCCATCGAGCAAACGGCTCGCAAAGAGCCGGAAACGACCCTGGTTTCGCAATTGCTGGCATTTGGGATTACACCTACACAACTGGCAGGAGTTTCTATCGAGGTCAACCCGCCCAGTCCCTGGGCAGGGTTATTGACTCTTGCCTCTTATATCATCCCGGTCCTGCTGATCGGTGGGCTGTTCTGGTTCATTTTCCGACAAGCCCAGGGCAGTAATAACGCTGCCATGGCTTTCGGAAAGTCCAAGGCGCGCATGTTTAGCGGCGAACATCCCACTGTCACGTTCGAAGATGTAGCCGGGGTGGATGAATCAAAGGAAGAATTAAAGGAAGTGGTTGAGTTTCTGAAGGAACCTCAGAAATTCATCCAGTTGGGAGCCCGAATTCCCAAAGGAGTCCTGCTGGTTGGCCCTCCCGGTACCGGGAAGACCTTGCTTGCCAAAGCGGTTTCCGGCGAAGCGGGCGTGCCTTTCTTCTCGATTTCTGGTTCTGAGTTCGTTGAAATGTTTGTCGGAGTGGGCGCCAGCCGTGTGCGTGACCTGTTCGATCAGGCCAAACGCCATTCTCCCTGTATCGTTTTTGTAGATGAAATTGATGCAGTTGGACGCCAGCGTGGTGCCGGTTTGGGAGGCTCCCACGATGAGCGCGAACAAACCCTGAACCAGATGCTGGTGGAAATGGACGGCTTCGATACAGATACGAACGTGATCGTTGTTGCTGCCACCAACCGTCCTGACATTCTTGACCCTGCCTTGCTGCGTCCTGGCCGTTTTGACCGCCGCATCACCCTCGACCGGCCTGATATGCGCGGGCGTGAGGCTATTCTTAAGGTCCATGCGCGCGGCAAGCCATTTGAGCCAGCAGTGGACCTTGGGAGTATCGCACGTGGTACCCCCGGTTTCGTCGGAGCCGATCTCGAAAACCTGATCAACGAAGGTGCCATCCTGGCAGCCCGCCGCAACAAAAAGATGATCGGTCAGCCTGAACTGGAAGAAGCAATCGAACGTGTGATCATGGGTCCTGAACGCAAATCGCGACTGATCAGCGAAGAAGAAAAACGCATTATCGCTTACCACGAAGCGGGTCATGCAGTGGTCATCAACGCCATCCCTGAAGCTGACCCTGTGCAAAAAATCACCATCGTCGGTCGCGGTCAGGCAGGTGGATTAACCTGGAACCGTCCCACCGATGATCGCACCCTTACTTCCCGCAAGAAGATGCTGGCGCAGTTGGCCCTCTTCCTTGGCGGTCGTGCAGCCGAACAGATCGTCTTCGACGATATTACCTCCGGTGCCTCGAATGACCTGGAAAACGTGACCAAGATCGCACGAACCATGGTTACCCGGCTCGGCATGAGTAATGAGCTTGGTTCGATGACTTATGGCCAGAAGGAAGAACTCATCTTCCTGGGACGTGAAATTTCAGAGCAGCGCGATTACTCTGAAGCCGTGGCAGAGCAGATCGATCATGAAGTGCGCAAGCTTGTCGATGATTCCTACCAGCAGGCGCTCACCATCCTGAAAAAATATCGAAAAGAACTGGACGCCGTTGCCAACAAATTGCTTGAAGTGGAAACCCTCACGCGTGAAGAGTTTGAAAAGATCTTCCCGCCCCCATTTCCCAAAAAGAGCGGCACCCCACAGCCTGCATAACCAAACAGAAACCCGGCGGTAAAGCCGGGTTTTTATTATTCACCTGGGGGGAAAATTTGTGATCCAGTTATTCAAGGAAAGCCCGGATTTCACTTTCGATTTCATCCAACTTTTCCTCCCCTGCGTCGAACCACTGGATATTTTTATCATCTTCCTTGAACCAGTTGGCCTGCCGCCGCACGAAGACCCGCGTCGATCTCCGCATCCGTACTTTGGCTTCCTCCACGGTTATTTCTCCATGCAGGACCGCTATGCACTCACGGTAGCCGATAGCTGACATGGTCGGCAGGTCGCGCGAATATCCCCTTTCAAGCAAGCTGCGCACTTCATCAAGAAGCCCGGCGTTAAACATGGATTCGATGCGTGCGTCAACACGCGCGTAAATTTCTGTGCGTGGGCGGATAAGGCCGATCATCTTCAGTCGATAGGGACTCTCGCCATGACTGCGCTGCTCGGAGAACTTTTGTCCGGATGAAAGGATCACTTCCAGTGCTCGTACAGTCCTGCGCAGGTTGCGGGGGTCGATCGCCTGGGCTGCCTCGGGATCCAACACCACCAGCCATTGATGAAGCCAACTATTTCCCCTGGACTTTGCCAGGTTTTCCAACACATCCCTGAGATGATCATCGGGTTTTGTTTCAGGCGGCACCCAACCGTAGGTTACCGCATGAATATATTGTCCCGTCCCGCCTACCAGGAAAGGTAATTTTTCACGCTTTTGGATTTCTGCTATGGCTCGCGACGCAAGTTGCTGGAAAACAGCCAGGCTGCAGGTCTCGTTCGGGTTAGCCACGTCAATTAAATGGTGTCGAACTTGGGAACGTTCCCCGGTTGTTGGTTTGGCAGTGCCGATGTCCATACCCCGGTAAAATAGGCGCGAATCCGCCGAGACGATTTCACCGCCCAGCCGTTTGGCCAACTGAATGGACACTTCTGTCTTGCCAACTGCTGTGGGGCCGATAACGACGATCAAAGGGGATTTCATATAAATATATATTAACCAATCACGTTTTCGAAATGCTCGATCGACGCTTCCCCACCAGGGATACCTTCCACAGCGATAACGTCAAATTGCCAGCTATCCCCGGTTTCTGGATGTTCCTGTAGATATTCTTCGGCTGCGGAGAGCATAAATACCTGCTTCCGGCGCGTGACAGCATCTTCGGGAAACGCAAAAGAATGCGAACTTCGGGTCTTTACCTCCACAAAAATCAACAGTTCATCTCTACTGGCGACGATGTCAATCTCACCGTGCGCATAATGCACGTTTCGCGCCAGGATAGAATACCCCCTGGCTGAAAGGTAGTCTGCCGCGGTATCTTCACCCCAGTGACCGATGGTTTGCCTGCGCTTGCTCATGTACGCAATTTCTCCATAATGCTGCGAATGCGGGAACTCAAACTTCGCCGGCGGGGTAGTGCCGCTGAAGCCAGCCGTTCATAGTGTGCAAGCATGATATTTATGGCCCGTTCTATGGCATATTTTTCAGAAGCCTTGCGGGCCGCCAATCCCATTTTATTGCGCAGGTTGCGGTCGAGACAAAGTCGGGTAAGTTTGGCTGCAAACGCAGCCTGGTTTTGACTTGCAAGCAAGCCGGTAACCCCATCTTCGATTGTATCTCCCACACCCACTGAATGGATCCCTAAAGCAGGCAGCCCGGAAGCCATGGCTTCGACCACTGAAAGGGGATGGACTTCGGTCACGGATGAAGTTACAAATATGTCGCACATCGCCAGGTATTGAGGTATTCGATCGTAAGGGACCATCCCAAAAAAGTGGACCCGATCCTCCACCCTAATTTCGAGGGCGAGTTTTTTGAGTGTTTCCTCCTCAGGTCCCCCACCGAGGATCAATAAATGGACATTCTTAACTGCCTCTGCAACTCCACCAAATGCCTGCAACAAAAAGTCAACACTTTTTTCAGGCCCCAATCGCCCCGAATAGATCAACAGGATGTCCTGCGACCTGAAACCAAATTCAGGTCGGCAATCTTCAAGACTCTGCTTGTAGCGTTTTAATTCGACCCCATTGGGTACCACTTCTATGGGACTCGTTACCCCTAATTTGCGCAGGACGTCCGCCATCCCTGGCGATGGGGAAACTACCAGGTCCACGGCAGTACAGAATGGAGGCATATAACTTTGCAGGAAGCTGGCGCTAATCTCCTCAGGGAGGAGCGGCAGGTAGGCCTGAGCATACAGGTCATACCGGGTGTGATTGGTGAACACGATGGGGATGTGCAGAGGACGACAATAGTTCAAAGCCAGCCGACCACTAAGAAAAGGATGGTTGACATGGACCAGGTCCATGGTCTGGAGAAGCGCTTTCGCTTTACGACTGTAGCGGAAATTCAGATAATACCCGGTATCCACCAGGGGAAGTCCCGGGGAGCGAATAATATTTGATCTCATCGTCAGGATAATCGATATCCCCGAAGGTAAAAATAAAAACATCGTGCCCGGCTTTTTCCAAATACTGTTTATTCAAAGAAATATAATTGGTGATTCCGCTGACATGCGGTTTGTATACATCTGCCATCATGCCAATGCGCATCCAGACCTCCGCTGCAATCCCGTGGAATCTCGGGGTTTCACCCTGACTAGTGCTTATTCCTGAGCCTATCCTAAGTCAAGCAAGAGGGTCTGTCAAGGTGGGGTATAATTATAATGTTCTGGACGATTAATCCAATTATTACGCCCCCTGTGGGTAATCTAAAATAAAAAAGGCAATTTATGGCAAGCGTTCCATTCAGTTTGCCTCCGGACTATTGGCAGACTTTTTTCCTCGACAAGAAAGACCTGGAATTTCTCAGCACCTATTTATTCGAAAATGAGACGCCTCTAACCGAGAAGGAACTTGTCCCGGTTTTAATTGGTGAGCGCATCCGCAACGAGCGTGAAGCGTTGGTCAACCGGCAGCGCTCAATCGGTAAGGTGTACATTCCCGAAGGGCATTATGTGGTGGGGGAGAGCCTTGTTTTTCCTGCACTGGGTTGGAAAAAAGGGACAATCAAAAACTCGCGGCCCGGCGTAAACCCTTCGATGGGTGAATTTGAAGTCATCGATGTCGAGTTTGACGATGGTCCCTCCCGCCAGCTGGCTGCAGGTTTGGCAAACCATAAGCTAAATCAACCGGTGGAAATTTCCATTGATGATCCGCTGTTAAATCTTGATAACATCATCAAGACTTACGGTCCTGAATTAGAGCAAAAACTCGATAAAGCCCTGTCTGCCGATGATGATTTGGTGAAAGTTGCCGCACGCTGGTTCCCGTGTGCGCTATTAGTGGATATCAATGTCGGTCAGCTAAACCTGGCTGAGGCTGTCCTTGACGAGGCAGCCGCCGGCAAGCCGCTCACCACGATGGCTCTGATCGATCAATTGG
The DNA here is from genome assembly GCA_963826215.1 of uncultured Chloroflexia bacterium. Taxonomy (GTDB): domain Bacteria; phylum Chloroflexota; class Anaerolineae; order Anaerolineales; family Villigracilaceae; genus UBA877. The sequence goes on along the minus strand of CAWGWL010000038.1, from coordinate 218,018 downwards.
AAATTTCCGGGAATGTCAATCCAAAGTTGGTTGAATTCTCGATGAACCATGCCTTGCAGGATGATGGCCGCTTTGATGAAGTGGGTCCGGCGGGTGAGGTTTTATGGTTTTTGAGACGCCTCGAGCCTCAGGATGTGCAGCAGATCCCTGCTCCGTTGCGCTATATCGAAATTCCCTACAACCGCTCCATCCTGACTCGTGAAATGCTTGCTCTTGAATCTGAATTGGACGATGAACTGGCTGAAAATGAAATCCCCGCTGTTGAAGCCGGGGAGGTGACCATCAGCCTGAATTACCCCCACTGGCGGGCAGGTACACTCCCGGTTTCAGCCCGTGTTCGGGGTTTATTTCCCACCGCATACGAGTCTCCCCGCGTTCGCTTTACGCTGGTGGATGGGCAATCCAGGGACGAAATCCAGGCCTGGGTTGTTCGCCAGCACGGTTATGTATCTGGCCTTGCAGCTCTTTACCAAAAGTATGGTTTGATCCCTGGAAGCCTGATTACAGTGGCAAAAGGGAAAAAGCCCGGACAGGTGATCGTAACACCCAAAATTCGCCGCCCAACTCGCGATTGGGTGCGGACGGTGTTGGTGGGAAGTGATGGCATGATTGTGTTTGCGATGCTTAAGCAGAACCTTACTGCAGAATTCAACGAGCGTATGGTGGTCGCGGTACCCGATCCTTCCGCCGTGGACGAAGCCTGTGAGCAGGTCGCAAAACAGCACCTTCCTTTTGACCAGTTGGTTGCCGACATGATGCGCGAACTTGTCAAACTCAATGTGCAGGGTCATGTTCATGCACAGGAACTATATTCAGCGTTAAATATTATTCGCCGCTGTCCTCCTGGAGCACTGCTGGCATTTTTGACAGGCAGTTCCAATTATAAACATGTGGGCGATTTGCATTATCGACTGGCTGAACCGGAGGCTGAAAATGCCTGAGGTTAAAAAATTCAGCCTCATCAAACCAACTCTTCAGACTCCTTTCCATATTGATTTCGATTGGTGGAGAATTAACGATACCAATTGGCATGTCGGCCTCCAGAGCCTGTTATGCCCCGAACATCAGGAAGCTTATGCCGGTCTACCGGAAGGCCAGATGATTGACTGGGTGGACCCGGAGACCGCCGAGGTCCGGCAGCTGGACGGGATTCAAAACACATTGATAAACCATTGTGCCCAACAGCCCGGGTTTCTCGATGAACACACTGCACTGGTTGATGCAATTTTTCGTCTCTTGTTGGTGAATGGCAACACCCCCATTACCATAGAGGATCTCGCGATACGGCTTAATCGCCCTGCAGGTATTATCCTAAAGACGATCGCCGGTCCGCGGGTGTATAAAGGGCTGAAGCCTTATAATTCCTGAATATTGGAATTTGGACAACTTAAGTTAATTCGTGGTATGCCCCTGTAGCTCAACGGACAGAGCACCTGCCTTCTAAGCAGTAGGTTGTGGGTCCGAATCCCGCCAGGGGCGCTCCCCTCCCAATCACCATCTCCCTAAATACCGGTAGTAGGATGCCTGGAGGGGTTGGAGGTAAAAAATGACAACTGAAAGATTTGGGATAATAAAATTCAAAGGACAACCTGCTACAGTTCTTGGTCCCGACCTAAAACCGGGTGATATGGCCCCTGAGTTTTCCGTCCAAACGCTTGAATGGACGCCATTTAATGGGTTGGAGAACACGGCTGGCAAGGTCCGCATCATTACGTCCCTCCCTTCACTGGAAACCGATGTTTGTGATCGTGAGACACGTCGCTTCAATTTGGAAGCGACAGCAATGAGCGCCGACATTGTCATCCTGGCGATCAGCACAGACCTGCCTTACACGCAGAAACGTTGGTGTGGCGCAGCAGGTGTTGACCAGGTCACAGTTCTTTCTGACCACATGACTACGGAATTTGGTCTGAAATATGGTTGCCTTATCAAGGAAGCGCGCGTGTTTCGCCGGGCTGTTTTTGTAGTCGACCGGTCTGGAAAAATTACATATGCAGCTTATATGCCGGCACTCGGCGATGAACCAAATTATGCAGAGGTTTTGGCAGCCGCCAGGGCGGCAATTTAAGGTCACGGATATCTTTGCTGCGCCTGGATCGAAAATCTGGGCAGGGTCAAAAGGAAGGAGGAACTTATGTCATCGATGATCCCGAAAGAACATCAGACGGAGCTTTTATTCTCGGGCAGGCACGCCATCGGCTGGCAGGTCAGTATCCACTCATATGCCTGGAATCCTCCCACTGATGTGTATGAAACTGAAGCCAGTTTTGTTATCAGGCTGGAAGTAGCCGGAATGCGCCAGTCGGATTTCTCGATAGATGTTGACGATAACTTTCTGATTATCAGCGGAGTTCGCAGCGAATCGCCGGAACATCGCACCTACCACCAGATGGAAATCCGCTTTGGTGAATTCAGCTCCGCGATCGAAATCCCTGCTGGTGCTGATGTAAGCAAGGCTGAGGCCGATTACGAAGATGGCTTTTTAAATGTTGTAATGCCCAAGATCAAACCGACTCCCATCATCATAAAAGGTTGATACTAATTAATGTCTGCATCCCGTTGGCACACTGGTCCGCTCGAGGTTTTTGATTGGCTCCAGGATACCGATACGTCATTGGAAGATCTATTCCTGCCGTCCATTTTTACACGCCACCAGAAGAAAGACGATCAGGACAAGGGCATTATTCAACCTTCATCAGTGGATGGGGAAACCATCAAATACCCTGATATTATCCCGATCCTTCCCTTGCGCGGAGTGGTGGTCTATCCCCAGACTGCAGTTCCCCTGACCATCGGGCAGCCGCGTTCGATAAAATTGGTGGATGATGTATCCAGCACCACCGATAAACTGATCGGCCTCCTTGCAGCACGTAACCCGGAAATTGAAGAACCTGGTCCGGCTGACCTGTATACCATTGGGACGATTGCTACCGTGCATCGTCTTTTCCGCGCCCCGGATAACACCATCCGCCTGCTTGTTCAGGGATTGATGCGTTTCCGGGTTGTGGAAATCGTGGAAACAGAACCATATATCAAGGCCCGCATAGAGGTCGTGCCGGAAACAGTTGAAAGCGGGCTTGAAATCGAAGCCCTGGCACGATCAGCTCGTGACCAGTTCGAACAAATTTCCGGACTGACTCCCTCCATCCCGCGCGAACTGGTGTCGTCCATTGTTACTCTCGAGGACCCTCTTCAAACGGTCTACACAATTGCCAATTTCCAACGGATCGAATTAAAAGATGCCCAAACTCTTCTCGAAATAGATTCCACCAGGGCTAAATTGGAGAAATTGGTGGATCTGTTGGTTCACGAAGCGGAGGTGCTTTCTCTTGGAGCCAAGATCCAGAACCAGGCTCGTTCCGAAATTGAGAAGGTGCAGCGCGAATATTACCTCCGGGAGCAGATGAAAGCCATCCAGAAGGAGTTGGGCGAGAACGACGAACAGGCTGTCGAAGTTGAAGAGTTCCGCAAAAAGATCGATGCGGCCAAAATGCCTGAAGAAGCAGAGAAACAAGCCCGCCGCGAGTTGGACCGTCTTGGACGTCTGCCCACCGCCGCTGCCGAATATGGTGTCATTCGTACCTATCTGGACGCCCTGGTTACTTTGCCGTGGTCGCAGGGCACAAATGATAACCTGGACATCGCCCACGCCCGGAAGATCCTCGATCAGGATCATTACGGTTTACAGGATGTCAAAGAGCGAATCCTGGAGTTCCTGGCTGTGCGGAAATTGCGCCTGGATCGCAAGGACGATAAGGGAGCTCCTTCCAAGGATCTTATCCGCCGCGAGCGTGAGGGGGTGATTTTATGCTTCATTGGACCCCCCGGCGTTGGCAAGACCTCCCTCGGTCAATCGATTGCGCGAGCCATGGAGCGCAAGTTTGTCCGCATATCCCTTGGGGGCGTGCGCGACGAGGCTGAAATTCGGGGGCACCGCCGCACATACATCGGAGCCATGCCCGGACGCATCCTGCAAGCGTTGCGTCGGGTTGAATCGCACAACCCCGTCTTCATGCTGGATGAAGTGGACAAACTGACCATGGATTTCCACGGTGACCCGGCATCGGCATTGCTTGAAGTTCTTGACCCCGAGCAAAACGTCGAATTCCGCGATAACTACCTCGAAGTGGCATACGACCTTTCACAAGTGTTCTTCATTACAACGGCCAACACCCTGGAAACTATTCCGCCGCCGCTTCTGGACCGCATGGAAATCATCCACCTCTCGGGATATACCGAGAGCGAAAAAATCGCCATAGCCAAAGGTTACCTTGTCCCGCGCCAGGTGCGTGAAAACGGGTTGCGGTCTGAAGAAGTAAATTTCACAAAGTCTGCCCTTCAAACCATCATAAACCAGTATACCCGCGAGGCTGGTGTCCGTAACCTCGAGCGAAAAATCGGTGCTGTTTGCCGCAAGCTGGGGACATTTATTGCCGAGGGCAAGAAGCAAGCTGCCAGGGTGACCCCCAAATCGGTCAAGGACTTGCTTGGGCATCCCATCTTTTTGGAAATGGAAGAAATTGACACTCGCACTTCAATTCCTGGTGTGGTACCTGGCCTTGCCTGGACTCCCTTCGGCGGTGAGATCCTGTTCATAGAAGCTACGACCATGCCCGGGGCAAAAGGATTCCAGGTTACCGGGTCGGTCGGTAATGTGATGCAGGAATCAGCCAGGGCAGCCCTTTCTTATGTCCGGTCGCACGCGGCTGAGATCGGGATCCAAAAAGATTTCTTTGATAAATCCGATATCCATATGCACATCCCTGCCGGTTCCCAGCCCAAGGACGGTCCTTCAGCAGGAGTTACCATGGCTACCGCCCTGGTGTCTTTGATTTCCGGTCGCCCGGTCCGGAAAGGTGTCACCATGACCGGGGAGATCACATTGCGCGGCCAGGTAATGCCCATCGGGGGTCTCAAGGAAAAATTGCTTGCCGCCCACCGCGCCGGCCTTAAAACAGTAATACTACCCAAACGCAATATTTTGGATGTTGAAGATGTGCCTGAGGAAATCCGCAAAACCATGACCTTTGTTTATGCTGAGTCAATCAATGACGTATTGAAGGCAGCCCTGGAGAAATCCGTAAAAACCACAAAAAAATTAGCGCAAGGGAAAAAGAATGGTAAAGGTACTCCTCGCGGATGACGATTTCACCATGGTTGCCCTCCTAAAAACCCTGCTCGGGATGGAAGGTTACCAGGTGGCGACCTTATTGGATAAAAGAGGCAATATTATGGAAAACATCCGCCATGAAAAGCCGGATGTTCTGCTCATTGACATATTTCTCGGTACCCGCAATGGCATGGATGTTGTCCGGCAGATCCGCGAGACCCCGGATATGAAGGACCTGAAGATTGTAATGGTCTCCGGAATTGATAAAACCGAAGAATGCCTGGCTGCAGGAGCAAATGCCTTCCTCCTCAAGCCGTATATGCCAGAAGCACTTTTTGATTTGCTCCGTTCATAGCGCGTGGGGGCTGCGTGACTGACCTTCGCATCCGTGAATTTAAATACCCCGAAGATTACCCATCTGCCCGACTCCTTTGGGAGAACGCTGGTCCCGGTATTCAATTGCGCCGTTCCGACGAAGCCGGTGAGATCCAAAAAAAAATTCAGCGTGACCCCGATTTATTCCTTGTTGCTGAAGAGCATGGTGAAATGGTGGGAACTGTTGTCGGGGGTTTCGACGGCCGGCGCGGCATGATCTACCATCTGGCGGTCACTGACAGATACCGCGGACAAGGGATTGGCGGTCTGCTCATGGATGAATTGGAACGCCGCCTGAAGGCGAAAGGTTGTATTCGTTGCTACCTGCTTGTCACGATCGAAAATGAAAGCGCCATGCATTTCTACGAAAACCGCGGCTGGTCGCACATGAATAACGTTATTACCTACGGGAAAGATCTCATATGACACTCCGTTTTGGCATTCTCACTTCATCTGACCGCTCTTCACGCGGGGAACGTCCCGACCTTTCAGGTCCCGCACTGGAGAACCTGGTCACCGCTCAAGGCTGGACGGTGTCATGCACAACCATTGTTCCGGACGACCTGGATACTATTCGTGAAACTCTATCGGCCTGGGCTGATGGAGGCAAGGTGGACATTATCCTGACCACGGGTGGGACTGGTTTTGCCCCGCGGGATATCACCCCCGAAGCCACCAATCTGGTGATTGATCGCCAGGCTCCCGGTCTTGCTGAAGTCATGCGGTCGGAAAGCTGGAAGGTCACTCCGCATGCCATTCTTTCCCGGGCTGTAGCCGGGCTGCGCGGCAGGGTATTGATCATAAATTTGCCCGGAAGTCCCAAGGCAGCGGTGGAGAATTTACAAGTGCTGGTTCCCATCCTGGCTCATGCAGTGGAGTTGTTGAAAGACGACCCGGATGCGGAGAAACATCACTAGACCCTCTTGCCACGTTCCTTTAACTGGCATATAATCCCGCCCGCTTGCAATTTTCAAAAAGGAAGATTCTATGATTGATGTAAATGACCTCCGCAAAGGTGTCACCTTTGAACTTGACGGCAACTTGTTCAAAGTAGTTGAATACAGCCACCATAAACCAGGCCGTGGTAATGCCACCATTAAGATCAAAGCCCGCAACCTGCGCACCGGCTCCAATATTGAAAAGACATTCATCTCAGGCAGCCAGGTGCAGGAAGCCCGTCTGGATTTCCACACCGTCCAGTACTTGTATAACGATGGCGACAACTATTACTTTATGGACCAGGAAACTTTTGATCAGCCTGGCATCCCCAAGGATATCATTGGCGAATCAGCCGGTTTTTTGCAGGAAGGCATGGAGTGCAAGCTGACTTTTTATGAAGGCAAAGCGCTTGATATCGAAATGCCCACCTCAGTGGATCTAAAGGTCGTTTACGCTGAAGTGGCTGTGCGCGGTGATACTGCCACTGGTGTGACCAAGAAGGTTAAAGTTGAAACAGGTTATGAGGTGCAGTGTCCGAACTTTGTCAAAGTCGGAGACACCATTCGTGTTGACACTCGAACCGGTGAGTACCTGACCCGGGTGTAATTGAAATTCTCCCGCAGTCAAAACCTGCGGGAGCTTGCTAATTACTGAATGAAAACACCTGCCGGGTCTGAATGTAAATATTTCTATGGGGATTATTACCGCGGCCGCGATCATGAAGAATGCCGGCTGCTTGGTACCTCCTGGACCCGCGACCTGTGTCGTACCTGCCCTGTCCCTTCGATAGACCGGGCAAACGCATGTGAATTCATGCAACTGCGCGGCGAAGTGACCCGTCCGCTTGCAGCCGGTTTCCAGAGGCGGGTAAAAGTGACTCCGTTTTGTGAAAAAACCAGGCGCACTGGTTTTGACCCGCATATCGGCTGCGGTGAATGCCATCCACTTCCCACAGTGTTTGAACTCAAGAAATAGATCATCGATTTCCCTTGCCATTCAGTACCTCTGGAGGAGCAAGGCAGCCTCGGTTCAACCCAATTCGGCTCATGCCCATCACCCTTCTCCTCGACCTCGACGACACCTTGCTCGAAACCAACATGGATGCGTTCATCCCGGCTTACTTCAAAGCCTTGTCAGCCGCGCTGGCAGATAAAGTGGCACCGGAGGTGATGATCCCGGCACTGACCGGCGGGACAAAGGCGATGATGGTTAACCTTGACCCGGCTCTAACTCTGCGGGAAGTGTTCGATGCCCATTTTTTCCCATTGCTTGGGACAGAGCGCCTTGCTCTCCAAGAGTCGATCGATCGGTTCTATGATGATGTATTTCCGACCCTGGGAGTGTTGACCAAACCCATCCCGGAGGCTGTTCGCCTGGTGGAGTGGGCGCTGGCGCAAGGTTATCGGGTGGTGATTGCCACCAACCCGTTTTTTCCATTGAAAGCGGTCCAACACCGTTTGCGCTGGGCTGGTCTGGCGCCGGAAAAATATCCATTTGCATTGGTTACTTCTTATGAGACGTTTCACTTTACCAAGGAAACAGTCGCATACTATCCGGAAGTCTTGGGGCAATTGGGGTGGCCTGATGATCCAGTGGTAATGGTTGGCGACGATATCGACCGGGAGGTCATACCCACGCAGGCGGCTGGTTTTCCTGTCTTTTGGGTACGAGAATCTGATGAGGCCTCAAAAGAGCACCAGGGAATCCCCTACGGGAAATTGGAATCCTTCCGCGGCTGGTTGGAAAATATCGATCCCGGGGACTCTTAAAATATCTTTCCAGACTCCTCAGGCGCTTCTCGCCTGCCTGCGTTCCACTCCTGCTGCCATCTCAACGCTCGGCGGATCTCTTACAGGGGACACTTGGAAGCGAAAACCCGGCCCCAAAGAGTGGTGCCTGACAGAAATCTTATGTCATTTGCGGGACGTGGAGAGAGAGGTCAATCTGCCTCGGCTTCGCAAGGTCCTGGATGAAGAGAATCCATTCCTGCCTGGCCAGGACACTGACCGGTGGGTGGAAGAACGTCATTGCGCAGATCAGGATGGTCTGCAAATATTGGTTGATTTTATGAACGCTCGCAAAGAAACGCTCAGCCTTTTGGATGACCTGCAAGCAGATTGGACACGGACTGCCCGGCATGCCATCTTTGGTCCTACAACGTTACTCGAACTGGTGGGCATTATCGCCGGGCATGACCGGGTTCACATCCAGCAAATCTGGAAGACGATCCACGCTGGCTGGTAATTTTGGATTGATTGTGGTAAATTTCTCTTCGTCCATAGACGACAGAAGGAGTAAATTATGGGTTTCTTGCGTGATTTTGGGTTGCCTGAACTGCTGATCATCCTTGTGATCATCGTGATCCTTTTTGGTCCTGGACGGATTGGCAAAGTGGCTGGCGAACTTGGCAAAGGCATCCGCTCTTTCCGGGAAGGTATTTCCGGTAAGGAGGACGAAAAGAAAGATGAAAAAACGAACGAAAATGGGGAGTCTGTAGATCCTACAGAACCCCCGAAAGAAGGAAAATAATTGATATTTTGGATTTTCAGCCCTCTGCCTGATGGCGGAGGGCTTTTGCTTGTAATATGACCAGGTTACATTATCTCGACCCAAACCCATCCGGACACCCTGTCGTTCTTTTGCTGCACGGCCTGGGTGCAGACTCGAGTTCCTGGACACTTCAAATTCCTGCATTGACAGGGGCTGGATTCCGCCCGATTGCCCCGGATACTCCAGGTTTCGGTCACTCTCCATATGATGGAGCAGGCTGGAGCATCCCCCGCGTGGCTGCAGGGTTGGCAGAATTGCTCGAAGAAATCCATACCGGCCCGGTGCATGTGGTGGGACTGTCCATGGGCGGTATCGATAGCCCAGCAGTTTGCGCTTGATGCTCCGCACCTCGTTAGGAAACTCGTGCTGGTCAGTACCTTTGCAGTCCTGCGACCGGGCAATCTGAGCGGTTGGTTCTATTTCCTGCAGCGATTTATTCTGGTCAATACCCTCGGATTACCTGCACAAGCAAAGGTTGTCGCCCAACGCATCTTCCCCGGTCAGAACTCTGCACCATTGCGTGAAATGCTGGTGAAGACAATTTCCCGGGCTGACCCGCGTGCTTACCGAAAGGCAATGGCTTCGCTTGGGCTTTTTAATTCGATTAATCGGCTCGGGGAAATAAAAGTTCCAACACTAATCGTTACCGGTGATAGAGATACGACCGTGACTCCCGCACGGCAGAATTCCCTGGTGAAAGGTATCTCCGGTGCGCAGCAAGTGATCATTCCGGATGCCGGGCATGCCGTCCCCGTGGATCAAGCTGAACGGTTCAACCGGGTCTTGTTGGCATTTCTAAATAACTAATACCGCATAAATAATTAATCAAAACCCCTGAAGAAATATTCTTTCAGGGGTTCTTCAGCGGAGAGGGTGGGATTCGAACCCACGGTGACCCATAAGGCCACAACGGTTTTCGAGACCGTCCCATTCAACCGCTCTGGCACCTCTCCAATTGTGTATCAAGCTTTTCAAGGAAGACTGCTAATTGGTACCTTTACTCGTGACCCGCTGATAACGTTCAAGGCGGGGCGATTATATCTTAAATCACATTGTTATTTGAGACCTTTTGGCTTTGAGTTCTGGTTTGTACTTTGTCGTTAATACTTTTAAAATTTCCTCTCCGAAATTTCCTATCCTCCAGGGTGAATCGGGCATAATCTCTGTCAGGTCAGTCATCGATTTTGGGTTTTTCTCCGCAATGTGGTGCATCCAGTTTCTTGGCAGGATGATATCAGATTCAACCCCGGTTTTTAGGGCTGTGGTTTTTCGCCACTCAGATAGGACGTTCAACCGGTCAAGAAAAGCCTGGTTTGGACGCGGGGTGCGTGGGCGGGTCACCATGCGTGACAACTTACCGCGCCCAACGGCATGCAGGATCTCATTCCCGTAAAGATGAATTTGCCGGGATGTCAACCCGAGTGATGCCAGGTCGTCCAACGTCTCGGGTAATGTTTGGGTGATGGCTACCAGCCGCTTGTCGTCGATCACCTTGAACGCTGGGCGGTCCATGTGTTTCGCCTGTCCTTCGCGCCAGGTGCACAGTTCCTGGAGGATGGTTAACTGGCGGTCTGTGAATTTTTGAGCACCTTTCACGCGCTGCCAGGCGGGGAGTTCAGCCTTCTCATTTCCATTCCCGTGTGCCAGCCGTATGAATTCTTCTTGTGCAAGTTCCCATCGTCCGCGTTTTTTAAGTTCGATTTGAAGGTTATCGCGCAGGGACAGCAAATGGTGAGTATCGAGCCGGGCGTAATTGAGCATTTCTCGTGATAGTGGTCGCTCCCCCCAGTCTGCCTTTTGATATTTTTTATCAAGCTTTATGCCAAGCTTATCCTCAAGGATGGAATCCAATCCGACCCGTTCACAGCCTAAAATACGGGCAGCTTGCATGGTATCGAACAAACTGGCAACGGTGATGCCCCAATCGCGTTTAAGACAAATAAGGTCATACTCTGCGGCATGAAAGACCATTTCAATTTTCGGGTTATCGAATATGGGGTGCAGCGCTGCAAGATCATCCAGGGCAAGGGGATCCACCAGGTAATCGGTCCGTGGCGTCGAAAACTGGATCAGGCACAATTGCTCCCGGAAGGCGTGCAGGGAATTTGACTCCGTATCAACGGCGATCCGCGTCCAGCATGTAAGTTCGTTAGCCAGGTTCTGAAGACCTGCTGAAGTGGCGATCCAGATGGGAGGCGGTAATTTGTCGGGAGGCATAAACTGTATTATAAAACGTTACGGACAAAATGCCGGTAACATTTAATTATGGAAGGGTCAAAACGAGGAATCCGGCAGCTGGCGTAATGGAATTAGCCAGCGCTGAAATTTGGGGGGGCAGAGGCACGCTTGAGTCCCAAATAATATAATTGATAATCGCCAATTCCTCTTTTTCGCTTTCAGCTTGTGACTCGCTAATGAATACCAGGTGCCTGGCACCGATGGGTTGGGAGAGTTCGCCGATAAGGCCAACATAGCGCCAGAATTCCATATCACCATGCGGGCCAATGGCTAATGTACCATCGCGGGTGAACACGTCATCCAGGGCAGTATCTCTCATATCCGGGAACAGGTAACTGCTTGGCCATTTCCAGGTTGCTGGTTTAAATAAATCCCTCAGGTTGCTGCGAAGGGATCCGGGTGAAGCAAGCGCAACCACGTCCAGGGTGCAATATGCTGCTTCGAATAATAGCAGGAAGAGGCATAACATCATCCAAATGGACGATACGGTTTTTTGCCCAGGATCGAGAATTTTGATGTAGAACGAATTTTGTTAACACGGTTGCAAAACATGGCAAACCAAGTATATATATCCAGATCGTATAGCGTGCCCACCAATTCATGGGAGTGATTATAAAGGCCAGCCCGACCACTCCTGCCAGGGTAAGCAGGATTCTTTTTTGGGACGAATTGAATTTTCGGAAAGAAATGATCGAAATACCAATCGAAGGGACACATGCCAGCAACCATAAGAACCCTAATCCTGCGTCGCGGCTGTCGTATCCTTTGATGGAGTTAAGGGCCAGGCTTTAAATCCTTGCGCCCAATCGAAAAAGATCCTAACTACAGGTGACAGATCCTTAAATTGCGAAAGGGTATTGGAATTTTCCCAGATTGCTTCTGACACGGAGACTCCTGGGAATAATGTCTTTCCCAGGATGGTTATCCCAACAGGATATAGGGGGGTGCCGGTGATAAGATAATTCCGAATATACCAGTAGCCTCCACCAATCAGGGCAATCATGGTTATCGTTAACAGATATGGCAAGTATTCGTACCATTGATTTTCCTGGTTGCTTTGTGTGGCGCTCTTCGGTAGATCTGTGTGCTGAAACATAAATTCGCTTAATCCATATCCCGGCTATTCCAATAAGAGCAATTCCGCTCAACGCGATCCCGGTGCTCTTTATGCTTAAAGTCAAACCCATGGCAGCCCCAAATGTGAATATCCCTTTCCATCCCGGAGATTCATCCTTTGAAAGGTAACACGAGAGCTGCGATTAGTCCAGCCGCACAGGAAGCAAAAGCAGAATCTACATAGGTCGTAGTGGACTGGTTGATATTAACAGGGATTAGTAGGAAAGCTGCCCCGGCGCAAAGAGATAGTAATCTCCCAGTTCCAAGAGAACGGGCAAGAAAGGCAATGCCCAATACCCCTAAGGGGAGGAAAACCAGGTTAACTGCGTTGATGATGCTGTTGCTGAAAGCCTTTACAAGGATATAAGCTATTAATTCCACCCCTTTTGGATACCCGTTGATTAACGGCTCCAGGTAATTTGTGTTTACCCAAAAAATATATCCCCGCATGTCCCACATTGAAATGGCCGGAATATGATATGCATTTCCGTCAAAAGATAAATCGGGTGAAACGGTTGCGGCTGCCCAAAGGATCAAATAAGTCATAAAGGCAATCCCCAGGAATCCCAGGAATGGGAATTGCCATCGTTGCAGTCTTTTGGTAAAGAATAAGGATTTTAATATCCCCTTTGCTTGAAATAAGGAATATCAGAGCGACCGCTATCGATATGCACAGAATACCCCGCGCCAGCCACGTGGAAATTCTCACATGTGCCAGGCTTATACCTATGGTGATAACTTGCACAGAAAACAAAAAAAGGATGTAACTGGAAAGCAGTCGAAATAAAAAAGGACTGTTTTCTTGGTTATCCTGCATTTTAACTGCCTTTTGAATCGGGTTCATCGCTGGAAATATGGATCACAGGCTGCGTCTTGGCTATCGAATCTTTTCCATTACCAATGCATTCTCATTATCATTGTAATATTCCCGCCAGGTGTCCACGGAAAGGTATCCTTCCTCCTGGTACAGTCGGATCGCTGGTTCGTTTGAAACCCGCACGCACAACCGGATGCGCGGTTGACTTATTCGCTTCTCGCACTCCCGCAGCAGTGTACGCCCGATACCCCGTCGCTGGTAATTTGGCAACACCCCTACCGTGGCAATCCACGCCAAATGTTCTGAGGGACGTGGATCACCCGCGATAAAGCCGATCATCTGGGCATCTTCGACTGCTTTTAATCGGATTATTTCCGGCCATGTCAGTACGGCGATCAGGTCGAGTAAAGGCCAGGCATCCTTGAGGAAACAGGCCTGTTCCACGCGGCGCAGGCTGCCAAGATCACGCAATGAGGCGGGCAGTATTTCCATATGGCTGTCAAATCCTGAAGTTAAGAAGCCTCCCGCAGTTGTGCGAGAGGCTTCCATTTTACTCTTACCCGTTCACTTTTGGCTGATTACTTTTCCTTCCCCTTGACGAAATTCTCGATCATGCTGGTGAATTCCATCGGGAAGATGAATTTGGTGGATGCACCCGTGCCGATGCTCTTGAGAGTCTCGAAGTATTGCAGGGTCATCGTCTTCTGGTCAATGGTCTTGGCAGATGCAAAGATTTTTTCCAGTGCCACCGAGAAGCCTTCGGCTTTCAATACCTGGGCTTGCTTCTGCCCTTCAGCTTCCAAAATGGCGGCTTGTTTGGAACCTTCAGCCTTTAGGATGGAGGATTGTTTCTCGCCTTCTGCCACGTTAATGGCTGCTTCGCGCGTGCCTGTGGATTCTGTTACCACCGCACGGCGGATGCGCTCTGCAGACATCTGTTTATTCATCGCATCCTGCACGTCCTTGGGCGGGATGATCTCGCGGATTTCAACGTTGGTGACTTTGACACCCCAGCGCTCGGTCACTTCGTCAAGTTTGGTGCGCAGGGTCTGATTGATGTGTTCACGCTGTGAGAGCACCTCATCCAGCGGAATACCGCCAATGACGGAGCGCAGGGTCGTGGTTGCCATACCCGCTGCGGACAGTTCGAAGTTTCCCACGCCAACCACGCTGAGTGTCGGGTCCATCACCTTGAAATACCAGAGGAAGTCAATTGAGATTGGGGCATTATCCTTGGTGATGGATACCTGGTGCGGAACCTCACGCACCTGCTCGCGCAGGTCCGCCTTTACAGCCCGGTCGATCACCGGGATAAGGATCACCAGGCCGGGGCCTTTCGTGCCGATGCACCGTCCCAGCCGGAAAACGATCAGCCGCTGGTATTCGTTGACGATGCGGATGGCGTTCATCAAAAAGATGACTATCACAATGACGACAAATGCGACGACGCACAGGCCGGTTGTTAATTGAGTTGGCATTTTCTATTCTCCTTTGGAATAATCCAATTACTATTTTGACTGCTCGTCAAGCGTGACGACCAGAACGAATCCATCGCGGCTTACCACCTTCACCCGGCTCCCCGCCGGAATGGGTGTATCACTTCGGGCGCTCCACAATTCTCCCGCCATCTGTACAGAACCATCGTCCTCCACCCTGGTCTTGGCTTGTCCGATTTTACCGATCAGTGTGGAAAGGTCCTGCAGGGGTCGACTGTGATGTGCCTGTACGGTCTTGCGAACCACCAGCCACAGGAAACCGGCGCTGAGGATTGATACGACCAATGCCAACAGCGGGTTGACTGCCGGCAGCAATCCATCTGAAGGGAATAGATAGACTGAACCGATTACAACTCCCAGGAGGCTTAATCCCAGGGTTAATTCACGCTTGGGTTTTTGGATGGAGTAAATAAACGGTACCAGGCTCACAATTAGCAGGACTAGTGCCCACCAGTTGAAGCCTAAATGATAAATGGCATATCCAGCCAGTGCCAGCAGGAAAATGGCTCCAAACTCCATTAAGTGAGTTCCAGGAGTGACGATTGCCATTAGCAAAAGCATGGAACCGAGTACCAATAAAATGTAGGCAATGTTGGGATCAAGCAGGATATCCATAGCCGTTCCTTTCTGGAGACGCCAGAATGATTATACATCCAATCGGTCGCCTCGCACTCATTTATATATACGAATCAGACAAGGATATGGTTTTATTGCTATCCTGCTGGACGAAATGCAATAGTTCCTGTGGAATTTCACAAAATTTCTGTCTTTGAGAGTGCATTGGCCAAGCTTTTCCACCCCTGTGCTGGATAACCGCGCGTATCCGGTATAATGCTTATCAGTCGTTACGAAATGAGTTTACACAGGAGATTGAAATGAATATCGCTAGCGTACTTACAAGGATTGGCAACATTTTCATGGCTGCTCGTGGTCGGCATTATTGTCCTGGCAGTATTTCGCGCCAGCCGGGCAAAACCACTTAAGAATGCCGTCGGGGTGGTGATCGGGACAGTAATTTTTTCCCTGTTGTTGACCACATTAAGTGCCGGATTGGTATTTCTTCAGGCAGATCAGTACGGGATTGTTATATCCGCCATTCAGCCAACTGGCTATCGCCCTCTACCGTTGAATCCGGGCCTGCATTGGGTCGTTCCGTTTCTCGAAAACGTTCAGCCATACTCCATTGCAAAACAGACCTATACCATGGCTACCTCTACCGGCGAAGGACAGGTAGTGGGCGATGACTCGATCCAGGCACGGACAAAGGACGGGCAGCAGGTATTTTTGGACGCCTCGGTCATATATTCCATTGATCCTGCGCATTTGGTGGAATTGCACATTTCCTGGCAAAATCGGTTTGAAGACCTGGTGGTTCGCCCGGTGGTCCGGGCAGCCATTCGTGACGCAGTGTCCCAGTTCGGGGTCGAGGAAATTGTCAGTTCCCAGCGGGCCGAGCTTGAGCAAATGATATCCGATACAATTAGACAGGGCTTGGGTCAAAATAATTTATTGATGGATGATTTTCTGCTGCGTAATATTCGCTTCAGTGATGAATACGCTGCTGCCGTGGAACAGAAGCAGATCGCAGAACAACTGGCACTCCAGGCGCAGTTTGTTGTCCAGCAAAGAAAGCAGGAGGCTGAGCAAGCCCGCCAGGTCGCTCAAGGTTCAGCAGATGCTGTGGTTATTGCTGCACAGGGTGAATCCCAGGCCATCCTCCTTAAGGCTCAGGCTCAGGCACAGGCGAACGATATCCTGGCGAAGTCATTAACCCCAGAGTTGTTGACGTACACATATATTTTAAAAATCGCCCCCAATGTTCAGGTGATGTACTTGCCCAGTGGGACTCCCCTGCTTTTGCCGTCGGTGACCCCTCCCCAATAACCTTGTGAGGTTTGAATGTCGGTTGTTCACCCAACAGGGCGTCAAATCCGGTTGACCAGTTATTCGAATTGCGCAGGCTGAGCATCGAAACTGAATGCGGAAACGCTGGCGCAGGTTCTGCGCCCTGTTGAAAAAATATTTGATCCCATAAACTATCCGGATCTCCTGGTTGGCCTCGGAAAACCTGACGATGCTGCCATCTGGAGATTGGATTCAACGCGCGCTCTGGTGGTGACAACCGATTTTTTCACCCCCGTGGTGGACGATCCATATGATTTTGGGAGCATTGCAGCAGCCAACAGCCTCTCGGATGTTTACGCAATGGGTGGGCAGCCGTTCCTTGCATTAAACGTTGCCGCCCTTCTGCCCGAATTGCCTCCCGAAATTAACGGGGAAATTTTGCGCGGCGGTGCCGAGAAATGCCTTGAAGCAGGAGTTGTGATAGCTGGGGGGCATACCGTGCAGGATAAAGAACCGAAATATGGGTTGGTGGTTATCGGTTTTGTCCACCCGGAGAAGATGCTTACCAAAGGCGGGGTCCAACCAGGAGACTTGCTGTTTTTAACGAAACCTCTTGGATTTGGTGTGACAACCACTGCCTTGAAACAGGAAAAAGCCTCCCCTGCTGACGTAGCCGAGGTCGTGGGTTGGATGAAAAAACTCAACCGGGCTGCCGGCGCGCTTGCGGTGGAGTGTGAGTTGAGAGGTGGCACGGATGTGACCGGTTTCAGCCTGCTTGGTCATGCCAGTGAAATGGCTGCCGCTTCCGGAGTTTGTATCCAATTCGAGATGAAAAAAATTCCGTTTGTCTCGTGTGCTGAGAAATATGCTGCTATGCATACCTTCCCAGGAGGGGCACCGGATAACCGCCAGTATTTTGGCACACACGTTCATTTTGCTGAAGGGATTTCTGAAGATAAAAGGATGCTTCTGTTTGACCCGCAAACCAGTGGCGGACTTTTATTGGCTGTCCCACCGTCTAGGAAGGAAGCATTTATGAAGGGGGCAAAGGAAAAGGATCTTGCAATCTGGGAGATCGGCGAAGTCAATTACAGGGGAAGGGATTGAGGTAATTTAAATTGCCGGGAGGATTCCCCCCGACAGGATGGAATAGATGGACAATATTGGCATTGATATTCTTGTTATAACCTTGTTGCTGTTATTGAATGGAATTTTGGCCATGTCTGAAACGGCACTGCTCTCCGTCAGGAAAGCCCGATTGCAGCACCAGGTAAATGAAGGAGATCTGAGGGCGCAGATAGCTTTACAGCTGATAGAGAATCCAAATCGCTTCCTTTCCACAATTCAAATCGGAATCACATTGATCGATGTGCTTGTTGGTGCGATAGGTGGCGCGGCAGTGGCAAGTATTCTTGGAGGGTTGGTTTCCAAAATCCCGGTGCTGGCGCCCTACAGCGATGCCATCAGCATATTTTTAGTTGTGGTTGTCATCACGTATTTTTCGATTGTTTTTGGTGAACTGGTGCCTAAACGGATTGCGATCCAGAACCCGGAACGGGTGGCATCCATTGTTGCTGGGCCAATGCTCTTCATTTCAAAAGTTGTTTCACCGTTTGTGCATGTGCTCAGCGGATCAACCAATCTGCTGTTACATTTGCTGCGAGTTAAGCATACCGATGAACCATCGGTAACGGAGGAAGAATTACTTGTTCAGCTCAACGAAGGCACTCAGGCGGGTGTCTTCGAAGAGGCAGAGCAGGATATGGTCGAGGGTGTCTTTTCCCTCTCTGATCAGCGTGTGAATGCACTTATGACTCCCCGCAACGAGATCGTCTGGTTGGATGTGAACGATACCGCCGCGGAAATTCGCAGGAAAATTAAAGACTGCCCATTCTCCAGGTTTCCGGTTGGGGATGACAGCCTGGACAATGTTGTGGGCGTGGTAAAAGCCAAGGAATTGCTCCTGACCGACCTTAAGAGTGGCAAACAACTTAAGGAGATTGCCCGGCCCCCGCTGTTCGTACCGGAAACCGCTTTCGGTTCGCGCGCCCTTGAAATATTGAAAGAGGCCAAACGCGAAATGGTCCTGGTGGTGGATGAGTTCGGTGTAGTGCAGGGCCTTCTGACCCTGGCTGACATCCTCGAAGAAATCGTTGGAGCATTTGAAGGGGAACCGCAGGCCACGCAGCGCCAGGACGGGTCCTGGTTGCTGGATGGGATGCTTCCCAATGATGAATTCAAGGAAATCTTCAACTTGCGTCGTCTTCCGGACGAAGAAGAATATGAAACTCTTGGTGGCTTTGTCATGTTGCACCTGGGTCGTGTCCCACAAGCTGCTGATCTATTCGAGTGGAATGGTCTTCGTTTCGAAGTGATGGATATGGATGACAAACGGGTGGATAAGATCCTTGTAACCACCGTGCCGCCTAAACCACCTGCCCCGGAGAAATGACCTGGCAGTCCCAAATGAAATGCCACCTGCCTTCCAATCCCGGCGTTCCCCCGTTTATGGGCGCCGTGGGATGGTGGCTTCTTCTCAACCGCTCGCTACGGCTGCCGGACTTGAAATTCTATCCCGGGGTGGTAATGCAGCCGATGCGGCTGTTGCCACTGCCGCTGCACTAAACGTTACCGAGCCAACCTCCACCGGGTTGGGCGGCGATATGTTTGCCCTGTTCTATGATGGTGAGACCGGTCTTTTAACAGCCCTCAACGGCTCCGGTCGTGCCCCGGCC
This sequence comes from uncultured Chloroflexia bacterium, assembly GCA_963826215.1. Classification (GTDB taxonomy): domain Bacteria; phylum Chloroflexota; class Anaerolineae; order Anaerolineales; family Villigracilaceae; genus UBA877. The sequence continues at coordinate 198,797 of CAWGWL010000038.1, read as the reverse complement.
TCGCTTAACTTGGACTTGGTTCGCGAAACGGCGGGCGCAACCTCAAAGTCACCCCTTCCACCCTTCCACCCATATACGATCACAGTTCCCGGAGCATGCGCGGGTTGGTGCGATCTGATCGAGCGCCATGGCAGGTTGGACCTGTCTGCCATTTTAGCTCCGGCCGTCCGCCTTGCTGACGAAGGTTTCCCGGTCGCCCCTGTAACAGCGCATTTTTGGCAGCGGGGTGTGGAACGTCAATTGAAAACATCCTTGAACGGCATCGAAATGACCATCGATGGGCGCGGTCCGAATCCCGGCGAAATTTTCCGCAATCCTGGGCTGGCGCGCACGTTACGAGCGATTGCTGGCGTTGGAAAGAAAGCCTTTTATGAAGGCGAAATTGCGGAAGCCATCGCTTCCACGATCCAGCAGGCGGGTGGCTGCCTAAAGGTGGAAGATTTGGCAGCTCATCAAAGCACCTGGGATGAACCGATTTCCACAGCTTATGATGGGCGGTGTTTATGGGAATGTCCTCCCAACGGGCAGGGTATTACCGCTTTGCTCGCTTTGAACATCCTCGAGGGATTTGAGATTCCTTCTGATCCGCTCTCGGCCGATCGCCTGCATCTTGAAATCGAGGCATTACGCCTGGCATTTGCCGACACCCGCTGGTTTATCACCGACCCTCGGTACGTGGAGGCCTCCAATAAATTTAAGATCTCGGGAGCTTATTCAACCCTGGTTTCCAAGGAATACGCTGCTGAAAGAAGGAAACTCATCGATCCGAAAAAAGCTACGCTTGACCAGCAGCGTGGAACCCCGGTGGCAGGTTCTGACACGGTTTATTTTTGCGTTGTGGATCAATGGGGCAATGCCTGCTCCTTCATCAACAGTAATTACATGGGTTTCGGGACGGGGATTGTTCCGCATGGGTGGGGTTTTACTTTGCAGAACCGTGGTCACAATTTCAGCCTGGAACCCGGGCATCCGAATGTGCTGGCTCCAGGTAAACGCCCATACCACACCATCATCCCCTCCATGATCACCAGGGAACAGGATGGGTCGCTGATTGGCCCAATGGGAGTAATGGGTGGGTTTATGCAGCCCCAGGGGCATCTGCAGGTATTTCTCGCACTGTCACAGGGTCTTGATCCACAGGCTGCACTGGACATGCCCCGCTTCTGCATTGATGATGGCACCTCCGGCGGGGAAGTGGCATTGGAACAGGGGATACCCGCACAAACCATTGCTGATTTGGAAGAACGAGGTCATCCGGTTCGGGAAATCAGTGGATGGGAGCGGGCTCTCTTCGGCCGAGGCCAGGTCATCCTTCGTGACCAGGAATCGGGCGTCCTGACAGGTGGTTCAGACCCTCGTGCGGACGGTTGTGCCGCGCCGCTATTATAAAATAACTTTTTCATTGTGAAAAAAGTCGCATAAAGGTAAAATTGTGGGGACATAATTTCATTTTATTGCCCTAGATTCTTCACTGGAGATGCAATGGATCCGGTAATCCTTTCCAGGATACAGTTCGCCGCCACGACAATCTACCACTTTTTCTTTGTTCCTCTCACCTTGGGATTATCCTGGGTGGTTGCAGGTTTGCACACGATGTACACCCGCACAGGCGATGAAAAATGGAAACGCATGACCAGGTTTTGGGGCAAACTATTCCTGATCAACTTTGCCATGGGGGTGGTAACCGGGATTGTCCAGGAATTCCAGTTTGGGATGAACTGGTCCGAATACTCGCGGTATGTCGGGGATATATTTGGTGCCCCGTTGGCAATAGAAGCGTTGTTGGCATTCTTCATGGAATCCACCTTCCTCGGGATATGGATTTTCGGCTGGGATAAAATACCAAAAACCCTGCACCTGGTTTCTATCTGGCTCGTGGCTCTTGGATCGACCTTTTCCGCCTTGTGGATCCTGATCGCAAATTCGTTTATGCAGCACCCGGTTGGCTTTGATCCGGCAAGCGTTGCAGCCGGGCGTCTTGTCCTTAATGATTTTTCGGCTCTCGTTTTTAACCAAAAAGCCTGGCTGGCTTTCCCGCATACGATCCTGGCAGGTCTGACCACCGCTGCCTTTTTTATGTTTGGTATCAGCGCCTGGCACCTTGCCCGCAGGCAGCATGTGGATATCTTTAAGAAGTCATTCCAGGTTGCAGCAGTGCTTGGGCTGGTGGCTGTCACGATTACCGGGCTTATTGGGCACTCGCAGGGTGTGGAAGTGATGGCAACCCAGCCAATGAAAATGGCTTCCATCGAGGCCATTTGGGTCAACGATCCCGAAGAGCCGGGTTCCTCATTCTCACTGCTCACCATCGGTGACTTGACCGGTAAGCACGAAATCTGGTCATTGCGTATTCCACGCCTGCTCAGCCTGATTTCCTGCACCAACCTTGACTGCGAAGTTCCGGGAGTCGACCAGGTGCAGGCTCAATACGTGAAGGAATATGGACCTGGGGATTACATCCCCCTGATGGTCTTCACCTATTGGGGCTTTCGCTCCATGTTTTTCTCGGCACTCCTTATGCTGGGGTTGGGCGGTTTGAGTGTTTTGGCAGTTTTTAGGAAGCGCGTGGAGAACATGAAGCTGATGAGATGGTTCCCATTGGCGATCGCTCTTCCTTACTTTGCCAACACTGGCGGCTGGATCGTGACTGAGATGGGCCGCCAGCCCTGGATCGTCCAGGGGTTGCTAAAAACTGAAAACGCCGTGTCCCCCAACCTGACTTCCGGAATGATCTTGATCTCTCTAATTGGTTTTGTTGTGCTCTATGCTGCCTTGATGGCAGCCGATGTTTATCTATTGACACGTTTTGCAAAAAGCGGACCGGACGCGACTGACAGGGGAGTAATTGGGGAGCCTGCCGTGACGGAAGATAAATAGGGAGGCTGCTAATTTTAATATGAACACAATTTGGTTCATTTTGATCGCAGTACTTTGGATTGGTTTCTTTTTCCTGGAAGGTTTTGATTTCGGCGTGGGTATGCTGATGCCTTTCCTGGGAAGGAAAGATGACGACCGGCGCCTGATTCTCAATACCATTGGCCCGCACTGGGATGGTAATGAAGTTTGGCTGCTTACCGCGGGTGGAGCAACTTTCGCTGCATTCCCACAATGGTATGCCACTCTTTTCAGTGGTTTTTACCTGGCATTATTTTTATTGCTCATCGGGTTGATCATCCGGGGAGCGGCGTTTGAATTCCGCTCGAAAGACTACAATCCCAGGTGGCGCCGCTTCTGGGACTGGGCGATTTTTACCGGATCTTTGTTGCCTTCCATTCTCTTCGGAGTGGCATTTGCCAACCTGGCGAGGGGATTGCCGATCGATGGTCAGATGCAGTTCACCGGGAATCTATTCACTCTCCTCAATCCCTTCGGTTTGTTGGGTGGGTTGACCAGTGTTACCATCTTTCTCTTGCACGGTGCGATTTTCTTGAGCCTGAAAACAGGTGGGGAAATTAAGACTCGTTCTGTGAATGCCGCTAAAAAACTGTGGCTCCCCGCTCTGTTTTTCGCGTTTCTACTGGCTATTGCCACTTTCTTCTATACAGATTTCATCGACCATCTCGGTATTTATCCTGGGGCATTTCCAATTGCCGCTTTGGTTGCGCTAATTCTGGCTGGTTGGTTTGTCAAACGGAAACGGGAGGGCTGGGCATTCGTCATGACCGCCCTCAATATCCTGCTTACCCTGGTTACTTTCTTTATCATCCTGTTCCCGCGCGTAATGATCTCGAGCATTGATCCGGCCTTCAGTCTTGATATTTGGAACGCGGCCTCTTCCCCCTATACATTAAAATTGATGAGCATCGTCGCTGCCATCTTCGTCCCGATTGTCCTGGCATACCAGGGCTATACCTATTGGGTCTTTCGAAAGCGTCTTACCAGCGATAAGAAGAACTTGATGTATTAAAAGTACACTGTCGAAAACATCAGCCTGGCTCATGTGAGCCAGGCTGATTTATTGTTTCCATATTCAAGCTGATAAGGTCTATTCTTTTGAGAGTCTGCTGCTCGAATTTCCGGGGCGCTAATATCATTTATTCAGGCTGATGATATACGCGATCACATCGGCTATTTCTTGTTGGGTAATTGTGTTTTGATCTCCCCAGGCTGGCATGGATTTCGACGGGTTGGGTCCCTCGGGAGTTGAGCCGTGTTGAATGAAAAGGTCAAGGTTCGTTGCATAGATCAGGGTAGTTTTATCCACCAGGGTGGAGTCTATCGGGTTTAGTGGGGGGATGGTGCCGTCCGTGGAGCCGGGGTTTGGTAAGCCCCCTATACCGTTCTCTCCATGACAGGTCGCGCAATTCGATTTATAGACTAATTCGCCTTGAACCGTGTCGCCGGTAAGATTAACAGCTTCGCCCGGGCCGCCAGGGTTGGAGGGACGGGCGACTTCTTCGGCTGAAGGTGTCGGGGTGGGCGACCCTGCAGCAGCCTCCACCTGGGTCCCTGCAAAAACGACTGGTCCGTCCGGCGGGACTGCTCCCGGCGGTCGGCCGAAAGGCATTTTCTGTTCGATGAATAGCATGTCATTCAATAAAGATTTATCCCAGTTCCCACCGCCCAGGATATCATTGCCGCTGACCCCGGCAGAGGTCCGCCTGGAGCCGGCAGTGATGCCGGCATAGCTGGATAAGTCCATCTGTGCAGCCGCGGACGCCAGGTTGGAGTTATGACAGGTTATGCAGGCGGGTGCCCCTGTATACCAAAGATTCCCTTCCTGGAAGAGTGACTTAACATCCGCGTAGGACGCCTGGCAGGTGCTTCCATTGCTGTCGCTGAACTGGAATGAATCGAGTTCTTTATACCCGGAATTTATCCAGCTGGAGAGCAAGGTCCTGGCATTCACTGTGCATTTGGCACCTGCTCCTGCCGGCTGGCCGGAAGTCGGGACTGGCATGGTGGCGGGAATGATCGTTGGGATGGGGGTGTGGATGAGTGCAGGAAGATTGGCCTTGGAGCAGTCTGCATTCAAACCGCAGGGGACGAAATAAATCCCCGCGATGTAAGCAATAAACAGGAGCGGCATGCCGAAGATAAGCAGGAGCATCCAGGTGTTAAAATCTCGCTTCACGCTGCCTCCCGATCACGGTTTGAGAGTCCGAACAAAATTGACTATATCCCAGCGGTCCCGAACCATCAGGTTTTCATTTAAAGCAGGCATAAAGCTCGGAACCCCGTTGGTGATGGTCAGAAAAATGGTTCCGTCGCTCAGGTTTTGGACAACACCCGAGGTCAGATCGGCTGGTTTCTGTTTTGTCAGGTATATGGCAATTGGTCCGTCACCGTGCCCGCCTGCCCCGTGGCAATGCGAACAATTGATCCCAAAAAGTTCGGCGCCGCGGGAAACGGATACGTCATCGGACGGTATCGGGTTGACCGGTGCCCCCATGCCCGGTATGGAAGCCGGCCCTTCTATCGGGATCGAGTCAGCTGGGACGGGTAGTGGGTTCTCCATTGGCTTGAAAGAAGGTTGGATTTCCATGAACGAGATCCAGTCGATCTTAATGACGTCGAATGTGAAGAGGAACAGCGCGCCACCCAGCAAGACGACCACCAGGCCGATCAGGAGCAAACGATCGAGCAGCTTCATAGCTTTTGCGCCTCCGCAGGTTGGACTGATTCTGCCCCAATTTCCTGCATGGCCTGGATTAATTTGGTTTCCACGTCCACTGGGCATACAAACAATACTGCGATACGTCCGTCACTGATCGACGGCACGTATTCCTTGGGGGAATACGCTGGGAAGCGGCTGTCCAGGAAAACCCCCAGGAAAGTGGACGCCAGCATGCCCAGCATGGTCATTTCGAACAGGACGACGACCGTGGGTGGTCCGGGCACGATTCCCTGCCCCCCAACATGGATCGGGTACAGGTTTGGCACCACAAAAGCCAGGAAAGCGCCCACCAGGAACCCGGCTATTGCCCCCCCAAGCGCCAGGCGCGGTACGTTGGTCCATTGGCGGGGTCGCCCCAGCATCGTTTGCGTTACCGGGATTCCTGAGATGATGTTCATGTCTTCATCTGCCAGGCCAAGCTCCCGCAGCCGGTCGATTGCGTGCACTGCCGGGTCGATATCTGCAAAAACAGCCAGGAAGGAATGTTTGTCATCCATATTGATTTCCTACTCCAGGTCCGCAACGGAGACGATCGTTTCTTTTCCGACCTTGCGAAGGGTATGGGCCATTTGGCCTTCCTGCACCTCCCAGACCGGGACGAGCGGCACGAGCCGTGACGCGGTCATATAAAGCAGGATGAAGAAAGCCAGGGTTCCGATGCTTAACGGGATTTCCACGGCGGGCTTGTAATCCCGCCAGGTAAAAGGCATGTAGTTGACCGTTAGCGAGACCGGGATGATGATGTAACGTTCGAACCACATCCCGATATTTATTCCCAGGCCGATGGCGAACAGCAGCCAGGGGTTGCTGCGTATCCTCTTATTCCACAAGGTTGCCCAGGGGATGACCACATTCAGGATCAGCATCCCGAACCACATCCACCCCAGCGGACCATGCTCGTGGAAATGCAGCAGGGAATCGACAAAGCTGTTCCCGCCGTACCACTGGACCATGTAATCATTGAAGAAAAAGTAGCCCCAGCCCATGGAAACGATCAGCATCAACATGCCTAGTGCGCTGAAGTGTTCGGGGCGGATGAAGTATTTCATGTTCTTCATGCTGGCGCGGATGACCACCAAAACCATTGCGACAGCCGCAATGCCGGAGTGCAGGGCTCCAACCACGAAATATGGACCGAATATGGTCGAGTTCCACCCCGGTCGCATCGATGCTGCGAAGTCCCATGCCACAATGGTATGGACGCTGAACATGACAGGCAGGATGGCGAAAGCAAAAATATTCATGGCTGCTCGCAGGTGTGTCCACTCGCCTTCGGTACCGCGGAAACCAAGCGAAAGGATCCGATACAGGGTCTTGCGCCAGCCGGTTGATCGATCGCGTGCCATGGCCAGGTCAGGGATTAATGGGAGGAACAGGTACATGGTGGACGCCAGCAGGTACGTGTTGATTGCCAGGAAGTCCCATGAGAGTGGGGAATGAAAATTGGGCCACAAGGTGCGTTCGTTCGGATAAGGAAATAACCAGTAGGAAAGCCAAACCCGTCCCATGTGCATGAAGATGCTCAATCCCGCTTGCACCAGTCCAAATGTGGTCATCAGCTCGGCGGCGCGCGTAAAGGGTCTCCTGTATTCCGCTTTGAAAACCCGCAGCAAGGCGGAAACAAATGTTCCTGCGTGACTGATGCCGATCCAAAAAACAGTATTGACCAGGAAGATACCCCAGTAGACCGGACGGGTCAGCCCTGCCACACCGATCCCTTCGGCGATCAGGTAACCCCAAACGTAAAAGAGACACACTGCCACGACCACGCTCAGCAGGGCAAAGATCACCCAAAATTTCCATGAGGTGGTCTTCATCGCATCCAGCACCAGCGAGTTCATCTCGCCGCGTGGGCGGGGGTCAAGCATAAGGTGCTCTTTCCGCATTTGCTCCAACTCGAACTGTTCGCTGGTTTCAGCTGTTGCGGGCATAATCGGAGCCTCCCTTGAGGTAGGTGATGCGTGGCTCTGTGCCGAGCTCTTCAAGCAGTCTGACCGCCCGCCCACTGGCTGCTGCCTTACTGACCTGGCTCTGTGGATCGTCTATTCGACCAAAGATTAGCGCATCGGCGGGGCATGTCTGAACGCAGGCAGGCTGAAACTCACCGTCGCCTACTTGCCTCCCTTCAGACTCGGCTTTATCTTCTGCTTTGCGGATGCGTTGGACGCAGAATGTGCATTTTTCCATCACTCCCCGCCGTCGGACGGTTACATCCGGATTTAGCTGGTTGTTGAGTGGCTCAGGCCTCTGGTAATCACGCCAATTAAATATCCGCACGATATAAGGGCAGTTGTTGGCGCAATAGCGCGTCCCCACGCAGCGGTTGTAGACCTGCAGGTTTATTTGTTCTCCTTCACTATGGACTGCTGCGAAAACCGGGCAAACTGGTTCACAGGGTGCTGCACCGCACTGTTGGCACAGGACCGGCTGGAAAGGAGTGGCTTTAACATCCGGGTATTCACCGCTCCAGAAACGTTCGGTCCGGATCCAATACATCGCCCGGTTGTAAGCCGCATCCACCTCACCGACGAATGGGATGTTGTTTTCCATCGAACAGGCTGTCACGCAAGCCTGGCAGCCGGTGCAAAGGTCCTGGTCAATGACCATTCCCCATTTGCCTTTTTCTGCTGTGCGCTGAAGTTGTTTTGAAAGCCGGGGCTTTGGTTTTCGACATTCTCACCTCTACTCCTCACCGTAAACGCCCATGCGGCTCTCATTGCGAGCCAGCGGACGGGTCTTGCCGGTTTTTTCGATACGCACCTTGCTGGCCGCGTACGCCAGGTCACCTGCTGTATTATGGTTCGGGAGGACCACGTTGGCTGGGTTCGTCCCCCGGCCTGCGGCGTAGCGTCCATAGGCAGAATGGCCTTGCCCAAAAGGCATCGCGATCACATCTGGGCGGATCGCAGGATAGCGATATACAGACGCTTCTATTTCCCCAAATGTGGATATGATTTTCACGACGTCGTCGTCTTTAAGACCAAGCTCGTCGGCTGTTACCGGGTTGATCTCGACCCATGAATTCCACATGACGGTTGTCATGGGATCTGGCGTCTCCTGCAGCCAGGGTTTATTGGCTCCCGAACCATCGCCCATCAAAACGGATGGATAGATATGCAGGAAGAAGGTTCCCTCTCCCTCGAACTTCGCATCGGGGATGGGCAGGCTGCTTGTTAGCGCGTTTGCACCATTGGGTGTACTCAAACCGGCATCAGGTTTCCACCAGCCTCCGTTCTGCTCCCATTCCGCCCAGAAGGTATTGATCTCGGGCGCGTTAAAATAACCACTTTCTTTTACCAGGTCCAGGATGGAGTGTTGGATGAACTCCACCTCATCCTTGTATGGGACGGAAGTTGCCAGGTCTCCTCCAATAGCCTGGACGGCTGCCAGTAATACATCCGCTGTGGCATGTGTATCGTAGAATGGGATTACCGTGGGTTGGCTGGCGGAGATCGCGGCACGGTCAGCGGCTGGTGCCGGGATCTGGTAACCCCATGATTCAAGCGGATGGTGGTCCGGGAAAACAAAATCTGCTTGGGCAGAAGTCTCGTCTGGGAATGTCGCGAACGAAATAACCAGCGGTACTTTGGCTAAGGCTTCATTGAAACCGGATGACGATGGCAATTCGAAAAGGGGATTGTTGCCATGTACGAACAGCACCTTGACCAGCCCGGCCTTCATCCTGTCGACCAGTCCAACCAGGTCGGCAAAATTGTTCGGATCGCGATCTCCTGGCGCATGGACGGGCAGCTCTGGCGTGAAACCAATTCCACCCGGCTGGCCGAGGTTGCCCACCAGTGCGTTCAGCATCAGCACAGCTTGGGCATTTTCCAGGCCGTTGCTGGTGGCGAGCGCGGTTCCTCCCGGGATGGCCAGTGGTGCAGTGGCATCTGCGAAAATGGCAGCCAGCCGCTGCAACTCGTCCGGATCCACCCCGGAGGCGTTTGCTGCAGCGAGTGGGTCCACGTTAAGAAATGCCTCTGGAATGGAACCTCCGCGTGATTCAGCCACCAACCGTCCAAGAGCCATGGCTACCTGGCCTTCACTCCCCGGGCGGATCGGGATCCATTCGTCAGCCTTGGCAGCCGTCTGTGACATGCGTGGTTCGAACTGGACCAGGTAACCGCGCCGTCCGGGCTTCCCATGCCGCAGCGAGGCATAACCGCGCGAGTATGCCACCGGTGAGAGCCATGTGCTGAGGAAATCCGCACCGAAGGAAAAGGTCACGTCGCTGTGTCCGAGATCGAAGACAGGCAGGCGTCGCTCTCCAAATATGCGCCTGGCAGCTTCCGCCAGGGTGTGGCGGGATTCAAGGTACCCAAACGCGCCATATCGCTGGGGAACAGCGGCTCCCAGTGCGGCACTAATTTCGCCGGCCAGGTCGAATAGATGATCTGGTGCAAGCCCAAGCAGGAAGGCGATCTCAGGTCCTGGATGAGAAGTAAAGGCTTCCTTGATCACCGTAACTGCCTCATCCCAGGTCAGGGCGGTGAAGTCCCCTGTGCCTCGTCCGTTTTGGCGGAAGGGTCCTTTCAGACGGTCGGGATTGTAGAGCCCTTGCAATGCCACCTGGCCGCGTGCACACAACTTGCCCTGGTTGACCGGATGCAATGGGTTGCCTTCGATTTTTATCGCCCGCCCCTGGTGAGTGCGCACTACGATCCCGCATCCGGCTGGACATTCCCGGCAGGTGCTGGCGTAATAGGTACTCTGTCCGTTGTAGGTATATTCGGGCATTTGCTTGTACGGCTCGCGCACCACGTACCGCCAGGCCGGGCCGCACCCGGTCAGGATGACGGAGGCAGCCGCGCTGGCGCTGGCAAGTTTGAGAAAGTCGCGTCTGGAAATCTTATTCGTCATGAATGATCCTCAAAATTAGTGAGACGAAGCTCTCTTACCGTAAACGAAGAGAGAAACCCATATGAGGGGTTTACCGATGACAGGTAACACAATCCGTCAGACGTGCAAGTTTCTCCGGGTTACCGGCAGCCTTGGTTCGATGGCAGCCAAGACACCAACCCATGTTTTCGCGCGGGATCGGTTGGGCAACCGTTTCTCGACTCATCTCGCCGTGGCAGGTTTCACAGTTCAACCCGCCGGCGATATGCGGGCGGTGGTTGAAATATACGAAATCCGGTTGGATAAAGATCGGCACCCAGGGGATCGATTCGCCTTTGTTGACGAATTCCACCAGTTTGGCTTGTTCAGGTTTGCTGTTTGCCATTTGCTGGTGGCAGCCCCAGCACTTGGTGATCGTCGGTAGTCCGGCAGAAGCCTGCCTCCAGGCACCTGGGTGGCAGTAAAGACATTGGATCCCCAGCCCGATGTGTACCTGGTGGTTGAACTGGATCGGTTGGGGCGGCGGTTGTTGCATTTTCCAGACCCCATAACCGGCTGCGCTGAACAATAAGATAAAGAGCATGCCTGCCCCCGCCAGGAAGGCTGGTTTTCTAAAAAGCTTCCCAATTACTTCAAGTGGGTCGATATTCTTGAAACGTGTCAACATGCGATCTCCTGGAAGGTTGGAGTTGTGACCCTTGTTCTGCAGGGAGTTACCTCCTCCGCCGCAGGATGATGACAACCACGAATCCAAGTAGCAGGAATCCACCGGTGAAGACCAGCACGTAGCTGATTGCACCCAGGAAGGCTCCAAAACTCGTCAGGAGCCCATTCCACCAATGTTCGCCGGGTCCTCCCAACTGCAGTCCTGGTTCGGCTTGTTGGACAGCTGGCGCTGAAGTGGGGATGGGATGCCGGCTGGGGAGGGTCCGGACATACGCCAGCACGTCTCTCCCGTCTTCCGGGGTCCAACCCATGCTGGCACCAATGGGCATGGAAGTACCGGCCACGCCGAAGCGCGTCCGGTGCAGGAATCGCCACGGGTCCCGTTGAGCCACGTCGCCCAGGCTTTCGTCTATGCCTTCACTTCGGAATAAGATTTTGCTGCCGTCTGGGCCGTGACAGGTCGCGCAGGTGCCTTCAAAGAGTCCCTTCCCATTATGGCTGTCCCCACCTATTACGCGCATCGAGATAGTATCGATGTAAAGGCTGTCGTCGATGATCCCGTATTTTAGGAACGCTGCCAGTTGTCCCATCGCAGCATTCGTCTAGATAGGCTGAGAAATCATGAGCTGGATCGTTGGCTCCTTTTAAATGGTCAACGATGTCTGCCTCGCTCATCTTCCCGGCGAGCGTCATAATATCCGGGAAACCGGTGAAATGGGAGCCGGTGGCGTATGCCCCCTGTGCGCCGCGATAGTCCCATCCGTGGCATTCCACGCACCGCCAGGTGTCCGGTCCGGAGCGGCTGTTCGTCGTCTGTCTTGACCAGATCGGCATATCGCCGGAAGGAGCGTTCACCCCCAGTGCCGCGAACCAGTTATCGTATAAGACTGCCCCTTGGATGATATCTTCCTGGGAGGCTTTTCCCCCTGCGCTTGCGCGCTGATAGCAAAAACGAACGCAAGACCGGTAATAATTAAAGAGAAAGGCAACCAAGAGTTCTTGCGTAGCCTCATTCGCGTTCTCCTCCGCCTCAAATCTTGAGAGATTAAATTATACATCAATTGTCGGGAGCGCTGATATCGTTTGGTGGTCGTGTTATACTTAATTGGCTATCATCTTGTTTCTTCAGCGTCGGAGGGAACGTATGAAGCATTTTATTATCATCGCCGTCCTGGTTGTGGGGTCCACGCTGCTGATGCACACCGGGTTGACCAGCATTGGTCTTCTACCCACTCAAGCCAGTGTCCAGGCAGTGGAGATCGACAGATTATTTAATATTCACCTCTGGTTGGTTTCCGCCTTATTTTCCCTCATTATCGTCATATTACTTTATAGCCTTCTCGTCTTTCACCGCAAAAAGGGGGAAACCGGCGATGGCGCTTATATCGTGGGGAATACCCGGTTGGAATTCTTCTGGACGATCATCCCCTTCTTCCTGGTCATTTACCTGGCTTACCTTGGTGCCCAGTCCCTCGGAATAGTGCGGCAGGTGGACACCACTGCCATGGTGGTGCGGGTGACCGCCGGGCAGTGGTTCTGGAAGTTCGAATATCAGGATACTGGTGTTGTTTCATCCACCCTATACCTGCCGGTTGGTCGCCAGGTTGATCTGCAGATGACAAGTCTCGACGTCATTCATTCCTTCTGGGTGCCGGAATTTCGGGTCAAGCAGGATCTTGTGCCGGGTCAGACCACCGAGTTGCGCGTTACCCCCGATTTGATCGGCACGTACCACGTCCGCTGCGCCGAGTTGTGCGGAACACGACATGCTTATATGGAGGCGCCCGTGTACGTGGTCTCCCAGCAGGACTTCGATAAGTGGATGGTGTCGCAGGCGGCAACGGTGTCGCAGGATCCCGTCCAACGCGGTGAGTTGCTGGTCCAGCAGAACGGCTGTATCAACTGCCATTCAGTCTCTGGTGCCGCTGGCATTGGTCCCACCTGGGAACACCTCTACCAGTCTCAGGTGACATTGTCGGATGGCACCAAGGTTACTGCGGATGCGACCTATCTGCTCAACTCGATCCTCACCCCCAATCTCCAGGTCGTTAAAGGGTACTTCCCCAATGTCATGCCCAATTTTTCCACAGTGCTCAAGCAGACCGAAATCCAGGATATCATCGCATACTTACAGAGCCTGAAATAGGAAGCACCCATGAAAAAGATTTCTAAGATCGGGTTGATCAATGGATTGATTTGGCAGGCAATGGGGATCGCTTTTGGTATTGGGTATGTGACCCTCATGCGATTCATTATGCACCTGCCTGCCTGGAAAGCGGAACCGGCGGTTGTTGTTGGAATGTTGCTCGGTGCCTTGAGTTTCCTTTACGGCGTTGGAGTATTGGATGATTGGTTGAATTGGGCTGCCGGGAAGGAATCAGGGAAGGGATTCGACGAAACACATTCCGGTTGGCGGCGTTTCTATGGCGCTTCCCTGGATCACAAGGTGATTGGCATCCAGTACCTGGCACTCTCGCTGACCTTGATGATCGTTGGCGGCTCATTCGCCTTGATCTTCCGCACAGAGCTGGCGGAAGTCCAAATGCAGTTCCTGTCCCTTACAAATTACAACACGCTGATGTCCTTGCACGGCATGGTGATGATTATCGGCATTTTGATGGGCATTGCAGCGTTTATGAACTACCTGGTCCCGCTTTTGATCGGCGCTAGTGACATGGCCTTCCCAAGGCTGAATTCTTTCTCTTTTTGGATCGCCGTCCCGGCTGGGCTGATCCTTCTTTCAAGTCTGTTCATGGGCGGGTTCGATACGGGTTGGACAGGTTACCCGCCTCTCTCAGCGTGTGCCCCCCTTGGAATGCAGATGTTCTTCCTGGGAGTTTCACTGGCTGGTTTTTCGTCCATTCTGGGCGGGCTGAATATCCTCGCCACAGTGATCCGCATGCGCGCCACGGGGATGCGGCCGTTTCGTATGCCGATCTTTGTATGGGCAGCCTTGGCTACCTCTTTGATCACCCTGACAGCCACCGAGTTGATAGGTCTCTCCTTTCAAATGGTCATGCTCCAGCGGCTGCTTGGAATGGGTTTCTTCGACCCTGCCAAGGGTGGCAATCCCATTCTTTTCCAGCACCTGTTTTGGTTCTACTCCCACCCGGCGGTATATGTGTTCATCCTGCCTGGGCTTGGCTTGATTAGCGAGCTTCTGCCGGTCTTTTCCCGGAAACCGCTCTTCGGATACAAAATTGTGGCCATGTCCTCGATTGGCATTGCCCTGATTGGGTTCCTTGTCTGGGGACATCATATGTTTGCCTCCGGCATGGCTGAATACTTGCGCGTCCCCTTTATGTACAGCACGTTGCTGGTTGCAGTTCCTACCGGTGTGAAGTTCTTCGCCTGGCTGGGGACGGTCTGGCGCGGGAAGATCAGCTTCCAAACTCCCATGCTTTTCATTCTGGCCGGGATCATCGTTTTCCTGTTGGGTGGTCTTTCCGGTCCCCCCAATGCCACCATTTCCACTGACTTGCATTTGACGGATACGTACTACATTGTCGGTCACTTCCACGATACCATGTTTGGAGGCTACGTTTTTCCGTTCTTTGCCGCGATCTATTACTGGTTCCCAAAGATGACCGGTCGTCGCCTTAGTGAGAGGCTGGGGAAGATTCATTTCTGGCTGATGGCTCCCTCCTTTACGGTAATGTCTCTTTTTATGATGCGCATCGGTCTGCTTGGCATGCGCCGTCGCATCGCCGACTATGATCCGGCCATGGGGTTTCAACCCTATCATTTTGTGATGACCATCATGGGTTTTATCACGGCTCTTGGGGTCCTCGTCTTCTTCATCAACTTGTTTTACAGCATGAAAAAAGGAGCCCTTGGCTCCTGGCAACGTCTGGAATTCACGCTCCCCCGAGTGGCTGGTGCCCTCGCCAATGCCGGAACATAATTATGAAAAGGAACTTGAAGTGGTGGGAGAGCCGTATGATTATGGTTTACCAGGCTCGCGGTACATAAAATTTAAGGGAGAGGAATAATATGACCCGCACCGAAGAGTTCCCCTCACTGCGTTTGGGAGTTTATATTTTCATCGGGCTGGCATTGCTGACTGCGGTTGAGTTCGCTGTGGCTCAGATCCTGAATGTATGGGAACTTTTGGCTTTCATTGCTCTGATCAAGGCTGGTTTGGTGGGATATTACTATATGCATGTCTACCGCCTTTTCCAGGTCGATGCGGATGCCGACCGCGAATCGTTTGCTTACAAACTGGTGACAAATCGACTTGGTTTATGGTTGTTCTTGGTTTCCGACGCCTTCATTTTCGGTGGTCTCCTGATTACTCGCATCAACCTGCTGGGCCTCACCCGCCCTGAACTGATCCAGGTTCTTGGTCTCATCGTCACCTCTGTCCTGCTCCTTTCGTCGTTTCTGATGAACCGGGCTGAAACTTCCATGGCGCTTGGAAACCGGAGACAATTTATCCTGGGAATATCGGGCACTTTGGCGTTGGGCATCCTGTTCCTGATCGGGGTGATCGGTGTTGAGTGGCAGCTCGCTCCCTTCGGACCCGCAGATGGGGTCGAAGGTGCTGTTTTTTATTCGATGACCGGATTTCATGCGTTCCACGTCCTGACCGGCGTCATTTTCCTGTCGATTGTCCTGCGCAACGGATTGCGCGGGAAGTATTCTGTGGAAAAACATTGGGCTGTGGAAGCCTGCGCAGTCTATTGGCATTTCATTGATGTTGTTTGGATATTCTTCTATCCGTCGTTATATTTAATGGGGACCCTGTTACACTGATCCGTTAAGCCCGGTGATACCATGGAGCGCAAATCCCTTTGGGTAATTCTGGTTTTGTTTGTGGTCGTTATGATTGCCATTGGGGGCACATATTACTTCTCTGAATTATCGCGTGCCTTCAAAGGATCGGTAATTGATCCACCCATTGCCGCCCCGCAGATATCCCTGACTGGTCCGGGTGGCAGCAGCGTACGTCTTACTGATTTCCGTGGCAGGGTCGTCCTGGTCTTCTTCGGATACACCCATTGCCCGAATGAATGTCCGGCTACTTTGGCCATCCTTCGTCAAGCACGCACTGATTTGGGGGGTGATTCTACCGGCATCCAGGTATTATTTGTAACCACCGATCCGGCTCGCGATACTCTTGCACAGATGGCAGGCTACCTGGCGAATTTCGACTCGACCTTTATCGGTTTGACCGGCACACCAGCTGAGCTGGCGGGTGTCTATAAGGATTATGGTGTCACCGTCCTCGATAATGGCGAGACTCATTCCACCCGGGTTTATGTGGTCGATCAAAATGGCATGTTGGGGCTGACCTTCCCGGTTGGCATGTCTCCGGCGGATATCGAGCACGATCTTCAAATCGTTTTGCAGGGTAAATAGCATGAGGTCGCCTGTGATTATCCGGTTGGTCGTCTGCCTGGTGGTGGGTTTTCTGATTGGCGTGACTATCAGCGAAGTCAGTTTCCGCTCACAATCCAACCTGAGCCGCTCTCCGGATACGATTGAGCTGGTCATACCCGCCGGTACTGCAGAAAAATCCAGCCAGGGAATATCACTGATTCCAGCCGGCATGTCTTTTGTTGAAGGCGATGTCCTGGTGGTTCACAACCTGGATAACGTGACCCATACCTTGGGCGATTTGTTCATCCCTGCCGGTTCGACGACCAGCCTTACCCTAAATCAACCTGGGAACTTGGTTCTTAGCTGTTCATTCCGCCCTGCCAAAACCTTTGGTCTCGATGTGCACGAAGCCCTCACAATGAGTACCCGCATCCAGGGGATCATCCTGGCAGGTGTGCCAATGGCGATATTACTTGGGCTTTACAGCCTGGTGGCTTGGCCGGTAAAACCCGCCCAAAAACAAGCCTGACATTCCCTTTTTTATGTTGAGAATCATGTTTTCCCGCCGTTGGTTGGCTACCACGCTGCTGGCGATTGCTGCCATGGCAGTGATCATTCGGATGTGCACCTGGCAGCTTGATCGGTTTGAGGCCAGCCGGGTTTCCGATACCCACATAATTTCTATGCAAAAAGCGACATTGCTGGTCCTGGATGAAGCAGCCCTTTCCCAGGACTTGGCAGGGATGGAATATCGTCAGGTGAAAGTCAGCGGCACTTTTGATTTCAAACATCAGGTTGCCCTTCGAAATCAATACTGGGGCGATCCTGATGGAACGGCCGAATACGGTTATCATCTTCTCACCCCTCTGATATTCGAACCTGGTCAGGCTGTCTTGATCGATCGAGGTTGGATACCTGGAGCGTATAACACTCCTGAATCATGGAAACAGTTTGACGAATCCCCCGCGACTGAACTGACCGGGATTATCCGGGTCCCTCTCCAAAAGGGAGAAATGGGTGGTGGCGTGCCGAATCCTGTTCCTGTTCCCGGCAAACCTCTGGCTCTTTGGAATTATCTGGATCTCGGGCAGATTCAGGCGCAGGACCCCTACTCACTTCTACCGGTTTATATTGAGCAGGCACCCGCGGGTGACCAGGCCTCTCTCCCATTTAAATCGCTGCCAACTCCTGCACTTAATGATATCCCGCACCTTGGATACGCCATGTTATGGTTTTTCTTTGGCTGTCTCCTGGTCTTCGGCTATCCTGCCTATCTGCGCAGGCACTTCATTCCGTGATCGAATTGGCACCAGTTAATTGCTTTCGATTCTCTCTACGCATGTTTATCTTCTACCTCATTAAATCCTGAAATCTGGTTTGTCTGTCTTTATTTCATTTGACTTGGTTCATCAGCCTGGTCATACCTATGCTTTCCGCACCCTGATGGGAACTCATTTGATCATCCGGTGGCGGATTAATAAATGGTTTATTAAAGACTTTTCATTTAAAAAATGATCGGGTTAAGGTTCATGGGAGTTATACTAATAAAAGATACTATAATTATCCTAATAATCTTCGATCGTTAAGGGAAGATTGCTTAATGTCTGGACTTATTCTTGTCACTGGTGCCACAGGCTATATTGGTGGGCGACTCGTGCCTCGTCTCCTCGAGGCGGGTTACCGCGTTCGCTGCCTTGTTCGTGACGCCTCCCGGTTGAAAGGATATCCCTGGCTGGATAAGGTCGAAATCACTGAAGCAGACGCTCTCGACCCCGATTCCCTTGCGGGGGCAATGCGGGATACCACCGTGGCTTATTACCTGATTCATGGGATGCAAGGGAACAAATCGCATGCAGATCATGACCTGTCTGCAGCCCGTAATTTTGCATCCGCGGCACAAGGGGCAGGGTTGCAGCGCATTATTTACCTTGGGGAACTTGTGGATCCAAATTCTAATTTATCCCCATACCTTCGCTCCCGGTACGAAACCGGGCACATCCTGCGTCAGGGAAAGGTACCGGTTACCGAGTTTCGGGCAGGGATGGTGGTCGGTTCAGGATCTGCCTTATTCGAGATGATCCGTTATATTACTGAACGCCAACTGCTCCTTGTTTGTCCTCATTGGTTCTTTTCCATGGCCCAGCCCGTTGCCATCCGGGATGTTCTTGCCTATCTTATCGCTGCCCTGGATACACCCGAAAGTGTGGGGAAACTTATAGAGATTGGGGGAGCCACCCGTCTCCGCTACGCAGATATGATGTACGGCTACGCTAAAGAGCGCGGCCTGAACCGCTATCTTATCCACACACCATTTTATGCCCCCCGCCTGTCCGCTTATTGGGTTCACATGGTCACGCCCATTCATTGGCGTGTTGTCCTGCCGCTGATCGAGGGGCTGCATTCCGAGATCATTGTCCATGACGATCTGGCCCACAGGCTCTTCCCTAAAATCCAACCTCTCGATTATCAAACTGCGGTACACCTGGCACTCGAACGCCTTCAAAGCGACACAGTCGAAACGTCATGGAGCGACGCGTTGGTGGTTACCCAGGGCAATACCCAACCGGTGATATTGACCACTTCCGAAGGGATGATGCTTGAACGTCGCAAGGTTATTCTGAAATTGCCTCCCACTCCGGTCTACCAGGCCTTTACCGGACTCGGCGGAGAGCGTGGCTGGCTGTTCTTAAACTGGACATGGGAGATCCGCGGCTGGATTGACAAATTGGTCGGCGGCGTGGGGTTGCGGCGGGGACGCCGCCATCCGGACGAAATCCGGGTTGGGGAAGCCTTGGATTTTTGGCGGGTCGAGGCGGCAGAACCGGATAGGCTGATGCGGCTAAGAGCGGAAATGAAACTGCCCGGCAAAGCCTGGCTTGAATTTCAATCTGGTGTCCAACCCGACGGCAAAACGCAGCTTACTCAGACCGCTTATTTTGCCCCCCGCGGAGTGGGAGGTTTCCTTTATTGGTATATGCTTTATCCCATTCATGGGTTTATTTTTAGTGGTTTGATCCGAAAAGTTGCCGACCGGGCTCGAAGACTTGCTCACCCAGGGAGTATCGCAAATGACTCCTGAAAAAGCTTGTGCTGGTTACCGGGGCCACCGGTTATATTGGTGGAAGCTTGGTTCCCCGCCTGCTTGAAAAGGGGTGCCGGGTCCGTGTCCTTGCCAGGGAACCCGGTTGCCTGTCAGATAAGCCTTTTCGATCCCGGGTGGAGATAGTGGAAGGCGATCTTGACTCTCCCGCGGTCCTGAGCCAGGCATTGCATGGCGTTTCGACGGCATATTACCTTGTCCATAACATGTCAAGCGGACGGAATTATGTCGATCGGGAATTTCTTTCAGCCCATAATTTTATTCAAGCTGCCGGGGTGAGCGGGGTGGAGCATGTCATATACCTCGGTGGTCTTGCGGACTCAAACGATGATATTGGACAGCACCTGCGTTCTCGCATTAATACCGGTAATATTCTCCGCCAGGGCAGGGTGCCGGTCACGGAATTCCGCGCCAGTTTGATTATTGGGTCGGGAAGCATTTCATTTGAAATGATCCGCTTCCTGGCCGAGCAATTTCCCATCCTGTTCGGTCCTCGATGGATCCGCAATCGCACCCAGCCGATTGCAATCCATAATGTGCTGGAGTACCTCTTATCCGCTTTGGACAACCCGGTATGCCGCGGGAAGATTTATGAAATCGGCGGGACAGATATACTCACATATGCTGAGGTGATGACTACGTATGCACGATTGCGTGGATTGAAGCGCTGGATCATCGCTGTGCCGGGCATGTCTGCAAATTTTATGGGCACACTTGCAGGGATATTTACACCCGTTCCTGCCAAAATCGCCCGGCCGCTCCTCGGGGGAATGCGCAGCGACAGCGTGGTTCAAGTTGAGGCAGCAATCTCGGACTTCCCACTTATCCATCCTGTAAGTTATGAAGCCTCGGTTTTGATGGCTTTGGAGAATTTATCTCCTGGAAGCCTTGAACCCATCTGGGATAACCCTGTAACCTGGTTTAGAATAAAACGCGCAGGTTTTTTTGTTGAGGGTCAGCAGGCCAGGGCACAGCTCCAGCCGGGAATTGCGTGGCGCGTAATAACTGGTTTGGGTGGGGAGCAGGGCTGGTTGTACCTGGACTGGTTGTGGAAATTTCGCGGATTTCTCGATACGGCAATTGGGGGTCCGGGCTTGCGCGGTCGGCAAAAAGATCGCACCCTTATCGAGGGGGATGTTTTGGATTATTATCGGGTGGAGAAATTGGAGCCAGGTCATCTGATGCGCTTGAAGTCTGAATTAAAAGCCCCCGGCCTTGGATGGATGGAATGGCGCATTGTAGAGCAACCTGAAGGTGGTGTTCTGATAACCCAAATCGCATATTTTGCCCCACATGGTTTCTTTGGTTTCCTTTATTGGTACATCTTGCTCCCGGTTCATCATCTGGTTTTCAAAGGCTTGCTGCGGGCAATCGTCCGCCGGGCCAATGAAATTCAATAAGGTCAGGTTATGTTTGTTTGAGAGAGGAGATGTCGATTATGAATATTAATTTCAAAATGTGGGATAAGGCGTTATCCACTCTCGTGAAAATGGAAAAGAAGACAGAGTGGGATGCGCTGGATGCCATTTCCAAGTGGCTGATAGCCACCCGTTCGGCCGTGACCACGGTCACCGTCTACGCCTGTACAATTGCCGGACTCCTGGCCTTGCGCGACCATTATTTCGCTTTTCTCCCCTGGCTGATTGTGACGGTGGGTCTATTTATCGCCCATGGGACGAACAACCTGCTCAACGATTACACCGATTTCAGCCGCGGCGTGGACAAGGACAACTATTTTCGCACCCAATACGGGGTTCATCCTTTGGTGCAGGAATTTTGGACAAGACGCCAGCAAATCACCTGGTTCCTGGTCAGCGGGGTATTGGCATTTCTGACAGGAGTTTATGCTCTTTTCTACACCAATTTTTCTCCGGCAGTCATCGGCTTGTTTGCATTTGGGTCGCTGGTTTTGTTGTTTTATACCTGGCCTCTCAAATATCTTGGTTTGGGTGAATTGGCTATTTTCTTGATTTGGGGTCCGATCTTGGTGGCAGGCGTATATATCGTTTTGGCACGCGGCTGGACGGATAACATCTGGAATATCGCCCTTGCAGGCGTTCCTTATGGTCTGAGCGTGGTCAGCATCAATATCGGTAAGCATATCGACAAGTCAGCGGAAGATAAGAAAAAAGGGATTGGAACCCTGCCGGTGCGAATTGGCGAAAAAGCAGCCCGCTACGTAAATATCGCTGTATTCGTCCTGATATATGCCGTCATCCTTTATTTGGTTTTTGTGCCGCATTATTTCACCCCGGTTATCCTCATCGTTTTTCTGGCTGGAAAACGCCTTTTATACTCGGTCGGTGCGCTGACAAAGCCGCGCCCTGCAGAACCCCCAAAGGAATGGCCTGGCTGGCCCACCTGGTTCTCTGGCTTTGCTTTCTACCATAACCGCATGTTTGAGAACTTGTTCCTCCTGGGGCTTCTGGCTGATACACTCCTGCGATTATTTACCAATTTTTGGCCGGTGAGGTAATCGCCTCGCCGTTATGAAAGTCTCCCACCGTTTATTATCCCTTGCCCGGGACAGCCGAGTTGCCCTGGGAGTTGTGATTCTGTTTGGATTCCTGACCGGTCTGTTTACCATTGCCCAGGCGGCTGGGTTGAGTCGCGTTGTAAGTGAAGTCTTTTTAAACAGCCGTCAACTGGCTGATGTCACGGGATCGCTGTACCTGCTGGTATTGATTGTTTTTTTGCGTGCCTTCCTGGCATGGGGGAGTGAAGGATGTGCCACTGCCGTGGCGATACACGTCAAGACTGATTTACGCAAGCGGCTGTTTGACAAGCTCCTGCGTCTTGGTCCCGCTTTTACCCAAAGGGAACGTACCGGGGAGTTGGTGAACGCCGCGCTGAGGGGCGTGGAGGGTTTGGACACGTATTTCAGCCAGTACCTGCCTCAATTATTCATCGCTGCGCTCGTCCCGTTGTCAATACTGGTGGTTGTCTTGCCTCGTGATCCTTTATCGGGGATCGTGTTGCTGGTAACGGCACCTCTCATTCCAATATTTATGGTTTTGATCGGGAAGACCGGTGAAGCGTTGACCAAACGACAGTGGGATACGCTCAGTCGCCTCAGCGCACATTTCCTCGACAGCCTGCAGGGATTGACCACCCTGAAGGAATTGGGTCGCAGCCGGGATCACGCCAGCACGATTGAAGCTGCTGGTAACCTGTTTCGCGATCGGACCATGAGTGTCCTGCGGGTCACCTTCCTGTCGGCGCTTGTGCTCGAATTGGTGTCCACAATAAGTACTGCTGTGGTGGCTGTGGAAGTGGGGCTGCGCTTGCTTTATGGGCAAATGGTTTTTCAACAGGCGTTTTTCCTGCTCCTCCTGGCACCTGAATTTTATCTTCCCCTTCGCATGCTTGGCTTGCGTTTTCATTCCGGGATGTCGGGGGTTACTGCAGCCCGCAGGATTTTTGAGATCTTGGATACTCCTGAACCGTCCGGGAACGATCAAGGGTTGGGAAATCAACTCTCTCGGCCGGCCAATATCAGTACCACCTGCTGAAATTGCCTTTGAACATCTCTCCTACACCTATCCTGGTGAGGGCTTGTCTGCCCTGCAGGATATTTGTCTTCACATCCATGCCGGGCAGCATGTTGCCTTGGTGGGGCTGAGTGGGGCAGGAAAAACTACCCTGGCATCCCTCCTGCTCCGTTTCATCCAGCCAGGGCGGGGTCAGATTACGATTGATCAGGGATCGCTGGAAGAAATCCCGCTCGACACCTGGCGCCAATGGGTTGCCTGGGTCCCTCAGGACCCCACCCTTTTCCATGACACGATCGCTGAAAACTTGCGCCTGGCTAAGCCCGATGCCTCGGATATTCAAATGGAGAATGCTGTCCAGGCCGCACACTTGGATGAGTTTATTCATTCCCTCCCGGAAGGATATAACACGCTAATTGGTGAAGGTGGAGCGCGCCTCAGCCGCGGACAGGCTCAGCGGCTTGCTCTGGCACGCGCATTCTTGAAAGACGCTCCCATCTTGATCCTTGATGAACCAACTTCCAGCCTTGACCCCCGGAACGAAATGCTGGTGGAGTCCGCCATGCACGAACTCATGCGCGGGCGGACGGTTATCACCATCGCACACAGGTTAAACACCGTCCATAATGCCGATCGGATTTACGTTTTGGATGAAGGGCGGTTGCAGGAAGAAGGCACCCATGATGAACTGCTTGCCAGGCATGGGCTCTATTCGCGTCTGGTGGGGGCTGCTGGTCAAACGTCGAAAATGCCCATCCTGTCACAAAGACCCACTCAAGCCGATGAGATTGAACCCTCACAAATTGATAATTCTGCCATAAATGAGAACCCTCTTGCTCACCATTCCTCGTCATTTTTCCGCCTCCTCGGTTTCCTGAAAGGTTCCTGGGGCTGGGTGACTCTTTCGGTGCTGCTCGGAGTGCTCACTGTCGGGAGCAATATCGGGTTGATGGGTACCTCCGCTTTCCTGATCTCAGCCGCGGCTTTGCACCCGGACCTGGGCACATTACAGGTTGCGATTGTTGGCGTGCGTTTCTTTGGGATTGCGCGTGGCGTATTTCGTTATACCGAGCGTCTCACCACCCACGACGTCACCTTCCGCTTGCTCGGGCGTCTGCGTACCTGGTTCTACAAGGCGCTGGAGCCGCTTGCCCCCGCCCGGCTGCTGGAACATCGGGCTGGTGATTTGCTGGCCCGAATCGTGTGCCGACGTGGAAACCCTGGAGAACTTCTATGTCCGCGTCGTCGCTCCACCAATGGTGGCGGTATTGATCACTGCTGGGATGGTGATTTACTATGCCAGGATGGATATGCTCCTGGCCTGGGATTACCTGGCATTTATGCTGATCCTGGGGATTGGGCTCCCATTCATATCGTGGGTTCTTTCCAGCGCACCCGGTAGGGAATTTGTCTCCCGGCGTGCCGCGCTCCAGGCCTGGCTTGTCGATGCTGTCCAGGGCTTGGCGGAGATTCTTGCTTTTGGCAGGGGAGTTGATTTCTCTGCGAAGCTTGCTTCATACGAAATTGCCTCCGGTCGAACTCAACGGCGGCTTGGTTCGCTCACCGGTCTTTCCAACGCACTGACCATCCTGCTGGTAAACCTTGGAATGCTGTCTATCCTGGTCCTTGTTATTCCAATGGTAAGGTCCGGGCAGGTCTCTGGGGTGATGCTCGCTGTGCTAACCCTTGTTGCATTTGCAGGGTTCGAGGCGGTTACGCCCCTCCCGTTGGCAGCACTGTCCCTATCCTCGAGCCTGCAGGCAGCCAATAGATTATTCGAAGTGGTGGACGCTGTTCCTGCTGTTCGTGATCGGGCACACGGCACCCTGGATTTCACTACCCAGCCGCACATCACAAATTACGATTTGCGAATAACCGGTCTCTCATTCACCTATCCCGGACAGGACCTCCCCGCTTTGCAGGATGTCACCTTCCGCCTGCCCGCTGGAAAAAAGATTGCAGTGGTCGGGCTGAGTGGGGCAGGGAAGTCCACCCTGGTTAATCTCCTGCTGCGCTTTTGGGATTACTCCCGGGGAAGCATTTCGCTGGATGGGCAGGATCTCCGGGATTTTCCCCAGGAGCAGCTGCGCCGGCAGATTAGCGTCATTTCCCAGCGAACATATTTTTTTAACGATACCATCCGTCAAAATTTACTCCTGGCAAAACCCATGGCAGATGATTCTGAACTCAAGCTGGCTGCTCAACAAGCTCAAATTCTTGAGTTTATCCGGGGGTTACCGAAGGGTTTTGAAACCATCATTGGCGAACGCGGTTTTCGTCTCAGTGGTGGCGAGCGGCAGCGTTTGGCGCTTGCGCGTGCATTTTTAAGAAATACACCGATCTTCCTGTTGGATGAACCCACAGCCAACCTTGACCCGCTTACAGAGAAGAGTCTCCTGGATACGCTTTTTTCGTTGCCAAGCGGTCGTTCGCTCTTGCTCAACACCCACCGGCTGGTGGGGTTGGAGAACGTGGATGAGATCCTGGTCCTTGACCAGGGTCGCATAGTCGAGCATGGGACCCATGCGGACCTTCTTGTTTCTGGAGGGCTCTATCATCGTTTATGGGATTTGCAGAACCGTTTTATGTCAGGATTAATCATGGCTTGAACCGCTTGCACCGCCTCTGGATACATGCTATAATGCGCACGAACTTGAGCACTTGATTCATCCTGTCAGGATGACAAGTTGATTTATCTGAACCCTTACCCAACGTCTTAAAATCGAAAAGCCCGCACGTGCCCACCCGGGGGGCGCTTGTCCTTTGATTATTCCCACCATCCTAATCATACAAACCGAACCTTGAGACAGCCAAATGAACATTCTTGAACTGGAGAATAAGCCTCTGGCCGAATTGCGTAACATGGCCAAGGATTTTAACATTCCTAATGCCCACCGCCTGAAAAAAGAAGCCCTCATTCTGAGTGTTTGCCAGGCTGAGGCAGCCCAGCAGGGCATTGACATGCGCGGCGGTATCCTTGAAATTATGAGCGAAGGGATTGGATTCCTTCGCTCCGCTCGTTACAATATTGGCGAAGACGATGTATATGTCTCCCAGGCACAGCTCAGGCGCTATGAAATGCGCTCTGGCGACCTGGTCATCGGGCATGTCCGCCCGCCCCGTGAATCAGAACGACACTATGGATTGATCAAGGTCGAATCTGTCAACGGGATTGATCCGGAAGAAGCCCGCCGTCGGCCGCGCTTTGAAGACCTAACCCCCATTTTTCCCGACCGGCGCTTCGACCTGGAAACCCGCGGGCGATATCCTCGCCACCCGCCTGATCAATTTGATCGTGCCCATCGGCCGCGGTCAGCGCGGACTGATCGTTTCACCCCCCAAGGCCGGTAAAACCACCATCCTGAAACAAATAGCGAATGCGATCTCCACTCAATATCCGGATGTGACTTTAATGGTTGCGTTGATCGGAGAACGCCCGGAAGAAGTTACCGATATGGATCGCTCGGTGGATGCCGAAGTGGTTGCTTCCACATTTGACGAGCCGGTCACCTCCCATGTCCGCACGGCTGAGATCGCCCTCGATCGGGCAAAACGCCTGACCGAGATTGGTCGGCACGTTGTCATTTTGGTTGACTCGATCACCCGTCTGGCGCGTGCTTATAACCTGGTGGTCAATCCCTCAGGTCGCACGCTTTCAGGTGGTATGGATCCCTCTGCCCTTTATCCACCCAAGCATTTCTTTGGTGCTGCCCGCAATATCGAGGAGGGCGGTTCCCTGACCATTATCGCCACCTGCCTGGTGGATACCGGTTCCCGCCTGGATGATGTGGTTTATGAAGAGTTCAAAGGCACCGGGAACATGGAATTGATCCTCACCCGTAAACTTCAGGAACGCCGCATCTTCCCCGCTGTGGATATTGAGCGGTCTTCCACCCGCCGCGAAGACTTGCTGCTCGGACCGGATATCCTTCAGCGAGTCTGGACCATGCGCCGCATGTACATCCAGATGGTTTCTCCGCCGCCGCAGGGGGCTGGTATGGATGCAGCCGTGGCAACCGAAGCGATCTTGCAGCGTATCTCAAAAACCAAGAATAACCAGGAATTTCTGGAGACTTTGACAGAAGGCTTATGAATAACTCAGGTAAACAATCCAAATCCCCCGCTCTTTTTAACGGTATATCCTGGGGAGTCACAATTGTCGTTGTCGCAGTCCTGGTTGGATTTACCGTTTGGAAGATCAATCCTCGGCAGGTCTCTGCCGCAGCCGAACCTCCCGCACCTCCCTGCATCTGCAGGAACACCCGCATCTCTTCCCTCCTCGCCTGGACCGGATACCGAAGCGCAGGCCATCGTTCGTCACATCGTCCTAAAAACTGACATCTCATCGAGCACTACCTACAACATTATCGAATATACGGTGGAGCAAGGCGATTCCGTATTTGGAATTGCCACCGCTCATAATATCAAACCGGAGACTTTGTTGTGGGCTAATTACGACACCTTCAGGACAGCCCGGACAGCCTCCGCGTCGGACAGAAGTTGAATATCCCCCCCACTGACGGGGTTTACTATAAGTGGCAGGAAGGGGATACCCTGGATTCGATAGCCAAAAAGTTCGATACCACCGTGGATGATATCCTGAACTGGCCGGGGAATAATATTGACCTGGCCAATCCGGAAATTAAACCGGATACCTACGTAATGGTTCCCGGCGGTCACCGCGAGTTTGTCCAATGGATCAGTCCCCACCGTGGCACGCGGACGCTCCGGCACCGCCACACTCAGCGGGACAGCCTGCGGTAGCGGACCGGTAGGGAGGTGGAGCTTTCATCTGGCCGACTGGCAACCATTTCCTCTCTGGCAACAATTATTGGTCAGGCCATCTTGGAATTGATATTGCTGCTGGTCTTGGTGCGCCTGTCTGGGCTGCCGATGCTGGTGTGGTCACCATTGGCTCAGGGCGGCTGGAATGGTGGCTATGGCAATGTGGTCATGATTGACCATGGCAATGGTTATATTACCGTGTACGGCCACTTGAGCCAGATCAATGTTGTCCCTTGCCAGGGAGTTTCAGCTGGTCAATTGATTGGCCTGGCAGGCAGCACGGGCAACTCCACTGGTGCCACACCTGCATTTTGAAGTCCGCCTTAACGGTGGTTTTGTTAACCCTCATTACGTTTTACCGTAGCCATTGGGTCTTAATATTCCGGGTTCAATAAACCGGAGATGAAAAATATGGACGAACCCACCCTCCGTAAGATCCTGTCAGATATTCCCCTCGGTGGTTTGCGAACCTACCAGCAGGTCGGTTCGACAAATGATATTGCCCTGGCTTGGGCTGCCGAAGGAGCCCCCGACCTGGCATTGGTTGTTGCCGAAGAGCAAACCTCGGGGCGTGGTCGCAACCACCGCCGCTGGTTCACCCCTCCCGGCACGGCGCTCGCATTCACACTGATAAATCGACCGTCCACGACAGAGGAACAATCTATTCCATTATTCTCCGGGTTGGGAGCCCTGGCGGTCTGCGAAGCCCTGGGGTTGCGTGGGCTGCGCCCGGAGATCAAGTGGCCCAATGATGTTTTACTGAACCGCCGGAAGGTTTGTGGCATACTGGCTGAAGCCGTCTGGCTGGGGGATAAAGTGGATGCGATCATCCTGGGGATCGGTGTGAATGTCACCCCTGGCGCGCTGCCACCTCCTGAGCAATTGAATTTTCCTGCCACCAGCATCGAAGCCGAATTGGGAAAAAGCGTGGACCGGCTGGATTTACTCAGGGATATCCTCCAGGCCTTGTTATATTGGCGCAGCCTTTTATCAAAAGATGTTTTTCCCACTGCTTGGGAAAAGTATCTGGCTTTTAAAGGGGAACAGGTGGAGATCCGGACGGATGGGGTGGCTGCCAGGAAAGGACGGGTCGAAGGGCTCGAGCCGGATGGGAGTCTGCGGTTGCGCTCCTCTGACGGGCAGGTTTTTACGGTGCAATTTGGGGAAGTGCATCTCCATCCGGTCTTGTGATATACTTTTCACCGGCTAGACGCAAGTTTTTCCTTGTTGGTTCCGGCACCCTTCCTTTTGAGGTGATTTATGCTCGATAATTTACGTGACCAGGCTTCCTTCCAGGAAGACGAACCACTGACTCCCCCCAAAAAAATTAAACCGCCCAGGCAGCGTAAACAGGTTCGCAGCGTTGACCAGACGACTGGGTTGTCTGCCCTCCAACGATTTGCCCTGGCCCTAATGTTGTTAATTATCGTTACTCTGCTTGGGATATTGATCCTGGTAATGACTGGGAAAGTCGTTCCTGGCTTTATATTTTAGACACCCGTTTGAATCCCACGTGGGAAACAATAAAGGATGCGGTGCTCATTTGAGCACCGCATTTTGATATTCTTATCCCTGCATCCAGGAACGCAGACGTATGTGTTATTCTAGCGGCATTTCAAACTGCGAGCCAGGTTCGGGTGCCGGGTCTCCATTCGTTTTTACCCCTACGCGTTTGAGCTCTGCGGTCGCTATCCGTGCGATGGAAGCCACCCGGTCGCCTTCTTTGACATCCATCATGTGATTGCCGCGTGTGGCGCGGCCGGATTGCTTGATATCCTTGACCTTCAGGCGCAGGACCATCCCATTGGCTGAGATAATGGTCAGATCGTCCACTTCCTGGACAACCCTTGCGGAGGTGATGGTGCCGATCTTATCGACGGCTTTTTTGGAGATCGTTTGCACGCCGCTGGTCGCCCGACCCTTGGCAGGGTATTCTGTTAGCGGCGTACGCTTCCCGTATCCCAGTGTGGTAACCAGCACAAGGTCACCACCTTCTTCAACCACTTCCATGCTTGTAACCTTGTCGGTCCCGGAAAGTTTGATTCCGGTCACTCCTTGGGCGCTGCGGCCGGTGGTACGCACCTTGTTTTCCGCAAAACGGAGGGCTTTGCCCTGTTCGGTGACCAGGATGATATCCCCGTCCCCGTGCGTCAGTCGCGCCCAGCCGAGTTCGTCTCCGTCTTCCAGCCCGATGGCAATAATGCCCGAAGGCCGCACTGCTGACAGGTCTGATAAAGCCATGCGTTTGACTTTTCCGTTTCTGGTTGCCAGGGTGATGCATCCCTCGGTCTCGAAATTCGGGACGGAAAGCGCTGCCGTTACCACCTCGCCCGCGTCCAGCGACAGGACGTTCACCAGCGGGATGCCTTTGGTCGTCCGGTCGGCATCCGGGATCTGGTAAACCTTCTCGGAGTACACCTTGCCGTGGTCGGAGAAGAACAGCATCGTATCCAGGGATCGGGCAGGGATCAGGTTGAGCACCTCGTCCTCTTCCTTGGTGGCGTGCCCCGTGACGCCTTTTCCACCAGCCCCCTGTGAACGGTAGGCAGTGGCTGCAACCCGCTTGACGTATCCGCGGGCGGTCAGGGAGATCAGCACCGCCTCATCCGGCACGAGGTCCGATTCGCTCAGGTTCTCGACGGCCTCTGCGGCAATGTGCGTCCTGCGTTCGTCACCATACTTGTCCGATAGTTCACGCAGGTCCTCCTCGATGAGGGTCAGGATCATTTTCGGATTGGCGAGCAGTTCTTCAAAATGGGCGATCTGTCCTTTGACCGCTTTGTATTCATCTTCGATTTTCTGGCGCTCGAGGGCAGCCAGGCGGCGCAGCTGCATATCCAGGATGGCCTGGGCCTGCAGGTCGGATAGCTTGAAGCGCTTCATCAAGCGCTCTTTGGCTGTCTCGGCATCCGGCTGACTCTCTGATCGTCTTGATGACTGCATCCAGGTTGTTGAGCGCGATCGTT
The DNA here is from genome assembly GCA_963826215.1 of uncultured Chloroflexia bacterium. Classification (GTDB taxonomy): domain Bacteria; phylum Chloroflexota; class Anaerolineae; order Anaerolineales; family Villigracilaceae; genus UBA877. The sequence continues at coordinate 168,011 of CAWGWL010000038.1, read as the reverse complement.
AACCCTTCGAGGATGTGGGCACGGGCGCGTGCTTTATCCAGCTCGAACTGAGTGCGCCGGGTAATGACCAGTTGCCTGTGTTCGAGGAAAATTTGCAATGCCTTCTTGAGCGGCAGCAGGCGCGGCTCGCCATTTACCAGAGCCAGCATTTGCACGCCGAAGGTGGTCTGGAGCGATGTGTATTTATAAAGCTGGTTGAGCACTTTCTTCGGTTGGGCGCCGCGTTTCAATTCGATGACGATGCTCATCCCGCGCCGGTCAGACTCATCTCGCAGGTCCGAAATGGTATCCACTTTTTCATCGCGCACCAGGTCGGCGATCCGCTCGATCAACGTGGACTTGTTTACCTGGTAAGGGATCTCGGTGATGACGATGCGGTGCCGGTTGCCGGCCATCTCCTCGATGTGCGCTTTCCCGCGCAGCACGATGCGCCCTTTCCCGGACCCGTAGGCGGCTTCGATCCCCTCCGTTCCGACAATGATTCCACCGGTGGGGAAGTCGGGTCCCGGGATGAATTTCATCAGGTACTCGATGGGTACATCATCCATCGTGTCGTAATTGTTCGATCAGGTAGATCAGCGCTGTGGCCAGTTCCTTCAGGTTGTGCGGTGGTACGTTGGTTGCCATGCCCACGGCGATACCGGTCGCGCCGTTGAGCAGCAGGTTGGGGATGCGTGACGGGAGTACGGTTGGTTCCTGGAGCGACCCGTCGAAGTTGTCGGTGAAATCCACCGTGTTTTTCTCGAGGTCGGCCAGCATTTCTTCGGCCATCTTGTTCAGGCGTGCTTCGGTGTAACGCATTGCTGCCGGGGCGTCCCCGTCCACTGAGCCGAAGTTCCCCTGCCCGTCCACCAGCAGGTAACGCATCGAAAAATCCTGCGCCATACGCGCCATGGATTCATAAACGGCTGCGTCGCCATGCGGGTGATACTTGCCCAGTACTTCACCCACGATACGGGCGGATTTCTTGTACGAAGTGTTGGCGCGGATGCCCATATCCTGCATGGCATACAGGATCCGGCGGTGGACGGGTTTCAGTCCGTCTCGGGCATCCGGCAGGGCACGCGCCACGATCACGGACATGGCGTAATCGAGGTACGCAGTCCGCATGGTTTCGTCAATATCCGCACTTTGGATGGTGCCGATGATTTGGTTTAACAGGTTCCGGGGGTTGGCCGGTGTTGTTCGGGATCTACCATATTTGTCCTCACGCGGTAAGGGCACAGCGCTGCTGTGCCCCTACGGGGGAATCGAATAAGCCATGGAATTATACCGCAATCGGCTTGTCAAATCTTTCGCTGACGGGTATAATCCCGGCTTGCCTGCTCGGGGCGTGGCTCAGTCCGGTTAGAGCGCTGCGTTCGGGACGCAGAGGTCGGCGGTTCAACTCCGCCCGCCCCGACAAAAAGACTCTCAAAAAGAGAGTCTTTTGTTTAATATGAAAACACTATTTTTCCTCCTTGACGGATTGTAGGGGGCGGGTGTATCCTAACGTCCTAACTAAATACCTCGTTAGGCGAGGCGTCTGCGTGATAAACAGGCCATTGTCCCGAAACGTCGAAAGACGCCAAGGGATAGACCAGGCCGGGCCGGATTAAGGCCCCGCTCAAAGTGGCTGGGAGTTTGTACCCTACGATGCGCAGTGCCAAAGCTCAACCAGGAGGTGCCCCCGGGTTCACCGTGGGCTGTCTTGAAGTTTCAAACCTCCTGGATCACTGGAGGTTTTTTTAGTTTTGTGCATGACCCCGGTTCCAGTTATTCGAAGGGTTTCCGGGCTTAATTCCTCGCTGAAAGGAGGTGTTCGCGTGGACGCAGATGGTATACCGCTATATTCGAAAATAAACATACAGAAAGCGCAATTTTTGGACCCGATGCGCAGCGTTCGCGCTTGCATCACCTTACCCCCGGTTGAACGATTGTGTTCCCGGGTGTACCAGCCAAAAGGATGGTACCGGTAACTGCTCCAGGAAACGCCGCCTTCTGTGGATAACTCAGGCGGCGTTGTGCTGCTTTCCGGCACATCTTAACCGTCATTTGGAACTGCTTATGCAGGCTCCTGGTTTCTGGAGGTGAATTATGGCTTACTTGAGTGAAATTATCGGTCGCCCCGTCACTGATCTTGATGGGATCGCTGTTGGAAAATTAACGGATGTTATTGTGCGACCCTGGGCGGAATTTCCCCACCCACTTATCGAGGCGGTCTCGATTGAAGGGAAGGGGGTCACGCATATTCTGCCATTCGCAGCGGTGGCAGCCTTGCTGTCTCCCGGTCATCCCGCTGAAATACCGCTTGGACGAAGCCCCTTTGTTTGACTTGAAAGAGGATGATATCCTGCTTATCCCGCGATGTGCTGGATAAGCAGATCATTGACACGGAAGGTGCCCGCGTTGTGCGCGTCAACGACGTTGAACTGGTGCGCGTTAATGGCACCATCTATGTCAGTAACGTGGATGTGTCCTGGGTGGGTCTGATGCGTCGCCTGGGGTTGGTCGGTTTGGCACATTTTTTGGGAGGCCATCTCAAGAAGAAAGGGATCGCCTGGGACGATGTGGAACTGATGCGCCGCGACCAGGAAATGCATTTGCGTGTCCCCGCTGAAAAGCTCCATGAACTCCACCCGGCTGACCTGGCGGAAATCGTCAGGGACTTGAACAAACTGGAGAGCGGTCAGTTGTTGGACACGCTGGATGTCGAGCACCTGGCGGATACCCTGGAAGAAGTGGAACCCGAGTTCCAGGCTGAACTGGTCGAGCACATGTCGGACGAAAAAGTGGCGGACTTGCTCGAAGAAATGGAACCGGACGAGGCAGCCGACCTGCTTGGGCGACCTGCCCAAGGACCGCAAGGAAGACCTGCTGGCCTTGATGGAGAAGGAAGATGCCGATGATGTTCGGAAACTCCTGGCTTATCCCGGAGGACTCAGCTGGCGGTATCATGACCACGGAGTATGCTTCCATTCAACCCGATTTGACCGCCTCTGAGGCGATTAAGATATTGCATGGCATGGCCGATGAAGTGGAGACCATGTTCTATGTCTATGTGGTCGATGCAGATCAACATCTGGTTGGCACCTTCTCCTTAAACAACCTGATCTTTGCCAAGCCCGGTGCAGATGGTGTCGGATTTCATGACCAAGCATCTCATTACCGTCAATCTGACCGATGATCAGGAAACCGTGGCTCAGACGGTCGCGAAATACGATCTTCTGGCTGTTCCGGTGGTCGACGAACAGAACCGCCTGCACGGCATCGTCACTGCCGATGATGCCCTCGACAAGATCATTCCAACCGCCTGGAAGAAACGCCTGCCGCGCTTCTATCGCTGATAATCAAAGGGGGTTCCCATGACCAATGCCATCATTAAACGCGGCTTTTTCCAACGCTACTGGAAGAAAATACTGATCTTCCTGTCCGTCTTTGGCCCGGCGACCATTACCGCCATGTCGGATAATGATGCCGGCGGTGTTGCCACCTATTCCATCGCCGGCGCCAGGCTGGGCTACCCGATCCTTTTCCTGCTGGTCATCATCACCGTCCTGCTCGGTGTGACCCAGGAAATGGGCATGCGCCTGGCGATCATCAGCCGCAAGGGTCTGGCGGATTTGATCCGGGAGAAGTTTGGTGTCCGCACTGCCATGTTCATGTTTGGTGCCCTGCTGATCGCCAACCTTGGTACGCTTATCACAGACCTGTCTGCGGTCAAGATAACCAGCAGGATGCTCAACCTGCCGGCCATTCCAGCGGTGTTGGTCGTCCTGGTCATTTCTTTCCTTTTCATTGTAAAAGGGAACTACAAACTGACCCAGGCCATCATGCTGCTGGCCAGTCTGTTCTATATTGCTTATATCGTCTCGGCGATCAAGGCAAAACCGGATTGGGGCCTGGCGGTCAGCAACTTGTTTTACCCTCATGGCGTCTCAGATTACACCCGACTTATATGCGCGATTACCTGTTGATCGGCATGGGCGTATTGGGCACGACCATCACCCCCTGGGGTCAGTTTTTTATCAGCAGTTTTGCTTATGACAAGAAGATCGAAAAAGGCAAAATCAACTATTCCCAGCTCGAAACGTATTGGGGTGCTTTCCTGACCGACTTCTTTTCTTTCTTTATGATCGTGGCCACCGCCGCAACCCTGTTTGTCAACCATATCCCGCTGGAAGCAGGCGAACAGGCTGCCCTGGCGATCAAACCCTTTGCCGGTGAACTGGCAGGCACCTTGTTTGCCATCGGCATTCTCAACGCCGGTTTTATGGGTGTTATCATCGTCTCACTTTCCACCGCCTATGCCTTTGCCGAGTTCTTTGGTCTTTCGGGAAGTCTTAATGACAGCTACAAGAAAAGCAAAACGTTCTATATTCTGTTTGGCTTGCAACTTGTCATCGTTGGCGTGGTTGTCGTGTTCACGAAACTTGTCTTTGTTCAAGGTGGCGATTGTCACCCAGACGATCAATGCCATTGCACTTCCCCTGGTCTTTTATTACCTGATCAAGTTGACGAATGACCGGCAGCTAATGGGTCATTTTGCGAACAATAAATTCCAAAAATACTTTGCGATTGGTCTGCACCATCGTCATTGTGATCGCCTCGGCCGTTACCTTGATTTCGTATTTTATCAAAACATAGCATTCCCATAAAGGGGTGGTGTTAATAAAAATATCCGCCAACGATCTTGTTGGCGGATATTAATTTTTCGCCAGGGCTGCATTTCCAGGCTATTGGGGTTTCCCGGCTTCAGGGTAACTTGTTCGATTATCCTTCTTGTGGGTTTTCTTTCCTGGCCGCGATATCTGCCCGTAATTGGGCGTGACCCGTGCGGCTGAGCGGATAGAAGAGTGCAAAGATGATTCCCCCCACCAGAAGACCGACGGCACCGGTCCGGTCAGGATGCGGATGGCCAGGATGGTGCTGGGCTTCTGCGTGGCGGCATTCGACACGTACCCGCTCCAGTCCAGGACCAGCAGGGTCAGCGGGATGGCGATGGACGAGGCGATTTTCTTGAAGAGGGAAACCAGGCTGTAAAATACACCTTCGTGTCGCTGGCCGGTTGCCAGTTCATCCACTTCGACCGCGTCGGGGATGATCGCCCAGGTCAGCACGTGGATGGCTGAGACGCCGATTCCGGCCAATACCGACATGACCAAGACCAGCGGCAGCCCTGCAGTGGGGCTGAGGAAGATCAGCGTGATCATGATCACCGAGAGGAAGATCATCCCGGCAACATAGGCCTTGCGCTTGTCAGTTTTCCGTGACGCCCATTCCCAGAATGGCAGGACCAGCAGGGCGGTGATGAAAATCGCTCCCAGGATGATATCGCTCTGCGCTTCCAGGTTCATCCGGTATTTTAGGAAGTAAAGCAGGAAGGCCTGGATGATGTCGGCTGCCGTCCAGGTGAAAAGAAAAATGCCGGCCGCGAACAGGAAAGGTCGATTCTTCCATACCGCTCGCAGGGATTCCTGCAAGTTTGGCTGGGATCTGGGAGTAATATTCCGGTTTTTCACGGGTCCCGAAGAAGGTGAGCAGCAGCGGCAGGGCGCAGATGGCCCCGAAGAGGATCCCCATCGTTAAAGACGCGTCCCGCATTTTCTGGTCGCATGGTTCCGATGATTGCCAGCGGCACGATGAAAGCCACCAGGCTCCCAATGATCGAAAACGCCATGCGGAAGGTGGTCAGGGAGGTGCGCTCATCGTAATCCTGGGTCAGTTCGGGGGTCAGGGCAACGTACGGCATGGTCACGAAGGTGTACGAAGTGTCGAACAGGAAGTAAGCGACCGCGTAATAAGCGCACAACATGAACTGGCTGTCCGTGGGCGGGCGGTACCACATCATGGCGAACATCAATCCGAATGGGATGAACCCAAAGAGCAGGAAGGGTCGCCGGCGTCCCCAGCGGCTGCGCACCCGGTCGGTGAAGAACCCGATCAGCGGGTCGTTGATGTAATCCCAGGTGCGGCCGATGAAAATAGCCAGGGCTGCATAGGCGGGTTTTATCCCCGACCACATCGGTCATAAAGATGGCAAACAGCACCTGCATGGTCGTGTCGGTGCAGGCAAAGCCGAAGTCGCTGATACCGTAAAGGAATTTGGTCCGGCGGGAAAGGCGGTCTTGGACGGCAGTGGTCATGAATGAAATCTCCTTGGGCGTGGGCTGGGAACCGGATAAGCTGTAAGTATAACCCCGGCCTTCGCGTTTCGCTTCAGGCTGGCGCAAATCAAATAGTAACAAACATTACAAGGATGTTGCTGGTTTTTCCCGCAGCATCCTTGTTATTAATAATCTTTGCCCCTTCACATGGGAAGGGGCAAAGTGGGATCGGATTTAGGTATGTCACAATATTTGGATATTTTGGCAGGGCTGATATGGAGGTTTCAAACCTGGTTTTTATTCGCTGGCTTTCCGGAACCGCCATAGTGCCAGTCCGAAGAAGAGCAAGGCATACCCCATCAGCGCCGCAGCCGGCAGCAGGATTGAATTGAAGCCCAGGCCGCGCGCGACGATGTTCTTAAACCCATCCATGGCCCATGCCACCGGCGAAACATGCCCGACCGCCTGGAAGGCAGCCCCGGTTATTTCGAGCGGTACCCAGGCTCCACCCAGTCCTGAAAGGACGAACATGGGGATCAGGGAGAAAATGATCGCTTGTTCTTCTGACTTTGCGATTACCCCGATCAGCAGTCCCAGGGCCGCAATGCACACCGCGGTCACAAGCGCCACCAACAGGGTCGCCAGGGGCACGCGCAGGTAATCCACCTTCATGATCTGGCCAAAGATGATCAGGATCAGGAATTGGATGAAGACCATGGAAAAAATGGCCAGGTAATGTCCCGCCAGGATCTGGAACCGGGATGTAGCCGTCGTCAGCAGGCGCTGGAGCGAGCGGGTCTTGCGCTCGTTGACGATCACGGTGGCAGACGTCAGCAGGCCGGCGATGCCAAACTGGAGCATCATCCCTGGGGATGAATGAGCCATTGACATCATGTTTTGACTTTGCGGAGCGGCTGAAACGCCGGAAGTGACTGAAACCCGGATGGGCGGGTCCTGCCATGCCGCTAATGCTGCAGACAGTGCCGGGTCGAACGCCGCTGGATCGTTGCTGATTTTTGCGGTTATGTTGGCAGTCCGCACTGCGCTCATCAGTCGTTGCGAAACCACCAGGATTTCAGATTCGACGGTCGTGGTGGAGATCTGCGAGGGGTCGGCATGCAATCCAAGTTTTATCGGGTTTCCGCTGCGCAGAGAATCTCCGTATCCGGGCGGGACGACGATCGCGGCTGCTAATTTGCCTTTCTGGGTCAGTGTTGCTAGATCGGTTTCGCTGCGTCCGGGTGTTTCATCCAGTCGCAGCACGGTGGAGGCATTTAACAGGTTCCGCAGGTCTTCGCTGAGTACGCTCCCGTCCTGGTCCAGGTACCCCACTGGCAGGCGTGAGTCGGGGGTCTTGCCCGACCCGCCAAAAGCCAGCCCGAAAAGGATGGTAAATGCGATCGGCATGATCAGCATGAACAGGAAAGTCAGGCGGTTTCGCATGATTTGGATGATGTCTTTAATGGTGATGTCCAAAATTCGCTGCATGGGGTTTCTCCTAAGCGTACCGTTTCTGGAACCGCAGCACGCCAACTACGAAGAAAACGATCGACCAGGCGCAAAGCACTCCCAGGGTCAGCAGCACGTCCTGTGTCTGGCTGCCCTTCATTACCTTGAGCAGTCCCTGGACTGCCCACCCCACCGGTTCGACCAGCGAAACTTTGACCAGGGAATCCACGGAGCCCGATCCCGCTGCAAACACCGGGAGCCCTCCCACGATGCCAAGTAAGGTCAGCAATCCGCCGAAAATGAAGCCCGATTGCTTGGTGCTTTTCAACAGGGAATTGAGAAAGATGCCGAAAGTTGCCGCGGTCAGCACCGTTGCCACCGTCACGAGTGCCAGTGGCAGCAGTGCCCCCCACGAAATCCCGAACAACAATTTCCCCAGGGTCAGCAGTACCACCATCTGCACAAGCACGGTCAATCCTACAGCCAGGAATTTTCCACCCAGTATGGTGGTATGCGTGGTCGGGGTGGTGAACAAACGCGGTAGTGTCCCGTCTTCATCTTCCCGCAGGATGGACTGCGCGGTGGATGCCCCCGTGTAGAAGGCGTAAAAGATCATTATCCATCCCATGATCGGGGCCGACGATGGTGACCAGGGTACTCGATGGTTGGGGGGCGGTTGCCGTATTATGAATGTCAAGCAGTTTTGAAGTTTGATCGCCTCCAGGCAGCGAGGCCATGTATTCGCTTATCACTTGCCCGATCTGGGCCGGGTCGCTTATCCCGCTTTGCTTGATGACCACATCCACGGCAATTTTAGCGCCCGACATGCTGTCCATGAACTGCGCTAGGATGGACTGGACGATGCTTGGACCGATGGTCAGGGTGGGATCCTTGTACATTTCGATGCTCGCCTGGCCGTTCATCACCGAGAATTGCTGCGAAAAATCTGCCGGGATGATCAAGGCTGCTCCCGCTTTTTGAGCGTCAACCTCCGCCCGGGCGGCTTCGGCGCTGTCTGCCAGGCTGATTTCCATGAGAGCTGCGAAACTTTTATCCTGCAGCGTCGTCAGGATCAGGTCACCCAGGCTGTTGGCTGATAATCCACCCGGGAATTGGCTTTTGCTGGCGTTGAAAGCGTCTCCACCCTGTGTCCAGGTTGGCGATCACCACCTTGGTGACCGGGATGCTGAATCCCTGGTTATTATTTCCGGATCCGCCGAACATGAGATAGAACATACCTGTCATCAGCAGCGGCACTCCGAACATGAAGATCAGGGCGAATGCGCTGCGGAAGCTCCGGGTCATGTCCTTGAAGGCAATATCGAGACTTTTCATGGTCAATCCCTCAACGCTTTTCCCGTCAGGTGCAGGAACACGGCTTCCAGGTTGGGTTCCTGGATCGCCACTGAGGTGATCCGCACTCCGTTTGCGGCGGCTGATTCGAACAGCCTCGGCAGTACTTCGTTGCTGTCGTCCGCCAGGACGGTCAGTGTCCCGTCTTTCGCGGTCACCTGCTTTACTCCCTGGGCGTTTTTCCACGCTTCGATTACCCGCTCGCTTTCGGTATTGATCGTCAATTCTATGTGGTCCATCTCGCCGACAATTTTTGTCAGTTCCTCGTTGGTACCATAAGCGATCAGTTTCCCGGTATCCATGATGGCAATGTGGTCTGAAAGTTCCTGGGCTTCTTCCATGTAATGGGTCGTGTACAGCACGGTCATGCCCTGGTTCTTGAGCGCCACCACGCTGTCGAGGATGTTCCGTCTGGATTGTGGATCGATCCCTACGGTCGGTTCATCCATATAAATAATTTTCGGCTTGTGCAGAAGCGCCACACCGATGTTGACCCGTCGTTTCATCCCGCCCGAGTATTTCTTGATATATTCTTTGGCTCGCTCAGACAGTCCGATGATTTCCAGCACTTCCTCCACCCGTGTCTTGAGGGCAGCCCCGCGCAGACCGTACATTTTGCCCCAGAAGGTAAGGTTCTCGCGCGCCGACATGTCTTCGTAAAGGGCGATTTCCTGTGGCACCACCCCCAGCACCGATTTGACTCCCATCTGGTCATTGCGGATGGAATGACCCATTACCAGGGCGTCACCCTCGTCTGGACGTAATAGACAGGAAAGCATCGAAATGGTGGTGGTTTTCCCCGCCCCGTTGGGACCTAGCAGGCTGAAGATCTCCCCTGTTTCCACCTCGAAGCTGACTCCGTTCACGGCTTTCAGGTCGCCGAAGGCCTTGTGCAGGTTCTTTACTTCGATTGCATGCATGCATTTACTCCTTATTGTAGGGCTGAAATAGCCAGAAAAAATTGGATCCCTGTCTCATTATCTGTTCGTTTGTGAAAATTATTACCATTATATCTTTACAACCGCTCTCGCGCCCGGCACTTGGGTCACTGGATTGAGAAGAAAGATGTGATCATGCTGGTTTTATTATCCAATCATTTTTCCTCTTCATGGATGGTTTCCCAAGTATAGCCCACCTCCTGCACCTGGCCACCCGCCAACCGGTTGGTTCTTGCCTGTCCATTCGGACAGTGAATGCCCAGGGTTTTCTTTTGGGAATACTCCCTTCCCCGGTCAATTCAACTTAGGGCGGGGAAGCTGGGTTCATCAATCTCGCATGCTGACGGGGCAATTACCCTTGCCATGCGATACAATCAACATGCAATAATGATTTTCCTTTGTGAATAAGGATACCCCCCATGAACAGTCGCCAGCGTTTCCTCGAAACCATGCAATTTGGACACCCCGACCGTGTCCCCTATTTCGAGGAAGGCATCCGCAAGGAAGTCCTGGATGCCTGGCGGAAGCAGGGACTGGCTGCGAATGCGGACCTGGCTGCCATGTTCAGCACCGATGCCCGTGAAGAGATTGAATTGGATGTTTACCCGCATCCCTGGCCGCGCCGCTGGCCGCAAAAATCCTCGGAACTTAAGGCGTTTTCCCGCAGGCTCGACCCGCTGGATAATTCCCGCCTGCCCGGTGACTGGCAGCAATCCCTGCCTCGCTTGAAGGATCGCGATCATGTCTTGATGATGCGCATCCACCAGGGCTTCTTTCTGACCATGGGCGTTTACGGCTGGCAGCGGTTTTACGAGTTGATGAAGCTTGATCCATAACGACCCCGGCTTCGTAAAAGAGCTGATGAAGATCCAGGCGGTGTTTGTGGCAGCCCTGGCTGAACGTGTCCTGCAGGAGGTTGAGGTGGATGCGGTGATCTTCAGCGAACCCATCGGCGCCAATCACGGACCGCTGATATCCCCTCGCATGTTCGTTGACTTTGTTTTATCGAGTTACCGCCCCATTCTGGATGTTTTGCACCGCCATCAGGTGAAGATTATCATCCTGCGCACCTACGCCAACGCCCGCCTCCTGGTGCCTGTGCTGATCGAGCACGGCTTCGACTGCCTGTGGGCTTGTGAGGTCAACACGGCCTCCATGGATTATCGTTCCCTGCGTCAGGAATTTGGTCGCTGCCTTGCGTTTGATCGGAGGCATTGACCTGGATGTGCTTCGCGCAGGGAAGGATGCCATCCGCCGCGAAGTGGAGGAAAAGGTCCCGCCCTTGCTTGCCCAGGGAGGGTATGTCCCGCTGGCTGATGGGCGGGTGCGGGAGGACATTCCTCTCGAAAATTATATTTTCTACCGCCAATTGTTGGAAAAGCTTACCTGCTCGTAGGGGTGTTCACCCACGCCATATGCTCTGCCAGCAGGGTTTTCGCCCGCCTGATCACCGCCGGCAGGATTTGATCTGTCCCGCTTTCGCGGCGTAGTTCATCCACTCCCACTGGCTGTCCAAAAGATATCCGCGGTGCGGTCATCAAGCCGGCGCGGGAAGAGCAGTTGGTAGCTCACCTGCCCGAACTCCACCAGGCGGCTCCGGTCCACCGGATCGGATCTCAACCTGTACAAAATGCTGTTTCGCCATTTTGGTGACACCACGTGGCTGATGATTGCTACCACGATGCGCGTCTCGGGGGCTGCCTTGACGAACAATTCCACGCTGGGACTCCAATTGTCAATGGAGGCAGTCGCATTGTCATAGACCGCCGGGTCCGGGTCGATGTGCCCGAACCCATACACCAACATGGCTCCGCCTCCCTTTAGGTGCCGGATGGCTTTGCGGGCTGCCACTGTTCGCCCGTTTTGTTCGTCTGAAATGCAATAGAAATACTGATTGGCATTCGGAAGTCTTCTCAGGAATGGGATATCCCCGCTGATGAAGTTCAGGTCGTCGCGCCGGAGTTGCGAGCCGACCACCAGGCTGTCGTATGTGCCTGGATGGTTGCAGAGCACCAGTAACGGGCCTTCCGGCGGGAAATCCTCATTCCCATGCGCAGTGACGCATGTGGCAAAATCTTCCAGGGTCACCCCCATCGCCTTGGATACGCCGTTCTGAAGCGCATTCCGGTCGAAGGTCAGGCCGATGTGCGCCAGCCGGTCGGTGACCGGTCTGAAGATCGGCCGGATGATTGCTTGCGCCAGTCGCGAGTTGCGTAAACCGATCGAACCTGACAGCTCCACCACCAGGCTTCGGCTCAGCTCTCTCATCTCTGCATCCATGCTTCATTCCTCTTGCAGCGAAGCCGTCCAGGCATTGTGGTCTGCCAGCAGGGCTTTTCCCCGTGAAATGACAGCCGGCAGCAGGTTGTGCGATTCGCTCTCGAGTCGCAGATCAGGAACAGCCGCGGGGGAGGAAAAACTGACCCGCGGGATGACGTAAAGCTTTCCCGGGATAAATAATTGCTCCAGCACCTGCCCGAATTCTGCCAGCCGGCGCTTTTGCCACGGGATCCGTTTCAGCCAGGTGATCGGGTGGTGTGCCCACCTCGCAGAGACGATACCGCTCACGATGCTGATCACCACGTTCAACTCCGGTACTTGCCGCAGGAACAGGTCGATCGACGCGCTCCAGTTTTCGATTTCCTTTTCCGCACCTTGATACACCGCCGGGTCGGGATCAACCAGGCCCGTGCCAAACAATAATAGCGCTCCGCCGTCCTGCAGGTGGCGTATGCTCTGTCGCAGCGGCAGACATGCGGTTATACGGGTTATTCTCCAGGACATAATAGAAATGTGCTATCGGTGTTGGGCAGGTTCTTCAGGAATGCCACGTCGCTGCCAATGAACTTCAGGTCATTGCGTCCAAGCAGGGATGCAATGACCACAGAGTCGTAGGCACCGGCATGGTTGGAGATGACCAATAATGGCCCGCTCTGACGGCACGCTGTCCGCACCGCGGCTCCTGATGTCTTGGCACCAGTGGGTGAGTACCCATCTGCAGGCAGCTGGAAATCCCTCGCCATCGATAAGCCGGTCGAACCTCACCCCGATCTCTGCCAGCCGCCCGGCTGCCTTGTGGAACAGCAGGTTAAATGTTTTTCTTGTCCCCGCGGTCTTGGGCAGACCCACGGCATTGATGATTTCATCGATGAGGCGTGTCGCTCAGGGTTTGAATGGCTGGGTCCAATTCGTCTCCTTTGGAAGCTGTCATTGCATGCTTGCTCCCGCTGCTGTTCCTCGCCAGGCATCCCACAAGTGACAGCGGCGGGGATGACGCCTGGAACAGCTTTCTTGATCTGATTTCCAGTAGTTTAACACACGTCCTCATTCATAGTTTTGGTACAATCGTCTCATGCCGGGCATCAATCTAAAAACCCTCAAAGCCTATCGGGACAACACCTTTCACCTGCTCCCGGGTAATCGCGCTTTCCACTCCCTCCGCAGCGCTGGACTTTGTCAACGAACGCGGCTTTGTTTTCTTCTGGCCCATATCCGGCATCGACCTGCCCTCCCTCTGGAAGGCGGTTGCCGGGAATCGCTCGGTGTCCCGGATAACCACGATGACCCCGGTCATGTCACCTGGGGCTGGAAGGACGCCGCCCTCCCGAAGAAGATCTGGTACTACGCCAAGATCCTGCGCCGCAAGGCAACCATGATCTCCCTGGATATCGCCCCGTATTTCTACGCCCTCTCTGAGAATTACGGGTCGCCTGAGGAAGATTACCTGCTGGCCTACGAAGAAGGACGTCTGACCCAGGCCGCCAAACAGATTTACGAAACCCTGTTGGATAAAGGCAGCCTCGACACCATCTCGCTGCGCAAGGAAGCCCGCTTGTTGAATGCGAAAGAATCGGCCTTCAACCGCGCCATGGAAGATCTGCAAATGGATTTCAAGATCCTGCCGGTCGGGGTGGCCGAAGTCGGCTCATGGAAATATGCCTTCCGCTACGATATCACCTCCCGCCACATGCCCGAACTGGAGCAGCAGGCTCGCCCGATCGGCGAGGCGGAAGCCCGTCAAAAATTGGTTGGCTTGTATTTTGCCTCCGATCGGCGCTGCCCAGCCTCGTGACGTAAGCAAGCTGTTCGGCTGGTCTCCCGAACTGGTAGCCCGCACCCTGGATAAACTGGTCCAAAAGGGGGAGTTGGTCGAAGCGGATCACCCAAAGCTTCCAGGTTCCTGGCTCGCCTTGCCCGGGCTTGTATAAATTTGGACTTTGATTTTCATTACCATTGTGTGATGAAAAATTGATGAGTTGCGAGCGAAGCTCGCAACTCATCAATTTTTCTAATTCCCCCTTCCCTTCAGGGAAGGGGGCAGGGGGATGGGTCAACCTGATTATTCCTCCAGCGTGCTGATATCTCCCTCCGGCAGTCCCTGTCCGCGTGCCTTGAGTACCCTCCGCATGATCTTGCCCGAGCGTGTTTCTTGCATAAATTTGGACTTTATCTTTTTTCCCCCTTCCCTTTATAGTAAATGCCGAATATATAAGTATTGTTCTCATTATTAACCCGATATTGAAAGTGGGTTGCGAGCTATTGCTCGCAACCCACTTTCAAATATTAATCATTTCCCCCTTCCCTATAGGGAAGGGGGCAGGGGGATGGGTCAACCTGATTATTCCTCCAGGGTGCTGATATCTCCCTCCGGCAGCCCCTGTGCGCGTGCCTTGAGCACCCGCCGCATGATCTTGCCCGAGCGTGTTTTTGGGAGTTTGTCCAGGAACTTGATTTCCTCCGGCTTGGCTATCGGGCTTAAATGCTTCGAAACATGTTGGCGAAGTTCCTCGGCCAGTTCGGAAGACCCGCTGAATCCGGCTCGCAGGATGACAAAGCATAGGATCCCTTGCCCTTTGAGCTCATTCGGGATACCGACCGCCGCCGCCTCAGACACTGCTGGGTGACTTACCAGCGCTGACTCGATCTCCGCAGTCCCGAGCCGGTGCCCGGAAACCTTGATCACGTCGTCCACCCTCCCAATGATCCAATAATAGCCGTCCTTGTCTCGTTTGGCCGAGTCTCCGGTCATGTATTTACCGGGAAACTTGCTCCAATACTGGCTTACGTAGCGTTCGGGGTCGCGGTAGATGGTGCGCAGCATTGCAGGCCATGGGTTCTTGAGCACCAGGTAACCTTCTTCTCCATCCGGGGTGGGGTTGCCATGCTCGTCCAGGATCTCAGCTTCCTGTCCGAAAAAGGGGCGCGTCCCCGATCCGGGTTTGAGCGGCATCACCGGGATGGGGGTGATCATGAACATCCCGGTCTCTGTCTGCCACCAGGTATCCATGATCGGCGATTTTTCCTTCCCGATCACACGGTAATACCACTTCCATGCTTCCGGGTTGATCGGTTCTCCAACCGAACCAAGCAGCCGCAGGGATGACAGGTCGTGCTTGTTTGGCCAGGCCTCGCCGAAACGCATCAGCCCGCGGATGGCGGTTGGTGCGGTATAGAAGACCGTGACGCCGTATCGTTCCACCAGTTGCCACCAGCGGTTCGGATAAGGGTATAGCGGTCCCGCCCTCGCACATGAACGAGGTTGCTCCAATCAGCAGCGGTCCGTAAACAATGTACGAGTGCCCTGTCACCCAGCCGGGGTCGGCCGCGCACCACCACCGGTCTTCATCTTTCAGGTCGAAGACGTATTTGAGCGTGGTATAGGTGCCTACCATGTAGCCGCCGTGCGTATGCACGATGGCCTTTGGTTTACCGGTGGAACCGGATGTATATAGGATGTATAGTGGGTCTTCGGAGTCCATGATTTCCGTCGGGCATTTGCCGTTGGCGATGGGCAGCGTGCATAGGTCATGGTACCAGTGGTCGCGCCCCGCTTCCATTGGGACCTCCTGTCCCGTTCGTTTGACGACGATGGTGTTCTCCACTGAAGCGCAGTGCTTAAGCGCTTCATCCGCTGTGCGTTTGAGTTCGAATATTTTTCCGTAGATCCAGCTTCCGTCTGCAGTGATGAGCAATTTTGACTCGCTGTCTTCGATTCGGCCCTGCAGCGCGTCTGTTGAAAAACCGGCAAAAACGACCGAGTGGATCGCCCCGATTTTGGCGCAGGCCAGCATCGCGAAGATGATCTCCGGGATGCGCGGCAGGTAAATGGTCACGCGGTCTCCCTTCTTGATTCCCATGGCTTTGATGATATTGGCGAACCGGTTGACCTCCCTGTTCATGGCGTAATAGGAGAAGGTGCGCTGCTCTTTGCCGTCTTCGCTTTCCCAGATCAGGGCCAGCTTATTCTTGCGCCAGGTCTTGAGATGCCGGTCGATGCAGTTGTGAACAATGTTGACCTTTGCGCCTGTAAACCATTTGTAGAATGGTTTGTTCGAGTCATCCAGCACCTTGTCCCATTTCTGGAACCATTCCAGTTGTTCGGCTTGCTCGGCCCAGAAGCCTTGCAGGTCTTTGCGGGCATGTTCGGCAGGAATTTCCCAGTTCGGGACGGTGGCCTGCGCAACAACTTCATCCGATGGGTAATATACTTCGCCTTCCAATTCGGTCTTCTTCGCATTTGCCATGGCTTGTCTCCTCGCTGGCGATTCCTATTGTTATCTAAGAATTAATTGGTTAAATTTTATCATAATAATCCTAGTAACTGACCGATATATGACAGTTATGGTTTGCTGGATTTTTGTTTGGAATGGATCGGCTGGTTTCCGAACCTCATCTGCATCAGTTGATATAATTAAAAACGGATAGGTAACGCGTAGTAACGACTTTAGTCGTTCCTGTAATTGGAGACGAGGTGCTTTATGGATATCGCCATCATGATCGAAGCCCAGAACGGTCTCACCTGGTCGCGCTGGCAGAACCTTGCCGCGGCCGTCGAAGACCTCGGTTTTGTCGGTCTTTACCGCTCCGACCATTTCACCAATGCCCAGCCGCCGGATATGGAATCCCTCGAACTGTGGGTCTCCCTCACCTGGCTGGCTTCCCATACCAAACGCATCGAGTTCGGTCCCCTCGTCTCGCCCCTTTCCGTCCGTAATCCTGTTTTGACCGCCCGCATGGCTTCCGCCGTTGACGACCTCAGCGGTGGGCGCCTCACCCTCGGTCTCGGGGCGGGCTGGCAGGAGCGCGAACATGATAAATTCGGTTTCGACCTGCTGGAGTTGAAACCGCGCTTCGATCGCTTCGAAGAAGGATTGGAAGTCATTACCCGTCTGTTGAGATCTGAAAAGCCGGTTACTTATGAGGGTAAATACTACCGGCTGCATGAAGCAGCCCTTCTTCCGCCTCCAGCCCGTCCAGGCGGACCGCGCATCCTGGTTGGCGGCAACGGTGAAAAGCGCACCATGTCGCTGGTTGGTGAAATATGCCGATGAGTGGAACGCAATTTTCTCCCCGCCCGCTGAATTTTCCCGCCTTAATCGCCGCCTGGACGAAATGTTGAAAAAAGCCGGGCGCGCTCCGCGCATCCGTGCGCCGCTCGATGATGACCGGTCTTCGCTTCGGGCGCACAAAAAAGGAACTGCAGGAGAAGTTATCTGCCCGCAATCAAACTGTGGAAGAACTGCACAAACGCGGTATCGTTGTTGGGGTGGGGGAACAGGTGAAACAGCATCTCGACGAGTTGGAAAAGACCGGTCTCCAGCGCCTCATGCTCCAGTGGCTGGAATTGGACGATCTGAAAGGCCTGGCGGCGTTGGCGAAGTCGGTATTATAAATGATGTGCGCTGGTTGTTACTTGTACGGAGGAGGCATACCATGCTTGGATTAAAACCTGAACTCAGCGAAGGTGAAGTTGTTCTGGCGGAATATGGTGCAACTGTGTACATGGTTCAGGGGAATTTATCCTCCCCCGGTTCCAATATCCGCCTCTTCCTCACCAATCAGCGCTTGATCCTGAAAGCCGGATTTGGCCCCCAACGGACCCTGTCCCTGTCTGCGATCGCCGGCATCCGTGAAGAAAAGCTCCACTTTCACAACATGCTCCGCCTGGAATTCAGGAGCGGACATTTGGAATGGATGACGGTCCAGGATCAGGCGCAGTTCATCGAAGCGCTCCGCTCGGCGCAATCCCAGGCTCCTGAGATCCCCGAGGTCTACCCGCAAACCGCGCCTTACGATTCGCATTTAAAAAGTCGGATTGGGTGCTGGGGCGATCATCCTGATCGTTCTTGCGGTATGCCTTGTCCTGGGATTATGTATCGTCGTTATTACCTCGGGCGTGCTCTACCTCCGCCTGCATTAATCCGCAGCAAAGTGGGAATAGTCTGCTCTTTGCTAATTCCAGTGGCTGGAATTGGACGATCTGAAAGGCTTGGAAGCGCTGGCAAAGGTCTTGTTGTGATCTTGCAGTGGCAGAATGTGTGTCCACACTGTTACATCAAATAGGTGTCCCCCACAATAAAACCTTGCTTAAGGCGGCGTCCTCGCCGCCTTTTTGGTTATTGTGTTTATCTTGGGATTTCCCACAAGAATTTGACTTTAAGGTGAATGATTTAGGGTGTTCGTTCCCCTCGGATTTCACTTGGAATAATTTCCCTTAATTGTTTTACCGTTTATAACTTTGTGTTTTTTTGTGCACTTGGTGTTTAGGGATTTAACAAATCCTCGGCAGCAATTCCCCCGCCGGCACATCCACCACCCGCATTCCCCCGATCGAAGTCTTCGCCGTCACCAATCCCGGGGTGTTCGCTCACCACCCGCCCGATAATGGCCGCCTCTTTCCCATATTCTGTTCTGCGCATAGCCGATAATATTGATTCGGCCTTATCTTCCGGTACGATCGCCACCAGTTTCCCCTCGTTGGCAATATAGAGCGGGTCCAGCCCCAGCATCTCGCAGGCGGCGTTAACTTCTCGTCGGATCGGCACTTTCCTCTCGTCGAATTCGATTCCCACCTTGGAAGAATCCGCTAATTCGTTCAACACTGCTGCCAGCCCGCCCCGCGTCGCATCCCGCAAGCAGTGGAATTCCCATGTGAGGGCGACGTCGCGTCCACCCTCATTCGCAGCCGCGATCATCGCCTCCACCATTCCATACAGCGGCGCCGTATCCGAGCGGATCTCCGTCTCGAACGTCAATCCCTCCCGCACCGACATGATCGCGATCCCATGGTCGCCCATCGTTCCGCTCACCAGCACCACGTCGCCTGGCTTGGCATTTGTCGGGCCGATGTCCACGCCCGCTGGGATGATACCCAGCCCGGATGTATTGATGTAGATCCCATCCCCGTGTCCTTTTTGCACAACCTTGGTGTCCCCCGTTGCGATTTTCACCCCCGCATTCTTGCACGCCGCTGCCATCGCGGTCACGATGTTGCCGAGCGTCTCCATCGGCAGGCCCTCTTCCAGGATGAAACCTGCCGATAGATACAGTGGTTTCGCCCCTCGCATGGCAAGGTCGTTCACCGTTCCGTATACTGCCAGTTCTCCGATATTTCCACCCGGGAAGAATAATGGGCTGACCACGAAGGAATCGGTTGTGAAGGCTAGATTCGTCTTCCCTGGTCCACCGTCCATCGTCAGCGCTGTTGCGTCCCCCATCTGGCTCAGCCACTCATTGTCGAATGCCGGCGCGAAGAGATGTTCGATCAGGTCGGCCATCATCTTGCCGCCCGCCCCGTGACCCATCACGATGGTCGGGTAATTTTGCAGCGGTCGCGGGCATGTCCATCCGAGCAGGTTAAGTTTATCCGCCATTTTTCAATACCAAGGAATTTAGAATTGAGATCAAGAGTCCAACCCCTTTTCCAAAATTGTCTTCACAATGCATTTTACTAAAGAATACCTCTCCATGCTAACGGTTGAAGGCATTCATATACCGGATAACGCAGCCCGCTTTAGCGGGCTTTAACTTTGAGCCGGGGACTTCAGTCCCCGGTCTCTTTAATATTCTTCGCGGCCTTCGCATCTTCGCGGTTTATCATTTTTCCTAACCTTCCGTACCGGTAATACGCCGCGCATGCGCCTTCTGACGACACCATGGTTGCCCCGAGCGGGGTCTGTGGGGTGCACTCCTTCCCAAACGCCGCGCACTCGCTGGGTTTTTTGCGCCCCTGCAGCACCAGCCCGCTGATGCACAGCGGACTCTCCTTCGTTTCGATCGACCGCACTTCCGGGAAGCGCACTTCCGCGTCGAAGGCGGCAAATTCACCCCGCAGTCGGTAGCCCGACATCGGGATGACCCCGATTCCGCGCCAGGCCCGGTCGGTCATTTCGAATACTTTCTGGATCACGGCTTGAGCTGGTTTGTTTCCTTCCCGGCTGACAGCCCGTTCATACGCATTTTCAACCGTATGCGTGCCTGCCTCCAACTGCCTTACGCACTTCAGGATTCCGTGCAGCAGGTCCACCGGCTCGAAGCCGGTCACGACGATTGGGATTTTATACTTTTCCACCAGGGGTTCGTATTCCCAGGTCCCCATCACCGTGCAAACGTGACCGGCTGCCAGGAACCCGTCCACTTGCACGTCGGGCGAGTCCATTAAAGCCCTGATCGCTGCTGGGACGGTTACGTGTGAGACCAGGACGGCAAAATTGGCCAATCCTTGCGCTTTGGCTTGGAGTACCGCCATGGCGTTGGCTGGTGCGGTGGTCTCGAATCCGATCGCAAAAAAGACCACGGTCTTGTTGGGGTTATCTTTGGCGATCTTCAACGCGTCGAGCGGGGAATAAACGATGCGCACGTCGCCGCCCGCGGCTTTCACCGCGAACAGGTCGCGCTTTGAACCGGGCACCCGCAGCATGTCGCCGTACGAGCTGAAGATCACCTCCGGCAGGGAGGCCAGTGCAATGGCCTTGTCCACCTGTTCGAGCGGGGTCACGCACACCGGGCAGCCCGGACCATGGACCAGGTTGATCTCCGCAGGCAGCATCTGGTCGAGCCCCGATTTGATGATGGAATGCGTCTGCCCCCCGCACACTTCCATCAATGTCCAGTCGCGGCTGATCGTTTTTTTGAGATCCGCGAGCAGTTTCCCACTTAGGTCTGCGTCGCGGTATTCATCGATGTATTTCATGGGGATATATTACTGTTTCGTATCATAAGGTGCTCTCGCCGCCGTCCTTCGCAAAGCATCCCCAACGGGGGACGGCGGCGATTTGCCTCAACAATACTGAATTTATGCCGCAACGCCTTCTTCCCCCAGCGCGTCGATCTGCCTGAGCAGTTCCAATGTCTCCATGGCATCCTGCTCATCCAGGATGGATAACCCAAATCCCACATGGACGATGGTGTAATCTCCCACCTTGACCTCTGGCAGGTACTCCATGCACGCTTCTTTAAGCGCGCCGCCAAAATCCACCTTCGCCATTTTCATTCCGTTGGCTTCGTACAATTCAATTACTTTTGCGGGGATACCGAGACACATGAAACACCTCTAAAACGACCTTTTTTGATGTGGACGTCAGATTTTACCCCTGACTGTCTTGGATGGTACCGGACGGACATCCTGCTTTTGTGGGAAATATGTATTAACCATTTAATCATGTTACTGAACCAGTATACCTTAATAGTTATTGAATAACCAGAACATATGTGCTATAATCAAAAGGCTGCTGGGAATGTTTGCATTCTTCCCGTGTGGGTTTTTCGGTGGTGCTTAAAAAACTGAATTGGACTATTCGTTCCTCGAATATTGCGAATAAATCACGTAAATTTGGAACACTTGCATTTGCCCTCGGATAAGTCATAACATGCCAAACTACGATCGTATGGATAGAACTGTCATCTTCCCATCAAAGGGACTCTTTGAGCCGGTTCCTTTTATTTTTATGTTTCACGCAGTCATCATCATAAAAATGATGCTTAAATCCTCTCATTCGTTTCTAGTCGTTCTGGCGCGTCAGAATGCTAAAAACCGCCTTGTTTCACGGTCAGGCGGCTTCGAGCTGACGCTGACCGCATCGGGCTCAAGAGCCCGATGCTAGCGGCTCCAGCCGCCCAATACCGCACACTTGCACCGCACTGCGTTTTGTGCAGTGCAGGTGTCGACGACATGACGTCGTCGATGCAGCCCCCGGTCATTCGAGGGCCGGGTAGTCGTCGATGCTGGGCATTCGAGCTGACGCATACCGCATCGGGCTCGAAAGGGAGACCCGATGCTTGGCTGCATCCAGCCGCCCAATACCGCACACTTGCACCGCACTCCCGAAGGACACCGGGACGGTGTGCGTTTGGTGCACACCTGCCCCGGCGGGTTATGCCGGGGGTGCAGGTGTCGGGCTCATGACATGTACCCGCCGAAGGCCCCCCGTCATAGGGGGTAAGGGTAGAGCCCGATGCCTCAGCAGGTATCCAGCCGCCCAATACCGCACACTTGCACCGCACAGCGTTTGGTGCAGGTGTCAGCGCTCTTAGGCTTAGGTGGTAATCGTTTTCTCGTGCGAATAATGGCAAAAGCCTGTATATCGCAACTCGTTTCTCGGCATTGTCAAAATTGGGTCGCTCCCCCAAAGTCGCCGGGTGGCTACCAGTCAATTTTGGTTATAATCGGTGAAACTCGGGCAATTGCTGAGGGTTATTACACACAGTTAAATAAATCTTACGGGAGGCATTATGGCGATTGCATCGGAACATCCAAAGATCAATGATAAGCGCGAGATCTTCGGTTGGGCTATGTACGATTGGGCCAACTCGGCTTTCAGCACCACCATCGGCACAGTGTTCCTGGGACCCTACCTGGCTTCCCTTGCCAAGAGTGCCGCGGATGCCAGCCCAACTGGTATTGCACATTTGCTGGGCATCCCCATTGCCCCGGATTCATTTTTCCCTTACTGCATCTCCTTTTCCGTGGGGATGCAGGTCCTTTTCCTCCCCTTCCTGGGTGCCATTGCTGATTATTCTCACCGCCGCAAGCAGATGATGCAGGTGTTCGCCACCATCGGCGCCATCATGACCATCCTCATGTTTTTCACCACGGCTCCGGTTTGGTGGCTGGGCGGGCTGCTGTTCATTTTCGCCAACCTCTCCTTCGGTGCTGCCCTCGTGTTTTATAACTCTTATCTGCCCGACATCGCCAGTGAAGACCAGCGTGACCGCGTTTCTTCGTTCGGCTGGGCCATGGGTTATCTCGGAGATGGCTTGCTGCTTTTGCTCAACCTTGGGTTTTATTTGTTCAGTGACAAACTCGGTGTTCCCCAGCCGCTGGCGGTGCGCATCAACCTGGCCTCCGCAGGGGTCTGGTGGTTGAGCTTCTCCTTCATCACCTGGGCGCGTCTGCGTCCCCGGCATGCAGTCAAGCAGTTGCCTAAGGGTGAGACCTATATCAGGGTGGGATGGAGGCAATTGTGGCATACGGTCAGGGAAATGAAGAATTTTCCCGAAACGCTCAAGTACCTTCTGGCATACTTCCTCTATAACGATGGCATCCAGACCGTCATCGCAGTCTCCTCCACCTTCGCCGCCGCTCCGATCATCCGCGGCGGGGTGGGCATGGACCAGTCCACCCTGATCATCGTCATCCTGATGATCCAGTTCATGGCCTTCTTTGGTGCGCTGCTCTGGGGAAAACTCGCCAAATGGGTGGGTGCCAAACGCTCGATCATCGTCAGCCTTGTGATCTGGGCCGGCGTTGTGATCTATGCTTATTTCGGTCTGAATGGCGAGGGTCGTGTGCTCCAATTCTTCATTCTCGGCGCGTTCATTGCCGTCGTGCTGGGCGGTTCCCAGGCCATCAGCCGAAGCCTCTATGCCCAGATCATCCCCTCGGGCAAGCAGGCGGAATACTATTCATTTTACGAGATCAGCGAACGGGGTACCTCCTGGACCGGGCCGTTGCTCTTCGGGCTGGTGAACCAGGTTTTTGGCAGCCTGCGCCCTGCCATCCTTTCGCTCATTTTCTTCTTCGTGATGGGCTTGATCATCTTGCCCTTTGTTAATATTAAGAAAGCGGAGCAGGACGTCCGGGCGTTTGAAGCGAAGTCGCACCCGCAGGGTGAAACTGTCTGACACAAGCTGGTATATAAAAATGCCGGAGATGGGATACGTCTCCGGCATTCAAATCTTATTGGACCTTGGACCTGCTACTGTTTCAACGACCTGAACCAGGCACCGATCTTTTCCACCCCTTCCTCGATCATCTCCATTGAAACTGCGTACACCAGCCGGATATACCCTTCCCCTCCTGATCCAAAGTCTGTCCCGGCTAAAATGGCCACCCCCGCTTCATCGATCAAACGGGTGGCGATTTCCTTTGAACTCAACCCGTACGATTTGACATTCGCGAAAACGTAGAAGGCTCCTTGCGGTTTCTGCGCATGTACGCCCGGGATGGCGTTGACCAGTTCAAGCATCCGGTCCCGGCGCTCCTGGTATTCCCTGACCATTTCAGCCACGAAATCCTGCGGACCGCTCAGGGCTTCCATCCCGGCATATTGGGTGAAGGCTGCGGTGCATCCGGTGGCATGCGTTATGAGCAGTTCAAGTCGTTCAGCTAGATCTGCCGGGGTGATCATATACCCCAGCCTCCAGCCGGTCATCGAGTAGGTCTTCGAGAACCCATCCACGATGACCGTACGTGCTAGCATCCCCTCCACCTCCGCAATGCTGTGGGCAGCTATCCCGTCATATACCAGTTGGGTGTAGATCTCATCTGATAGTACCCAGGCATCGTGTTGGTGCGCTTTTTCAGCAATGTGCTCCAGGTCTTCGAGCGGGATCACGCCTCCAGTCGGGTTACCGGGCGAGTTCAGGACGATAAGTTTCGTCCTGTCCGAGATCTTTGCATCGAAAACGTCCAGGTCGAAGGAGAAATTGTTTTCCTCGAGCAGGGGTACTGGCACGGGTGTCCCCCCCGCCGCGCGGATCATGGCCTCATAAGTCGGGAACCCGGGGTTGGGATAGATAACCTCGTCGCCCGGTGCAACCAGGGCCAGGGTGGGGAAGAACAGTCCGGGCTTGGATCCGCATCCTACCACCACCTGGTCAGGGTGTATTGCTAATCCGCGCAGGCGTCCCGCATGATTTGCGATCATCTCTCGGAACTGTGGGATTCCCGCTGGAGGTGTGTATTTGGTCTTTCCGTTGTGGATGGCCGCAATCCCCGCCTCGCTGACATTTTCTGGCGTGGGGAAGTCGGGTTGCCCGATTTCCAGGTGGATGATCTTCACTCCCTGGGCTTCGAGAGCCTGGGCTTGGGCGAGGACGGCATACGCGCCTTCGGGACGCAGCGCTGTGACTCGATCTGTGAATGGTTTCATGATTTTTTGACCTTGAATAATCCAGCCTGGTTTGTTCCTAGCATCCCAGCTTGCAAGCTGCGCTCATCCACGGGAGATAAACCTGCTGCCATTTCAGCGCTGATGACGGGATGGATTCGGTAGCGGTCCATATCGTTGGATAACGTTTCCAGCCCAGTATCACTCGTCATCCATTCGAGCAGGTCGAAGACTTTCAGGTTGATCGGTCCCCGGTAACCCACCATGGTTTTTTCACCTACTGCGTTGAAGAAATCTTCGAAATAAGACATGACTAGTTCACGCAGGCTGCGATAGATTGGCTCCCGGAAACGCAGGCCTGAGAAATTTGACTGTGCAACGGATCCCCAGTGTTGATTCTGCTTGAAAGGTACGATGATATGGTCGTCGTCTCGATCATTCGGGAGCAGTTCCAGGATTAACGGCGGGTGTCCCAATTGACGCATTGCCATCGCAGCAAATAACGCCCCATCAAAACAATGCGCTTTCCGCTCTCGCAACACACGCAAGGGGCATCGGTAAAACTCATCCTCGCTGTATGGGACGCTGTTAAGGAAGATTTGAATTTTGTTAGGGCTGTTGAGGCCTGCCAACAACTTCCGTTCTGACTGATCCAAATGTATTGCCAGGTCATTCTTCATGGCTCTATTTAACCTTAAATTCCACCAGGGTCAACTCATCAGGGCGAATTTCAACCCATCTCTCAAAAAAGCTGCCTGCCCAATAGAAGGTGATTCTGTACCACCCGGCATTTTGATCACCTAATGCGGCTATTTCACCCCATGGATTATGATGGTTGATTGTCTCCTCGGCGTATCCATCCACCTCGAAAGATGTAACCGCGGGCTGATTACGGTTTGGGTAATACTGGACGTGAAACGTTGGGATGATTTCTCCCCCATCCTGGTTGATTGCTAGCAGTCCTAGTGTTCCATTCCCCGGTCGGGGGATCAGCCACATTTCCGGGTTGAGCGTGGAGGAATAATCATCAGGGGCAACCCGCACTTCGAAGTGGAGATGGCTGCCGGTTGCAGTCCCGCTGAGTCCCACTTCTCCGATTTTCTCGCCTGTATTGATTATTTGTCCTATGTTTACCTCGATTTTCGACAGGTGTGCGTAAAGCGTATAAAGCTTTCCAAAGGGTGCGCCTGAAATTGTATGTTCGAGGACAATAATATTTCCGTAAAATCCGGACCAGGGACTAAACTTCCTTGCAGAATCATCCCCGGAAAAGTATACAATCCCGCTCGCCGCAGCCAGGACGGGAGTGCCGGAAGGGTTGTAGAACTCCACCCCATGATGCGGTTCAAGCTTCCCGCCTTCGGTACCGCCGTATGGGTAGCTGCGGTCTATCGTGTCGCTACCTGGGGGGGCGATGGGGGCTTGGAAAACAAAGAAAGCATTTCCGACACAATAATCTGCGCTGTTCAGGTTGCACGGTAAGAACGCAGGCGTTGTAGTAATCTTGGGTCTGATATTTGTTTGGACTGGGGTTGCCGTTGGAGATGGAATTGTTTTCGTGGGGGTCTGAACGGTTGGGGATGGAGCGGGTGTTCCGTTCGTCGCATTACTGCAGGCCGCCAGGATCAGGCTGGCGGTGATACAAAATAACAACATTTTTCTGGCAGGTTTCATGCCAGCGAGAATCCCCCTCGCTCCTGGATCGATTTTTGGACCTCTCTATGAAGCTTGCCCGCCTTTGCTTCCAGGGAATGCAACTGGGTGAGCATGATGTCCCCGGAGGATTTATCCGCCAACCCGTTTAGGTTGATACGCACATTGTACCCGGCAGAAGTAACTGCAGCGCGCGCCATGGCAGCCGCTGAAGCTCCATCACTGATGGCGTTGAGATTGCCAAGTGCCACAACTCTTTCGGCGAGTGCCATCACACTGACAGATTTATTGGCTACCTTGAGTGGCACTTGTGAGGCGAGCAGCGTGGCATTCTCGATCGCCTCGGCACGGTTTTTCTCCTGTTCGGGCGTGTCTTTGGGCAGTTTAAAGGCTGCCATGACTGCCTCGAACGCTGCTGAATCCTCACCCTCTGCAGCGGTCAATTCCAGTCGCAGCCGCTCTGCCTGGATTAGGATTTCATTCATTTGAGCTTCGACAGACGAGTATTTCTTCTTCCCGATGGTCAACCGCGCTACCATAGCCACCAAAGCAGCTCCCATTGCACCGGCGTGTGCAGCAGCGGAACCGCCTCCCGGAGTGGGGGTTGCCGCGGCAAGTTCGTCCAGGAAATTTAAGGATTTTGAATCTGTTTTGGGGAGGGAAAAAAGGCGGTTTTCAAGAATTTGTTCTGACTTGAATCCGTCCAACTGCAGGTAGCGGGCGGCAGTTTCGGTCAACGCCTCCTGTGGCACCAGTCCAACCAGTTCACTATGGTGGATGGTTGCTCCAAGGCGTGCAGCTTCACTACGGACGGCTTCGACCGCAGTTTGGATGGAGGTCTGGCGGAAATTGGTCAGATTCATCGAAACCTGGGCTCTTCCTTCCACCAGCATTCCGAGCGCTTTGACGCTTGGCAGTCCTCCTGACGATTGACGGACGACTTTAGCCACGGCTTTTGCGATGGATACGTCGTCGCAATCCAGGTAAACATTGTAAGCGATGAGTGGATGTCGCGCCCCTATGACGGTTGCACCCGCAGGTCCAAGGTGGGTCGGACCGAAATCCGGTTTCCGTTCAATTTGTGTCTCGATCTCTGCTTTAAGCCCCTCATATTGGCCGCGCCGGATATTTTCCAAATTGACACGTTCTGGTCGAGTCGCAGCTTCTTCATACAGGTAAACAGGAATATTAAGCTCGCGGCCAACTCGTTCGCCCAGGTGGCGGGCAATGGAAACGCACTCTTCCATGCTGATACCCGATATCGGAACAAATGGTACAACGTCTGTCGCTCCGATCCGCGGGTGTGTACCGGTGTGCAGGTCCAGGTTGATGAGTTCCGCCGCTTTGCGGATGCCCCGGAAAGCAGCCTCTTCGGTCGCCGCAGGGTTTCCGATATATGTGATCACAGTCCGGTTGTGGTCGCGATCAGAGTGCCGATCCAGCACGGATACGCCAGCTGATGTGATGGCTGATACTATCGCTTCGACAACTTCCGGGCGCCGTGCTTCAGAAAAGTTGGGAATGCATTCGACAAGTGAGGAGGTCATTTGGTTGCATTAATTCAGTGTTTGGGATGGATGGGACTGGGCAATTATACCGTATGAGAAAAAAATCTAACTTACCCGTTTGGGTCGTGAAAAGACTGGCGCAATCAGTCTTCCCGGTCTTCTTCTTGTTCCATGCCAGGATAATGTCTTTTTAGTGCAGTTTCAACCTCCTCGTTGCTGTGGGTGCTGCAGGATGCCAAAGGCCGGTCTTTGTCTGGTACGACGCGACCTCCAGGGCTGGTTACGGTACAGCCGATCATCTGTCCGGCGGAATTGTATACCACCAAAACATTATAAATTTTGCCGCACACAATACATCCATGTTGCTCGATCTTATTCGTGTTTTCAGACATTTATTCCACCTCTGCGGTTAATCAAATCGAATAATCGCCTACTCCTGCAGTTATGGCTGTTTTCGGGCCTTGTTTCTTGCCAGGGCAATTGCTCCCAGAACTCCAGAACGGTTACCCAACCCAGGTGGGACAATGTACTCTTCCATTTTGTTGGTCAACACCGGGGTTGTCAGGTAACCACCAATGAGTCTCCCAACATTCTTTCGAATCAATGGGAAAAGCGATGTATGTTCCATAACACCACCACCCAGCACGACTCGCTGTGGAGAAATAGTCATGATAATGTTTACCAATGCATAGGCAATATATTCAGCTTCCTGTTCCCATGCAGGGTGGCTGGCGGGAAGCATTTCAGCTGGTTTCCTCCATCGGCTTGCCAAAGCTGGTCCGCTGGCCATACCTTCAAAACAATCCCCATGGAATGGACAAATACCAGGAAAAGGATCTTTTTTGCGATCGTGTGGCAGTCGCATGTGACCTGCTTCCGGGTGAGTCAATCCGTGAGTCACTCGTCCGTTTGTAATGATCCCTGCACCAATACCTGTGCCGATTGTGAAGTACACCAGGGACTGAAGATTTCGGTTTTCGGGAATCCAGGAATATTCACCGAAGGCAGCTGCATTTACATCAAGCTCGAAGGCGATTGGGATATTAAATTCCCGCTGGAAAAGGGATACTATGTTTGTTCCGGCCCAACCCGGTTTTGGCGTCGTGGTTATGGAGCCGTAGGCGGAGGAGAGTGGATCCAGCTCAAGTGGCCCGAAGGGAGCCAGCCCAATGGCTGAAAGTTCATGTTTTTGGAAGAAATCGATGGCATGGTCGAGGGTTTCGCTGGGAGTGGTGGTTGGGATTCGAACTATATCCACAATATTCCCCGGTCCATTCCCCACCGCACAGACGAACTTGGTCCCCCCGCCCTCCATCCCGCCAAAGAGTTTGGGCATTATGGCCTCCGTTTGCTGTGTGCTGTTAAGAATCGTTCCGGGTCAGACAGGAAAACACTTTTACATATTTCTGTGCAGAAATATAAGATCCTCCCATGGAATTTTATTTGTGGGTAATAAGCTTTATCTCCCCGGATCTCACGGTGACAGACGGTTTCCGGGTACAGGAATACCTTGTTATTCTCGAGCTGTTCGAGCTCTGTTTCAGTCCTTGCATTAATTTGGTTCAGCATATTAATGTTAATTTTCGCCTTAGGATTTAGGACGGCATTTTCCAAAAAGATTCTGAAAGGTAAATGGCAATCGATCGCCGATAATTCGACCGATATTCGGTGGGTATCGGGATTATTGATTGGCGTGATTATAACCTTCGCCTCTGGAATTTTGTCGCCCGGGCTGCAGCACATATTTTTCTCGTAAAAGGCAGTAAAATCATCCCATGTGCCGAAAAAGACTGTGGATTATTGGATTGATCATTTTAGCGACAGGTTGCTCCCGTCCCTGGACTGTTTCAAATGTGATCACTCCTGTTTCGATCTGGACATCCGGACAGGTTCCCACACCAGCTATTGCCGCCACATCGACATGGTCATATACCTTGCCCACACCGCGCCCAAGTGGCGCTCCTGTATATACCCCTACGGCAGATATTCCACATTTCCAACCTGGAGGGGCGCAAGGGCCGGAGACTTATATTGTTCAGGCCGGAGATATTCTAAGTGCAATAGCCGAAAAGTACAGCGTTAGCATTGAGGCAATTGTGGAAGCGAATAAAATTTCCAATCCGGATGCGCTCGAGGTGGGTCAAACGTTGACAATTCCGCTGGGAACCCCTCAGGCTCCCGGTCCATCCAATAAACTCATACCTGACTCAGAAATGGTCTATGGGCCATTGAGTGCTTCCTTCAATGTTGCGGATTTTATTAACCGAAAGGCAGGCTACCTGACAACGTACACACAGGATGTGAATGGCAAGATACTAAATGCTGCCGAAGTGGTTGAACTCATTGCGCAGGATTACTCGATTAACCCTCGACTGTTACTGGCTGTCCTGGACTATCGTTCCGGCTGGGTCACAAATCCCACGCCCGACCCGGTACTTGGGGATACACCATTTGGCTACATCGATAGCTGGTACATCGGTTTGTACCGTCAACTTGCCTGGGTTTCCATCCAGCTCAATAGTGGGTTTTATCGTTGGCACGAAAATGGTGTGACCAAATGGATGCTGGAAGATGGTTCTGTCGTCCCAATCGATCCCACCATAAACGCAGGGACGGCAGGGGTGCAGAATTTATTCGCAAGATTGGACGATCATTCCGCATGGGTGCGGGATGTTTCCCCCGGAGGCTTTTTCGATACATACTATCTACTCTTTGGCTATCCCTTTGATATGGCCATCGAGCCCCTAGTTCCAGACAACCTGGTGCAACCATTGTTGTCCCTGCCTTTCGGACCAGGCGAAACCTGGGCTTTTACAGGGGGACCCCACCTTGCATGGGACGCCGGTTCGCCATTCGGGGCTCTGGATTTTGCACCTCCGGGTGAAGCGCTCGGTTGTGTGGAGTCAAATAATTGGGTGACAGCCGTGGCAAATGGACTCGTAACTCGAACTGGCGACGGCGTTGTGATTCTGGACCTGGACGGAGACGGAAATGAAGGTACCGGGTGGGTAATAATCTATATGCACATTGAGAGCCGTGACCGGGTTCAGCCGGGCACGTTTTTACATACAGGAGACCCGGTTGGGCATCCATCATGCGAAGGTGGTGTTTCAAGCGGCACGCATGTTCATGTTGCCCGTAAATTCAACGGAGTATGGATTCCCGCAGATGGCAAAGTTCCTTTTAACCTTAGCGGCTGGATTGCCTCCGGGACAGGCGAGGAATATGTAGGCACATTGACCCGCAATGGTGTGGTGGTGGAGTCTTTTGAAGGCAATGACCCCATCAATCAGATCCAACGATAAGATTTGCACTGGTAGCACATCCAGAGTGTCCTAAAAACTTCGTGTTTCCTTTGTTTCAGTTCAAACCGCAAATCTTTCATGGGTAAGAAGTTGGGGAATTAGGTGGGGTATAATCTGCCCGATGAATTCTGTGATAAGCAAGGGTTTCATAATAATCGTTCTTACTGGTGTGCTCCTCTCTTCTTGCGGGACTGATTTGTGGGGATCTGAAGATCCACTCCAAACCGTAACACCAATTTCACCTATCACAATTGTCACCGAATCAATTTCTTCCCCCACTACTTTGGTTACTCCGATTTCACCAACCAGCACAGCCACATATTCACCTTCCCCTACCAAAACACCTACAATCGCACATGTCACTCCAGGGACTGCGCGCCCAATGATCTATTATCAATCCCAGTCGGGTGATAGCCTGGAAGCGGTTGCCCTGCATTTTGGGGTTCAAATATCGGAAATTACATCAACGGTTGCATTACCTTCGGCAGGATTATTGAATCCCAATACACTTTTGATCATCCCCAATCTTTTATCTCAGATCCCCTCCTCACCTTCCCAGGAGATCATCCCCGACAGTGAATTGGTTTTTTCTCCGAGTGCACAGAGTTTTGATATTCCAGGTTATGTTAGTTTGGCAGGTGGATATTTAAGTACTTTTCGAGAACCCAGGGGAAACATTGTAATTTCCGGTGCAGAAGTGGTGCGCTTGATGGCTTTTGGAAGTTCCATCAGCCCGCGCATGCTGCTGGCACTTATCCAGTATTACACTGGTTGGGTGCAAGGGCCAACGAAGCCTGGTGTAAACTCTGACTATCCTTTAGGTTACCAAGATCCTTCATATAAAGGTCTCTACCAACAACTGCGCTTGATCGTGAGGGAATTGCTGGCAGGGTATTATGGCTGGCGGGATGGGACGTTGTCAGTGTTGACATTTTCAGATGGTACCACCATTCGGCTGGCTCCAGGGTTGAACGCAGGCACTGTAGCCATCCAGTACCTGTTCTCAAAACATCTCATTCAATCGGATTGGCTGATGGCAACAAACCAGGAAACCGGCTTCCCGTCACTATTCTCGAGCATGTTTGGTGACCCATGGGCGCGTGCCCATGAAACTGGTCCGCTTTTTCCTCCCGATTTGATCCAGCCACCCTTTACTTTGCCATTTGAAGTGGGAGTTCCATGGACTCTCACAGGTGGTCCTCATCCTGCATGGGAGCAGGAAAGTGCGTTGGCATCCCTGGATTTTGCACCTGCGATGATTGCACCTGGTTGCGGGGAATCAACTGCATGGGTGGTGGCGATCTCCACCGGAAAAATTGTTCGATCTGCAGACGGCTACGTAGTCCTGGATCTCGATGGCGATGGCTTCGAACAAACAGGCTGGGTGGTGC
The DNA here is from genome assembly GCA_963826215.1 of uncultured Chloroflexia bacterium. Taxonomy (GTDB): domain Bacteria; phylum Chloroflexota; class Anaerolineae; order Anaerolineales; family Villigracilaceae; genus UBA877. The sequence goes on along the minus strand of CAWGWL010000038.1, from coordinate 135,218 downwards.
TTTACCAACATATCGCGACTAAAGATCGTGTGGCAACTGGGGAAGTGGTCACCGTGGGCGATCATATCGGCCATCCCTCCTGCGAAGGGGGATTAGCTACCGGGACACACGTCCATATTGCCAGAAAATATAATGGTGAATGGGTTTCTGCGGGGGATCCGCTGCCCTTCATAATGAGTGGTTGGACTGCGCATGCTGGGAGCGCTCCGTACAAAGGCACGCTCACCAAGGGTGACAAGGTTGTCATTGCAAGCCAGGTAAGTATTCATGAATCACAGATCATCCGGCAGCCGGGTGAATAAGCATTTCCCAATGGTTCGTCAAAAGCTAATCTTCTGTCTTATCCTTGCCATTTGCCTTGCGGCTTGTCTGCCTCAAGGTGGAGGTTATAATTTTGGTCCGGTGGTACCGACTGTGACTCCTGGCATATCCTCAACACCCTCACCTTCGCGCCCGGAGTACACTCCAGGAGAACTTGTCGATTACATCGCTCAAGATGGGGATACACTTCCAGCACTGGCAGCGCGATTCAATACAACCATCCAGGAAATTCGGGCAGCCAACCCGATAATTCCTGCCGATGCCACCACCATGCCTCCCGGCATGCCAATGATAATCCCGATCTATTATTTGCCTTTTTGGGGGACAACTTTCAAAATTTTACCTGATAGTTTATTTGTCAACGGTCCGGCATCGATTGACTTCAATACTGAGGCTTTCGTTTCCAGTCATCAGGGTTGGTTGAAGGATTATCGCGCATACGCAGAAGGCGTCAGCCATTCCGGCGCAGAGATCGTGGATATGGTGGCAACAAACTACAGTGTTAGTCCGCGTGTGCTGTTGACGGTCCTGGAATACCAGACTGGGGCCCTATCTCAGCCGGTGGCACCAGGCGGAAGCTACCCTCTTGGTGAAGTGGATTACACTCATGTGGGTCTGTACATGCAACTCATATGGGCTGCTGATGTACTCAACGATGGCTATTATGGTTGGCGTACAGGCAGTCTTACCTTGATCGAACACCTGGGTGGGAGTATAGAACGCCCGGATCCATGGCAATCTGCAGCTTCCGTGGCTTTCCAATATTACTTTTCTCAACACTATAGTCTGGCAGACTATATCCGCGCAGTTGGATCTGGAGGCGTAGCTCAATCTTATATGACTCTTTTTGGTGATCCATGGGCGCAGGATCAAGCAACCATCCCGGTAAGCCTCCAACAACCGGATTTAACTTTGCCTTTCGCAGTGGGTGAAACCTGGTCATTTACGGGTGGCCCCCATACGGGTTGGGGGAGTCTTCTACCCTGGGCAGCGCTCGATTTTGCCCCCCCGGATGTAAAAGGATGTACAGCTACGGACCGGCCCGCGGTTGCAATGGCCAACGGGGTGGTGGTTCGTTCTGCGTCCGGAGTCGTGATGCTAGACCTGGATGGGGATGGCAACGAACGCACAGGTTGGGACATACTCTACCTGCATGTTGCAGCCATTGGTCGGTCGCCAGTAGGTCAATCCCTAAAGGTTGGTGACCCGATCGGTTATCCCTCCTGTGAAGGCGGAACGGCCACAGGAACTCACGTCCACATCGCCCGAAAATATAATGGTGAATGGATCCCCGTGGACAGCGCCGTTTCCTTTAATTTGGACGGTTGGGTCGCCCATATTGGCAACGCCCCCTATCAAGGGACCCTTACTCGTGGCAACCAGGTGATCGTCGCCTGTGACTGTTCAGATGCGCCGAGTCATGTCAAGGCTGGGAAATAAGCTTTTGAAAAGTACCTGGATAAAATATTTCCAGGTATTTGAATTTTCTTGTTTTCTTCTTAATAGAAATCGAGTTGATTTTCATCCCCTTGGGGGAAGATGTTCGTTATGCCTCGTGGACGAGATCTCCCAGTTCACGCCGGGGGCGTGGTCGCGGCTCCTTCCCAGCGTACCCAATAGGGAGTAGAGTGATGGGCCTAAGTTCAGGGGGAAGGTGCAGGATTTCGCTGACAGACTGTTCTTCAAATGCACCTACCCAGACAGTATCAAGCCCTTGAGCTTTTGCAGCCAATTGAGCATACGCACAGGCGATCGTGGCATCCTGGATGCAATATAAAGTTGTCCCGCGTTCAGCATATTTTAACAGCCGAACGAGCTGGGTTGGAGCAAAAAACCAGTACGATTGGAGCTTCAGCAAGGAATTCCTGATCCCAGGCGGCCTTAACCAACGCCTCGCGCTGCTCCAACTTTCTAACGATGTAAATCTCGTATCCTTGCAAATTACCCGCGGAAGGGGCTTTATTAGCTGCGTCGAGGATCTTATGCAACTTCTCCTCCTCGACTTGGGTCTCTGCATATTTACGCATCGAGCGGCGGTCTTCAACTGTTTTGAAAAAATCCATTATGACTCCTATTGGATGGGAAATTTGTCATCGAATGCTGATGCCCATCAGATTTTTGATTCTACCCGATTTATTACCAAGTGCGGAAGACATCATGTGCCTCCTGCGATGACAGCGTACTGTCTGCTTGATTAATAACGGTGTCGTAAAACCATTTCAACCATTTTGTTAGCACCAGACTAAGTCACCTGCCCCTTCAATGATCTTAATTCTAAGCGCTCTTCCAGAAAATTGAACATTAGAGTAAGGCAATATTAGAGGTTTGTGTATCTGGGGAAAATTATTGACATTAAATTAACTTGTTTCGTTGATATAAATGGATTCCCAATCCAGACCCATCGAATCATGTGTGTTTCGGAGATTTATTGGCTGAATCTCATCATTTAGGACCGTAGTACGTCTTTATTATCACACCCTGGCGTATCGCTCGACTGACATTTGATATCCCCTTTGACGGAGGGATATTTTTACTATAAACTAAAGAGAAAATAATTTGATTAGAGGAATTCGGATTGAATTGAGGATTAATGGATGTCCGGTGGTTAATATTTTCATGTCACCCTCCTATCTTTCCCATTCCGATGGGAAACACTAAATTCCACGCTTCTCGAGAATCATATGAATATGTTAATGCAAGGAAAAACTGTCCTGGTGACTGGTGCTACAAACGGAATTGGTCTGGTGACCGCACGTGAGTTGGCCAGGATGGGGGCGCAGGTGACGATTATCAGCCGAAACGCAAGTAAATGTGCGCTGGTGGCTGAAAAGATAAAATCCGAAACTGGCAATCAAGTTGAGTATATTGCCCAGGACTTGTCCACTTTGGCAGGCATCGAGCGGGCTGCTGACCAGTTCAGCGACCATCACAACCTCCTCGACGTGCTGGTCAACAACGCCGGGGGATTATTCCTTAAACGATCAGTTACTCCTGATGGTTTTGAAATGACTTTTGCCCTCAACCATCTGAATTATTTCCTTCTTTCCAATCTTCTTCTCCCCAATTTGAAAGCCAGCCCTACAGCAAGAATAGTAAATGTTGCCTCTGGATCTCATATGGGTGAAAAGTTGGATTTCGATGACCTGCAAAGCGAAAAGCACTATGCCGGGTTTAGAGCATACGGTCAATCCAAACTGGCTAATATTTTGTTTACATATGAACTTGCACGACGACTTGTCGGCAGTAATTTGACCGTGAATGTCCTTCACCCCGGGTATGTTGATACCGGTATCCCTCTCAATAATGGGATATTGGGGATAATTGCCAAACTTTATGCCAGTCTCTTCGCTCAGACACCAGAAGAAGGTGCACGGACAAGCATTTATTTGGCTTCTTCTCCTGATGTGGAGGGAGTGAGTGGCAAATACTTCGTAAATTGTATGCCGGTGGAATCAAGCCTTGAATCTTATGATAAATCGGCTTCTGAAAAACTATGGCAAATCAGTCAGAAATTGACCGGGATAACTTCCTAACTCACATAAATGGTTTTGATCATATTGAGTAACCAAACATTTAATAGGTCCTAAGGAGACAATCATGACCCAGCCAAAATCCGGAGCGCAAATCAGTACGAAAGCATTTCTTCAAGCAGTAGCAATCATTTTTGTACTCATGATGGGAGCAGGAATTCTTACCCGCGTGGTTCCAGCCGGGCAATATTCCCGGGTGGAAGTAAATGGACGGCAGGTGATCGATGCCACATCTTTTGCATTTACAGCGCAGCCCAATTACCCTGTCTGGCGATGGTTTACGGCACCCTTCGAAGTGCTGGGCGCAGAAGGTAACATCACTGTAATTGCCATCATCCTATTTATCTTACTTGTTGGCGTGGCTTTCGCCGTAATGGATAAAAGTGGAATCCTGAAATCTGTCATCTCACGCATCATCAGAGCTTTTGGGGGACGCAAGTATGCCATGATGCTGGTCATCACCTTTTTCTTTATGGCACTCGGCGCCTTTTTTGGAATCTTCGAGGAAGTCATCCCAATGGTACCCATTATTATCGCTTTGGCCTTTTCCCTCGGCTGGGACTCGTTGATGGGCCTGGGCATGTCGATCCTGGCTACCAATGTAGGATTTTCCATGGCGGTCTTTAATCCCTTTACCATTGGAGTATCGCAAAAATTGGCGGGACTTCCGATGTTCTCCGGCGCGTTGCCCCGTATCCTATTGTTTGTTGTGGGATATGCGATTCTCGCAATCTTCCTGCGAGCTTACGCAAAAAAGGTGGATAAACATCCAGAAATCTCTCCCGTATTTATGGAAGACCAAAAAGAACGTCTGCGTCTTGGCTCTTTTGAAGCAGACAAGACTGACCACCCGGAAATGCGATCCGCGATCATTTTCCTGGCAATTTTCTTTACCCTGATCCTGGGGGTTCTTGTTGCATCTCCATTTATTACGTTCCTATCAGATTATGCCTTGCCCATCACAGGTCTGTTATTTGTCATCGGGGGCATTGGTGCGGGGTTGATCGCTGGTGTTGGAAAAGCTGTCTGGAAAGCGGTCTGGGATGGGTTTTTGGGTATCGCACCCGCGATCCCCCTCCTGATGATGGCCGCGAGCGTGCGTTACATCGTTCAAATGGGGGGCATCCTTGATACCATCCTGCACTGGGCATCCACTTTCACCAAGGGTCTAAACCCCTTTACTGCTGCCCTCGCAATTTATGGCCTGACATTGATTATGGAGCTATTCATTACTTCCGGCTCGGCTAAAGCTCTTCTCCTGATTCCTATCCTGATGCCCCTGGCAGACCTGGTGCATGTCAACCGACAGATAGCTGTGAGCGCCTACTGTTTTGGTGATGGTTTTTCCAATCTTGTTTACCCCACCAATGCGGCATTACTGATTACCCTTAGCCTGACGGTTGTCCCATATCATAAATGGGTCAAATGGCTGCTAAAGCTGTGGTTCTGGATCTTCCTGGCTACAATTGCGTTCCTCGGTATTGCTGTTTTAATCAACTACGGACCTTTCTAGAATTCCCGGGCAAGGAGACATTCCTAGAGAAAATCATGACCCAATATTTTGCTTATGATTACTCTGGCGCTCCATTCGTTCTTTTCGGAACCTGGCACCTGGTTGCGTTGCTGGTTATCGCTCTTTTGAATGTTGGTACGCTGGGGTTCCGCAAGTCACCTCTGAAAACCCGCAAGACAGTCCGCTGGGTGATGGCAATTGTGCTGTGGGTGGATGAGGCCTCCTGGCATATTTGGAACCTGTATTGGGGACACTGGTCCATTAAAACGATGCTGCCCCTGCATATTTGCAGCATTTTGATCTGGCTGGCTGGTTTCATGTTGATCTTTAAGATCTACCCGATCTATGAGTTTGTATATTTTATTGGTATCGGAGGAGCCCTCCAGGCTTTGTTGACTCCCGATGCTGGAATTTATGGTTTTCCACATTATCGCATCTTTCAAACCTTGATCTCACATGGTCTACTCATTACCTCTGGGATTTATATGACCATTGTTGAAGGATTTCGCCCCACATGGAAATCCTTTTGGCGGGTGGTTTTTGGGTTAAATATTTATGCCGTGATCATTTTCCCGATCAATATGTTACTGGGAACAGATTTCCTGTATATCAACGGCAAGCCCTCAACTGCCAGTTTGTTGGATATGCTGCCTCCCTGGCCATATTACCTGATCTATATGGAATTAATCGGTGCGCTGGTCTTCCTCATCCTTTATTTACCTTTTATCATCAAGGATTGGCGTAAAAAACATAGTTAAGCTCCCTTCAATTTCGTCTGATCGACATTTGTTAGTGGATTTTCAGCTTATTGATTGACTAATTTTCAACAAAGACCATATAATAAATTGGTGATTGTGAGTAAGAAATCTATGGGAAAAAGCGTTTCATGACATTATCGGAACTTTTTTTTGTCCAAACCGTACATACATTAGCTATCCTAATTATTCTGAGGAGATAATACATGGAAAAGAAAAATCGCACTCAATTGGTTTTAGGCCTGGTCCTGATTTTGGTTGCAGCATGGTTAATCGCCACCCGCATAAAACCTGACCTTGCCAACATCCTTCACCTGACATTTGAATGGCCAATGTGGGTCATGTTGGCGGGAGCTGCCCTGCTCGTCATCGGCCTGCTGGTTGGCGCTCCCGACATGGCAGTCCCAGCCAGCATTGTGGCAGGGATCGGCGGGATCCTATACTATCAAAACGCCACCGGCAACTGGGGGTCCTGGGCTTACATGTGGACGCTCATCCCAGGATTTGTCGGCATAGGCCAAATCCTGTCCGGGATCATCGGTGGTGATTTCATGGCAAATTTGCGGGAAGGGCTGAGACTCCTGTTCACATGCGCAGTCTTGTTTACCATCTTTGCCACATTCTTTAATGCCTGGACCATTTTCGGGTCATTTAGTGCTTATGTCCCAGTTGTACTGCTGTTCGTATTGGGTATCTGGCTCATCGTGCGTGGAATAATCAGGCGTAAATAGGAAAGGAATCAAAAATGCATAGGAGAAGCAGTCTATTTTGGGGCACCATCTTAATCATTCTCGCCGGCCTCCTGTTGTTGAGGCAAATGGGCATCATTACCGGCGATATCTTTGGCTATTTCTGGCCGTTATTAATCGTTGCGTTTGGCATATCGTTGATAATCGGTTATTTTTACCGCAATCAATCAACGGAAGGTGAAAAGGTGTCCATCCCCCTGGAGGGAGCTACAAGCGCGCATATCAAACTAGACCACGGCGCCGGGAGGCTCACCATCCGATCAGGGGCGGCATCCGGGGAAATCATAAATGGAACCTTCGGTAACGGCTTAAGCTACAAAAGCCATCTTGAGGGAGAACGACTGGAAGTCAAACTGCGCACCTCGCAACAGTTTTGGGCATGGTGGCCGGGTGAAAGCCTGGATTGGGAGATTCATCTTAATAAGGATATTCCCCTAAGTTTGAAAATCGATAGTGGAGCCAGCGCATCCATCCTCGACCTGAGCGATCTTAAAGTCTCCGACCTGGACATCGATACTGGAGCGAGCAGTACCGAGCTTACTTTGCCTGCCAATGCAGGCGTAACCCATGTGGATATTGATACAGGTGCTTCGTCGCTCAAGGTCAGCGTTCCAGCCAGCGTTGCGGCTACCATCCGGATCAAGAGTGGAATTGCTTCGGTGAACGTTAATCCCCGTTTCCCTCGCATGGGCGGCGGCTTGTATCAATCCAGCGACTTCAGCACATCTGCCAAACCGTGTCGACATGACCATTGATGCCGGTGTCGGTTCGATCGAAGTAAACTAAAGGTGGACAATATGAAACGTTTTGATTACCGGATAGTGATCGGTTCAGCTTTGATCCTGGGGGGCATCCTGATGCTGCTGGACAAAACGGGAATCCTTAAAGGGGCAACCGATTTCTTTTGGGCCGGGCTGCTGGCAATTGGTGCGGGCATTTTCATATACTGGTTCTTCACCGACAGCACGAAATGGTGGGCTGCCATCCCCGGTTTTACGCTGGCCGGTATGGCAGCTTCCACCCTGCTGCTTGACCGAATCGGTTGGGGCGGGCTGGCATTCCTGGGAGGCATCGGCATTGGTTTCTGGGCGATTTACTTTCGCCGGCCAGAAATGTGGTGGGCGATCATTCCTGGTGGAGTACTGCTCACCCTTGGGTTTACCTCTGCGTTAAGCGAAGCTTTCAACATCGGTGAGACAGGCGGCGTTTTCTTTGTTGGCCTGGGCCTTACTTTCTTATTGGTGGCGCTGCTGGCAAAGATGAAATGGGCTTTTATCCCGGCAGCCGTCCTGCTCCTGCTTGGGTTCTTCCTGGGAACACCGTTCGTGGGGGTTTTGGAATATGCCTGGATCGGGATTCTATTGATCGCAGGTATTGTGCTGGTAATCAGCGCAGCCAGACCAAACTGACCCATTCCCCCGCTTCTAAATGTCAACTCCTCACCTGGTGGTGAGGAGTTCTTTTTCATGTATTACCGGTGATTGTCCTAAACCGATTCCACACCTTTGATATCAGGGAAGAACTGCCGCACAGTCCCTTCCACCCAGCCATGGAGCGTGGAAGGGGAAAGCGGGCAGCCCAGGCACGACCCGCCCAGGTGAACCTTGAGCACTTTTCCGTCAAATGAAACGTATTCAGCGGAACCGCCGTGGAAGGTCTCGATATAAGCGCTCAACTGCTCCACCAGCGCCTTCATTTGAAATTCCGTTTTTGGATCCACTCCGGTCTCAGCCATTATTAATGCTCCTCAATTATTCGACTGCTGACGCATCCCGTCCGAAAGCATGGAATTGACCCGCCCTTGCTGACCGCGCTGGCGTTCAGCAATGATGGCAGATAACCGGTTCAGGATCACTGCGCCAAATTCCGGATGTTTTTCGCATAACATCCGCAAGTCTGCGCCGCGAATACGTAACACTTCGCTATCCAGAGCGCAGACCGCTCCAGACGTATAAGTCGGATTGCCCATGGCGGCAGACCAGCCAAATATACCTCCCGGTTGGATACGGGTCAAGTTCATAATCGGCCCATCATCCGGTTTGTAACGGATGGTGAGTTCCCCCGATACCAACAGGTAGAGGTATTCAGCACAATCACCCTGGTCGAAAATAACAGTTCCCGCCACCCAGGTTTCAGGCGCGAAATATGGCATCAGCAACTGAATTTCGGCTTTGCTGAAACCGGCGAAAAAAGCAAGGTGAGTGTACCGCTCGAGGTTCATTATTATGTAGGATATTAGCCATAGAGGCGATTCCTTTCTAGTGGCAAACATCCTAAAAGTCCAGACATTTATCCGTGTGTTATGTCATGTAGTTCATGCGATTCGAGTATACTTTGACCAGCAACTTTTTGGACAAGGGCATCATCTAATGCTAAAGAACGAAACACAAATTTCGGTCGAGGCTCTTCGCTCTGGAGATCGTGAAGAATTTTCCAGGCTGGTGGATTCCTATTCCGGGCCGATTTACAGGCTGGCACTTAAAATGCTTGGGATTCCTTCGGATGCAGAAGATGTGCTGCAAAATACGTTCCTGAAGGCTTTCCAACACATAAAAGATTTTGAAGGTCGATCAAGCATTTCCACCTGGCTCTACCGGATCGCTTCCAACGAAGCCCTGATGCTGTTACGGAAGCAACGTCCGGAAACGTCATTCAGTGATCTTGAGACAGAGGAAAGCGACAACAGCGATTATTCTCCCGTTCAATTTGCAGATTGGCGAGCCCTTCCCGAGGAAGAATTTTTGACTTCTGAATCGAAGGCAGCCATGGACCAGGCTGTAAGCCATTTACCGGAAAGCCAACGCATCGTGTTCATTCTGCGTGATATTGAAGGGTTATCCATCCTGGAAACCGGCCAGGTTCTCAACTTAAGCGAGGCGGCCGTAAAGACCAGGCTTTTACGGGCAAGGCTTCACCTGCGGGAAGAACTCAGCACCTATTATGGCGAACGGCTCAGGAAAAGGAGTAAAAAATGAACTCACCAGACCATTCCAAATGCCAGACCCTGCTGGGTTCCCTGTCCGACTACGTGGATGGGACTCTCAGCGAAGAACTGTGTGAAGAGATCAAACCGCCATGTCGCAGAGTGTCAGAATTGCCACATTGTCGTTGATACCCTGCGCAAGACCATATCCCTTTACCAGGAATCCGCCATGGAGACCGGGGAAGTGCCCGGGGTGGTACGCGAACGCCTGTTTAGAACATTGAACCTGGATGATTACCTTCGGCATTGATTCTCATCATTTTGCATCCATTTCCACCTAATCAATCAATATGATCCCATCCAAAAAAACCAACCGCCGCCCGGCAGTTTTCATTACCCTGCTTGCCTCCGGGATCTTTCTGCTCGGGGCAGGGTTGATCCCATTAGTGATCAATGCCCAACAAAAGGCACTGGGGAGTATTGCTCCCATCCTGCCACCGGCTACAGTTAATTATCCTGCGCCCACGGCTGGAGTTGACCAACCTTCAAGGAAAACCGGATTCCATCGAAAATTATCACGGCCAGGTAATCCTGGTTAATAACTGGGCGACCTGGTGCCCGCCGTGCAAGCTTGAGATGCCAGAGCTGCAGGCTTACTATACCGCCCACGCAGCGCAAGGTTTTGTTGTGATCGCCATCGAGTCCGGCGACCCCACTGAGCAGGTGGCCTCTTTCGTCCAGGAATTAGGACTGACGTTCCCGGTCTGGCTGGACCCAAAGAGCATCGCACTTGAGACTTTCAATAATTGGGACCTGCCAAGTTCATACATCATTGACAGGAACGGGACCGTACGCCTGACCTGGACCGGTGGGGTTAACCAACCAAGCCTTGAACAATATCGTCACACCGCTTTTGGAGGAAAATCAATGAATGCGACCGTGATCTGGCAGCAGGGAATGAGCTTCACCGGCACAGCCGGTTCTGGATTTAAGGTGCCACTGGGGGCGGACCCCGAAGTGGGCGGAGCCAATGATGGGTTCGAACCGCTCGAACTGATGGCGGTGAGCCTGGCCGGATGCACCGCAATGGATGTGATCTCGATCCTGAGAAAAAAACAACAGAAGGTGACAGCCTTCGAAGTTACAGTAAAAACAGACCGGGCGACGGAATTTCCCAAGGTGTTCACACACGCGGTCATCACCTACCTGGTCACCGGCACTGCAGTGGATGAGACGGCATTGCGGCGAGCCATCGATCTGAGCGCCACGAAATACTGCCCGGCGCAGGCGATGCTTAGCAAGGTGTTTCCGATCGATCTAGTGTATGAAATTTTTGAAGATGAAGGCAGTGGAAAAACCCGGCTGGCGAAAAAGGGAGAGTTCCAGCTGCCGAATATTCAAACAACGGGATAGGATCAGAAAGAAGCCGGATGATCCCATTCATAAGTTTCACAGGCAGACGATAGACGGGGAAAGATGGACGGTTGACGATTGACGATGGACGATCGTGCGATGGTGGGATGGAGCTTGGATCATAGACGATGTAAAGGATTGTGCGTTTCTGAAGAAGAGCATTTACCACCAAGTCCCTAAGGCACAAAGTAAAGATAAAGCAGGAAGCATCGGGCTCTACCTTTACCCCCTACGGGGGGCCTTCGGCGGGTACTTGTCATGAGCCCGACTCCTGCACCCCCAGCAAACCCCGCCGGTGCAGGTGCCCTGGCCAAGACCGCAAGGGTAAGTATGCACCAAACGAAGTGCAGTGCAAGTGTGCGGTATGGGGCGGATTGATGCTGAACCATGTGTTACGCGAAATCCGCCCCACCCTGCCCTCCCCAAATACTCCGTATTTGGAGAGGGTATTTAATATGTGTTGTGAAGCCAGGGGGATGTATGGAGCAGCATCGTGCCACACAGCAGCCTCCCCACAGGATTGCTATGCATCGACGACTCACCCCAAAGGGGTCCCCTGACGGGGATGATATGCCGTGCAAGTGTGCGGTATGGGGCGGCTGGAAGCGGCAGGAAGCGTCGTGCTCGAATGGTGGTTCTGCATCGACAACTCACCCCAAGGGGGTCCCCTGACGGGGATGATATGCTTCGCGATGTCGTCGATGCAGTATAAGTCGGCTTGCCCGGCAGGCGGGTCCCCTTTCGGGGATGATATGCTCGCGAATGTAGCAGGAAGCATCGGGCTCCCTTGAGCCCGATGCGGTGAACGGCGGTTTGAGACCGCCGTTCACCGTGAAACAACGGGTTTTTGAGCATTCTGACGCGCCAGAACGACTAGAAACGACTGAGAGGACTTAAGCATCATTTTTTCGATGATGACTGCGTGAAACATGTTTTTGTGATCGATTGTAAAGGGTCATGTCGCTTCATGAGTCCCTGGTATTTGTATTGCACGACGCGAGGGGGAAGCATCGACGAACTCTTGTCCCTGCGGGATGCTACGCAATCGTCGATGTGGCGTACGGGCGCTGGATGCGCCCGTCGCGCAGCCCATATGGAATTACTGCACTGACCCATGTCTCATTGAGAAATAGGTCCCCATACACCCGGATTGGGCACGGGTTTTCTCGCTGGCACTGTGGCTTGCCCCGGCGTTCTATGCCGGGGTATTCGCAAGGGTGAGGGGAAATGAATGATCTTTTATGATCAAGGATTCCCCACACCGGCAGGTCCAATCAGGAGGAGATGGAGGCACACCATAAGGGCTCGCTACGGAAACACCAAGGGAACTGGGCGTAATGAATTACACCCCTGCAAAGGAAAACGACGATAGGATCGGTTGTTAAGGTGCGGAATATCGACGAAACCCCCTGTCCCACCAAGAAAGGGGGCTAGCGATTGGGGACCAACGGGGACAAGGACTGCACAACGCGCCAGGATATCACCAGGAATATTTTTCGTTCCCAACCAATTATAGAACATATTTTCTAAATCGTCAAGCGAATAGAAAAACAGCCGAGCGATTTATTTTCAACCATCCGGTAAGAGAAAATGAGGCGGATCTATCGGATCCGCCTTTTTGATTACCCTAAATCCAATGCAAAAGGGGAATAAAGATAACCAGGGCAACGACGTCCAAAAGTGATAAATGTCACTTGAATCCCGCTGCCACTATATGTATCTTTATGTAGAATGTATTGATTCGACCGGGGGGTTACCAGCCAAGCAAAACCACCTGGACGATAAAAGGGAGGGAATTATTCAAATATTGATTTACTATTTGCTCAAGATAAGAGGCATTATCCTGCCGCAAGAAGACAGCTTCGAACATTGGGTGGAAACGGACGAAGCACCGCAACTGATGCGGGAAGACCTGGGTGAAGGGGAATGGGCCATCGAAGCTGGACTTTCGGGGATAACCGCCGAGAACGCAGCCTACTGGGCAGGGGTTGAAGTGGGATTCGATCAGTACGACCAGGCCTGGTTTGGCATTGATGCTGAGTTTATTTTGAGAGCGCAACGTGTGGGGGAGTGTTGTGCATATTTCGAATTTTTTGAAAGCGTTTCCATCATCCTGCGAGTTGAGAAACGCGGCGAAGAATATACTTTCATGTACAAATGAACCGAGAAACGATTGTGTGGCTTAGAAATTTCCCTGCCCTGGCCATTTAATTTGCCACTCTTGGATATTGGATAAAACAAAAGAGGTCGCATTGAGAAGATATCGAAATTTAATAATAATTGAAGTGGTTTTAGCGTGTATGATATTTGCATGCACGATATTAACACACAACCAACCTACTAAAAATGTCACATCTACCCCAACAGAAAAGTGTCCTTCTCTTCCACCGACATTTAGTAAAAATAATCTGATTGGTGTATGGGTGGTAAGTTATAGAGGTGGCGATGACACAGATATGCTCATTCTCAGGGCCGACAATACATACAAGCAGATTTACGATGCCCCACTTTCAAATCTGCGTTACGAGAGTGGTTGGCAGGAATGGTGGATAGAATATCGCGAGAGTGGTTATCTTCGCTTGCATTTAAAAGGAATGCATCTTTGTGACGATCTCGAATCAATCTGTAGACGAGAGGGTGGAGGTTTAAATCCAACAGAATATACTTCCATAGACTATTGTGAAAACCAGGTGGTTGAAATGCAGGACGAAGTGGTTCTGGTTGTTACAGGTATTCCAGGTAGCGAAATTAGTTCCTTTCCTCGCGGCATCACGCTTCGGCAATTACGTATAGCCGGCTCTGATTGGACCTGGTCATTTCGGTTTCAAAATGTCGAGGAAAATCCGTAATTGTCGGGACTTTTTTACTCAAATATTGATTAATATATATTCCCTTTCTTGTCTGGCTGTGTTTTGTTAGCGTCTTTACTCGCTTGATTAGCAGCGTCGAATGTCTCCCTTGAAAATACGGATAACCCCATTAACCTTATATGGGAGAGAGAATATTCAGACGGCAAATTTTTTCACTATGCACATGAAGTTATCTATTGTTTTTCCCAATATTTATCCAACCTTGGTTAACTGACCAACAACATTTACAATTATCACACTGTCTTTTTGCTTCTCACCGTGGACGAAGTCTAGTACACCTGGGATGACAACGGCAACCTGCTCGATGATGTGATCAACGCTTATGCCTATGACTCCGCAAACCGACTGGTATCTGTCAGCGGGAATTATCAGCCGTAGGTTACTCAAATAATGGTTTCATTTGATCAATCAAGATATTGATAACTATGAGGTAACTAAAGGAGTATATCTTGACAAAAAAAGTATATCTTATTTTATTCTTATTTCTTGGCCTACTCAACTCTTCTTGTGTTCCTATTCTATTTGGACAAACCTATGAAATTCCCCATCACATGCTTGAAACAAATGAAGAATATCAAGTAATGTGGAATCAATCAGATATTCATGTGACGGACGAGAATATAATTAGCTCACCCGGGAAAATAATTATAGAGGGGGTAAAAAAAGGGGAACTCCTTCCAAACATATTTGGTTTAGACAGCATGACTGGAAACATTATTTGGCAAATTCAAGGAGGAAGTAATGGTAACTACTAATTACCCATGGTAATATTTTATATCGCGGCACTGTCGGAACGGCTGAAGTACTAGCGTATGACACTGAAAGTGGCAAGCTACTTTGGGAAACTCGGCTACCCTGGGGTCATAGCGTATCCAGTATGTATTTCTCTGATAACAAGATATTCGTTTTTACCAATAACGACCTCTTCTACATTTTGGATGACCAGGCAAAAATACTTGAGACTATTCGTACGACTGACCATATGTTCCTGGAAACAAATGGCGTGTTGTATATGGAAAGTGGTAATTCCATCAAAGCAGTTGATATAGCTTCGAATAACGAATTATGGCATGTGCAATTAGATAATATTATTAACCATGCTCCAATTTTTAATAAAGGGACGATTGTTTTTGACACAGCGGCCAGTCCTCCAACCATCTATTCGATTAATCAATCTACAGGAGACGTAATTTGGAAAGATTCTTCAAGATATATCGAGTAACATGGTAATAATGGGCGATAAGATATATTTCATCAGCTACGGTGATGGTGGATACCTGATTGCGATCGATCGATATTTTGGAAGGGAGATTTCTAAAGTCAAGTTCTCTCCCCCATTTTATTTGAATGAAAATACATATGGTTATAAGATATCTGGTGATCCAACAAATAATATCCTAACAATATCGTTTGGAGAGAGTACACAGATCATGGGGCTTAAAATAGTTCACCCATAATCGTTGATCTTCTTTCTCAGGCCGGGATATTTAGAAGGTCTAGAATTTTATAATAAAAATATATAATTGCCAATGAAGTGAAAATTATCCTAAAACGACAGTATATTTCGTTTTTTTTTATTTCGTTTATACTATTTCTACCACTAAGTCTAATCTCTTGGATAATATTCCACACAATGAAATATGGGATACTAATTCCTATAGTAATAATAGGTTATATCGGATTTAGTTCGATTACAAATCATATATCCATCCTAAGACAAAGAGGGCGAAAGGATTATTCAACAGGGAAACAAGCAGATGCTTATGGGTTAGGAATTCCCTTGGGTTATATCATCCCAATTTTTATCATCCTTGCGTTGCCTTCACCGTGGTAAATTTACCACTGCTGCTTATGGTGTTGTTGATATATTCGCGCTAACGAAAAGTATTCATTTATTAATCCTAAGGACCCAGAAGAAAATAAATTCCAATGCTTATAATATTGCCCACTACTTGACGAATGCCGGATGCATACCCTAAACATGAGATTCCAATGGGGAATTATCTGAGCGATGGCACGGGAGCAAGAGCTTTCGATGTGTCGATTCGGTTATTGTTGGCCAGAAGGGGAACTCAGTCATAGAATACTTACAGGTGTATTGGATTAGGAGATCGATTGCAGCAGACGGTGGGAAGCCAGACGACGACCTATGTGATGGACCTGAACGCTGGATTGACGCAGGTTTTAAGTGATGGGACGAACGCGTATACTTATGGCCTAAAGCGCATCTCCCAGGTGGGCATCGCCGATACCGAATATTTCCTCGGGGATGCACTTGGCTCCGTGCGGCAGTTGACCGATGAAACCGGCGCAGTGACCCTGACAAAGGAGTACGGTCCTTTCGGGGAGTTAAAGAGCAGCGAGGGCAGTACAACCACCCCTTACGGCTTCTCCAATGAGTATACGGACAGTTACATTAAGTTAATTAATCTGCGCTCTCGAATTTATTCCCCCGTGACTGGACGATTCCTGACCAGAGATTCGTGGCAAGGCGATTATAACAGACCACAATCATTGAATGGATGGAATTATGTTGAAGCCAATCCAGTTAATTATTTCGACCCATCAGGATATATAAAGGAAAATGATGCTGAAAACGCCTGGTATATTCTGATGGCATTAAAACGATATCAAGTGGATCTTGTAGTGGATTGGGGGTATGTGAATGCAAATACTGGCGGGATTATTTCATTCCTGCCAATAGACCCCGCACTTCTCCAAGAATATGGCTATAGTTGTTGGAAGTGGGAGGAAGGTAGGTGGTCATTAAACGAATTAAAGATTGTTCTCGGATCAGCAATAAATATGGATATAATGATGGGCCTTAGAAGGCAAGAGTTTGTTGGTCCAGTAATTATCACAAAAATACCCCAAACTTGCGGAAAAGGCTGCACATATGGGAATAGAATTGAGCTACTTGACCGAGGCCTGTTACCAACCACACCTCCGAATGACGGGAATCTTAGTGGGTATGAAAGATCTGATCAAAGCATTAACTTTGATCAGTGGGCCGTTGTTCATGAAATGGGCCATGCGTGGGATCATCGAAACCACGGGCTCTTGTCATTCTGGCTGATGTGGGTTACGAAAGGAGGATACTTTCCAGGTTCTGAGTGTAATGCAATAAAGGATCCCGAATACAGATTACCAGGATGTAATCGGTTAATGTATTATTATGGGGATATACCTCCTGCAGGCTCTGATAATAATTTCAATCATACGGAAGATTTTGCAGAATCGGTAGCTGCCTATGTATTTCCGATAGAAGCACAACAGAAAATTCAGCAATATGGTAATCCCGAGAACATATATCATCGACTTCTATTTTATACCGACTATACAAATACAAAACGTTGGGCATATATTAATAGCCTGGTGCATGGCCGTGCGGAAATTTCCCCGTTAGTAGTACAGACCCCTTGATTCAAGAGAAAGGAGATAATCCATGCTCCCTAAAAGGATCAGCATCCTTCTGTTTTATAGCATTCTGTTTTCTAGTCTATTATATGGTTGTAGTGATAAAACAAAAAAGCCGCTTGATATAGGAGATGGAGGCCTTTTATCTGGAGATCCATGTTCTGCACCTTGCTTTTTGGGCATTAATCCAGGAGTTACCACCGAAGAACAAGCGCTGGCAATACTTTCTTCAAAGCTGGACGTAAAGAGTTGCGTTAGTTGGGATACTAGAAATAGCGGAGGAGATCGCGGTATCCGATGTTTTAATATAATTGGTATCACATTTAACGATCAAAATCTTGTTAATGGAGTTGGCTTTAATCCTTCCCAAGTAATCACTTTGAACGATATTATAGGAAAATACGGGAATCCAGATGGAGTTTTTGTTACTGCCTCAGGCATTGACAATACACCTCCTATTGTTGCATTACTTTATTTTAATACAGAGAATATGATCGTTTATTTGCCAGAGCAAAATAGCACACAATATAATTTACAACCAGATATACTGATAGAGAGCATCCAATATTTGGAACAATCCGATTATTTATTTAATTTTCGCTCAGCCAAACCATGGAAAGGGTATGGAAAAAATTAAAATCATATACCGGCATAAGACAATCTGCCATCGGACCTTTCCGTTTCCAAGCTCAAACCAACTCGCGCACTGTTAGCGATGCCATAGAAAGAATGCCATCTCGCAATGCCTGCAAAGTCTGCCGCTGGGGATCATTGAGCGTCCCATTGGCAAGGGAATCGATCATGGCAATCATTTCTGCGGGAGTGGTGGTTGAAACCAGCACATTTTCTGGCAAGACGAAAAGCCGCTCGACCTGGCCCATTGCCCGGTAGTAGTCTGAAGCCACCGTGCCGTCATATAGACGGGCGTATCCCAAAGTGGTATCTACCTTTTCATGCCCCAAGATTGTTTGCACCGCGATCACCGGTGCACCGGCATTCAATAAAAGTGTTGCACAAGAATGTCTGAGCTGATGAGCAATAGTCCGAACTCTGTAAGCGTATATCAAAATTGCAAAACCAAAAATGATGGAAACGACGATCAATTGTTAGGGTCGGTCATTTGGGTAATCAAACAATAACTTTTTATAATGGATTAGGAGATCGATTGCAGCAGACGGTGGGAAGCACCACGACGGATTTCGTGATGGACCTGAATGCCGGATCGACACAGGTATTGAGTGACGGGACGAACGCGTATACTTATGGCCTAAAGCGCATCTCCCAAGTGGGCACCGGCGACACCGAATATTTCCTCCGGGATGCCCTCGGCTCCGTGCGCCAGTTGACCGACGTCACCGGCAGCGGTGACTCTGGCAAAGGCCGCTTTTCAGATCAATATCAATAGGGATGGCCGACCATCGGAATAGGAAAGTGACCAAGTAAACTATATCGCCCGATAGACAAAAAAAGACAGATCTACCGGTTTCGCCCTTGATTTTCTTTAGATCCAATGCAACAAGGGGATGAAAACGACCAGGGCAACGACGTCCAATGCCCAGATGCTCCCGACGGTAATGAGTTTGTTTTTCATCCTTTTCATGTCGAATACCCAGAAAGCGACAATAAAGAAAGTAAGATAACCGATCAAGAAAATGAGCCAGGGCGCGCTGCGACCCCACCAGGAGTAATCCCAGGTGAGCGCGCCAACAGAATTGAGCAGGTATTCCACAAAGACGCAAAAGACAGACCCGGCGACGGCGATGAAAATCCGATTGGGAATCCCGAGGATCTTCGTCTTTTTGTCCGGCAGCAGCATTTTTGTCCAGATGATGCCGGAGACGGCGAACATGAACATGATCTCGATGTTCAAGCCAATCAGGATCAGGAACGCCGTCTTTCCGGGTGCGCCCCAGACGGGAGCGTAATTCGTGAAATGGAAGACCAGGCCATTCCAAATTTCATTGAACCAATCCATGCCCCAGAAAGCCAGGCCTGCCAGGACAAGGTTCCAGTTGCGTTTTTCAACTTCCACGGTGTAGACATAGAATACAAAAGATAGCAGGGGGATGACGTACCACTGGAAGGTCTCGCTCCCCTTGCGCAGAATTTCCAGGGCTTGCTGTGCAGATGTGGTGGGCATTTAATTCTCCTTTTGGTAGTTTGATTCCTGATTATTAAAATTTCAATTAATTTGTTTGCCAATGTCTCAAGGTAGATGCTCGGACTAAATGAGCGTCTGCTTATAAAAGTCGATTTTTGTAAGATGGATATCTAAGGAGATGGGTGATCACCTTCCATCAATTGCAAACCAAAACGATATATTGTTTGATTTTCCGTCAATCCTATTTCTAATAGAGTTGTTCCTTTATAACCATTAGGTGTTAGAACTTTAATAGTTTCCCCTTTCCAACAATTACACACGCAACCCGGTTTGAATATTCTTAAAATACCCTCTCCACTTGTATTTGTGATTGATGACGACCAATCCATTTGAACCGTGATCCCCGCTAACGGAGGCTCACCCTTATCCTGTAATCCATTACCATTTAAGTCATTCCATGTTTGTACCTTGGCATATGCCTCACTATCAACCATTGTACCCGGTGGAACTAAACATAATGATTCAATAAAAAAACCCTGAAAATATGCGATCAGCAAGCAAGCGAGAACTACACAAATTATTATTAGGACCCAATATCGAGGATGAGATTTAAGGAAGCCATCCGTAGGACTCTTCATATGCTCCTCAAAAAAAACACCTCACTTGCTATAAACCACCTTTTGCTTCGATGGACTCAATACGTCAGATCCCTTATTGCATTGAAATAGTTATGATTAATGATTAATAATAGTCAGGCTCGATAACAGTGGCAAAAGACCTAAAATCTAGCCTATTTAAGGTCTAAAAAAATATCTTTATGATTTTCTTGACCATAATTGAGCGGCATAAGTTGCGACACTCGAAAAGCGTCTTTTTTGTTTGAAATAATGCATTCCCGAAATTAGAATAATAAAGCAAATCAATCCAATCATTAAAATTGGTTCATTATAATAAAATATCAATCCGAATATCAAAATCAATATAAGTCCTAGCAGATCCCAATTGGCAAAGCCTTTAACCACAACTTCACTATTAGCTTTGTCAAAAATGAGTAGTCCATGCATTAGGGAAGAAGAACGTAAATAGCCTGGTGCGAATAATTTCTCGCGGAAGCCGAACATATGGTTATTTATTTCCTTGAAGACTAACGGTACACTCACACCAGATCGGTACTCCGCTTCCAACAAAGAACTAGTAGGAATAATAATATTTAAGTTATTGACTGGAACCCGAGTTACAAAGATTAGCAATCCAGAAGTAAAGAACGTTTTATTCCAAGTCGCATACAACACGATGTCGCCTATGACAGATGCAAGATATCCACAAGAAATAATTAGGATAAAAATTACAAGAAAGTTGCTTGACATTTGTTCCTGCCTGATTTCTAATTTTAATAGGAGCAGTATAGAGCCTTAGTTCTATGCCACCCTTTGATGGGAAAATTACTTATTTAGGTTTTGAGATTAGACCATAAATTTAAACCAGTAAAGCAACATCACAAAGATAATACAATCCACCGGTCGCTTGATTTATCATTTTTCTCACTGATCTTGAACCACAATGGTATCCTGATCGTCTATGCTGAAGCGAGTTGTTGTTCCATTAAAACACCATCGGACATGCGCCAGACCTTGTCGGAACGCTCGGCAATGCTGGGATCATGCGTGACGATAATGACACAATAACCCTGTTCATGCGCCAATTGTCCAAGGATCTCGATCAATTTATCGCCATTGGCCTTATCCAAATTCCCGGTGGGTTCATCAGCCAGCAGAACCTGGGCGCCGGTCGCAAGGGTGCGGGCAATGGCGACGCGCTGCTGCTCCCCACCCGAGAGATTGGCGGGATAGCGTTTGAATTTATCTTCCGTGATCCCCACGGAAGATAAAAGGCTTTTCCCCTTTTCCTGGATCTCCTCCCTGGGAACGCCGTTGAGCTGCATGGGGAAGCAAACATTTTCCAGGGCGGTCAAAAGGGGAAAAAGCTGGAAAGCCTGGAAGATCATCGATACCCGCTCGCGCCGGTATTGATCCAGATCCAGGTCGGCAAGGGGCTCACCATCGATATAGATCTGTCCCTGGTTGGGCTGGTCAAGACCAGCCATGAGCGAGAGCAGGGTGGTCTTGCCGCTGCCTGAAGGTCCTACGACCGCGTTCAACTTGCCGCCTTCGAACAGGCAGGTCACTTCGTTGACCACTTTACGGTCCCCGTTCTTGTATTGATAAGACACGTTTTCCAACCTGAGCTCAGGCATTATTTCCTCCTTACTCTTTGACTTGTAAGAGCTCAATGGGTTTTTTATTGGTGACCGATATGGCGCCGGTCACCGAACCGGCCAGAACCCCGGCCAGGTACAGGCCAGCGCTGATCAATAATGGAACAGCCGTCACCAAATTCGAGGTCGTCCACAATAAACGGGAGATGCCCAGACCGAGCAGCACCCCGAGGATGGAAAGGATGAAGGGCTCGATGATCAACGCCAGCCGGACGGCCCTGCGGGTGGTTCCCAGCACGCGCAGGATGGCAGCCTCGCGTGCCGCTTGCAGGAGGAGCAGGAAACACAGCCCGGCGCCGATCAGGACCGACACGCCGATCACCACCGGGTAGAGCACCTTGAGCAGGGACAGGTTCTTATCCAGCTGGGCGATCACGATCCGCAACTCCTCATCCCAGATAATAAAATTCAATTTGCCACCCAAACCCTGCATGACCTTTTCCATGTCCGCGTGCAGCTGCGGCAGCTCCCGGTTTCTCTTTGGATCGAGGCTAAAATGCGCCACCGTGAACCTGGTCTGGCTGCCTTCCATGGATTCCAGGGCGGAGAGGGGGATCAATATGGGAAATATCGCAGAATTTTTCCAGGGAATACTGTTGGAATAACTGGCGGTAGACCTGCCTCCCGAGTACTGCCCAACGATGACACAGGTGTAGGGACTGCTGGACTGGACGGTGATCCGAACCGTATCGCCAACCTTCAACTGCAGCTGCTCGAGCAGACTGACCGGGAAAAGTGCAGGCAGGCCATCTTTTTGGATCTCTGCGATCGTCCGGGGTGCGGCGAAGAGGTTCATGTCCCATCCCGAGGCAAAAACTGAGCGAACCCGGATCTGCCAGGCCGGAATTAAACGCCTCGGGGCTGTCATAGGCATAGACCGGGAAGTTCCCGGGAAATACGTCCAGGGAAACCAAATTTTTAATTTTGACCCAGGCAGTATCGGCCTCGAGAACACTGCTTTTCACGAAGCCGCTGTTCAAGACGCTGTCGATGGTCTTCAGGTAGACAAAGCCGGTGCCTCCACCTGGCATATCCCCGCTTGATGATGAAGGATCGGCCGGCACGATGTCGGCTTCCACCACGGTGGTATCGTAGAGCCGCTCCACTTCCAGGCGGCTGCGCTCCATGGTCTGCCGGACCCAGGCCGAGGCGAGCAGAAAGCCCAGAGCAACGGCCAGGGTCAGGAAGGATCTGAGCCTGGAACGCAGCACGTGATGGAGCACATACCGGAGCAGGGATGGAAGGCGTGTATTTTCTACCCGCTGCGAGAGCGACCTGGTTCAGCGGAGGTCCCTGTCGTACGCTTCCAGGGAGAACCAGCGTGCCGGCCAGGCTGGAAGATAAGGAAGGAACGGGCTGGCTGGAGGCGCTGGTTCCTTTTCGCTTTTGGTTTCCCTTGTTTTGGGAAGTCTCGCCTTGAAGAAGCTCAAAGACGGGTTTATGGGCCAGGAAAATCACTCCCAGCCAGGAAAACAAAGCCAGGAGAAGGAAAATGGCTGCGCACAAGCCGGCGAGGAAGAAGGGACTGAGGTCGGCGGAAGGAGAGACCCCGGCGGGCATCGGCAGGCTGGACAGGGAGGCTTTGGCCTGGGCTAATGCATAATTCCAGGCCGGATACCCACCCAGGAGGATCCCGAGCTCGCCCAACAAAAGCAGGGGCAGGAGCAACTGCCCGTTGGCCTGCTTTTTGGGGACGCCCAGGGCTCTTAAGATGGCATAGTCCCGTTTGCGCGCCATCACGTACAGAAAGACCGCCAGGATGAGGGCGACGACCATCAGCAGGCCAAAGACCAGCAGGTCCGCGGAGGAGGAGCGCGGATGGGATCCACCGCAGCCCAAAAGGCCGGACCATTGTTAGGGAGAAAATTCAGGCGGATGCCCAGCGCCTGGAGGGGATCTTTATACTCTTGAATGAACTCAGCCTCGTGGCGCGAGGAGTTGAGCACAAAATTGTATTCCTCGTATCTAAATTGGTTTTGAGTGACGGATGCAAAGCCGAGCCGCAAACTGGAGGTGGGAATATAGGCAGAAAAAGCCCAATTATTCGTATCGTTATATAAACCGACGATCTTGAAGGTATCCTGGTAGGTGGGGTAGCTTCTCCAGTTGAGTGAATCCACGCCATCCCGGATTAACCCAAAATAGGTGTCCGTCAGCGGCCGGAAGGTGAAGCTGATCTCATCCCCCAGTTTCAAGCCGCGCAGCCTGGCGAATGGCTTCGGCAGCACGATCACCTTGTTCCCGGCGAGATCGTCCTGGTGGTTCAGCCAGCGCCCTTCGACCAGGTAATAAAAGCGGGAAGACTTCCTGCATCTTCGGCATGGCGCTCTGATCCGCGGTGGTGATGATGGTCAGCGTGTGCAGGTTTTCGTTGAGGACATCGATCTCGTTCTTGAAGGGAGCCAGGAGGGGATCGCTGAAATCGATGATTCGTTCCTTGCGCCAGCGGGATGTACCAGAGCTGTCCATCATCCAGCGGCTTGATCTCAAGAGTTGCGAAGTGTGTGTTTTCCCAAGAAAAATCCAGCCGAATCAGTGATCATCCCAGCCACGGATAAAATATCTCTGGCCGACTTGCATGGCCTGGATGGAGGGGATGGCGGATTCATGGCCTTCGAACATGAAAAGGAGAGCGACCGTACCGCCCTGCTTGGCATAAACTCGGGGTGGGCGGCTAAAAGGGTATCGATATTAAATTTGAGATAATAGCCAATCGTTTTCTGATCTTCCGGCAGTTTAGCCCAGGTCTTTACTTCCTCTTTAGCGATCAGATCACCGGTAAACCACAGATCATACGTGTGGGTATTGGGCCAATATTCCGGAGGAAGTGCTTCCATTATCATAGTAGCGTTTGAATCGATCCGGTTTTCATTATAAGTTTGCGGCATGACGCCTGAAACGATATCACGCTGGTCGCCATAAGCGATCAAGGGACTGGCCTGGATCAGTGCGATCCCGGCTGAAACATCCCCCGACTGGGGATCTTTAACATTTATGCATGCTGATTTGCTCGGATTGCACCACCAATGGGTGGAATCATTTACATTTTCGAGGGTGCCAATGGAGCGGTAGTAGCTGCCCAGAACCCCGGTTTCGCGCTGGATCAAAATATATCCAACGGCTTTCGTGATGAAGCCAAATGAGATCAACCCAAACAGGATCAATAAAAGTAAAGATCTGAATGGTTTGCGAAGACTGGAGATCAAGGGAACGTTTGTTTTCATAAAAATTGGTATTTCTCATGAATATCATTTCGAACCGCATTTTGGCAGAGCAATCCCCAGTTTGAAGGACAAAATCCTTTTTTATGAGATTGCCTTCGTCGCAAAGAACGTTCCTCGCAATGACAGAATCAAACAAAAACCTGGCTAGCGTGAGTAGATACAAATATTGACAGCCGATCAGAGATTGGAAATAGGATGTGAAATTGACTCCTGTGATCTGTTATAAAACTATTGATGATGATTTTTCTTTCTATTGGATTAAACTATTTTACATCCGCACAAAAAGAAAGAGCAATCAGTCCGGTGTAATTTTCCCGTATAAACAGGTGAGCCAGAAATATCCATTATATAAATTTCTGCAGCGCGGAATAAATCGCCTGGGTTCCAAATTCCAGGGCGGTTACCGGAACGCGCTCATCGGCGGCGTGGATCGTCCCGATAAAACTAAAATCGTCGGGCAACTGGAGCGGGGTGAAGCCGTAGGTCTGGATGCCGAGCTTGGTAAAAGAAGCGCGCATCGGTGACACCGCTCATCACATAAGGCACGGGAATTCCCTGGGGATCAGATTCCTTGATCACATTGCTCAGAGTCTCGAACAATCCCATATCCGGAGCGGACGGACCGGGGTCGTACTCGAGCACTTCCAGGTCATAATCCGACCCGAGCAAGGCATGCATTTCATTTTCCATGTCCTTGGGTGTGAACCCGGGCAGCAACCGACCGTCCAGCCCGATGGAGACCTCGGAGGGAATGACATTCACCTTGTCGCTGGCTTTCAGGATGGTAGGGCTGATGGTGTTATGGAGCAACGGTGCAAAGATGCTGCCGCGTTCGCCGATGGCGCCAATGACAGCGTCCGCAAAAAGGGGGCTGTTCATGGCGCGGACGGCAAGCCCGGTGACACCCCCCAAAGCCCCGGCTATGCTGGTCAGCATCAACCGGACTGCGGGGGTCAGGTGGTAGGGCAGCCGTTTCCGGTCGAGCAGGTGCAGGGTCCGGGCGAGTTTTGCCATGGCCTGGTGGCGGACCGGCATCGATCCGTGCCCACCACGCCCATGGAAGGTGAGCTTCATCCAGCAGCATTGTTTTTCAGCCACCATGATCGGATATATGCGCTTGCCACCCATGATATATTAAAGCCGCCAAACTCACCAAAGGCGTATTTGACATCCTTGAACAGGTCGGCGTGCTCGTTGACCAGGAAGCGGCTTCCGAAATCCCCCCCGGCCTCCTCGTCGGAGACGGCGCAGAAGATCACGTCACCGGGTAAAGGAGCATTCTCGATCTTCGCTTTCAGGAAGGCAGCCAGCAGCATGGCAACCCCGCTTTTCATATCCAGGGCACCGCGGCCCCAGAGGAACCCATCCACGATATTGGCAGCGAAGGGAGGCTGCTGCCATTTTTGGTTTTCGACGGTAACCACATCCACATGACCGTAAAGCAGGAGCGGGGGAGCCTTGCCTTCGCCTTTCATGCGGGCGACCAGGTTGGGACGCGCCCGGTGTTTGGCAACCATGGTGGTTTCTATCCCGGCATCCTTTAGCAGGCCATTCATGTATTCAATGCATTGGCGCTCGTTTCCGGGAGGGTTGGTGGTGTCGAAACGGATCAGATTTTGGAGTAATTCAGCGGGATGCTGGTAGATTGCGGCGCTCGTCTTTGCCATGACTTCTCCTCGGGAAGGCATGGTTAAAAAAATACCGCCTGCCATGCTCAATCTTATAGCAAATGGGGGGCGGAGTCAAACAAGCTCGAAGTTTCTTGCAGGCGAGATGCGAGCTTGGTTTGAAACGAGGATGTTGTACATTGATCTTGGGAGGTCAGCGAGCGGTGGGCGACCTTTGACGCAATTCACTGACCCAGCGGCGCACCGGCGGCAGGCGCAAGACCAGCAGGAAAACAAGCAGCAGACCTAAAAAAAGGGGGCGCAGGATGTCACCGCTCAAGGTGAACAGATTGCCTTTTTTCGCCCAGGCATAATGGAGGATGTCGAGCACTGCCGGCCAGGTAAACCAGGCGATGCAGGTTGGTCCAATTGCGACCCAGTTTCTTCATCCACCAGCGGAAGGAAGTGACCGCCAGTGGGAGCAGAAGGATGAAATGTGGCCAGACCAACGATGGCATAGGGTTTCTGTAAAACAATGCCCCCGATCAATGACAGGTTGAAGCCATAATCCAGGCCGATAAATGTCAGCACATGCAGGCTGGCATACATGAAACAATACAGCCCCAAAGCACGCCGGCGTTTAAGCGGCTCGCGCCAGCCGGTAAGGGTATAGAGCGGGGTGCAGGCCAGCGAGGCGATCAGGAAGTAGACGGCGATACGCCCCAGGCGCTGCTCGATATCCTGGATGGGGTTGACCGATAACCTGCCGGTGAAATAGTCAAAGAGAATCCATGCCAGCGGGAGCCAGCCAAGAATATGAATAAGGATTTGAAGCCAGGTAATTTTTGGCTTTGTCCTGCTAATAGTTGGCACGCAAATCCATCCCCGCATAAAGGCTGGCCACCTCATCGGCGTAGCCATTGAACATCAGCGTCGGGCGGCGGCTCAATTCACCGATGCGCCGTTCACTGGCCTGGCTCCAGCGCGGGTGATCCACCGTGGGGTTGACGTTGGAGATAGAAGCCGTATTCCTGCGGCGAAATCGTGTTCCACATCGTCTGCGGGCTGCTGTTCGGTCAATTCGATCTTGACAATGGCCTTGATGCTCTTGAAGCCGTACTTCCAGGGCACCACCAGCCGGAGGGGTGCACCATCCGGGTTGGGCAGCGGCTGGCCGTAAAGACCGGTGGCGATGATCGTCAGACGCTGCATGGCTTCATCCAGGCGCAGACCTTCGCTGTACGGCCAGGGGTAAAGCGGATCCCCTTCGCCGGGCATCTGCGGCCGGATCCATCAGGGTCACAAAGTGCACATATTTGGCGCTGGTCATCGGCTGGACTTCATTCAGCAAGGCGGACAGTTCGAACCCGGTCCACGGGATGACCATGCTCCAGGCTTCCACGCAGCGCAGGCGGTAGATGCGTTCCTTTTGTTCGAACTTGAGCAGGTCATCGAGAGCTGTAGGTCTTTGGGTTTTGCACCAGCCCGCCAACCTCCACCGCCCAGGGAGTGGTCTTGAAATCCTTTGATAATGGGTTCACCGCCTGCTTGCTCGTGGAGAACTCATAATAGTTATTGTAATTCGTGATCTGATCGAATGTGTTGAGCGGGTTGCCCAGTTCGTCGGTGGTCTGTCCCTGGGCATTATCGGGAACAGGCGGACTTTGGGTCAGCGTGGGAGTAGCGGACCCGGACCCAGGGGTTCCAGCGGGGGAAAGCTTCACGCCACAGGCTGCCAGGAAAGCGGTGGCACTGACAATCCCGGCGGCTTTCAAAAAATCCCGACGGGATAAAAATACGCTGTGGGGTGTGATCTCGGAGGATGGCACAGCGACATGTTTAAGTTTGCGTTCCATGAGTGGCTCCTGGGAATAAAAAAAACCGGTAAAACCAGAGTAGAGTTTCCCTAATTTTACCAATACTTGGTTAAGAACTTGTTAAAACATGGACAAATGAACTGCTTCTTCCCCTTTTGTCCTACCGTTCCACCTGCGACAATTCCCAGCCCAGGATGGCCTGTTTGCGTGCCGACCCGTAACGATAATTGCCAAAGTCGCCTGCCTTCTGCAACACGCGGTGGCAGGGGATGAGGTAGGCGACCGGATTGCGGGCGACTGCGTTCCCGACCGCGCGGGCCGAGTTAACCGAACCGACCTGTCCGCCAGCGCCTCGTAACTGGTGGCTGAGCCGAGCGGAAGGCGCAGGAGCGCTTCCCAGACTTTGATCTGGAAATTCGTGCCGCGCAGGTGCAGGGATATCCCAGTTGGTTCCCGACCGGTCTTTGAAGCGGCGCGATGGGAGGCGAAAATTAATTCCACCAGCGACCCGGTGAGGGAGGGATCCTCCCGGAAACTGGCATTAGCCCAGTCCAGCTTTAGCTGGTCCAAAACTGCCTGGCGATCGCCATCCACAAAAGCCAGAAAGCAGATGCCGCGCTTGGTCAGCGCCAGCAGGCATTCGCCCAAAGGGAGTGGGGTGAAAGCCATAAGCGATCTCCACGCCTGCACCTTTCGTGCGGTATTCACCCGGGGTGACGGCTTCACATTCAACGAGCAGGTCGTGCAAGCGACCCGGACCGGAGAGCCCGGTCTGGAAGGCGGCGGAAAGGACCGAGGTCCGCGAAAGCAGCGCTTTTGGCATTCTCCTTGGTGAGAAATTGCAGGAAGCGCTTGGGACTGATGCCTGCCCAGCGGGTGAAAAGCCGCTGGAAATGATATTCGCTCAAGCCAATGTGAGCGGCAACTTCGGCCAAATCCGGCTGGCGGCGGGCATTGTCCTGCAGGTAACGGATGGCTTGTTCAATGCGCTGGTAGTCCGTGGATTGCTGGATAATAGTATTCATGGGACTATTTTAACGATTTTTGGGCGGTCAACAACCCGATTCTTGCGATTCCAGCGGGGGATTTCAAGGGGGAATGGCGAATTTATAAGGCATCCAGTCACCCATTTTCATATATAGGGCACCCAAGATGGGTATGCTATAATTTTTTTGGAAACTGGCCCTTCCCATGGCAGGAATCTATGGGAACCTGGAAATCCACGTAATTTACAGCGGAGGAAACATGCCTGCAACAATTATTGCGAATCGTTTGCTGGTCACCGACCACAGCCACTGGGATGTGATGCTCAAACCACAGGAGCTCATTGACGGCGGTGTGACAGACGTGATCCTTAAGGCCGGGTCAGGCATGGGGGTTGACTCAAGTTTTCAAAAGAATGGCGAGAATGTGGCGAAATATTCAAAATACCTGCGCCTGCATGCCTATTGGTGGGATGATCCCATCGCAGGGGGGAATGCGCAGGCGGATTTTGCCGCGCAAACACTGAAAAAAAGCGGACTGCCGGTGCTTTCCTTATGGGCCGACATGGAGCAATGGTGGGCCGACTGGAATAAATGGATGGCGGCCCGCCTGGGAAGGCTGCCCTGGAACCAGGTGCCGCTGTTCAAACCCTGGGCGCTGGACAGTCACTGCAAGGCATTCGTTGAAGCCCTGGCAAGAGAATGGCCGATAACCGGTATATATACCGGGAGAGGGTTATATCACGTCTTATGCTCCCACCATGAAAAGCTGGCTGGGGAAGTACAAGATCTGGTTTGCCGCGTATGGAAAACAACCCGCGGTAGCCACGTAAATGACCTGGAAGACGCTGCGAGAGAAGTGGCTGCCGGATTACGATCCGATCTATAAGGATACCGGGATCGTAAAAGAAAACATTGTCGGTCACCAGTTCACCGGGGACAGGTGTTTATTGCCAGGCGCTTACCAGGATATTCTCGGATTGAAACGCAAGGTGATGGACGTGAGCGTATTCCAGCGATCCTTCATGGAACGGCTGGGAGAGGTGCCCACCGATCCCATCGAACCCCCGACTCCCCCAGTGCCGGCCGGGAACTCGTATATTTTCCTCGGGTCACACCTTTGGGTACGGAATCTCCCGAACGAAACCACTGCCAGGCTGATCGACAGCCTCACAAAAGACCAGCGGGTGATCGTGCTGGAGATCCAGGGAAACTGGGCACGCCTTGAAAAACCAGCAGGCTGGGTACGACTCGAACTGGCTGACCAAGTTATAGTCTTCCAGGGGAAACCTTCCCCGGATGTTAAGGTAATGATCATGGGCGGGGCCTGCGATTTTGCAGGCTCCGCCTTTTTGTTAATTGCCTGGGGAGCGTTGAACCTCAACCGTAAGAACAACAATAATCCACCGGCTGGGTGAGTTTTAGTTTGAAAGACGAGTGGGCAGGCACTTCAAATGACTCCCCTGGTTTAAAGGTCTGCCAGTCCATGTTTCCGGGCAGGAGTACATCCATCCCCCCGCTCAATATCTCCATGATCTCACGGGTGCCGGTGCTGAACTCGTAGTCGCCCGGCAGCATAAAGCCAAGCGTCTTGCGGGTGCCGTCAGCGAACAGGACGTTACGACTGGTGACCTTCCCCTCGAAATAAATATTGGCTTTTTTAATGATGGTTACGTTTTCAAATTTTTCTTCAGTCATGCCGGGTCTCCTTGAAGTTTCATTTACCCTAGCGGGTATCATATAAGTCTGCCGGATATTCCAAACCAGTTGGGGCCAGTCCCTTTTCTACATTGATCGTCAACACATTATTTTCCCACAAATCTTCAAAATGTGAATTAGAAACATGAAACTTACTTGATCTGAAATACGTATACTTCCAATGATCCCCGTTTTTCGGAGCAGATGAGAACTTTCAGAAATCCCCGGGTATAATGGCCCAGCCATGAAAGAAAATTCCAATAAAGCAACCGTACTCATAGTAGGAGCCGGGATGGGCGGGATCGCCACAGCCGCCCGGCTGGCGCGCGCCGGTCATCGAGTGACCGTGGTGGAGAAATGCGAAAAGTCGGGGGGACGATGCGACCAGATGAATCTCCAGGGCTACCGTTTTGACACCGGGGCGACATTGTTCATGATGCCCGAGCTATATGCAGAGACATTTTCCGCCCTGGGTGAACGCATGGAAGACCGCCTTGACCTGCGGCGCATCGACCCGACCTATGCGCTCTGCTTCCAGGATAACAGCCAGTTGAGGCTGACCTCCGACATGATTAAAATGAAGGAGCAACTGGAAGCCATCGAACCGGGCAGTTTTGAACACATGCTTCGTTACCTTGCAGAAGGGCGAGCCCATTTCCAATTGTCCCTCCCCTCTGTCATCACCAGGGATTTCAGACGCCTGGGCGATTTCATCAACCCGCGCATGATCCCGGTGTTTTTAGGGTTAAGGTCATTTACGCGACACAGCGACTATGCCGGCAGGTTTTTCAAATCGCCCAAACTGCAGATGGCCTTTACTTTTCAAGACATGTACATGGGACTCAGCCCGTATGAATCCCCGGCAACCTATTCGCTCCTGCAGTATACAGAACTGTGCGACGGGTTGTATTATCCCGCAGGTGGAATGTACCGCGTGGCAGAAACGCTGACCGATATCGCCGAGAAACTGGGTGTGCGATTCCTGTACAATTCCCCGGTAAAGAAAATAATGGTTGAAGGGGACAAAGCCACGGGAGTCGATGCTGGCAGATGGACAAATATTAAAGGCCGACATCCTGGTGGCAAACGCAGACCTGGGGTATGTTTACCGCGAACTGCTGCCTGATGACGGTGAATCCAGGCGAGTTGACCGCAAGGAGTATGGGTGCTCGGCGCTGGTGTTCTATTGGGGCCTGGACAAACAATACCCCCAACTGGGAGCACACAACCTGTTCTTTTCAGGAGATTTCCGCAAAGGGTTCGAGGAAATTTTCAAGGGCAACCTCATGCCGGAACAGCCCAATTTTTACATCCATGCACCCGTGCGTTTGGATGCCTCAGCGGCCCCTCCCGGACATGAAACGCTGTACGTTGCCGTTCCTGTCGGTCACATTAACGAAAAAAATCCCCAGGACTGGCAGGGAATCCAGGAGAAAGCGCGGGCGTTTATCCTTAAGCGCCTCGCCACCCTGGGCATCACCGATATTGAGTCGCACATCAAGGTCGAAACAAGTTTTAGTCCCCCAGACTGGCAGCGCCGCTACAACCTTACACGCGGATCTGCCCACGGCCTGAGCCACAAACTTACCCAAATGGCTTACCTGCGACCGCATAACCGGCATAAACGGTATCCGCAATTTTTACTTCGTTGGAGCGAGCACGCACCCCGGGACGGGAGTACCAACCGTGCTCGTCTCTGCCCGTCTCACTGCGCAGCGTATCCTGGATGATACGCAAATGTAAACCGTTTTACCCACCCACGGATGTGGATGGGTGGGGAGGAGAAGCTTAGCATGAACAGCACCGCAGCACTGGCACATTCCATAACCTGGAAGGGCAGCAAACAATCCTATCTCACAGCCTGGCTCCTGGCAGACCGGGATATGGTGGACGACTGCCTGCGTGCCTACGCTTATTTCCGCTGGGCGGATGACATGATCGATGTCACATTTCAATCCAAGCCTGAGCGGATCGCCTTTATCACCAGGCAAAAAACGCTCGTCGAAGCCCTTTACCATTGCGAGCATCCCAGGGACCTATGCCTGGAGGAGCAAATGCTCGCCGATCTGATCACCCACGACCGGGGAACCGACAGCGGACTGCGTTCATTCATTCAAAACTTCATGGCAGTGATCGAATTCGACGCAACACGCAAAGGAAGCCTGGTGACCCGTCGTGAGTTGAGCACCTATACCGCCTGGCTAGCCACCGCAGTGATGGACGGCATACAGTATTTCATCGGAAACGGCCATTCCTATCCCAAAACCGTGGATCGCTCGCTGGCCGTTGTTGGGGCTCACCTGGTCCACATGCTGCGTGACACGCTGGAAGATATCCCTGCCGGATTTGTAAACATCCCTGCAGAGGACATTGAGGAACGAAGAATACACCTGGATAATATTGGTGAGGATTCATTTCCGATCATGGGTGAGAGAGCAAGTTGAAAGAGCCAGGGTCTGCATCCAGGCAGGAAAGCACTACATCGACAGCGTGGAAGTATTACGCTGCAAACTGGCGGGAGTGTGGTATTGCGCCCGGTTCGAATGGTTCCTGAAAGCCATCGAGCGGGACGGGTATCTCCTAAGAGGCGCTTATCCCGAACGCCGGACCCTGGCTTCGTGGATGGAAATGATCAGGCTGGGGGTCGCAATTACAATAAGGCATGTTACGGGGAAAATCCAGCAGATCCTCGCGCACCCAGACCAACGGGTGACCGATGGGGTTCGGAAGTCAAGTATCCGGTCTTATCAAATCAAGTAAAGAGAGAATAAAAAAATCCCCGGCTTTAAAGCCGGGGATTTTTAATTATTTAATCACCCTACCTGGTTTCGACCAGTACGGCGCGGGCGAGTACCCGGTAAAGGTAGGAATTGCTGGCGGCATCATAACCGCGACAGGTGACCAAGGTCACCCAGGGAAGCTCTTCATGCTTCATCATCGCGCTGATGCTGCCGGGTCCGGCCTGCTGGACACTGCGGACCTCATACACGTATTGTCCGCCCGAGGCGTGGATGATGACCTTATCGCCCCACCATAAGGTGTTTAACCTGGCGAATGGACCGGGAAGCCCGGAAGCATTGGTCACATGCCCGGTGATGACCGAGTTACCGTTCCAGGTCGGGTAGGCAGAACCATTCAGCCAGCCGGCCTGGTCGCCCAGCCATGAAACGTCCCAAATCCCATTTGTTTGCGGAACGCCTACGATGGGGATTTGCACGCCCAGGCGCGGGATTTCAAGCCACAGATCCCCCAATTCCGAATACATAACATCTTGGGGCGATAATGCTGTTAACCTGGTTCGGTGCAAAACCCGTGACAGGCAGCGCAACCGGCGCAGAGGCAGGGGGCACGACTGTAGGAGTTGGAAGAGTGCCGGAAGCGACGGTGATAACAGGAGTGCCCACAACAGGATCGACCTGTGCTGCTGCGATCGAGTAATTGTCGTTGGTGATCGTTGCGGCTGCGTTCAAGGCAACCGTTAAGTGTTACAGTCTGACCAGTGACACCTCCATTCAGGGTACCCAAATTCCAAACGACGTTTGCTCCGACATGCAAACCACCACCGGATGCCGAGACAAATGTCGTATTTGCCGGAAGCGGGTCAGTGATCACCACTGAATTCGCGGCAGCATTCCCGGTGTTTGCATAGGTTATGGTATAGGTTATATTCTCTCCAACATTCCCTGTTGCCGGACCACTCATGGAAATATTCAACCCAACCGCCTGCAGCCCTTCACCGCGGGCAAGCATGTATGGGACCCCACTGGTCCCATCTGCGAATGAGAGAGATCCATTACCGGTGATACCTATTTGTATTGCCAGGGGAATAAAACCCTCAGGAAAACTGGTGAAACCCGCATGTGTTGATGTGCCCCAATTGGAAAGGAGTGCATCAGTTAATCCTGAAAGGGCAGGGTGGCTGGCAACAATGTGGACACCGTCCACATTTGATCCACGCACCGAGAAACTTCCGATCTGATCCAAAAAGGGGACAACTGTCCCGGTTATGGGAGCAGAATAATACTGGCATCCAAATGCAGCGTATAGCCCAGTTTTCCCAGGAATATCGCCGGCAAATCCAATTGAGTTTCTAATCTCTGCGATGGCTCCTGCAGTTCCATAATATGCATGAAATTCTGGATCTCCCCCGATCAGCATAATATTTCCATCAATTGCAGGGCTCCAGGTGGTGCGGTTGTCGATCGCAGCCTGGATGGAGCTGAGGCAGAACACTGTTGCGTCTCCCAGGATCAGGGCGCGATAGGTGGCGAAATCCGCCTGGGATTTGGCTGCCCACTGGGAGGCATCTGCGAGTTCCACCGTAAATCCCAAATCTACAGCTTGAAGGTATTCCACAGAGGAGGTTCCGCCAATAACACTCGTGCTAAGAATCAGTACCGTACCTCCGGGAGCAGCATGAGCGGGGGAACCCTGGAAAATTAAAGCGCTTAACAAAATAATAATCAGCATGACCTGGAAAGAAGACAGCCTTTTTTGTTTCACCTTCGCCTCCGAAGAACCAGATCAGGATATTGGAACCTATTTCAATAATTGCATCAATTGAAAATATATTATCCCAGCATTCGAATGGATTGTTTTGGTTATTTCAATATAGAACAAAAATTAAAATCTGATAAGAATATTTTACACCATGAGTATAAATATCGTCATCAATATTTAAGGTACAAATATTGTTATTTACCATGATACAGGTTTTCTCTTTCTGTTCGGCCTCACGCCGTCATGTTTTCCGGGGAACCAGGTTTGAGCAAGGGATCCATGCTGGTAAAATCATCCCTGTGAACACCGTGCCATTGAATATTAATCGTATATGCCTTTACCAGGATACAGACATGCTCCTGGTAAATAAACCCTCCGGCATACCGGTGCTGCCGGATGGATGGGAAAAGGATGCCCCCTACCTGGTGAAGTTGATCGAGGAGCAGCTTGGGAAAATATGGGTCGTCCACCGGCTGGACAAGATCACCAGCGGCGTGATGGTTTTTGCCCGATCAAAAGATGCGCACCGGGCGCTGAGCATGCAATTCGAACAACACGAGGTGAAAAAGATCTATCAAGCCCTCGTGGTGGGAAATCCAGATTGGGATGAGCATACCGCCCGTCACCCGCTGCGGGTGGATGTGGGTCACAGCCACCGGACCGTTGTGGATGACCGCAGAGGGAAACCTTCCGAAACAACCTTCAGAGTATTGGAGCGTTTTAATGGCTTCAGCTTATTGGAAGCCATCCCAGCGACCGGCAGGACCCACCAGATCAGGGTGCATGCCTTCGCAATCGGGTTCCCGTTGCTGGGCGACACGCTCTACGGTGATAAAAAGACGGACTTGATCTCCCGCCCGGCCTTGCACGCGGAGTCATTGACCATCACGCATCCGGTCACCGGCGAGCGGATGACCTTTCATGCCCCCAAACCTGAAGATTTTAACCTCGCCGTGGAAAAAATCAGAGCCGGTCCATAGACCGGCTCTCGATGTATCCCTCCTAACCTCAAGGCACCCTAGACAATTTTTCTTGCTTCCATGTAGAAGCGCTTCTCCCTGGCCTCGCCCATCGAGAAGGTTTTACGCGGCAAGGCACCATCCAGGATGACCGTTTTAAACAAGTCGGATTTCTCCATGGCGGGAACATAAAACCCGGCGTTTCCGGGCTGCAAACCCAGCCTGCAGACGATCTCCATGCCGTGGAGATAATCAATCTTGTCAGCACCGGATTCGTTCATAAAGGTGTCAAGGAATTCCTGTATCGTCCCCACGGGAAGATGGGAAGAGGGATGGGGGATTTCGAGGATGCCAAATTCCCTGCCCCCGCCCACCACGCCGATCAAATGCCGCGAGCCTTTGGCCTGATCAACAGCCCTGACCATTTCATCAGCGCTGGCAACAGGGGAAACCGTGTGGTTCGCGCCGAAAAATGTCTTCAAACTGGCATAAACATCCTTTTTGAGACCGAACAATACCCGGTGGATGGGTTCAAAATCCAATCCTTCATCGTGGACATTCTCCAATTCGATCAATGCATAACGAGCTGGATGTTCCAGGCCAACCTCCGGTTTCATCCTTTCCCAAACAGCCTTGGCAGTGGCGAGTGAATGGTTGCCATCGCCCATGGCAAAAAGGAGAACGGGTTTATCCGGGCTGATGCCATATTTGGCAGCGAAAACATCCGGCTTTGCCAGGTTGCGCAAGGAGGCGACCACCTGTGCCTCCAGCGTTTGATCGACCGCATATCCAGCCAGGTGACCGGAACCGAGCATCAGATCGACATCGTATAAGATATTTCAGCCCGCCCTTCGCTTTTTCGAGCGGTTCGATGACCGTCTTTTTCGGGTCATCGATCAAGACCAGGATGTGCGGCAGTTCAAGTTCCGCACCGGTACGGATCTTCATGCGGGGAGGAAGCCGGTCGACAATCGTGCCTTCGGTTGCCCGGATCAGGCTGGTGGAAGCCTTTGGTGAAATCGTAACATTCCAGGTCGAGACACAGCATGATCCCGCGGCGGGTCCTGCCACCCACAGTCCGTTCGACGTAGATCAGACCTTCGTGCGGGACGAGGATGTTCTTTTGCAGGTATTGACGCATTTTTTCCTGGATGGACTTAATGCGTGCCTCTTCTCCCAGCTTCCCCAAAAATACTTCCGGCAGAATCAGGTTATACGTGGAGGGGGCGCTGCCGACGATCTTTTCCACTTCCTGCCAGTATTCGGGCTCGGAAGTGAACTGGTCGCAGGCAATCACCGACCATTTTTTCAGGTTGGTGCCTTTCCTTGGCAAATAGGTCTTGGGGATTTGGATCCCGATATCGTCGTAGGTTTTCATAAATTATTCCAACATAACCCAGGGTTCCCGCCAGGGATGAAAAGCTCCAACGGGAATGAAATGTTTTGTATACGGAATATTTATTTCCTGGCAAACTCGATCAGCTTATCGGCCACTTCAGCTCCGACCCGACCTTGGGCTTCCTTTGTGGCTGCCCCGATATGCGGCGAGCAAATGACGTTATCCAATTTTGCCAATTTCCAGTCCGTGGGTGGTTCCTCAGCATAAACATCCAGCGCTGCACCGGCAACCTTGCCATTTGTCAGGGCTTCATACAGATCCTGCTCGTTAATAATTCCGCCGCGAGCACAGTTA
Organism: uncultured Chloroflexia bacterium; assembly: GCA_963826215.1. GTDB lineage: Bacteria > Chloroflexota > Anaerolineae > Anaerolineales > Villigracilaceae > UBA877. The sequence goes on along the minus strand of CAWGWL010000038.1, from coordinate 96,870 downwards.
ATGATCCGCACACCCGCCTTCATCTTCGCGAACTGGGGTTTATTGATCATGCCAGCCGATTCCTTCGTCTTTGGCAAGTGCAAGCTGATGTAATCAGAGGCGGACAACAATTCGTCCAGAGTAACCAGTTTCACACCTTCCGCTTCGGTAACAAAGGGGTCATAGGCGATGACAGTCATGCCGAGTGCGTTTGCGCGCATGGCGACCTCTTTGCCGATGTTCCCGATGCCGATCAAGCCAAGCGTCTTCCCGCCGATCTCGTCCCCTTCAAAGGCTTTTTTATCCCATTTTTCAGCCTTTACCGAGGAAGCGGCTTTATATAGATTGCGCGCCAGGGCAGAACATGTACCCGATCGTCAATTCAGCGACCGAAGCAGAAGAGGCCTTGGGAGTGTTCACAACAGTAATCCCCTTCGTGCGGGCATAATCGGCATCGATGGTATCGAGACCAACACCCCCACGAACGATGACCTTCAAGTTGGGGCAAACATCGATCAACGGCTGGCGGATCTTGGTGCGGGAACGGACCACGCAGCCATCATAACCCGGAAGGATCCCGGGCAGGTCTTCGGCGGTGACCTCGAAATTCGTGTCCACCGTCAGCCCTGCCAGGCGCATTTTCTCAATGGCATCAGATTCAGTTTTATCGCAGACCAGGATTTTCATGAAGATTCTCCTTTGAAAGATATTAAAAACAGAGACACACGAGCCATTTGGCTGTGATGCTCTGTTGTTGGAATTCCACTGTTCACTAAATTATTGTAACACGGCCTTCTTTGTTGTCAACTGATTTCCTTCATACGCAGATGGTGCCTATTGATATTATGCGAAAGACCGGGCGTGGACTATAATTTGAGCGTGACCGAATAATAATTTCCTCACCCAATTCACAGGAGATGAAAATGACCAAACGTATTCATAATTTCAACCCCGGCCCGGCAGTCCTGCCGCTGGAAGTTCTGCAGCAAGCCCAGGCAGAGATGCTGGATTACAAGGGAACGGGGATGTCTGTAATGGAAATCAGCCATCGTTCAAAGGAATTTGAAGCCATTGTGACCGAAGCACAGGCGGACCTGCGCTCCCTGCTTGGCATCCCGGCCAATTACAAGATCTTATTTCTCCAGGGAGGTGCCAGCCTTCAATTTGCCATGATCCCAATGAATTTTCGCCCGGCGGGTGCCTCGGCTGATTACATCGTTACGGGCACGTGGAGTAAAAAAGCTTTCAAAGAATCCCAGAAACTGGGGAATGCCAAAGGCAGCGGCCAATTTGGAGGCCGATAATTTCAACCACCTTCCAGCCCAGGCGGACCTGAAATTGGATCCGCAGGCTGCCTACCTGCATTTCACATCCAACGAGACCATCCACGGGGTGGAGTACTTCACGGAACCTGTCCCCCCGGCGGGTGTGCCATTGATCTGCGATGCCAGCTCCGATTTTGTGAGCCATCCCATTGAAATGTCCAAATATGCCATGCTTTATGCCGGAGCACAGAAGAATGCCGGTCCGGCAGGAGTTGTGGTTTGCATCATTCGCGACGATATGCTGGAAAAAGTGCCGGCAAACCTGCCAAACCTGCTCGATTACAAAGCCCTGGCTGCAGAGAATTCCCTTTTGAACACGCCGCCATGCTGGTCCATATATATTCTTGGACTGGTATTAAAATGGGCCAAAGGAATCGGCGGGTTGGAAGGAGTTTCCAAGCGAAACCAAACCAAGGCCGGACTGATCTATAAAACGATCGACGAATCTGGTGGATTCTATAAGGGACACGCAATATCCGATCGTTCTGTAATGAATATCTCCTTCCGACTTCCGACCGAGCCGTTGGAGGAATTATTTGCCGGCGAAGCCAAGAAGCGGGACATGATCGGATTGAAAGGTCATCGTTCCGTGGGCGGGATGCGGGCATCCCTGTATAACGCCTTACCGGTGGAATCAGCCGAGGAACTAAGCAAGTTCATGAAAGAGTTCCAACAAAAGAACGGTTAGTTCCCTTTTCTTTCCTGCGTGGTATAATGTCGCCGCTTTCAGTAGGAGCGGCGACATTATTATGTTAAGTGTATCTGAAGCACGCGAACGCATCCTGGCAACTTTCAACCCTGTCGAACCCCAGACAGTCCCGATCGAACGGGCAGCCACACGAGTCCTGGCTGAAGAAATTACCGCCGGGATAAACCTGCCAGTGTTTGATAATTCTGCGGTGGATGGGTTTGCCTTGCATAAGGCGGACCTGGCCTCTCCGCGCACCTTGAAAGTGGTCGCGGATATCCGGGCGGGGGAATCCCCGGAGATTGGGATACAGCCCGGACAGGCTGCCCGCGTGATGACTGGCGCTCCCCTGCCACCTGGTGCAGAGGCGGTGATCATGCTCGAAGATACGGATTTCAACCTACAGCCTCCTGCTGCACCCGCCCCGGAGACGGTGACAACCAATAAGACTGTCCAAGTGGGCAGTAATATCCGCCGGCGCGGCGAGGACTTGCAGGCTGGTGAAAAAGTACTAAGCATTGGAACCCGACTGCGCGCCCAGGATATCGGGTTATTAGCCATGCTCGGTGTTTCAAATGTGCCTGTCTACCGTCAACCCAGGCTTGCCCTGCTTTCCAGCGGTGACGAATTAATCCCAGTGGAGTCCCCTCTTGCGCCGGGCAAAATTCATGAGTCAAATTCATTCACCCTGGCTGCCATGGCGGAGCCTGAAGGGGCAGAAGTAATCAGGCTGGGTGTCGCAAGAGATACCAGGGAAGATATCCGTTCCAAGTTGGACAAGGCAGTCAAAGGGAAAGCGGATGTCATTATTTCTTCAGCAGGGGTCAGTGTTGGCGCTTTTGATTTTGTCAAGTCTGTCATCGAAGAAGATGGAGAGCTTGGGTTCTGGAAGGTAAATATGCGCCCCGGCAGGCCGCTGGCATTTGGGAAGTATCGAGGCATTCCATTCTTTGGACTGCCCGGGAATCCCGTCTCAGCTTTTATCGGGTTCGAAGTATTCGTAAGACCTGCCCTGAAGAAACTCAGCGGGCAGGAAGTTAACCCTCACCAGCACCAAACTGCAATCCTTGCTGAAAGTCTGGACATCCGATGGAAGAGAGTCCTACCTGAGAGCCATCGTTACCCATGAAAATGGTCGTTTGATCGCCCGCCTGACAGGTCACCAGGGTTCTGGGAATATCTTTTCATTAGTGCGCGCCAATGCTTTACTGATTGTGCCCTCTGGGGTAAAATCGCTGCTTGCAAACTCGGAAGTAGAGATATGGCCCATTCAATAAACCCCCCACCTGGTGAGAAATCCGTCCCGTTCTTCTATTGGTCCAGTTTTGTGCTCGCCTGCCTGGGAGTCCTTGATTCAATTTACCTGCTCGTTTACAAATTGACAAACAATAATGCGATGTGCATCGGATCAGGCGGCTGCCATGATGTCAATTTCAGCCCCTATTCCGAAATTGGCGGGATCCCGGTTTCGGTCATTGGAATTGCCGGATTTCTTTTCATTGCAGCGCATCCTGGTGTTGGAAAAACGCCTCAACTTCTTAAAAGAAAATGGAGCGCTGATCATTTTTGGAGTCAGTATTTTTGGAGTGGCATTTTCTGCCTACCTCACCTGGCTAGAACTGTACGTAATCCATGCCATTTGCCCATTTTGTGTGGCTTCGGCAGTCATCATATCCCTGCTATTTATCCTGGCCATCATCCGGCTGGTCAAACAACCTGCACTTTAGGAGGAATTAATGCCTCGCATCCGCTGCCATTACACTGACTGTGTATTCCTGGACGACGGCTATTGCAGCGCCGCGGCAGTCGAATTGGACCCCGATACCGGCTGCGCCACATATACTCCCAACGAAGAATCTGCCGCCAAAGACGAGAATTGGGAGGAAGAGGAATTGGAAGAGTGGGAGGAGGAAGAGACCGACGACGAGGATGATGATACCTGGGAAGAAGACGAGGACGAGTTCTAAATAACCAGACATTGACGCACCCCCAGATCAAATTGGATCTTTAATTTTTATTCGACAACCCATAGGGACGCACAACCTGCGTCCTTATTTATTTCCCTCCATCTGGTAGAGCAAAATCCCGGCAGCCACCGCAAGGTTTAATGAACTGACACGTCCAACCATCGGCATGCTCACGATCTCATCACACATGGAAAGCTGTTCAGGCGAAAGGCCTTTCTGTTCATTTCCAAGGAGTAAAACGGTCGGCTCAGCACCCCGACGGAGCTTTTGGAAATCAGTCCCTGCATGCGAAGATGAGCCCACCAGCCGATATCCGTTCTTTTGCCCCCAAACAACAAAATCAGCAAAGGAAGTTTCCACCACCGGCTTCCAGAACAAAGCCCCCATGCTGGCACGCACCACGGAGGGATGGTATAGTTCCACGCCCCCATCAAGCAGGAACAATCCATCTGCGCCAACTGCATCCAGCGTGCGCAGGATCGTACCGACGTTACCGGGATCCTGGGGCGCGACGGCTGCTGCACCCCAATGAAAATTTTCCATTAAAAGGTCATCCAGTTTTAAATGTCGTTGACGGGCAATGGCGAGGATCCCCTGCGGGTTATCTTTGTTGGCAATATCGGTAAAAAGGTCGCCGGCGAGGGCGATGCAGTTCCTGCCACGCCGGGTTTGATCTTCCACGATTTGAAGAGCGAATTCACTGGTCAGCAAACCCGGAGCATAAACAAGGGTGTCCAGCTGCCAGCCTGCCTCGATGGCTTCCCCGACATGGAAGATCCCTTCAACGAGGAAAAGGCCGGTCTCACTGCGTCCCTTCTTTTGGTGCAGTGAACGGATCAGCTTGACAACAGGGTTGGCATGGCTCGAAATGATTTCGGGCATGACTTGATTTTACCCGAATAGACTATAATTTTGGCGGAGGCAGAAATGAGCGCGTTCTTTGATGATCTCAATAACCGATTAAGCGAGATGCACTCTGATATTTTGAAGAGCGTGGACGGGTTGCCCGTTGAGGCCCTAAACTGGGTACCAGGACCGGAAATCAATTCCCTGGCAGTGCTGGTGACCCATTTGACGGGCGCAGAGCATTATTGGATTGGATTGGCGATAAATGAAACCATCCAACGCGACCGGGAAGCTGAATTCCGGGTGAAGGGTATCGATGCAAAGCAGTTACAAACACTCGTAGCGGCTGCGGATGAGTTCAACAGGGAGGCTCTGGCACGGCTCTCATTGATTGATCTGGAAGCTGTTCGCCAATCCCCGCGTAATGACAAGACTTTTACCGTGGGGTGGTGCCTGATGCATGCTCTTGAACATACCTCCCTGCATACCGGTCACGTCCAGATGACACGACAATTGTGGGATCTTCGGAAACCTGCATAATATGGGGTCAATTTTTGGCTGCGTACACGGCTTTCGTGGCGGCAGATAATCAATCTTCACGCCACAGAGTGGTCCCCACCCCGAATTTTCACACAATATTTTGCAGGATGTAATTCTGTTAGAATTGCCCATATGATGAAAAAGGCCTGGTTGATCCTGGCGTTCGTGGTTATCCTTGCCGCCTGCCAGACAAAAACCACCCCGGTGACGATCCTGGCCGACGGGCAGGTTTATTCCATAAAAACCATTCAACGAACGCCGAAGACCATCCTCGAAGAGGTAAGGATCACGCTCGAGCCAGCCGACCGGGTACTATATCTTGGCACAAACATACCAACCGATGAAGCCCTCCCGGAGGCATCCTCCTATACGCTCATCGTCCGGCGTGCCGTCGCTGTAACCATTATCTCCCCGGAGGGACGGAAAACAATACAAACCTCCGCATTCACAGTAGGACAGGCGATGTCAGAAGCCGGGTATAGCCTTTACGCCGGCGACCAGCTTGATCCTCCATTTGAAGCACCTCTCACCAATGGGCTGGAGGTGAATTATCGGCCGGGACGCGAGATTGTCATCTCCATAGACGGAAAACAGATCCAAAGCCGTTCGGCAGCAGCCACAGTGGGGCAAGCGCTTGCCGAGGCGGGAGTTCCTCTCACCGGGCTGGATATCAGCAAGCCGGAAGAGTCTGCTCCCGTACCCCCGGATGGTCAAATCAGGGTTGTGCGAGTCGTCGAGGAAGTAACCTTATCCGAGAAAATAATTCCGTTCAATTCACGCACCGAACTCACCGATAGCCTTGAACTCGACCAGCAGGGACTCCTGCAAGGTGGAGAACCCGGGCTGGCAATTGCCCGGGTCAGAACCCGCATTGAGGATGGGGTCCAGGTTTCACAAATTAATGAAAGTGAAAGCATCGTCCGCCCGCCCAAAGACCGGGTATTGGGATTTGGGACGAAGATCGTGATCCGCTCAGCGACCGTCGATGGTGAAACTTTCGAATATTATCGGGCGATAAAGATGTACAGCACATCCTACTCCCCGTGCCAGTCTGCCGACCCCCAGGGGCGCTGCCGATACGGCACGGCGAGCGGTCTACCAGTACAACGCGGCACGGTAGCCATGGTCTACTCCTGGTACCTGGCTTTTGGATTCGATAAGCTCTACATCCCCGGGTACGGTTACGCCACCGTGGGAGATAACGGCGGTGGTGCCCCCTCCTTCAACCCGTATTGGATCGATCTGGGTTGGACCGACGAAGATTACCAACCAATGTCGGGCTGGACGACCGTATACTTTTTGACACCCGTTCCTGAAAAACTCGTTACCATACTGCCATGAACGGACTCTCGCTGCCGCCTCTAAATATCCCGGCAATCCTGCGCCAATATAACCTTCATCCGAGCAAAGGACTGGGACAAAACTTTTTGCAGGATAACCAAGCCCTGCAAAAAATCGTCGCGGCTGCGGAACTCAGGCAAACCGACACGATCCTGGAGATCGGTCCAGGCCTGGGAAGCCTGACACGTTACCTGGCCATCTCGGTTCATTCTGTTACTGCCGTTGAACTGGATCGAAAACTTTTCCCGGCCCTGGAAGGCATCCTGGCACCTTATAAAAATGTCCGGTTGGTGCAGGGGGATATATTAAAACTCAACCCCTCGGAATTAATGGCAGCAGCCGGATATATTGTCGTGGCCAACATTCCCTATTACATCACCTCGGCAGTCATCCGTCACCTGCTGGAGGCGGAAAAAGCTCCGAGCCGAATGGTGCTGACCGTGCAAGAAGAAGTAGCTGAACGTATTTGCGCCTCCCAGGGGAAAATGAGCCTGCTGGCGTTGAGCGTTCAGGTTTACGGAAAGCCAGTCAAGATCACATCCATCCCCGGGGAGGCATTTTACCCTTCCCCCCGGGTAGACTCCGCTGTTTTGAGCATTGTGCTTTACCCCCAGCCAGTTATTCCAACCGCCAACCTGGACGTATTCTTTAAATTAATCAAGGCTGGATTCTCTCAAAAACGCAAAACCCTCCGGAATGCCATATCAGGCGGGTTGCGGATCACTCCCGTAGAGGCAGGAGAAACATTGACGGCTGCAGGAATTGACCCAAAACGGCGGGCGGAAACATTGAGCCTGGAAGAGTGGGGAAATTTGGTTGAAACGAGCAAGACTTCGCAATATCTCCATCTAAACGAGTTTCGCCTGGAGATGATCATCCAGGCGAGTTCAGGATGGCGATCCCAATAGGTAAATATTCGAGAATTTATTTTTCGAATTGAGAATTATTGGATGCGGGCATTCCTTCTTGCCCGACGGAGATCGCGGTAAGCCCACAAGACCTGCCAGATGCGCGAGGCCGCCTCGGCCTGGATTTTGAATGACATCTTGGATTTACCCCAGCGCCGGTCTGCAAAGTAAATGGGGACCTCGCGGATCTTATATTCCAGGCACCACGCCAGGTAAGCCATTTCAACCATGAAAACATAACCGTTGGATTTAACCCGCGCAAGGGGCATTCCCCTGAGTGTCTCGCGCCGCCAGAGGCGGAAACCTCCGGTAACGTCGCGTAACGGAAACTGCAGGATCGTGCGCGAATAAAAATTCCCCCAGGCTGAAAGCGCTTTTCGCCACACAGGCCAATTGTGATCACTGCTACCGCCAGTTACGTAGCGCGACCCGACCACCAGGTCACATTTTTCGAGAGCCTTCGCCATCTCAACCAAACCAGCCGGGTCGTGAGAAAAATCGGCATCCATCTGCCCGATGGCATCAACTGGGCTTTCCAGAAGGGTGCCAAAAGCCTGAAGATAAGCGGACGAAAGCCCCAATTTCCCTGTGCGATGCATGACGCGCATTCGATCCGGATTCCCGGCAGCCAATTTATCCGCAATAAGACCGGAACCGTCAGGGCTATTATCGTCCACGACCAGGATGTTTAAGTTTAACGGTAATGCAAACAAAGCGGAAACAAGTTTAGGCAAGTTCTCCGCTTCGTTGTATGTTGGAATAATAACGACAATTTGCAATAAATCTCCTTCTACTTTCTGCGCCAGATGGATTCTTTGAGAACATCCAGGGAAGTATAAGAACCATCGCTGGACTGGATCACGTTTATTTTGAAAACCAAGCGCTTTTTGTCTCGGGTTGATTTTTCACGATCTTTGATCGGATAAAAATATTCCAGGGAACGCTCGAGGCGACCGATAATCCTTTCCTTCAATTTCGCGGCAGTGTCAGGTGCGGTGATCAACACAAACTCCGCCGTGTCAATGTGACCGAGAAAATCCTCAGGACTGCCATTTTCACGAATCGCATTTTGAAGCATCACACTTACAGCCCGCAACACATCGTCAGAAGCCACAAACCCAAAGGAATCGCGGAAAGTATCCAGGTTTTCCAAAATTACAATGAGGGCCGTCCAATCTGATTTTTGGATGCACTGGAACAGGTGCTCGTCCACCAACTTACCCTCAGGCAACCCCGTTACCGGATTGGTGGATGTTTCCTGGCTGACCCGGCGAAGTACATTGCGGACGCGCAGCCTAAGATCCTGGACGTCGAAGGGCTTGGTGATGTATCCATCCACCCCCAGTTCAAGCTCCTGTAAACTATCGATGAGTTCCTGTCTATCGGTCATGAAAATGATTGGAATATCCGAGCTGCGATGGGACCCGCGCAGGCGACTGGCAACCTCAACACCGTCAATATCGGAAAGGCGGACATCCAGGATTATCAAGTCAGGGTGTGAAGATTGATAAGCACGAATGCCGTCCTCCCCGAGGTTCACGGTGACAACCTCATACCCTTCCACGCGGAAATAGGCGGTCAACATATCGGCCAGGTCGAGGTCGTCTTCAACAATTAAGAGCTTCGGCTTTGCCTCAGACATGGGATTGACTTAGGACAGAGGTTCTTTTTGAACAACAAACTCGCACTGTGCATCCCCCATAGCACAACATTTGGACTCATTGACACGAAATTCCAGTCCGCCGGAAACCCAGGTAAGCATGGCGTGCAGCAGGCCGGTGGTTATATAACAAACCGGCTTATCCGCACCCGTGCGAGACCAGCAGACGGGGCAGCGATGGACCGTCCAAATAAACGCATCATCCGTTTCATTCACACTGGTCAACTGGTCAGAGGCCTGCGAGAAAATCCTGGCTGCGGCGGGCAAGCCGACGCGGATCTTGGTCTGAAGGGGAAGCACCTTGAAGGCCAGGTCACTGACCCCCGCCAAAGCCCCGTAATCTTTTAGAACATCACTAAAGGTAGCGCGCCCGGCACGCAAAGCCAGGCCGCGCCCTCCGCGGGGACCATACAGCTCTTCCAATCCAACGTGGATGGCGGTGTAATCAGCAAAGTCGAATTGACGTTCCAGGTCATCGGGGGGATAGTTCTCAATCAGGTTGCTCAAGCCTGCCAGGTTTAGAATGGCATTAAGCCCATTTTTCCCCATGATTTCTTCATAAGCCAGCAAAGCGATACGGGCGAACTTATTGGTGTTATAAAACCCGCTCTTTGGGATCTGCTGCATTGAATCCGCCGCCTTAAATTAACTTTGCCAAATCTTCTGATGCCCGGCGCATATCGAGGAGTATCAGGCCAAGTTTCGCCTGTCCACGGGCGAGTGCCGTCAGGACGGCTTCCTGACCGACCGACATCAGAAGAACGTATCCTTTCTCACCCTTTATGTACACCTGTTCAAGCGTACCGCGCCCCAGTTCGGATGAAATCCGCTCCCCCAATGAGAGCATGGCAGCAGACATGGCCGAAACCCTGTCCTCTTCCACGCCATGGGGCAAGGCGGAGGCAATACTTAAACCATCCACGCTGACAACAGCCGAGGCCTCCGTATCGGGCGAAGATGCCTGGAGTTCGCGCAAGCGGTCAACCATAAGTTGGATGCGATTTTTTGCCAAAATTGCCTCCTTATTTCTTAAAGTAAATTTAGCACAGGGCGCATAATGTGTCAAGTTACCACCCGCAACCAACTGGAGGTGGAGAGCTTACAAAAAAGTCAGCATTGAAAACATGCTATAATCCCTTCCCGTCCACAATGGTATCCCCCATGCGCCGAATCCTAATCCCCATTTTTACCGTTTTATTCCTGTTGGAAAGCCTGCCTTTGAACCGGTCGACCGCCGCAGCTCAGAGCGCTGCCAGTCCGACTGTTGAACCGGACTCAGGCTCAGTAGTCTGTCCGCCGGGGGTCTATCATCCTGCCCCGGACGGCTGCCTGGCTTTGGGTCCATCCGAAACCCTGGCGAAAATTGCTGAAACCGGCATTCCTTATCCCATCCTGCCACTACCAGCCTACAACCCCTCGCCGGATTTGAATGACATCCCGTATCGATATTTTAAAGTCACCAATGATGGAGCGGCGCTATATTCATCGCTGGATGAAGCCGCCAGCAACCGGCCATCCAGTCATATCGATGCGGGGTCCGAAATATATGTTTCATATGTCGGTAGCGAGACAGACCAGAATGGGACGTCCTATTATTTGCTTCGTTCAGGATACCTGATCGGAATGGACGGCGGCCGCGTAGGTGTTCCGACATTCCAGGGGCTGGCGTTCAGTTCCCAGCCGCAGCGCCCGTTTGGCTGGGTGATGGGGGAGACCAGCCCGCGGACTGCTCCCGGATTGAACAAACCAGAATCGAGAACCAGGCTGATTCGATACAATATCGTCCAGATCTACGACACGCAAGAAGCCAGCGGCCTTACCTGGAACCTGGTGGGGCCGAATGAGTGGGTGGATTCCCGCCAGGTGGCAAGAGTGGACCCGCACACCACACCGCCCGAGGGAGTAAGTGCCAGCCGCTGGATCGAAGTCAATTTATTTGAACAAACGATTTCCGTTTATGAGAATGATCGACTGGTCTTTGCCACGCTCACATCCACCGGCGTGGATGCTTTTTGGACAAGACCGGGAATATTCAAAATCTATGTGAAGAAACCTGCCGAGACGATGAGCGGTGCCACCGAGGCCGACCGCTCGGATTATTATTACCTGGAAGATGTACCATGGACGATGTATTTTGATGAAGAACGGGCTTTGCATGGAGCCTACTGGCATAATATGTTTGGATATCAAATGAGCCACGGTTGCGTAAATTTATCAATCGGAGATTCGCACTGGCTGTTTGATTGGGCCAATGTTGGCGATGTAGTATATGTTTACGACCCATCCGGCAAGACCCCGGTAGATCCATCCCTTTATGGAGCCGGTGCGCCTTGACGTCATTAAACCCGTATGGTATATTCAGCCCGCTTCTGGACCCGTGGTGTAGCGGCCAAACATGCGGCCCTGTCAAGGCCGAGATCGCGGGTTCGAATCCCGTCGGGTCCGCCTGAAGTACTTATTTTTGGCAACAGCCTGGAAGAATTTCGTCTCCAGGCTGATTTGTTTTAACAGGGTTTTCCACAATAGGATACAGGAAGTGTATTAAAAGGATATTTGACTCCCAACGAAAATTCCGATAAATCGATCCAAAGTTAAATCGAAAGCACAAGGGTTATGGGGCAGTGATCTGATCCCATCACCTCGTCGTGAATATCTGCTTCGACGACACGGTCCTTTAAATCGGGGGAAACCATGAAATAATCCAGACGCCAGCCCACATTCCGTTCGCGCGCCCGTGACACCTGGTCCCACCAGGAATATTTCACCAGATCGGGATGCAGAAGACGGAAGGTATCGACGAGGCCAGCTTCGAAGAACTCGCCCAACCCGACCCGTTCCTCGGGCATGAATCCGCTGTGGTTCACATTCTCCCTGGGGCGTGCAAGATCTATTTCGGCAAAGGCCGTGTTGAAATCCCCCGTAACGACCACCGGTTTCCCTGCTTGAAAATATGCCTGGGAGACCTGCGAGGAACCTGCGGTAAAAGGCTAATTTATGCGCCACATATTCGGGTCCACGGCCGCCATTGGGGAAATATATATTGAAAAATGCAAAATCGTCAAATTCATGAATTAGGACCCGCCCTTCCGTGTCAAAACGGGCTTCATTCATCCCGGTGACGACTTTAATGGGAGGACGTTTGGAATAGGTGACGGTACCGCTGTACCCCAACTTCTCTGCGGAGTTCCAGGCGGACTGATAGCCGGGCGGGTTCAGCAGCGCAGGGGAGAGCTGCCCGGGGTGGGCTTTGGTTTCCTGCAATGCCACCAGATCAGCATTACTGGCAGCCAACCAATCCAACAAGCCTTTCTTTTCAGCCGCACGAATACCATTGACGTTCCACGAAACCATCTTCCATTTCATGAGGATGCTCCTATGAATTTCTTACTCTCAAAAAATAAAGGCATGAATCCCTTCGTTTGATGATCGCTCCGCTTTCCTGCCCCAGCACCCATGTAAGAGTGATCAATACCAGGGAATATTCAACCAGTACTATTTTTCGATTTCCACCGACTGGCTTTATCCAGCCAGATATGGATAACACTGAATGCCACCAATGTCAGGATGACTCCGGCTGCAAAAATGTACGTCATTGGGCTGCCCGGAACGAAATCTTTCCACATGCGCGGTAAAGCGAGCAACGTCAATCCGAGGCCAACCAATGCACTCTCCAATAAAATCCGGGCTGCACTCCAACGCCCATCCAGGGCGATCGTCAGTAAGGTCGCCAGGGTAAGGATGCTCCACCCAGAGAAGACTCGGGCAGTTAATTCGGTCAATTTCCAGGGGGCAAGGGAGATCAGGAGGGAAGGCCGGATGAACATGACCAAAAAGGAAAGAATTCCGATGAGGGAGAAAACTCCCAGTGCCCGGCGAATCGGGGAAGAAAATCGCAGATCATTTTCTTCGAGTTCGCTTGATGCAGTTGCATGATTCCGCCACCAGATAAACGGAACCAGGACGGGCGTCACAGCATATATGATCGTCCACATGTAGAAGGGGAGCGTGCCCTGATGAAACTTACCCCAATGCAAAAAAGTAGCGACCAGCATGCAGATCGTGAAAGCTGTGATGGGTAAAAAGCCCACCTGGAGGCGATGCCATTTCTTCTGACCAAGCAGGCGGACAAAGAAAAATGCACCAGCAGTGTATCCCGCTCCGATCAATATGGCTGAAGTGCGCGGCAGGATCGTCCAGGAAAAATACCTGTCAGTGTGATCTGGTTCAATATAAAGGACCAGGAAAGCGAGAAGGAGGACGATTATTACAGCGGCAGACACGATGCGAGTTAAAGAATGGATGTGATCATCTTTTACGGTACCCATAAACCACCTCCTGACCACTCATCAATTTCAGCTGCTCCCCTATAAAGGAGCGCTCCAATAAAAGTGTTATGATTATATCGCTAATGATTTTAGCCATCAAAACAGAGATGATTTATCATGACCCAAAAATTTGATGTGATCATTGCCGGCGGCGGTCCTGCGGGAGCCTCTGCCGCTTTTTTTCTGGGGGAGGCAGGAAGAAAGGTATTAGTGCTCGAGAAGGAATCCATGCCACGCTATAAGCCCTGTGGGGGTGCGGTATCGTCCCGTGTTTTGGAACAGTTCCCCTTTTCTTTTGAGGGAGTGATCCGCAACAGGGTGAAAGCCATTTCATACGCATTTGGGGGAAAGTTAGTCACCATCCCGGTGGAAGACGCTTCCCTGTGCATGGTAATGAGGAGCGAGTTCGACACCTATTTGTTAAGCCAGGTTAAAGCAGAAATCCGTCCAGGCACGCAGGTTAGAAGCGTGGAGGAGATGGACAACGCGGTTGCGATTGCGACGGGGGAGGGAGAAAGAATCGAAGCGGAATACCTGGTGGCAGCGGACGGGGCAAACTCGATCACTGCGCGTGCACTAGGTCTGCGGCGAAAGAAAACACTGGCGGGGGCAATCGAGATGGAAGCCTTCGTCCCCGACGAAACTTTAAAGCGTTATGAAAGCAATCCATTGCTGATCTTCGGCGGGATGGAGGTTGGATATCTTTGGATCTTTCCAAAGGCGGATCATTTGTCCATCGGGGTCGGCGGATTGCATCCGAAACCAGGGGAATTGCAGGCTGCGCTGGAAATAAATATGAAGAAGTTCGGGATCTCGATCCAGGGGCAGGCACAGCACGGTCACCCGATCCCGATCTACTACGAGCGTGAAGCGCTGGGGACGTCAAGATGTTTACTGGTTGGTGATGCGGCTGGTCTCGTGGATCCGGTGACCGGGGAGGGTATCCGGTTTGCGATCAAGAGCGGACGCCTGGCGGCTGAAGCGATCCTGGCGGGAACGCCCGAATTGTACACTGACCAATTGAACCAGTCCATCGGACGTAATCACAGGCTGGGGAAGGCGTTTATGAATTTATTCTACCGAAACTTAAATCCCTGGTTTCGATTTATCCTGCGAAACCCGGCGCTCAGTTATGGGGTGGTGGAAATGTTCGCGGACCGGATTGGATACGGGAGACTATTCTTGAAAATCTGCGGCTCATTTCCCCGGTTCCTTTTATCCAAAAAGGTCCCGCTGGAAGAGCAGGGGAACACTCCCCAATAGGGCGGGGAATCACCCGGTTTCAAAAACTAAACGGGAAATTTACCCGCAGCATCCATCACGACCGGTCCGTGACCAGGACAAACGATACGGGCACCCAGGGCAGCCTGGTTTCGTTCGGCCAGCCTGGCTTTTGCGTCGTCCCAGGTTAATCCGGGACGCGAGCCATGCAAGCCTTTTTCATCTGCAACCATTAAATCACCGCAGAAAAGTACACCCGCTGCGGGGGCGAAAAATGAATAGTGACCCGGTGTATGACCGGACGTGTTGACCACGAGCAAACCGCCAAGGACCGGGAGCACCTGACCGGCTGACAGGATCTCATCCACCTGGAAACGCGGGGCTTTCATGAAGGGGCGCAGGAGTGCAAACATGAGACGGCGAGCAGAAAAGCCGGTCGGCTTGATCTGGCGGGAGGGCCTGCCTGCTGCGATGGCATCCGCTTCAACCCGGCTGGCATAGGTCCGGGCACCGGTCAACTTATGCAGGGAGGAGAGGCTGCCGATGTGATCCAGGTCGGAGTGGGTGAGCAGGATGCGCTTCACATCGCGGGCGGATTTCCCAAGGCTGGCAATATATGCAAGGATCTTGCGATCACTGCGAGGCAGACCCACGTCGATGAGGGTCAACCCGTCGGGGTCAACCAGGACGTAGGGATTGGCAATCACCCCGGGGACGAGAAATACATTATCCGTTATCTTCATGCCAACACCTCCTTATCCATATTGTTACCCAGGGCGGCAATATTTACCACCTTCGTGATCTCAAGAAATGGTAAAGTCCCTGCCTGGCATCACGGGTTCCCCCAATAAATCTCAGCCCAGTGGACCGGGTGGTCCGTGGCAGAAGCGGGGGGCAATACGTAGACAGGGTCGCGCACACCCAGGGTACGGGAGAGGAATATGTGATCGATACGATTATCTCCCGACATATCCATTCCCGAGGAGCTGATCCCGGAAGGATAGACGCTCGTCCAGGCATTGGTGTAAACCGCGTTGATCATTTGATAAGCCGCATCATAATCCCGCAAGTTGTAATCGCCCAGCGCGATCACATTGGAATTGTTCCGGGACCTGTCCAGGAGTGTTTTGGCAAAGACCAGCATGGCGGTATCCGAGCCATCGGGGTGGACATCGTAAATAGTAAAACGAAGGCCTGCCACTTCAACCTCTGCTTCAGCCGTGCCGATCTCATCCGTGTCACTGTACGAAAACGTGGTGCGGGTGTTCATCAGGGGGTACTTTGAGAGGATGGCTGTCCCAAACGTGCCTGTTACCGTGGTCGGTCCATAATACGAATAGTAGCCAAGGTTTTCTGCATAGTAGCGCACATAATCATTATTGTTGAGGGAAATACGGGTGGAGTCGGTCTCCTGCAGGGAGAGGATGTCGGGCGAAACACTGCGGATGAGAGCCAACTGGCGGTCATAAGATTTTTGAGCGAAACCGTCGTTGGCCTCCTGGATATTGTAGGTCATGACCAGGAGGGATGTTTTTCCCGGCGCGTCGACAAGCGGGTGTTTTGCCGGGATAAGGCGAACCAATGTGCCTAAAAATACCAACGCCAGCAGAAATGCCCCCGTCCAATGGAAACCGGCAATGGGCTCCTTTTCGGAGGCTGAGGGGACCTTTTTCAAGCGCCAGATCAGCAGGGTGATGATCCCGGCTGGTAAAAAATATGCCAGCCAGAATTTGCCGCGAAAAACCAGGCTGACGGGTTCGACATAACCCCAGACGTTCGTGAAGATGTTCGTAAAAACCAGCAAGATGAGCGCCAGGGCTCCCAGCAGGATCCCGGGGAGGAAATCACGAGGTCCCCGGGCGAGGACCTGAACCTGATCGAGGAAAAGGCGAAGATCGAGGAAAACCACCGGGAAAAGCAGCAGCATCAGCACCAAGGGAATCCTCAGCCACCAGGCTGGAGGACCAACCACCACGGGAGCGGAACCAGGGGTGAGCGGGAAAGCCACTGAGTGTGCCAGGATAGTTCCTGTCAGGCAGATGGTGAAAGCCAGGTTCCAGAGCACAAGGATGCGCGGGCTGACCTGTTGCAGGAACCTGGGGCGCAGGAAAGAAAGCAAAACCCAGCCAACCGACAGCAGGCAGACGCCGATCACGATCAATGGATAGCTGCCTTCCGTCCAGCGGGCGATCACAGCGGGAGCAGAAAATGCAAACCACACCAGGGTGAGGATGAGGAAAAAACCAACGATGGCAGGCGTTGTGCCACCCAACTTCTTTTCGGGCGGGGGCTGCATCGAAAGATCGAGGTTAAGCAACAGCCAGCCGAGGGAAAGACCAAAGACCAAACCGGTCCAGGCACCCGGGATGGTGAGGGAATAATCAATGCCATAGTCCAAGCGTGCGCAGCATACCCGACAGGCTGACAGCCAGCGCAAGCCCGGCGGAGCCCCACAGGCCCGATAAGGCGCTGGGTTTCGCCGCGGGGTTTGGCGCTCCCCAGGAGGAAGAACAAGCTGAGAGCAGCACCGGTGGCGAACCCAGAAGCCAGCACCCGGTTCGAAGTGTCGAGCAAGGGGAGAATCCCGCGGGATAGGAGTAACAGGACAAACGCAAGCCATAGAAGAAGCCGGGGAAATTTCCTGGAAAATGGGATCAGCAGGGCAGGTGTGAAAAAGAACAACACCCCCAGCACCTTTGCATCCAGGTTTGTATTCATCAAATCCATAATATAGATGGATTCGACCAGCGTACCCGCAGCCTGAATCAAAAACAAAAAGACGATCGCATAAGCCAGAATGACCGGAAAGGTTTTTTTCAATGCAAATCTCCTCTTTTCCAGCGGGTATCCGACAGGTCTTCGTAGTCTTTTGAGCGGGGGATCAAATTAAAAACCTGCAATAATTCGGGGGTGGGCAGGGCAGGCCTGCGGGTGGACAGGTCGAGGATGGCTCCTTCGAGATCGATACTGACCGCTTTCTTTCCACTGGATTTGAGCACATCGTGATGGACCTTCCAGCGCGCCCCCTGGGGTGAAAGACCAGCCAGGGCATAGGTGATGGTGACAGTCTCGCCCATGCGGACCTCGCGGAGGAAGCTGGCGTGGATGGCGGTATAAATCGGCCCAACCCCGAGCTGCTCAAACCTCTCAGGGGGGAATCCATGAGCAGTAAAGAAATGGTAGCGCAAGTCGCCCGCGGCATCGATGTAGGCGGCATAATTGACGTGACCGTTGGCGTCAATGTCAGACCAGCGAATCTCATAGGTTTTGGAATAAGGATCCATTGGAATTCTCCAGACACCGGCAATGCCAAACGACCGGCGTGCTGTTTTTTGGGGTAATCCTATTCCCAGGCACGCTTCGAAAGTGATAACCCCGGGAGGGAGGATGGTTACGTAACCCAAACCACCCGAGCGGCCTGCCGGGGAATGAACTTAAGAGGGGATGGTTTTCTGCCTGAGCTGGATCAGGAGGGCATGAATTTGCCCTTCTGCTTCTTTTCGTTCTTGAGTTTTCGTTTTTCCTTCAGGTTATGCTCAGGTTTTTTCTTTTGTTCTTTTTTGCCTTTATCTTTTTTTCCACTATCACCCATGGCTGCAACTCCTTTTTGAGAACACAGAATGATGAAACTTTCAAACCAGCATGAGCAAGCTCATGAAAGGAAGAAAGCACGGGGAAGGCGATCAAACGTCCAGGGGCGGTTTCAAACCGTCGGGAATGGGGGAGACATACTGGGAAGCGAGGCGGCGCTTTTTGAATTCATCCTGCGCCTGGCGGACCAATCCGGGATCCTGCATGAATTCCTGCGCGCTGAGCGCCATGGCTTTGCCAGCGGTCAGCATGCCTTTATGACCGATCCCCATCCGTCCCTGGGCAACGATCTGCCAGGAATGACCGGGCGTGCCAAGCGCCATGCAGGCGGTGGCAACCTGCCCGGTGGGAACGGCCCAGGAGACATCGCCGACATCCGTGGAGCCGGGTTGGATCGAGCTCGGACCGGTAAGCCGGGAGCACACCCTGGTGCAGGAACTTCCCCTTCAGGTCTGCCAGGGCGCCGGCATCCAGCCCATACCAAACGGAATTTTCTTCGAGACTATCCGGAGGGATGGTTTTGGAGATCTCAGCCGCAAAGGCGAAATCCTCGGGGGTAAATTTGGGTGCACCCACCACTTCCAGATTCTTCTGGAGCACATTGTTGACCGTTTCGTTGAGCAGCATGTTCGACATGCCAGACTGCAGGTCGATCTCGAGCTCGGTACCGGTCATCAGCGCGGCGCCGCGGGCGATATCCTTGACGCGTTCGTAGATGGGGTTCAACTGGTCGATGCGGGGAGCGCGGACGTAGTAGAGCGAAGCAGCTTCGGCAGGGACCACGTTGGGGGCGGTCCCGCCGCCGTCCGTGATCACATAATGGACGCGGGCACCGGGGATCATGTGCTCGCGCAGGTAGTTGACGCCGACATTCATCAACTCGACGGCATCGAGGGCGCTGCGCCCGTTGTACGGATCGGCAGCGGCATGAGCGGGCTTGCCGTGGAATTTAAACGCCACGCGATAGACGGCGAGGAAATTAGCCCACAGGGTGGCGTTGAACATATCGGGATGCCAGGTGAGGCAGATATCCACGTCATCGAAGAGCCCGGCCTTTGCCATGAAAGCCTTGGCAGCGCCACCCTCTTCGGCAGGGCAGCCGTAATAGCGGATAGTGCCCTTCAACTCGCCAGAATCGAGCGCCTGTTTGAGCGCGAAACAGGAGGCAATTCCAGCGACCCCCAACAAGTTATGTCCACAGCCATGACCAGGAGCACCGGAGGTGAGGGGTTTTTTATAGGGGAGGCATTCCTGGCTCAACCCAGGCAGGGCATCGTACTCGCCAAGAATCCCGATGACAGACCCGGCACCTTTGGAATATTCGGCAACGAAGGCGGTGGGAATGGCGGCAACGCCCTTCTCAAGCTTGAAACCAGCCTTTTCGAAGGCGTCCACCAGCAGGCGGGATGACTGGACCTCGCGGAAACCGAGTTCGGCAAATCCCCAAACTTGATCGCTGAGATCTGTAAAGGTTTTCTGGTTTGCATCGATCCATTCTACGAGGTTCATGCGGGTCTCCCTTGTTCGCTTTGTGGCACGCTAATAATTGTATCCCATCGTGCGCCCCTTCGCCACCCTGAGGGGACGATGCTTCAAGAGGAAAATTCCATGCAGGTCGGGTTCCCATGCCACCAGAGTCTGGGACCGAATTAATGTCATCTGAGCGATTGCTGTTCGCCGCCACGATTAATACCAGCTCTCCATTTCTGCATGATTCGAAACCAGGAGTTACTCCTTGTAATCACAGGTTAATTGAAATATAATTTATATCATTTCTATTCCGGTAATTTTTATCAGAATTAAGGAGGTAATATGAAAAAGAACAACCTGTATATGGTTGCGGGATTAATGTCCATCCTGATTGGTATCATTAAAATTTGGTCTGCCATTGCCTACCTGATCATCCCTGCGGACCAGCGTGCCACCGTGCCGGGGAAAGTTTTCCTGCCAGCCTACGCGGGAAATCCCGGAATGATCAATTCGCTCTTTTGGGCGGAAGCCCTGGTGGGAGTCCTGGGACTGGCGGTCATCCCGGCATTGGTTAAATTGCTTACGACTGATGAGAACGAGGGCTGGGTGAAATGGACCAGCAGCCTGGCAACCGTGGGGTTCGCGGTGACTGCAATCGGTTATTTCCTCACCCTGGCACGACTACCGGGGATTGCCGCAGCCTTCGTAAAAGGAGATCCGTCCACCCAGGCAGCGCTGGCGGTGACGTGGAAAAGCAGCCCGGACTTGTTCGGTTTTTGGGGATACGGCGCGATCGGGATCTGGGCGCTGTGCGTAAGCCTGTGCATCCTGCGCAATGCGGACATGTCCAAGTTATTCGGTTACGCGGGACTGCTGGTGGCGGTCTTATACATCATCGTCCCGGTCGGAACGTATTTTAAGATCCAGCTGCTGCTTTTGACCGCGGCGGATGGCGGGCTGGTCCTTGCGCCGGTATGGTATATCTGGCTGGGAATTAATTTGCGCCAGTTGGCAAAAAGGTAAATCCAAGACCGGATTTGCGGAACCATTTCCACCCTGGGTGGCGGGGATGCGAGGATGAGAAAGTCGCGGAAACATATTACACCAAGTGGAAAAAACCTAGTGCAGGATCTCCTGGTTTGCCCGGTCGGCTTCCTCGAAGATCTGGCTGACCTGCAGCTTCATCTCGGGGGTGGCGCTGGGGGTCTTGGGGATGAACTTGACCAGGTCGCGGGCGTCCTGGAGGAGGGCTTTCACCCGGGCGATGTAGGAGAAGTTGTATTTGCCGCCATCGGTGGGGATGGGGAAGTCACGCGCCTGCTGGATCAGGAGGCGGGCGCGCTGGATGCGTTCAAGGGCGGGGATGAGACGGGACATGGGGGTTCCTGTTGAAAATTGGGTGAAAATTGGTACTGTGGGTGGACAGCGGGACGCAACAATTATGGTGGACAACCAACTGGGACATAACGAGCACAACCACTACGGCACTGATTTTGTGCATATTCATTATAAGGCTGATTGATAAGCTTCAGCCCATCATAAGGGTGATATTCGTGCACCTGTGCAGCCGAGGACGGCGCACGGTAGCTTAAAATTACCCAAACCAATGGAAAATGAGATTGCCATGCCGCCAAAAACAGGGGGAGCTCCGCGGATTGGGGGCAGTGTCCCCTTGCGATGATAATAACCCAATGACACAAAACCCCTTGACATTAACGTTACGTCATGGTTTATATTCACCCACGAGGTAAAGGTGTACACCGTAAAACAACTGGCAAAACTGGCGGGCGTCAGCGTCCGCACCCTGCATTACTACGACGAGATCGGGCTGCTCAAGCCGTCTTCGGTGGGCGGGAACGGCTACCGCCACTACGAAGAAGAAGCCCTGCTGAAACTCCAGCAAATCCTGTTCTACCGGGAACTGGAGCTGAGTCTCGACGAGATCAAGGCCGTGGTGGGAAGACCCGGATTTCGACGTACTCAGCGCCTTGCAGTCCCACCGAGAAGCGCTGCAGGGACGAGTGGAACGGCTGAAGCGCCTGCTGCAGACCGTTGACAATACCATCGACCATTTGAAAGGAAATGAAACCATGAATGCAAAAGGATTATTCGAAGGGTTCAGCGAAGAAGAGCAGGAAAAGTATGCCAAGGAAGCGGAACAGTTATATGACCCAGAAACGGTGAGGGCATCCAACCGAAGGTGGAAGCAGTATTCCGCAGCAGAAAAGGAACGCATCCTTTCGGAAAGTAAAGCCATTTACGTGGATCTGATCGCGGCCATGCCGAAAGGCGCGGGCAGCGAAGAAGTGCAGGCGATCATTGCCCGGTGGCACAAGAACATGGAGCATTTTTGGATCGCGAACGATGAACAACTGCTGAAACTTTCTGAAATGTACAACGAGGATCCGCGCTTTAAAGCCAACTATGACAAGATGCATCCGAAGCTGGCAGAGTTCATGCGCGAGGCGGTGAAGGTGTATGTGGAGGAGAGGAAGAAGTAACTTGAGGTAATTCAAGCACCGAAACTAAAACAGGCTGGAAGAAAATCCTGCCTGTTTTTTATTTTTTAACCACAAAGGCGCGAAGTCACAAACAAATACAATTTATTAATATTGCGAAAACGATTTTTTTCGTGCCCTTGAGACTTCGTGGTAACGCAATTATTTTTATAAATGATCGCCCACCCTTTTGGCAGGGATCTTCGACATGGCGTATTCGGCCAGGGCGGTGATGGTGAGGCTGGGATTGACGCCGGGGTTGGCGGGCATGATCGAGCCGTCAAGATGTACATGCCGGGATAGTTATGCACTTCAAAGTCTCCATTCACGACACCCTGGAGGGCGTCCGGACCGATGGGCACCCCGCCCAGGATGTGGGCGGTGGTGGGCAGGTTCAACAGGTTCTCGCCGATCGAGCCGAGGGCAATCCCGTTCGTCCGCCTGGCAAACTCGCGGGTCAATTCGTGGGAGCCTTTCACCTGGGCGCCGATCTCGTAGCCGGGCTCGCGTTCAGCGACCATGCCGCGGCGGAACAGGGTGAAAAAGCTGCGCCCCATGCGGAAACGCATGCGGTTATCGGCATGCTGCATCACCAGCAGGATGGTGACATTGTGCGCCCAGCCAGGCAGGAACATGGCCCTGGCAAAGTCAAGCGGATGGGAAAGAGCCCAGCCCAGGAAGCGCAAAATCCGCATGGGGATGCTGACATCGGTGTCGATCAGGGGGGCAGCCAGGAAGCGCATCAGCGACGAGCCGTCGGGGTAGCGGACCGGTTCGATGCGGGTGATCGGGTCCAGGTTATAGATGGACGAGATGGCAACTCCTGCGGAGTAATTGATTTCCGATTTGCGGGCGACGGAGCCGAGCAAGTGCTTCGGAGTTGGTGCGCACCATGTCACCCAGGCGGGGGGACAGATCGGGCAGGGAACCGGTCTCATCGCGCAAGCGAAGCAGGAGATTGAGAGTGCCCATCACGCCGCCAGCGAGGATGACATGCCTGGCGCGGACCCTGCGGCTGGGTCCTTTAATGAAGCGGGTGGAGGACCGGCAGGTGATCTCATATCCAGGCTGTGAGGAGGGGTTCTTGAGGGAGGACAAGGGGCGAATATCCACCACTTCCGATCCAGCCTGGACCTGCGCCCCTTTCTTTTCGGCAAAATAAAGGTAGTTCTTGGGGAGGGTGTTCTTGGCATTGTAACGGCAGCCGACCATGCAGGCGCCGCAGTGTTTGCATCCGGCCCGGTCGGGACCCGCGCCAGCGAAGTACGGGTCGGGGACGGTGACCCCCTCATCCCCAAAGTATGCGCCGACGTCGGTGGCGCGGAAGGTGCCGCCCATGCCGCTCTCTTCCGCCATCGTGCGCAGGAGTTCATCGGCTTTCCATAGTTTGGGATTGCGAGCGGCGCCGAGCATTTTCCGGGCGGTATCATAATGAGGCTGGAGCACCTGTCCCCCAGGCGACGGGAGTGTTCCAGGCTGGTGTGGCAAAGGTCTCGGGGGTGGGGATCTCGAGCACGTTGGCGTAACCCAGGCTCCCGCCGCCGACTCCCGTTCCATGCAGGACCATGGCTCCCTTGAGAAAACTTATCTGCCAGGATGCCCTGGAGCGCGGAGAGCCGGCAGCCATAGATATTTCCAGAACTCCCAATTGGTCTTGGGGAAATCCTGGTCGTGGAAGCGCCTGCCTTTTTCGAGGACGAGGACGGAGTAGCCCTTTTCCGTCAGGCGCATGGCGGAGACTGAACCCCCAAAACCGGAACCGATAATGACAAAATCAAAATTGTTTTGCTCCACGTTAGCTCCTTTGGCGAAGGGGTGGATACGAGGGTATTTTATCACCGCCGGGGTGATTCCCGGAGATCGGGAAACTTGATTGTCATTTTGGAATAAAAAAAACATAATTACAACTCCCATCCCCCTATCCCCCTTCCCTATAGGGAAGGGGAAATATTTAGAAAAATGAAGGGTTTGCGAGCGAAGCTCGCAAACCCTTCATTTTTCATTTTCTCCCAATCCAAGATCAGAAATAAAAGATGGTCTTAAGGGCTGGAAACCACCCGACGACTTCCCAAAACCTGACTAATTAAATGATCAAGAATTAATGGGACACCCAGGCGGCGCGGAGGCGGGAGTAAGTCTCGGCGAGGGCTTCGGGCATGACCTTGGTTTCAGCCAGGGTCAGCATGAAATTGGAGTCGCCGGTCCAGCGCGGCACGACGTGGATGTGGACGTGCCCGGTAATACCGGCGCCGGCGGCTTCGCCGATGTTGGCGCCGACGTTGAACCCGTCCGGTTTATAGACGCCGCGGATGACGCTGATGGCGTGGGTGGACAGTTCCATCATCTCGGTGCGCGTTTGTGCATCCAGGTCTTCGAGCGAGTTCAGGTGTTTGTTCGCTACCACCATGAGATGACCGGTGGTGTATGGGTAGCGGTTCAGGATGGCAAAACAGTTGTTTCCGCGGAAAAGGACCAGGTTTTCCAGGTCGTCGGGTTGCTTTTGAACGTCGCAGAAAACGCAGCCGGTGATTTTGGATTGGACGAATTTGGTGCGCCAGGGAGCCCAGAGGCGTTTCATATGATATGATTGT
This sequence comes from uncultured Chloroflexia bacterium, assembly GCA_963826215.1. Lineage (GTDB taxonomy): Bacteria > Chloroflexota > Anaerolineae > Anaerolineales > Villigracilaceae > UBA877. Next base: position 71,920 of record CAWGWL010000038.1, on the reverse strand, counting down.
AGCAGAATTTGCGCTGAGCGATGGCTCAAATCGGACTGTGCACTTGAAGGGGGAAAGCTGACAGGGATTGGCGACTCGCTCAATCTGTATCCAGGTAGAAAAAGGTCTGGATTTTTGACATGTGCATAGAAAACCTCAACATCCATTTGAAATGGAAATAAATTGAGCCAGTCACAAATGGTTGACAGGCCATGCGATAAATAGTATTCTCAAGGGATGGAACAAATGGCGCTGTTCGACGCATCCCCCCGCTGGACGGTCAGCAACCTGACCCGTCATCTGCGCCAATTATTGGAAGGCGACCCGGACCTGCAGGGGATCTGGGTGGAAGGGGAAATATCGAACCTGTCGCGGCCGGCCTCGGGGCATATCTATTTCACGCTGAAAGATCCCTCGGCTGCGCTGCGCTGCGTGATGTGGAAAACGGAAGCTGCCCGCCTGCGAGTAAGCCTGCAGGACGGGATGGCGGTCGAAGTGCACGGCAGCCTGGGCATCTACGAAGTGGCGGGGCAGTACCAGCTTTACGCTGACATCCTGCGACCGGTGGGAGAGGGCGCCCTCTTCCAGGAATTCCTGCGACTCAAAGCCCTGCTCGAAGCGGAAGGCCTGTTCGACCCGGCCCGCAAGCGAGCCATCCCCCCATCACCTCGCCGGATTGGGATCGTGACCTCGTCCACCGGCGCCGCCCTGCGGGACATGCTCAATACCCTGCGGCGCAGAATGCCGCTGGCGGAGGTGGTGCTGGCTGCCACCCCGGTCCAGGGAGAAGAGGCACCGCTGAAACTGGTGGCGGCGCTGCGGAGCCTGAACCGGGTGGTAAAGCCGGAGGTGATCCTGCTGGCACGCGGGGGCGGCTCCATCGAGGACCTGTGGGCATTCAATGACGAACGGGTGGTGCGGGCAATCATCGAGTCGGAAGCCCCGGTGATCACCGGGGTGGGACACGAGACGGACTTCACCCTGGCAGATTTCGCGGCAGACCTGCGGGCTCCCACGCCCACTGCAGCAGCCGAATTGGCGACAGCCATTACCGTGCTGGACTTGAGGCAAGCCCTGGTCGGACGGGTCGCAAACCCTGACCAGGAGCATGGAGTCCCATTTCGAACGCCAACATGCCCTGCTGGAGTCCCTGCAAAACGGACTGCAATACGCCAGCCCCATACGACGGGTGCAAACCGAGCGCCAGCGCGTGGATGAAATGAGCCGACGGGGAAACGCGGCCCAGGCTCACCGGCTGGAACTGGCCAATACCCGGCTGATGGGATTGGGAAACCGGCTGACGGCGCTCAGCCCGCTGGCGGTGCTGAAACGAGGTTACGCGGTGGTCACGAAAAACAAGCGGGTGGTAGCCAGCACTTCCCAGGTTGGGGAGGGAGATGCGCTGCGCGTCCGCGTGCAAGACGGGGAATTCGATGCCCGGGTTACGGGCGAGGATAGGTGAACATGGCAAAAAGTGAACCCAAACCATTGGATGCATTGACCTACGAGCAGGCGTTTGCCGAACTGGAAAAGATCGTTGCAGCGCTCGAATCAGGAGAGCGCCCGCTGGATGAGTCGATGACCCTGTTCGAACGGGGACAGGCGCTGACCAAACGATGCGCCGAGCTGCTGGACAAAGCCGAGTTGAAAGTCCAGGAGCTGGCGGGTGAAGCGCTGGAGAATTTCGAGGCAGACCAATGAACCTCGACCTTTTATTTCAAAACCATGTCTTATGGACCGGAATGATCGGGTGGAGCCTTGCCCAGGTATTAAAAGTCCCGTTTGACCTGTTCAAGGAACACCGCTGGAACTGGGCGTTGTTTTTCGCTGCCGGTGGAATGCCCAGTTCCCACTCTGCCCTGGTGACCTCGACCGCGGCAGCGGTGGGGCTGCACATCGGCTTCGATTCTCCACTCTTTGCAGTGGCGGTAGCGCTTGCAATGGTCGTGGTTTACGATGCCACAGGTGTGCGGCGACAGGCCGGGAAGCAGGCCGAGAAGATCAACATCCTGGTGGAAGAGTTATTAAAGGGACATGCGATCAACGAGGAACACCTGCGCGAGGCGATCGGGCATACTCCCCTGGAAGCCCTGGGAGGAGTGATCCTGGGCCTGGTAGTGGCATTCGGCTTGTGGTTTTTGTGGAAGTAAGGGAATGGGAGTGGATGGCCGAATTGTAAGGTCCGGTCAGGCATTGAAAAAATGGTGGGAGGGAACGAATCCCACCGGATGGTATTAGAAAGATATCGCCCCCGGGAAGCTCTCCGGGGGTTGTGATTTACCTGGATTTAGCGGGAAAACCGCCGTTTCAGCATACCGGAACACGCTGCCAACTTCGGGAGTCCGAAAAACCACCAGGAATAAAGCATAGACCGCACCCCCGACGGCGACGCCGCCCAGGGTGATCAACGCGGGGGAATGGGATGCCATCAGCCGCAGCCAGCCCATGAGGGCAGCAGCCATGAACAGGGTGGCGAGGGCAGCCACGCCGAAGCCCCTGGCGATCTGCGACCCATGAATGCCATTCAGCCGAATCCGCAAAATAATGAACAATGTGGAGACTTCGAGGGCGGTGGAAACGGAGACGGCCAGCGCCAGCCCGCCGTGCGGCAGGAGACCCATGCTCTGAAAGAGGGAGGCGAAAAACAGGCTCAGACCGATGCTCAGGGTCATGGCGGCAGCCCCGACGATCACCGGGGTTTTCGTATCGTGCATGGAGTAGTAGGCGCGCACCAGGACTTCCAGGACCGAATGGAAGACCAGTCCGGCCGCGTACCAGGTGAGCGCCCATGCCACCAGGGTGGTGGTTTCGGCAGTAAATTCGCCGCGCTGGTACAGGAAAGTGACCAGTGGGACGCTTAATATAATGAGACCGGCAGTGGCAGGTACTGATAGAAGGATGACCCCGCGCAGGGCGGAAGCGAGCGTCTGGCGAAGGTCATCCAGTTTACCCTGGGCGAACTGGGCGGAAAAAGTCGGCATGACCGCGGTGGCGATCGACTGGGCAATGGCAGCCTGCGGCATGATCATCAATGAAAACCCGTACGTGAGGCTGAAAACGGAGCCGCCTACCATGTGGGAAGCGAGCAGCGTATTAACCCACAACATTAACTGGACCACTGCAGCACCGAACATGCGGGGTGCCATCAGGCGGAAGACCTCCCCGACGGAAGGATCATGCAGCCCGAAGGTGGGGATGTACTTCCCTTTCAATCTTAATAGGGGAGGCACCTGGATCAGCAGGTTGATCGCTGAACCAATCACCACCCCCCAGGCCAGCCCGTAAATGCCCATGGAGGGAGCCAGGACGAGCACGCCGAAGATCTGTCCCAACTGGTACATGGCCGGAGCCAGGGCGGGGACCAGGAATTTCTGGTTGGAATTAAGGATTCCGACGACGAGCCCGCTCAGACCGAAAAATACAACGGAAATGGCCTGGATGCGGAGCAGGCTGATGGTGAGGGCTTGTATATCGGGAGAAAACCCCGGGACGAGGATGTATTTGACGATGGGTGAGGCAAAGAGGGCTGCCAGCCCAGCCAGCAAGCTCATCAGCACCAGGACCAGGTTGGCGGTGGCGGAAGCCAGGTTCCAGGCAGAGCGGCGATCTTCCCTGACCAAAAATTTGACAAAAATGGGGATGAACGAAGAGACGAGAATCCCGCCCGCCATGATCGTGACCAGGGTTTCAGACGGGCGGTTGGAGGCGGTAAAGGCGTCCAATTCCATCCCGGCGCTGAAAGAACCCGCGATCAGGATCTTGGCTGCCAGACCGGTGAGCTGGCTGATGATAAAAGCCAGCATGACGGTACCGGCAGCCCGGGCGACTTGCCGGTTGGAGTGATCGGAAGTTTCGCTCACGAGCGAGGATTATACCCCGGGGATCGATTATGCGGAGCAGGGGGCTGGCATGACGCATGGGATGATTGAGGGCGATGGCTGCAATCATAAAATGGAACTTGTGTGCTAGTACAAGCGGGAGGCAGTATAATGAGAGCAGATAAGGGACTCCCGGGACCAGAATGAAGACCCAGAAAAATGCGCGTAGCCGTTCAATCCTACCACTGGTGATTTTGACAGCGGGATTATGCGCGTGTGTACCCCCGACCCCCATGCCACCCCCCGTGACACCCGCAAAGACAGAAACCAATTCCCTGCCCGGCTGGCTGGAAATATTCTTCACCCGCCCCGGAGCCCAGGGGTCTGAAAATTTCGAAGGAGGACCGGACGAGTCCCTGGCGGCGGCGATTGACAATGCACGCCTGACCGTGGATATGGCTGCCAACAGTCTCAGCCTGGGGAGCATCCGTGACGCGCTGCTGCGAGCCCAAAAGCGGGGGGTGATGATACGGCTGGTAATGGAAAGCGACAATATGGGCAGCCAGGAAGCCAGGCAGATCCTGGAGGCGGGAATCCCCATCACAGGCGATTCCCCTGATGCGCTGATGCTGGATAATTTTGTCGTGATCGATCGGAATGAAGTCTGGACGGGCTCGATGAATTTCACTGCAGCGGGGGCGTACATGGATAACAATACGCTGCTCCACATCCGGTCCAGCGCAGCAGCCCAGTATTACCTGGACGAATTCAACGGGATGTTCGACCCCGGGCTCCTGGACCCCGACGGGGGCACAGCCACCCCCATCCCCACGCTGACCCTAAATAACAGCAGCATGGAAATAACCTTTTTGCCGGAGGACGATGTAACAGCGCGTATCGCTCAACTGATCAAAGGTGCCACTGAAAGCATCTCTTACCTGGCTCCGGAATTTTTTGGGCCGATCCTCGAGGCGGCAGTTGCAGAAGCCGGTCTGCAGGTAAAAGTGTCGGGAGTTGTGGATGCTTCCATGGCGAATGTAGGCGTGCCGGTGGAGGGGAGCGACGTGAGGGCGGACGGAAATAAAAATGGGGCGATGCACGAAAGCGTGATGATCATCGACCAGAGAATTGTCATCATCGGGTCACAAAATTTCAGCAGCGAGGCGAATGAAGTTGTGCTGGGGAAAATCTCCTCCCCCAATGCCTCCAATGTGATCATAATTTTCAACCCGGATGTGGCGGCAGCCTTCACCAGGGAATTCAGAGGGATTTATTCCCAGTCCCCGGCAAAATGGCCCTCCATCACCCCGGAGACAACGACCACGCCCGGTGAAACGACTCCGCCGCCGGCACCATGAGTAGTTAATCGGAGCATTCCATTATTATGAAAACAATCCATCGCAGATCATCGGAATTTTGCAGGACTTATCCTTCTTTTCCTGATGACGGCCTGCTCCTCCGGTGGACAGCCACTCCATTCCGACCTGGACGACCGCACCAGAATTTACCACCCCCTCCCTGGAATCAACCTGGCTGGAGGTCTATTTCAGCGACCCGGCAGCGCCCCTGGCGGCTGAATTTGAAGGTGGACCGGACGTTCGCCTGGCAGCTGCGATCGACAGCGCCCGGGTTTCGGTTGACATGGCTGCCTACAGCCTTAACCTGTGGAGCATCCGGGATGCCCTGATCCATGCCCACCAACGCGGGGTGGAGGTGAGACTGGTGATGGAAAGCGACAACATGGATTCCAGGGAAGTCCAGCAGCTCCAGGAAGCGGGTATCAAGGTCACCGGGGATCAACACGAAGGTCTGATGCACAATAAATTCGTGGTGATCGACCAAAACGAAGTGTGGAGCGGGTCGATGAACTTCACCACCAGCGGGGCGTACAAGGACAATAATAACCTGGTCCGCATCCGGTCCAGCCAGGCCGCAGAAGATTACACCACCGAATTCAATGAAATGTTCACAGAAGACCTGTTCGGTCCGGATGCCCGCGCCGCAACCCCCCATCCAACCATAACGGTCAATGGCACGCGCGTTGAATTCTATTTCTCCCCGGACGACGGGGTCGAGAAAAAACTCCTGAGTCTCCTTCAAAGCGCACAGGAAAGCATCTATTTTATGGCGTACTCATTCACCTCCAACGAACTCGCAGATGCGATCCTGCAAAGAGCCAAAGAGGGAGTATCCGTGGCAGGGGTGATGGATGACGACCAGATCAATTCCAACCTGGGCACGGATTTCGACAGGTTTGCGCAGGCCGGGGTGGATGTGAAACGGGACGGCAACGCCGGGCAGATGCACCATAAGGTGATCATCATCGACCATTCCATCGTGATCACGGGTTCATATAACTTCAGCTCAAGCGCCGAAGAGCGCAATGACGAGAACGTGGTCATAATTCACAATGCGGTGTGTTGCGCAACAATTTTATGAAGAATTTCAGAGAGTATATAACCAGGCTCAGCGCTGATATGATCCAGCCCTTGTGAGACATATATATGTTGCATAAAAACCATGGTTGCCAATTTCCGTCAGTTAGGTTAAAGTATGCAGCATATCCCGGAGGTTCCCGATGAGCGAAAAATTCTACCTAGGCCGCCTGTATGATTCGGCAAATGCTAAAGTAAGCGACCAACCGCTGCAATATGATCCCGCCGACCTGACCACGCACGGCGTGGTGACCGGCATGACCGGTTCAGGCAAGACAGGCCTGTGCATTGGCCTGTTGGAAGAGGCTGCCCTGCAGGGAATACCCGCCATCCTGATCGACCCAAAGGGTGACCTGACCAACCTGCTGCTGCATTTCCCGAACCTGGCTCCCCAGGATTTTCAACCCTGGCTGGACCCCGAGATGGCCCGGCGTGCAGGAAAAACGGTGGAGCAGGCTTCCGCGGATGCCGCCCTGGCGTGGCGCAACGGGCTGGCGGAATGGGGTATCAGCCACGAGCGGATGGTGGCGCTCACGAACGCCGCCAGCTTTGCCATCTACACACCCGGTTCGGACGCGGGCATCCCGGTCAGCGTATTATCGTCCCTGGCTGCCCCCGGCCTGGACTGGGCGACCAACCGCGAGATATTGACCGAGCGGATCTCAAGCACGGTGACCGCCATCCTGGGATTGGTGGGTTTCGGTGAAATTGACCCGATCCGTTCCCGGGAACACATCCTGCTTTCCAACATTTTCCAATCGGCATGGAGTCAGAATAAATCCCTGGACCTGAACGAAGTCATCCTGCAAATTCAAACGCCGCCATTTGACAAACTGGGGGCATTCCCGGTGGATACCTTCTTCCCTGCAAATGACCGCATGGACCTGGCCCTGCAGATCAACAATATCCTGGCAGCCCCGACATTCGAACTCTGGAGGGTGGGGCAACCCCTGGATGTAGGCGCCCTTCTTTTCTCTGCGGATGGAAAGCCGCGTCACAGCGTTTTCTATCTTGCCCACCTGCCGGATGCCGAGCGCATGTTCTTTGTGACCCTGCTCTTTTCAGCGGTGGAAACCTGGATGCGGACCCAAAGCGGGTCAACCAGCCTGCGTGCCCTGTTGTACATGGACGAAATTTACGGTTACCTGCCCCCGACAGCCAACCCGTCCTCCAAACAACCGCTGCTGCGCATGCTCAAACAGGCGCGCGCCTTCGGTCTGGGACTGCTGCTTGCCACCCAAAACCCGGTGGACGTGGACTACAAAGGCCTGTCCAATGCCGGCACCTGGTTCATCGGCAAACTGCAGACCGACCAGGATAAACAGCGCTTGCTGGACGGGCTGGAATCCGCTGCCCAGGGCGCGATGGACCGCGGCACGATGGACAAGCTCATCTCCGGGCTGGGCAAGCGGGTATTCATCATGCAAAATGTTCATGAAAAGACCCCCCTGATTTTCCAAACACGCTGGACGATGAATTTCCTGGCAGGTCCATTGACCCGCACCCAGATCCCGGCACTGAATGCCCTGGTAGGTGCCGGGGTGCCATCTTCCACCGTCACCGGTTCGCCGCAAGCACCCCTTCAACCAGGTGCATCCACTACCAGCTTTGAACCCACCCCCGCAGTTGCCATCCTACCCGGGGAAGCAGCAGCGAGCGCTGTCCGTACCCAATCTCCTGCTGGGTCGATTCCATCTTCCGCCGGTCGCCAAACCTCCACCACGCGATCCTTCGGTACCGAGCGGAATTGCGGAAGTGTTCCTCCCGCAAAATGTATCCTTTGCCAGGGCCGCAGCAGCCATGGGAGGAAGCCTCCCAGCAGGCGCAGTGCCTGCAGGACTGATATACAGCCCGGCATTGATCGCCTCAGCCCAGGTGCGTTTCCTGGACCGGAAATATAGCCTGGACACTGAAGAGGTCAAATCAGCCCTGGTTAGAACGGTGGAAAAACGCGGGGTGGTGCGCTGGGATGATTTCACAGCCAGGGTGCCGGATGCGGCTGCCATGGACCCGGCTCCCGACCCGCAGGCGCGGTTCGCCAGCCTGGAAGCGCCGCTTTCAGATGGGAAGATACTGGCAGCGCTCCAACGTGATTTCACCGATTGGGTTTTCCGCTCAAGCAAAGTCGTCGTGCGTTCCAATGCTGCGCTGGGCCTGTTTGCCACTCCGGATGTCACGCAGGCAGATTTCATGAAATCCTGCTCCGAGGCTGCCAGGACTGCCCGGGAGGCTGCCATGCAAAAAGCCACGGCAACACTTGACCGGCAAATTGCCACCCTGAACGAGAAAATGAACAGGGAGCAGCGCGAATTGGAGCAGGACAAATCTGAACTGGAGCAGCGCAAGCGCGAGGAATTGGTTTCCGGGGCGGAGACCGTGTTCAGCCTGCTCGGAGGCAAACGCAGCCGCAGCATCTCGGCCGCGATGAGTAAACACCGCATGACCGCACAATCCAAAGACGATGTCACCGAGTCGGTGGATGCGATCGCAGAATACACCAAGCAATTGGCGCAGCTTACGCAAACGCGACAGCAAGTGCTGGATGAAGCCGGATCAAAATGGGGCGACGTGGTCAATCAAATTACCGAGATCCCGGTGCTGCCGAAGAAAACCGATATTTACGTGTCCCTGTTCGGGGTAGCCTGGGTGCCGTATTACCAGGTGAAAACGGGCGATCAGACGGTGGAAATCCCGGCCTTCCAATAAGTGCGGAATTAGGAATTCTGCCCGCTCCCTTCGAGTGTAAAAATGACCTGGATCGTTTTAGCGGTACTTCTCTGGGGACTGGTCCATTCACTGCTGGCTTCGCATACAGCCAAGAAGCTGGCGCGCAAGATCCTGGGAGAGCGCCTGCAGCGCTTTTACCGGCTTGCGTACAACATTTTTTCCGGAGTAAGCTTCCTGCCGGTGCTGGCGCTCCTGTTCCTGGTGCCCGACCACACGTTATACCTGGTCCCGCTGCCATGGTCGCTATTCATGATCCTGGGGGAATTCCTGGCGGTGGCAATGCTGTTAATCGCATTCCGCGAGACGGATGTTTGGGATTTCATCGGATTGCGCCAACTCGGGGAGAATGATAAGCCGTCCATGCTTACCACCACGGGGCTGTATCGATACGTCAGACACCCGCTTTACGTTGCCGGGGTTGCCTTCATCTGGTTATTGCCTCTCATGACGATCAACATTTTGGCGGTGAATATTGCCCTGACAGTTTACGTGGTCATCGGTGCCATGTTCGAAGAACGGAAATTGCGGAGTATTTTCGGGCAGGAATATCGTGATTACGCGGCACGAACACCCATGTTCATCCCATTCCTGAAAGGGAACAAATCACGCCAGAAACCGTCTTGATTTCAGGTCTCTTTCGCCCGGTGTATAATCAATTCCAATGACTTTCGTAACCATACCCCGCCCCCGGCGTTCCCCCGTACCATATCAAATCCTGACTGTCCTCCTTGGCGGTCCGCTTCTATTTATATTGATGCTTGGACTGATCAGCGGAGGTTACCAGTTTGTCTTTGCCGGCCGGATATTCCCCGGAATCACGATGGCAGGGGTGGACCTGACGAGTTTGACACCGGACGAGGCCACTGCCGCGCTTCAGCAGCATTTAACCTATCCAACCAGCGGGCGGGTGGTTTTTCGCCACGGCGACCAGGTGTGGGTGGCGACCCCGGCTGAACTGGGAATGGTTTTCGATGCCGGGACGAGCATCCAGCGGGCGTACGATGTTGGGCGGAAAAATGGATTTATTAACGACCTGGCCGGCCAGCTCAACGCCTGGCAGGGCGGGATAGCACTGAAACCCATCATCTCGTTTAACGAGCAGGTGGCGTATAAATACCTCCAGGATATTGCCACGCAGATCGACCAGCCGGTGATCGAAACAGACCTGCATCTGAACGGAATTGATGTGATCTATACCCAAGGCCAGATGGGACGATTGCTCAACGTGGATGCCACCCTGGCAGCCCTGATGACACAACTCTCATCATTCCGGGATGGGGAAGTGCAACTGGATGTGGAAGAGCAGTCCCCGATGGTGCTTGGAAGCCTCGACCCAGGCAGCGACCCTTCGACAGATCGTAAGCAGCCCGCTGACGCTCAGCGTTGGCAACGCCCAGCCTGGCGATCCGGGTCCCTGGACGATCGATCCGGCCACCCTGTCGGGGATGCTGGGACTGGTGCCGGTTCAGTCTGATGCGGGCTGGACGTACCAGGTGGCTGTGGATGCACACGGGTTGGACCAGGTGCTGGGAGAGATCGCCCCGCTGCTGAACCAGGACCCGGTGAACGCCCGCTTCACTTTTGACGATAACGCAGGCACCAATACGCGCCAGTTACTGCTGGAGACACCTGCAAAAATTGGTCGAAAACTGAACATTGCCGCCACGATAGAGGCTGTCCAGGCAGGACTGCTGGCGGGTGAACATAACATTCCGCTGACGATAGATACCGCTCCACCGGAAGTGGGAGATAACGCCACCGCGGAGTCGCTGGGGATCACGGGATTGGTTCGGGAAGAAACCAGCTATTTCCGCGGCTCGGTGCAGGCACGGCTGCAAAATATCGAGACGGCTGCGGCGCAATTTCCACGGGCTGCTGGTTCCACCCTACTACCACCTTTTCGATGGGCAGCCGTCCTGGGCGACATGAGCCTGGAAAACGGTTATGCAGAAGGCCTGATCATCTACAACGGATTATCGATCACCGGGGTGGGCGGGGGGGTATGCCAGGTGAGCACCACCCTGTTCCGGACCGCGTTTTTTGGCGGGTATCCGATCGTCGAACGGCATGAACATGCCTACCGGGTGCTTTATTATGAGCAGACTGCCCATGGGACAGACCCCGCCCTGGCAGGACTGGATGCCACGGTCTATTTGCCGCTGGTGGACCTGAAGTTTACCAACGACCGGCCATACTGGCTGTTGATGGAGACTTATTTTAATCGGCGCCACCAACTCGCTAACCTGGAAATTCTATTCCGGCGATGACGGGCGTACGGTGGATGTGCAGAACCTCGGATTGCGGAATGTGATCCCGCCCCCGGAACCGGTCTTCGAAGAAAACCCGGACCTTCAGCCGGGTGAGATCAGCCAGGCGGACTGGTGGAGTAAAGATGGCGCGGATATCACCGTGATGCGCACCATTTATCGCGACGGAAAACAACTTTATGCACCCGACTCCATCCAGACCCATTACGTACCCCATGGCAGGTGGTCTGTCAATTTGGTCCTGGCACGGAAAATCCACAAGCGCTGGCGGAACAGGCGGACATTTGCCAACCTTAAGGCGTGGTAAAATAGCCGTCTGTTGTGCCCGGAAGATGGAGAATAACATGATCAATAAAGAATTGCTCGAAATCCTGCGCTGCCCGAACTGCGTGCGTGAAAAAGATGGACTGCTTAAATTATATGAAGATTGCTGGCTGATCTGCCAGGATTGCGGGCGCAAGTACCCGATCGTGGAAGACATCCCGGTAATGCTCATCGAAGAAGGAGATAAATGGGTCAAGGTGGCGGAAAAAGATCTGCCCGTGCCACCGCCCAGGAAGTGAAATGGCTGAAAATAAAGTTGGAGTATTGAATAATATCCGAACAATAAAACGCCCGACGACCGGTCAGTTCATCTGGATGGGGGTGGGACTGGTGATGGCGGTGGGCCTGTTCATATTTCTTAGCAGGTTTGTAGCCTGCTGGAGGTTGACTGCTCTACCAGGGATGGCACCTTCAGCATGTTCGCAGCAAACAACCCCCCCGGTGACAACGAATCCGAAGGGACACCGGTAGCGGGCGCAACCGCCGGACCCGGCATCCCGACCATCAGCGCCCCCCAGGTGCCTCTGCCACCACCCTGGGACGGCGCCAGCCGGGTGACCATCCTGGTCATGGGCCTGGATTTTGGCGATTGGTCGGCTGACCGCACCGGGCCATCCCGTTCAGATACCATGATCCTGCTCACCATCGACCCGGTGACCAAGACGGCGGGCATGCTTTCGGTCCCACGCGATATGTGGGTCAACATTCCCGGGTTTGGCTACAGCAAGATGAATAACGCGTATTTCTTTGGGGAGGCATATAAACTTCCCGGTGGCGGCCCGGAGCTGGCAAGGAAAACAGTGGAAAATTTCCTGGGGATCAGTATCCAGTATTATGCACAGGTGGAGTTCACAACCTTCGAGAAAATGATCGATACCATTGGCGGGGTGTGCCTTACCATCCCGGAAGAAATAATCGTTGGGCGAACCTATGAACATTCGGTAACCCTGCAGCCAGGTCCCCAATGTTTGGATGGAAAATCGACCCTCGGTTATGCGCGCAACCGGTACACATCCGGTGACGATGTTGACCGCAGCGCACGCCAACAGCAGGTCATTTTAGCCATCCGGGACAAGGTTATCGACCCGAAGAATTTTCCGACCTTGATCGCGCAAAGCAGCACCCTGTACGGCCAACTTTCGGCAGGCATCAACACCAACCTGACCCTGGATGATGCCGTCAGGCTGGCATTGCTGGCAAAGGACATCCCGCTGGACAGCATCCAAAAAGGGGTGATCGATTACACCATGATGCAGCCGGGTAAAACCAGCATGAACGGCACCCCGGCGGATATCCTGCGTCCCTACCCGGATAAGATCCGGGAACTGGTGGATAAAATATTCGGCGGTGGGACCATGCAACCCATGGCAAAGGGCAGCGTGGATGAGAACATGAAGGCGGAAGCCGCGAAGGTGGTGGTCATCAACGGCACGGGGGTGACCGGCATGGCAGCGAAAACTTCGGATTACCTGAAAACCCAGGGCATGAACGTCACCGGTTTCGGGAATACGAGCGACTATCCCGACCAGTACTATTCCCCCTTCCCCGCCCGGACGATCATCATTGTGCATGCCGGGAAGCCATATGCCATGCAGTATTTAATGGCATTGATGAAATTTGACAGCGCCAGTCAAATCAGGGTGGATTTCAAACCGGATGCCGCGGAGGATATCGTCGTGGCGCTGGGTTCAGACTGGAATTACAATAACCCGATGCCCTGAGCAGGTCACGCTGCAAGCAATGAGTTTCAGCAATATCACCTGCACGATGGAAGAAGCGGTCACCGGAAAATTTTTTGAAAAACCCAGGCGGTAATATTCCATCAGTACTGCCAGCTTGAATAATCCCCGCGCTGCGCAAAGAAAACGATTTTCGACTTTCCTTTGCCCAGCGCGGTTTCACTAACAGGTCAGGAATCGCAGCGGACAAAATGACCCTGGAAAAACCAGCGGACCAAGGTGGGGTCGGGATGCGCCCGAAAGGGAGGAATCTCAAGAAGTATTTAATCTGGGCGGCGTGGTTTGCGATTCTCACAGCCGTTTTTGCGCTTGCCTACAACCAATCCCCGTTATATACCTCAAACCAGAACCAGTATTTCCTGCACGGGTATGCCCAGGCAGGGTATGGAATTCCTGGGAGAAGACTGGCTGGCGAATACAGCCGACCCGACCCCGATATTCAGCCTCCTGGTGGCGGCGACCCTGCGATTGTTCAATAGCGAAGCCCTGTTCTTTGTGTATTACGCCATGCTGATGGGCATATACTTTTTCAGCCTGTTTGGAATTATCAGCCAAATTTTCCACCTGCGATCCAGGAGGCTGACAACCGGATTACTCATTACAGCGATCATCGTGCTGCACTCCACCGTTTTCCGGTACCTGCTGCAGCGGTTGTTTGGGGGGGATTGGCCTTACCTATTCGAAGGCGGGGTGGCAGGGCAACGCCTGCTTGGACCGGTCTTCCAGCCAAGTTCGTTTGGCGTGTTTTTGCTTTTATCTGTTTATTTGTATCTTACCGATAAAAAGAGCCTGGCAGTGTTGAGCGCAGCCCTGGCAGCGACGTTTCATCCCACCTATTTATTGAGCGCTGCCGCGCTGACACTTGCCTACCTTATCGACACAGTACCGGGTCCAGAAAAAGATCGGCCCCGCAGTCAAGCTGGGAACCCTTGCATTCATCGCGGTCGCGCCGATATTGATCTATACCTATTCCCGATTCTGGGGCGGGGACCCCGTGGTGGACGCGACGGCGCGCGACATCCTGGTCAACATCCGCATCCCACCCCATGCGGTCGTGGCAGACTGGTTCAATGCGACGGTATTGGTCAAGCTTCGCGTTCGTGGCTGTGGGTTTGGTCCTGACAACCCGCAAACCACTTATTCTGGGTGCTGCTTGTCCCGTTGTGCGTGAGCATCGGGCTGACCATCGTGCAAGTGATAACCAGGAACGATGCGCTGGCGCTCATTTTTCCCTGGCGCTTATCCACCTGGCTGGTTCCCATTTCGGTTGGGCTGATCACTGCCAGGATTGTCACCATGGTCAGTTCCATTATCCCGGAAGCGCGGGAGAAAATCTTCATTTACTTTGGGCTGGTTTTAATCGCGCTGGCAGTGGCTGGGGGAATGATCCGGATATACCTGGTAGACCGTGATTGGGCTGGTTTGAGTTACAGACCGGTGGAGGCTTACGTGAGGTCGCACCGCCAGCCAGGGCAGCAGGTGCTGACCCCATCGGACCTGTATGATTTCAGGCTGGAAACGGGCGTGCCGGTGTATGTCGATTTCCTTTCGATCCCATATAAGAGTTCAGAGGTGGTGGAATGGGACCGCCGCTACAGCCTGGAAAGCTTTTTTTACCAGCGAACGGCCTGCGACAGGCTGCCGGAATTCTCAAAGGAGGGGGTGACACAGGTGGTATTGCCCGCCGATTTCCCGGAAGGTTGCCGCCAATTGGTTGAGATCTATGGGGACGCGGCGTATAAGCTTTATAACCTGGTCCCTTAATTTCATTTTGAGTTTGTCCCACCCCTGACATTTAAAAAAATCACCCCGAACTATTGTCCGGGGTGAGTAATCGTATTTTGGTATTACCCTATTTGGTTTGCAGGTATTCCCCAATGGCGGCGGCAGCCTTGCGTCCACCGACCATGGCGGTCACCACCAGGTCAGCACCGGTAACCCCATCTCCGGCGGCAAAAACGCCCGGGCGGGTGGTGGTGCCGGTCTCTTTATCGGTGACCGTGATGAGACCATAGTCGTGGACTTCAAGCCCGGGAGTGGTCTTCCCGATGACAGGGTCAGGCCAGTAGCCGAGGGCTTTAATGGCGGTATCCACTGCGATGGAGAAATTGGAGCCTTCCACGGGGACCGGTTTGCGGCGCCCCTTCGCATCGGGTTCGCCAAGTCTCATTTCGATGCACTCAACGGCGGTCAGGCGGCCATCCTCTCCGGCGATGAACTTGACCGGCTGGGTGAGGAAACGATATTTGGCGCCTTCTTCCTTCGCCATTTTGCGGTCCTTGCGCCCACCTGGCATTTCCTTTTCGGTCCGGCGGTAGAGGCAGGTGACCTCTTCCGCCCCCAGGCGCAGCGCGGAACGCAGGCAGTCAGAGGCTGTGTCACCGCCGCCGATGACCACCACGCGTTTGCCCAGTACCGGTCGCTCGCGTTTGCTCTCGGGGAGCAGGTTCAACTCGGTGTTGGCGCGCATCAGGAAATCGGTCCCTTCGTAAACACCGGGCAGATCCTCGCCGGGAGTCTCCATGCGGGCATCGATGCCGGTGCCGACGCCGACGAAAACGGCTTCATAACCCATCGTTAAACAAATCGTCAATGGTCTTGTCTTTGCCGATGAAGGTGTTGCCGACGAATTTTGCGCCGGCTTTTTCGAAATCGCCCCAGCGGCAAAAGAAAACTTCCTTGGCCAGTTTGAAATTCGGGATGCCATAGACCAGCAGCCCACCGGGAGCCGGCTTGGAGTCAAATAAGGTTACGGAATGACCCTGTTCGAGCAGTTTTTCGGTGCAGCCCAGGCCGGCAGGACCCGCTCCGACGATGGCAACCTTCTTGCCGGTGGGTTTGCCGACCGGAATGGCCACGCCGGCAGTCTTGCGCTCGTAGCAGGTAACAAAGGTTTCCAGCGGACCGCACAGGACGGGTTCATGGGTTTTGTTGAGCACGCAGGAGCCCTGGCACAGTTGTTCATGCGGGCAAACGCGTGAGCACAGCTCGGGCAGAGTGGAGGTCTGGCGGTAGAGCTGAGCCGCTTCCACATACCGTCCCTGTTCGATCAGCCAGATTGCGGAGGGAATGTCGTTGTGGCACGGGCAGGCGAGCATGCAGGGAGCAGGATCCGGGCAATGGATACAGCGTGAGGCTTCGAGCATGGCACGGTCTGAATCAAGCGGGATAACCACATCACCAAAGTCGCAAACGCGTTCCGTGGGCGGCCGGAGGGACAAGTCCTGATAGGGCATGTAGACACGGGCCTTGCGGTCAATTTCCAGAAATTCACTTGGGATCGTTTGCATATGGAACTCTCCTGCTGAAACAGACAAACTCAACCTATTTAGATATGTATCATACTCAATCTTGAGCCGGGGATACAGGCTTATATGTCACGAATGGCGGTGACGATAATCACAATGTAATGTGATGCTAAAATGCCTATTTTATGCATTGATACCGTGCTACCAGCTTTGACGTTTGCAAGGTAAAATCGAACAGGTACCTTATGTACTGGATTTCACATGCCCCAGTCATGATGCAATGAATTCATTTGTATCCTGATCCTGGTCACACTGGACTGGACAGCGAGTTTCGGAGGAATGGAATGGCAAGCAATATTAATGGAGTAAAAGGGGAAGGTGGAAAGAAAAAGGGGATGAGCCGCGCTGCAAAGATCTGGTTGACCGTTGGAGTGGTCATCATAGTAGGCGCAGCCGTGGTTTATTTCCTGCGGGCGCGGGCGCAGGCAAATGCAGCCGGTTCATACCAGACGACAACCATCGAAAACGGCACCTTGAACGCCACGATCGGCGCGACAGGCAACGTGCGTGCCAACCAGACAGCCATCATCACCTGGCAAACGAGTGGGACGGTCGACGGCGTGGACGTCCGCGTGGGCGACCAGGTTAAAGCCGGAGATGTCCTGGCATCCCTGTCCAGCACCAGCCTCTCTCAAAATATCGTCCTCGCCCAGGCAGACCTGGTGACGGCTCAGAGGAACCTGGACAGCGTAATGCAGTCCAGCACCCAGCACGCCCAGGCGCAGCTCAACCTGGTCAATGCTCAAAAAAGCGTTACGCAGCGCCAACGCCACGTTGACCAGCATGCTGGCAACCAACCGCGGGGGCAG
Organism: uncultured Chloroflexia bacterium; assembly: GCA_963826215.1. GTDB lineage: Bacteria > Chloroflexota > Anaerolineae > Anaerolineales > Villigracilaceae > UBA877. The sequence continues at coordinate 54,514 of CAWGWL010000038.1, read as the reverse complement.
CTCGGCAGATATCGATAATGCCCGGGCGCAATTGATATTGGCACAGAGGTCATACGATAACGCCAAGGCGGCTTACGATGCCTTCCAGAACGTGGCGGATACCGATACGCGCAAAGCCCAGGCGTACACGAATTTATTCAATGCGCAAAAAGCGCTCACAAACGCCCAGAACAACCTGGATTTCTTCCTGCTGGTCCCCAACGGAAACGACGTTGAAGTGGCGCGCGCTAAATTAGCGCTGGCACAGGCGCAATTGGGAGATGCCCAAAGCGAGTGGGACCGCTTAAAAAATGGACCGGACCCGAACGATGTGGCGGCAGCCCAGGCACGCGTGGATGCGGCCCAGGCGACGATCAATTTTGCCCGGCTGGCAGCTCCATTTGCCGGCACCGTTACGGACGCAACCCCGATGATCGGCGACCAGGTTTCCCCTGGAGATACCGGGTTCCGTGTGGACGACCTGTCGCGCCTGCTCGTGGATGTGCAGGTATCTGAAGTGGACATCAACAGTGTGGTAATTGACCAGCCTGCGCTGGTGACATTTGATGCCGTTCTAGGAAAGAATTATCACGGCAAGGTGGTTGATGTCAGCCGGGTGGGAACCTCGGTACAAAGCGTTGTTAATTTCAGTGTCACGGTGGAACTCACCGATCCGGATGCCGACGTCAAGCCAGGGATGACCGCTTCGGTAACGATCACCATCCAATCCCTCACAAATGTGCTCCTGGTCCCGAACCGGGCGGTACACCTGGTCAATGGTCAACGGGTGGTGTACGTGCTGCGCACCGGGCAGCTTTCAGAGGTGCAGGTCACATTGGGCGCTTCGGACGACACGATGAGCGTGGTCACTACTGGTGACCTGTCTGCTGGAGATGTGCTGGTTTTGAATCCCCCGACGAATTTCACACCCGGCGGCGGCGGAGGCGGGGGCAGGGGCATCTTCGGTGGAGGATAAGATGGAAAAGGACTGCGTCATTTGCGCAGACAATTTGATGAAGGTTTATCAAATGGGCCAGGTGGAGGTGCGCGCCCTGGCGGGGGTGTCGTTAACCATCAAGCGCGGGGAAGTTGTGGCGATCATGGGTCCCTCCGGCTCCGGCAAATCCACGTTAATGAACATCCTGGGATGCCTGGACCTGCCCAGTTCCGGGAAATATATCCTGGACGGGGAGGCGGTGGAAACCCTCAACGACGACCAACTTGCAGATATCCGCAACCGCAAGGTTGGTTTCATTTTTCAATCATTCAACCTGTTGTCGCGTACCACTGCGCTTGCGAATGTGGAACTGCCGCTGCGATATGCCGGGAAAATTACCAACCGGAAAGAGCGGGCACGGGCCGCGCTTGATTCCGTGGGATTGGGCGACCGCATGACCCACCGCCCGACGGAACTTTCCGGCGGGCAGCAGCAGCGGGTGGCGATCGCGCGGGCGCTGGTCAATAACCCGGCCATCATCATGGCGGATGAACCGACCGGGAACCTGGATTCCAAGGTTGGCAAGGAGATCCTGGAACTATTGCTAGCCCTCAACCGCGACAAGGGCACCACGTTGATCATCGTGACGCACGACCAGGGGATCGCCGCGCAGGCACAACGCACGATCCACCTGCGTGATGGGCTGGTGGAGGAGAACAATGAACTTCGGACAGTCCATCCTCGAGGCACTGGAAACCATGAATGGAAATAAACTCCGTTCAGGGCTGACCATCCTGGGTATTGTCATCGGCGTGGGCGCGGTGATCGCCATGCTGGCAGTGGGGCAGGGGGCGCAGGATACCATTACGGGCGCGATCAGCGGTATCGGAACCAACCTGTTATTTGTGTTTTCGGGGAATGACATTGTGGACGTGCGCAACCCGAAACCCCTGACCTTAGGTGATGCCCAGGCGATCGCGGACCCGTTTGCCGCACCGGATGTTTTGGCGGTCGCGCCTGTCATACAGGGCAGAGTCGATGTGACCGCCAGCGGGCAGACCATGAGCGTCAGCGTTACCGGAACCACACCGCAATATTTCGTCATGCAAAATTACTCCCTGATCGAGGGCGATTTCCTGAGCCAGGATAACCTGCAGGGGAATGCTTCTGCAGTGGTGATCGGACCGGGAGTGGCCGATAAATTATTCAACCGCCGGAATGGGGTGGTGGGTGAGACGATACGGATCAACGGGCAGCCATTCCGGATCGTGGGTCTCCTGCAATCCAAGGGCGGCGGGACTTTTGGCAGCCAGGACAACCAGGTGATCGTCCCGTTCACCACGGCGCAGACGCGCCTGATCCACCGCTCGGTGTTGAATGAGGTGGACCAACTCTATGTCCAGGCGACCAACGCCAAATCGGTCCCGCTGGCAACCGACGAGATCAAGCAGATCCTGCGCCAGCGCCACCGCACACCCGTGGGGGTGGATGATTTCACGGTATTCTCCCAGGCGGACTTCCTCTCGATCGCCACGACCGTGACCGGCGTGTTCACCATCTTCCTGGGCGGGATCGCAGGGATTTCCCTGCTGGTGGGAGGGATCGGGATCATGAACATCATGCTGGTGTCGGTGACGGAGCGGACGCGGGAGATCGGACTGCGCAAGGCGCTGGGGGCGCGCAAACGCGATATCCTGGTCCAATTCCTGATCGAAAGCTCCATGCTCAGCCTGATCGGCGGTGTGATCGGAATTTTGCTGGGCTGGTTCCTGGGTTTCATCGTGGGACGGATCGCGGCAGCTTCGGGGAACCCTTTCAATCCGGCCATCAGCCTGGATGCGATCCTGCTGGCAACCTTGTTCTCCGCAGCAGTCGGATTGTTCTTTGGGATATACCCGGCCAACCGGGCTGCCAGCCTGGAACCGGTGGAAGCGCTGCGCTACGAATAACCCGCTCCCCACCAGAAAGAAGTAAAATTATTTCCGGCATTCCATGAGTGCCGGAAATTTTTTTCGGAGGCTTCCATGCCCATTCACATCCTGGAAATTGTTCCCGAACGACTTGCAGAATATGCAACCATTCCCATCAAGCTGGAAGTGAAATCAGCCCTGCAATTGGAGCTTGTGGACGGAGGCCTGGGCGGAATCCTGCTTAATGAAGAACCGGTGGAAAAGCCATACGTCAAGGATTACGATTCAGTCGGAGATATCCCAACGGACTGGCCGAAGCATTTCGACGTGAGCAACTGGGGCTTTTTCCTGGCGATGGATCGGGATCGATTTGCCGGTGGGGCAGCGGTGGCTTTCGATACACGCGGGGTGGACATGCTGGATGGGCGAAGAGACCTGGCAGTGCTGTGGGACCTGCGTGTTCCACCCGCCTTCAGGGGGACAGGGATAGCGCTGTTCCGGTACGCAGTCGAATGGTCCAGGAAGCGCGGCTGCCGGCAATTGAAGGTGGAGACACAGAATACCAATGTTCCCGCCTGCCGTTTCTACCAGCGCATGGGTTGCAGCCTGGGGGAGATCCGCCGCTATGGATACGCGGCTGTCCCCGCGGTGGCAGACGAGGTGATGTTGTGCTGGTACCTGGAGCTGTAATTTGATTTCTAATAAACGGGGGTAATTTTTCAGCCTGGCATAAAGGGTGGCTGGCGCATCAGGCAAAAAACCGAGAAAAATCGAAATTGTGTCGTAATACCCCACTTCTTCGAGCGCGTGGCAAGTCAGCGTTCCCTGGTCGGTGGGTTGAAAAAGCCATATGGGTTTACCCAGGTTGATGAATTAATCATAGTCTAAACCTACAAAAGGTTATATAAAGATACAAAACTTTATAATTCCCTCGTCCGCGCCAATTACTGGTAAGTGCTGTTAGCGGTTCGTTGTTTTTGTCGTCTGTGGTGTCGTATTAATTGGTCTTCTATTGCCTTAACTCAACCCCATATCGTATTGCCGATTCAAGGATATCAGTGTTTATATCTTTAAGGGTTTTAAACCTGATGCAATACCCGCTCACGCTCGCCTTGCCTAGTTTTTTTCCATACGTTTGGGCTAAGTATGTCTTATCTTTTATTCCAAGGATGTATACAGAGATTCCGGTTTTGTTTGCACTCAAACCAATTTGATAAAACTCCCTGGTTGTTCCATCAGCATATTTTATGGTGTGAGATCCATATCCTATATTAGGATTAGAAACAGTTTTATTTTCACTGTTTTTACCATCCAGGAACCATAATTTACATGCTGGCATTATTTGCAGAATGATGCGGTGCAACTCTTGCATGTCACTACGTTTGGGTTCAGGTTGGCTGGTAATATACTCTTCGATTTGTTCTTGTACGTTCATTCTTATTCCAATTCTTTGTAGGAAAATTTGTGAATATTTTGTAATCCTATCATTTTTTGGATAAAGTTGCCAATTTGATTTTGTTGCTGGGGGCGTTCTCAAAAACCAGGTTGTTATCAATCAGGTCAAAAACCCCAATATTATTGCCATGTTCCAGCAATAGAAACAAATACGGCTTGAAATTGATGAAATACATGTTCCAACGGTTTAATTTTGCATCGAAAAATGAGCATTTAATAAAATACCTTTCTTTGACTGCCCGGCGACATAGAATCCGGATAATACTAATATATAAGATTCCACGAGCGCATTTCATGAAATTCGCCCGGAGTATAATAACCAAGTTGCATCGACCCAATTCATACGATAGTGCTGTTGGAACAAGGAGAATTTCATGGAAGAAAAGATCAAGCAGCTGAGAGAGAGCCTGGCAGAGATCATGGACCTGACCTACGTGACTGCCCTGCTGGCATGGGACCAGCAGACCTACATGCCGCCTGGTGGAGCAGAGGCGCGCGGGAACCAAATGGCATTGCTGGGACGCCTGGTGCACGAACGTTCCACCACACCGGAACTGGGGAAATTGCTGGAAGATCTCAAGCCAACCGCGGCCAGCCTGGACCCGGATTCGGACGACGCCCGCCTGGTCAAAGTGTCAACCCGGGCATATGAAAAAAGCGTGCAGGTACCCACCAAACACGTGGTGGAGTTTGCACAGGCCATCACCCTGGGACAACAAGCCTGGGTGGAAGCCCGCTCCAAATCGGATTTTTCCATTTTCCTTCCGCACCTGGAGAAGATCGTTGCGCTGCGCCAGGAGTACGCTTCCTTTTTCCCAAATTTCGAGCATCCATATGATGCCCTTCTGGACGACTACGAACCGAATATGAAGACCGCGGACGTGAAGACCATCTTCGACGGTCTGCGCCCGAAGCAGGTGGAGCTTATCAAGGCCATCAGCGGCAAACCGCAGGTGGACGATGCCTTCCTGCACCAGCCGTTTGACGAGAAAAAGCAATTGGACTTTGGCGTGGAAGTGATCACCAAGTTCGGGTACGACTGGAACTGCGGCAGGCAGGACAAGGCCCCGCATCCCTTTACCACCTCATTTAGCACCAGGGACGTGCGCATCACCACGCGGGTGACTCCTGACTTCCTCAACCCAATGCTCTTTGGCACCATGCACGAGTGCGGTCACGCCCTGTACGGGCAGGGCGTTGCCCCCGAACTGGAACGGACCGGGCTGGAGGGCGGTGCCTCCCTGGCAGTGCACGAAAGCCAGAGCCGCATGTGGGAAAACCTGGTCGGGCGCTCGCTCCCATTCTGGGAGCACTTCTACCCGCGCCTGAAGGAAGTCTTCCCGCAACTGGCGGGAGTGCCCCTGGAAAAATTTTACAAGGGCATCAACAAGGTCCAGCCTTCGCTGATCCGGGTCGAAGCCGACGAAGCCACCTACAACATGCACATCATGCTGCGGCTCGAAATGGAAATTGCCATGCTGGAGGGCAAAGTGGCGGTAAAGGACCTGCCCGACCTGTGGAATACCAAGATGAAGGAATATCTTGGCGTGACCCCGCCCAACGATGCAAAAGGCATCCTGCAGGATATCCACTGGTCCGGCGGCTCGATCGGTTATTTCTCCACCTATGCCCTCGGCAACCTGGTTTCCGTCCAATTGTGGGAGAAGATCAACCAGGATCTCCCGGACCTGATGGAGCAAATCCGGGAGGGTAAATTCGAAGCCCTGCTGGGCTGGCTGCGCGAGAAGGTGCACCGTCACGGAAGCAAGTTCGAGCCACAGGAACTGGTGCAGAAAGTGACCGGTTCGAAGATCGACCCGGCTCCCTACGTGCGCTACCTCACCAAAAAATACGGCGAGATCTATCAGCTCTAGAACCGCAGAGACGCTCCGATCGGAGCGTCTCTTGATAACGGTTATAATTTCAGCATGCTTCGCCGTGACCTCATGACCTGCGCCCTGCTGGCTTTCCTGACCGCCTGCGGACGAGCGACTGCCATCCCGACCCAGGCGCTGCCGACCGGGACCCAGGTCCCGACCGCCACGACCCGGCCCACGGCGCTGCCCACCGAAACGGCGACCATCCCCCCAACTCCGGAAAATTCCCCTACGCCCGAAAATACTCCCACCATTGAACCGGTCGTCACAGATTATCCGACAGTAAACCCGACCCCCAGCCTGCCGCCGACACCCACCGCCACCAGTCTCCCGTTACCGGCGCCTGACTCGGGAGCGATCCAATTCTTTAATCCAGGACCCCTTTCGAAAGTGGTCTCGCCGATGGTCATTTACGGGTACGCCATCCCTGGCTACAACGCCCTGGGGCGGGTATCGCTGGTTGGGGAAGACGGGCGCCTGCTGGCGGCAAAGCTGATGCAATTGAACACCGCCTTTAAGTGGGCATATTTCTACGGGACGCTGTCCTTTGATGTGGCAGGTGCGGGAGAACTTGGGCGCCTGACGATGATCACCCAGGACCAGTATGGAAGGTTAACCGCGGTAAATTCGGTCCATCTCATTTTGCTCCCCGAGGGGTTGTCCATCGTCAATGCGCCGGGAAATGTCAAGGAACGCTGTATCATCGACAATCCGGCTGCCGGGCGGCGCATCTCGGGGGGTACGATACGCATTGGCGGGGAGCTGCGCCCCTTCAATAAACTGCCGGTGGTGATCGAATTGATCAGCAGGGATGGCAAGGTTTTAGCCTCCCAAGCGCTGAGTGTGCCACCTGCCGAAGATGACAGCTTTGTCCACTTTCAGGTTGACCTGCCGTATGCCGTTTCGCGGGGGACCTGGGCGCTCATGGTCGTCCGCCAGGATGATGACCGGATCGGGGGGTTGATGTACCTGTACAGCCGGGAAATTTTCCTCAATCCTTGACTTGCTTAAGTGGGGGTGATACAATAGCGGCTCGTTTGACCCTACGCGGGGTAGAGCAGTGGCAGCTCGTCAGGCTCATAACCTGGAGGTCGCTGGTTCGAGTCCAGCCCCCGCAACTAAGAAAAGACGCCCGGAAGGGCGTCTTTTACTCTATTTGCCGTTTTATCCCAAATTTATTAGTTACCCCAAAAACCAACCTCGTCTTAAAATCTCTAGTGTCCACTAGACCCGCCACGCCGAGAGTCGCCTGACTGATAATATTCACTTCCTCCGCTGTCAAAGAAAAATTCAACGCTTCGGCGTTATCCATCGCCTGTTTGCCGTTCTTCGCGCCAGGGATCGGAAGCACAACGGGGTTTTCGATCAGCCAGCGCAGTGCAACCTGACTGGGAGTTTTGGAATATTTTTCACCAATTGAATTCAGCAATTCAATCACGGGCTGGATCGCTTCCAAAGTCTTGCGGCCGTATTGAGGCAGAATGCGTCGGAAGAATCCGCTCGGGCGGTTTTGTGCTGAATACTTGCCTGTCAACATGCCACCTGCCAGTGGGGAATAAGCGATGAGCGTAATTTCCAATTCGCGGCAGGCATCCAATACTCCGTTTGTCTCTGGTTGACGCTTCAACAGTGAATATTCGACCTGATTCGATGCCAGCGGAATACCGCGTTTGGCAAGCGCAGCATGCGCTTCCAGCATCTGCTCTGCTGAATAGTTGCTCACACCCACCGCCCTGACCTTCCCCGCCTCGACCGCATCTCGCGACAAAGTTCATTAGGGTGGGAATTGATATTCGCGGATTGGGGTAATGATGCTGGTATAAATCAACTGAGTCGCGCCTTAGCCGTGCCAGAGTCTTTTCCAGTTCCTTCGGAAAATCCTCAGCCCGAAATGAAAAGCCAGACGGATATTTTGTAGCAATAATGACATCCCGTCCACCGCGCCAGTTCGCCTAATCGACGTTCCGCCGCGCCCATGCTATACATAGCAGCAGTATCGAACAAATTCACGCCTGCTGCAATGCTCAATTCAAGCGCGAGCTTTTCCTCCTCGATTCCCGTCCGCGCCGCCGTAGGCAGTCTTGGCGGGATGCAAACGGGCAAGCCCTTTGGGGTCGCCCCAGGTCATCGCGCCGACACCCATACGAGGCACATGCAAATTGCTTCGACCTAAGGTTGCTCTGTGTTCCATTTTAACCTTCCTTACTTCATGATCTTGATATTGAACATCCCAGTGCCCAGCGCACTCATTAGACGAAGCCAGATTGGAAGATACATTTCCGTGGCGCGAGAAGTAGTGATGTCGCCCAAATCCAGAATGTGAATCCAGCCGAAACCTCTCAATATTTCAACAACCTGCTGTTTGGCTTTCGTGTCATTTCCGCTGATGAAGACGTGATGATCCCCGTTCGCCGTTTGCTGCGGATAAATCATGACATTTGCGGTGACCGTATTCAAGGTCTTCACAACTTTCACCTGCGGAAAGGCGCGCTGGATCTGCTCGCCGAGCGAATCCGTGTTGCTCACGAACAAGGACGGCGGCATGCCCTTTGAGAAATCCAGCGGTTCGATATATCCACCAGCACCTTGCCATTCAAATTGATTTCATCCGCCAGTTTCAAGGCTTCGAGCGTCCCGCGCCATTCGTGGCATTGAAGACGACCTGACCGAACGCGGCGGCTTCCGCAAAAGTCCCGACCTTCACTGCCTCATTCTTCGACTTCAACTTGTCTCCGCTCTTTAACGGTTCCCGCGTCCCGATCATCACCTCGTGACCCAACTCCGCCAGCCGATTGCTGATTGCCAGTCCCACCATGCCCGTACCCAGAATACCCGCTTTCATGAATTCTTCTCCTTGTGAAATTTCGCAAAATATGCTACGATACAGACCTGTATCAATTGCGCTCCATTATACGATACAGACTTGTATCATGTCAAGAGGAAATTAATATGAAAAACGAAATCACCCCCAAGGACAAAGTCTTTCAAACCGCCTCCCGTCTCTTTTACCAAAACGGCTACCGCGCCATCGGCGTGGATACCATCGCCGCCGAATCCGGCATCGGCAAGATGACCCTGTATCGCCACTACCCTTCCAAGGATGACCTGATCGTTGCTTATCTCAAGGATAGCGACGAATTATTCTGGAAAAGTTTTGAAGAAATCACGAAAGACGCCCCCACCACGCGCGCGAAAAATTACTCGCATTCTTCCAATCCTTGCAGGAATATGTAATGACTCCTGCCTGTTATGGATGTCCATTTCTCAACGTGGCAACCGAATATCCCGAAACCGATTACCCAGGTCATCATGTAGCGATTGAACACAAGCAATCAGTCCGCGTTCGCTTTCTTCAACTGGCGAAGGAAGCAGGCACGAAAAAGCCCGATGTTTTAGCCGACCAACTTTTTCTGTTGATGGATGGCGCATATATGGCATCGCGCATGTTTGGATCACAGAATCCAGCCGCTCACCTTGTTGAAGCTGCGAAGACTTTAATTGACTCGGTAAGTGGTTGAAGCGATTGAATTATGAGGAAAATATTGTCAAGTGTGCAGCGATGTCTTTTTGTTGCAATCGGATCTTGCGTTCCATAAGGTTGCATAATACAGGAGGCAGCCGCAAAGTGGGATTCTGCGCGTTTTACATGCTTTTTTCTTGCTTCGGGTTAATACTGCTTTCAAGCCAAGTCCAGTCCCCCGCAACTGAATAAAGACGCCCCATTGCCATGAGGGCGTCTTTTGATATAAGACACTAGTTTCCCATAGGGGACTCTGCGATTCCAACCCCTGCAACTCATTAAAGACGCCTGGGAAGGCGTCTTTTAATTCAAGGCGCTGGTTTCCACGTGGGATTAAAGAATCTAATTTTACCAATACCATTGACAAATCAGAACAATAGTTCTAATATCAATGGGAAGGAACTTTCCCTGTCATTTACTTTCAGTCCTTCTGCACCTTTACAACTTTATCACCAGTATTCGTTCCTCGAAAATTAGGAAAAAAACACGCGAATTTGAATGCGCAGTAACGCAGCCTCGTGAGTCCCATTCGTTCCTCGAAAATTGGGAAATTAACACGCGAATTGGCATTCGAGCATCGGAACCGGGAAAGTCATATATGTTTTGGGTTTGTTCCGAGGAACGAATTCGCCAGACTGGGTCTTTTATATGAAGAGACATCATGATGTTTTGTTCTTATTCGTTCCTCAGGATCGAATAGGGGTACGATATGCTTCGCGCCACGAAGACCCGTGCAGCTCAAAAAAGACGCCCGGAAGGATGCCTTTCGATTTATAATCGCGCAGGCTTAAATAATCAACACATGCGAAAGCACATGAAGAAAAGACAAAATGATCTCAATTCATCAACTGTATAAAACCTATCACCGCGGCACCGAATCTGTTGAAGCTGTGAGTGGAATTGACCTCGAGATCAAAAAAGGGGAATTTGTGGTCATCCTTGGTCCGAGCGGAGGAGGAAAATCCACGCTGCTCAATTTGATCGGCGGGATCGATCATCCCACGTCAGGAACGGTCAGCATAAATGGATTTGCGCTGGAAAAAGCCAGCGAAGAAAGCCTCACCCGCTTCCGCCGCGACCACATCGGGTTTGTTTTCCAGTTTTACAACCTGCTCTCCGCGTTGAATGCCGTTGAAAACGTCTCCCTGCCATTAATGGCAAAAGGGGTTGCCTTCAAACAAGCCAAAGTAAAAGCCGTCCAGATCCTGACCCGGATGGGACTTGAAAACCGGTTGAACCACCTCCCTTCGGAACTTTCAGGAGGAGAACAGCAGCGGGTTGCCATTGCCCGTTCGATCATCGCCGAGCCTGAGTTGATCCTGGCTGATGAACCCACCGGTGATCTCGATTCACAGACTGCTCAAGAGATCACCACCCTGATGCACGAATTGAATAAACAAATGGGTCTCACCTTTGTGGTCGCCACCCATAACCTGCGACTTGCAGAAAATGCAGACCGTGTCTTTGAGCTCCGGGATGGGAAAATTCAACCCGACCACAATGACAAAACTGGGTGACATTTTTCGCTTTGTGATCAAGGATCTGATCAGTGATGGCTGGCGTACCATCATCACCATTGTTAATTTATTGGTTTTTATCTGCAGTTATTTTGCCATGGTGGCTCTGGCAGAAGCTGCGTACAATTTCGGCAACCAGCCAACCGATAAATCGGCTCTCCTGATCATTTCGCGAAACGTCTTCGACCCCTCCGAAAGCACCGTAACGGATCGAGATTTTCTCCCCGCCGAAGAGTTAATTCCGGAATATGTAAAAAGTGTCTCCCCGCTTATTTACAAGATCATCAACGTCAATGGCAATCTTATCCAGCTCAGGGCAGCCAGGCTGGAAGACATGCAGACCGTGCATTCCTTGCAACTGATCAGTGGAGATTGGCCAAAAGGAGCCAACGAGGTTGTCATCGGAGAAGGTACCGCTGCCATGACCAACTGGAAAATAGGCGATACTATCCACATCTATGGTAATGATTTCATCATTTCCGGGTTGGTCAGAGCCCCTGGTACGAAATTCAGCTCGATTTGGATGACCCTGGATACGGCAACCAACCTGTTTAATCTGAAAGGCATCTATCAATTTGCCTGGATTCAATTGCAATCCGGTGTGGATTTTGAGGCAGTTCGTTCCAGGCTGCAAAATGACCCGCGGTTGATCGATCGCTTTGATGTCTATTTTGCTGATAACCTTTATCAGGAGTACACAAAAGCAGTCTCAGACATGCAAGGCATGAGCGGCATGCTGGTGATCCTGGCGTTATCTGCGGTCATGCTGGGAACCTATTGCAACATTTTCCTCGTCCTCTCCGAACGCAGCCGGGATATAACCATTTTACGAGCCGTCGGGGTTCAGTCCGGCACCATCCGCGCCCTGATCACCTTAAGAACGTTACTGCAAGTCTGTGTTGGCTATTTTTTAAGTTGGGGGGTCACCTCGCTCCTGTTGAATTGGTTTAACCGCGTCAATCCATTAACCCTTCATTCGATCCCCTTGCCGGTCTCGATATCAGGAAAAGCCTTATTGATTGGATTCTTCCTTTCCATATTATTTGGGTGGGCAGGCATTTGGATTCCCACGCGCCACTTACGCAACAGAAGTGTTGCCAGCTTTATCCAAACTAGGTGAATATGCTCGCAATAATTTGGATTGCATTAAGAGATCTAAAACGGCGTTGGATGCTTGCGCTGGTGATGGCATTGCTATTTAGCATCACATTTGCAACTTACCTCGCCTTGATCACTTACCAGAAATCGCTATCCATGACCTATTTCTCGCTTAAAGCCAACTGGTTGGTGGTCCAGGTAGGTTTCGGCAGTGGTGAAATTCACGGCAGCCGTCTTAACAGTGACATAGAACAACTCCTGAAGAACTATGGCTATCAACCCATCCCAGAAATTCATCAGGTGGTGGGGACTTCGATATCAAATGGCATCATGATGCGCGGTGTGCAGCCGGAAGACCTGTTAAAAGTCAGTCCTTTCAAATTGCTGAGCTGGTCGAAACCTCGTTCCCGGTGATTCGCCGCGACTCGCCATGGTCGGCATCGGTCTTGCCAATCGGCTGAAGGTCAACGTGGGAGACACGCTCAAATTACGCGGTCGGGAATTTACGGTGATTGGGATCTTCGAGACCGGTTCCTATGAAGACAGCCAGGCCTGGATCTCACTGACGGACGCCCAAAAATTGTTGGACTACGGTTCTGATGTTTCGATCTATTACATCCCCGATGACGGTGCTACTTCACGAAGGATCCAACCTGGCAAAAGGGATTTCAATTGGTCGAAGAGGGGAGGCTGGCAATACCTTCGGAAAAGAGATCATGAGTTTCTTTACCTATCTAGGTTTGCTCGGAGGTTTTGCCGGGGTCGCAACCTGCATCACACTTACCAATCTTCTTTGGCGTTTGGCCTGGCTTCACCGCCGCGAATTTGGCATCGCGCGTACCCTGGGTTTTGGCAGGAATTCGGTCGTGATCTATCTGCTGACCCAGGCCAGCTTGATTCTGCTGCTCGGTGCCAGCGTGGGTGGTTTTTTTGCGGTCATTCTTTTGATTGGGCGAATCCAGGATTTTTCTGCCTTTGGAATTGCCATCACCCCGGTATGGGATTTGTCTACAATAAGTTTGATCGCGTTAATCACTTTACTGATTGCAGGAATCGGCGTTACCTTCCCTGCGAGAAAAATCAATTCAATGACAACCCCGGAATTATTGGGGAGAGATTGAACGATTTTTTCATGAGGATCAATGCACCATTTTCGCCAGTATCCATTGCAGTTATCCTTCATAATTCTAGAAATTTTTAAATAGCTTGCCAGATCCTGCAATCTTCAGACAAAAAAGATCCCTGCTGCGCCATGTTCTCTTCCTGGGAGTAACGCTATTAACCATCTGGATCAGTGGATATCATTTTGGCACCTTTGACCAGGTTGTCCATATCCCTTTCCTGAAGAAATTCGCCGACCCAAGCCTTTATCCGACGGATGCCTTCCTCAATCTGCGCGAGTGAACATTATTCCTTCTTTTGGCTGATGTTTATACCCGCCTATCGAGCGGGCATCCTTGAGCCTGTCATGTTTGCAGTTCACGTGCTGGCGACCTACGGCCTGGTCTGGATGTTTTGGGAATTAACCGATACATTGTTCCATAATAATCTGGCCAACCTGTTCAGCCTCTTATTGCTGATTTTTCCTCACCTGGGTATGCCCGGTTTTCCGATCGTCGAATTCAGCCTGCTAAACCGAACCTTTGTCCTGCCCTTTATCCTGGGGGCGTTCATACTCTACCTGCGCCGCCGCTATGTGCCGGCTTTTCTGTTGTTAGGCGTAATGTTCAATTTCCACGTCATCTACGCCGGTTTTGCCGCGGTGATGATCCTTTTCGACTGTCTCCTGCGACTTCCCGAAGTTGGGTGGAAAAACCTGCTGAAAGGAGTCGCTCTCCTTATCCGCGGCGCATTGCCCGTTTTATTGTGGCGCTCAGGCAGTACGCCCATCGACCTGCAGATCCGCCCGGATGTCCTTAAACTCATTTCTTCTGCCTTGCTGGCAGGTGTTTATTATGCCTTCCTGCCCACTCCGCAGGTGATCCTGGGTACCTTGCATGGCATCGCCACCCTGGCGTTTTTCTATTCTTGGAAGACGATTAAATCTTTCAGCACATGACCGCGCAATGACCAATTTTGTTTATGCGATCGGGGTCGTATTGATTGTTCAACTGATAACCACGTACTGGTTTCCGATCACCTTCATCCTGCAGTTGCAAATCCTGAGAATCGGTGTTTTCCTGCTTCTATTCGGTTATATCTATTTTGCAGGCTACCTTGCCAAACGTCCTGCAGGAACGCAGTCTGGGCGGCATCCCTGGCGGGCTGGTGACGGTCAGTTTTGTCGCGTATCCTTCACCCCTGCTTCCCCTCTTTTTCCTTACGCTTACCCGCTGGTTGGATAAATATCGATGGAGGCAGTGGGCTGGCGTCATCCTGATTCTGCCTCGTGGGTGTTGCCACGATACTTGGCGGCATCGTCTCCGGGATCTGGTCGCCTGGTTTTAGCATTTATTGAGCCAAAAACACCCTGGACACAAACGCAGGATTGGGCACGAAATAACACGCCCAAGAGATGCCATGTTCATCACCCCGCCCGAAATCCTTTCCCACTATATTCCTGATTGGCGCACTTTCTCGGAACGGGGTACGCTGGCGACCCTGGTCGAAATTTTCGAGTTTCCGCACCCTGAATATTTCCCCTACTGGCAGGAAAGATTTGAAGCGCTTGCGCCTGGTGCAATCAATCGGTTCAATGGGAATTACCTCGATACGTTTACTTTAACCAGAGATGCCTACTATTCGCTAAAGCCGGAAGATTATTTACGCATCGCTCAAAAGTACAAGATCCGCTACCTGGTCATTGAAAAACCTCATGTACAACCCTTTCCTGTCGTATTCGAAAACCAGGGATTCGTGATCTATGATCTACAAAGTGCTGTTTCCAGCACAAACTGATTTTCACGAGCGGAGACTCAATTAGTTTGGTGAACATCGGATATAATTTTATAGGGTATTCCAACCCCGACCTGCTCCTCTTCCCCTCGAAAGGACAAAAACCTGATGACTGACTTGTTGATCACCCACGGAATTGTGCTCACTGTTGACCCGCTGGATACCATAATCGAGAACGGGGCGGTTTTCATCAGCGAAGGGCGAATCGATGAGGTCGGTCAAAACGACGAGGTATGTGCGCGGCATCCAGGCGTCGAGACCCTGGATGCAACCGGGATGGTCATCATGCCGGGGCTGGTCAACTCTCACGTCCACCTGTCCATGACAATGCTGCGCAGCATTGCCGATGATATCGAAGCCAGTTCCTGGCTGCCGGTGATTTGGGCGATCGAGGCGCATCTCAAGCCTGAGACGGTTTATGCCGGTGCCATGGTGGGCATCGCAGAGATGATCGCCAGCGGCACCACCTGTTTTAATGACCACTATTTCATGATGGGCGAGGTTGCACGTGCCACTGTCGAAACGGGAATGCGTGCGCACCTGGCTGAAGCCATCCTCGAAAACCGGGATGCCAGGAAGGGCCAGCGCGCGCTTGAGACCGGAGCACGCTTTGTGTCCGATTGGAACGGAAAAGCGGACGGGCGCATTACCACGCGGATCGGACCGCACGCACTTTATTCCTGTTCCACCGGGCTGATCGTCAAGGCACGCGAAACTGCCAACCAGTTGGGGGTGGGGCTGCACATGCACGTGGCAGAAAGCAAATTCGAGATGAGCCTGGTAAGCAAGAAGGACAGGGCCGGTGCAACATCAGTCCAGCACCTGGATGGGTTGGGAGTCCTGAAGCCTGACTTTGCCATGGCGCACGGGCTGACCATTGACGAAAAGGATATGGCCATCCTTGAAAGAACGCGGGGTGGGGATCTCCCACTGCCCCCAGGCATATGCCAAGGTGGGCGGATGGCCTTTCCCGCCAGTGGATAAGTGGATGAAAGCGGGGATCCCGGTAGGGTTGGGGACTGATGGGGTTGCCAGCAACAACAACCTGGATTTATTCGATGAAATGCGATTCGCGTCCCTGGTCCGCAAGCTATTCGCCAAAGACGGCACCGTCCTGCCGGCGCGCCAGGTTATCCGGATGGCCACGATCAACAGTGCCAAAGTATTGAACGCTGATCGGGAGATTGGCTCTCTGGAGGCCGGCAAGCGTGCAGACGTGATCCTGGTGGACATGCGGAAACCCCATCTGAGCCCGCGGCACAACATCCCCGGTCACCTGGTATACAGCGCGGCAGGGTCAGATGTGGACACGGTCATCATAGATGGTCGGGTGGTCATGCGCGACCGCAAATTTCTAACATTGGACCTGGCTGAGGTGCTGCAGCGCAGCCAGTCGGAATTTGAAGCCCTGCTTGGACGAGCGGGTTGGAAACCCACCGCCGAAGAGCCTACAGCAGGATTGGCAGCAACCTTGCGGTTGAAAATCGTCCAACAGTCCCTCAAGGTTATGCAAGTCCTGACTGGTCAACGCAGCCCGGGGGAGGATGAATTGCTAACTTTAATTATTCAGGATCTTTCGGTGCTCACATAAAAAAGACGCCCGGAAGGGCGTCAATTGGTGATTTCCTGAATATCTTATCCGCCGCTGACCGCAGGATACAATTTGACTTCATCCAGGTCGGAGACGACTGCACCCTCCAGCTCCACAAGCTGACCATTGATCACGACCAAATGTACCTCGGCTGAAGGAATGCCAAATCGCGATATTACTTCCATGAGGCTGGTTGGCTTTCCCAACGTTATTTCCATTTTACTGCGGCGTTGTGGGAGATATGAGTCGAGGTATCCACCTGCGTAAAGTTTCATAACAATTGCTTATGACGGTAGCATTTCAGCAGCCCAACCCAGCGAAAGGGATTCAAGCCGCTCCCGACCGGGTACGCCGGTTTCATTGTCCCAACCTTTAAGGCCATAAAGGATCGACAGGGACTTTTCAAAATCCTGGCGCGGCAGACCGATGCCTGCCAGGGGACCATTTTCCAATCCCTGGAAGATGCGTTCAGGCAGGGTATCATCCTGGCGCGAAAAACCTTCCCGTAAATTGAATATGCGGGCCATGTTCGTGGCACGTTCTCCAATATGCAAAGCATCTTCCATGGTCAGGTTCCAACCCGATGCGGCATTAAGGGAGGCGAGGACGTCGTCGGGGTGGATGAATGAGCGCGGCGCCGGGCCGAAGAAACAGTAGCCAATCGTTTTTTCCAGGCTGCCCCATTTTTCCAGGATGAAGAAATGCTCCATTTTTTCAGCGTTTATAACCCTGGCAGGCTGAGCAACCGTGATCCCCAGCGATTTTGCATTCTGGAATTGCATGGATTCCGGGTTGGAAAAGGCTCCATCGTGTGCGACCACAAGATGGTCAGCCCCGATCTCGGAGATGGCGTAACCCATCCCCACGTTGTACTTGCCGCGTGGGTCGTGCATTGCCAATTCCTGCCCCTTAACCTGCATGGCAAAAAATATTGCCTCCCCACCGATCTTACGGGCGGCACGCAGGCTGCCCTCAGCGAGCAAATCACCGATGCCCTCACGCCGGGCAATTAATTCGATCATGGCGAGCATGGCATCTGCGTTGCCAAACCGCAGATCGAGGCCGCCGGTATCATCCAGGTTGAGCAGTCCATGCTCAAAACATTCCATGGCAAAGGAAATTGTCGCCCCGGTGGAAATACAATCGAGCATGAATGCATTGCAGGTTTCGTTGGCCTTGGCTATGGCACGCAAGTCGCTGATCCCGCAGTCAGAGCCAAACACGCCGACAGCTTCATATTCCGGGCCGCCATAAAGGGAAGGCTGACCGTCGATGCTCACCTCGCGTTTACAGCGGATCGCGCAGGCATAGCAGCTCCGGCGGGCGATAAGCAACTGCTTTTCATAAGCTTCCCATTTGACCTCGTCCACGCCTTCAAAAACACCCTGGCGAAAGTTACGGGTCGGCAGCATCCCGCCGGTGTTGAGCGGCTCAACCAGGCCGGGCGTGCCACGCACCTGCAAGTCCCAACTGAGAGGGTTTTCACGCGCGCTTTTGGAGAGTTTGCGCCCAAGCCCCAACAATGTCTCCGGGTCATGGGCCAGCGATTGGTAGCGCTGGTGGCCGCGCACAGCAATGGCGCGTAGGTTTTTAGAACCCATCACTGCGCCCATGCCGTTGCGCCCGTTAAAATGCCGCAGGTCATTGGTGATGCCCGCGTAGCGCACCAGGTTTTCACCTGCGATCCCAATTTGTAAAACACGGATTTTGTCATCGCTGAGTTCGGTGCGGATGGCATCCTGCACATCGGCAGTCATGCGCCCCCACAGGTGGGCTGCGGAGCGGATCTCTGCCACGCCATCTTGAATCCACAAGTAGACCGGTTCACGGGCGCGACCAGTGACGACAATCGCTTCATATCCTGCCATTTTTAGTTCCGGTCCCCAGAAGCCACCTGCTTCCGATTCGCCATAACCGTTGGTAAGTGGGGAACGCGCTGAGACGACATAGCGAGTGGCAGTGGAGAGCGGGGCACCGGTGAGCAGGCCGTTGGCCAGCACCAGGACATTCTCCGGGGCAAACGGATCGGTGTGGGGAGGCAATTCGTTTAATAGGATGTACCCAGCCAGCGCCTTGCCCCCGGGGTAGAGCCGATAAAAATCTTCAGCAAGTTCTTCTGTTTCGATCGAGCTGCTGGTCAGGTTCACACGCAAGATTTTTGTAGTGCACCCAAAACTCATATAATCCCTCAGTGAAAATATCGGATATTCCGCTAATTTGTTATGAAGAGAACCTCATTATTTCAGCGCATGTTGAGGTTCGTGAGAAGATTAATTCTCTTGTACCGGTAATCATGGAACGAGTACGATCCTTCCAGTCACCTGCCCAGTTGCCAGTTGGGTGAGCGCTGCATTAACCTGATCCAGGGGATAGGTGCCAGCGATGAGCGGGCGCAGTTGACGCCTGGCGACCAACTGGACCACCTCGGCCAACTCCTTGCGCGTATTGCCGCGGGCTCCCATTAAGCGAACCTCCATGCCCTGTATGAATCGCTGGTCCAGGTTCATGGTCTTGCCTATGTCGATATAGGCAACCATTACCACCACTCCACCCGTCTTGACGCACTTGATGGCCGGCTCGATATCCTCGGCATGGGGCCGGAAGATCACGACTGCATCCACCCCTTTACCTCTGGTAAGGTCCCGAATTTGCTGACCATAATCACCCGCACTGGCGTCCACCGTATAATGGGCACCGTTCTCTTTTGCCATTTCCAGCTTGGATTGCAGGGAATCAACGGCAATGACTTCAGCTCCACAGGCTTGTCCGCATTGGACCGCATGCAGGCCGAGACCTCCAAGACCCACCACCATGAGTGTCTCCGCGGGCTTGAGATTAGCCTGGGTGCGAACTGCGTGCCAACTCGTGGCGACAGCGTCGCCAAGAATGGAAGCTTCTTCGAAGGAAACCGCATCGGTAAAGGGAACCAGGTTGGCCTCGGGCACCAGAACATATTCTTCGAAGCCACCATCCCGATCAAAACCAAAGAAACCGCGCCGGTTGCTGCACAGGTTCTCTTGACCGGTTAGACAAGGTTCGCACTGACCGCAGGTCATATACATGTAAACCACCGCCCGCTCTCCCACCTTGCGCTGGCGAACCTCAGGCCCGACCGCCGTAACTTCACCGGCAAACTCATGACCCAGGACAAGAGGCAACTTCAACCTGGGATTCTTGCCCCTGAATAGTTTAAGGTCGGTCCCGCACACTCCAGCAGCACGGATGCGCAGCAAGACTTCCGAACCGATGGGGTCATGTAAAGTTCTTTCTTCCAGAACAATCGGCTTCTCGTATTCATGCAATACCATTGCCTTCATGGATGCCTCCTCTACCAATAGCGCGGCACGCCACAGGAAATGAGTTCTTCACATGGATACCTGGTGAGAATCTCATAGCCGTTGGCGGTGACCAGCACTTCTTCTTCGATGCGACAGCCCTGGCTGCCATCCGGCGTTTGGGCGTAGGTCTCCAAGGCAAAAACCATTCCTTCCTGAATTGGGAATGGGCTCGCGAGCGATTCTATGCGGTTAATCCCCGGCTTTTCGTGGATCGACAAGCCGATGCCATGTCCCGTCGCCAGTCCCCTTGCCTCCAGCTCGCTGCTTAACCCCCAGGCTTCATATGTGGGGTATCGGGAAGCGATATCGGCCGACGTGATCCCCGGCCGAACAACACTGACGGCGTCGTAAAGCCAATCATACGTCTGCCGGTAGGCGGCTTTCTGCTCGGGGGTTGGACGACCACATATGAAGGTGCGATAGTAACAAGTGCGGTAGCCATTAAAGGCGTGCATCAGGTCGAAATAAACCAAGTCCCCCGGGCGGATGATGCGATCCGAGAAAACATGCGGGTGAGGGTTGCTGCGCGGACCGGAGACGACATTGACGCACTCCACATCCTCAGATCCCAGGCGGTACAGTGTTTCATTCGCCACAGCCACCAGTTCATTCTCACGGATGCCCGGCCTGATGGAGCGCACGATGGTATCGTAAGCTGCATCAGCCATCGCTGCAGCAACCTTGAGAAGTTGGATCTCGTCCTGGTTCTTGATCAACCTTGCATCCAGCATGGGGGAGCGCGCATCCACCACCTCCAGGCCTTCACGGTGCAAAGCATCCAGGAAGACAACATCTGCGACATCCACTCCGAGCGGTTCCTGGTCCAGCCCAACATCACGGAGCATGCCCTTGATTGTGCGTGCAAGGTTGCCTGCAATCTCTGCTCCCTTGGGGCCATCGGCGCGGGTCCAGGTGGGGAGGGCATAACGGACCCGGTCAGCGATCCAGGGGGAGTAGAGCTTGTGTGCGAGTGCAGCAGTCCCCATCTCGAATAGGATCGGGTCCTGCCCGCGAGCCAGGAAAGCATAGCGGTTCATCTTATCCCGAGCCCACTCACCAATATGAACACCTGTCAGATAGCGTATGTTGTAGAATTCGAAGCATAGAAACGCACCGATCCCGTTCTTATCCAGTTGTTCCCTGGCGCGGGCGAGCCTGTACTTGCGAAGTCTGTCGTAGTCGACCCTGGTTTCCCAGTCAACTGCCATCGTTCCCCAGGACATATTTGCACCTCCTCCCACGAATGTATATCTAGCAGCAACTAAACTACAGTCAATTTGGAATTGTGTTCCATATATAAGTGCATTTTAGTTTGAAATAATATTAAAGAAATAGACTAACATCTCGTAATTTACGTTGTTGAATAAAGTGTAACACACTCATTATGCGCCCGTCAATGCCTGTTATGCCCATGGAGAGCCCACCAACGCCTAATTTTCACGGGAAAATCCCATGGAGACGGAAATTTTCAGGCTTCAATGTCATTTTGCGGTGAAATCACGGTATTGACATGAGCCATGACACATGCTATTATATTATTAATTCGGAACAGTAGTTCATTAATTCAAGTATTACATATATGTTTTTTAGAAATTTGTTCGGTATGTGGTTCCATAATATTTCGGCGCATTTTGCGGCGCCTTGTTCAGGAGGAATGAAAAGTGGAAGAAAAAATCGAGGTCACCACAGAAGTTAAAGGCGTTAAGCGAGCACTGGTAGTGTTGTCTTGTTTTACTCTGGATGTCCCGGAGTTGAGTTTAATCGAGATCTGCGAACGGACAGGACTTCCGAAAGCCACCGCTCATCGTCTGCTGGCTACCCTGGCGCAGTCCGACTTTGTCGTCCAGGATCCGGCCACCAGCAAGTACAGGCTGGGTTACAAGATGATGGTGATGGGAGCCATTGCCCGGAGCCAGATAAACTACCTGAATAAAGCAGAACCGATCTTCCGCGAACTGGTTCCAGTAATCGATGAGACGATAGCAGTGGCGAGTCTTGATGGGAACCATCACGTGTGCACGCTGGTTGTGGAGCCGGAGAGACCGGTGCGCGTGACGACAACCATCGGGACACGCCGCCCATGCTATTTTGGGTCGGCCGGACTGGTTCTTTTGGCTTACCAGCCCAATTCCGTTCTCGACGATATCCTGCCCTCCGACAAATTGGAGGCTTTCACCGTCTGGTCGATCACCGATCCGGATGAATACCGGCGGCGCTTAAACAGCGTCCGCGAGCATGGGTACGGCATTGAGAAAGGTGAAGCATTCCCCGATGTAACAGCCCTGGCAGCCCCGATCTTCGACCACCAGGGAACCCTGGTCGCCGCGGCGAGCATCGTGGCTCCCACCCACCGGGTTCCAGATGATCGGATCGGGGACCTTTTGAAGAAGCTGCTCGAAGCCACAACCCAAATTTCAAGGGAAATGGGCTGCCCGGAACTCATTTTTGGTGATGCCCTCCTGCAAACAACAGGAATGACCACCGTTCATTAAGCACCACGTACCAATGGATATTAATGATGCTCTCTCCATAAGGGAAGCATCGTCGAAACAGCCAGAAAATTGCCACCTTGCATCGCTGAGCGTCTGCAAGTCAATATCAAAACAGGAAGGAGCAACATATGTCTTGGGGTACGATGGGTGTCGATTGGGAAACCAGGGTTGACTATGACAGGCTGCGCGCCTACCGACTGAGCAGAGCAAAAGAACAATTGGTTAGCCGGAAGATCGGCGCTTACCTCTGCTTTGATTTCAATAATATTCGCTATCTAACCGGTGTTCATATCGGAGAGTGGGCGCGAGACAA
Source organism: uncultured Chloroflexia bacterium (assembly GCA_963826215.1). GTDB lineage: Bacteria > Chloroflexota > Anaerolineae > Anaerolineales > Villigracilaceae > UBA877. The sequence goes on along the minus strand of CAWGWL010000038.1, from coordinate 31,592 downwards.
GATGCACCGGTACGCTCTCCTGCCGCGCGGCGGTGATCCGATCCTCTTTGAATCGGGCTCAGCCGGAGCCGCACGCCGGCTTTACAGCCCCTGGATGGGTGACCGGGTGCGCCCAGCGGTGACCTGGTCGCGGGGGGGCATACCCAACGGAGACCGGGTGGCGGACATCCTTGCCACTTCGGTAAAAAAGATCATGACCGATTTCGGGGTCGAGAAGGAACCCCTGGCCATCGACATAACCGACATTGTCCTGCTGGACGCATTGCGCCGGGCAGGCATTGAAACCATTGTCGACGCCCAGGACAGCCTGTTGGATGCCCGCCTGATCAAGTCTCCCGATGAAGTGCAGTTGATGAAGACCGCTGCATCGATGGCTGATGCCGCTTATGACACACTGACCCGCTCGATCCGGCCGGGGGTCAAAGAGAATGAACTCGTGGGACTGGTCTGCCAGACTCTCTACAGCCTGGGCTCGGATGACGTGGAGTGCGTCAATGTGGTCTCCGGACCACGGAGCAGTCCGCACCCGCACGTCTTTTCGGACAGAATTATTCGACCAGGCGATTTCGTTTTCTTTGACGTCATCCATTCATTCAACGGCTACCGGACTTGTTACTACCGCTCATTCATTTGCGGAAGGCCTACAGCCGATCAGAAGGCGGCCTATCACCAGGCTTACACCTGGCTGTACCAGGCGATTGACATGGTGAAACCAGGAGTGACTTCACGTGAGATCGCCTTGAGCTGGCCGGAGTGCACCACCTGGGGACTGAGCACGGAGGCAGAGGCGATCGGAATGGCAGTGGGACACGGGATTGGGTTGTCAATCCACGAGCGGCCGTTCATCAGCCGACTTTGCTCCCTGGAAACTCCATTCACCCTGCAAAAGGGAATGATCATCGCCCTGGAGACATACGCCCAGACCCCGGATCGCAAACACGGGGCACGCATAGAGGAAGAGGTGCTGGTCACTGAGGACGGACACGAAGTAATCACCAAGTATCCTTGTGAAGAACTTATCTCCTGCGGAGTGCCGAAATATTGGTAACGGCAAAAAATGTTGCCGCCTTAATCATGGCAAATAGCCTGCGAGGCGGCACAGGTTTTTATATGGATGTGGAAAGGAGGTCAACGGGAGAAGAGGCGGACAGATGACAAGGAGGCGAGAACCTTATCATCATGATGCAAGCATTTCATAATCAGAACGATTGTTCAAGAAGTTGGTGAAGGATTTTTCAGAGATCCTTCCAACCATCGATTAGATAATAATGAGGAGGAACATCGTGAGTACACTAGGAAAGAGGCTGTTTAGCCTGACGCTTTTGTTCGTGATGGTTGCCCTGAGCGTGGGCGGTTGTGCTTCACCGACTGCCGCTCCCACCACCGCACCACAAGAACCCGTTGCGACCACCGTCGACGTCCCGACTGCAGTCCCGCAAGGCCCCGCGGCAACTGCCGAGCCCAAGTCATTGGTGATTGGCGAGATTGAGACCCTGACAGGAGCTTCATCAGATAATCTCAAGCTGGCTGCCAGCGGCGCTTACCTGGCCCAACAGTATGTCAACAACCATGGTGGCATTACCATCAACGGCGAAGTCTACATGGTCGACATCAAGCTTGAAGATAACAAGGGCACGGCTGACGGCGCTGCTGCTGCCGCCACCAAGCTGATCGAAGACGAGCATGTCATGTTCGTCACCGGCAGCGGTCCCCCGCCCCTGACCAGCGCCATTGGCGCGGTTGCTGAGCCCGCTGGCGTGTTGTATGCCAGCATCTATAACAATGGCACAAAAGCTGAACAGAACCCGGACAGGAAGTACACCTACATTGCCAACCCCGACAGCTTTGCCGGCCAGATCAGCGCCATGACCTATTTGAAGCAACTTCACCCTGAGGTCAAAACCATCGCCTACGTTCTGATCGATGACGGTCAGATCGCGGACAACGATCCACAGGTAAGGGCATCAGCCGAGGCGCTTGGTCTCACCATCGTTGGTGACATCATTGGCTTCGCACCGCCCACAGTCGACTTCACCCCCATTGCCCAGAAGGCGGTTTCACGCGGAGCAGACGCGATCATGCTTGGCAATGGCTCTCCCGACTATATGGGCCAAACCCTGAAAGCTGCCCGCACACTGGGCTTCACCGGACCGATCTTCGTTTGCTCGATGACCCCGCCGCAAGATATTATGAAAATTGCCGGCCCGGAGGCATCCACCAACTTCTTCGGTCACGGCATTTCCGAACTCGTCACCGTCCCCGACCTGCCGGCGATCACACAAGAAGTGATTGCGATGGCAGTCGCGGACCCGCAGATTGGCCGCTTTGACATGATGATGGCGCAGGGATTCGATGCCATCTACACCATGGTGCAGGCCATTCAGAATGCCCAGAGCCTCGATCCGGCGGTTGTGGCTGCCGGCTGGGAGAAAATGACCACCATCGACACCGTCTTCGGACCTGGCAAGATGGGCGGCTTACAGACTTACGGCATCAATCACAGTGTCTACACCCAGCTGCCGATCCTGAGACTTGAGAACAATGTACTATCCTGGGGAACATGGGAGCCTACGTACCTTCCGTGATCCTTTCCCTCCAAGGGATCTAATTAAAGTGCCTTGCCAGCCTGGTTGCATATCTGGCTGGCAAGGCGGTTCCATGCGGGCCAGGCAACATCTTGGGTGGAGCCTGACCCGCAACAATATTGTACCCGCCATCCGCTGAAGTGGGAGGCATTTGTTCATGAGTACATTAATCACATGCACGGTGAACGGCCTGGTATTATCGTCGATTTATATCCTGGTAGCACTGGGTTTTGGCCTCCAACTCAGCATCATGGGCATTTTCAATTTTGCCCATGGAGCGGTCTATATGATCGGGGCTTATGTTACCTACGGACTTTCTGTAGGATTGGGGTTGAACCCGTGGGTTTCCCTGCTTTTATCAGTCATCGTGGTCGGCGCTTCCGGATTGTTCCTTGAGAAGTTCTGCTTCCGCCCATTTCAGTCCCAGCCAACAAAAATGATCGTAATCGCAATCGCCGTAACCCTGATCCTACAATCAGCAGTGGAAGTGACGCTTGGCGGGGTTACCCGGGCGTTACCTGCTTTTGTACCCGGGATCCTGAGGGCAGGTTTTATATCAGTGGATACCGAACGGATCCTCACTTTCGGCATCGGCGCGGTTCTGCTGGCAACAATGACCTTCCTGATCCAGAAAACGAAGATAGGCCAGCAGATGCTGGCAGTTGCGCAAGACCCGGAGGGGGCAGCTCTGCAGGGCATCGACACCCACCGCACTGCCGCCACCGCGACAGTGATAGCCTGTGCCACAGCAGCCTTGTCCGGATCTTTAATGGCGACGATCTTCAGCATGAATCCCTTCATGGGGGACAATATCCTATTAAAGGCCATCCAGGTCGTCATCCTGAGCGGCATTGGCAGTTTGGGAGGGATCCTGGCCGGTGGACTCATCATGGGGTTATTGAATGCCTTTTTACCCGTGCTCACCGATGCATCCGTTGGCGAGTTGATAACCATCCTGATCGTCATTATGATCCTGCTCATCCGACCCAAGGGGCTATTTGGATATGAGCTGTTTTAACTTGTGGAGGAATCCATGCGCACAGACTTGCTGATGAAAAAGCGCAAAGGCATTGTCACAGCGGGTATCTGCGTTCTCATTGCAGGCTTTCTTTTCGCTCTGCCCCGGTTGGGTCTGTCGGTGTACTTCATGCACACCCTGATCGGCGTTTTCATCTGGATCATCGTGGCCAGCAGTCTGCGTTTGCTTGGCCTATCGGGACAAGGATCCATTGGTCACGCAGCTTTCATGGCGATTGGCGCCTACACTTCGGCAATACTGGCAAAGTTTCTCGGTTGGTCGCCGTGGATCACCATGCCGATCGGCGTCCTGATCACACTGGGTATAGCCTTCCTGGTGGCGGTGCCCTTCACCCGGGTGAGGGGGATCTATTTCACCATGGTTAGTTTATTCTTTGGAATTGGTGTATTGGCTTTCAACCAGGTTTTCAGCAAATACACCGGCGGTTATTCGGGCATTATTTCCATCCCGCGCCTTTTTGCCTATGTCCGGACACCCTATTATTACTTTTGCCTGGCACTGATGGTCATTTGCCTAATCATTATGTACAGAATTGAGCACAGCCGCATTGGCCTGACCTGGAAAGCAGTGGCTCAATCGTATACGGTAGCCTCGAGCATCGGCATCAATGAGTCCTGGCAGAGGATCCTCTGCCTGGCAGTAAGCAGCTGTATCGCAGGAATTGCCGGTGTGGCATATGCACATTATTTTGGGATCCTGACCCAGGAGACCTTCAGCTTTAACACAAGCATCAACGTATTTGTGTACATGACGGTGGGGGGACCCGGATTATTTGCCGGACCGATCGTGGGCACAGCTGTACTGCTCATCATCCCGGAAGAGCTGCGCGATTTGAAGGAATATGTGCCGTTCATTTACGCCGGGATTTTACTGATCGTATTGTTCCTGATGCCCCAGGGGTTGGCAGGATTGCCCGGTCAGATCAGGCAATGGCTTGACCGGTCATCGAAAGCCAAGATAGCATCACCTGAGGAAGGAGATGGAAAAAGTGCTCCTTGAAATCCACAGTCTGACAAAGAACTTTGGCGGACTGATCGCTGTCAACCAGTTTAGCATGAGCGTTGGTGAAGGTGAGATCGTCGGACTGATCGGGCCGAATGGCGCTGGCAAAACCACGGTGTTTAACCTGATCACCGGGGTCATTCGCCCTTCTGCAGGTAAAGTCGAATACAATGGCAAAGATGTGACCGGGAAGAGCCCTCATATCCTGGCAAGTTCCGGCATTGGGCGCACCTTCCAATTAACACCTCTCTTCACCGAATTTACCACTCTCGAAAATGTTGTCGCTTCCTACTACCTGCATCCACGCTCCGGTTTCTGGGATGCCTTTCTTAACACACCGACCTACCGGCGCAATGAAGCCTTCGCCCTGGAGCAGTCGCTTAAGATCCTGGAACTGGTTGGATTGAGCAAGGTGAAGGATGAGCGTGCCAGGAACCTGCCGCACGGCTACCAGAAGATGCTGGGCATTGCCAGGGCGCTGGCAGTACAGCCCCAGCTGCTCCTGCTGGATGAGCCATTGGGAGGAATGAACACGGACGAAATCACCTTCACGATGGACATCATGGCGAAGGTACGTGACCAGGGGATGACCATCCTGGTCATCGAACACAATATGCAGATCCTGGACCTGTGCGATCGGGTGGTGGCAATCAACTTCGGGCAAAAGATTGGTGAAGGCACAGTTGATGAAGTGAGGAACAATCCGGACGTCATCACAGCATACCTGGGAGAGCAAAATGCTGCTTAAAATCAGCAACCTCACGGTACATTACGGAAAAGCCGTGGCGCTTGAGAACGTCTCCATGGAAATGGAGGAGGGCTCGGTGGTTACCCTGGTAGGAGCCAATGGCGCTGGAAAGACCACCCTGCTGAGGACCATGTCGGGCTTGATCCCTGCCACAACCGGCGAGATCTGGTTCAAAGGTACAAAGATCAACAACCTGCAGGCACCGAAAATCGTCGGGCTGGGGCTTGTGCACATTCCCCAGGGTCGAAGGTTATTCCCCTACCTCACAGTGCTAAGTAATCTAAACCTGGGTGCGAGCCTGCGCAAGGACGCGCAGGCGGTGAAACAGGACCTGGAAAATGTCTTCCAGCATTTCCCGCGTTTATTTGAAAGACGCAATCAAAAAGCCGGAACCCTCAGCGGCGGCGAACAGCAAATGGTTGCGATCGGCAGGGGATTGATGGCAGACCCAAAGCTTCTCCTTATGGATGAACCCTCACTCGGTCTTGCTCCCCTGATGGTTGCCGAGTTGGTCCCTGTGATCAAGTATATTAACGCCCGCGGGATCAGCGTCCTGCTGGTGGAGCAGAATGTTTCCCTGGCGCTGGGGGTAGCCAGAAAGGGATATGCTCTCCAAGTTGGCCGAATCGTGCTGGAAGGAGATATCGAAAAGTTCAAAACCAGCGAGGTGATCAAGACCGCTTACCTGGGTAGGTGAATTTTCAAACTGGGGGATATAGCCATAATAAATGATGAAGCGGAGCGCCTGGCTTGGCGCTCCGCTTTACGATTCATCTGGGAATGGTAAATAAACAATAAAGTGGATCGAGATGTCCTTAAAAAGGATTTCAACAATTATCGAGGCTGCCCCTTCGAGGTCAGGTTGACAGGACCGCCCTGGCAGCCTTAATTACGTCTGCCTCAACGGGGACATAGGCATCTTCCAGCGTAGGGCTGAAAGGCACAGGTACCCAGGGTGCACCCACGCGCCTGATCGGGGCGTCCAGGTATCCCAGGGCTTTCTCGGCAACCACCGCCGCCACTTCACCTCCAAAGCCACCACGCACCGGTGCTTCATGGACGATCACCAAATGACCAGTCTTCCGCACTGAAGCGAGAATCGTCTCCTCGTCGAGAGGCTGCAGGGAGCGCAGATCTACCACCTCAGCACTCACTCCATCTCTCTCCAGGGCTTTGGCTGCTGCCAAGGCGATATCAACCATGCGGCTATAGGAGACCAGGGTAAGGTCGGTACCCTCGCGCTTGATATCGGCGACCCCGAGCGGGAGCAGGTACTCGCCCTCAGGTACTTCTCCCTTCTTGGCGTAGAGCATTTTGTGTTCAATGAAGATGACGGGGTTTGCAGTACGAATTGCCGCTTTAAGCAACCCCTTGGCATCATAGGCTGTCGAGGGAGCCACTATGGTCAGCCCGGGTACATTGGTCAGAAGCGACTCGATACCCTGGCTGTGGTGAGCCCCCGAACGTCGTCCAGCTCCATATGCAGCCAGGCGTACGACCATGGGTGCGGTGACCAGCCCGCCGGACATATAGTTTACTTTGGCGGCATGATTGACGATGGCATCCATGGCAATGGTGACAAAATCCGCGAACATGATCTCCACAACCGGACGCATTCCCATCATGGCTGCACCGACACCCGCCCCCACCAGGGCAGATTCGCTAAGCGGAGTGTCAAAGACACGATCTTCTCCAAACTCGTTGTAGAGACCGGTGGTGACCAGGAAGTTTCCGCCGTGTTCCGCTACATCCTCGCCCATCAGAAATACGCGTGGATCCCTGCGCATTTCCTCTGCAAGCGCCTCACGGATGGCATCCCGGTACATTATCTCTCTCATATCCGCCTCCCCCCGACCAAAGCCGGGTCTTCAAGAGCATATGCCCCTTCACTTACTTCCTCGGGAGGTGGGAAGGGACTTTTTTCAGCAAATTGGATGGCAGCCTCGATTTCTGTCTTCGCTGCAGCGGCTATTCTTTCCTTGTTCGCATCTTCGAGGACCCCCCGTTCCACAAGGAGAGTCTCAAAGCGATGGATAGGGTCATTTTCCTGCCAGCCAGCAATCTCTGCGGGGTCACGCATGTATTCGGGAGTCCTTCCCTCACAATGGCTGCGATAGCGGTAAGTCACGCATTCGAGCAGGGTGGGTCCTTCGCCTGCCCGGGCGCGGGCTGCCGCAATCTGGACAGCTTCATAAACCGCCAGCACATCGTTACCATCAAGCCGCACGCCTGGGAAGCCATAGCCTTCAGCTCGACATGCAAAGTTACTACCGGCGAAATGTTTTTTTAAGGGGGTGTATTCGGCGTAGCCGTTGTTTTCGAGAACGAAGATTATCGGCAGCTTGAAAACGCCAGCAAAGTTCAGCCCTTCGTGGAAGTCCCCCCGCTGGGCTGCCCCATCACCGAAGAAGTTAACAACCAGGTTATCTTTCTTTTGCAACTTGAACGCAAGCGCAGCTCCGACCGCCACAGGTATGTCTGAACCGATCAAACCAGAACCCAGGAGCACACCGTGCTCGGGATCGGTCATATGATGGGTGGTGGACTTTCCGCGCGCAGGGCCGTCCACCTTGCCAAAAATTCCAGCCATCTGTACCCTTGTGGGAACGCCTTTGACGATGAATGCCCCCCGGGTGCGCAGGGACGGCAATACCTGGTCTTGCGAACGCAGGCCGTAGCAGGCACCGATGGCGATGGCTTCCTGGCCCTGGCTGCCGTGAGGCAGCTCGACCACGCCCCCGCGGCCCCACAGCCCGCACAGGCGATCTTCGAACTCACGGGTCAGTACCAGCAGACGATACATCTCGAGCAGATCACGAGATTCAAGTTGGTCAGCGTATTCCATTCCTGATACCCTTTCTTAGAGCGGCACCACGGTGATAGCGTTCAAGGCGGACTTTATTCCGGGTTTTCCAGGCGGCGTTTCACTGCCTGGAGGAACTGCACGGCGGTAGCGCCATCCACTGCCCGGTGATCGTAAGACAGGCACAGATACATCACCTTGGCAGCGAGGACCAGGCCCTGGCGCACGACCGGTGTATCGGCCACCTTGCCCATCCCCAGGATGGCTACCTCAGGTAAATTTATAATGGGCGTAAACAACAATGAGCCAAATACACCCGAGTTGGTCACGGTGAAGGTGCTACCTTTCATATCGTCCGGCGTCAGTTGACCTGCACGAGCCTTGGCACCCAGGGCGTTGATCTCCAGGTCGATCTCGCCCACACTCTTGCGGTCAGCATTCCTGAGCACGGGTACTACCAGTGCTTCTTCAATGGCAACCGCCACCCCCATATGAACCGGGCGTTTCACAATTATCCGGTCTTCTGCCATCCAGGCGTTTAGCGACGGGAATTCCTTCAGTGCCTGAGCTGTAGCCCAGGCTGCATATGCTGTATAAGAGAATTTAGTGGTCAAGCGGAGGGCAGTGACCCTGTCCATGTCCACATCCATGACCGTGGTCACATCAGCCGCAGTGCGCCGGCTAAGCGCCATGCGTTCGGCTATCCGTGCCCGCTGTCCAATCAGAGGAATCACCTGGGCGTCGTCTGATTCTGACGCTGGAGGGGCGGCATGCTGACTGGCGAAGAGGCGCAAGTCCTTTTCGGTGATGAGTCCATCTTCACCCGTGCCCGGCACAAGTACCAAGTCGATTTTTAATTCCTGTGCCAGGCGCCTGGCTGCAGGTGAGACGGGTCTCCGTCCGGCAGCGACGGGTGCGGTGGGGGCTGCTGTGCTCCCGATCGCACTAGGTTGGGAGGGTTCCATGCTAGATGGGTGGGTACCTGCTTCATCAACCTCGGCAATGATGGCGATGGGGGTGTTAACGTCCACTTCCACGCCAGGTTCCACCAGTATTTTGCTCAGGATTCCCGCCTGGGGGGCTTCCAGTTCATGGGTGGCTTTGTCGCTTTCCACAACCACGAGCAGGGCACCCTTGTTAACTTTATCGCCTTCCTTCAACAGCCATTCCACCACCCGCCCCTGAATCATCGATTGTGAAAGAACAGGCATGCGAACTTCATGCGTCATTGTCTTCCTCCTCCGTCTCGTGAGTACGTCACAACAATCCCAACGGATAGACTTAGCCGCCAGGGGACCCTTGTCAGTGAGTACAGCTGAGAGCTAAGAGTGTGTTTAACTATATATGGCACTATATTCCATTCAAACGATAAAAAAATCACACCCAGTTATATATAAATCGGAATGCCATCTCATTTAATTAGCATCAGGGGTATCATAGCACATTCATCGCTCGCTTGTCAATAGCCGTCAGGCCTGCCAACCCAGTAATAAACGGTCAAAATAAGCGCCACCACCGAGATCAGCGACTGGATTTTGGTTCCCAGGTGGACTTGGTTTACCTCGTAAAGGGCTTATGAAGGTATTGACAAGCCTTTTACCCTGTGCTAACATAGTAATAAATATGGAACTATGGTTCATTTTTATATGATATTTCAATCAATATTCGGTTCATTATTCGGCACATTGGTCCACGAATAGATTCTTATCCTGCCTAATCAATAATCGAACGCGTTCCTTCTAGTGAATTGAATCTCTTGACCGAGCTAGAGGTTTGCAGGAACTTGGAATGTTGGTGGTCTTGATATAATGTTTTCAGGATGCTGATTTAGGAGAAAAACAAGTCATGACTTCCATACTTGGCCAATATCAAATCAGCCAGATTGGAATTGTTGTCAAAGACCTGGATTTAGCGCTCGACCACTATTGGCTGAACGCTGGCATAGGTCCATGGAATGTATATACGACCGGCGCACCGCCACTAAGATGTACCTATCACGGCCATCCAGCCAACTATACGGTCCGGCTAGCCACTGCAAAATCGGGGTCTTTACAAATGGAACTTATTGAATACATTTCGGGGGAGACCATTCACCGTGATTTTCAGGTTTCAGGTCGTGAAGGCATAGAGCATATGGGAATATACGTCCCTGACCTGGAGTTGGCGCTACAGCCATACCAAGAACTGGGCATTGGTATCCTGCAGCGAGCTGATGGCCTGGGGGTGAAGGGGGATGGACGATATGCCTACCTTGACACCGAGCCGATTTTGGGCACCATCCTGGAACTCATCCAGAGTTCTTCACAGCCGTTGCCACCCGAGAGAATCTTTCCGGAAAAAACCACCCACAACGAAAGGAAATAGGAAAATGACCGAAACGCTGAAGAGAGGGATCCAAATCAACCTAGCTGATGCCCCATGTGTCGAACCACCGAAGCACACCAAGGCTTTATGTTGGACATTCATCTCCCCCAAGATGCAGGATAATAAAGCTTTTGAACTAATGCTCACTACAGTGGAACCGGGCGGTGGGGCTGAGATCGTTACCCATGCCACCGAACACGCCTATTACGTCATTTCAGGCCGGATGCAGGCAACTGTGGAGGGCAAGGAATACGATCTGGGGCCAGGAAGCTGCCTCTATATGGACAAGGAAGCCGCGCATGGTCTGAAAGTGGTGGGTGACGAGCCAGTCAAATTCATTGTTATTTTCGCCCCGGCCAGGCAGTACGCCTAGCTCTGCAGCAGTCGGAGGATGCCTCTAGAGGAGCAGATCCAAAAGATGAACAGAAACGAGGAATACGGTACTCTGACCGCATTTACCGCGCTATCACCCCTGGCAGTGGGCGGATTGATCGGACTGCTTGTGGCGGTAGGCCTCAGGTTAGATTCCGGGATTGACTGGGCAGCGATGGTCGTCCTTGCGACAGGGATCCTTGCGCTGGCTGCCTCCTTGTTCCATCTAGGCCGGCCATGGCGGGCACCATTGGCGATCCTGCGCCTTTCCACCTCCTGGTTGAGCCGTGAGGTAATTCTTTTTGGATTATTCCTTCTTACCCTGGGATGTTATTCTTTGATGCCGATCTTAAACTGGGGCAGCCAGGCACGAGACCTGGTCGGGTTTGCTGCTGCCATTATCGGTTTTGCAGGGACGATCGCCTCAGGTGAAACCTACCGCCTTAGGGCGCGCCCATCCTGGGACCAGTGGCTGGCGGTTCTCTCATTTCCTCTGGGAGCTCTTTCTGCGGGCTCGCTTTTTGGCTTTTTTGTTGCTAGGCAGTTCTCTGGACCATACTGCGATCACTAGGTATGCTTGGGCTGGAGTTGCTGTAATCCTGGTTTTGGCTCTCCTGGTAAGCTGGGGACGCTCCACGCGAATTTCCCAGGGAAGCGAGGAAAGCCGGCTGAGTCGTCAATTGGCCTTGGGACGCCTCCAGTGGTTACTGGTGGTGCGGACGTTGGCAATCGTAGCAGCCCTGGTATTAATCGCAATTGGCGGAGAAGCGCAGTTCCTGGCATGGATACCAGCCCTGCTTGGAGAATTCGCCGACCGGTCCCTCTTTTTCCAGACAAGTGTCCCAGTCACTCTTAGCGGTCGATACATGTAAAGGTGCGATACAGAATGTGCACGGACAGTCACCACCTGGTTAAGGGATTTACCAGGTGTATGCAAAGGTAATTTTAATTGGTGTTTTGAAAGTGAGGTAGCTGAGCATGCCAACTGAAAAAGCCCGGGTTGCTGGCCCGGCAGGTCTCATCGACCGCCTCGTGAATCGACCCAACAACATCATGGACAGTCGTGGCAGGAATCAGACCGATCAACCTATAGAAACCAGGGTCACTGCCTGTCGCATGTGCGGAAATAAAGCCTGGTGCACAGCTGTTATCAGTATTCGCGATGGTGTAATCGTTGCAGTTGAAGGAGACCCTTCCAACCCCATCAGCCAGGGCAAGCTTTGCTCGCGTGGGCAAGCCGCGATTTTCAACCTGTACAACCCATATCGCGTCACAGCCCCGATGAAACGCACTAATCCCCGAAAAGGGTTGGACCAGGATCCGGGCTGGGTGGAGATCAGTTGGGAAGAAGCGATGAGCACAGTCGCCGATCGGTTGGGAAAAATCCGTGCCGAGGATCCCCGCAAGTTTGCCCACATGTGGGGGTTTGGCGGAGACTGGTGGATCGTGCAACACGAAGCATTCCTGCCGGCATATGGTACGCCCAACCTGCTGCGCTCCCACGGCGTTCTTTGCCCGGTGCATTATGGTTGTTCGCTCGTCCAGGGGACGATGCTTGACAAGCAAGATGTGGAATACTGCCAGTACCTGATCACCATTGGCGGATCGCTTGGACCCAACATCGGCAGCGCGCACTCCACGCGCGCATTGGCGGGAGCCCGTCAGCGGGGGATGAAAGTAGTTGTGGTGGATCCGCGCTGCGGCCCCGAGGCAACCATGGCTGACGAGTGGATCCCCATCCGTCCAGGCACCGACCTGGCCTTCTCCCTCTCCCTGCTCAATGTGGCGCTTAACGAGATCGGAATCTTTGATGAACCTTTCTTGAAGCGGCGAACCAATGCAGTTTACCTGGTCGGCTGAGGACGGCTATTATGCGAAAGACACTGCGACCGGAAAGCCACTGATCTGGGACCCCGGGGAAGGTGAGGCCAGGACTTTCGACGATCCCTCTACCAGGGATTATGCCCTGGAAGGAAGATTCCAGGTAAATGGCCAGATTGTTACGACGGCATTCACTTTGATAAAAGAATCGATGCGCCAATATGATCCGGAATGGGCTGAAAAGATCACAACAGTCCCCGCTGCAACTATTCGACGCATTGCCCGGGAGTTCATAGAAGCGGCGCGTATCGGTGAAACCATAACCCTGGACGGAGTTGAATTCCCATTCCGCCCGGCACTGGTGAAAGGCGAGCGCGGCAGCCTGGGCAGGGTCGGTGGAGCCTACCAGCACCTGGTGAACAAGATGCTCAATATGCTGGTTGGAGCCCTCGACGTGCCGGGAGGTGACCAGGGATCTGAAACAGGTCCTGCACTGAGACCGGGTCCCGACGGTGTTGTGCTCCCCAAAAAGGAGGCGATCCCGGAGCCCTTCGAGTTTCCTCCCCAAAATATCGACCTGGTCCAGTATTATCCCAACCGTCATTCCATGCCCTACATGGCCTGGAAAACGGTGTTGGACCCAGAAAAGTACGGTGTGCCTTATGAGCTTGAAGCGCTGATGATATATGGGGGCAACCCGATCACCAATAGTTCCAACCCCAGCGAAGCCATAGCTGCCCTTTGTAAGATCCCCTTTACAGTAACCATCGCTTATATCTTCGATGAAGCGGCAGAATTCTCTGATATTCTTCTCCCCGAGCCAGCTCCGTTCGAGCGGTATGGGATACAAGCACTCGGGACAGGACACTTTGTCCAGGTACAGGATGCGAATTTGATGCAGATCTCCGGGGTTCTGGCGCGCTTACCGGTGGTGCCACTGAAAAACAACACCCGCCAGGCAGACGATATCTACCTGGAACTTGCTGAACGAATTGGCTTCCTTTACGGTGAAGGTGGGCTGAACGACCGCCTGAACAACATGTGGGAACTTGCAAAGCCCGTACAAACTGGAGTTGGACAAACGATACGATACCTCCGAAATCCTGGATAGGGTCCTGAAATCCAGGTTCAAGGTGGAAAAAGGAATCGAATATTTCCGGGATGCTGGCATCCATTACAGGATGCGGGGCAAGGCAAAATCCTACAACTCATTTTATTTTCCAGAGGGCACAACTCGCTACCCATTCTATTTTGAACATCTTCTGAGAACCGGCGACACCCTGCGACGCAATCTTGCAGAGCACCAGGCGAGCATTCCGGGTCAGGATATGGCTAATGTTTGGCGTTTCTATCGACCCATACCACAGTGGGTCGGGCGCCCCGACGAAAGCGCTTCATCTGAATTCGACCTGATCGCCATGAATTGGTCCACACCTCAATTCCGGACACATGGTTCCGACCAAACCGGTAACCCGTTGCTCAACGAGGTGGCGGATGAAACCGACCCCTACCAATTCGTGATCCTGATGAATCGGGAGACCGCGGCGCGCAAGGGACTCAATGATGGCGACGAGGTGGTGGTGGACGCATACTGGGGAGGCAGCGCCCAGGGAAGGTTGAAGCTTACGAGTTTGCTGCATCCCGATGCGCTGGGGGTACCGGGAATCCACGGATTCAAGACGCTGCACCGAAACCAGGTGGCGACCAAGGGACCACATTTCAACTCGCTGCTCAACACAGCGGAGGGGACGTTTGATCCGCTCCATGGGGGGATCGATAAAAATCCCCGTGTGAAGGTATCCCGGGTTGGAGGGAATGGTATATGAGATACGGGATGGTGATCGATCTGACCAGGTGCGTTGGATGTAATTCCTGCACGGTGGCTTGCAAGCAGGCGAACGGCATCCCATCCGGGGTCTTCTGGAGCAAAGTAATGCTTTATGAGACTGGTGGTTACCCACAAGCGCGACTACTCTTCCTGCCCATGCTGTGCATGCACTGCCAGGAGGCACCCTGCCTGGAAGCCTGTCCCACCGGAGCCACTTATCGAGGCGAGGGCGGCCTTGTGCTTGTGGATGACGACCGGTGTGTAGGCTGCCGATATTGCATCATGGCCTGCCCCTATGAGGCACGCAGCTACAACTCCAGTTCACCGCGGGAGTATTACCCTGGGAAGGGATTGACAGAATTCGAGGACGTGAGCACAGGGCAGCATCCAAAAGGAGCGATTGAGAAGTGCACCTTCTGCTCACCAAGGCTGGCGGAAGGCAAGCAGCCTGCTTGTGTGGTGACCTGTCCGTCTGAGGCAAGAATTTTTGGCGACCTGGATGACCCCATGTCTGAGATCTCCAAACTGGTAGCGAGTGGTCGGGCCAAACCCAGGCTGGAAGAACAGGGTACCAGTCCTTCAGTGTTTTATATTGAGTTGGACACTTAATATATTCTAATGAAGCAGCGACACTTCTACTCTTTGTTGCCCTGTCCAGACCAGGAATTGCGCATAGGTGAATTTTTTATGCTATTTGCATCGAGACGTCCGTGAGGGCGTTTTTTGATGGAAGTGAGGACAAAAATTAATATTAAAGTTGACTAAATTCCTTTTTATTACTAATCATATGAAAATAGGTTATACTAAGCCGTCTTGTACGAAATAAGCGGAATGTTTTTGGGGGATTACGTCTGAATGGTCAATTAATCGATATTCGAATGTAACTCGTGCTTTGGCAGAGGGTTACAAAATGATAGTGGCATGTATCCGAAGTGCTGTGTTGAAGGACAAGTCAAGCGTTTATTTCAACATAATGATTTCCTTTAAATGCCAAGATCCTTCCGGCTAGAGATTTTCCTGATTTTTATGAATTTATAGAAGGTCCGAAGAAGTAAATGTCAAGTCCTTTTCTGTCCACGAAGTTTTTCGTTCCACAACCACGAAAAGCCATCGTCCATCGTGAACATTTGTTTGACCTATTGAATGGGGGCATCCAGGGAAAACTTGTGTTGGTGTCCGCGCCTGCAGGGTATGGAAAAACGACCCTCATTTCTTCTTGGCTGGCACACCAGGTATTGCCGGTTGCCTGGGTTTCGGAAGATGAAGGGGATAATGAATATTTCCGATTTTTTAGTTACCTGTTGGAGGCACTGCGTCAAAAAGACTTGCAGATTGGAGAGACGCTATTGCAGATGCTCCAGTCGCCAATGCCTCCATCGCAAGATATCTTTGTTGAATTATTCCTGAAAGAACTGTTGTCAATCTCTCATGAATGCATCCTGGTTATTGATGATTACCATTTGATCAATAATCCAGCAATTCATTCAGACTTCAGCCAGATTATCGAAAATTCACCCAAGGAGTTGCATTTCATCATTTGCAGCCGAACCGAACTCCCGTTTTCGGTGTCAAGGCTGCGGGCAAGCGACGAACTTCTGGAACTGACCCAAAGGGAACTGAGCCTGACCCTCGATGAAAGCACCATGTATATGAATTTGGTGATGGGGGCAGGGCTGCAGACCGTGGATATCGCAATCCTACATGATCGCACAGAAGGTTGGTTGGTGGGAATGCAGCTGGCGGCATTATCCCTGCGTGGTCAAGCGGATCCAGTCGGTTTCATTTATTCATTAAAAGGGGACAACCGGTATATTGGCGATTACCTTGTGGATGAAGTCTTGCTGCAAATCCCCCCCGAATTGGAAAACTTTCTCCTGCGCACATCTGTCTTAAAACGGATGGAAAGCTCATTGTGCAATTATGTCCTGGAGATTGGGAACAGTCACGAACTCCTGGAATCCATCGACAAGCTGCGCTTATTCATCGTCCCACTGGATGACAAACGGCGTTGGTTTCGTTATCATCATTTGTTTGGTGAAATGTTATATGCCCGCCTGGTCCGCAGATCATCGGAAGATGTCACCGGACTTCTGCAGCGCGCAAGCGCCTGGCATGCCGCACAAGGGATGAAGGAAGATGCGGTCGATTATGCCCTGGAGGGAAACGACCATGCGCGAGCAGCAGAACTAGTCAAGGAAATTGGGTTACCTGTCCTTTCCCATGGCGGGTGGAAACAGGTATTGAACTGGTACAACCAAATCCCGGAGGCAGAGTTCCAACGTCATCCCGATCTCTGGTTACCATTTTTTATGACCTTGATCAACGGGGGATTAATCACTGATGCAGCAAAAAAACTAAATGGGATTTCGGTCAAGGATTTAAAGACTCAAGGGCTGTCTGATGAAGTATCAACCCGGGTAAGAGGGGAATTGGCTTCTGTGAGAGGGGTGGTTATTCTTCACAGCCGACTTGAGCCCATCCTGGCGAAAGAGGCGTTAATCGAGGCACGTGATTGTCTGTCGAATGAAGCTTCTTTCCGTATGACCTTTGCCACCTTCAATTATGGAGTGTGCTGCCTGGAGATGGGAGAGATCGAAGAGGCGCAGGATATGTTTGAAAAATCCATTGTTTGGGGGAAGAGAGATGATTTCCCCCTGGCAAGGGTAATGGGCACCAGTTACCTGGCGAAGGTGATGACATTGACCGGAAATTTACGGAAGGCGGAAGACCTCTATCATGAAACTTTCGGATATGTCCACGAGGTCGGTCTGCAGCAGGGGGCCGTTTTTTCCAAGGCAAACCTTGGCCTGGGAAGCTTGTATTATGAGTGGAACAGGCTGGAGGAAGCCCATCATTATCTAACAGAGGGGATCCGCCTGGCAGAGCAAGGAGGATACCTGAACCAGCTTCTTCCAGGATGTGTGACCTTGGCGCATATCCAGAATATACAGGGCGACCAGGCAGGCGTGCAGGAGACCATTCAAAAAGCCAGGAAGATCGCTGAAAAATATGGAGACCCTCCAGCAGCGATAGCGTTTATTAAAGCCCTTGAAGCCGATATAGCTTTCCGAACGAGGCGATCTCTTTTTGGTAAACAACTGGCTTGCTTCCCGGATCAACAATGTCCAGGTTGCGACCAATCTTTTCTCACAATATGAAATGTCAACACTTGCACGGGTGCTGGCTGCAAAGGAAAATTATTATTTAATGAACGAAGTGATCAGACCCATGTGGGAGCTTGCCCTTCGTCAAGGTCGCGTGAAGGATGCCATATCCTGCGATGTTCTCATGGCCAAATGCTTTTTTATGAGCGGAGAGCCACTGCCAGCCATGGCGATCCTCCAAAAAGCGTTATCCAAAGCAGAACCAGACCATTTCATACGAACGTTTCTCGATGAAGGCGGAGTGCTCATCTCGATGATCAAGCAGATGCTGGCATCCCGAGGAGATCGAAAACCAAATACTGAAGAATGCTCGAGCGATTACCTCTATTTCCTGCTAGAAGAAACGGCCAGGGGTACCCTTAAAGCGTCCGCCGGTCGTTCTTTAAATGGGAGAAAGGATGGTTCGGAGCCGCTGACCGATCATGAAATGCATATTTTACATATGCTCGAAGCTGGATATCCAAACAAACAGATCGCGCAGGAATTGAACATCAGCTTGAACACAGTAAAGTATCACCTGAAAAACATTTTCGGAAAGCTGGGAGTGGTAAATCGAACTCAAGCTGCAAGAATTAGCAGGAATGAAGGACCATAAGCTTCCTGCGCACCCGTCTCAACACTACACTTAACCCACCCGGAAGGGTGGGTTCTTCGTTCCTCCAACCAGCTATTATATTAACAGGAATATCATATCCCAGTGATTAATCTCCTATGCAGTGAACGTATTTTTTTTGATGCCGTTTGTGAAAAATACAACAAGGAGGTTTACCCAGAGATAATATAAATAGAAGATCACCCTAAGAAAAGGGCCTGAATATATTTACAAAACAAAAGACTGTCATGTCGAGAAGGAGATGATAGAAATGGAACTTAACGCAAAGAAGTCAAAAATAACCCGGCGAACGTTCTTGAAACTATCGGCCTCGGTAGCTGCGGTTGTGGCTGCGAGCAATTTGCTGTCCAAGAACCACGGTACCAGCCTGGTTGCAAGAGCTAAATCCGCTGGAATAACGGGTACAGATGCATGGTACCCGGGCGTCTGCAAAATGTGCATGCAGGGCGACTGCCAGGAACGCGTCCATGTAGTGGACGGGGTTGTTGTAAAGGTCGAAGGCGACCCACGCGCCGTCCAGAATAAAGGAACGCTGTGCCCACGCGGCAACTCCGTCATCATGCACCTGTACAACCCGTGGCGGATCAAGGCACCGCTCAAGCGAACTAACCCCAAGAAGGCTTTGAACGAAGATCCCGGGTTCGTGGAGATCACGTGGGATGAAGCCATTAAAACCGTGGGAGACCGGCTCAAGGCGAATGCGGACGACCCCCGCAAGATCGCGTTCGTGAGCGGTTTTGGTGTGAGGAGCGCGCTGCTGGGCAACTTCGAGGCCGCCCTCGGCAACGTGACCGACACACCCTCGCGCGGTTCCGCCTGCGCCTACCACCTGGGCAGCTACATGTCCAACGGTCGAGGCCCGGACAACGTCCCGGATATTGACAATGTGGAATATATTCTCAACATTGCCCGCACCCTGGGTCCCAACATTGCTGCATCGTCTGTGGGGACGAAGGAGACGATGAGCGCCCTGGTCGACCGCAAGATTAAGATTGTAAATGTCGATCCCCGTTGTGGCCCTGAGGCTTCCAAGATGGAATGGGTACCAATCCGTCCCGGTACCGAGCTGGCATTCCTGCTGGGCG
Source organism: uncultured Chloroflexia bacterium (assembly GCA_963826215.1). GTDB lineage: Bacteria > Chloroflexota > Anaerolineae > Anaerolineales > Villigracilaceae > UBA877. The sequence continues at coordinate 12,168 of CAWGWL010000038.1, read as the reverse complement.
TGCTGCATACGATCCTCTACGAAATAAAGACCTTCGATGAATGGTTCGTCAAGACACGCACCAATGCACCTTACTTGATCGGTCCCGACGGCGATTACGTCCGCGATCCGGATACGAAGAAACCGCTGATGAGGAACACCAAGCTGAATAAGGCGGTCCCATTTGATGACCCGGATACGACGAACCTTGCCCTTGAAGGGCTGTACGATGTGAATGGGGTTCTTGCCAAACCGGCTTTCCAATTGATCAAGGATACCATGGAGCCCTATACCGCCGAATGGCAGGAAACGATCTCGACCATCCCGGCAGCAAAAGTGCGCGAAATCGCGGCCGACCTGATCAAATATGCCCACATAGGCGAGACGGTTACCATTGAAGGAGCCAAAATTCCATACCGACCGGTGAGCATCCAATATGAAAAAGGCGCGTACGCACACCCCATCGAAGGCTCCTGGGGCGATTTCACCGGCAAGATCATCTGCGAGCTGCTCGGCAACCTGGAAGTATTTGCCGGACAGACGGGCAACTCCAGCCCTGGCAAGGCTTGGCTGGAACCGGATAAGGATGGCATTCGCAAACCCGGCACCGAGGGCGGAGCAGACGAATACGGTTACACCTGGACCTGGCCTCTGACCAAAGCGGACCTGCGCCAGTTCTATCCAGTCTCGCATACCCTCATCTGGGGCCTGGCGAAGAACATCCTCGACCCTGAGAAGTATTACTCCGACTTTTCGCTTGACACCCTGATCACCTGCGGCGGCGGACCTGTGCGCTCGAGCTTCGATCGCGCCCTGTTCGAGAAAGCCTGGGCGAAGGTGCCGTTCCACGCAGCTTTCTCGCTGATCTATGATGAGAATGCCATGCTGGCGGACATTGTCCTGGCGGATGTGGGTTTCCTCGAAAAGGACATGGTGCATGCTGGCAGCGGTTCGCCACCCGGTCACAAGGTTAACACCGTTGGGACCCGCGGTGCTGTATTCTTCCTCTGGCGCGATGCCTCCGCGATCACACCTGTGACCAATGCCAAAAACGTGGAGCAGGTGCTGATCGACCTGGCCGAAGCGGCAGGCGTACTAACCGGCGACACGGGCTTGATATCCAAAGCCAACGGCTCGCTCGGGAAATTCAAACTGGACACCAGTAAGAAGTTCACCCTGCGGGAGTATTCCGAGGCTGTGCTCAAGCAGAACTTTGGCGGAGACAAGAAGCTGGCTGACGTGAATGACAAGAGCGGACCACTATTGAAGTATGCCACCCGCGGCAAAGCCAACATCAACTACAGCTACTGGCCGGATAACAAGACGCGGCATTTGATGTACTTCGTGATGCTGCCGCGAGCCGCCAAGCGGTTGAAGGAGAACCTCGATGCGGCCGGCTTGCCGGGAATCCCGGGCTGGGACAACCAGCAGGAATACTGGGATGCTTATTCACCGATCCCCTACTGGTATCCCTGCAAGGAGTTCAACGCACCGGCGGAGTTCGACATGTGGGCGATCAACTGGAAGACGCCTCTGGCACCGTTCTACTGCGGTGACACCTTTGGCAATGTCTGGCTGCATGAGACCATGAAGACCTGGGATCCTTATGAATATGCCGTGTGGGTCAACAGCGCCACGGCTGCCAAGAAGGGCATCCAGGATGGAGATGAGATCGTCATCGAGTCACGCTGGGGCAAGACGCAAGGCAAGGTCAAGGTGACCGAGTTGATCCACCCGGATGTGGTCGGGTTCCCGTCCGGGCACGGTGCAGCCTCTCCCATGGCGAACCCCATCACGGCTGAAGGCGCATACTTTAATGCCCTCTGCAACCTGGATGAAAATAACCTCGCACTGGATCCCCTGACCGCCCAGGTGGAAGAGGGTCCCGCCGTGAAAATCTACAAGGCATAGGAGGTGAGATCATGAAATACGGAATGGTAATTGATTTACGTAGATGCATTGGCTGCAATGCCTGCACCATCGCCTGCAAACAGCAGTATGGCACGCCGCCCGGGATTTTCTATTCGCATGTAAACATCACCGAAGCGGGTGTATACCCAAATGCCAGGCAAACACCGTTGCCGGTTCTCTGCAACCATTGTGAGGATGCCCCCTGCGTGGACGTGTGCCCTACCGGTGCAAGTGTCAAACAAACCAACGGCATTGTGACCATTGATGCGAGCATATGCATCGGATGCCGTTACTGCATGGTCGCTTGCCCATACAACGTGCGCCAGTTCATCGGCTCCGAGTCACAAGGCTACTACCCCGACAAAGAGCTTGTGCCTTACGAGAAGGTGATGTACGCCAACCATCAAGTCGGGACGGTCGAGAAATGCAGCTTCTGTGCGACGCGCGTGGCTGCAGGCGAACTTCCCGCCTGTGTTCTGACATGCCCTGGGCAGGCGAGATTCTTTGGCGATTTGGATGATCCAACCAGCGAGGTTTCCAAGCTGATTCTGGCAAACAACGCCAAACCGCTGAACGAAGAAGCCGGGACCAAGCCGAATGTGTATTATATCGGCTAAAGGAGTATGAACATGACAACTGAAGTTAAATCACAACGAACGTCAAATGGCATAGCCTGGTTGGTTGGAATGGTGGTCCTGGTGGTGATCGGTGCGATCATCTGGGGAGTCCAACTCACTAAAGGCATGTCCGTCCTCGGGATCAACCAGATTGTCACTTGGGGTCTCTACATTGCAGCATTCTTCGTCCTGGTCGGCCTGGCAAGCGGATTGTTGGTCATGGCGGTGCTCTCCGACCTGGGAGTGCTCCCAGGCCTACAGACCTCCCGCCGCAACCTGCTGATCGGTGCGATCGCATGTTACGTGGCCGGCGGTTTCATGATCCTGATGGATATTGGCAAACCACTGCGCGTCCTGAACATGATCTTTAAGGCACAATTTACATCACCCTTCATCTGGGACTTTTTCAGCCTGGCGCTGGGTGTGATCATGGCGGTCATTCTCCTGCTTGTCTCAACGAAAGCGAAATGGCTGCCGGTGGTTGCCGCCATTGTGGCAGGTGTGATCGTGATCTTCGAAGGCTGGATCCTGAGCATGAGTGCCGGTTCCCCGCTATGGTCCGGTGGGATCATGCCAGCGATCTTCATCGTCGAAGGGTTAATGTTGGCTTTGGCGGTTGTATTAATTGCCAAACCCGCCTCCGAAGCGATTCGCCGCTGGCTTCTGGTGCTCCTGCCGGTCCTGTTCCTGCTCAACGTGTTCGAGTTCGGAGCATTGCTGTATGCCGGGGACGTGGACGACCGGTTCGGAACGAGCATGCTGATGTCCAACCCGCTGTTCTGGCTTGAGGTGGTCCTGGGGATCATCGTGCCATTTGTATTATTACTGGTGGCAGGTAAGAATCGCAGCGTGGCGATCGTTTCAGCTGTCCTGGTGATCCTGGGAGTATTTGTAGCCAAATCACTGATCATCGTTGCTGGACAGTCGATTTCCTTCCTGATGGGAACAGCAACTTATACTCCCACCATCGTGGAAATCCTTGGCGTGGTCGGTATGGTCGGGCTGGCCGGATTGTTGTTCCTGCTTGGAAATCGATATTTGCCACAAAAGAAGGCGTGATAAAAAGCTTTCGTCCTGTGATCAGGTGAAACTGGTGAAACCCCTCCCAGAATAAATCTGTGGGATGTGACACCTGATAGACCTGTGGTTCATTGGCAGAATCTAGAAGCTACGAATATTTGGGGGCATGCCAATGAACCCACAGGACATATTTTGTCAGTTCATTGATCATATCCAACAATGGGACAATGCCCAGCAGGTTCCAGTCTCATAACAGATCAAATTGTCGATAAGTGAATTTTATTCTTGACCATTGAACGTCGTCGTGATGGCAACACACCCTGTTTAATGATATATTGGACGGATTACATAATCCGAGGAGAAACTTAAATGAATGAATCCAAACTGGGTGTGAAAGAACATGCCGACCTTGCGCGGGCAAGGGCAGCCTTTAGCTCATTTCTTACAATCCACTTTAATGTATTGCCGGACGAGAAATTCGTAAAACAGATGCGTCGCAAAGAGATCCTCTCCATGTTGGAGGTATTGCCAAAAGACGAATCTGTCAATGAAGATATTTCGAGCGGGGCCTCCTTGATGTACAACTTCCTGAAAGAGACGTACAACGACAAACCAGCCCAGCTGTCAGAGAAGTTAGGGGTTGACCGGACGAGATTATATAGAGGTATTTCCCCAGTATATGGACCTCCACCCCCCTACGAGATGGTATGGAGCAAGACCTGGAGTGATCTCGCGTTACTCCAAGTGCTTGCTGGGATTTATCGGGAAAATGGTTTAGCACCGTCCACTGAAATCGTTGATCGAATGGATTATCTGGGTCTCGAGTTGGAGTTCATGCATGCATTATCCATGCGGGAAACCGAGGCCTGGGAAGCAAATAAACCGGAAGTGGCAAATTCGCTAATTGAAATTCAAATTAAGTTTTTCAACGAACACCTGAAACAATGGGTACCTGATTTTGTCCAGAAAGCACTGGAGTTTGTCAAAACGGATTTCTATCATGGTCACCTGCTCATGTTAAAAGGCTTTATTTTGGAGCTGGGAGAATCATTTTCAACAACCTCAACCACCTAAAGCAAATGAGCGATAAAAAGATTAATGGGTAGGTGAAAAAAGGCCTACCCGGGAAATCCAGGAGGTCGGCCTTGTCACTACCCCAGGTAAAGGTTTCACCACTTCAGGCAGGACTTGTGCTTGGATTTGGGTCTGCACTCGTGCAGGCATATTTCAAGGTGATCCCCCCCGTGGCATATGGGGTCTGCATGGTTTGCCACCCCAAGGATCTATTCAACTGGCTTGCCGACCATATCTTCAATCTAAACTGGGGATACAGCCTTGCTTCGACGAATTGGCCCTTGCTCACCGTTGTGGGCATCGTCCTTGGGGCTCTGGTGGCAGCCCGCCAACACGGCGAGCTTCACATTCGTTCCGCAAGACAACCGTTGGCGTACTTTGTCAACGGTTTTTTAATGATCAATTTCGGGCTAATCCTTGGAGCATGTCCGATCCGCGCCGTACTGCAAAGCGCTTATGGTAATTTGCTCGGGATCGTCGCCTGGGTGTGCATTGTGATCGGGGTGTTGGTCGGCACCTGGGTACTGCGCTGGAGCGCTGCCCGCGCTGTGGAACGGAGGAAAACAGCATGATCGCCTCCCTTGCCACGCTGGTTCTGGGATTTATCATTGGTTACCTTGGGCAGCGATCACGGTTGTGTTTTGTTTCAGGGTACCGGGACTGGATCCTTACGCATGATACCACCCTGTTAAAAGGCGTTGGTGGGGCATTTGTTGGTGCTCTAGGTGGATACATCCTTTTTCGTCTTCTGGGAGGCAGTGTTCCCGGTTTTCCCATGATCCTTCTGACTTCGCTCCTGACCTCACGGGGAGCATTGATCATCACGATTGTGTCAGCCTTGGGAGTTGGAATTATCGGAGCTCTCTCGGGTGGCTGCCCTTACCGGATGCATATCCTGGCTGCAGAAGGCAAGAAAACCTACTGGGTCTATTTGTTGGGTTTTTATGTGGGACTTAATTTTTTTCAATCTTGTTACCGTCCATTTCATGGAGATGGTTAGATCCATCCTCAATTGAAATGAAATTAATCTGACTCTATCACATTGCAGATACGCGAACAGGGATGATTGACTAGGGTGAGAGTGTGAGAATTATGATGCAAGGGAAGGGCAGAGGGTTTATTGGGCTCAGATTGGGTGAGCGCATGATTATGCGTAGATTTCGATATATATTCTTATGCTTGTGCGTTATCCTGCCTGCTTGCTCAAATACTCCAAAAGTGACTGAACCAACTTCATCCAATCCTGCGAATTATCCTGCATCGACGGAAATTGCGCCTACCTTGGTCCCGACTCCTTTATCCGGGGGTGAAACCTTGTTGAAGACATTGCCAAAATGTGGCGGGATCGTAATCCTGGATGACCCGATTAAGTTCGAATGGCCGAATATCGAATTGCGTATTAAAGAACTGGAGGGATCAGTTTGGGGCTATTACCGCTGCCCAGGATCTCAAAAAGAAGTGGCTGCTTTTTATCGCGAACAAATGCCGAAAGCACGCCCTACCATTTATTATGAAACGAATTGGGTGGAAAGGAAGGAAGGCGCTGTTGGGGTTTATTACGATGGAGTGAACTGGATCTATTTATGGGTCGTTCCGCAACCCGACAATACGCAAATGTCATATGTAATAGTATCCCAATCGAACGTTCCGGTGATTGGAGATTGCATCGCTGCATCTCCGTACACGATTAATAATATTTCCCTCGCCGAAAAACAATGGAGCCTCGAATGATCTACCTGGACTATGCAGCAACTTCCTGGCCGAAACCAAAGGAAGTGCAGCACGCAATGTGCGACTTCATGGAGTATCTCCGGCGGCAACCCTGGTCGCTCCGGGCACCGCCTGTCCATTTCCGCAGCCAGGATCGTATTTAGTGCACGGGAGGCAGTAGCCAGCCTTTTCAATATTCAGGATCCCCTGCGCGTGATATTCACAGCAAATGTGACACATGCATTAAATTTAGCCATTCTTGGATTATTGAAACCCGGAGACCATGTGGTCACCAGCAGCATCGAGCACAATTCGGTTATGCGTCCGTTGCGCGCCCTGGAGAAGGAAGGACTCAAATTAACGGTCGTCCAGTGCAAGACGGACGGATGCCTGGACCTGGAAGCATGGCGGGCGGCAGTCACCCCGGGGACACGCCTGGTGGTGGTTAACCATGCCAGCAATGTCATGGGGACTCTCCTGCCGGTCAGCGAGATCGCTGAAATCGCGCACAAGGCTGGAGCACTTTTCCTGGTGGATTGCGCCCAGACTGCAGGAGTTGTTCCCATAGACCAGCCCGCCATGGGAATTGATTTACTGGCTTTCACCGGTCATAAAGGTTTGTACGGACCGACCGGAACCGGGGGACTGGTGCTCGGTGAGCGGGTGGATGCAGTTGAACTGAAACCGCTGGTGCGCGGTGGAACGGGCAGCCGTTCAGAATATGAAGAGCAGCCTGACATGCTGCCGGATAAATATGAAAGCGGAACCGCCAACAGCATTGGCATTGCCGGGTTGGGAGCCGGGGTGCGCTGGGTCCAATCCATCGGTGTTGAATCCATCCGGGCGCGCGAAGCGGAGTTGAATGAGCAATTACTTTCCGGGCTGCAGAATACCCCCGGGATAACTGTATATGGTCCGAAGGATCCTGCCAAAAGGACCGCAGTGGTCTCATGCAGGCTGGCGGGACAGAGCGTTTCGGAGGTTGGGTTGAGATTGGATGACGAGTTTCGGGATCCTTTGCAGGGTCGGGCTCCACTGTGCACCTTCAGCACATAAAACGATCGGGACCTTCCCGGAGGGCACCATTCGATTAGCGCCCGGCATATTCACCTCACCAGATGACATACGAGCGGTTAACGCTGCACTAGAGAAAGCTGTCGTTGCCCGTGACTAAATATGGGGTAATCTTGTTTCATACCAATTCCTCTGCTATGCAGGCGGATGCAATTTTGGGGAGAACCAAACAGGTAATAAGGCTGATCCCGACACCCCGCGAGCTATCCAGCGATTGTGGCATTTCCCTGCGGTTTGAATGGGATTCAAAAAGCGAGATCGAAGCGCTATTGGAACGGGCGAAGGTCGATGTGGCTGGGATTCATCCAATGCCGGAGAAGTAATAAAATAATCAAGCGAACACCACATGGGGGAGTGTTGGGTGTTATTCCCCTTAGATCAGGTATAAAACAAAAGTGACATATATCACATAATATGTGGAATTCCAGCCCTACGCACAGCCGTCTTTTGACATACACTTGAGAATAGAGAAATTATCGCAAGATAATGGTAGAAAAATAAGAAAGACCAACAGTTTGGAAAAGTTAACTTACACGTGTTGGAAAACCTCGTGAATCTATTCAACATCGCTGACAAGTTCGCCGCCCTTGACCGTTCAGATGTTACCCTGGAATCTGGACGCTGTTTGCACAGCAAATATCGTTTCTCTGACTGTGCAGCCTGCGCTGAAATATGCCCTGCCAACGCGATAACGAAGGGTAAGCCCCCCGTCCTGAACTTAAAAGCATGCCAGGGCTGCCTGGCTTGCCTGCCAGTTTGCCCGGTGGGAGCGTTCACAGCAGACGACGCTGTGGCTCCGCTCCTAAATGCGGTAACTCACCTGGAAGGCGCAGCGCTCGAGCTGCTGTGCGATAGAAATCCCCGCGCTGAATTGGGGTTCTCGGAAAACAGCACAGGCATTCGCGTGCGTGGCTGCCTGGCAGGATTAGGTCCAGGCGCATACCTCGCCCTGGCTGCATTTGACCTGGAGCATATCCTGGTGCGCACAGATGCCTGTTCTGCATGCGTTTGGGAAATCCTTGGCGGACAGGTGGAAGCACAGGTCAACCAGGCAAGACAACTCCTGGGAGGCTGGGGAAAGGCGGAGATCCTCGAAACCGCTTCCAAGTCAGAAAACCCGGTGGAACGTCCGCTCTGGAAAGCGACAAACCCTCCGCTATCACGGCGTGACTTGTTCCTCCTGGCTGCCCGGCAGGGACAAATTGCCATCGCCCGTTCCATAGAAGACGGGCAACCTCGATCCGGACATCGTCCGGGGCGTGACCGACTGCGAATACTGGGCGCGGTTGCCCATTTACCCACGCCTGAATCCACGGAGACCTTTGGGTTGGGGGAGCTGGATTTTGCCACCCTTTCCGTCAGCGACAATTGCACTGCCTGCGGGGCCTGTGCGCGGGCTTGCCCGACGGCAGCTTTAAAGTTTACCCGGAATGAAAACGAGACAACTTTTACGCTGTCTCTCTCGGCTAGGAATTGTATCGGCTGCGGGATCTGTACTCACGTGTGCGCTCCAGCAGCAATCACTGTTGACCACGACCCGATGTTTGCCACGATCTTTGAAAAGGAGTGGGTGAATTTACGGGAAGGCGGGTTGGTCAAATGCGAACAGTGTGGAGTTTTGATCGCTGCCCACCCCCATGTTCCCCTGTGTACATTTTGCGATTATCGCAAGACACATCCCTTTGGGACGATGCAAATGCCCGGCATGCCCGATAAGCAATCACCGGTCACTTCTGAAAATGGAGCCTTGCAATAGCATCAGCTTACACCTAGACCTGAAATGCCGTTACCCAGGACGAGGACGTGTGATCAGGGTAAATCATGTAACCTGGCATTTCAATCCGAATTAGTCTCATAAAGAATTCGTCTGTGTGATTGCTTCGGCGGGCAAATTCCTGGAGACCAGCGAAGGGTAACCTACCGACCGGGAATTGATCCTGGTTGATAAACCAACCCATCAACCGTATATCTGTAGAAAATCAAAGGAGAATGCCATGTTTCATTTTGGAACCACAGAATTGATCATCATCCTGGTTATCATCATCCTGCTATTTGGGGTCGGCCGCATTGGCAAGATCGCCGGTGAATTAGGCAAGGGCGTTCGTGATTTCCGCTCAGGTCTTTCTGGCAAGAATGATGAAGAAGCAAAGCTGGAAGCAGAAACCTCGGAAAAGAAAGATAATTAGGCAGAACCAAGAGTAGAAACCTGTGAGTGAAGCAGTTAAAGTTACGAAGAAGCGCAAACGAAACTGGCGCGATATGCTCGGCGCGTTTGGGCGGGCTCATCGCACTGCAAGCACCCAGTTCGAATCCTCGATGCCTCTACTGCAGCATTTAAATGAGCTGCGTCAGCGACTCTTCAAGGCGTTTTTTGCTGTCATCCTGATGACCGCCATCAGTTTCATTTACGCCGGGCAAATGATCGATTTCCTTGCCAGGCCGATCGGCGGATCGAAAGCCCTGGTATCGATCGAAGTGACCGAGAACATAGCCATTTTCATGCGGGTGGCGATGCTGGGCGGCATCATTTTATCCATGCCGGTCATCGTATACCAGTTGCTGCGCTTTTTACTTCCGGGTCTTAAAGCGAATGAGAAAGGTTGGCTGCTGGCGATCGTTCCCATGGCGTCGCTCCTTTTTATTGCTGGCGTAGCTTTTACCTGGTTCATCATGATCCCATCTGCTGTCCCATTCCTGATCCATTTCCTGGGGATCACAACCCAGGTACGACCGCTAAACTACTTCGAATTCGTTACCACGCTGATGTTCTGGATCGGGATCTGTTTTGAGCTGCCGCTGGTGATGATGTTCCTGGCGAAGATGAAGATCGTGAGCGCAAAACAGCTGGCTGGCGGGTGGAGATACGCTTTCGTCGGGATTGCCATCGTGGCTGCGGCGGTCACCCCGACGGTCGACCCGGTTAACATGGGCCTGGTCATGGCGCCTTTGATGGGGCTCTATATTATCAGTGTCATCCTGGCTGCCATCGTAAGGAGAGACCGAAATGGATAATAATATTTTCGGGATCGGGATGAACGAGCTGATCGTCATCTTCGTGCTGGCGGGAATCGTGCTGGGACCCGAACGGATCGCCAGGGTGGCGCGCGAGGCGGGTAAGTTTATCCGCAACCTGAGAGGTTATTTTTCATCCCTTACCGGTGAGCTAAAATCGGAACTGGATATTCTTGACGATACCAGGAAAATCAAGGATGACACTCCTAAAAAATCCGAGGAAAAACCTGCATGAGAGACACACTTTATATGTAGATGGCAACCACCCCACCTCAAGACCTAAAACTACCTGATTGGGTGGTGTAAAAGTTCACAAGAACATGTATGATGTAGCCGGTAATAAATAGATTACCAATCGAAATCCCCTCCGACCTGCATGACCTAAAGCCCAGCGCCAGGGTCAGGCAGGCAGTCCTCTCCCAATGAGGACCAGGGTCGCAATGGAAACGCAGCGACCTCCCGAAATCCCTAAATGGGATGGAATTGGAAAGGAGAATCCTCTGTGCCGTTGTATATTGACTCGCCAGATTCTCTCCTGGCGAGTTTTGAATCTGGTAAAGAATCCGGGCGGCTGATTCTAGTCACCGGAGAAAGCGGGTTGGGAAAGACACGCTGGTGCATGGCGTTGGCAGAGCGTGCCAGGGCTCGCGGTATTCGCGCTAGAGGCCTGGTCTCTCCGGCGGTTTTCGAGGGAGCCCGGAAAATTGGCATAGACCTGCTCGACCTGGAATCGGGGACAACGCAGCACCTGGCTGCCCGGCGGGGGGAATCTGACAAGGGTCAAATCACTGAATATTGGCGTCTGGATGACGAGGTCCTGACCTGGGGTAACAACATCCTGGCGGGTTGTGAATCCTGCAAACTACTGATCCTTGATGAACTCGGGCCGCTTGAGTTTACGCGGGGGGCCGGGCTGACCAATGGCATCGGGTTGATCACGGCGCGCGGTTACAGGCTGGCTTGCGTTGTCGTTCGACCGTCCTTGCTGGATGATGCCCAGGTACTTTGGCCGTGGGGTGAGACATTCTTCATCCCTTACAGCAAGCCCACCGAGGCTGCCCAATGATTCACGTGAGGAACCTGAATGTTGCTTATACGGGTCAGAAGGTGCTGCAGGACGTCTCGTTCGATGTGGCACAGGGCGAATGCCTGGTGGTTACCGGGCCATCCGGCTGCGGAAAGAGCACCCTGGCACGCGTTCTGACCGGTCTCATCCCGCAGGTAATTCCCGCGGAGATCAGTGGGAGTGTGGAAGTCACCGGTCTCGATGCGACGTCCTGTCAAACGGCGGAACTGGCCCAAAAAGTAGGAGTGATCTTCCAGAACCCGCGCGCACACCTGTTCCACCTGCACGTCACCGATGAAGTCGCCTTCGGCCCCTTCAACTTAGGTCTACCAGTGGAGGAAGTCAGTACGCGGGTGGAGTGGGCGCTGGAAGCCGTGGGATTAAGCGATCTGGCAGACTCAAACCCTGCCTCCCTTTCAGGCGGACAGATGCAGCGCCTGGCGATAGCCTCGGCATTGGCGATGCGGCCGAGGCTGCTCGTCCTGGACGAACCGACCGCCTCGCTTGACGGTCCGGGGACCACCAGCGTCATCAACGCCCTGGCACACCTGCGAAAAGAACACGGTCTGACCATTGTCCTGATCGAACACCGCCTGGCCGAGGTGCGCCGTCTGGCAGACAGCGTGATCGTCCTGGACGAAGGACGGGTGGCAGCCGAAGGGTCCTTCGAGACCGTGCTGGGCGATTTTGACACGCTGCGACGCTA
>CAWGWL010000037.1:0-151559 GCA_963826215.1 uncultured Chloroflexia bacterium | reverse complement strand
CCGTTTGACATCTGGACGGCATAGCCATCCAACTGACTGAGCAGGTCGTTCAGGTCACTGGCGATGAAATCCACCAGGTGAGCTTTCAGGGCCTCCCGGGCGGACACAGCGACAGCGCTCTCAATAGTGGATTCGGCCAGGGCGGTAGCCTCAGTTCCCCGCCCTTCGGTGTACGAGCGCACCAGGGCTTTCATCGCTTCCTTTACCTTGGTCTGCTCAGTGGTGGGAAGATCAGCGCCTTGCGACCCGACCGGACTGGCTGCGCCGATGGCTGTCTCAGGAGCCATGGCGGCCGCGTGCCCCGCCAGTGTTATCACCGTCCCGGCACTGGCTGCCCATGCTCCGTTCGGGCTGACGTAGACCACCACCGGCACGCTGCTCGCACGTATATCCTGGGCCATAGTTTGCATCGGACCAAGACTTCCGCCGGGAGTATTGAGCTGCAAAATAATTACCTCTGCGCCAGTCTGTTCCGCTGTTTTGATGCCACGCGATAAGTACTCCTGAGTGGCAGGGGTAATGGCACCGTCAATGGTCAACACCCAAGCTACCGGTCCAGCCGCTGCCGCGAGGATTGGCTGACCGAGAAAAAGGATCATGCCCAAAGCGATCAACACAAAACGAGGAATTTTCATATTTCTCTCTTGTAGAAAAATGATTATATACCTGAATAGGTCATTTGCTTGTCCACCCGGCTTCTTTCGGCTATACTCCCGCCATGCACAGAATTGACCGAAAATGGGTCGACTTGTTTGCCGGGTACCAGGATATACAATCCTACAAAACAAAACTGGCCGCTGAGTTTGGTCGGGCAGTGAGGGTGGGTCATAAACTGCAGTATCGCAGGGAATTGACTGAATGGCAAAAGAAGCGCCGGGTCTTTTTTGCCCTGGTGGCGGCTGCTCCGCTTTCTATTATCACGCTCTGCCTGACATCTTTCTATTTCAGGGATGTTTCCTGTGTCATCGTTTATTGGGCGCTCCTGGTGTTGATAATCCTGGTAACGTTGGCAGTTGCTGGTCGGCAGTATATTCGTGAGATGGTGAAAGGCAAGCCGGTTCCTCAGCCGGCTGATGGTCTTTTGGTGGATCTGGAAGGGCGCTGGTGGGAAAGCCTATCCCCTCAGGAACTTGGTGTGATTATATCTGCCAGGGATGGGAGAACGGATTTTTATCCTTTGCTATCCCGTTCCCTCCCGGACGATTATTCTGTCCGTTATTTCACTGATTCCCAAACCATCCTGGTTGGGTCCTCGGGGATTTGGCTCTTCAAAGATGTAAATTGGAGTGGAAGCATGGTCAAGCAAGGGGGAACCTGGACACAAATTGTCACCTTGCGAGACAAACTGGGGCGAAAGCGGAATGAGGAGAATACCCAATCCCCTGGTCCCGATGATCAATGGCTCCATTGGAAACAGGAAGTAATTAAGAAAATCGCGAGTGCTCTCCCTGATCGAGCCTGGATCCTGGATCTGGTCCAGGGTGGGGTGGTATTTTCCCATCCTAAGGCAAAACTGGAGAAAAAAAGGATCCAAGGTACCCTCGCTTCCTACGGTCGGTCCAACGCGTGGGCGGGACGCATCCGCAGTGCTCCGACAGTTGAGGAATTTACTCAGGAAGTCCAGTTGGAAATTCTGGACGTCATGGCTGACCCCGATCAGGCGCAAACTGTCTCGGCTAAAGATGAGGCGGAACGGTTATATCGCCTGGCGGTCGAGGAATTACAGGCATATGTGGTAAAAATGGTGAAATAACGGGTTGACCGTCTGCCTTCCTCACGGTAGAATAACAGTCCAATGCGGGCGTAGTTCAGTGGTAGAACGCTTGCCCTCCAAGCAAGATATCGTCGGTTCGAATCCGATCGCCCGCTCAGGCAATAAAAAGGTCAGCTTTTGTGCCGACCTTTTTATTATTGGGCATAAGAAAACATGCAACGATAAAATAAGAAGAAGTACAATAGGCTTACCATGAATTGTTCGGTCGTCATTCCCGTTTATCGCGGCGCAGACACACTTTCGCACCTGGTTTTCAGGTTGGATGCAGTCCTTTCCAAACTTGACGGGGATTATGAGGTCATCCTGGTTAACGATTGCAGCCCCGACGCAAGCTGGGAAATCATTAACCAACTCGTCGCCAAATATCCACGGGTCCGGGGGGTGAACCTGATGCGCAATTATGGTCAGCACAACGCCACCTTGTGCGGGGTTCGCCAGGCTCGCTTTGAGATCATTGTCACCATGGACGATGATTTACAACATCCCCCGGAGGAGATCCCTATTCTGCTTGCAGAGTTGGAAAATGGGTATGACGTGGTTTATGGCGCGCCGCGTAAGCTTCCCCAGGGTTTCATCCGCAATTTGTTGACCCGCGTAACCAAAGTGTTACTGGCTCGAGTTATGGGGGTGCCCTCAGTACGCAACATTTCCGCCTTCCGCGCTTTCCGGACTCGACTGCGACAAGCATTTACCAATTTCTCCAGTCCCACACTCACACTGGATGTTTTGCTTTCATGGGGAACATCACGCTTTACTTCGGTGCAGATCGATATCGATACTCCCGAAAGGCGTTCAAACTATCATTTCATCATGCTGGTTCGGGCGGCTTTGTTGATTTTAACCGGGTACAGTACTGCCCCTCTCCGTCTTGCAAGCTGGATCGGATTCCTGATGACATTGTTTGGGTTGGGAGTCTTTGTTTACGTGATCATCATTTATTTCATCGCCGGAAGTTTACCGGGATTTCCATTTTTGGCATCCCTAATTTCGATATTTGGAGGGGCACAGTTGTTTGCCCTGGGGATCATGGGTGAATACCTGGCGCGTATGTTTGAGCGCATTATGGACAGGCCTCCCTATGTCGTTACCGCTCAGATCGGTGATACGGTTCCGTGAAGGCAGTAATCCTCCAGCCGTCATACATCCCCTGGCGTGGGTTTTTTGATCAGATTTACCGCGCTGATGTGTTTGTTTTTTATGACGATGTACAGTATGACAAGCGTGGTTGGCGAAATCGCAACCAGATCAAGACCCCCAGAGGGAAACAGTGGTTGACCATCCCTGTCCATAGCAGGGGTGCTCAAACAGAACATATCCCCATCAACCAGATCAGGATTTCATGGGATTCTCCCTGGAATGAAGACCACTGGAACTTGCTTCAGGCTTCTTACAGCAAATCTTCATATTTCCAAAAATATGCAGATGTGATCCATGAATTTTATCAGCGGCACGATGAGTTGCTCGCCGATTTCACCATTGACCTGACCATAGCCATGGCACGTCAACTGGGTATCCAAAATACCCGCTTCTTGCGCTCTTCAAATCTCCAAACAGCAGGCGCGAAAACAGATCGGTTGATCTCCATCCTAAAGGCGATTGGTGCGGATCACTATATCAGCGGTCCTTCCGCCCAGGATTACATCGAACCGGAAAAATTCGTTCAAGCCGGCATCCGTATCGAGTATATGAGATACAATTACCCGGAATATCCACAGCTCTATCCGCCATTTGACCCCCAAATCAGCATCCTCGATTTACTTTTTATGACCGGACCGAATGCTCTTCGTTATATTTCAGGTGATGTATGACTGAAGTCCCCGATCTTGAACGAGTGAAAACCTATTTCGACGAGCGCCTGCGCGAGCATGGGGCTTCCCCACGGGGTGCTGACTGGAATTCTGAGACAGCACAAAACATGCGTTTCGATCAATTGCTAAAATTGGTGGAAGGCAGGAAATTTTCCATTCTGGATTATGGCTGCGGGTATGGAGCGTTGGCAGATTATTTGACTGAGAAAGGGTTTCAGGCAGATTATTACGGGTTTGATATTCTCGAGAGTGCAATTAAACTTGCTCGTCAAGCTCATGTGGGCAAACCCAGGCAGGTGTATCTATTTGATCCGGATAAATTAGATGAAGTGGATTACACCGTCGCTAGTGGTACCTTCAATATGCGCGGCGACCAATCACCCAAAGTCTGGACCGATTATGTACTTAGCGTCCTCCACCAATTTAATTCCTTAAGTCGTAAAGGGTTCGCCAGCAATTTCCTGACCACGTATTCTGATGATGATAAAATGCGCCCGGACCTATATTATGCTGATCCTCGTTTTCTCTTCGATTACTGCATGCGCACATTCAGCAAAAATGTAGCCCTTCTGCACGATTACCATTTATATGATTTCACCTTGATCGTTCGCAAGGATTGATATGGATTATATTGATTTCAATCGCCTCGCAATGATGGGCAGAGAACTCGAGTACATCTCCGAGGCGGTACGTAACGCGCATATCTCGGGGGATGGTCCTTTCACAAAAAAAGTCAGCGCCTTGTTGGAAGCGGAGTTGGGAGTGCCAAAGGTCCTGCTCACCACCTCCTGTACGCACGCCCTGGAAATGATGGCTCTTCTTTTGAATATCCAACCAGGGGACGAGGTCATCTTCCCTTCCTTTACCTTTGTCTCAACCGTGAATGCATTCGTTTTGCGGGGTGCCAAGCCAGTCTTCCTGGACATTCGGCCTGATACCCTTAATCTTGATGAAACGCTCCTTGAAGCGGCGTTCACTCCTCGCACCCGTGCTCTGGTCGCGATGCATTATGCGGGAGTTGGTTGTGAGATGGATGCAATTCTCGAGATCGCAGCCCGGCATCAGGTTCCAGTGTTGGAGGACAACGCCCATGGCCTGCTTGGCAGGTACAAAGGGAAACTATTGGGAACATTTGGTGTCCTGGCATCCCAATCATTTCATGAGACCAAGAATTTTACTTGTGGCGAGGGAGGGGCATTGGTATTAAATGACCCAAAATACGTCGAACGTGCTGAAATTATCCGGGAGAAGGGAACCAATCGCAGCCGATTCTTCCGCGGCCAGGTGGACAAGTACACCTGGGTGGATCTTGGTTCCAGTTACCTTCCTTCGGACATCCTGGCAGCTTTCCTTTTTGCCCAGTTGGAGAACAGGAATACAATCCAGGCTCAGCGTTGCCGGATCTGGAAAACGTATTTTGCCGGTTTGAAAGAGTGGTCTTCTGTTCATGGGGTACAGTTGCCGCATGTGCCAGAGAATTGTCAGCAGGCTTATCATATGTTCTACATGTTGATGCCGACTCTCGAATTACGCCAGGGATTAATCGCGCACTTGAAAAAGAATGGCATCAATAGTGTCTTTCATTATTTACCACTCCATCTCTCCGAAATGGGGACCCGCTTTGGTGGCAAGGCGGGGGATTGCCCCGTGACCGAACATGTCAGCGATCAACTATTGCGCCTGCCTTTCTACAACGTTCTAAGCACGGATGAACAGGAACGGGTCATCGATACGATCGCTGCGTACGATTTTTAATATGAAACGAACACTTCTCATTTTCCTTTCGATAATTGTTATTCTTGAAGGGCTCGCAGCAAACTATCTCCTGTGGCATATGCAATTTGATTTAGGCCGGGGGCAGATCGTTAATTATGGCATACTGCGTGTGGTCTTGACGGTCCTCAGCGGTATCGTCCTGATTTCTCTTATTGGATTTTTGATTGCTTTGTTCCGAAGGGATAATTTTGCGCTAACCATTTTCGCAATTTTGGACGGGCTACTTCTTGGCCTTAAAAAAAGATTATTCCTGGTCCAGGGAATATTAATCCTCCTCACAATTTTCCTGGCTGAGTGTTTCCTCCTTAGTTACCTGGCAATTCCTGTCCCGATGCGACCTATTCTTGCATGGGCCGCGCTAACCAGTTTTCAGGGTTGGCTGGTGCTTCGACTTGCTTATGCTTCAGAGTATGCCAGACGGCCGTCAATGCCTGCCTGGCTGAGAGGGAAGTGGACCGAATGGATTCCCGTACAGCAGAAAACGTTTGTTGTGTTGGCATTGATGAGCCTTGTTTATTTTATTGGATTCATGCCATCCAATTACAAACTGGATTCCGAGGGCAGGTTTTATACACATTCGGATGAGGCCATTATTTACCCGGACGTTGCCAGAGTATTGGTTTGGCAAGGGAATTTTTCGGATATGGTTCATGTTGTTGTAGAAAGCTGGCCTTGGTGGTATGGATACCCCTACCTGCCAATCTCGGCAGTGGTACTTTTAGTACCACGGCTGGTCCTGGGAAATGATTTTGCGAGCAACATCCAATTGAATATTTTCCTGTTGCGGCAATTCGTCAGTGTTTTTCCAATGTTGCTTTCAATAATGCTAATAATATATTTGGCTAATAAATACAAATCTTTGTGGCAATCAGTTGGAGTATTTGTATTCCTGGCACTAGTGCCGGGCGTGGTGAAATTCAATTATCGTTTTTGGCATCCTGATGCCATCATAGTGCTGTTAATTTTGTTAACCCTCTTTTTCCTGGTAAAAGACCAGCTTAAATTCGGGCGAATGTTTTTCCTTGCCGCAGTGACTTGCGGCCTTGCAACCGCCATCAAACTCTGGGGCTTGTTTTTTGTCCTTTCAATTGGCGGCTACCTGCTGGCAGGAATTATACAAAAAAAGGTAAGCATAAAAATCGGCGTGATCTCGGGGCTGGGTTTCATCTTGGTTATGATGGGAACGATCATCATTACCAGCCCGGGACTTTTGGCTCCCTATATCAGGAATGGAGCCCTGCAAGGATGGGCCACACAACAATACTCCCTTTTGCACGGCTATAACGAGCCTGATCCAACCGGTGCTTATGCAACCGGCATAACAAATTGGCTGAAATTTTTTGGGTACTATTTTATGAAGCAGTTCTTCTTTTTCTTCGCGGCCATCTCTCTTTTGCTTGGTTCTTTGGTGGGCACACGGAAAACCCTCAGCCGGCTGGTCCTGGGATGGGCCGTAGTGGTGGCAATTTTCCTTTTTAATTTCACGGCGATGAAAGCCTTTCAATATATGCTGCCTCTCATGCTGCCACTATTCCTGGGGGCTCTCCTTTTCCCATCTCCAGCAGAAATATCTCCGAATTGTAAAGAGCTCGCATTCCTGGCAAGCCCATTAAGTAGAAAGATTTTGTGGGGTATTCCAGTCCTGTTATTTTCAATTCAGTTCATCATAAATCTCGGTATAATAATCTCGTCACCGATGATGGGATACTAGCATGCTATAATCCCGTGCGCGGGCCCGTGGCGCAGTGGTTAGCGCAGGCGACTCATAATCGCTTGGTCGCAGGTCCGAATCCTGCCGGGCCCACCTTTGCCACGATGATCAGAAACAATCGTGTTGTGAAGAGTGGCAAATTGTATCGCTGTATATGAGTGCTAGATGTGTTAGACCTGCCGAATAACTGCCGAGATGGAGCCGGCCTGGCTGAGAGCCATACGATTTAGCCCAAGATAAATGACTGGCAGTACCTCACTTTTCTCGAGTAAGACTTTAGAGATTGGAGAACTAGACATGTTGCCCCCCACTTCTCAAGAGAACAATATCCAAGGACACTACAGCCACCAAGGCCTATATGAGGCTTTATTGGGTGCCCTTACAGCAGCCGGCAAAGACATTAATCACCTTGAATTGGAAGATCTTGCACCTGTGGATGAATTTCATATCCGTGGCCGCGAAGCCACCCGTGAATTGGCGTCGCAAGTAAGACTGAATTCCAGGTATAAAGTCTTGGATGTCGGCAGCGGCATCGGTGGTGCCTCGCGCTACCTCGCAGCAGAGTATGGATGTCAAGTCATCGGCCTTGATTTGACTGATGAGTATTGTCAAGTGGCTCGCGCGCTCGCAGATCGGTTGGGTCTTGCTTCTTACGTGAGTTATCGACAAGGCAGCGCGCTCTGACATGCCTTTTGAAGACAACGCCTTTGACGTAGTTTGGACTCAACACGCCGCTATGAATATTGCGGATAAATCAAGACTTTATTCTGAAATCTCAAGGGTGTTGCGACCCAATGGCTACTTCGCGATGTATGATATTCTGGCTGGCCCGGTGAGCCCAATTTATTACCCAGTTCCGTGGGCTGGCGACTCCTCCATTAGTTTTCTGGCGACCCCAGATGAGCTTCACCGACTCTTGAGCGCAACAGGATTGCACATTATCAGCTGGCGTGATACATCTGAAGTCGGTCGGGCGTGGTTCAAAGAAGTCGCCATGAAAATGCAGCGACAAGGCGGGAGTCCACCGCTTGGTTTTCATGTTCTTTTAGGGCCGAATTTTCGAGTTATGGCCCAGAATCAAGTGCGCAATCTGAACGAGAATCGGATCGTTTTAATCGAGTGTGTTGCACAAAAGTTGCCTATCCAATAATAGAAGAACACGGCGCGGGCTAACACGGAGCGCAGCGGGTTTTCTTACGAGCCTGACGAAATTGGTGAGTCTGGCACAGTCCTGAGGCCGCGCACGCAATCCGTTAGATGAGAGAATGAACTAGCTCATCCAAACTCTTGTCACGACAAGACTTGACCCATAATCCACCATGCTGCAACCGTGTTTCAAGTCAGGCTAAAACCGCAGCCGAACTGGAATTGAGCCTGAATACGCTTGGCCGCAGGTCCGAATCCTGCCGGGCCCACCAGTCTAAAAAAATCCCCGATCGGGGATTTTTTTGTTGGATTCTTGTCCCAATTAAGGATTTTCTTATAGATGTTTGTGACTATTTTGGCAGAGGTCCAAACCTTGCCCGGTCTATTTTATTTGGGAAAGCTGCCTGCTCTGGTCCATTCCCGGGTTCATGGAGAAGTTACCCGAGACGCCTTCTCCAACAGGTAGATGATGGAGTGGTAATTGTGTTGGGTGGCGGCGTCATGCCCATCTCGCAGGTGATATTGGAAGAATAGTATCCGTCGTAGGAGCGTGCGTTCACTTCAGCGCTTCCAGGGAGGTGGCTGAGGCGGTCAATTCGGGGAAGAGCAAACCGCGGTCACCGGCAAAAGCGCAGCAATCCAGGTTGAGCGGCACCGTCACTGTTTTTGCACAACGGCTGGCAATGGCAGACATCTTGTCCTGTAGGTTCAGCTTGCGGCTTGAGCAGTTGGGATGCAGAACAACTGCTTCCGCCACCGGTTGGACCTCCAGCTTGGGCAGCAGCACGTCATGCATCAATTCCAGCCCATCCAGCAGGGTGAGCTTCTCGAAAATATGGCGCTCCTCAGGCGTCAGGTCGGAGGGGTTAACGCCATACTGCCGCAAGGTGTAGGTGCAGGATGTGGTATCGATCACGATCGGCAGGCGGCCCTGTTCGGACCATTCCCAGAAGCGCTCCAGGGTGCGCTGGCGGATGGCTTGGTATGCGGCAGTGTAGCCCTTGGAGCCGAATGGCATGCCGCAGCAGTTGCCGTCCACATCCTGCGGGATCCACAGCGCTATCCCCGCCCGTCTCGGCAACCGTGACCAGAGTTTCAGCCAGGGAAGCCATGCCGGGTTTTGGAACTCCCAAACGCCGTGAAATGCAGGAAGGGAAATAAACATAATCCGCTTCTGCCTGCTGGGTGACGGGACGCCGGGATGGGACATACGGCACTGCTGTGTTCCACTTGGGCAGGGTCAGCTCGGTTAGTTTTTCACCAATACGTATCAGCCCGGTGATGGCTTTTGCCCCGATGACGGATTCAGCCGCATGCGCGAGTCGGACGCCAATCGCCAGGGTTTTTTCCACCCCGGCAAAATGCTCTGAAAGCCACATGGCAGTCTTTTCACCGCGCGGTGTCACCAGCCCGGCGCGCAAGTGTTTGGTCAGGTCACCGGTGTTGATGTTTACCGGACAGGCTGAGGCGCATAACCCGTCCACCGCGCAGGTATCCAAGCCGGAATAGTTGAAATCCTTCAACAGGGAAGCCAGCAGAGGTGCATCCGTGTCCTGAATTGCGCTGGCGGGCGATCTCACGCCGGATGACAATGCGCTGGCGTGGGGTCAGGGTCAGGCGCCGGCTGGGGCATCGCGGTTCGCAAAAACCGCACTCGATGCACTTGTCCACTTCCTGCTTCCACCGTGGGCATATCCTTGATGTCCGAGACGTGCGAACGCGGATTGGGGTTGATGATCACACCCGGGTTGAGCATGCCGGATGGGTCGAACAGGGACTTGATATCCCGCATGATGGCAAGGCCGTTGCGTCCCCACTCAGCTTCCAGGTATGGGCTCACTGCGCGCCCGGTGCCGTGTTCTCCTTTAAGAGCACCGTCATACTTGTCTCTCACCATGGCAGCAACATCGTCCAGGAAGCGCTCCAGGCGCAGGATTTCCTGCTGGTTGTTGAGCAGGCAACTGAAGTTGAAGTGCAGGTTGCCATCCTTGGCATGTCCGAAGATGATGGCATCCTCGTAGCCATGTTCCTGGAACCTGGACTTCAAGTCGGTAATTGCTTCAGCCAGGCGTGGTACCGGGAACACCACGTCTTCGGTCATCACGGAAGTACCCTTGGGACGCATGGCACCCATGGTGGGGAAAAGACCCTTGCGCAATTTCCATAAGTTTGCCTGAACGATCGGGTCTTCGGTGAACTCAGGGTCGTAAAGCAGGCTCATTTCCCGAACTGTGCGGGCGGAGATCCGTCGCAGGCTGGCGATATCCTCCGCTGTGTTACCCTGGTATTCCACCAGGATGGCAGCAGCTGAATCGGGCAATTGGCGCAGGATGACTGGTGCCCCAGCCAGGTTCTCCACCGAACGCAGGGCGGCACGCTCCATGATCTCGGCCGCACGCGCCCCGGAATCGCGCAGAGGTGCGATGGCACGCGCTGCATCCTGGATGTTCCTGAAGTAAAGCTGCCCGGTGTACTTGCGAGTGTAATCGGGCAGAGTGTGCAGGACTGCCTCAGCGATGAATCCCAGAGTGCCTTCCGAGCCGATCATCAGGTGGGTCAGGATGTCGATCGGAGTATCGAAATCGAGCAGGGCATTCAGCGAATAGCCATCCGTGTTCTTGGTCTGGTAGCGGAGACGCACGCGTTCTGCCAGAAGGGAATCCGCCAGCAAGCGCTGGCGCAGATCGAGCAGGCCGCTGGCTATCCCGGGCGCTCCCTCCTGGAAGCGGGCCGCTGCATTCCGGGGCAGCCTGTATCCAGTACCAGACCGTTTGGCAGAACCAGGGTCAGCGAGTGGAGGGTGTGATAAGCATTCTCCACCACACCGCAGCACATCCCGCTGGAGTTGTTGGCAAGAATACCTCCCAGCATGGCTGCATCAAGTGGAAGCCGGGTCTGGACCGATGCGGCGTCCGTAGGGCTTGAGAACATTATTGATGAAGCTTCCCACCACACCAGGCTGGGCACGCACCAGAGCACCACCGTCTTCCACCTGGACATTTCCCCAGTGCCGTGAAAGAACGACCAAAATGCCGTTGCTGACGGACTGCCCTGAAAGGCTGGTACCGGCAGCGCGGAAGGTGAGCGGGATGTGGTTCTGCTGCGAAAACTGGAACAGGCCGCGGATCTCATCGATCGAGATGGGCTGCACAACTGCCTGCGGGATGAGTCGGAAATAAGACGCGTCGTTGGCATACGCATAGCGCTCGAGTGGACTCGTCAGGATACGCTCTTGTGGAAGGATACTAGAGAGGGTGTTTTTTAGATCCATATCAGACTGTCACCTTGCAAGCGTCCACCCGCAAATGTGGATGCTGGTATTTATATATTCTTCCAGATGAATCTTAAGATGCTTTTTTCTCCACCAGTAGCAGTAAATTTTCCATCATGAAGTTTGGAAATTGGATCAAGATCCGGGCTGCCCTTAAAGTGGACATTTTCAATGTATAAACCTGAGGCAATGCAGACTGCCAATTATAAGTCATATACGCCACCTAAATAAAAAACCCCTCCAGGGGATTTATTAATAATCAAATTACCTGCAAAATGATGGATGCTGGGGTAAAAATGGCATCTCGGTGATATTTTTCTAGTGATAAGCCTTTCTTTATCGTTTTTTAACAGGATTATTTATTGAATGACATCATTATTTACCCTGGCGAATGCCTTTCGCCTCCAGGTCAGTGTGGAATTCATAGATCGCTCCTCCCTCTTGGACGCGGACTTTAAAGCCGGGAGTCACCACCTGTGCACACATTTCGCCAGGTTTGGGCAATCCCAGGCAGCTATCCGGCCAATCGACCAGGGTGACATCAACCAGGGAGATTTTTAATGCATCCACGTTCAATTCTCCTGCAAGAGTTGCGCGGACTTTTTCGAAGGCGAGTTGTTCTGCAGGGATTGGCATAAATAACTCAGGTGTGGTGGTTGGCTCGATCACAGATTGCTCTGGGGTAGTGGATGGCTCGATCACGATTTGCTCTGAGGTTACGGTCGGCTCGCTCCCAGGTTGCTCTTGAGAATATATCATACAGGATGATAAACCCAGGCAGCATATTAATGACAGAATCACTGGTCTCATTTTCAAAGTTATACTCCTTTTTTCCAAAGCCGTAAAGTTGGGAAGAACCCAGAAAGAAATCCGCTTCCAAAACTGATTTACCTCTATTTGATTGAAAAGAAATTAAACTTCTAATTCAGTTGAGATTATTCACTGCAGACTTATCAGGGAAGGATGTTAGTTGCGTCCTTCCAGATCCCGGAGCTCATCAAAATGCATCCTTATGCGTGAGTGTAGTATTATTGCTTCTGATTGGATTCTATAATTAGGATTGTTGTCATGAATTTGGTAATGTTGGATATTGATGGGACGCTGACCCAATCTTACGATTATGATCGGGAAATTTTTGGTGTTGCCATCGCTGAAGTACTCGGAAGTCCACCTGTTAATGCAGATTTGAATGGATATGTTGACAAAACGTCACTTGGCGTAACAGTGGAGGCGATCGAACGTATTACTGGAAAAATTCCAGAGACAAAGAAGATCGAGGAAGTGAAAGCCAGGGTGCTCCAATACTTTGAAAAAATGTATCGGGAATCTCCAGAAAACTTTTGCGAGATCCCGGGAGCTTCATACTTCCTGGAGCGGCTCCGGAACCAAAATGCAGTGGGGATCGCTATCGCAACCGGTTGTTGGAGGAGCGAAGCCCTCTTCAAACTCAAGGCCAGTAAATTGGATGTTGAAGGAATCCCGATGTCGACCTCCGACGACGAACGGAACCGCAAGAGGATCATGGAAAATGCAGTTGAGTTGGCAAAGAAATTTTACAATTGCCGCGGGTTCGAACGGATTGTGTATCTGGGTGATGGTCCATGGGACATGCAAGCCTCGCGCTCACTTGGTTTCAGGTTTATCGGTATTGGTCCAAGAATGCAAGCGCTGAAAGATCTCGAGCCGTTTTGTTGGCACCCGGATTTCACAGAAATCAATTCAGTATTCGCTTCGATTGACGAAACACTTAAAACATAATCTTTCGTACCTGTTTCATGATGGGACAGGGTGGTACCAAATTCCCACCTGTAAAAAAATATTTTTGATCAGTGTTTTATGCCAACCTTAAGACGATCGTGGGAAAAACCCCATATGGTTTTATGATATTATTGCTGTTCGTAATAATTTACATTCCATTCTTCGCCTGTAATATTTATTTTCTTTACAACGATTTACCATAATATTTCGTCGGTAAGGTTTTAAGAGATTTATTTCATACCACCCCGATGCGGTGTGACGGATAAAGAGCGCTAATAATTACAGCCCAAAATTCCCAAAGAAAACAGTGGAAATTCCGCCGGGAAATGGAGGATTTATTATCATGTTCCGTATATTTAAGAAAAAGCAGAATGTTTTCCTCAAACTGATCCATGACCAGGCATCTCTTACACTTGAAGGTCTTGAGGCTCTCAAGGCTTTCATGAACTCCCAAGATCCGGCTGCATCGGCCTTGCTTTCTACAAAAGAGAAGGAAGCTGATGAAGCCCGTCGTATCCTTATCGACGAATTGAACAAGACCTTCATTACTCCTTTTGATCGGGAGGATATTTTCTTACTTTCCAGGACGATTGACGATGTGCTGGATTACGCCTACAGTACTGTCAGCGAGATGGAAATTCTTAAGGTTGAGCCGACAAATTATATGCAGAGCATGGCATCCATCCTTAGGGATGCTGCCTACGAACTATTAATGGCCGTTGATCGACTGGAAAAACATCCGGGAGTTGCCAACGATCACGCACAGCGGGCCAAGGCTCTTGAAAACCGGGTGGAAGAGGTCTACCGTGAAGCCCTGGCCGACCTTTTCAGTGGGGCAGAGGATATCCAGCATGTGATCAAAATGCTGAAATCGCGCGAAGTTTATCGGCATTTGAGCAATGCAGCTGACCGCGGGGATGAGGCAGCGAATGTGATAGCCGATATTATTGTAAAAATAACCTGAGTTGGGGTCGAAATAATAAATTTCTCCTTTCACCGTTGGGAAGGTCCATCATTTCTAGCGCTTGTAGTAATAATTCGACCTATTCATTTGAATGGCTTCCACGATTCAAGCGGCATCGTAGCAACGATGATTTCTTCACGCGCAATGTCTCCACGTTCGGCGTTGGCTATAACGGCTGTTGCGGAATTTCTGGGGCCTTATATTTTCGGCGATTTCGGTTGCCAGACGATCGGCAAGGGCAGTTGTCAATCACAATTATTACCACTCACGTCATTTTGGCAGCTATGCTGAGTGCTGTTCTGTGGATTTTGTTAACCTCGTACTTTGGGGTTTCCGAGCAGCTCCTCCCACGCCCTCATAGGCGGTTTGATCGGCGCGGTAACCATGGGAGTGGGTGGCAGGCTATTCAGGTATCCGGACTTGGTAAAATATTGATATTCCTTTTCGTCTCTCCCATCATTGGCTTCGGAATTCGGTTTCATTATCCTTAAGACTTGTCTTGAGTTTGTGCAAGGCTTCATCCCCTAGAATTAACCTGCATCCTTAAAGGAATCCAAGTATTTACCGGCATTTCCTGGGACTCAGCCATGGCAGCAATGACGCGCATAAAACCATGGGGATGATAACGCTGGCACTTGTCACTGAAAAGTATTTAATGCATTTGTCGTTCCTGTCTGGGTCATTCTTATTGCTGCAATGGCAATCTCGGCTGGAACAGCGGTCGGTGGGCTGAAGACTAATCCGCACCGTGGGACGCAAATTTTACAAAATCCGACCCGTCGATGCGATTTGCTGCCCAGTTGTCCTCATCGGTCGTTGATACTTAACTGCTTCCCTGATGGTGGACCAGTGAGTACCTCCCAATCATCAGCTCTGCAATCCTGGGAGTTGGTGCTGCCGAAAGACCAAACAAGGTTCGGTGGAAGATTGTCCAGGAAATTATCACAGCTTGGTTGTTGACTATACCATGCCGCTGCTCTTTTGCCGCTGCATTAATCTACCTGCTCCTAAACAGGTTTATGGACGTCCAATCTGTTTCGGGTAGAGACATTGATTTTTCCTAGCATTTTCTTCTTATAATCATTGACTAATAGTTATTTCAGTATGCAGAAGATGCGTAAATCAACATAATAGAAAAAGGCGAAAAGATATTATCTTTTCGTCCTTTTGGTTCTTATGCCTTAATTCACACTGGCTTCAACCGCCAAAATAATCAACCACTTGCATTACCCTTAAAACTCCATCATATTTCAGGTTTTTACCGCCCTTGGTCAGTTGACCTTTCTCACCATCCGGATCTCCCAGACTGGTGACAACAATATCGCCACTGCTCACGTCCTCTTTCGCAGTATAGTAATTGGTGGTCACGACCACGTTCGCTCCGGCAGCTTTGCCAGCCAGAACACCATTCTTCGAATCTTCCACAACGATGACTTCATCTGCTTTCAACCCGGTCTTGGAAAGGGCCAGGTTGTAGATTTCCGGATCGGGCTTTTTCTTGCTGACCACATCCCCAGCCAAAACTATGTCGAATTTGATGTCATTAAGGATTTTCTCGGTGATCGCCCTGGCGGCCTGTTCATTGGAGGTGGTACAGACACCCACCTTTAATCCGGCATCCATGGCTTCCTTCATGAACCTGTGGATACCAGGTCTTAACGGAAGCTTCCCGCTCTCGATCAATTCAACAAAAAGGGCAGTCTTGCGTTTGTGCATTTCCTTGATGAGGTCATCCACTTTTTCTGGGGGGATGGCTTTGCTGAAGCCCTTTGTCTGAAGGTGATGCTTCATCCGCTCTTTACCACCGGCGATCTGCAGGAGCTCATGGTAATAATCCACGCTCCACTCGTCTGTAAACCCGAATTCTTTAAAGGTCATGTTGAAGGAGACGCGGTGACCATCCCTTTCAGTATCAATGATCACACCGTCCTGGTCAAAAAAAACTGCTTTTATTTTTCCCATGCTTTTCCTCCTCTCACAAATAATCCTGGAGGTCGAAACGACCTCCAGGATAAACGGATCACTTTTTCGTCAGATACTCACGCACAACATCGACAGCCATGCGGTTTTCTTCTTTCGTACCAATGGTGATTCGGAACCAGCCATCACTGCCGTATTTTTCTGTTTCCGGGCGGAATATCAATCCTTTCTGCTCAGCGTAGGCCACCACATCCTTGCCCTTCTTGCCTGTTTCGCCGCAATCGAAAAGTATGTAGTTGGCTTTGGATGGAAATACCACCAAGTTGGGGACCTCACTTAGCGCCTCGGTGATGAAATCGATTTCGCTATTATTGTACTTAACCCTGAACGCCAGGGCTTCCGTATCTTCTAGCGCAGCCAGTGCCGCCCACATGGGGATGGTACCCACATTCCAGGGGAGCAGGGCAGCTGAGATCTGTCCGATCACATCCTTATCGCCCATGGCATAGCCAAAGCGCAAGCCGGCAAGACCGTATGCCTTGGAGAGCGTACGTGTGACGATCACATTCTTGTATTTCTTGGTAAGAGCAACTTGGGACATACCAAGACCCGCATATTCCACGTATGCCTCATCAATAATGAATGGGATGCCTGTTTCGGCGATGCGAATAAAATCTTTTGAATCCATAAAGTTGCCGGTCGGATTGTTTGGATTTGCTATCACGATGATCTTGGTCTTGTCGGTGATTGCCTTGAGGATACCTGCAGCATCGTAATGTAGATACTTATCCTTGTAGATCATGGGTACAGAGACCATCTTGCCTCCCAGGATGGTCCCGCGCAGCTTGTAGATGCCAAAGCACGGTGTATGCTGGATCACTTCCTCCCCGGTGGTCAGGAAGCAGCGGAATATATTATCGTACACCTCGCTAGAACCGTTTCCCAGCATCACATTCTCTGCGCCACCAACCCCATTGATCTGGGCGATCTTGCCGCGTACCACCAGGCCCTGGTCGGGGTAGCGGTTGGACATTTTGGCATATTTTAATGATCGCTTCCAGTACCTTCTCGGAAGGCTGGTTCGGATTTTCGTTGGACATCATGCGGTGCAATTCTGGTTTTTTCCAGGCGAGTTCAATATGCCCGGAAATATACATCGGAATGCCTTTCACCCAGGGTACGAAATATTCTTCTATCTTCTTCATGTAATACTCCTTTTTCGTGATTGATAAATCGTGGAAACGCTAAGGGGTTTATATACGTCCCTCACCGTTCCCCAAAATAAGTAATCTCATGCCTTGCCCGCGCTGCCGAGGATATCGATCCAATTACCAACAGCCATTCGAATGGCAGCTCTTACAGCCTCATCGACCTTGCCGGGATCATATTCCTCCCGGTGCGCAGCGATATATTCATATTCAGCGTCGATCATGGTGCGCTTTAATTCGGTTGAAACATTCACCTTCGCACCACCCATTGCGATCAATTTCTTGATGTAGTCTTCCGGCAACCCGGTTCCACCATGCACAACCAGGGGAGTCTTGATACTTTTACCGTTCATCATTTGGTTGATCTCGCCAAGTCGTTCGAAATCGACTTTTGGATTTTTGGTTTTGTATACTCCATGGGCAGTACCTATCGCGGGAGCAAAGATATCCAGGCCGGTTCTTTCAACGAATTCGACAGCTTGTTTCGGGTTGGCTAGTTGTGTCTCGTCTTCTGACACCTTGATCTGGTCTTCCACGCCGCTGACAGTGCCCAATTCGCCTTCCACCGAGATATTGCCAATTTTGTGGCAGTAATCTACGATTTCCTTTGTCTGGCGGATATTCTCCTCGTATGGCTGCTTGGAGGCATCAATCATAATATTGGTATAGCCCGCATCGGCACATTTTTTGCAATGTTCGATATCGGTGCAGTGATCGAGGTGGAGGCAGATCGGAATGGGTGCCGACTTGGCTATGGTCCGGTAAATAGCCACCAGCACATCCACTCCCAGGAATTTAGACGGTTTGACCGATGTTTGGATGATTAGTGGTGACTTCTTTGAAATTGCCGCATCTACCACCCCTTCCATCTGAACCAGGTCGGTGATATTGAAAGCGCCGATGGCATATTTCCCCTTGGCAGCTTCCACCATGATTTCTTTTGCGTTTACGATAGACATTTGATTATCCTCCTGAAAGATTAAATTAACCCGGCTGGAAGTATTGAAGCCAATGGTAACTTCCCGATATAATTACTGCTCCCCATTTGGAAAAGTAATTATACAACTGTCCAGGATATTTATATTTACGATTTGATTCGCTCACCCTTGGGATCCCATAAAGGAGACTGGACTACGACAGCCACAACTTGTTCTCCCAGGAATTCGATCTCAAGTTCAGTTCCTGCTTTGCAATAATCCATTGGCAAATACGCGTAGATAATGCTTTGTCCGACGGAATAGCCGAATCCTCCCGCCGCCACCCAACCGATCAGCTTCCCATCTTTCGAGCGGATCGGTTCCTTGCCCAGGGCAATCGTGCGGTTGTCAGAGAGGGTCATGCAGCACAACTTGCGCGTCAGCCCTGCTTCTTTCTGCTTTACCAGGGCTTCCTTCCCAATGAAATCCTTTTTATCGAACTTGACTGCGAAGCCCAGGCCGGCTTCGAGCGGTGAATAGTCCGGGCTGATCTCGCTGCTCCAATAGCGGTATCCTTTTTCAAGCCGCAGGGAGTCGATTGCTTTATATCCGGCTGCGACGAGTCCCTCAGATTGCCCTGCTTCCCAAAGAGTATCCCAAAGCCGCAGTCCGTATTCCATGGGGCAGTAAAACTCCCAGCCCAGTTCGCCCACGTAGGTCACGCGTGATGCCAGGGCAGGCACGTCGCCAACCACAATCATATGGGCAGTCATGTAGGGAAAACCAGTGTTGGACACATCATCCTTGGTGACTTTCTCCAGGATAATCCGTGCTTTGGGTCCCCACAGACCAAGACAGGCATAAGAAGAACTAACGTCTTCGATCGCCACCGAACCATCTTCCGGCATATTCAAGGACAACCAGGATAGATCGTGCTGCCCAAAGGCTGTTCCCGTTACGATGAAGAAACGCTCCTCGGCGAGGCGTGTTACTGTAAAATCGCATTCGATACCACCACGCTTGTTCAGGCATTCGGTATATATGATCGAACCAACCGGCTGATCGATCTGGTTGGCGCAAACATTATTTAAAAATGCCAAAGCGCCAGGCCCGCGCACCTCAAATTTGTTAAAGGAGGTTTCATCGAATAACCCGGCGTTCTCACGCGTTTTAAGATGCTCGTATCCAATCGCACGGGACCAGTTGTGGTGGGCCCAGCCCTTGGGTTCGTGCCCGTGGCGCGCTTTTTCTTCATAAGGTTTGAACCAGTTGGGACGTTCCCAACCTGTTTTTTCCCCAAAGAAACAGCCCAGTTCCTGAAGGCGATGATAAGTGGGTGAGAGGCGAAGGCCTCTGCGAGAAAGACGCTCCTCGCCGGGATAATGGATATCATAATATTGGGTGTAAGTCTCGAGAGTGCGTGCTACCGTATAATCCTGGCTGTTGTAGTTGGATCCGAATCGGCGGACGTCCAGCCGCCAGACATCCCACTCTGGATGTCCATCAATGATCCATTCTGCCATGGTTTTCCCGATACCGCCGGCTCCCGCCAAGCCATGCGCGCAGAAGGCAGCAGCCACCCAGAATCCCTTGACCGAGGTGGGACCAAGTAAAAACTCTCCATCTGGGGTGAACCCTTCTGGTCCGTTTAAGAGTTGGATAACCTCTGCGGTCTCCACGGCAGGAACGCGTTTAATGGAGTTCTCCATCAGTGGAGTAAACCGCTCCCAATCGGGAGGCAGGAGTTGGTATTTAAAATTGCGCGGGATGCCATTAAGACCGAATGGAGCCGGGTTTCGTTCATAACCACCCGTAACCAGACCTCCCACCTCCTCGCGCCAGTAGACCAGCAAATCGGGGTCACGCAATGTCGGAAAATCGTGCCCCACACCCTGGATCGGTTTGGTGATAATGTACAAGTGTGCCATTGGCACGATCGGCAGGGTCAGCCCAACCATCTTTCCCACCTCACCACCCCACTGCCCGGCAGCATTAACAACAACTTCGGTTTCGATCGTGCCTTTATCGGTCACCACATCATGGACGCGACCGTTTTTCAGATTTATCTTTTCGACATTGGTGTCTGTAAATATTTTCGCCCCGCGCTGTTTCGCACCGGTTGCCAGCGCGTTGGTTAACCCGGTCGGGTCGATAACACCGTCGTTGGGAGTGAAGGCTGCACCTGCGATACCATCCGGGCTCATGATGGGGAAAAGTTCCATTGCTTCCTTGGCCGAGATCAGGTCCATCGGTACACCGAAGGACTGCGCCATTCCAACCAACCGTTTGAGGTCTTCCATGCGTTCTGCTGAAGAAGCCAGTCGCAAGCCGCCCACCTCACGCCAGGCTGGGTCTTGACCTGTCTCGGCCTTCAATTTCCGGTACAGATCGGTGCTGTAGTGCATCATCCGGGTTAGGTTGGCGTCCGAACGCATTTGCCCAACCAGACCTGCAGAGTGCCAGGTGGAACCACTGGTTAGTTCATGACGTTCCAGAATGACAACATCTTTCCAACCCATCAGCGTTAAATGGTATGCGATGCTGCATCCGCCGACACCTCCACCGATGACGACTGCTTGAGCACGAGTGGGAAGATCAGACATTTTTACTTACCTCCATAAGCCATTCATTCCAATTTGGATTTTTGATGTTTTCCATGACCCGGCCAAAGAATTTGTCGGCATAGTCACGAAAGTCGAAATCGAGTTGTGAAATACCAATCTGAACGAGCGCCCATGTTGCCTCGCGCAGATCAGACAACATTTTCATGATTTTCAAGTGTGCCCACTGTGTGGGATTTACCTCATCGAAGTAACATTTCAAGAGCCAGCGATCCTGCTCATCGGTCAATTGATGGTGGTCTGAAAAATTGGCCAGGTCAAAAAAGATATCACCCATGCCCGCGTATTCCCAATCCAGGACAATAAGGTGACTATTAGCGAGAAAGTTTGCATTGAGTAAATCGTTATGACATGGACGAAGTGGATGTGACTGAGAACTCAGGGCCTCTTTAGCAGACTGGGTTCGTTCGATTAGCCAATTAAAATCCTGAGGGAAAGTTACCTTATATCGATGGGCGATCTCGGAATAATTCGCAATTACTCGAAAAACATTAAAAGTGCCTGGAATTTCCGGCATGGTGTGGATTTTTCGGATGAGATCCATGACCTGACGGATATTTTCTGGTTGGCAGATCTCATCAGGAAGGATTGGACGTCCGGTTATAAAGCGGGTAACCAGATAGCCTTCCGGTCGGATAAAATAATATACTTCCGGGGCAATTCCCAGTCTGCCGGCAGCCAGGTTGGCAGAATATTCATGTTCTCGATCAATTCCCAAAAGTTCTGTATCTGCTCCAGCGATACGAAGTACAAATGACTCGCCTCCAACATCAACTCGGAAATTGCTGTTGGTTATTCCTCCTCCTAGGGGATTTGCTTTCAGGTCAGTGGCTCCCACCCATTGAGGAACTCGGGCAAGCGCCTCTTCAAGCGTAAGGGTCGTGATCAGAATTCTCCATAAAAAACAATAAAAAAATTGGTAGTATCAGAAGTGAATAGGGCGACCTTTCAAGGTGCCAATAATTAATGTCTATTTTTGCCAGATGGATCCAGGTCTGGCCATTTCAGCGACAATGTCGAAAGAAGAAATGATACCCAGCGGGAAAGCCTTCGGGTCGTTCTGGTCGATCACTACCAGGCGGTGGTAGTGTTTCTGAATCATCAAATCTGCCGCTTCTCTTAACCTGGCGTGAATATCAATTGTCAGGGCAGGGTGCATAATGTCTTTCACGGTTAGTTTTTCCTCAACACCGTTTTTTACATAGGGCAGCAAATCTTTACCACTGACAACACCTTCAGGCTTGCCTTTAGCGTCCACCACCAGGACCGAACGCCAGCCGGCTTGGGTCATCGTCCGTGCTGCCGAGGTGAGCGGAGTTTTATCACGACAGACCAGGATTGCATCTGACATTACATCCGCCACAGTGTGACGCAAAGGTTTTTCTTCCCGGGCAATGCTGGAAACGAAATCAGAGGTTGATATTACTCCTGTTGGGATCCCCTTTTCGGTGACCATGAGTCGATTGATATCTTTTTCTATTAGCATGTGGGCAGCATCACCCAGGGGCATGTTGGCTTCAATGGTATCGATGGGAGAGGACATCAATTCCCCGGCCGTTAAGGCTCGCATCGTCGACAGACTTTTTGAGTCCTCCGACAGCCATTCGCCCGCAAGCAGGTCGTAATCCGATATGATTCCAATCGGGCGCTCACCGCGATCAGTAACAATCAACGCATGCACGTGATGCTGGGTAAGCAGGACGGAAACCTGTCCCAGGGTGGCATCTGGGCGGCAGTTAAGCAGACCGGGATGCATCAGGTCACGAACAAGTTTTTTCATAACCGCCTCCTCCCCTTTATTGAACCTCATCCACATCTTTATACCATTTCACGCGGTCGCCAACCCTGGCGCGCAGGCGCCATGCGAGGGATTTGGGTTCTTGCTCGATCCGCGCCAACGCCTGTTTTACTTGCGAATCGATCATCCCTTTTTGCTCTAAGGTTAGCACATCGTAACTTTGAGCCATTTGCCGGACTTTGTCCAGGTTCATGGTTGTGGTACGCCATAGCCCCCAGTCAGTGCCGCAAAGCATGGCAACTCGTTTGATGTTGATGACCTCATGGTCTTTGTCGCCAAGAGGATGCTCGAGTAAAAGCATGATGGTATCAATAATATCTTTTTCATTTATCTGAACGATTTGCATTTTTTCGAGCAACATTTCTGCCAGAGGAATACTGGGATGATCGATCTCAAGTCTTCCATCCCAGCGAATAACGTGGCAGAAATCAAGTTTGCCAAAAAAAACGTCGATATGCAGACCGGCTTCGGGCTTTTCGAAAATTGAGCGGTCTCCTTCTGAAACAATAAAGACTTCTCGGTTTTCATGATAACCGAGCCTGGCCATCAACACCTGAATTTCTTTGGTCTGTTTGTGATATGCTGCAAAATCGATATCGGTGTACGCCCGGCCCATGGCTGCTTGAAGATATCCATATTTCTGGCAGTGCATCTGAAAAGCCAACGACCCGATAACCCTCAAAATAATCCCGGCATCTTCACTGGCTTTTAGGATCCTTTTTAGCTCGTTTTCAAATTTATTGCGCTCGGCTTGATCTTGTTCGCCCATTCCAATGGAACTGCTAGTCATACCCTTCTCCTACGATGAGGTCTCAGCGAACAGCCCTGGTCGAATACGAGCGGTTGGCAGTCTGACAGCTGGGGGAATAAACCACCGTCATTATAATAAAAAACGCAAAAACTTGCAAATTTCTTCAGATTCTTATATAATCCAAGTTACAAATATTGGATTTCGTTCAACCGACCGCGAAGCGTCTTAATAATTAATGAGCAAACACCTCATTCCAGCACAAAGACGGGAGCGAATCCAGGAGTATCTGGTAACTCATAAAATCGTCCGGATGGACGATTTGAATACACTGCTGGGTACATCCGAAGCGACCGTGCGTCGTGATCTTGAGTGGTTGGAACGCGAAGGCGTTGTCGAAAGAACTCATGGGGGGGCGATCCTCAGCCAAAGGCTGACCCTGGAACCAGAATATTTCCAACGAGCACAAAAACATCCCGAAGAAAAAAGATTGATCGGCGAAATGGCTGCATCGCTTATAGATGATAACGACGTTGTCTTTATTAATAGCGGCACCACCACTACGCAAGTTATTCGCTATATTCGCGGCGATCAGGGAATCACCATTTTTAGCAATAACGTTTATGCAGCCCTCGAACTGGGTGAGGCTGGTTTTAAGCATCACCTGATCGGGGGGGAATTCCAACCGCATTCCAATTCCGTGGCAGGTCGCTTTGCGATCGATAATTTACGACAGGTGTACGCTGACAAGGTGATCCTGGGGGTGGATGGCGTTAGTTTAAAACACGGGTGCACTGTGCCATCGAACGCGGAGGCAGAGGTAGTGCGCCAGATGATCGAACGAACCAGGGGTCAGATCATCATAGCTGCTGATCACAGTAAGTGGGGAGTGGTTTCAAATTTTCAAATTGCCTCGATCGATGAAATCGATAAATTTATTACTGATGAAGCCATTGACCCCTCTGCAAATGATTCTTTATTGGCTCATTCAGTGGTGTGCATGGTTGCCAACTCAAATACTGTTAAAGTCTGACTTTGGTATTTAGAGATTAAATCCTGGTAGATCGGAGATAAATGTATGCCCCTCTTTTCAAAGAAATCCAGCAAAAAACCAACTCGCCTGTTTTTTGCTACTGATTTACACGGTTCAGAACGCACCTATCGCAAATTTATTAATGCGGGCAAATTTTATGCCGTGGATGTGATTGTGATGGGAGGAGATATTCAGGGCAAACTTCTTATTCCGATAATAAAGGAAACAAATGGACATTATCGAGCCACCCTTCAGGGGCGCGTTGAGCATCTGTCCACCGAAGCAGAATTAATTAGCCTGAAAGGAAGGCTGGATATTCTCGGATATTATTACAAAACTATGGAAGAAGATGAATTTCGCACCTTGTCTGCTGATCTTAAATCGGTGGATACGCTTTTCCATGAACTGGCATACCAAAGGCTCGTCACCTGGGTCGATTTGGCTGAAGAACGGTTGAACAACACCGGTATAAAATGTTTTGTTACAGGTGGTAACGATGATGAGTGGGATGTGTTAAGTGCTTTAAAGAGAGAAGGAACCAAATCATTCTTTGCCTGCGAAAATGAAATGGTTAAAGTGGATGATGACCACACCATGATCTCGGTCGGCTTGAGTACGCCCACTCCTTGGAAAACTCCGCGGGAAGTTTCAGAGGAAGAACTTGGAAAGATGATTGAAGGGATGGCGTTGAAAGTCCCGGATATGGAGAAGGCTATTTTTAATTTCCATGATCCACCAAAGGATTCTACATTGGATACATGCCCAATGCTCGATTGGACCAAGGATCCTCCTCTACAGATACAACAAGGTGGACAACCTGTTTTGTACGGAGCAGGCAGTAGTTCCGTCCGTGCTGCCATTGAGAAATATAAGCCAATGTTGGGATTACATGGTCATATCCACGAATCACAATCGGTTGCGAAGATCGGACGCACGACTTGCATCAACCCCGGCAGTGAATATGCCGAAGGAGTATTGCGTGGTTGTCTGGTAAATTTTGTGGAAGGTGAAGTGCGGGGTTATCAGATGACGAGCGGATAACCCATTCGACTTCAAAAAGGAGGCAATATTCCAACAACAACACCATACTGCAGTTAAATAAGAGGTAATGAATGGAGCAGTTGACGTTTATCTAAACCGAGCAGATACTCTATCAACCCAAAGGAGAAATGCAATGACGGCAAAACCAGAAGTCTTTACTCGAAAGGCATCGGGACTTGTACGTGTCATGTCACCGTATTCTGCTTTTGTATATAACATCTTGACGATGGGCTTGATCTTTCCATGGACCTATCTTTGGGCCCCAGGCGCTTTACCCGGCGGAAAATTGGTTTGGGGCATTTTGCTCGCAATGGTTATTGAAATACCCATTGCTTATGTGTATGTATGGCTTTCCACAGCCCTGCCTCGTTCTGGAGGTGACTACGTATTCCAGAGCCGTGTATTCGGTGGCGGTTTAGCTTTCACTGTTGTGATGTCCGGATTCGTGATTTGGATCTTGCAATGGGTTGCCCTTTCGGGCTGGCTGGTCTCGTATCTTGGATTTGCTCCGCTTTTTCTCGGGCTGGGGGCAACGATGGGAAATACCATGTTCTCAAGCTGGGGTGTTTGGTTCACCACTGCACAAGGCGTGGTTGTTGTCAGCATCCTTAACGCCCTACTTTCCATGTGGCTTTTAACGAGCGGATTCAAAAATTACGTTAAATTTCAACATGTGATGTGGTGGGGAACCCTGCTTTGTTTCGCGACTGTCTTCATAGTTCTTTTCACCACACCGGCTTCAGAGTTCGTGACTCGCCTCAACGCTTTTGCCGTTGCATCCGGTGGTGCACCGAACTTCTATGAAACAGCAGTTGCCGCTGTGAAAGGTGCCGGAATTAACCTCAATCCACCATTCAGCCTGATCGCTACTCTCCTCGTAGCGCCGATCGCCTGGACCTCCCTGCAGTGGGCAACTTACTCATCCCAGCAGAACGGTGAGATCAAAGATGCCCGTAGCTTCAAGTCACAGACATTTATCATGGTAGGTTCTCTTGTGGCAACCGGAATTCTACTGGCTTTGCTGGCGGTTGGCATTGAGCGTGTTGCCCCCGCGGGATTCCTCACGGTGGCTGGCGCAGGATATTGGTCTTTGATTGGCGAAGCTAACATCAACGGTTTTAACTTGTGGCCTCCAATCGTAGCTGTCGCACTTGCTGCCAGCCCTCTTGTTGTTTTGATCATCGGCCTTGGTTATTTGCTCAATGGCTTCCAGATCGTTTGCAACTGCTACATCGGCATGACTCGGGTTCTCGTCGCCATGTCTCTCGATAGACTTCTCCCAGAATGGTTCAGCAGGGTGAATGAGAAATTACACACCCCAGTCAATGCACATTTAGCGTACTTCCTTGCCAGTATTCCAGTCATCCTTGCATATAATCTGGTTCCTGGCTGGGTTGGCTTGACTCTCGGTGTAACCTTTGGGTGTGGATACGTGTTTGTTATCACCTGCATTGCGGGCGCACTCCTTCCGTATCGTGCTAAGGAATTGTATGAGGCCTCACCTGGCGCAAAATACAAACTTGGCAAGATGCCAATGATAACCGTGCTCGGCGTTTTGGGTGGCATCCTTGGCATACTCATGGTGCTTGCCTTCTTGTTTGCACCGCAATTGGGTGTGCTTGGAACATGGAGTTTGGCAAATCCTTGGCCACAAGTCATTGCTTTCGGGATCATCGTGATTTCTCTGATTTGGTATATATTAGCAAAGAGAGCGCAGAAATCGAAGGGCATCGATGTGGACTTCGCCTTCAAGGAGATTCCACCCGAATAATCCTTTCAATAATGGAATCACACGGTGGTCAGTGCATGTTATGCACTGACCACCAATTTCCTTTGAACGTCTGAATCCTTTAAAATCTTAAGGGCAAGTGATGCTGTCCATTAATGAAATAGTCTCCAGGATTGAGGATTGGAAGGGGAAAGATATTTCAATTCAACCTCTTTCTGGCGGACTGACCAATACTAATTACAAAGTGGATGTGAACGGCACACCTTTCTTCGTGCGTGTTCCAGGAGAGCGTACGGAACTACTTGCTATAGACAGGAATAATGAATACCATAATACCAGGGCTGCGGCTGAGACAGGCGTAGGTCCAAAAGTCCTTTATCACCTGCCAGACTATAATGTTATGGTGTTGGAATTTATAAATGGAAATACCATGTCGAAGGAATCTCTGAATGCACCCGGCATGCCGATCCGCATGGCGCAGGCTATCAAGCGGCTTCACTCTGGCTCGCGATTTTTAATGGATTTCAACATGTTTCGCCTGACAGAATATTACTTGTCGATATGTACCGAACACCAAATCTCTCTTCCGAGTGGGGTTCTGGCTGGAATGTCAGCGGTGGCGCAAATTGAAAAAGCCCTTTTGGCTGATCCTCTTCCTGCGTTACCTTGCAACAACGACCTTCTCGCAGA
Source organism: uncultured Chloroflexia bacterium (assembly GCA_963826215.1). GTDB lineage: Bacteria > Chloroflexota > Anaerolineae > Anaerolineales > Villigracilaceae > UBA877. The sequence goes on along the minus strand of CAWGWL010000037.1, from coordinate 123,646 downwards.
GAATTATATTGATGATGGTAACTCGTTGCGGCTGATTGACTACGAATATAGCGGAAATAATGATCCATGTTTTGAACTTGGCAATACCTGTCAGGAAATGCAATTCAACGACCAGCAGATTAGCGAAGTATGCTCAACATATTTCGGGACCTCTTCAGTAAATAGAATCTCACGCATGAAATTGAACATGATTATGTCAGATGTTGGCTGGGGGTTGTGGGCTGCCATCCAGGCGAAAATGTCAAAGATTAAATATGATTTCTGGGGCTGGGCAATGGAACGGTGGGGAAGGGCTCAGGAAAAACTGCAATCGTCTGATTTCCCAATTTGGTTGAAAGATGTTCAGCCGTCATAGATCTTTAGGACTTATCAGGCTTTAAAAAATTTATGGAAAGGAAAATTTTGTGAAATGAAAGATCAAGCGCAAATCGTGATTGTGGGCGGGGGGATCGTTGGTGTTAATATTGCCTATCACCTGGCAAAGATGGGGCGGAAAGATGTTGTGCTTATCGAAAAAGGGGAAATCGCAAGCGGAGAATCGACGCACGCAGCCGGTCTCGTCACACAGTTTGCCACCTCGCAAACGCTGATGCAGTTTCGGAAATACAGTATTGAGCTGTACAGCGGATTAAAACTGTTCGATCATGTCGGAAGTCTGCGCGTGGCATCCAGCCCGGAGCAGCTCAAGGAAATGGAACGATCTGTCAGCCGCGCCAATGCGATTGGAATGGAAGCTGGCATCATATCGCCATCGGAAGCGGTAAAGATCATGCCGCAGATCACCAGTCAGATACTTGTATGGCGCGATCTATCTTCCACGCGATGGCCAACTTGATCCATACACAACAACCACTTCGATGGCGAGGTTTGCCAGGGAATTGGGGGTGGAGGTGCTCACCAACACGCGCGTAGTTGCCCTCGAATTATCGGCCTCTGGAAATATCCAGAATGTGATTACAGATCAGGGCTCGATAAAGACTGAAATGGTTATAAACGCGGCTGGAATGTGGGCGCCACAGGTCGCAGCGATGGCTGGTATCCATATTCCAACCACACCTGTGGATCATCAGCACATCGCATTAAAAGCTGTGCCCGGCAACGAATTTCCCTCGACCACGCCGTGCCTTCGTGATCCGGATAATTTGGTATATATGCGCCAGGAAGCAGGCGGACTTGTGATTGGGGGATATGAACCCAACCCTCTGGCGCGTTGGATCGATGGAGTGCCATGGGAGCATGGTGGGACAACCCTTCCTGCTGACTACGATCGCTTTGAACAACTTCTCGAAGGTGCCATCCGGCGCATTCCATTCATCGACCAGGCGGGTATTATTACCCTCGTATGCCATCCGGGGGCATATACTCCTGATTCTCAGCCAATGCTGGGGCCGATGGCGGGTGTGCACGGCATGTGGATCGCTGCGGGAATGTCTCTTAACGGCTATGGCGGTGCGGGGGGAATTGGAAAACTGATGGCAGAGTGGATTATCGGAGGGGAATCTCCTCTCGATGTGTACGCTTATCGCCCTACGCGCTTCGGGAACTATTATTCGAACCCGGAATATGCTGCTGAACGCACTAGAGAGGGTGTTAAATATTATTATCGACTGCGCTTTCCCAATGATGAGAATGAATGGGCGCGCCCGCATCGCGTCAGCCCTGTACATTACCGCTTGCAGGAAATGGGGGCAGTTTTCGGTGAGAAATTTGGCTGGGAACGTGTAAACTATTTTGAGCCGGGAAAGCCTTGGCGTCGTGCTGGTACGGACCAACGCGAATGGGGCTGGAAGCGTCCTCCCTATTTCGAACGAATTGGACAGGAACATCAAGCTACGCGCGAACGCATCGCCCTCTTTGACCTTACGTCCTTCGGAAAGATCGAAGTCAGCGGTCCTGGCGCATTGAAAATCCTCCAGCGACTAGCAGACAGCGACATAAATAAACCGATTGGTTGTGCCATGTACACCCAATTCCTTAACACGAATGGTGGAGTGGAAGCAGATCTGACCATTACGCGTCTTGGTGAAGATCGCTTCTGGGTAATTACCGGATCTGCGTTTATCGCCAACGATCTCGGGTGGATCCAGATGCACGTTGACGAAAAAGACGGCGAAGTTGCCATCCGGGATATCACCACCGAGTGGGCTTGTCTTGCAATGTGGGGGCCTAAATCCAGGGATGTGTTGAAGAAGATCACAACAAACGATATTTCAAATGATGCTCATCCATATCTGCACACAAGGCCAATTGAGATTAATGATGTTAGTGTTTTTGCACAACGCGTTAGTTATGTCGGCGAGCTTGGGTGGGAGCTATATATTCCTGCCAATCGCGCCATGTTGGTCTGGGATGCCCTTCTTAAAGCGGGCAAGGAATTTGGGATTGAGGTTGGTGGCTATAAAGTACTCGAACTCATTACGCCTCGAAAAGGGTTACCGCTATTACACGGCCGATGTAACAATGTTGGAGAGTCCTTATGAAGGCGGATTGGGTTTCTGTGTCCACCTTGATAAAGGAGATTTCATCGGAAAAGATGCTCTCCTAAAACAAAAGCAGGAAGGTCTGAAGCGCAAACTTTGTACTCTGGTTTTGGATGGTAATGATTACACTCAAATTTACGGCGGCGAAGCAATCTACCACGGTGGTGAAGTGATATCCCGTGTTCGCAGCGGTGGGTTTGGTTTTACATTGAGAAAGAATATTTTATACGCGTACCTCCCTATAGAATTAGCAAAGGCTGGTACGCGCTTTGAACTGAATCTGATAGAAGGACGCCGCCAGGGCGAGGTGACTGCCACTGTACTGTTCGATCCCAAGGGCGAACGTCTCCGCGCATAATCGGAATGCTGTAACCCCGCTTTCTCGAAAGGTGATGAAATATGTTACCTTTGACCTCTGCTGAAATATCGGCATTAAAAAATTTACTGGATTCCCGCCAGTTCAACCACGGATTACCGCGCCAGTTTTACCAGGATGATCTCTTATACCGAGCAGAAATGGAGTTCATTTGGCGCCAGGGTTGGCTCTTCGCTGGTCATTCATGCCAGATCCCCAAACCTGGAGATTACTTTTTATACTCCGTGGACGGGGATTCTGTTATTGTCGTGCGGGGTGATGACGGGCAGGTGAATGCCTTATATAACGTTTGCCGCCACCGCGGCTCTGTGATCTGTGAGGAAGAGTTCGGCAGCGTAAATCGCTTCGTTTGTCCTTACCACTCGTGGACATATGATCGAAACGGCCGACTCCTCCTTCAATATGGTATGCAGGAAGGACTCGACAAATCCCAATTAGGTCTGCATCGTGCCCACGCCCGCGAAGTTGAAGGGATGATTTTCATCAGCCTGGCGACAGATCCGGTGAATTTCGATCCAGTCTACCAAACCATCGCACCGGTTGCAAAGCCGCAAGGCTTGGGTCGTGCAAAAGTTGCCAAGATCATGGACTTTGATGTCGCCTCCAATTGGAAGCTTGTTTGGGAGAATAATCGGGAATGCTACCATTGCAGCGTTAACCATCCTCAATATATCAAGGCAAATTTTGATCGTTATAATGCCGACGATACCATTCCGCGTGTGGCCGAAAAGCTGAAGGCTGTTACTACCCGCATGGAAGCCAAACTCGCAGCTCAAGGCATGTCCATTCGCGATGAAACAGGAATGACGGAATTTCCAGACCCAGACCACGGCATCTGGTATGCAGCCAACCGTACTCCTCTGGTGGAAGGATTCGTAACCGAATCAATTGATGGCAAGCAGGTAGCCCCATTGATGGGTGATTACACCGACCCCGATGTCGGAACCCTGCGTGTTCGAACTCTGCCCAATTTCTGGGTGCACGCCAGTTGTGATCACTCTGTCGCAGTTCGCCTCACCCCAAATGGACTGACACATACCAGTATTCGGATGATTTGGCTTGTGGATGGTAAAGCCGAGGAAGGACGGGACTACGATCTCGAAAAGATCCTTCCATTTTGGCTGATGACAGCAGAACAGGACTGGGCGATCTGTGTCAACCAGCAGCGTGGGGTGAACTCCCACGCTTTCACCCCGGGTCCTCTTTCCACCTACAAGGAATATAACCTCGATCGCTTCCTGCGTTGGTACTTGCAAGAAATGAAAACAACTTTGGGAAAATGAAAAATCTTAGGCCAGTCTACGTTGGTTTTGGAATGCTGACCCCCGTGGCCATCATGGTGGTCGAGCAATTGCCCGAGCACAATACCGGTGCACTCGTCAAAGAGGTCAGCGAATTTGTCTTCGACGATGCTGCCATTATTGCCTGTCTGCTCAGGCAGTGGGAAATACCTTCTGCAATAATTGGTACGGCGGTGGGGGATGATCCTCGCGGCCACATTCTATCGGATCAGTTGAAAGCATGGGGTGTACAGGGAGAAGTGCGTCATTCCAGCGAGATCAAGACGCCTTGGGAAGTGGATGTCTCGGATGAGACCGGTGCCCGAACGTATTTTTGGGAAAGGGAGCCTCAGGTATTGGATACCCTGGATGAAGCCGACTTATCCCTTCTTAATGGAGCCCGCATGCTCTACGTCGACTGGTATGACGGTGATCACATCGTCCGGGCAATGGATGAAGCCAATCGCTTAAATGTTCCGGTATTCCTTAATTTCGAACACGGTCATGTGGATCCCAACCTGCTGAACCGCTATGGCAGCCGGGCAACATTTTGTCAGGCTGTGACAGATGCAGCCCAGCGAGGTGATGTGCCGCCTCTTGATGTGGCCATGAAATTGAAAAAAACCGGTGTGGAAACAGCATTGATCACCATGGCGGGGGAAGGTTGCCTGGCGGTGAATGGCTCGGATGTTGTACGCATTCATGCCCCTTCTGTACTTGCTGTGGATGGTTGTGGAGCAGGTGCCACTTTCTCCGCCGGATATATTTATGGAGAATTAAATGGTTGGACCATGGAGGAGTCAGCCCGTTTTGCCACCGCTGCTGCTTCCTTAAAAGTAACTCGCCCCGGATTGCAAATGTTCCCCATTAATGAAATAAAAACGCTGGCAGCGAAACTCCCAGTTGAGCATCCAACCGTCTCCCAACCCTGATCGATAGGAGTGATTTTTGATAAACTTCGCCACTCTTCTTACGCAGCAACAAGTTGAGCGCACGCATTCAGCATCACTTGAGATACTGGAAAGTGTTGGCATGTTGGTGAGAAATGAAAAAGCCCGTACCATTTTTGAAAAGAATGGTTGTCGGGTGAATTCTGAAACGCAGATCGTCAAATTCCCTGCTGCAGTGGTTGAGAAATACCGGGCCATGCTGCCACCAGCATTTACCTTCTACGGGCGCGACCCAAAATACGACCGCACCCTCCCGCGGGACGGACCTGTCATTGTCACAGGGAGCTCAGCGCCGGATGTTATCGACCTGGTGACCGGTCGCGCCCGCCGGGCGCGTTCGGACGATATCGCAAAAATTGCGCATCTCATCCAGGAACTGCACTCTTACGACGTTTTTTCGATATCGACTCTCGCTGACGATGCCAGGCCAGGGCGCTTCACCCTAGCACGGCTCTACCCGTCCTTGAAGTACTGCCTTAAACCCATCCGCAGCACTACCAGGGATATGGACGACGCTGCACAGGTTATGCGGTTGCTTTATCTGATCGCCGGCAGTGAAGACGACTACCGCAAGCACCCCTTCGTAACCCACCATTATTGTCCCGTTGTTTCGCCCCTCACCATGGACCAACTTTCCACAGAAGCAGTCATCTTTTTTTGTGAAGCGGGGCTGCCCGTCTACCCGAGTATCGTACCCAATGCTGGACTGACCTCACCCATGTCCATGGCAGGGACGCTTGCACAGGGAAATGCTGAATTCCTTGCCATTTCGGTATTAATGCAGATGGTGCGAAATGGCACTCCCACAATATATGCCACCCTGCCGACAGTCGCAGATATGAGAACCGGCGCATACGCATCGGGCGGAATTGAGTGCGGTATGTTGCACATGGCATTTGCACAGATGGCGCGTTATTATAATGTGCCTTGTGGTGGTTACATCGGGTTATCCAATTCCAAAATAAATGATGCCCAGTCAGGTTACGAAACAGCCATGTCTACAGCGATAGGGGTTCTGGGTGGGGCAGACATGTTGAACATGGGAGGATTACTCGATGCGTTGAAGGTATTCGACTTTGCCAAAGCCGTGATCGATGACGAAATTGCCCAGATGCTTAAACGTTTAAAACGCGGCATTTCGTTCAACGAAGAAGAGCTTGCGCTGCAGGTCATTGCTCAAATAAAACCAGGTGGTTCATTTATGATGAGCCCGCATACTGCCAAACGAATGAAAACTGAGGCTCTGCTGACTCACCTGGCTGACCGGGAGGCTCGCGAAACATGGGAGAAAAAAGGTTCTCTCGATACTCACGCCAGGGCAATGCAGCGCGTACAGGAGATTTTGGCTCAGGATATTGACAGCCTTATCCCTGCAGAGGTGGAGGCAAAGATCCGTTTCCAGGTTAGTGACCTGGTTTATGGTTAGAGGAAATTATCTACTGGTGGATTGCATTCTGGAGAACTCTGCAGGCTATTTGAAATGTTATAAAAGGAATCCCTGATGATAATATATTTCGCTACGGATGTTCACGGCTCGGAAATCTGCTGGAAAAAATTTCTCGCTGCAAGCAAGTTTTATAATGCAGACACGTTGATATTGGGTGGTGATATGACTGGGAAGGCTATCATCCCCATCATTGCCCAGGGGAATGATAATTTCAAAGTCACCTTGCTGGAGCAGGAAAGCATCCTGCATGGAAAAGAAGAAGTGGACAAGATGGTGTTAACCATCCAAAACCGTGGATATTATCCTTATGTCACCAACCCCGACGAAGTCCAGTCCATCCTTGATGTGCCGGGCAAATCCGACGCACTATTTCTCGAGCAGGTGATGAAAACCATGCAACACTGGATGGAATATGCGGATGCGAAGCTGAGCGGTACGGGCATTCGATGTTATGTGTGCCCGGGGAATGATGATATTTTCGAGATCGACGCCGTGATCTCGGCATCGAAATGTGTGCGCAGTGTAGAGGGGCAGGTCGTTGAACTCGATGAACACCACGAAATGGCAAGCTCAGGTTGGTCCAATCCAACCCCCTGGCACACACACCGTGAGGAGCCCGACGATGCTTTGTTGGCACGCATCGAAGCAGTTGTCAGCAGGGTGAAAAATCCTTCCCAGGCTGTGTTTAGCATCCATCCGCCACCTTTTGGTAGTGGTCTGGATGAAGCACCTGAGCTCACCAAGGATCTGCGGCCTACCTACGCCGGTCGTGCAATGATTCCGGTGGGCAGTCATGCCGTGATGAGTGTGATCGACAAATATCAGCCCTTGTTGGGGTTGCACGGCCACATTCACGAAGGGAAAGGAACTCGCAAATATAAAAAAACCTTATGCATTAATCCCGGGAGCATGTACGAACAAGGTATGTTGAACGGTGCGGTCATCGAACTCAAACCCAATAAGGTGGGTAATTACCTGTTGACCACCGGGTAAAGGTACATGGTGTTGTCAGTGCCTGGAAAGGAGGGCCCTATTGGCAATGGACTGATTTGGGAGACCTATAGACAAATCGCTTCAGGAACTTTTCGTTGGGATGGTCTCCATGCATGACTGCTGGAGACCGGAGGAACACTTGAAAAGGAGATTCAGATGAGTGACGTTTCCCTTTTTGTTCGCAAGGCAAGCGGCCTGGTGAGAGCCTGGTCGGTCTTTGATGCATTCATTTATGCCACCTTCTCCATCAACCTGATTACCCTCGGTTTGTTCATCTTCTCATATTGCTATTACCTCGGGGGCAGCCTGATTACCGGGGTGGTGGTTGGTGCCATTTTCACAGTCTTTGAAGTGATCGTGTACGCCAGCCTGATTTCTGCGATGCCTCGTGCTGGTGGCGATTATGTCTGGCAGAGCCGCATTCTTAATCGCGCAGTAGGTTTTGTGCTCGCTGTCACTGGTTGGTGGTTCATCCTTTGGCTGTGGACACCGCTCTACGGTCAGATGCTGACCTATGAAGTTTACACGCCGTTGCTGGCGATTGCTGGCCTCAAGGATGCCGCCTTGTGGTTCTTGACCCCCGCAGGTCAGTTTGTCGGCATGCTGTCCGTATGCGTTATCGTATTCATCTACATTGCGGTAGGGATGAAAACGTATGCCCGCATCCAGAAGATTTGTTTCTTTGGCGGTCTTATTGGCCTGGGGATCGTTTTCCTCCTGCTCCTGTTCGGGAACAATGCCACCTTCATTGCGAATTTCAACGCCCTCGCTCCCCGCTTTGGTGCAGCAGCTGGTGACACCTATACTGCCACCCTTGCGGCTGGTGCAGAGGCTGGTACGGTTGCCGGTCCTCTTTGGCCGTTAGCCCTGGGAGCCAGCATCTTTTTGGTACCGATGCTGACTTTCTTCAACCTGTGGCCCAACTGGGGTTCCACCCTCTACGGAGAGGTGCGCGGCGCCACGGATTACAAACGAAATCTCTCGGGTATGCTCTGGGCGATTATCGTTACCACGGTTGGGGCTGTGCTGTTCTTTATCCTGATCGGTAAGACCATTGGGTGGGACTTTTACAACATGGCAAACGGGGCATTCTGGAATTGGGGCTTTGGATACACCACCACCCCACCTCCACTCCCCATTTGGCCATATCCAGCATTGTTTGCAGCGTTCATGGTCAAGAGCCCTGCCCTCATGTTCATCATCGTCCTCTTGATGAGCCTGTGGTGGTTTGGCTGGTCCGGGACGCTCTTCCTGAGCTCAACCCGTGTGATCTTTGCAGCAGCCATCGACCGAATGCTGCCGGAGTGGGTCTCGAAGATAGAGTCACGCACCAAGACGCCCATCAATGCGTTGCTGTTGATGGTCATACCATCGGCGATTATCTCGTATCTTTACGCTTTCAAAGTATTTAGCTTCCAAACTCTTGCACTGGACGCCACGGTCGTGATTGCAATCACCTTCCTTGGTTCCACCATTGCTGGGATAGTCATGCCTTGGAGGGCGAAGGATGTCTTTGATGGCTCACCGGTCGCCAAGTACAAAGTCCCGGCCTGGCTGGGTTGGATTGTCACTGTCCTATATGCCGGCTTTGCAGTCTACCTGATCTACATATCGATAAAATATGCCTGGACGATCATCAGCGGCTTGGGTGCACTTGGCGCAAATGGACTTACCTGGTTCGTAGTGATCATACTGGGTCTGCTCACCATATTCAATGCGGTGATTTTAATTTGGATCCTCCTTCAGGTTGTCAAGGGGACCTCCAGTAGTAAGGCCATGCCGCTGGTCACCATGGCAGGGTTGATCTTCCTGGGCTTCCTTGACTGGCTGTTGGTTGTGTGGTTCTGGGATCCGACCACTGCAGATGGTGTTGCCTCGTACGCCATTGGTTGGTCCAACGTCAGCTCGATGGTCTTCATGATGATCAACTATCTTGTGGCTGCAGCGATTTACTTCGGGTTTAGTGCTTACCGCAGGCGCCAGGGTATTCAAATCGAAAAGGTTTATAAGGAAATCCCCGTGGAATAATATCCTGCAGGAGTAAAATTTCAATCTGGAAGGAGGGGCAGGATGTCTAAAATTGGAAAATTGCCTCTCCTTCCACCAATCTTGTTTCAGATGTTAGGATCAAGGCACTGCTATTCCGATTCTCCTCGACTTTTTTGACCAACTGTGGCGCCATTTGACTCCCGCCCATGAGAATGCTACAATGAACTGGTATTTAAACTGGAGGTGCCGCGACAAGATTTGACAGCGTGATCCTTCTAAACTCAGCATTTCTATCTTTAAAGCATCAATCGAAAAAAAGGAGAGAAGTAGAATATGCAAACTAAGAAGTTCGTTTTCAGTTTAATCTCAATTATGGTTGCCACGGCATTCGTGCTTTCTGCATGTGGCGGTGCTGCTGCAGTTCCAGATGTAGCTGCAGGGTACACTGGCTCGGTAGTTGCTGGCGTTCCGAAAGATCTCGTTACTGCCTGCAAGTCGGAAGGCATGCTAACAATTATTGCCACGCCGCCTGACTGGGCGAACTATGGCGAGATTTTTGCAGACTTTCAGCTGACATCCGGTGTCAAGATCAACTCCCTCGACCCGAACGCTGGCTCGGCTGACGAACTTGCCGCCATCGAAGCTAATAAGACAAACAAAGGCCCACAGGCTCCCGATATCGTGGATGTCGGCTATGCTTATGGCGCTCAGGGCATCGCGGCTGGATATTACCAGCCTTATAAGGTCTCTACCTGGGATAAGATTCCTGATACAGTCCTGGGCATTCCTGCCAAAGACCCCACCGGACTCTGGATCGGCGGTTACTACGGCGTCATGGCTATGATCGTTAATACCGCTGTCGTGCAGAATGTTCCAGCAAATTGGTCGGATTTGCTCAAGCCCGAATATGCTGGACAAGTTGCCTTGTCTGGTGACCCGCGCACTTCGAACCAGGCTATTCAGGCGGTATTTGCAGCCTCTTTGGCCAATGGTGGTTCATTGGATAATGCCCAGCCCGGTCTCGATTTCTTCAATCAACTAAACCAGGCAGGAAACTTCGTTCCGGTGATCGCCAAGCCGGGAACTATAACCCAGGGTGCAACTCCAATCGCGTTATTCTGGGATTACAATGCTTTTGGGTATAAAGACGCCGCTGCTGGGAATCCTCCTGAAACCGTTGTCTATCCCTCCCCGACGATCGCCAGCATGTACGTCCAGGCGATCAGTGCTTACGCACCTCACCCCAATTGCGCCAAACTATGGATGGAAGTTCTTCATTCTGATGAAGGCCAGTTGGCTTGGATGAAGGGATATGCTCATGGTGTCCAGCAGGCTGATTTGGAAGCCCGTGGCGTAATTCCTGCAGACGTATCAGCAAAATTGCCTGCCTCCACCGCTTTTGCCTCGGCAGTTGCCCCAACCCCAGACCAGCTCACTGCTGCATTGACGTTGATCAAAGCTGGCTGGATGTCGACCGTCGGTGTGGATATTCCGACCCCAGCTCCTTAGATCGATAATGTCTACTGTTGAATTAAAGCGGGACGCGCCAGAGGCGCGTCCCGCTCGACACAAAGTGTCATGGGCATGGCTTGGCGTGATGCCCTTCTTTCTATTTGCTTTCCTTTTTCTCATTTATCCATCTTCGACGATTGCAGTACGTAGTTTTCAGAATTCGGTAACCCATTCATTTACTCTAAAAAATATCCTGGATCTCTTCAGTAACAACTACATTCTGGGGTCTTATTGGATCAGCATCCAGATCAGCCTCGTCACCTCACTGGGTGGTGGGCTTTTTGGCTTTCTGCTTGCCTATGCAGCCATCCGGGGTGGATTGCCGAAGTTCATGCGTACAAGTTTGATGACCTTTTGCGGTGTGGCTTCCAACTTTGCTGGCGTCCCGCTCGCTTTTGCTTTTATTGCGCTTCTTAGTCCCCAGGGGATGCTTATCGGTTGGCTCAGGGCTCTCGGCTATAATCCCTATTTCCACGGTTTTACTCTATATACATTTTGGGGGTTAAGTATCGTGTATATGTACTTCCAATTCCCTCTAATGGTGTTGATCATCGCCCCGGCGATTGACGGGCTGCGCCGCGAGTGGCTCGAGGCTTCTGAAAACCTGGGAGCCAATTCCTTCCAATATTGGCGCTACGTAGCGCTTCCCATTCTTCTGCCTTCCATCATGGGCACCATGATCCTGCTCTTTGGGAACTCATTTGGCGCCTTTGCAACGGCCCAGGCCCTGACCGGTGGTCAGATCAACCTTGTCACGATTGTAATTGGCTCGCAACTACGCGGGGATGCATTGGGTGATCCTGGTCTGGGATATGCCATGGCTCTTGGCATGGTGGTTGTAATGGCTTTGGCAATTACCGGTTACACCCTCCTCCAAAAGCGAACCGAGAGGTGGTTGAGATGAGACGTGGAAATAAAGTTTGGTCATGGTTGATAATGATTGTTGGCATTCTTTATTTCTTCCTGCCTTTGGTGGCAACTTTTGTCTTTTCTTTGAAAGCCAAGCTTGGGGTTCTAAGTTTCAAGGCATACGCAAATATCTTCAATGATCAAGCATTTGTTTACAACTTCTCGTATTCGGTTCTTTGGGCGATTCTCACCATTGTGGTCGGGATCTTGCTCTTTGTCCCTACGGCATTCTTGATCCGCTTGAAAGTCCCGAAGTTTCGCGCTGCAGTCGAGTTCATTACCCTGCTTCCTTTCGTGGTTCCTGCAATTGTTTTCGTCTTTGGTCTGGTGCGGACTTTTAGCCATCCTCCGCTTCTAATTGTAAACAGTCCTGCCTTGCTGGTTGCTGCCTACACGGTTTTATCCATGCCATATATGTATCGCGCCGTCGATACAGGGCTGCGCTCCATTGATGTGCGCACACTGACCGAGGCCGGGCAAAGCCTGGGCGCAGGGTGGGGAAGGATCCTTTTTGACATCATCCTCCCTAATATTCGCGTTGCCATTTTGAGCGGCGCCTTTCTGAGTTTTGCCATCGTGGTAGGCGAATTGATCCTCGCTCAGTATCTGGCTAAACCGGCCTTCGCGCCATACATGGCTTATCAGATACAGCAAAAAGCGTATGAGCCCGCTGCGATGGCTATTATCAGCTTTGCACTTACCTGGGCAGCCATGGGTATCATTTCGCTGGTTGGTCGCGGCAGTGGTCAGGCACAGGTTGGGGGCGGACACTAAATCATCCGAGAGTGATATCTTATGACACATCTGAAACTATCAAACATTTCCAAGGCGTTTACCGGAACTTCAGCGGTACAGGATTTTAACCTGGATGTGGAAAAAGGCGAGTTCGTTTCTTTCCTTGGTCCATCGGGTTGTGGAAAAACGACCACCCTGCGCATGATTGCCGGTTTCGAAATTCCCACAACGGGAAAAGTCACAATCGATGATGTCGACATAACCGATAAAGCCCCCAACCAGCGTAATGTGGGCATGGTCTTTCAGGCGTATGCCCTTTTTCCAAACATGACCGTTGCCCAAAATATCGGCTATGGGTTGCGCATTCGTAAGGAATCCAGGGCTGCTATTAAAAAGGTAGTGGAAGAAATGCTGACCCTGATCCACCTCGAGCAAAAGGGTAACAGCTACCCACACCAGCTTTCAGGTGGTCAGCAGCAACGCGTTGCCCTTGCGCGTGCCCTGGCGATTCATCCTCAGGTGTTGTTGCTCGATGAACCCCTTTCTGCATTGGATGCGAAGATCCGTGTATCACTGCGCGCGGAGATCCGTGCCATCCAGCGTAAATTGGGCATCACAGCCATCTACGTTACTCATGACCAGGAAGAAGCCCTGTCCATCTCGGACCGCATTGTTGTCATGTACGAAGGCAAGATCGAGCAGGTGGGCACGCCCTTTGAGATCTACAACTTTCCCCAAACTGCCTTTGTGGCAGGATTCGTCGGGACGTTGAATACAGCCACAGCTGAGGTGGTTGACCCAGCCACGCACCTGCTTCAGATCGATGGGATCCAGTTGCAGGCTGCCGAGGGCATGGATGGTATGCAAAAAGGCGATAAAGTCTCGATAGCGATCCGTCCGGAACGCTTTAATTTTATTGCTCAGGAACGGAAAGCTAATGTTCTTGACTGCAAGATCGAGAATATCACCTTCCTCGGCTCAGTTGTACGTATCCAGGTATTGATTGGAAGCAACCGCTTTTATATGGATACATTCAACAATCCATTCCTCGAGCTCCCCAGGATCGGCGATAAAGGTCAGGTCACCTGCTCAAAGGAAGCAGTATTGGTATTAAAGGCTTAGTCGTTTCCATTAAAAACTAGGATTTGTAGATTTGAGTAAAGTCATCCTCGTGCTTTCCGACGGCTTGCGCTACGATACCGCGGTCGCCGGAATGGGATATCTTGGACATTTGGTTGAAACAAAACTCGCCAGCCTATATAAGGTGACTGGCGAGTTGCCTTCCAGGTCGCGCCCAATTTACGAGACGGTCCATACCGGGCTGCCCGTAAGTGCACATGGGATTGTGTCCAATCTGGTTGTGCGTCTTTCGAACCAGCCGAATGTTTTTCAGTTGGCGCGGGATGCCGGGAAGACCACTGCAGCCGCAGCCTACTATTGGTTTTCTGAACTCTATAATCATTCTCCTTTCGATAAGATCGAAGACCGTGAAGTTGACAACGATTCCCTCCTGATCCAACATGGAAGGTTTTATACCCAGGATGAGTACCCGGACATTGACCTATTCGCCGCAGCTGGGATGCTTATCCGCAAGTTCAACCCCGGGTACTTGCTGGTACATCCGATGGGTATGGATAACGTGGGTGAAAAATTCGGATCTAATTCAGGAGAATATCGTAGTCATGCCATTCGCCAGGATACGTGGTTGGCGACTTATCTGGTTGAATGGATGGAGCGTGGGTACATCATCCTGGTTACCGGCGATCATGGCATGAATCAGGATAAGGCTCACGGTGGAACCACACCCGATGTCCGTGAGGTGCCGTTGTACTTGATCAGGCCCAATGTTGCCGGATTGGGGGATACGCTAGAAGTGATCTCGCAGCTCCAGATAGCCCCAACGATTTGCAGGCTGCTCGAGATCGAAATCCCAAAGACAATGAAAGCTGCTCCACTGGTTTAGAGAGTGGTGTCCAACCACTTTTGAGTCTTTTACAGTTTTCTTTTCAAATTACCCCCTCAATTCATTATTAACCAAAAACAGCGATCAGTACGATACCTGCAAATATTACTACCGCGCCTAGGACTCGAACCTTCCCCAGCTTCTCCCTTAAAAATTGCCATCCTGCAAAAGCACCGATCACCACGCTTACCTCCCGGATAGCTTCTGAATAATTTAGTGGGGCTATGGAGTATGCAAATAGAGCGAAAAGATAAGCAATAACCCCCAGAAATCCGACCAGAACGAGCCGGGCTGGTTGTTTTCGCCAGGCTTGCATAAAATGGTCTTTTCCATAATGGCGCACGATGGCCGGAGTGGTTAATAACGGCACCAATGTGAACATACTCAAGCCGTAGGTCAAAACCGGACCGTGTTTTACTGCAAAACCATCGATCAGGGTGTAAATGGATATAACCACCGCGATCGATAATGCGATGGCTATTCCTTTGAACTTTGGTTTGCCCATATGCGGCTGGAAGAAACTGGTAGAGCCGACAATGACCAATCCGCAGATGATGGTTGCGATCCCAACGAATCCTAAAGTGCTCGGGACCTCATTCAAGAAAATATAAGCCCAAACGACCACCAAAGCCGGAGCAGCCCCGCGGGCGACCGGGTATACAAGTGAAAAGTCATTATCGCTATATGCAAATGAGAGCAGGACAAAATAAATAGCCTCTAGCGTCATACTGATCAATGCAAACAGCCACATTGACCGCGGCGGCAGACCCGTAAACAACAGCACACAAACCGAGATGATTCCGCTGATGATTACCTGCCAACCCATGGCTATATATTTTTCAGAAGACTGCTTGAGGATTAGATTCCAGAGGGCATGTAGAACCGCAGAAGCGAGAAGCAATACGATGGCTAGGATGGACATGGCGGGTCTAAATTTACCACATTGCAATCTCGTGGACTAGGCTGGGAGGAAAATATTATGGACTCCCAATCAATTAAAGCCTCATAGCATTATCATCATTGCTAATGTTCCCCCGGACGGACTACAAAATAATGGAAAGAAAATATTTTTTCTATTTCTTTTGGGGGTTAATCTTGATTAGCAAATCGCCTTTGGCGATTTGGGTCTTAGCCTGAACATTAACCGTCTCTACCACTCCCGCGCAGGCAGAGCGCATTTCCATTTGCATTTTCATTGATTCCAACACAACCAGGACCTGCCCGGTCTCAACATTGTCCCCTTGGGAAACATGTATAGAAATTACGATCCCTGATATGGGAGCCGTCAGGCTACCGCTGCTGGCGGTCTTGGTTCTAAACCCCCGTTTGTTATTGCTCCGTTCCACTTTGGCGACTGCATTACGTCGTTCCGCGTTTAGTGAATAGAGGCTGTTTCCCATTGATTTAATGTAAATTTCCGTTTTACGTGCAACACCATCAAACAGGTATTTGCCGCGCTCTTTCATGGCTACCAGGGCAGCTTGTACAAGTTCGCCATTTATTTTATATTGCTTCCCATTTATCTCGACCTGGTACTCTCTTTTTCCAACCGTAACATAATATATCGTCATGTACTCTCCCTCATTTAATCGCGCATTTGCTCGCGCCAGCCTTGAATTCGCCATTGATCAGACGCAGCTTGTTTGGATTTCTCAGGTTGGTTCGCGCGAGCTTCGTGTTCCAAGAGTGCAGCCGTCAGTGCCATATCGCGCTCCAGCACCTCGTCATTTACCGAAATAACAGGCAGAAAGGTCTCGAGATAAGTGGTATTAGCGCTGGCCTGAATAAAACTATCCGAGTCGATGATCTGGATCAGGAAATCAATATCGGTGCATACCCCGCCAATTTGAAACTCACCCAGCGCCCGCCGGAGCCTGCGTATGGCGGTTTGACGATCTTCTCCCCAGCCAATTACCTTCGCGATGAGTGAGTCGTAGTCAGATGTGATCGGCATGCCCGGGTACAATGCCGAATCGGTGCGGATTCCAGGTCCGCCCGCCTC
Source organism: uncultured Chloroflexia bacterium (assembly GCA_963826215.1). Taxonomy (GTDB): domain Bacteria; phylum Chloroflexota; class Anaerolineae; order Anaerolineales; family Villigracilaceae; genus UBA877. The sequence continues at coordinate 107,010 of CAWGWL010000037.1, read as the reverse complement.
TTTGAGCAGAGAGATCTCCCCGGTGGCGGGCATGAATCCATTCTCAGGATCTTCCGCGATAACGCGTGCCTCAATGGCCGAACCACGCATTTTGATATCTTCCTGTGCATATTTGAATGGTTGTCCTTCCGCCAGTCTGAGCTGCGTCCCCACTAGGTCTATCCCGGTGACCATTTCGGTCACTGGATGCTCCACCTGGATGCGCGGGTTTACTTCAATAAAAAAGCAGGAACCATCTTCTCCGAGAAGGAACTCGATCGTTCCCAGGCTTCGGTAATTCAATGCCTGTCCCAGGTTTACCGCCATTTCGTAAAGTTGAAGGCGCATATCTGGGCTGAGACTTGGCGCTGGAGATTCTCTCGATTATTTTTTGCCGCCGCCGCTGGATGGAGCACTCACGTTCCCCAAGGCATAAGACCCTTCCGAAACCATCTCCGATGATTTGGATTTCGATGTGCCTGGCTTGTGGCACCAGTGGCTCAAAATACACGGTTCCGTCCCCGAAAGCGGCATGGGCTTCCTTCCGGGCTGCTGCCACCATTGCTTCCAATTCGCCTCGTCTGCGAGCCAGCCGGATGCCGCGCCCGCCACCGCCCGCCACGGCTTTGATTAATACCGGGTACTTGATTTGTTCCAGCAGGCTTTCCGGGATTTCGTCTGCCAAGGGTTCGTCCGGTCCCGGAAGTACAGGCAGGTTTGCTTCGCGCGCAACACGGCGGGCCATCAGTTTATCCCCTGTGAAAGAAATGGTCTCAGGGCACGGCCCAATAAATATTAATCCAGAGTCTTCCACCGCTTGGGCGAAAGAGGCGTTTTCGGATAAGAATCCATATCCGGGGTGTATCGCATTGGCTCCAGACTCTTTCGCTGCAGCCAGGATGCGTTCGATATTCAAGTAACTATCAATAGATGGTGTTGGGCCAATGAACACGGATTCATCTGCATAACGGGTATGTAACGCCTGGGCATCCGCCTCCGAATATACAGCTACGCTTGGAAAGCCCAACTCACGGCAGGCGCGCAGGATGCGTACTGCGATCTCACCCCTGTTGGCAACCAATACTTTCATCCAGCATACTCCTAGAGTGGGATGTTCCCGTGTTTGCGCTTGGGAGTGTCCTGGCGTTTTTCGCGCAGGCTTTCCAATGCCGTTACCAGGCGCCAACGAGTTTCAGCAGGCGGGATGATGTCGTCCAGGTAACCGCGCGAGGCAGCCAGGTATGGGTTGGATATTTCTGCCCGGTATTTGCTTATGTATTCATTCATGATGGTTCCGGGGTCGCTGGCGGCATTGATCTCTTTACGGAAAACGATTTTTACCGCCCCTTCCGGTCCCATTACTGCGATCTCGGCCTGTGGCCAGGCCAGGTTATAGTCGCAGCGCAGGTGTTTGGAACTCATCACAATATAGGCCCCACCGTAGGCTTTGCGTAGGATCACTGCCAACTTCGGAACGGTGGCTTCGGAATAGGCGTAAATCATTTTCGCGCCATGTCGGATGATTCCATCATGTTCCTGTTCGCTGCCGGGCAGGAATCCGGGTGTATCCACCAGGGTGATCAGCGGGAAGTGGAATGCGTCGCAAAAGCGGATGAAGCGGGCTGCCTTGTCGGAAGCATTGATGTCCAACACCCCTGCCAGGTATCCTGGCTGGTTGGCAACGACGCCAACCGGGTAGCCATCCAGCCTGGCAAAACCCACGACGATATTTTCTGCATATTCTGGTTGGATCTCCAGGAATTCACCACCGTCCACAATTGCCTCTATGACCGCATGCATATCGTATGGGCGCTGCGGGTCGAGCGGAACAATCTTTTCCAGGTCAGGAAGCAGCCGGTGTGGGTCATCCGCAGGAGATTGGTAAGGAGGGGGGGTCATATTATTGGACGGTAAGTAAGAGAGCAGCCAACGCAGTTGTCCAAGCAATGCTTCCTCATCCGGGGCAGTTATATGGGCAACCCCGCTCTTCTTTCCATGTACTTCAGCGCCACCAAGCGAGTCAAAATCAACATCTTCGTGAGTAACAGCCTTCACCACTTCAGGACCGGTAATGAACATGTAAGCGTTTTGGTTGACCATCAGGATGAAATCGTTTATCCCCGGAGAATAAACAGCTCCCCCTGCGCAGGGTCCCATAATGACTGAAATTTGCGGGATGACGCCGGAGGCACGTGTATTCCGATAGAATATTTCCCCGTATGATGCCAGGGAATCCACGCCTTCTTGGATACGAGCCCCTCCCGAGTCGTTCAAACCGATGACCGGTGAACCGTTTTGATATGCCAGGTCCATTAATTGGGCGATTTTTCTACCGTGGGCTTCACCCAAAGAACCTCCTAAAATAGTGAAATCCTGGGCAAATACGTACACCACCCTCCCATCCACTTTGCCCCACCCGGTCACTACACCGTCGGTTGCCAGGTGGCTGTTTTCCATTCCGAATCCGATGGCACGATGAGAAACGAACAAGCCGGTTTCGGTGAATGTGGCGGGGTCCAGGAACATTTCGATCCGTTCCCGTGCTGTCTTTTTGCCTTTGGCATGCTGTTTTTCGATCTGGGGCTGACCGCCACCCATAACCGCAGCGGACCGTAATTCATCCAGTTTTGCTTCAAATTCATTTTTCATAATCATTTCCTTGCAGCACGGTTACAAACAAGCAAGGGCTCCCTTGAAGCCTTCAGCTGGGGTGAAATAAATAAATTGCTTGTTTTTGAATATCAGGTTATGCTCTTCCACGTTTCCAGGCTGCTCATAAAATGTCGTCAATATATTTTTATCGAGGTTTGAAAATCCAACCCCGTATGCTTTCAGGATGGCTTCTTTCGATACCCATAGGGTCATGAAGCGTTCCAGTTTTTCGTTTGCAGGGAAAGCTTTGAATTCCACAAGTTCTTCCGGCGAAAGGAAGACTGCTGCACAACCATCCAATTCGTTGATCTGTCGGATTTCCTCAACATCCACACCAATTTCAAACCCTTTGGCGATGGCAAAAACTGCCAGCCCATTCGAATGAGCGACGTTGAACGATAATTTTCCCGGTAACCCACCTGCCAATTCCGGTTTTCCGTGAGGGCCATATGAGAATTGCACTTGTTCCGGGCAAATCGCACAGGTAATTTCCAAGGAGAGTTCGCAGGATTCCCCGTGCTATGCAAAACCGGTTAGCGTTTAAGGGACTGCAGCAAACGTCCTGCCCTCAAAACCTCATCCGTCGATAGAAAATCCCGGAAGGCTGCCGGGTCTTCTTCATCCAGCCAGGCTTGCCAAATCTGGCATTCGCCGCTGGCTAATTTAGGATTTCCGACCAAATCTCTCCAGGGATTGACTATCATTTCAGGATTGGTTCCTTTGGGTAATATTGTTCAAGTTCAGCTGGGACTTGCAGACCCTGTAGTTTCAAGAGCCTGCAGGCGGTACTGGCAGGCTGCGCCGGTAAGGATTTGCAGCGCCACGTCGACCACCCTGCGGTTTTTTGATTCTGCAAGATAAGTGCCTCTCACCCAGTCATTGAAGCTGCCCATCGAAGGACCGCACCAGATCTGATAGTCCATCTCGCGTCCGCTTTCTCCGCTGTTGGACCAGCGCGATGCCAGTCCCAGGTACCACCGAAAAACCAATGCCATCTTGCGCTTGGGATTGTCCTTGGCGCGCTCGATCTGGACTGGGTCACGTTCTTCGAAAAACTTGACCGTATCCTGCCAGATGGATTCGAAATCGCGCTTGAAGACTTGCTTCTCTAATTTGTCGCGTTCGTCTGCAGGAATTTGGTCAAACGAATCGTATCGTGAATACAGGTCGTATAGTTTTTGAGCGCGCATTGGGAAAAGGGTGCCGCGTTTCAATACTTGGACCTTTACTCCCATTTCAAACATATCCGCCGAGGGAGCCATCGCCACGTCGGCCATCCCTGCTTGTGCCAGGGTTTGACGGGTGTGTTCGGAGGCTCCGGCTTCCACGCAAGACTGGTTGACAGAACCCGTGACAATGTATGCTGCCCCCATTATGAAGGCTGCCAGGGCTGAGGCAGGAGTGCTGATGCCTCCGGCTGCCCCGATCCGCACTGGGACCGGATATTGGAATTTTGCCTGGACCTCATCCCGTAATGCCAGCATCGTGGGAAGCAAGCATACCAGCGGACGATTGTCGGTATGACCTCCCGAATCGGCTTCAACGGTTATATCATCTGCCATCGGGACTTGTGAGGCAAGTTCGGCCTGTTGTGGTGTAATCTTCCCTTCGCCCACCAATTGAGTAAGGATATTTTCCGGGGCAGGATGCATGAATTTCGTGGCTACTTCACGACGCGACAATTTGGCAATCACGTGGTTGGTAATTTGGACTTCACCGTCGCTTGACAGACTTAATCCAGCAGCCCGGTAATACACAATGCTGGGCGTCAGGTCTATAAAAGCTGAAGCTTCCACAACATGGACACCCTGCTGAAGATATACTTCAACCGCGTTTCTTTCCAGGGCATCCTCACTCGGGCTGTGGATAAGGTTGGCTGCATATGGACCATCTGGCAAGGCTGACTTGATCTTTTGGATGGCAGATTCCAGGCGGCTTCGCATCAGCCCGGCTGCGCCAAAGGATCCCAATAGACCAGCTTTGCCCAGTGCGACCACCATTTCTACGGAGGAAATCCCATTTGCCATGGAACCGGCATAATAAGCGCAGCGGACCCCGTAGGTATTCTTAAAACCAGGGTCTCCGAGGTCTTCGATCGGTAAGGCTGGGACGCTGGTGATATAGCCTTCCCCGGCCTGCCTTCGAAATGTCTGCTCGTCACAATCGGCAGAGATAAGACCGATTTTTCCATCCTGCCTGATAACATAAAGTGGGAGGTTGAGGGTCAGCAAACTTGCTCCAACTGTCGCTGGGTCGAATGCAGCCTGGTTCAAATCCACAGCACCGTCCGTAGGGAATTTATTGTTGTTTTCAATAAATTGCATTGAAGATTTATTAATTGCGTTTTGGCTCATCGTCAATCCTATTGATCTTCAATGGCAATGGTTAAGTTTTGCACTTCATATATTCGGGAATCATCCGCCCACAGGCTTGCATCCCCTGTAACGATCTTTGTTTTACCAAGGTATTGCGGTTCGTGCACATGGACTTCCACTTGCATTTCCCTGTGGTGCTGCAGCACTTGACCCCGGTACCTCCAGGTCATTTTTTGCCCGGTGACAAGCTCTGCAGAGGCTTGGTTATGAAACCTTTGTTGGGTAAAAACTTTCATCGCTTGCAATATTGCTTCAATCCCCAGGGAGCCTGGCATTACCGGGTCTTCTTTGAAATGGCAGGCGTAAAACCAATCTTCGGGGGTGTTAATTCGGGAGGCATACACATAACCTTCGCCCTTGTTGCCCGCAGTATTTATTGCCGCTTTGTCTAAAAGGCGGAGTTTTCCATTTGGGATACTCGTTCCAAGGGTCGTTCCTTCAATGGGGGCTATTTGGTTTTCCAGCCCGGCTTGTTTCAACCATGGCAGGACGATTGTCCCACCGTCCAGTCCAGTTTGACCAGCCATGGCTTCCGCGGAAAAATATCCAAAGGAGGATCTTCCTTTGAAGAATATTTCTCCGTCACAAAACAATTCAAAGGAAAAATGCTGGATGATCGTGGAGCCATAAAAAATGGTCTTGAGCAGAGCTGCCCGGGCTTGAATTGTTTTGCCGCGTGCATCCACCAGGTGGTTAAAGGTTGTTTCCCCATCCAGGTTTCGAAATGAATAATCAATATTGGGAAACCGGAGGGGCGTACCCAAATACGCTGAGAGTACGCCGCATGGCTGTAAAGCGATTTCGATACAGATGGAATAAGGCAGCCTTCCTCGCTTTTCTCCCTCAAAATACCATGCATCTTCTGGAACGTCGAATTCCGCCACAATAGTTGAGGGTTGGTCAAATTCACCCTTGCGACCATGAATGGACATGATTCGGCTCATCAATAATAGATCACCGTTCGGGATCCGCAGGCTCCGGCGACCCGCATAAACCGCATACTCCGGCCCCAGGCAATTAACAACGGAGCCTGTGGCAAACTCCTTAAGTTTATCCAGTGTCATCAGGACACGCTCCGGTTCGGAATTGAGCGAACGAAATGCCCCCACTTTTCGTTCGAGGATCCCTGCCAATTGGTGCAGTCCAGCCTGTCGCATTTCCAGGAAGCGCTCGTGGATTAGCCTGGACTCCTGGGTGTGGTTGTCCCACCAGTTTATGTAATTCTCAAGGAGGTTTTCAGGTGAAAGAGATTGCATATTTCTAATCCTGATAAAGCACGCTCAGATTGACCGGGACTTGCTGGGAAACCACCCGGGCCAGGAGACGAAGAATTGAAGTGTGGTCATCCACCCCTTTGCGGTTGATCGAATAGGCTCCATGCGGCTGATCTTGCAGGGTGTCATTGACCCAGCGGGCACAATTACTACCAGCGCCCAGTTCCACGAAAATGCGTGCACCGTCGTGGTAAGCCAGATGGATCAAACGCGGGAAATCAAGGCAGTGGCATAATTCTTGGGCGATCTGTTGTGCGATCATTTGCTGGTCAATCGGCATCGGCTTGAAAGTGGCGGCAGAGTAAAGGGTCATGCCGGGTTGATTCATAACCGGAACGGAATGCAGTTCCGTCAGCATCTGATACTCTGAGTGGATCGGTTCGCAATGGATGGCGTAATTGAATGGCGCCAGGATCGACTTGCATCTGAGTCTATTTATCACCCTACGGCATCCGCCAGGGTCTCCACCGATGACCACCTGTCTGGGCGTGTTGATATGCGTCAAATAGACCTTTTTTCATCTGCCAGGACCTCTTTAACCTTTTCCGGGCCGGTCATCAGCAGGAAATTTACCCACAATGCCTCATGCGGATCGCCTTCGCTCCGGTCGGGAAGATTCCAGTATTCGCGCACGGCGTTTTGAGGCCCGGTAAGCCGTGTCCGGAAAAGGGGAGACTTCTTAAGGCTTTACTTGTCCCATCGGCATCTGTCCATACCCGGCTGGCAAACAACATGCTCACTTCACCCAGGCTGTAGCCGAAAGCGCTTGCAGGGTGGATGTCGAAAATATTCCTAAGCACCTCGGTATATAGGAATGCCAGACAACTGCCCGATATGAGCATGGTGATTGGGTCCGCATTTAGTTGAGCCTCGATGGCGGTCAAATCATCGGAAGTAAGAGCGCTGATACTCCTTGGATATAGTCGCTGTTCATTCAATAGACTGCCAATATCGTCGCTGATCTCGGAGAGTTGATCGTATAAGGCTGGGAATAAGTAAAATAAATCTCGTCCAATGCCTGGGTATGAATTAAATGCACCGGGATAGACGAAACAAACCTTGCCTTCCTTACCGAGTGGTTTTGGCGTAAAGAAACTACCCAACGGTGTTTGCCAGTCTGACATTTTTTCAAATGCGGTGGGGATTCCTTTGGCTGCGAATCCGATCTCCCGTATGAGTTCCTCGGGAGTTGATCCTAGAACGCTCGCCACAAATTGCGAATTGGATTTCTCCCTAAGGTATTGCTGGTATGTTTCCTGTGCAACGTCTGCCATGCATGACCCGGTCGTAATTTTTGATAGGAGAGCCGCCAATACTCCTGGTACCTCTCCGCTGGAGTGGATTGCTATGGGGAAAAGATGCAAAGCCTCCAGGTTGGTTGCTGATTTGCGTTTGGGCAGGTGCTCGTGGGTGTCGCTCATGAGGATGTGTGAAACCCTGCCATCAGTAGCCAGAAGATTTAGACCAGCATAGCGGTGACCCCGGCTGGAGGATATAAACCAGGCTCGTGATTCTGTTGCCAGATAGAATGGTGAATCTTGCCACGTTTCAACATTATCAGGTCCATCCCAACCGGGAGTACAGGGGATAACCTGGCCTGAAAGGCACCACACTGTTTTTACCAGACCGGGCAGGCCTGCCAGGCTGCTCCCCAGTGCACATGAGGTTGGTTTATCAGATCCTTCGCTGCCAAGCAACCCTTCGGCTTCTTCGGCGCAGATCTCCCCGATATTTAGTGTAGCCGTTTCGATCAGCTCGATGGCCTCCAGCGGAACTCCTGATGAACGGCGAACCTCGTTCATAACCCCTGAGACAGCAGCAGCACTCAGTGGGGCGTCCGCTTCAGCAGCACCGGCAATTCGAGCAAAGATCGGTCTGGAATTGTCCCGGGCGGATTTTTGTTCCATGATGAGGACAGCGCAAAATATTTGAGGTTCATATCGGGCTTCGACCAGCAGAACGGTGTCCTCCCCGCTGCATTCAAGCCATTCTGAGGCCGCCTCCAGGGCAGGTATTACCTCCGGAACTTCCTGGATATGAGAGCCGATACCGTTTTCCCGCAGGGTCCGGGAGAGCATGGGAGACAAGTTAATGACGGCCAGTCTTCCAGTGTCCTGGCGCGCTTCTGCGCACATCTCCCGGATTGCCTTGGGCGCTGCAGATTCAATGGTCAGCGTGCCTCCGAATTGACCTGATATCGGCATGCCGCGATACACAAGCCGGCCGAATTCGTCAATGCCTCCCCCTCCTGGTAGGGCAACGGACAACCCGACAATCGCCAGGTTTGAGATTTGATCTACTCGGCGAATCATTTTCCACCGGCTTCTACAAGAACTGGATCTCCCTTGATTAAACGTTTCAAAGCCGGGCTGATCGTGCCTTGCAAGGCTGTAAATTTGGCTAATACTTCACCATTCGTATCCGTAACGATAATATCTGCAATGACTGACGTCTGGTTATGGGAAACAATTTTCATTTCCACCAGACTTAAAACACCAAAAGGGATTGCCTTGAATTGTTCCAATTTTACAAGATGCGAAGGCAGGCAGGGTGCCTGGTAATAGTGCTGTGCCCAGATGAGCAGCGACTGTACGATCGCATCATAGGCGAAAGGATTGTAAGTCTGCAAAGGGAACTGACCTTGCCGGTCAGCTGGAATGGGCTCAAGGTTAACTTCGAGAACCAACTGGTCTTCACCCACGCTGATTACTCTCTGCACACCCTGGAACGAGGGTCCATGAAAAAGGGTGCCGTCCCCGTATAAGGCTTTACCCAGGATCCCTTCGTTTGCCCCTTCAGCAGGTTTTATATTTATGTTGTGGATGGTCGTTGGCGGCATATCACGCATCAGGATCACATTCAGGCTGTAATGATAAATGGGACGTCCGTTTTTATTCTTGCTCCAGATGCGAGCCGCGAACTTTACCTTTTCACCTGGAACTTTCTCGATTTCATATCAATTCGAGGATATGCTCGTTCGCCAGGTTCTCGTCAAAGACGATTCCCTTCAACACTTTGAAATCTTCGAGTTGGTGGAAAGTAAACCCGGGGAATAATTGCTCGCATACACTGGCTATCCAGGAGGCTGCACAGGTTGCAGGAAGCACAGGATGCAGACCGATTTGATGGTCAAGCAGGAACGGGTTGGCATCCAGGCTGAGATGGCGGCGTATTTCGAACTTTTGCAGTTCGCCGGAAAGATCGCTGGCGGAGCGAGTGGGAAGCTGACCAACTACGATCTGCACGGGTTGGTCATTAACGCTATGTTGAGTGGTGATTTCTTTTACCAGCATTTCTGCCCCGGCATCGCTTGGGATGACCGTCATATCGCGCTCGGCGAAGGCACGTTTGAGTTCAGGTGTCACCATCCCGGAATCCCATGGACCCCAGTCAATGGATACAACGTGGCAGGTTGGGTTATCCCGCTTGATCTGGTAGGCGGCTTTGTTGAGCACTTCGTTTGCCATTGCGTAATCCGCCTGTCCGATATTTCCAAAGAAACCAACTATCGATGAGAACAGGATCAGGAAGTCCAGCTGATCGGCAGGAGCGATTTTCAACAGGTTGCGTAAACCGTAGACCTTGGGATCGTAGACAGTCTCGAAATCCCGGATGGTTTTCTTCTCGATCCTCCGGTCCGAAAGGGTGCCTGCGCCGTGGATGATTCCTTTAATTTTCCCGAGCCGTTGGATTGGATCTGCCAATTTGTTTTGCAACATCTGTACGGGAGCAGTGACATCCAGGTTTAAATATTCTGCTGTCGAGCCAGCCTGTCGCAACGCCTCGAGCGTTTTTTCTACTTCTTCTCGAGCGCGAATCTGGCGAAATAATTTTTCAACGACCTGTGGGGTGGCCTTTTTCCCCTCACTCGTAAGCTGGTTCATGGCACGGCGTTTGAGTTCTGCGTCCTCCGGGCATTCCAGTGCCCATTCTGGGATTGCATCATTGACAGGAGTGCGTCCCAGCAGGATGAATTTGCACGGGATGGAATTCGCCAGTTTGATGACGCACTGGGCGGTTATGCCTCTGGCGCCGCCACTTACCAGCACGACGGTATCAGGAGTGATCAAAGTTTTTCCGACCATGCTATTCAACTCTCCGCCCCGGGTTGTTCAACGACCAGGGTAAATCGTCCTTTGTCGCTATATCCGACTTCGCTGATCAAACGGTTTGGGTCATATAGTTCAGCCATGATATGTTCCACGGCAGTTGCTACGGTGACATCCGGGGAAAGATCGATTGCCCGGCAGAATACCTTTTCCCACTCCAGGTTAAGAGTTTTTACCAGGCCAAACAGGCTGCCGCTCACTGGTTCGAAAAGCCCGGATGTTGTCAGACCGAATTCACCGTCCATATGAGTTACAGTGACAAAAGCCGCGTAGTTCAACTGCGATGTCTCGGTCAGGTTTTTCATAAGGAATTTTGCCACCAGGAAGGTGGTGCGTGCGATTGTATTCTCTGTTTCCGAGAATGATTCCGCAGTCGTCCCGGGTGGGTCCAAATGTATGTACATACCCGCAGGACCGTATTCTTGCTGCAAGTTCGAAAGGGTATTTTGAATCCCTGATTCGGTTAAATCTTCCATCATTACATGACGGATGCTCTTGGGGCATTTGTTTATGGTCCCTGACCAGCGACTTGTTCAACTCTAAAACGACTACTTTTATGTCTTGTGCAGAAAGCGCCTTGGCGAGCGCAGGCGTTAAGTCTGTACCGTCATCCATCAGGATGCAGGTATGGTCTTTGGGAAAAATCATATCCAGGTGGTCCGGGGATGGTAGGAATTTCAAAGCTACGACTCCGCGCGGTAAGGATTCTGTTGCGATCTTGGTTGGTGGGATCTGCGGTGAAGACTTCCCCTCTGTTGGCGCAACTGTCGTCAGGTAGCCTGTGATCTGGTCAAGCGTGTGCAGTTCCGCCAGCGCAGTTGCATCCACCTTTGGCAGTTCAGGGAAACGGGTTTGCAGCGCGCCCAGTATTTCGACCCGCTTGATGGAATCGATCCCCAGGTCGGCTTCCATATCCATACCAGGATCAAGCATTTCGGTGGGATAGCCGGTCTTCTCGCTGACGATTTCCAGGAGGGCGAGTTTGACTGCCTCAACTTCAATTCCCATTGGAATTGGTGCCTGCACGATCTCTGCATGGTCTGCTTCCTGCGCTTGTTGAGGAGCCGGGATGGCAACCTCTGCAACCGGTGCAGAACTTGCCATGTGGGCAACAATTTGCCCAAGGGTGCGCATTTCGGAAAGGACGGCTGTATCCGTTTTGGGAATTTCCGGATGGCGAGCCTGCATGGCACCCAGGATTTCAACCCTTTTGATTGAATCGATCCCCAGGTCGGCTTCCATATCCATGTCCATTTCGAGCATTTCGGGTGGATAACCGGTTTTCTCGCTGACGATCTCAAGAAGGGATTGGGTCAGTGTTTCAACGCTGATTGCTGTGGTGGAGACAGTTGGTTCAAAAGTTTCTGGAACAGAAGGCGATTTCACATCGAGTGCTGCAAGTTCGGAAGTCATTGTCTCTGCTGGTTCTAATGGAGCAAAGACGGTTGGAAGAGACTTGATTGTATTTTTGACCGGCGTTTCACTTGGGATGGTTTGTAGTTGCATCAGGCTCTTGAATAATTCTTCCTGGCTGTGTAAATACTGCTCATGTACGCGCAATGTTTCTGCCTGGTGCTGATGGAACTGAGCCATGCTTCGTTCAAGAGTTTGCATTGCGGCATTGATTTGTTCAAGCGTTTGCGGAGATGGGTTGCCAGACAGCAAGTCAAGTTCCTGCTTCGTAATTTGACCAAACAATCGGGTATATTCGCTGTCATTCGATAGGAATTGGGTGTGGGATTTCAAAGTTTCGTTTTGCCACGATTGAAATCGGTCAAACGATTGCCCCGTTCCTTGTGGGGAAATGACAGGTGATCCATCGATCGTCGGCAAAGAAGCCTTGAGATGTTCATCATTTGTCGCTGGTGATTTCATTTCGGAAATCGTAACAGCCAGCTCCAGGGTGTCTTTCTGCGCCACTGCCTTTTCAAAGGCATTTCGTGTCTTGTCAGTCAGGTAAAGCCCGCCATTCAACATAACGCTGATGCTCGACTTCTTTGTTTCCGCAACTTTTTTTGCTACCAGTGCATATGGGTCGTATGATCGCAAGTCCAGGCCCAGAACACAAAGTTGGGCGACCGCTTCGCGATATTGACGGTCACTGTCCTTTTTTGAGTTTGGATTCAAAGCCACTGCAAAGTGTGGTTTTCCTTCCAGGATGTTTTTAACCAGGTTGGTTAAAACGTTCTTGGGTCCAATTTCGACAAAAATACGTCCGCCCTCATTGTATATGGCTTCGATTTCATCTTTAAACCGCACCGGATTCAATATATGCTCCGCCAAATTCTTGCGGATCTGTTCTGGGTCGGAGGCATGCACCTTACCGGTTGTATTCGAAAAAACAGGGATGCCGGGCTTATTGAACTTCAGTTTCTGAATTATCTCGGCAAACGGTTTCTGAGCGTGGCTCACCAATTTTGTATGAAAGGCAGCAGATACCGGCAGCGCAACAACCGAATATCCCTTTTCAACCAATACTTTCTGAACAGCCGCAATGGAAGGCTTGGTTCCAGCCAGCACAACCTGGTTGTTGGAATTCCAATTTGCCAGCGTTATTTCCGGGAATGCAATTAATTCTCCTTGCAGGGCAGAAATATCCCCCTTAACAGCCAGCATCGTCCCGGCATCGTAATTATCGTCTGCTGGTGGTGCCATGGCTTTGCCGCGTGCCTTCGCCAGGATGAAATACGTTTTATCGTCAAAAACTCCGGCTGCCCACAACGCGGATAATTCTCCGAAACTGTGACCGGCAGTAAAGTCGGCTTTGAACCCAGCCTGTTCCAGTAATTTATACATTCCAGCACTCAACGTCCCGATTGCAGGCTGGGCGTATTCGGTCTGAGTTAGAGTGTTCGACTGCGACTCCTTCTGTGCGTTGTCGAATACCGGAATGGGGAAGGTCGTCCTGGAAAGGGGGAGCATGCCATCTAACTCAAAGGCTTCGTCCATCTCGGCAAAAGCCTGGCGGATGGGCGGAAAACTGATCGCCAATTCCCGACCCATATCCACATATTGAGAACCCTGCCCCGGGAATAGGGCGACTACTTTCCCCTGGGGTTCCAACCCGCTCCGGCGGTAATAAACGCCTGTCGGGTGTTCGGCGGTTTCCTGTCCATTCTTGGTTTTTATGAGTTCAACTGCAGCATTCAGTTGCCTCAACGCCTCGCCTTCATTGACAGCTACAAACCCCAATCTTGCATGGTTTTGTGGAGTTGCTTTGATGGTCCACTGGAATGCCATGTTTAACAATTCTTGCTTTCCCTGTGGTCCCTGTAATTTTTCGATCCATCCCATGATAATCGCCAGCAATTCATCGGGAGTCGGAGCGGAGAGCAGGATAACTTTTCCTACAGAGTTGAGCCGGTATCGTCCGTTTGTTTCGCATCTCGTCTTCTTCCAGCACCACATGGAAATTGGTTCCGCCAAAACCGAAAGAACTCACACCTGCGCGGCGGGGGTGGGTGGCAGGTTTGATCCATGGTCGCACCTCTGTGTTCAGGTAAAAGGGTGATTTCTCGATTTCAAGTTTGGGGTTGGGTGTTTTGATGTGTATGGTGGCAGGTAACACCTTGTGATACAAAGCCAGGGATACCTTGATCAGGCTGGCGATCCCGGCTGCTGCTTTGGTATGCGCGATTTGAGACTTCACACTGCCCAATGCGATGGTTTGTTTATTTTGATTATTCTCAGAGAACACTTCATTCAGCCCCTGGAACTCTGCCGGGATCTCCCGCCATCGTACCGGTCCCGTGTGCTTCGATCAAGCCAACAGTGGCCGGGCTGTAGCCAGCTTCAAGATAGGCTCGTCGCATCGCAAGAGATTGCCCGGCTGGACGTGGTGCGTAGATGGACTTGTAACGTCCATCACTGGATGTCCCGATCCCCTTGATGATTGCATAAATTCGGTCGTGGTCGCGCCGGGCATCTTCCAGCCGTTTCAGCATTACCATGCCGATCCCTTCACCTACCATCATCCCGTCCGAATCCTTATCGAAAGGAGCTGGGTTCTGGCTTTTGGAAAAAGCCGGGGTTTTGCTGAAACACATGTACGCCCCTATCGAGTTATCCAGGTCAACTCCGCCGGTGATCATCATGTCCGCCCGGCCTTCGATCAACTCACTTGCCGCCATGTGGATGGCTGCCAGCGAACTGGCACAGGCCGCATCGACCACGCAATTGGTGCCCCCCAGGTCGAAGCGGTTGGCGATCCGGCCCGCAACAACATTGCCGATGGAACCCGGAAAAGTATTTTCTTCCCAGTTCGGATAAGCCAATTTTATTTTTTCAATAATCTTCCGAATGTCTTCGGAGGGGATCCCGAAGCTGCGCAGAACCTTCTCCCAAACCGGGTATTGGAGGCGCGCCATCAACGGAACGACGAGTTTGCTGCCAATTCCAACAAACCCCAGGATCACTCCAACATTTTCCCTCTCGAACTCTTTCCCTTCTCCATATCCGGCATCTTCAAGACATTCCTTGGCAACTACCAGCGAAAGCAGCTGGGTGACATCGGTGACTTCGAGGATATTCGGAGGCAGTCCAAATTCTGCCGGATCAAATTGGATATCCGGTATGAAGGCACCTCGCTTGCAATATGTTTTATCGGGAGCACCCGGGTCCGGATTGTAATAATCGTCAATATTCCATCGTGAAGCCGGGATATCTACAATGGAATCTACCTTATTGAGAATGTTATCCCAATACTCTTGAAGGTTATGAGCCTGCGGGAAAATGGACGACATACCAATAACCGCGATGGGAACTGTCTGAAGTTTTTGTTCGAGGATCAGGTTTGTGTTTTTCGGGGTAGCTTTCATGGACAAAAATCTCCAATGCAAAAAGAATTTCCACTGTTCAGGGCATGGTTGACTAGACAGGTTGTCGTTTTGGGGGGATTGTTTGGAATTATAACGCTCTCGAGGTGGATTAGTTGCGGGGTGTAAACGTCTCTAATGCTGGTCTAATCCGCGTAATTTGAGAGCAAACCATCCGGAAAAAAGTGGATAATACCAAAAGAGCGCATTTGAAGTCTTGTTGGGGTTCACGAAACCAGGGAAAATTACCCAGCCCTTATTATTATTGGCAAATATGAAATTAGTCACTTGAATTTGCTCATGAAACATGCGAGAATATGTCGAGTGGTTTGGGAGTTCTATTAACAAAAAAATTCAGAATCCAGGATCCCAAATATAAACTATGCTGTTTCAAAACTTTAATCCTAACTCCAAAATGGTTACTAAAAAAACCTTGGTGGAGAAACCTCGCTTTTCAGTCTTCGATGCTCACAACCACCTTGGGGAAGAATTTGGGGGCGGCTGGGATCAGCGCCCATTGCCCCAATTGCTTGACTTGCTCGACCAGTCTGGTGTTGTGCGTTACCTGGATCTGGATGGAGGTTGGGGTGAACAAATCCTTAACACCCACCTGGAACATTTCAAGCAGCCTGCGCCTGATCGTTTCCTGGTCTTCGGCGGTGTGGACTGGTCGCAGTGGGCGGAAAAGGGAGATTCCTTTCCTGAATGGGCGGCAGGCAGGTTGAGAATCCAAAAAGAACGAGGTGCCGAAGGCTTGAAAATCTGGAAAGCTCTGGGCCTTCAAGTCAGGGATCACAAGCGAAAACTAGTTAATGTTGATGACCCGCGCCTCGTCCCCATCTGGCAAAGTGCAGGGGAACTTGGGTTTCCGGTGGTAATCCATGTTGCAGACCCGGTTGCTTTTTTTGACCCACTTGATGAGACTAATGAACGCTGGGAGGAGACTTAACAATCACCCCGACTGGGCTTTCCCCAGCCCTCCCTTTCCGACCTTTATGCATATCGTCTCAGGCCTTGCTTCCATCGTCTCCCGTCACCCGCAAACCACGTTCATTGGTGCCCATGTGGGTTGCTATGCTGAGAACCTGACCTGGGTTGGAGCTTTACTGGACCGCTGTCCAAACTTCCACGTGGACATTTCTGCTCGGACCGGTGAATTAGGCCGCCAGCCGTATTCAGCCCGGCGCTTCTTTTTGCGCTACGCTGACCGCATTCTCTTTGGCTCAGATTTTGGCCCTTATCCGGAAGCGTATCGGGTCATCTATCGGTTTCTCGAGACCGAAGATGAATATTTCAACTATAATGCTGCGCCCATTCCTCTGCAGGGTCGATGGAATGTACATGGTTTGAATCTGCCTGATGATGTTCTCGAAAAAGTCTACTTCCGGAACGCCGAACACATCTTTCTACATTTGGCATAAATATAAAAGGGAACATGAAATTATCCCGGATAAAAAAGATTTCGGGTTGCTCACAACCATTAGGTTTATCCGGTGACTTTTAAATTATCGGCTGCTTTGATTGGCAGCCTCCTTGTTTTTGATTAACAGGGGGAAAATGAGAAGTATTGAAGCGATAATAAAATATTCCCCCATAATGATATATCCCTGGTTAATAAAATTGGAAAGTGATGCCAGCAACACAAAGGTAAAGAAAGAAAATTTAATAATATCTCGAGCGGGTTCATTGATAGGATTGTTAGGGATTTCCGCCCAATACATAATTAGCGGGATGAAACCAAACAGGGAGGGAAGGTTATATTCATAAGCCAGGGTCGGGAAGGTGAGCATAACGATTGTCGAACCTGTCAAAAACGGGATGGTTCGATCAATCACGTTTTGGTATTTTTTGAAATGTAAATATCCAAGGATGATTAGGGGGATTGGCAAAGTTTTGGCAATCCAAACTGGCAGGACCTTCGCCAAACTAATGCCGCCGGGAGCAGCAAATCGTTCCTGTAACCATAACCCTTTTAGAAACTCAAGGCCTGGAGCAGGTAACAAGAATATCAGGCAAATGATGAACAACAGAAACGCCGTTGCGAAAATAATGTATTTCTTCCCCTCAGCGAAAGTTTTAGAACCCAGGATGGTCACTGAAAAGACAACAAAAATAGTTGGGAGGGATGTCCATTTGATAAAAGCAAAAAATGCCGCTAATAGGACAAGGGGGAGATTCCTTTTCATTAAGCCCAGGATGATCAAGATGTAAGCAGCCCCTACATAAAGCGAAAATTGGCCCCTTTCAAACCATGATAAGCCTGCTGGGGATAGAAATAAATAGATATTTGCCAGCAATATTCCGGGAAGTATTCCTTTTTCCAATCTAAATGATTTAAAAGAATAAATGAAAACCAGGAAAAATATAAACACTTGAATGAACATATGAAGCAGGCTGGCAGGACCATATTCCAGCTTGCAAACCGTGATGGAACAAAGGTAGTGGACCAGGGGTGCATATCTTGAAGGCCTTTGCAGGGGGTCCAGGGTCCCACTTTGATAATTTTCGCTCAGGGAGTTTATCTGTTGCGCAGGAAAATAAATTTGCGCAAAATCCACTGCCAACCGATTCTGAGCATGGTATTGTTCAGTAAATGGACTGTTGGGGATCCTGGCAAACCCGTATCTTGGCAAAGGGATCAGTTTCTCCGCGGAATGGTCCCCGCTGAGCATGTCTTTGGAAAGCAGGAATACATTTCTCAGAATAAATACATGCGCAATAACAAAGATAAGGAAAAAAATTGGCCTTTTCATATTTCGCACGATAATTTACCTCTGGTTAATGGAGACTTTACCCCAACCACCGGTCAAGCAAAAAGGGTGGGAAAGTATGGAAAGTTGAGGATTCAATTAAAACTCATCATCTTAACATTGCTGCAGCATCTGAATGGATGATGATGCCGCCGGTTTTTAAAATTCGATTTTCCTGGCGCTGAATTTCTTGGGCCACCTTCAACCGGTCTGCTTGATGCGGAAACTGGGCAGTGAACTCTGGGGATCCAAAAAGCCTGCTATCCTGGACCGCGTCAAACGAGTTATCAGCAAGAAAATCCAGCGCACCCGGAATCCCGAGATCGACCCGGTAATGCCTGAAGGATTCTTGCTCTAAATCTCCAAAATCTACACCTACAGGTACCGCTCCCAAATCCAGGAGCATGCGGCAGAACCAGGGCTCGAATAATGCTGTATATCCCTTACTCGCACCTCCCAATGTCACTCGTCCAAAAGGAGTTTTTAAATGGACCGCTGCCGGCGCTTTGCTGGTATTCGATCCGCACGCGATATCAAGAATTATTTTGTTCTCAATGTTTTTTGTGTTTCCAAAGGAAGCTGCCAGCCTGCCGATCATTTGCTCGATAATTTCTATCACCCCGGATTCCTTCGCAATTTTAGTATCCAGGTCATATTGAGAGTTGAGAAATTGGATTGTTTGGGAAATGCGTGAGTGGTCCCGCGGATCCTTCCAGAGTCGGTTCAATGAATTGATGAGCTCATCTTGTATGAAGTCAGATGATCCTTTTTTCATAATGAAGATATTATAAGGCAATCGAGTCCTCTGGCAATAACGGGTGAGGAACATTTCACCCGGTAGGTCGTCTGGTAACTGATATTCACCATTGAAAAAAACATTGGATAAAGCTAAATGAATAGAATCACATTGACAGTCTTTGCCATTCTGGTTGCTTCAGGATTAACCATTTCCGCATGTGCATACAAATTACCCCGGGCATCCTTGGGCGGGACTTCCTGGGTGCTCGTTTCATATGGGAGCGTGGGGAAACAAACGCCGTCCACCCCCGGCATGCAAACTAGCTTGATCTTCGCTACGGATGGAAAGGTAAGCGGAAATCTCGGTTGTAATGGTTTCTCGGGTAATTATTCAGTGAAGGACGATAAATTGGTTTTTGGCCCGCTGGCGTCAACCCTGATGGCATGCTCTAAACCGCTGATGACACAGGAAGGCGCGGCCTTCCAGGTGCTGACCGGCACAGTGAGATTTATTGTGGAAGGTGATTCCTTAACGATCTACGCCGAAAGCGATAACACTACCCTTACCTTTGTACGTGTAAGTACCCGCTAAAATAAAATAGTAATTCAAAACTCCGGGCGTGTGGATAACCTCGGAGTTTTTGTTTTGAATTGATCGACTTATTCCAGGTTTCCAATTCGGACTTCGAATTTAATCAAATACAATTCCGAGCAGGCTTGCTATGACTCCCATCTCACCGATATGTTGAAAGGGATGGGAAAGACCGAAGGTCATTAAACACTTCCCTTTCGACCAGCCCGAATACCATATTACCAGCTCTTCAGGGTTCGAATGAGCCAGTCCCTCATCTAATAGGATCACCTTGAGGCGTTCCGGTTGCATGGTTGCATCCAGGTTCATTTGGCCGATCTGTTCGATGATTTCCTGCGAGCGGTGCTGGACATCCCTTGAATAACCGTGCAATGCTTCTAAATTGATTCGCTGATTCAGGTCATCCACTTCCGTAAAGACCATTCCACCCCCGTTATGCCGCCAGGGAAAATTCATCCGCCGCAACCAGTCGCCTTCGTCCAGGACTTGGGAGCGTTCAGAGACAAACAGGTTCATGCCTGCGTCTTCCACCCGGGCCATGTGCCACAAGATCCAGGCGAGAGAATTGACGCTGGGATGCGGCCTCTGGCGCATCAAGTCGACTGGCACGGTTTTCCAAAAATCAGCGAGAAAAAAATCATACAGCACGTCGTGTCGTTGTTTGAATAATTGGACGAAATCCATTTCTTCTCTCCACTCTTTCAAGATAAAAGATAAATATTGGTTTAAGGAGCTAATTATAACAATTTTAAAATCAATCTTGTCCCGAAAAGTGTAAAAATTCCAAGCAATTTTGGCTGTCCTCGGTCTCATTCCTGGAGGAAAATTTATGTAATCTTCCTGTCATAGGCTCGTCGCTATATTTGGGGATTTCTGACATACCCAATGGGATTTTATTGGGGGTGGTGATTAGGCAGGGAAATTCATTTCATCCCGTGCCAACTACCTCCGTTAAAGTCACCCAGGAAAAGGGTTTTATCTTCATTGTTATTAATGGCTTGCCCATTCTTTTCGGCAAGTTCAATATACTTAAGGGCTAAATCTCTATTCCCCGCTAACGCATTGGCTCGAGCCACGCATTCGTAGCAGTAAGCCCAGTCAAAACCTTCCATGGACCTTGAAAATTCATTTGTAAGTTCTAGACACCGCGCTGCATGTCTGAGTGCGGCATCGGTTATGCCAAGTACAGTATAAACATGCGCGATGAGCCATTCACCTCGTTGGTGGTGCAAACCGGTGCCCGTAATCAACCAATGGTAACAGGATGCGTGAGCGGCATAAATCATTAGCTCATCTTCTGACTTTGAGCGGTCTGGTTTTTGGAGTAATTCCCACACTTTCCCATTCAGCGTTTTGGCAAAGTATTGCTGAGCTTCTTCAAGGGTATACCTTTTCACGTCTTCCATCTTAAATACCTCCTTATGATACGTCGCTACATCGTACATACATATGGAGTAAACTGATCTATTTTACTTTCGGGCGGTTTTCATGATTTATTCGAACATTAATATTATACAACTCTCTAAAATCCCACCCCATATATTCTCCAACTCTCTCCCTCCCCTAAATTCGTGAGCCATCCATATCCGTAGCAACTCAGATGGCTCACGAATGGATTGGTTCAACAATCCTCAAAATAACGCTGGAATTTCAAAGGATGATACTTAATATTTTACGCAAATTACTAATGGCCTGCCTTGCGGAAGTTTCGGCATCTGGTTTTGGAATGAACTCACCAGAAACCCATCCCGAATACCCGCCGGCAAAGAGGGAGGACAAAATGGATTGGAAATCCAGGTGCCCTGCACCGGGATACCACCGGTTGGAGTCAGCCACGTGGAAATGGAAAATCCGTGCCCCACACTGCTGGATGCTTCCCTCGATGTCACTCTCCTCCAGGTTCATGTGGTAAGTGTCAAGCAGTAGACCGAAATTGTTCTCCCCTACTCGTTCAGTTAATTCGATCCCTTGGGCTACCGTATTGATTAGGGTCGTCTCGATGTGGTTGATTGGTTCCAATGCGAGCCGCACACCGTGTGGATGAGCAGCTAAGCTGCACAGCCGCAAGGCCTCCACCATCCATTCCATCGCTTGGGCTTGGTTTACACCAGTTTTGACGATGCCGCGGATCAGTCCAATTATGATTACTGCTCCGAATCGGGCTGCAACAGGTATGTGGCTCCGGACGCGCTCGATGGCGGCGAGACGCACTGAGGCGTCCGGGTCGGTAAACGAAAGGCCCTCTTCTCCCCATGCCTGACCAGTGCCAATGGCTGGTACGGATAGTTTATATGTGGATGTTAGTCGCTCCAGGTTGCCAATGTCGACAAGCTTGGGATCCCGGATTGCTAATTCAACCCCCTCATAACCCAGGGCTGCGATGCTCCGCAGGTTTGTTTCCAGGTCACCTTTGAAAGTTGCCGCTTCGAACTGGGCTGGTTGGGTGGAGAGGACAATGGAAAGTTTCATATTTCAGCTATTTACCGTGGACGATGGTTTGCCAACAGCAATCCATCGTCCACGGATGGATTGATTTTATCCTGCCACGTAGGTGATCTTGCACTCGGACCGGTCGGTCTGCAGTTTGATGATATTTTCGGCTAGTTTTTCCAGTTTGATCTTTTTGGTGCTCATGGGGGTCATATTCATTCCGGTTGCCATGCACTCGATGACCCGCGGGAAATTTCCATGCCCCGAGTGACCCTGTGCACCTACTATGCGCGCCTTTCGCACCTGGAGTACTTCGCCGGTTACGGGCATTTTCGCTTCAGCACGGGCGGTGACGACGACCGTGCTTAGTAATGTGCGACCTTCCCAAATGACTTTCTCGATGCCAGGATAGACAACCGCAGGCAGACCGGTCGCTTCCATGAACATATCAGCACCCATGCCGCCGGTGATCTCGAGCACGCGCTCAGCAAAATCTTCCTTGGATGGGTTGATGTGATAATCTGCTCCTAACTTCAAGGCCATGTTGGCCCGTTCCTGCTGAGTTTCTGAGATGATTACCTGTGAAGCGCCTGCACGCTTAAGGATGGCGCACGCTGCGATCCCTACCGGCCCTCCACCCAGGATTACAGCACGGTCCCCTGGGCGAATTCCGCCGCCGCGCTCGATTGCTGCATTATAAGCAACACAGGTGGGCTCGACTAGGCTGCCAGCGATAAAGATATCTTCCTCCCTGTAGTTTTTGCGCAGTGGCTCCAAGCTCCACAGCGTTCGAGATGGCAGGACAATGTATTTGGTGTACGCTCCGTTAACATTAAAACCGACCTCGTTTAATTGTTCACAATGGTTGGGTTGACCATCCGCACAGGGTTTGCACTGCCCGCACCACAGCATCTCTTCTGTAGTGACAGCTTCGCCACCTTTAAATGATTTATTTGTGCGTTTGTCGCGAGCATTCTTGCCAGCTTCGATCACCACTCCCGAGAACTCATGACCCAGGATGGACGGGAAGCCCGTAAGACCTGGATAGTAAATATAGCCTTCCTTGTCAGCCTGGGCCATGTGGACATCCGATCCGCAGATGCCGCAGGCTTTGACTTCCATCAGCACTTCTTCAGGTCCAGGTTCCGGGATATCGTATTCGCGGATCTCCAACCGGGGGTTGCGCCAAACCTGGCTGCCCAGGTAAGTTTGCCGTCCTTCGATATCTTTCGAACCGAGTTTGAAACCAGGCTTGGGGCTCCAGTCGGCGACCAACGTCACGCCTTGCATTTTGCCTTTCATGCTTCTCTCCTTCACATAAGAACTAGACTCAAAGGGTACAAAGGTACAGGAATGGGAAATTCCATAAGATGTTATCTACTCGATGATCTACGTTTGCCTTGTTTGGGTAATTTCCTTACACTTCCGTGCCCTGACCGATGCGTGGCAGGCTGTAGACCGGTTTCCAACCCTCGCTGAGTGGTTCGCGCAGGTATGGCTCCATTTCCTTGGCTGTGCGCAGGGTGACTTCCTCCACTGGTGGGACCTTCCCCGCCGGGAACGCTTCGAGCACATCGTCGTGCCACAAGGTCAGGTATTTAAGGATGGCAGCCATCGGGCGCTTGCCTTTCTGTGCTGTACCTGATTTGGCTTTGCCGACCACTCCCTCAGGTGTGGCGGAGATCTCGATTGCGAAGTGACCCTCTCCTTCCGACCATCGGCTTGGGCGGCCGAATGGATCCACGGATTTATCGAAGTGACCCTCTGGCAGGTAATTTTTTCCCTCTGTGTTCACTGCATAATTCATGTCGACCATTTCAGGATGCAAAAGCAGGCTGAGGGAGGTCTCGGATTCGTCGGCATGCACGAAGTTGGTGGTCATCTGTCCACCCCGTTCGACCGGACGGAAAAACTCGCGCACACCGCGGTGCCAGTCGATGACGCGGAAAATCCCCGGCAACTGGTAGCGTTTCATGAACTCCTGCACGGCTGACTCAAGCATCCACAGGTGCCCATGGTTGTTTACGATCAATTGCTTGCGGAATCCGTCGTTCCACAAGCCGAGCATCACGTCGATCATCATTTCACGTACAACGTGTTCGCGAACGATGACTGTACCGGGCATGCCCATGTGGTGGTATGGATGACCGCCGTAATTCAGTGGCGGGAGCGCAAGGTTGACTGGCGCGCCGCGTTTTGCGGTGAAGCGACGCACACCTTCGCAAATGGCGCTTACATACAAGGTATCTGCTGCGCTCGGCAAGTGTTGTCCGTGCAGCTCGGTGCAGCCTACCGGGATGAAAACAACATCATTCTTCTTTCGGTTCTGTTCCACTTGCCAGCGGGTTGTTGTCTGAATATATGAGCCCGGCTTTGCCCACTCGACTGGTGATGGGACACCGTAGTCGGCAAGCATTGCATCGATCTGCGTGTCGCTGGCTTCCCATACTTCTTTCTTCATCCGCCCCACGGGGTTATCTTCGAAGAATAGGTCAGGCTGGTTGGTGGAAAGAAAGCCTTTTGGTGCGATTTGGTTTGACATTTGTTTTTACTCCTTGGAAAAGATATGGATTAATCCGGGAACACTTTACCGGGGTTGAGAATATTGGAGGGGTCCAATGCGTACTTGATCCGTTGTTGGATATCGAGCGAGACCACCCCAAGCGCCTGCTGCATATAAGGTCGTTTCAATGCCCCTACGCCGTGCTCTCCTGAGAGCGTTCCGCCGAGTTCCAGGGCCATTGAGAACTCTTCTGCAGCCATCTGCCCCACTTTTTTCCACTGGGATGGATCGCGTTTATCGAACAGGATATTCGGGTGCAGGTTGCCGTCACCGGCGTGGCCAAAGATGACGATCGGCAGTCCATATTTGGCGCTGATAACCTTTAAGCGTCGGACAGCTTCAGGGATGGCACTGCGCGGCACAGTGATATCCTCTCCCAACTTGTTGGGCGCCTTGCGCGCCAGCGCTGGTGAAACAGACCTGCGGGCTTGCCACAAATTGGCGCGCTCACTCTCGTCTCTGGCAACTTTCACCTTTCGCGCCCCTGTCTCTGTGCAGATCTTTGCCGCGGCTTCGATTTCGCGTAAAACGGAGGCCTCGTCCCCTCCGTCTGTTTCCACCAGCAGGATTGCCTCCACATCCAGAGGGAGGTCCAGGTGTAACGCTTCCTCAACACAGGCAATGGCCGTTTCGTCCATTAGTTCCATGGCTGCTGGGACGATGCCGGCTGAAAGGATTGCGCTGACCGTTCGGGAAGCGTCCTCCAACCTTTCAAACTCGACCAAAGCTGCTCTTGCGAACTTCGGTCTGGCGATCAGTCGCAGCAGGGCGGCGGTGATCACGCCCAATGTCCCTTCTGAGCCAGTGAACAAGGCTGTCAGGTCGTAGCCGACCACGTCTTTGATGACTTTACCTCCTGTGTGCAGCAGGCTCCCATCTGCCAGGACAACAGTCAGACCTAACACGTAATCACCGGTCACGCCGTATTTGAGGCAGCGCGGGCCTCCGGCGTTGCAGGCAATATTCCCGCCGATCGTTGAGTGGCGAATGCTTGAGGGGTCGGGAGGATAGAAGAACCCGAGTTTTTCTACTGCAGTTTGCAGGTCCGCAGTGACCACCCCGGCCTCTGCATGGACAATGGCATTTGCCTGGTCGATCTCCAGGATGCGGTTCATGCGCGTCAGGCACAGGACGATCCCTCCCTGGAAGGGGACCGATGCCGCTGCCAGGCCTGAGCCCATACCACGGGTCACCAGCGGGATGCAGTGGCGGGATGACAATGCGCACTACCTGGCTGACCTGCTCGGTCGTGGTCGGCAATACGACCATTTCCGGGCGATGGTCTTCGAAGGTGCCATCATATCCATAAACTGCCAGGTCCTCAGGTGTGGAGAGTACATTCTCTTTCCCGATCATCTTTTCGAGTTGCGTGATGATTGTCTTTTCCAACATTATTCCTTCTTATCACTAGTAGAAACTACATAATTTAGCGTCAATAATGGTCAGTTCTCTCGTGCCAGGGTCGGCTTACTCGGGACTTGCCATTTGTTCGATATGCCCGGTCCAATAATCCGATCGGGTGAACCACATGCACATCAAGTTCTTGTCGCTTCACGCCGACAATCAATTGCATCTGGCATCCAGGACAGCCTGAGGCAACAAACTTGGCCTGCGTAGTGCCAATATTTGTTGCCTTGCGCTCCAACACATTGACCGATGTTTTGTAATGAGTGATCAGCTGACTGCCCGCCGAGCCGCAGCACCAGTCCGCTTCTGGGAGTTCGACAAATTCGAGACCGTTGATCATTTTTAGGATTGCTCGCGGCTGTTCCCAGACCTTTTGACCGCGGCGCAGGTGACACGGGTCGTGGTAAGTGACACGCGCCTCGATCCGCCCCTCGGTTTTTGCAGGCGGATCGACAGCAGAAATTCGCTCACATCCTGGACCTTCGTACTGAACGCGGCAGCCCGCTTCGCCCAGGCGGGGTCATCGGATAGAAAATTCCCGTAGTCCTTCAGGGTGGACCCACAGGTGGCACAATCCGTAACGATGGTCTCGACGCCTGCTTTTTCGAAGGCTGCGATATTGACGCGCGCCTGTTGCTGGACCAGGTCGGGTCGCCCATAACCGAGGGCAGGCATCCCGCAACACACGGTATTTTTTGGTGTGATTACGGTGCAGCCGTTGCGAGCCAGGACGCGCACGCTCGCTGCGCTTTGACCAGCAAACATCAGGCTCTGGGCGCAGCCCAGGAAGAATCCAACCCGGTAACGTTCCTCGCCAGTAGCTCTGACAACCTCCGGAATGATCACTCGGAGTGGTCGCTGTGGTTGGTGTGGCAGCATGGCTTCCATATCACGCAGTTTACTGGGCAGGAGATTGCGCAACCCAAGGGTGCTAACCACCCGGCGAATCCCCAGCAACTGGTAAACGCGCAGTGGCCAGGTTACAGCCTCCAACCGTCCTGGGATATTGGACAATCCCTCCAAACAGTGTTTTCTTCCATTGGGCAGGTCGCAACTGCTCTTGCAGGGTCCTCATTTCCAGAGCCAGGTCGGCGGGATGGATGCCCACCGGGCAGATGTCGTTGCAAGCCAGGCAATCAAAGCAGGCATACATCTGTTCTGCAAGGTTTTGGCTGAGCTGCAATTCTCCCTCCACCCCCTTACGCGCCAATGCCACCCGCCCGCGCGGTGAAGCAGTCTCGCTGAGAAATTCACGGTAGGTCGGGCAGACAGCCAGACACAACCCGCAGCGGATGCAGTTAAGGTATTCTGTTTCAGAGGGTTTATGCACGCAGCTATTCACGGTTTTTGGCATCAACCTTCCAAAATCTTGTTTATCCAATCTCACTGATCTTCACCGGGCGATTCTCGCGCAGCGACTTCCAGGCAGCGTAACCAAGTACAACAGCAGCACGTCCATCCGCGCCGGTTGTTGGAGTTGGTTTATCATCACGGACACATTCTACAAACTGGCGAACCTCTTCAACATAACAGGGAGCATAGCGCTGCATGAAGAAGTATGGTGGTTTCGCTGAGAGGAAACCATCCTGGTTACCTTTCACGGCAACGGTCTCAGATTCGTTATTTGCCATTGCTGTGCCGTTCGAACAGAATACTTCCAGACGCTGGTCATACCCATAAACTGCTTTGCGACTGTTGTCGATTGCACCGACTGCACCATTGACGAACTTGAGGCTGACCACATCCGTGTCGATATCGCCGAATTCTTTTAACTTTGGCTCAACCAACACGCTGCCTGTGGCGTAGATTTCATCAACTTCGCCCACCTGGAAACGCACCATGTCAAAATCATGGATGGCTAAATCCAAAAAAATTCCGCCTGATACACGCAGAAATTCCATGGCAGGAAAATCGGGGTCACGGTTGGTGATGCGCAGGATGCACGGACGCCCAATCTCGCCCGAAGATACGATCTCGTGGACCCGCTGATAGCTTTTATCAAAGCGGCGATTAAATCCGACTTGGAGTTTGACCCCGGCCTTTTTTACCGCGACCAGCACCTCATCGATCATGTCCAAATCAAGAGCCAGAGGTTTCTCGCAGAAGATATGCTTGCCCGTTTCAGCCACATCTTTCATGATGAAGGCGTGTGTGTCTGTGCTGGTGGCGATCAGGATGGCTTCGATTTCCCTGTCAGACCAGCAGTTCGTGGTAATCCTTGACCACGCGCTTGATACCGCATTCATCCGCCACGGCTTGAGCCACTTCCAAGCGGATGTCGCAAACCGCGACCAGTTCCGCTTCGGGTATCTGCCGGGCAATGTTGCGTACATGAACGCTGCCCATGCGTCCCGTGCCAATTACCGCGATTTTTACTTTTTTTGTCATTTCAACTTCTCTCCCTTGGTAAGAAATTTTATTTCCAGCTTTAATCGAGTTGAAAATACGGTGACAGGACCCTTAGCGCTGCCTGGTGGGTCTTGATTGCCAATTCCTGGGGATCCCAATCCCAATACTCGGGTCGGAAAAGTTCGATTGAGCATGGCCCGCTGTACCCGATGCGTTTTAGCCGCGCGCAGATGTCGTCGAGTGGCACCACTCCATGACCGGGCAGGAGTCGTGTGCTGTCGAGGATGGCTTCCTTGGCTGTATCTTCAAGGTCATTCAGATGAAATGCAAAGATGCGCTCTGGATCCAATTGATCAAGTTCACTGATCAGGCCCCCGCCACCGTAAAGATGAGCTGCGTCGATCGTCAGGCCGATATTGTCACGATCCACGTTTTGGATGATCTCGAATGCAGCTCGCGGCGTGCGCACGCTGCACCATCCAAAGCCAAGGAATTCAAAAGACAGTTTGATGTTGTACTGGCATGCAATATCGCTCAAGTCACGCAACACCTTGACATACTCAGCGATTACCTCAGCCCACGGCAGATTGCGGTCCGGCAAGGGGCTTGGTACCACAACAATGGTTGGGCAGCCAACAGCTTGCGCAATCTTGCCCAATTCATGAAGACGCCCTTGTATTTCTGCGTACTTGCTTCCTCGAAATGCAATGAACTCAATCGAATTGAGCGTGATAGGCATAACGTCTTGATTCACAAACAACGAACTGAGGTCGGTCAGCGAGTGAGTTGCAAGATAAAAATCGATTTTAGCGGCCCACACTTCGAGCGCTTTGAATCCCGCGTGCGCGCTGACCGCGACATCGGTTTCGAGGTTGCTCGTCATCGTCGTTGCACCATGGAAAGCTAGTTTCATCGGTCTCCTATCATATTAACCATTCGGGAATGACTGATGGGAGTGGGACAGGGTTACATTTTCATCACGATCTTCATCGCGCTCTTGGGGTGATGCTTGAGTGTCTTCATGTCCAGACCTAAAAGATCAAATGCGCCTAGGCCTTCGTCAAATGGGATAACCTTGGTAAAGAACGGTTCCATATTGAGACGCTTTTCCTGGAACAGGCGGATCGAAGGTACCATGGTGTTTTGCCCAAGGTATAAGCCCAGGATTTTGGTAGCCCAACGGGTGACGTCGTTCGGTATGATACTTGCTGTGATGGACGAGTCCATCCCGAAAGGTAATACCTTTCCGCCGGGGGAAACGCATTGGAGTGCCTGTTCTATTGCATTCCCCGTGGCTTCGATTACTATGTCCGCTTTTCGCCCGTAGGTGAAATCGGTGATTTTTTGAACCACATCTTCCTCATTTGGATTCCAGACAGTCAGCCCGCATTCTTTTGCTACGCGGATCCGGAACGGATCGATTTCGGTGACGGCCACCTTGACGGCGATGTTTTTGGCAAATTGCGCGAACAGGTAGCCGATCGGGCCGAAGCCCAGGATCAGCACGTAATCGTACGGCAGCATCAACAGAGTGTTCATGCCATTTACCACTGTCGCCAGGGTTTCAACCTGAGTGCCCAGGATATCGTCAATGCCTTCTGGTAGAATGAAACACTGCTTCTCGGGCACCAGGCAGTACTCGGCATATCCACCATCCCTCATTACGCCAAGTGCGCTTGTCTTGATCTCAACGCATTGGCTGCTCAATCCCATCCGGCAGAACGAGCAGAATCCGCAGCGGATATTGTTGTCTATTGCCACCCGGTCTCCGATCTTGACATACTGGACATGCGAGCCTATTTCGACCACCTCGCCGCAGAACTCGTGCCCCAGCACCGTATCCGGCTTGAAATGGTGCTTGCCTTCGATGATCTTCAAGTCCGAGCCGCAAATTCCAACGGCCTTGACTTTCAATAAAACATCATCGGGGTTCTTTACGTGGGGGATGGGTTTCTCCTCGTACACAAGCTTGCCAACATCCTTGAACACATACGCCTTCATTATTTCCATAATAATTCTCCTTTTAAAATCCGAACGATCTGCAGATGGAACATGCACACGTGTGCATAATATTTAAGAACAATAGTAGGTATGATTTCTATCAATCACCTTGAATATTCCTTTACGGATTGATCAACGTTGGATTCGTGCCGAACTGCCCATGGCGAATGCCCGCACCTGCTCCACGGTTGCCATGGTGGTGTCGCCCGGAAAGGTTGTCAGCAGGGCCCCATGAGCCCAGCCCAGGTTGACGGCTTCCTGTTCCGTTTCTCCGCTCAGCAGGCCAAAAAAGAATCCGGAGGCGAACCCATCCCCGCCACCTACCCGGTCAAAAACATCGAGATCACAGTTGGGAGAGACGTAAATCTTTCCATTGATCCATGCCACTGCTCCCCAGGAATGGTGGTTGCTAGAGCGGACCTCCCGTAATGTGGTTGCTACGACTTTGATTTGTGGGAATTTGTCCACAACGTCGACGATCATGTCGCAGAATGCATGTGGGTCAAGTCCAGGCTTTGAGCCTGCTTCCGGACCCGGGATGCTAAGACCCAACTGGAGGTCTTCTTCGTTGCCCACCAGCACGTCAACGTTCTCGACGATTCGACCCAGCGTAAGAGCAGCTTTCTCTTGCCCACCCCAAAGGTTCCAGAGCTTCGGGCGGTAATTTAAATCGAAGGAAGTCGCAGCCCCCGCTGCTTTCGCAGCCTTCATCCCTTCAATGATAAGTTCACCGGTGGTCTCGGAGAGAGCCGCGAAAATCCCCCCACTGTGGAACCAGCGCACCCCTTCTCTAAAGATGGCGTTCCAATCAAAGTCGCCTGGCTTAAGTTGGGATGCCGCTTCATTCGCCCGGTTGTAAAAAACTACCGGGGCGCGCACACCGAACCCGCTGTCACTGTAGACCGTAGCCATATTGGGGCCGTTAACACCGTTGTGCTTGAATTTCTTGTAAAACGGGCGTACGCCCATTGCCCGCACGCGTTCAGCAATTAGGTCTCCGATGGGGTAATCCACCATGGCAGTGGCAATACCGGTCTTCAAGCGGAAACAGTCCGAAAGGTTGGCAGCGCAATTGAATTCCCCGCCGCTGACATGGATCTGGCACTCAATGGCTTTTCGGAACGGTACCACGCCGGGATCCAGGCGGTGCACCAGGGCTCCAAGCGAAAGAAAATCCAATGTGCCAGTGGGTGGGATGTTAAGGTTGGTTGTCATGACTTTTCTCCTGATTATTTGGCAAGCAGATCATATTGTGTGGGTTCTGGAGTGCAGGATCTTCCTATTACTGGTATTGATACTCCTCCCACTCAATATTTAACCCGACATCCACTCCGTGTGGAATGTGCCTGGTCGGTCGATCCGCCGGTAAGTGTGAGCGCCGAAATAATCGCGCTGTGCCTGGGTCAGATTGGCAGGCAGTCGCTCGCTTCGGTAAGAATCATAATAAGCCAGAGCCGAACTTAAAGCCGGAACAGGGATGCCGAACTCGACAGCCAGAGCTACCACCTTTCGCAAAGCAGCCTGTCGGTCGTTTAAAGCTCTGGAAAATTCAGGATCCATCATTAGGTTGGTCAGCCCTGGGTTGCACTTAAACGCCCGCTGGATTTCGTTCAAAAAGCGGGCACGGATGATGCAGCCCCCGCGCCAGATGCGTGCGATCTCGCTGAAATTGAGGTTGTAACCATATTCATTATCCGCCAGGCGCATCAGGTTGAAGCCCTGTGCATAAGAACAGATCTTTGCCGCGTACAAGGCATCCCTTAGCCCATTCGATGATTATTTCAGGGTCAATGGAAATGCAGTGATCTGGTCCTGTCAACACGGTGGACGCGGAAATTCGTTCTTCATAATATGCTGAAACGATACGGCTCTCAACCGCCGCGTTGATAGTGGGGGTGGGAGCGCCCAGGTCCAGTGCGTTTTGCGACGCCCACTTACCGGTACCCTTTTGCTGGGCTTCATCCAGGATCAGGTCAACGATGGCTCGGCCGGTTTCAGCATCCGTCCGGGTAAAGATATCAGCTGTAATCTCGATCAAATACGACTCAAGTTCGCAGTCGTTCCATTTTCTGAAAACATCATGCAGCCGGGGTGCATCCAGCCCCAGGCCGCGCTTCAAGATGTCATAGGTTTCGGCGATGATCTGCATGTCGCTGTATTCGATACCGTTGTGCACCATCTTTACGTAGTGACCGGCGCCGCGTGGCCCCATATAAGCTACGCATGGCTCGTTTTCCACCCGCGCACAGATGGTCTCAAAAATTGGTTTAACCAATTCCCAGGCTTCGAGTTGACCGCCAGGCATGATTGCCGGTCCCCATAAAGCACCATACTCACCTCCGCTGACACCAGTACCGATATAAACGATGCCCTTGGCTTCCAATTCCTTTGACCGTCGCTCGGTATCCATGAAGTGGGTGTTTCCACCATCGATAAGGAGGTCACCTTGTTCAAGAACGTCGCTCATGGTGGCGATGACAGCATCGACTGGTTTTCCAGCGGGGACCATCATCATGATTCGGCGTGGGGTCTCCAGCGCAGCCGTAAACTCTTTCAAGGTGCTGCAGGCGAGCAGGTTCTTGCCTGTGGATAACGTTTTGAAGGCTTTAACTTTTTCTTCATCCAGGTCATAACCTGCCACGCGGAACCCGTGCCGCTCCATGTTTAGCGCCAGCATGTGCCCCATGACCCCCAGCCCGATAAATCCGAAATTTGCTTTTTGCATTAATCCTCTCCAAATGATGCCGGAAGGTGAATCTGATTAATTAACCGGTATAGAACCTCGCCAGCCCTGGGAACGTAAAGGACGCCCTCATCCTGCAGGTCTTTCCATTCATCATGATTTATTTTCGCCGGATCGAGGTAGCCCAGATTGAGACGGGTGCAATCTTCAGCGGATATTTTACTGGAAAGGCAGACGTGTACGTTTGGCTTTTCAACACCATTCTCCATCGTGCCTGAGCCGCGCAAATGAGTGCTGTGCGCCAGCACCCCCAGCGGGACATGCTTGAATTGCTCCCAGTTGTTCAGGAAATACGGCAATATGTGATAGCCGATTTCATAAATGTATTTGCCGTGAACCTGGCTGATCGTTTCAAGATGCGGAGCATGAATGATCACCTCGCCACCGCAGGTTACCGCCGGTTCGAGCTTATACATGGCTTTGGCCGCGGTCCATAGTTCGTTGTACATGGAAGGTGCACAGGATAGCACGCGCTTGAAAGGTTTATCACACCAATGGATATGACACTTCGCAGAAAGGTCTGCCGAAGCACTCCAGGCCTGGAAGATGTCGCCAATGAACAACCCGGCCAGCGGGTGACCAGCGACGATATCAACCGAGGCTGCCACCGTCAATGCAACCAGTGTGACCGGGGTGCTTAGTCGTCTTGCCGCTGCGTGGATCATGGTGCGGACAGGGGTGTCTTTGATCCCTATTGTGCCGACTACTCCAGCAAGCGCGCCCAGCCAGTGGGTGGCATTGATCATCTCCGGGCCGGAGATGCCCGGGAAAAGATACTTGGCACCACCTGAAAAACCCGCCACTTCGTGAGGAAAGGTGGGCCCAAGGATGAGAAGGGCATCATATTCCAGCGCAGCCCTGTTAATTCGGATGTCCACTCGCTCCGGAAGGGAGCTATGCCAGTGTGTTCCGGCGATGGTTTTGATCTCTTCAGATTCTAGTGTGCCAATGGACGTCAACCCCTGCCCATCGTTCCAGGCATGCGTTAGCAGACCTATCGATTCGTATTTCGTGCGGCGTTCTTCAGAGCTGATCCCCACCAGATTATTCAGGTTCTCCTCGGTCAATGTTGGGTGTGTACCCAGGGCAACCATGAAATCCAATTGTTTCGTTTCGCGCAATACCTCGACCAGGGCGCGAAACAGGTTTGGCAGAGGAAGCGAACGTGTCTGGTCGGGGATCAGTACTAGGACCTTCTGGTGTGCAAATCGCCCTGCGAGACCTTTTTGCAGGGTTTCGAGGATGATCTGCTCATTGAGCAGGGTTCCTTGCGGGGCGATGGCTTGTGAATTGATCATTTGCCAGTCAAAGTTTGGACGGTGAGAATCTTTGTTAGTGAACGACTTATACTCCGCTGAAGGCAGAGAACCCGCCATCCACCGGCACCACTATTCCGGTCACAAAAGCGGAGGCAGGAGAAAGCAGCCACAAAACTGTTCCCAGCAGATCCTCGGGAGTTCCAAAACGACTAAGGGGTGTATGGTTGATGATGGATTGACCGCGCGGTGTCAGTTCGTTGCTCGTTTTTTCTATCAGGAGGAAACGGTTCTGGTCTGTCAGGAAGAATCCCGGGGCGATGGCGTTTACTCTGATCGCGGGTGAAACCTCCTGCGCCATATGAACCGCCAGCCACTGGGTGAAATTCGCCACTCCTGCCTTCGCGGCTGAATAGGCTGCAATGCGTGTTAGCGGACGAAAGGCATTCATCGACGTAATATTCAAGATGACTCCCGATTTCTGCCCGGCCATATATTTACCGAACACCTGGGAAGGCAGGATGGTACCCATCAGGTTTAACTCAAAGACCCATCGTAGCGCTTCCGCGGGCAGGTCAAAAAAAGATTGGGTCGGGCTGGTGGTTGCTGCCGGATTGTTTCCGCCAGCGCCATTGACCAGCATATCGACACATCCCAATTTTGCCACTACTTCCTTTGCGGCAGCTTCCAGGCTTTCCTTCTCCAGCACATTACAGCCCACGCTCATGGCTTCACCACCGTTGGTCCCGATCTCCGTGGCCAGGAAGTCGGCGGCCTCCACATTCAGGTCGAGTATGGCTACTTTTGCTCTGGTAGTTGCCAGGGCGCGGCAAATCGCCCCGCACAGTACCCCCGCACCGCCAGTGACTACGGCGACCTTGCCTGAAAGATCAAAGGAATTTTGAATTATTGTAGAGTTCATATGCACCTATCCCACCACGAATGGAGCCAGGTGGCGTGAAAAATGTTTTTCCAGATTCGAGGCATAGGCTTCCGGGTTCAAACGCAGCAGGTTTATCAATCGGTCATGGAACAGCCATCCACCTTCGGCGGATCTCCCGGTCAGCACTGAGCCGAAGGTGACATGTAGAATTTCACGTGCGTCGAATTGGTCGAGCAGGCTTGGCCAATTTGTAACGTCCTGCGGTTGAGGTGCCCTGCTCACTTCCGCTGAGACGTGGTAGCTGGCCTTGTCAGAGTCGTAATGCTGCCGGGCAAAAATGTATAGTTCGCGAAAAAACTCTGTGTTGAGTTCGGCGATCGTTCGCAGCGCTTCGAGATAGCTTGTCCCGGCAGTTTTCAAATGGACCAGGCCATGGGTCTGGCGTGCCACTGCCGGGTATATGCTGAATTTATCCGAGCCGGAATGCAGGCTGAGTTTATAAGGACCAAATTCCCGGGCGATGGCAGCATGTCCTTCTAGGCAGGATTCGAAGGCAGCCAGGTCACCAATATAATCCACGCCTTTTTCGAAGCGACCAATATAGCGTGGTGCCAGGCTTACCCACTTCACACCAAGCCTTTTTAGCTCATGGGCAATATATAGGTGCTCTGCGTGAGAGGTGGGTTGGTCGGTTTCATCAACGGAGATTTCCATCTCGAATGGGCGGTTGCCGGCTGCCACCACCAGGTATTGGTACATGGAGGCCACGTGGGCAATGGCATTACCGTACTTGACGGCAGCTTTGAGCAGCACCGTCTCACTGAAAGATAACCTTAGGCCCTCAAAATTGAAATTTTTGCCGCGCAGGCTGCTGAGACGGGGATGGAAGTCAATAGGGAGACTTTCGGCTAGTTCACGTAGATCGCTCAATTGGGCTGTTTCGGCGCGGTTTTCCACATAAGCACCCGGATCAATTGTAAAAAAAGTGTAGCCTGCTGCCAGGCAGGCGTCGATATCAGCCGGGGTTTTAAGGTGGTCAGCGTCAGCGCCATGTCCGCCCTTCCAGCCTTCCTGGAAAATTCCCCATGTCGCATCATCCATTACCTGCTGTGGCGTGCGCCCGGTACGGGTCATTTCACGAATTGACTGCTGGGTAAAAACTGGAGCGATTTTCCCGCCTGTAGCGCGAACTGCGCGCACGTGGCCGGGAGTGGCCAGGCCTAACCGGTCGCCCATCCCGGCCGAGGTGCGCAAGCCAAGAAGGGATGGTCGCAGCCAGTTGAGCCGGGATCGTAACTCAGAGGCATTTTTTGGATTACATAGACCTGTCAACAGGGCTTTCCCATCCAATTCAGAGCATTCCCCCTCGAATCCTGCCAGGTTGGGAGGATCTGCCAGTACAGCCAATACCGGTCCGGCCTTGGTTTTTGCCATGGCGTATTCCACGCCGTTATGGGTTACCGGCGAATGGGGGAAAATATTCAGGTCCAAATGGGACAAGCTGGAGGAAATTGTACTCATGATTATCTTGTGCTAATCACGCTTCCGGGGAGGCATCCCGCCCCGCGGACGGTGCCCGCCGCCCTTTGTTTGCTGGTTTCGCGGTGGTTTCCCTCACCAGGAGTTGACCCTTTAACATCCTTACTTTGGGCTCCTCAGAATCTTCTCCAGGCGGCATTTCGAGCAGTTCCAGCACCAGCCGGGCAGCCTCGGCTCCAATAAATCGTTTGGGCTGATCGAAGGTGGTCAATGGTGGATGGGTGTACGCTGAGAAAATGATATTGTCAAACCCGGTCACAGAGAACTTGTCCGGCACATCTATACCTGCTGCCTGCAATCCTTTAAGAACGCCGATTGCCATCATATCGTTATAGCAAACCAGGGCAGTGGGTCGGAGACTCAGGGATAGGAAGTATTCCACCCCTGCAAGACCGTCCGCTGGACCCCCACCAGCAACTTCATGAATGTATTCATCCGAGACAGTCTTTCCTGCCGCTTCCATTGCTTGCTTAAACCCGCTCAACCGGTCTAGGGTGGTTCTTCCGGAGGAAGAATTGCCAAGATAGGCTATCAGTCGGTGTCCCAGGTCAAGCAGATGCTGGGTGATCTGGCGGCTGCCGTCCACATCATCGTGATAAATCGAATATCGGTAATCTTCAGCAGACTGGTTATTAACCACCACGATGGGTACACCGTACGTGAGGAACTGCCTGCGCTGCTCGGATTTAAAAGAAGCAGAGCAGATGATCACCCCGTCTACCCGGTGCTCACTCATGGCTTGGACGATGGCTCGTTCTCTTTCAGGATCATGCTGTGAGGCGGCTATAAATAGGCTGTAACCGGTTTTTTGAGCGACTTCTTCGATGCCTTGCAAAATTTCACTAAAGAATGGGTCCTCTACGCTGCTCAAAATAACCCCCAGGGCTTGCGATCGGTTGGTTTTAAGGCTGCGGGCAGCGGCACTGGGGAAGTAGCCTAATTCGCGCGCGACCTGCTGGATCCTTTCCGAAGTGTCTTGAGCGATCAGCGGGCTACCATGTAGCGCTCTCGAAACAGTGGAATGCGAGACTTCTGTCCGTTTGGCAATATCCTTTATCGTGATCGGCATTCCATTACTTTCCTTGTAGCTGGAAATTATGCACACGTGTGCAATTCTTTTCTTAGTTTACTCAATTTTGAACGAAAAGTCAATGGTTTTGAAAGAATACTTGCATAATTTTTAGAAATGTTGTATCATTTGCAAACGTAAGAAATGTTACAAAACGATTTTGGATTGAAACAGCAATGGAATAATTTGTCATTCCATGGCGCACCTATGCAAGGAGGGCACTCATGCAAAGTGATATTGAAGCAATTTTTCTGGATGTTGGGAATACGTTGCGCATCGTGATTGAAGACAAGGATTTCCAGGCCTTATCCCGTCAGCAACTGGCTGAGTTGACTGGCGCAAAGGAGACTCCTGATGAATTCCATCATATTCTCGAGGAACGCTATAAAAGCTTGCGGAAGCAGGCCAAAGAAAAGCTGATCGAGGCCTCCGAAAGAGAAATGTGGACGCACTGGATGCTGCCTGATTTTCCTGCTGATAAGATCGCCCCGCTGTCTGGAAAGTTGACCCGCCTGTGGCGGGACTGTGATGGTCGCCGGGTTCCCCGCCAGGATGTGAAGGAAACAGTAATTGAACTAAGCCGGCGAGGCTACCTTCTTGGGATCATTGCCAACACAATTACCGAAACCGAAATTCCGGATTATTTGGAAACAGACGGTCTGACTGGTTATTTCAAGACGGTCGTCCTTTCCTCTAAATTAGGAATTCGAAAACCAAATCCGGAGATCTATTGGGAAGCAGCCCGCCGGATTGGGGTAAAACCGGAAAAATGTGTCTACGTGGGTGACAACCCTGTACGAGATGTGGAAGGCACCCGGGCAGCAGGATATGGGATGTTTATCCTGTTTTTCGAGCCGGCCACTCAGGCCAAGGAACCGCCCCCCGTTGAAATTAAACCCGATTACACCATCCGTGAAATGAAAGAATTGTTGGATATCTTTCCGCCTAAAAGGTGATGCAATGAGCGCAATGATTGAAGCCATATTCATTGACTTGGGCAATACCCTGCGCATGCTGGTCAAGGATCAGGCTCATATGACCCGGGCAAGGCAGGAGATCGTCCGCCTGGTCGGGACAAACGAAGATCCAAATGCTTTCTACACAAAACTCGACGACCGTTACAAGAGCTACCGGAAATGGGCCTTCGAGTACTTGACCGAAGCTCCTGAGTCAGAATTGTGGACGCGTTGGCTCACACCTGACTTTCCTGTTGAAAAAATCGCCCCACTGGGAGAGGAACTGACCTATCAGTTTCGCCAATCAATGGGGCGCAGGGTGGTGGTGGAGAACGGCAAGGAAGTCGTGGCTGAACTTCACCGGCGCGGTTATACCCTTGGCATCATCAGCAACTTGATCGGCACGCGTGAGATCCCGGATTGGTTGGAGGCGGAAGGGTTTGCTCCCTATTTCAAATCCGTCCTGCTTTCTTCAGTTTTTGGTAAACGAAAACCGGACCCTGCAATTTATCTCGAGGCAGCCCGAAGGGCTGGGGTCGAAGCGGCGCGTTGCGTTTATGTGGGCGATAACCTTAATCGCGACATAACGGGTACCCGCGCTGCAGGGTTCGGAATGGTAATTATCATGATTTCTCCCGAAGAACTAGTAAAAGAAACCGTAACGGATGAGAACCGGCCTGACATAATCATCCACGCGTTCCATCAGCTTCTGGATATTTTCCCAGGGAACCACCAGGCCAAATTTCCATAAGAGTTGTGGGATATTGGAGGACAGATGTTGCAGAATCATCTTCCCCGGGGTGCCGTTGCATTGGCTGGTGCGGTGAGGGAATTGTATGCAGCCGGACAGTCGGATTATTCCCTCGAACCGGTCGTGCTGACCAGTGCGCCAGGGTATCCAATCGGCCGAATACAAAATGGCGATGCCGTAATCTTCTGCTGCCGGCGCGGTGAACGCGAAATAGAGTTAACCGAAGCCTTTACTGAACCGGGTTTCGACCACTTCGCACGGCCAGATCTCTCTGACCTGAGTTTTGTCATCCTGACTCTCTATCATGACAAGTTCAAGGATCTTCCGGTGGCATTCGCCCCAACCAGGGTTCATGATACATTGGGAGAATTGGTTGCCCGGGCAGGCCTGCGCCAGCTTCGAGTGGCTGAATCTGAAAAATTCTCCCATGTCACCTTCTTCTTCAATGGGGGAGAAAACCACCCGTTCGCCGGGGAGGATCAAGTGCGTATCCCCTCTCCCAGGGGCATTCCTTTTGACAAGGTGCCTGAGCTGAGCCTGGCTCAGGTTACCAGGCGTGTGCTGCAGGGTATCGAAGAGAAATATGATCTGATAGTGACCAACTTTGCCAATGGTGATGTGATTGGCCATACGGCTAATCGGGAAGCCAAGATTCAATGCGCATCGCTGGTGGACCATCGTTTGGGGCTTGTGGTGGAGGCTGCCCTTGCTTCAGATTACGTTGTTCTTATCACTGCCGATCATGGCAACCTGGAATTATTGACCAACCCGGATGGCACTCCGCACGTGGCGCATACAACCAATCCGGTTCCTTTCCTTTTGATCGATCCACGGTCATCCGCTCCCGTCCGTCTGAAAGAGGGGATGTTGGCAGATGTAACGCCAACGGTTTTATCAGCCCTTGATATAGCTCAACCAGCCGTCATGTCAGGCAAAAACCTGGTAATTGAGTACCACTGGGGTGGTAAGCGAAGGGTGATTCTGGTCATCCTGGATGGCTGGGGCATTGGCAGTCAAGATGATACCAATCCAATATTTCTCGCCGAAACTCCTGTATGGGATGATCTGCTTAATCGCTACCCTTGTAGCCAGCTTCAGGCTGCTGGCGAGGCAGTGGGATTGAAAGCGGGTAAAGCGGGGAATTCGGAAGCCGGCCATATGAATATCGGTGCCGGGCGCGTCGTCCTGCAGGATGACGTTCGCCTTGACCTGGCCATGCAGGACGGTTCATTTTTTAGCAATGAGATTCTCTGCAAAACGATCAATGATGTCAAATTGCGAAACAAACGCCTCCATCTGATTGGCTTGCTCACAGAAAAAAGTTCTCATGGTTCGATTGACTACCCATTGGCGCTCTTGAAAATGGCGAAAGAACGTGGTCTTAATGAGGTTTTCTTGCATGTCATATTCGACGGGCGAAGCACCGAACCTGGCAGCGCTCCAGATTTGTTGCAGATGTTGGAACACAAGATGGACGAGATCGGAGTGGGTCAGGTTGTCACCGGCATCGGGCGCGGGATTGCACTTGACCGCGACGGCAATTATGCCAGGATCCACATCGCCTTTGATGCACTGGTGTCGGGCATCGGAAAACAGTATTTAGCGAACTAATGGTAGTCCCGCCATCGCACTTGGCATGTGTCCCGGTTTTGGAATGGAATGGGAGTCTTTCAATGGACCTACAATTTATCCGCGAATTGATAATTCCAGCTCGAACAAAAATCGCCATGATTATCATGGATGGGTTGGGGGGGTTGCCTCTGGAACCAGGCGGTAAAACAGAGTTGGAAACCGCCTTTACCCCTAATCTTGATGCTCTTGCAGCACTGTCGGCTCTTGGGCTCACAGTTCCAGTCGGGCCCGGAATTACAGTGGAAAGCGGTCCTGGTCACCTTGGTATTTTTGGGTATGACCCGTTCCGGTACCGGATAGGACGCGGTGTTTTGGAAGCTGTCGGCGTTGATTTCGACCTGGGACCCAACGATGTTGCCGCACGCGGTAACTATTGTACGGTGGATGAATCTGGGGCGGTGACAGATCGACGCGCCGGCCGAATACCCACCGAAACGAGCAGGGAGTTATCAAAGTTACTGGCTGCCAGAATTGAAGATATCGAATTCTTCGTCGAGACAGTCAAGGAACATCGCCTTGCGATTGTCATGCGCGGCCCCGGGCTGGGTAGTTCAGTGACGGGCTCTGACCCTCTAAAAAATGGCTGCCTTCCGCACCCGGTGCGTGCGCTAAATCCGGAGTCGGAAAAAACAGTTCGGCTGGTAAATCAATTTGTGGAGCGCGCCCACAAGCTGTTGTTGGACTACACCCCGAAACAACCTGCGAATATGATTCTCACTCGAGGATTTGATAGTTATCCTGATCTTCCGCCATTTCCGGAAGTTTTTGGGTTACGTGCAGCTGCAATTGCGTTGAATCCGACCTATCGCGGCATCGCAAAACTGGTTGGGATGCAGGTGCTTCCGGTCGACGGCGGGTCGGAAAGTGATGAATTTACGACATTGGAAAAGAATTGGAACGATTTTGATTTCTTCTACCTGCATGTCAAAAATACCGATATTGCTGGCGAGGATGGCGACTTTGCCCGCAAGGTAAGCATAATTGAAGAAGTAGACCGCCTTATACCGCGATTAATCTCGTTGAAACCGGACGTGATAATTGTCAGTGGTGACCACTCCACACCGGCAGTGCTTAAAGGGCACAGTTGGCATCCGGTGCCCACTTTGGTTTATGGTAAATATGTCCGCGCCGACGGCATCGCCGAATTCGGAGAACGGGCTTGCGGGCGCGGCAGTCTTGGTGTGTTGCCGGCGAAGCATATCATGCCAATTGCGCTGGCTAATGCCCACCGCTTGGAAAAATTTAGTGCCTGATGAGTTGTTTTGTTCGAGAGCTCACATGCAGATTTGCAGGAAGATCCTGGGCTTGAATGGATTTTCCATATTACTATCCATCCCCCAAAACCTTCGCAAATAGGAATTACATCATGACCACATTGATTTTGAATGACCCGGATGCTTTTTCAGAAGCCCTTTTTGAAAGCATGAAACTGGTAAACCCAGGCATTTCGGAGATGGAACTCTACGAATTCCGTTACGGGTTAAACGACCTGCTCCCCGAAAATGGTTGGGGGTCCATAACGCTGGATGACGCAAAAGAAATCGAATTTCGTCTCAGTCGTCGTGAATTCTACGATGGCATTCTGATCAAGCCGAAAATTGGTGACCGGATTGTGCTGGATGGAGAAATTATCCGGTTGGCGCAAATGCTATTCGTGGGCTTGGTAACTGGTGAGTATGACCTGGACTGGGTAAAATCTCTTTTTTATTTTGATATCCGGGGGTTTTATTTTCTCCATCGCACGCATTACTTCACCGACATGATACGGGCACATTTTGGTGATAAACCGTATAAACGTTTCGAAAAAAAACAAAACAACTTCGAGTGTAAGCAGGATTTGGGGTACAAGGATTTTAGGGAAGCGAATGCTGATATCGATGCGCTTTTCATCGAGAGCGTGAAGAAAATCATCGCATTTCGCGGGACGCCGATCCTCCTGGCCATTGCAGGACCAACTGCAGCGGGAAAGACCGAAATCGTTGAGAGGTTGAGCGTGGCATTCAGGCATGCGGGTCAGGATGTTGCGACCATCGAACTGGATAATTTCTTTACTGATCGGGATTACCGGGAGGCAATGGGGATTCATTCGCAAGGCAAACAAGCCTTTCATTTTGAACTTTTCAAGCAAAGCCTTATAGACATCACGCTTGGGAAAAAGATCTGCATACCGTATTACGATACTGTTTTCGCTACATCCAGCCACGACCTGGCAGGTAATTTGAAACCGGGATCCGCTCCAATCGAGATTGAACCGGCCGATATAATTTTTATCGAAGGTAATTTCCCCTTTTTATTTGAGGAAGTTGTCCATTTAATCGGTATAAAAGTAGTTTATCTGACTGATGATCCAGTACGCCTGAAACGCAAATGGAAAAGGGATATCGATTACCGCAAGAAATATGACTTATCCTATTTGCGGAATCGGTTTTTCAAAGACCAGTTCATTATGGCCGAGATCGCCTATCTGCCTCAATTGGAGGTTTGCGATATTTGCGTGGATACCACAGGCGCTTCCCTGTGGGTGACACCTGAATTTTCGGAAATCCTGAGTGAAAGCTGAAAGGATGGAAATGTCTGGCACGTCTTGTACCCCAGATTTGTTTCCTGGATTTCTATTTGAGATAATGAAGCATGTAAATGTGGGTGTTGAAGTTCTGGAGTTGTATGAATTTTGTTACGCCCTCGACAACATAACCCCAGGTGCTGGTTGGGACTCAGTGGAACTGCAAAAAAAAGAGGAAATCATCCGTTTGATCGGGAGTCGTGATTTCTATACTGGCATCCAGCTCAAACCCGTGAGTGGCAGCAGGATCGTGTTGGATGAAAATATTGTTCACCTGACACGCATGCTTTTCAAAGGACTTGTAAACGGAGAATACTCCAAAGAATGGGTGATGACCCACTTCTATTTCGATGTTCGAGGATTCTATTTTCTACCCAGGACGGTCTACTTTACAGAAGATGTATTGGCTCATTTTGGTGGCAAACCTTATAAAAGATTTGAGCAAAGGCAGCGGAAATTTGAGAATTATCAGGAAATTGGTTACAAGGATTTCAAAGAAGCAAATTCCGAGATAGATCAAGCGTTTGTTGATTGTATCAAGACGCTAATTGATGTTCGTGGCACCCCGATACTCATCACCCTTGCAGGACCAACAGCGGCTGGGAAAACGGAGATTACGGAACGCCTGTATAAACTTTTTACCAGGGAAGGAAGAAAGTTTTCGACCATTGAGATTGACAATTTCCTCCTTGACCGGGCTTCTCGTGAAAATAAATCGATGGGGAAAGAATTGACCCATTTTGGATTGCTCATGCAAAGCTTGGAAATAATCCTCCAGGGGAGGAAGATCACCATCCCAAGATATGATTTTGTAAATGCCACCTCCAGCCATGACCTGGATGGCAATTTGAAAGCCGGTCGTGTCCCCCTTGAGATCGAACCCGCTGATATCATTTTTATGGAAGGCAATTTTCCGTTTCAAATTGAAGAACTCTCCAGCATGATTGGGATCAAAGCAGTTTATCTGACAGATGACCCCATTCGGCTTAAAAGAAAATGGAAACGCGATATTGATTACCGCAAGAAATACGACCCCGCTTATTTTCGGAACAGGTTCTTCCAGACCCAATTTTTAAGAGCCGTTGATTGTTATCGTCCTTTGATGCAAGTGTGCGATATTGTTGTTGACACCACGGGAGCAGCTCTCTGGGTGACTCAAAAAATTGTTGAAATAATCAACCGGGGCGAATACAAGAAATGATGAATCCATTACTGGTCCGCAACAGGATGGCTAAAGCTCCCTGCCCAGATATCGAGGCGATCCTTTTCGATATGAATGGAACGCTTCGAAGGACGGAATTCCA
Organism: uncultured Chloroflexia bacterium; assembly: GCA_963826215.1. Taxonomy (GTDB): domain Bacteria; phylum Chloroflexota; class Anaerolineae; order Anaerolineales; family Villigracilaceae; genus UBA877. Next base: position 62,281 of record CAWGWL010000037.1, on the reverse strand, counting down.
CGCACCCACCCAGAACGCGGCGGTCGCCCGAATGCTGGAATTGATGGGAAGAGATGATGTTCCTGACGGGTTTTGGGAGGAATTGGCTCGCCGTTATAAAGCCTATGGCCAATGGGCGCAGGAGAATCTGCTGCAGTTATCTGAAAAGGAGATTTGGACTCGTTGGCTCCTTCCTGATATTCCATACGACCTGATCGAACCTGTGGCAGAGGAACTTTCCCTTGCATGGAAGGATCGCAAAGGACGCTCGCTCCCCCAAACGGGAGCAGAGGAAACGCTCCTCGAATTGAAGCAGCGTGGTTATCGACTTGGGGTGATCAGCAACAGCATGTCTTCCCTGGATATTCCGCGTAGTATTGTTGGTTTTGGTTGGAAAGGACTTTTTGAAGTTGTTGTCCTTTCTTCAGCTGAGAAAAGCCGGAAACCCGCTCCTGAAATGTTCTGGGAAGCCGCCCGCAAAATGAGCGTAGTCCCGGAGCATTGTGCATATCTCGGCAACAGGATTTCGCGCGATGTGGTTGGCTGCAAACGCGCAGGCTTTGCCATGGGAATAATTATCGAACCTGATGGTAAACCACGACCAGATGAACAAGGTCAGCCGATCCAACCCGACGCCATCATCCATTCTTTGAACGATTTGCTTGATATATTCCCAATGCGCGTATCGCCGCATACAAAAGATTAAAAACCAGATGATTATTCCCCCCGCTCTCAAATCCAGACCTTTTATGCTCTACTGGATTGGTCATCTGATCTCCATTGCGGGTTCACAGATGCAGTTGTGGGCTCTATACTGGCATCTCCGCACCTTGTCAGACCAGCCCATGGTTATCAGCGGCATCGGCTTGGCGCGCTTCTTGCCGGTGGTCCTGCTTTCCCTTGTGGCAGGGGTGGCTGCAGACCGGTTCGACCGTAGAAAAATGGCCATCCTCACCCAGCTTGCATTAGGACTGGTTGCGTTGCTCCTTGGTCTGACAACAGCGTTGAGTGTTGTGTCCTTATGGATGATTTTTGGTCTGATGGCTATGCAGTCGGTGGCGGTGGCTTTTGATGGTCCTGCCCGCCAGGCTCTCATCCCCTCTCTGGTGCCGCGCGAAAACCTGGCTAACGCCTACAGTCTAACCTCCATCGCTTCCAAAGTGGGCGGTATTCTTGGACCCGCGATCTGCGGGGTGGTGATTGCCTTTTGGGGGCTGCAGTGGGCATATTGGATTAATGCCATTTCCTACCTGGCTGTTATTGCAGCCCTGGTCGCAATGGGAGATATTCAAACAATCATTGAAAGAAAGACCTTTGAACTTCGGGGAACATTTCGCGATATTCGTGAAGGGATTGAATTTATCCGAAATTCCCCCATCATTTTCTCGGTCATGATCCTGGATTTCTTTGGTACTTTTTTCTCATCAGCGAATACCCTCTTGCCCTTCGTTGCACAGGATATCCTGCATGTTGGTCCGATCCATTACGGTTGGTTGTCCTCCGCCCAGGCAATTGGCACCTTGTCCATTGGGCTATATTTATCACAGAAAACAAGACTACTTCGTCAGGGAATGTTGATTTCCATTTCCGTTGCGATGTTTGGCCTGGCGACCATACTCTTTGGGGTTTCCACCGCATTTTGGTTAACCATGCTGGCGCTCATCTTGATTGGCATCTTTGACGGTTTAAGTTCAATTATCCGAAATACGGTGAGACAACTGCAGACTCCGGATGCAATGCGCGGCCGCATGATGAGCATCACACAGATATTCTTCAAGGGTGGTCCCCAGCTCGGAGAAGTGGAATCTGGTCTGGTGGCGCAGCTCCTGGGGGTCCCATTCGCGATCATCTCTGGGGGGGTGGGGTGCATCCTCGCTACCTGGATTGTGGTGAAAAAGATCCCTCAGCTTTGGATGTACAACGGGGATGAAGTAATCAAGGAAGGTGTTTCCGCTGATTTACCCGCTTCATAAATGACAAATGACACCTCTTATGAAAGAACACTTGCAATTCTTATAGTATTGTTGTATTATATCCAAATGAAAGTTGAATTTCAAATTAATGAATAATGAAAGTCAATCTTTTCTGTTGCGGTTTGAGGATGAGGTCATTCGATGAACCCAGAAACCCAAAGCCCAGTCGGTTTCAGCCAATTGATCAGTGAGCGATTTTCCCAGCTTACCAAGAGCGAGAAACGGATCGCCAATTACCTGAACCAGAACCAGGACGAGTCAGCTTTTCTTGCTGCAGGTGAAATCGCGGATCGACTGCAGCTCAGTGAAGCCACCATGGTCCGCTTTGCGCGCACCCTCGGTTTTGACAGTTACCCTGCAATGCGGATGGCGTTGCAGGATAATTTCCGCCACCGAATGACCCATTCCGCCCGCCTGCGCAGCCGCCTGGATGACCTGCGTGAAGCGGGGGATATCTTTGAACGGCTCGTGGCATCCGAGATCGATTACCTCACGGAAGCCATGCAAACTCTTGACCGGAAAGCCCTGAAAGCGGCTGTTGAGTTGCTTCGCACTCACCAGCGCGTTTTTGTTTTCGGTCTGGGTCCTTCCCTTTCACTGGTGGACCTGCTGGAAATTCGTTTGACCCGTTCCGCCCGTCACGTAATCCCGTTGAATTCTTCCGGGCGGGAAATGCTCGAGCCCATGCTGCTTATGAACAGCACTGACTTGCTGATCGCCATAGGCTTTTTCAACTTGACTCCCGACCTGCAGATGGTGCTGGAGTACGCCAACCAGAACAAGACCCCGGTAATCCTGTTAACCGACACGCTTGGACCAATGGTGGGGGATAAAGCAGATATCGTTCTTTCCGCGCGCCGCGGTCCCGTATCTGCTTTCCATTCCCTGACAGTCCCGATGACGATCCTCAATGCCTTACTCCTGTCTTTAAGTTCAGTGGACCAGGAAAAAGTGATGACCAATCTCGACAAATTGGACCAATTGCGCGAGCGTCTCAAAAGAACCAATGGCTCTCACCCGTAACAAGACTCGCTGATAAAGGAGATCACTCATGGCTGTACCCGCAACAGCTTCACAACCCTTTCCCCAACGCCTGTTGGCCGCTTCCCGTAGGTTTTTCCACTGGCTGACCAAGCCACATGTTGTCTTGGCATTGATCATGTTGGTCATATTGTTCTACATGGTCATCATCCCATTGTACAAACTGGTCGAGACCACGGTTACCTGGCAGATTTCGGATCTCGGTCGTGTCCCGGATGCCGAGGTGGGAGGATTGACCGCTTTTCACTGGATCAGGATGCTGACCGGTGTCTTTGGCAGGATCTACACCTACACCCCTCTTCAGCATTCGATGACCATTGCCATCGGCACGGTTGTGCTTTCGTTATTGATCGGTGGATCGCTGGCCTGGCTGGTTGTCCGCACCGATATGCCTGGCAGAAAACTGGTCAATCAGCTTGCATTGCTGCCCTACATCATGCCCTCCTGGACTCTGGCCCAGGCATGGTTGGTGCTGTTTAAAAACAGGCTTTCCGGTGGAGCACCGGGGATGTTTGAAGCTATTATTGGAGTGAGTCCACCCGACTGGTTGTCGTACGGGCCGGTGCCGATCATCATCTGCTGTGCGCTCCATTATTACACCTTCTTTTTCCTTTTCGTTTCAGCGGCGTTGATGTCGATCGATTCCAACCTGGAAGAAGCGGGGGAACTCATGGGTGCCAACCGCTGGCGAATCTTGCGCAAGATCACTCTACCGCTGGTGCTGCCGGCTCTGCTTTCCGGTTTCATCATGACTTTTTCCAAGGTGATGGGCACTTTTGGCGGTCCTAACATCCTCGGTTCGCCGATCAAGTACTACGTGGTCGCAACCATGCTGCGCGGCAGCCTGGCAGCTGGAGACAAGGCGGACGCGTTCGTGCTGGGGATCGTCCTGATCCTATTTGCCATGGTTACCATTTCCCTCAACCAGAGGCTGGTAGGCACGCGCAAGAGTTATGAGACCATCGGGGGTCGTGGTTTTGTCTCTAACCCAAGCAAGTTGAGAAAAATGAAGAAGGTCTTCTTTACAGCTGTGATCATCTTTCAACTGCTGGTGCTTATTGTACCTTTGGGTTTGTTAACCTATGACACCTTCCTGCTGCGGACTGGAGATTACAGCTTCAGCAATCTTACCCTGCAGAACTGGATAGGGCAGAAGAACCCGATATATAACGACGGCGAGCCGGGAGTTCTGACTTAACCCGAGGGTCTACCAAACTGCCTGGAATTCCATCAAACTTGCCCTTTATACGGCCTTTTTCACTGCCCTGCTGGGTGTCCTGCTCGGGTATGCCATCGTTAAGGGACGGGGTACCCGGCTTGCAAAGCTGGTCGACCAGCTTGCATATATCCCGTATGTCATTCCGGGTATCGCCTTTGGCGCCGTATATATTGCCATGTTTGCAAGGAAGATCGGGCCACTTCCTTCCCTTTATGGAACCTTTGCCCTGTTGGTGATCGTTTCGGTCGCTAAACATCTCCCTTATTCATCCCGTTCTGGAGTCTCGGCCATGATGCAGGTAGGGCACGAACTGGAGGAGGCTGCCCAGGTAGCCGGAGCCAATGTCTGGCAGCGTTTCAGGCGAGTTATCTTTCCACTCACCATGAGCGGTTTCGTTTCCGGGTTCCTGCTTACGTTCATCACCACGATGCGTGAATTGTCTCTGATTATCCTGCTGGTCACGCGTGACACCCAGTTGCTGGCCAGCTTGACCATGAAATATATTGAAGCCGGAAGGGATCAAATGGGAAACATCGTTGTCCTGCTCCTGGTATTAATTACGGTTACGGGCAACGCCCTCATCGGCCGTTTCACAGGTGGCAGTCTTAAAAAAGGTCTCGGGATGTAAAGAGAGGACATCATGGAAACAACCATCACAATTAATAATTTGACCAAAAAGTTCGGTAAAGTGCTTGCACTCGATCATGTCAGTCTGGTCATCGACCCGGGAACTTTCGTGACCTTGCTGGGTCCTTCCGGCTGTGGCAAGACCACCCTCCTGCGTTGCGTGGCCGGTCTGGAAGATCCGGACGGCGGTGAGATCTACATTGGCAATAAGCTGGTTTATTCATACGACAAAGGCATTTCACTTCAATCAAGCAAGCGCGAGCTGGGATTGGTCTTCCAGAACTACGCCTTGTGGCCGCACATGAAGGTGGATAAGAATATTACTTTTGCCCTGGAGATCCAGAAGATGCCCAAGGCTGAAATGGATACGAGGGTCAAAGAATCTCTTAAAGAAGTGCAGATGGAAGGCTACGAAGATCGTTATCCACGCGAGATGAGCGGCGGGCAGCAGCAGCGCATCGCACTGGCACGTATGCTCGCATACCGCCCCAGGGTCTTCCTGATGGACGAGCCGCTATCCAACCTGGATGCCCGCCTGCGCATGGACATGCGCGCCGAACTAAAGCGCCTGCATCATATGTCTGGAGCCACCACCATCTATGTGACCCACGACCAGGTGGAAGCCTTGACCATGTCCACCAAGATTGCCGTTATGAAGGAAGGCGTTGTGCAGCAGTTCGATACCCCCGATAAGGTTTACCATTTTCCAGCCAACCTCTTCGTGGCAGATTTCATTGGTAACCCAAAGGTGAACCTGCTCGAGGGCGAGGTCAGTGGAAAAAACACCGTTGATCTTGGATCGTTCAAAACCGCGGTGAACACCTTTGGAGCGATCAATAAAGTGGTGGTCGGCATCCGACCGGAGGATATCGCTATCTCGGAGCGTCCTGAACCGGGAGCAACAGAGTTTATCGCCTATTCCGTCCTGCCCTCCGGAGCAGATTCGACGATATTGGCACGCCTGGGCGGCACCGAGTTAACCATCAAGGTCATGGGCATCAGCAAGATCCAAATGGATCAAAAGATCTGGTTGAAGTTCGATCCACAAACGTTGAACTTGTACGACAAGGAAAGCGGCAACCTTATTACTTCCTGATAAATATTCAGAGAATTTGCTTGGGTGTGTCACCGGATATCCCAACTCTTCAATGATTTAGAAGATCATTTGAAAGGAGGCATATAAAAAGGAAAGCTTTTCCAGGAAGAAAATCCCTGTGTTGAATTCCTAATCATATCGTGCTATGTCAGGAGGAAGAAATGAAAACGTTCGTAAAGTTGATTACTCTGATCGTTTTATTCAGCATGGTTGTAAGCTGCGGTGGCACACCGGCCACGACCGTGGCTCCCCCACCCCCCACTACCAAACCGGGCGACACTCCGGTCCCCCCCGCTGCTGATACCGCAGTACCTCTCACGGCCAACGAGCAGTGGGCGAAGGATAACGGGCTTGGTCCATACCAGCCCGCCACCGATGACTGGGCGGCGATCGAGGCGGCTGCAAAACTGGAAGGCAAGGTTACGGTGTATGCCAACTCAGGCGGAGTTGAAGATTTGCCTGATTCATGGTACGCCCTGTATCCGGACATCGAATTTGACGCTGCTGACACCGATGGCATCGACACCAAGATGCAGGCGGAACAGGAAAGCGGTAACGTCATCGGGGATGTCTGGTTCAACAGCGATGGGCACATCCTGTTCGGGAAATTCGTTCCCAATGAATGGATGTGGTGGTTCGTCCCCCGGGATGTGAGTATCCCGGAACTGACTGCGGATTTTCCGTTCGCCATTGCGCGTCACTCCACCGACGTGATCGGGTACAACAACAAGTTCTACCCGAATGGCTGTCCGGTCACCAATATCTGGCAGATCGTTGAACCCAAATATTATGCCAAATTCTTCATGGAAGATCCGATGTCTGATGTCAGCACGATGGCCAAGATAGCCACATTTGTTCAAAATGGCGACGAGATGGCTGTTGCTTATCAGACACTTTACGGCAAGGACTGGACCACTGACGAACTTGCTGTGGCGGATGCCAGTGGCATAAAGCCGGAAGATGCTGGCTCTCTGTGGCTCAAGAAATTGGCCTATAACGGTGTTGTGGTTCTCGACGACGGCGATATGGTGGACGCGGCCTTTGCCGGGCTTGAGCTTCCCGCAGGTGAGGAGCCTGGGTTTGGTTGGACAGGTTACTCATCCCTCGAAGCCACCATGGATGGCGAACTGAACATGTCGCCCTGTTTTAACCTGGACCCGGTCATGGGCATCTTCAAGACCAGCTTCCTGGGCATCGCCAACAAAGCTCCGCACCCCAATGCAGCCAAACTCTTTATCCGCTTTATACTCTCGGAAACAGGTTTGCAACCCTGGAACGAGATTGGCACCTGGCCTGCGGCTGAAGGTCTTCCCGTCAATGAAAACAACATTCCTCTGGCTGAATTGTTGCCACAGGTCTGGGAGATGGATCCCATTTTCGACTGGAATAACGTCAGTATCGTGCGCGACTTCTGGGCGGCCAGCCTGCTTACAGCTCCCAAAAAGTAGGTCATGGCAGGATAATAGCAAGTCAGCAGGAACTTTATCTCCTTCCTGGGACACAAGTGTTCGTGTCCCAGGAAGTCCCAATCATTTAGAGTATTCGCCAAGTTATTTGGCGGAGATGGTTATAAATTTGACACGGTTGGTTGAAAACTATGACCAGAACGTGCTGGATGAGTATTTCCTGAACGTGGAGTAATGGGTATGTCGATCCGGGCTGTTTTCTTCGATATGGGGGGGACGATCGAAACCTATGGATGGACTCCTGAATTACGCCTCCAGGAGACCGAAGGTATTCGGCAGCGACTTGTAGAAGCCGGGATTTCCTTGGATTTAACTGACAGGCAATTATATGAGATCATTTCCACCGGTCTGGATGCGTACCACCAGGTGAGCCTGCAAACCATGGAGGAATTGCCTCCCGCTAGAGTTTTGAATGAATATATTTTTCCAGACTGCCCTTTGGACCGGGTGAAACTTGCCTCAATTGCTGAAGATTTGATGGTTTTCATCGAAACCCACTGGTTCCAGCGGGCTATGCGCCCGGAGGTTCCTGCAGTACTGGAGGCCATTCATCAAATGGGGTTAAAGATCGGTTTGATCAGCAATGTCAATAGCCGTGGACAAGTCCCCGCCAACCTTGAACTTTACGGCATCCGTCATTATTTTGATCCAATTGTTTTATCCAGCGAATATGGCCGCAGGAAACCCGACCCGGCCATCTTCCACTTTGCGGCCCGGTTGGCCAATGTCCCTGCCAGTCAATGTGTATATATCGGGGACCGCATCATGCGCGATGTCCTTGGAGCCAAACGGGCTGGATTTCGTCTGGCGGTGCAGATACGCCACGATTACGCCCATGGAGAAGTGGATGAAGGTGCCACCCCGGATGCTGTCATTAACGATATGACAGAAATTCTGGAAATCCTGCATACTGAAATGAACACATCAACAGTTTTCAGTGCAGCGAAAGACTCTCAAAACCAGATCCGTGCTCTTCTTTTTGACGCTGGGGATATCCTCTACTACCGGCACCATGATTCCAGCAAATTTGTGGAATTTCTTAATGAGATTGGGCTCGCCTATAAAGAATTTCCAATTGACAAGCAAACTGCCCTGCGTGATAAGGCCTATCAAGGGCTGATTGACTATGATCTTTACCAGAAAACCATTCTCCGGTTCCATGGGATTACCCGCCCGAATGATATTGCCCGCGGTAAAGAAATTCTGGATGAGGATGCCAATGATGTGAAATTTTTCGATGGTGTCCCCGAGACACTCTGTTCCTTGAAAGCTGAAGGATATTTGTTGGGTATCATAACGGATACTGCCCTGCCGGTTCATGTAAAGTTGAATTGGTTCGAACGCGGCGGCTTCGGAGATGTGTGGGATTCAGTTATTTCATCCAGTGAACTGGGCATCCGCAAACCAAACCCGAAGATTTACCAGGTGGCTTTACACCAATTAGGCGTAACTGCCGATCAGGCAATATTTGTCGGGCATAAATCATCCGAGTTGGATGGGGCAAAAGCAGTGGGTATCAATACCGTTGCCTTTAACTACGAGGATGGTGTTACTGCTGATTTTTGTATCAAAAATTTTTCCGACTTGCTGAAAATACCTCTTCTATCCAGGTCAGGCTCAATGGAACAGGGATAGAAGGATGATGAAAGACTCCATAGAAGCCATCATATTTGACATGGGCGGCACTCTGCGTAGTACCACCATTCCTGAACGCGAGGTTAATCATGAGAAGATTCATGAAATGATCGCGCTCCTAGGGGGGAATGATGATGATTTAGAATTCATCCAATTGTTGTCGAAACGTGCCAAAGCCTATAGAGATTGGGCTGGGAAAACCTTGCTTGAACTGAACGAGGTCGAGCAATGGACACACTGGATGCTGCCCGACCGTCCATCAGATCAGGTAACCCGGCTTGCGCTTCAATTAAATCATCTATGGCGGGACGCGACAGGTAGGCATATTGTCTTTCCCGAGACACAAGAGACAGTGTTGACCCTCTTCCGTCGCGGCTATCGAATGGGGCTTGTAAGTAACACCACCAGCAGCGTTGAGGTCCCGCACCTGCTCAAAGAACTGGGCATCGCCGGATGTTTTGAGGCGGTCATTTTGTCGTGCGTTGTCGGAATCCGTAAACCTGACCCTTCCATCCTGTTGATGGCAGCCGTGCAAATGGGCGTTCCTGCTGAACGCTGTGCCTACATTGGCGACCAACCGCGTCGCGATGTGGCTGCTGCCCGGAAGGCGGGATTCTCCCGGACTGTCATCCTGCATGGCCCTAAAAGCCCTCTGGGTCTCCCAAAGAACGGTGATCCCATTCCGGATCAAACGATCGACAACTTGAAAGAGTTATTGGAACTCTTTCCCGTCCGTAAGAGAGCAAAAGGGAAACGTCCGCAAGAAAATAGCCAGGTTTACAATGCCTCCCTCTCCACCATGTGGGCGAAAAACAATTTCCCAATTCTGAGCGACTTCTGTTTAGCTGTTGAAAGGTTGGGATTCTCAAAGATTGAATTAAACCATCAGATCAACTCCACGAAGTTAAGCAGCGTTGACCTGCCTAAATATGTGATTAGTGGGATTCATGAACCTTGCCCGGCTGATATTTCCGTGGAGACCCTTAAGGGGCGCGACTGGATGATTTCTTCCACGGATGAGGAATGCAGGCAGCAGGGAGTTGCATCAATCAAACGCAGTATCGAGTTGGCGGGGAAATTAGCCGTCCAGATGGTGGTGGTACATTGTGGCCATGTATCGCTGGACATGGTACTTGAAAAAAAATTACGTGGTCTCTTTGAAAGCCGCCTCACGGATTCTCCCGAGTATGAAGATACAAAAAGTCATATGATCGAAAAACGCCTCCAACTTATCGGCCCGGCCCTGGAAGCTGTCGAGACGAGCTTGAAGGAATTATTGAAATATGCTGACAAGCATGGCGTTCGCCTGGGGCTGGAAAACCGCTATCATTATTTCGATATTCCCACCCAGGACGAAATGTCTGCTCTGCTTGCACTTGCTGAACCAGATCGGCTCGGTTTTATTTATGATACCGGTCACGCCGCAGTGATGGCTCGGCTTGGCTTTTTCCCTGAGGAAATGTGGCTCATACGCTTTGGATCCCGCATTTTTGGCACTCACCTGCACGATGTGGTCGGGATTATCGATCATAATGCCCCCGGGCTGGGGGACGTGGATTTCAGCATGATTGCTGGGTACCTCCCCAGGGAAGCATTCCGCACCCTTGAAGTGATGAGTCATAACACTTATGCTCAGATCAGGAATGGGATGAAACATCTGGTCGAAGCAGGTTGTGTTACACTGGTTTGAAATTTGGAGGAGGACGAGCATGCTCAAACTATTTAAGAGACGCCAAAACGTTTTTATCAAATTGATTCACGAACAAGCTGCCCTCACACTAGCTGGGTTGGAAGCTTTGAAAACATATATGACCAACCAGGACCCGGTCGCTGCAGCCACCCTGGTTTCGAAAGAAAAAGAGGCCGATGAAGCCCGCCGCATCCTGATCTATGAGTTGAACAAGACCTTTATCACGCCATTTGATCGGGAGGATATTTTTACTCTTTCCCGCACCATTGATGACGTGCTTGATTATGCTTATAGCACGCTGATCGAAATGCAGGTATTAAAAGTGGAGCCTACCTCCTACATGCAAAGGATGACTTCACTTCTGCGGGATGCAGCTTATGAACTTTTTATGGCAGTCGACCGCTTTGAAGACCACACCGGTGTGGCAGGTGACCACGCCCAGCGCGCCAAGGCTCTCGAAAACAAGGTTGAAGATGTTTACCGCGAAGCCTTGGCTGATCTCTTCAGCGGCGCGGAAGATATCTCTCATGTGGTCAGGATGCTGAAATTGCGTGAGGTCTACCGGCACTTGAGCAACGCTTCTGACCGTGGGGATGAGGCTGCCAACGTGATCGCAGATATTGTGGTCAAGATCACTTAGGCGAAGGGTCCTGAGCATGACGCCAATCATTATTGCCGTAATTGTTTTAGCCCTGGTTTTTGATTTTCTGAATGGGATTCATGATTCCAGCAATATAGTCGCCACCATGATCTCATCTCGGGCACTCTCTCCGCGCGTCGCACTAACCATGACTGCAATTGCTGAATTCTCCGGCCCGTTTATCTTTGGAGTTGCAGTTGCCAATACAATCGGCCATGAGGTGGTTGCTGCCCAGGCAATTAATACAGTGGTTCTCCTTGCTGCTTTGAGCAGTGCCATTTTGTGGAATCTTCTAACTTGGTATCTGGGCTTCCCCAGCAGTTCTTCGCATGCCCTGATTGGCGGATTTATCGGGGCGGTGGTCATCGACGCGGGCTGGCAGGCTATTCAACTGCCTGGAATTGAAAAAATATTGATTGCCCTGTTCATCTCACCTCTTATTGGGTTCGCAGTTGGTTACCTTGTTCTCCGTCTGGTCATAATGTTTTGTTGGAAAGCCAGCCCGGGAGTTAATAAGCTATTTAAACGCGGTCAGATTTTTACCGCTCTAGCCCTCGCCCTCAGCCACGGTGCCAACGATGCCCAGAAAACCATGGGCATAATTACTCTGGCTTTGGTTACCGGTGGGTTATTTAACAGAGTTTGCCGTCCCGGTTTGGGTGATCATAATTTGCGCAGGGATGATAGCCATCGGCACATCCGTAGGGGGATGGAGACTGATCCGGACTTTGGGTGGAAAGTTCTTTAAAATCCGTCCGGTGGATGGTTTTACTGCACAATTTGCCTCAGCGGCGGTCATCCTCACTGCCTCCCTGGTGGGCGGCCCGGTGAGTACCACCCAGGTGGTTAGTTCGGCTATCATGGGCGTGGGCGCCGCAGAACGGGTAAAAAAGGTCCGCTGGGGGGTTGCCCGGGAGATTGCCACCGCCTGGTTATTGACCATCCCCGCTACGGCTCTTCTGGCAGCGGGACTCTATTGGGTCCTGTCCCGTCTTATCCTCTGATTTTTTATAAAAGGAATTTATGAATTCCACTCAAATCTACGATGTTGTTTGCATTGGTAACTACACCAAGGATACGATCATTACACCGGCTGGCACGAAATACGTTGATGGCGGCGGGATGAACTATGCCGCCCATGCTGCCGCGCGCCTCGGCCTTAAAGTCGCTGTGGTCACCCGCCTTGCAAAGGAAGATGACCGTGTGGTTGAGAAGTTCACCCGGGATGGCATCGATTGCTTCCCGACCTATACTCCCCAATCCACTCTGATGTGCCTTGAATATCCCACCAGCAACCCCGATATTCGAAATTTATCAGTCAAGAGCATTGCTGGTGCCATCACGGTTGGTGAAGTGGAAAACCTGGAGATGAAAGCAGCCGTGATCTCCTCCAGCCTGCGCGGTGAGGTCGGTCTGGATGTGATCCGGGCGCTGAACGATAAAAAGGTCTTGCTGGCTGCAGATATGCAGGGCTTCGTCCGTTTCCTTCAGGGTGAGAGTTTGGTTTACACTCCTTGGGAGGAGATGAAAACCACACTGACCTATTTGGATGTCTTGAAAAGCGATGCTGTCGAAGCCGAATATCTGACTGGCGAAACCGACATTTTCAAAGCCGCTAAATATTATGCCGATATGGGGCCAAAAGAAATTGTCCTCACTCATAAGGACGGTTTGCTTATCCATGCTGATGGCAGGGACTACGAGTTGGGTTTCTACCCGTCGCAATTGGACGGGCGCAGCGGGCGTGGCGATACTTGTATTGGCGCTTACGTCGCCATGCGCCTGTCGAAACCTGCCCGCCAGGCAGGAATTTGGGCGGCTGCACTTACCAGTATAAAAATGGAAAAACTGGGGCCATTCGACCGCCCAATAAATGATGTGGAAGCCCTCATTCGATCCAGATATAACCATGACCTCACTGGTTGATGACCAGGTCCTGCTCGACCGGCAGCGGGATGAAATCGTTGCTCGCTACCCTGACATCTGGAAAAAGCTGGTAGATGGATGGAAATCAACAGGCCCGGATGACCGGGCCTGGATGATGTATTCCGCCAATTACCTTTTCCGTACTCAGGGTGTCCGTTGGGCGATTGATCCGCTGATGTTGAAAAGCCGTCTGCCCGAGGCCCCTTGGATGGACGTCGCCGGTGATTTAAAAGATCTGGAGGTTGTTCTACTGACCCACCGTCACAAAGACCACCTGGATTTTGGTATATTACGCCAATTGCGGCACCTGCCCATCCACTGGGTAATTCCCGGGCCGATGGTCTCTATCGTTCAGGATGAGGTCGGACTACCTTCAAATCAGATCCTAATTCCGAAACCGCTCCAACGCATGGATCTGAATGGATTGCAGATCACCCCCTTCGAAGGTCTTCATTGGGAAGCTGCGCCCGGCTACCCCGACGGACGCCGCGGCGTCCCTGCAATTGGATATTTGGTTAAGTCGGGCTCCAATCGCTTGTTGTTTCCGGGAGATACCCGCACATACGACCCTGCCCGCTTGCAAGACTTTGGTCAGGTGGATTTTCTATTTGCCCACCTTTGGCTGGGAAGAGTCGCAGCGTTGCTGTCACCTCCGCCATTATTGGAGCATTTTTGCCGATTCTGCTTGGCACTTAAACCCAGCCGCATCATTTTGACTCATCTCGAAGAATGGGGACGCAGCGCGGCTGATTTTTGGGGTTTGCAGCATGCCAATTTGGTGGTTTCTACCCTCAAAAAGCATACCCCGACACTGGCAATCGAAATTGCCCGCATGGGGGATGAAATTTTATTGGCTTAAGCACTTTTTTTGTAATTCTTCTCCCCTGAATATTGGAGGTGACATCTCCCTTGGATTAATTATTGATCAAATCAGGGAGGAATATTGATGATCTCACCGGATGCCGGTATCAATCTCAATATCCAAACGTGTTGCTTTTCCCATATAAATCTCCACGGGATATATTTGCTGTGTACCGAAACCTCCACCGGTGTTGGGTTCGGTGGTTACCATGTATGAGCCTGCGGATAACTGAACCTGGTAATCCCCCAAGGAATTGATGATCCCACGAGCGATTTCATTATTCCCATTTTTTGTCAGGACAACAATCTGCCATGCCGCGTATAATTCAGGAGGGGGCGTTGGTTCGGGTTCTCCAACTCGGGCGACTGGTGAAAGTGGACCGATATCGACATGACCGGCAAGTGAACCAGTTCCCTGTACTTTGGAGGAACAACCTGAAAGCACGATGACCCAAAAAATAACAAACAAACTAGTGGTTGATCTCATTTGATGAAGCCTTAGCGATAAATTTGCTTTGGAATCAGAAATTTCGACGCTTGGTTTATCTGGGATGGGTTATTTGTCCAGCATCAAGGTATTTTCATATCCAAATATCAGCCCGGTTCTGTGTAGCGCGATTTGTGCTCGGGCGGAGTTGCTGGAACCCGCCTCCTTTTCGCTGTACCAGTTATAGAAATAGTTATCGATTTTGCCCCCCTCTTCATAGACCCAATTGGCGCTCAGGGATTCGAAATTCGGTATGGTCGCCGCAAATAGTTTTTGAGCTTTGACTCGCAGTTCTTCTTCTGACTTGACGGAGGTTAGCGGGGATATTTTATCCAGTAGTGCCCGCGCATCCATTTCCACCACCTGGTTGGTGATGGGGTCAACAAAATACTTTCGTCCATCGCTATCCTGAAAGACTTCAACCTGCAAAGTTCCACTGGGAGAGTTTGAATAGACGGTTGTTTCCACAAATTCCAGCGGTCGTTTTGGCAACTCTAACTGGTTGCGCAGGGTATTGATCGCCGCGATTTGCGGGTTCGTGGAGTCCTGTTCTGATGCGCAGCCGCTTACCCCGAATGATACTAGGATAATAAATATTGCCAGGGCGGTTGCGATTTTTCGATTGGTTTTCATGGGTCACCTCCTCCTCATTTCGATCCAGGGAATGATCCTTCATCCCTGATTGCCCCTGGGTTCCAGACACTCTTCCATTGATTATAACAAGACGCTTCTCACCAGGTTTGTGTTCCCAATTTGCGGAAGAGCATAAGCAGCGTTGAGGGTGTTATTTTCGGTTCCGTTTAGAGTCTGATTTTCACCCACTCTGATGTTTTCGCTTTGCTTGTAACTCCGGACTACTCAAGGTATGATTAATGCGCTTTCAATTTCAGGGAAGGAATAAATGCTCAGTCAGGAACAATTCCATAAGATCACCAGGGTCGTGCCAGTCTTGCAGCACGCTGACCCGCGCCTGCTGCGTGAATTTCAGGATACGGCCTTTTTCGCACGCATACCCGCCGGTCATGATGTATTCATCGAGGGCGACACAGTGGATTCGATCGCTCTGCTCATCTCGGGTGTTGTTCGGGTATATAAGATTGGTGAGACCGGGCGGGAGATCACCTTGTACCGGTTTGGGGATGGAGAATCCTGCATCCTCACCGCCAATGCCATTCTAAGTCAAAAAGGTTTCCCCGCTGTTGCCACGGTGGAAAAAGAAGCCGAGGCGGTCATGATCCCCTCAGACACCTTCCGTGACTGGGTCAGACGCTACGACCTGTGGCGCGAGTTTGTCTTCGAGCTGCTTTCCGGGAGACTCTCTGCGGTCATGGCGATTGTCGAGGAGGTGGCGTTTCGCCGGATGGACACCCGGCTGGCTTTATTATTATTGGAACGCAGCCCAGCCTCCGGCCTGCTCCGGATCACTCACCAGCAGATTGCTGGCGAGTTGGGCAGTTCCAGGGAGGTCATCAGCCGCATCCTGGAGGATTTTTCCGCCCAGGGTTTGCTCGAGGTCTCCCGAGGGAGCATCAGGATAGTGGACCGGGAAGCGTTGCAGGCACACTCGGTTATGTGACTTTGTCACAGACAGGATGACGGTATGCTCCTATACTTGGGGTACATTCAAATTCAAACTGTATAGGAGATATAAAATGAATCCCTTCGTAACATTTATGGCTTCCACCGCTGGTCGCATCACTCGTGTTGTGGCAGGCATCCTCCTCGTCGCCTTGGGACTGTTTGGTATCCACGGCGTGGGTGGCACCATCCTGGCTGTGTTTGGGCTTGTCCCTTTGGTGGCCGGGTTGTTCGACTTTTGTGTTTTTGCCCCGCTCTTTGGTGCTCCAATGAGTGGACCGAAAATCCGTGCCGGGAAGTAAAGTAAAATAACCGGTGACAAAGCGCTCATTTCCGTGGAGGAAATGGGCGCGTTGTTTTAAAGATCTATGCTTCCAAATCTTTACACAATCTTCATAGATGCTTCACTCTCCATTTAACTTCCAACCCTATACTTCCATCACAGAAAAAAAGTATTTGAGGATTGAAAAATAGGAGAAATGTTTAATGAATAAAGCACTTCGGATTACTTTTATGGTTATCGGGATCCTTGCAATTGCAGGCGGCTTGGTTATTGCAGGCACCTGGATTGGACACCGCACGGCCTTTGGTTTGGGCTGGGCTCAGCCTGCCTACCCCATTATGGGGTACGATGACCGCGCATTCTCTGGAAATGGCTTCGGCATGATGAACGGGAGCACCAGGGTCGGCGGTGGCATGATGAATCTCGGGAACTTGCGCCGTTCTGGCAACGGAATGATGGGTGGCGTGCGCGGTTCTGGTACCGGTATGACACTTGCCCCTGCACTGCAATCCGGTACATGTGCGGGTGTGGGCGGCAATGGCTACCTGAACACCTCAAGTGTTCAAATCACGCTGGATCAGGCATATCAGGCCGCTGGAACGTACCTCGCCGCGCTGAATATTCCCGACCTCAAGGTTGCTGAAGTGATGGTCTTCGACAATAACGCTTATGTACGTGTCATCGAGCAAAGCACCGGCGTTGGAGCCTTTGAATTGCTCGTGGATCCGGCCACATTGGCGGTAACGCCAGAACCCGGTCCAAACATGATGTGGAACCTGAAGTATTCTGCTTTGAACCATCAATATATGATGGGCGGTGGTGGGAATGGGATGATGGGTCGTGGGAATGGAATGATGGGTGGTGGAAATGGGACAACAGGTCAACCATCTTTGAGCACAACCCCGCCGGCTGTCTCCGCAGAAATGCCGGTAACCGCGGCCCAAGCGTTACAAGCTGCCCAGACCTACCTGAACACAGCACTGCCTGGTACACAAGCGGCATCTGACGCTGATCCCTTTTATGGTTATTTCACCATCGACATCCTGCGCGCTGGAAAGATCGTTGGCATGTTGAGCGTCAACGGCAACAGTAGCCAGGTTTTCCTCCACACCTGGCATGGTACCTTCATCTCAACTCAGGACTACTAATTTTCCTGCACTCCCATGGACGGGTGCAATCCCGTCCTTTTTTTTACGTTACAATACTCCCATGGCAAAGATCCTTGTAATCGATGACGAACCTTCCATCGTTAACCTGGTCACGGCCTACCTCAAGCCCGAAGGGTATGAGGTTTACACCGCTGCGGATGGGATTGCGGGGCTTAAGGCTGCCCGTGCATTCCAACCGGATGTTATCGTCCTCGATCTGATGCTGCCCGGGAAGGATGGCTTCGAGGTTCTATCCCAATTGCGCCGCGAATCAAATGTATATGTCATTCTCCTGACAGCTAAGTCTGAGGAGACCGACAGGATCGTCGGACTTTCAGTGGGGGCGGATGACTACGTTACCAAGCCGTTCAGTCCGCGCGAGCTGGTGGCGCGCATAAAGGCCGCCCTCCGCCGGCTGCAGCCTGGGTCGGGAACCGGCCCGGAAAATCGGATTCTCGCCTTTCGCCACGTTCGCATCGACCTTGCCGCGCGCCAGGTCCTTGTTGATGATCAACCTGTCGATCTGACCGCCGCGGAATTCGACTTGTTGAAAGCCCTTGCTGAAAATCGTGGGCGGGTTTTGACCCGCGAACAGTTGCTCGAGACCGTTTGGGGCGGTGCTTATTTCGGTGAGCTGCGCGTCGTGGACGTCCACCTCGGCCATATTCGCAGAAAACTTGGCTCTGAAAGTTTCGTTGCCACCGTCCGGGGGGTGGGCTATCGCTTTGAGGATGAAACCTTATGATTGCATTCTTTCGTCGTTACCTTGGAGTGAAACTTTTCCTTTCCTACATTGCAGTGATCCTGGTTGGAGCTATTGTCCTTGGCTTGGCCACCCGCTTTACAGTCCCCGAGGCCTTCAACAGCCATATGGGCTTGGCGCTCAGGGCTGGTCAGGGAATGATGGGGGGGAATGGAAATGGTCCTGGTGCCGGGATGTTGTCTGACCTGTTCACGAGTTTCCAGGCCACCTTCAATCAGGCACTCATCCTGGCCCTCCTCACTGCTGGGGTGATCGCGATCATTGTCAGTCTTTTTCTAAGCCGCAGCATTGTAGCTCCGCTGCGTATCCTAACGACCGCCAGCCGGCGAATCGCGGCTGGTCATTACGGGGAGCGGGTTCAGGGTGCCGGTTCCGATGAGCTTGGTCAGTTGGCTCATTCCTTTAATCAAATGGCGGAAAAACTCGAACAGGTGGAATCCATGCGCCGGCAGTTGATCGGGGATGTAAGTCACGAACTCCGCACCCCGCTTACCGCTATCAAGGGTTCCATGGAAGGCTTGATGGACAGCGTCCTGCCTGCCACGGTCGATACCTTTCAGCAAATTCATCAGGAGGCCGGCCGCCTGGCGCGCCTGGTGGATGATCTCCAGGAATTGAGCCGGGTGGAAGCAGGGGCTTACCCCCTGGATATCCACCCAGTGGAAATATCAACCCTTGTGAAAACCACCCTCAAACGGTTTGAGTCGCAAGCCCAGGCAAAACAGATCGAACTCCGTTCGGACCTGCCGGCTGATCTTCCCCCCGTGCTAGCGGACCAGGATCGCATCACCCAGGTACTTACCAACCTGGTCGGTAATGCTGTGCAATATACACCCGCCGGTGGAAAAATATCCATCCTCGCCCGGTCGCGCCAGGATGAAGTCCAGGTTTCCGTGGTGGATACTGGGATAGGTATTCCAGCTGAGCACTTACCGCATCTTTTCACGCGCTTCTACCGTGTCGACAAGTCCCGATCACGTCAGGCTGGCGGGGGTTCAGGCATTGGGCTGACGATAGCCCGCCTCCTCGTCGAAGCCCATGGCGGCAGTATTTGGGCCGAGAGCAGCGGGGACGCCCAGGGCAGCACATTAAATTTTACACTCAAGGTTGCAAGGTAATTAATAGGTTGAGATTGCTTGGCAGGGCGTGACACTCCATGGGGTATTTGGGACGGCCAATGCTGCAAGCGTTTGTTATATGACTTTTCACCAGGGGGTGCTTCATTAACAGGTGGGTGGGGGAGTTGAATTCACCCTGGTCCAATTTAAAATAATCACATCATATGTGACATTATGTCCAACTCAAAGTGACATTGGACACTACATGTGCAATTCTTCACAAGAGTATTATACTCATTATTCAATATGCGTTTATACGAATAAGGTCATATGATAACTTCAACCCTCACCCAGGAAATTACCCACCTCCACGCCGACCTGTGCTCCGCACTGGCAGATCCCACCCGTCTCCTTCTCCTGTATGCCCTCTCGGACCAGCCTCGCAACGTCACAGAGTTGACTCAGGAATTGGAAGTTCCCCAACCCACCGTATCGCGCCATCTGAAGGTATTGCGGGAAGGCGGCTTGGTAAAGGCCACCCGCCAGGGTTCCTCCGTCCAGTATGAGTTGACCGATCACCGCGTCATCGAAGCACTCGACATATTGCGAAGTGTTTTGCGCGAACGCATCCAGCATCACGCTGATCTCATGGATGAATTTATTCCGGCATAACCCCCCTAAATTAAAATATTCATAATCCATTTGTTTCAATGAGGACGATATGAATCAAAAAAGGTTTACGATTTTATTCGTGGTGTTGGGCGTTTTGCTGGTCACAGGCAGCGTGTTCTTAATGACGGCTACCCCGGTAAAAGCGCAATGCGGTTCACAGGCATCTTCCTGTAAAAACTGCCACGAAACGCAGGCGCAGGATCCGGTTAACAATGACGGTACCACCTGGCATACCCAGCACGCCTTTGGTGATTTTTGCTATCTGTGTCACGCAGGCAATAATCAAGCCACCGACAAGGTGGTTTCTCACACCGGCATGGTGGCTCCCCTGGCGGACATCGACGCTAGCTGTAAAAGCTGTCATCCTGACGACACCCTGGCCTTGGCTCAGACCTATGCAACCACCCTCGGTCAGCAGGTTGGCACGGGCGGGAGCGGAACCAGCCTGCCCGTTGCTTCCGCAGTTCCTGGGACGAATGGGGTTGCTCCAACTTCTGCGCCCGCGGTGGTGGTACCCGCGGCCGACATGGTGGATTACACGCAGCGCTATGATGCCGTCGCCTTGGGGAAAACACCTGCCAATGTGGGGAACATCATTCTGATCGCCATCCTGGCAGTCCTCATCCTTGGTGGTGGCTTCTTTGTTCTCAAGCGGGAGGGATTGATCAACATTTCCTTTGAGGATCCCAGGCGCCTCCCTGTTCAGGAAAAGTATCCCGCTGACGTGGTTGGGCTGCTGCCTGCCTTGTCAAAATTAAAACCTGCCTCCCGGCAAATTTTATCAACCATCCTCGCAAAGCCTCAGGCTGCTGGTGACCTGCTGGCTTCCATAAACAATTTGATCCAGGTTGAACCCGTTGAGTCCCTGCCGGCGGACAATCCTCTGGCAGATGAAGACTCCGCTGAGGATCAAGCCTCTGAAGATCGGGAAGAATAATTTATCCGTCCTCGTACATATCTAATCAATAAATTTTGAAAGGAGATCAAATGAACTCGCTCGTAAAACAATTTCGCAAGGAAGAATGGTCACCCTACGTTGCTGGCGCTTTGCTTGGCGTCGTCGGCATCCTCACCGTGGTGCTCGCTCACCAACTATTGGGAGCCTCGGGAGGCTTTGAGAACCTGGCTGCCTATATCGGTAAGGCAATAAACCCCGGCAATGTGTACTTCAGCTACATGATGAAACCGGAGATCACCTATCCCGTCATCCTGCTGGTCGGTATTTTCTTTGGCGGGATGCTGGGAGCCTTATCCAGCGGCACCTTCAAATTCCGTAAAATGGATAGCGAACAATGGAAAACGGCTTACGGCAAGCAGACCTGGAAGCGCTGGCTCCTGCTCTTCGTTGGCGGAATAGTCGTTGAATTTGCGGCTGGGATCGCAGGCGGCTGCACCAGCGGACTGGCCATTTCGGGCGGTATGCTGCTCGCTCCGGCGGCTTTCCTGTTCATCGGAGGGATGTTCGCCTCCGGGATTGGCACAGCTCTGCTCGTCTACGGAAAGAAATACTAAAAGGAGGATGCCATGACTTACGTTTATGCTCTGGTTCTCGGCGTGTTGTTCGGCTTTGCCCTCAATAAAGCTGGTCTTACCAAGTACCATAAAATTGTTAACCAGTTCCGTCTCACCGACTTTACCGTGCTGAAGTTCATGATGACCGCCCTCGTTGTCACCATGCTCGGTGTCTATCCTTTGCGCGCCCTCGGCATTATCACCTTTCCGGCCATTCCCGAAACATATGTTGTTGGGAATCTGATTGGCGGCCTGGTCTTTGGGGTTGGCATGGCTGGGGCTGGTTTCTGTCCGGGTACGGCTGCTGCTGGCGCTGGCGAAGGCAAGCTGGACTATATCGTCCCCGGCCTGCTCGGCTTCCTGACGGGCGGAGTCATTTTTGGTCTGACTTATCAAAGTTTCATGCCCCAGATCAAGGCAATTGGCAATTTTGGCAGCGTGGTTATCCCCGACCTGTGGCATATCAGCCCATACCTCGCCATTTTTGTCTTCGCACTGATGGCGTTGGTGCTCTTCTACCTGATCGATCGTATGGGGTTGCACCGCAAGGAAAAGAAAGGTTAATTATCCCCCCGGCCGGGTCTGCGGGCGTCTGGTTCGCAGGCCCGGCTATTGATTGGAGAAGGTTATGCCGTATACACTTTCCCGCCGCGATTTTCTGAAGGTTAGCGGCGCAGCCGTTGGTGCCTTGGCCCTGGGGGAGTATTTATCTCCCTGGGTGGCCCAGGCAGCCCGCTCGGGCGGTCTGCTGGATGCCTCGGACAGCGGGGTTATTCCCAGCATGTGCGAAATGTGCGTTTGGCGCTGCGGCCTGCTGGCAAAGGTCGAAGCCGGGCGCGTGGTCAAGCTGGAAGGCAATCCCGATCACCCGCATTCCAATGGTAAATTGTGTCCGCGCGGCCAGTCCGGTCTGATGAACACATACGACCCTGACCGGGTCCTGACCCCCCTTATCCGGGTCGGGAAGCGCGGCGAAGGGCTGTTCCGCAAGGCTTCCTGGGAGGAGGCCCTCGACCTGGTTGCTAAAAATATGCTTGACATCAGGCAAAAATACGGCCCGGAGGCGATGATCTTTTCCTCCACCCACAATCTTAGTCAGGTCCAGTTCGAAAACCTTCTCAATGCATACGGGTCACCTAATTACGGTACACAGCGCAGTTTGTGTTTCAACGCCATGATTGTGGCCAACCTCACCACCTACGGCATGGAAGAACCCGCCCGAAAATACGACGACCTTAAATACATCATTTTAACCGGGCGTAACCTGATGGAAGCCATCTCCACTTCCGAGACTTCCGCCCTGAGTCAGGCCATTGACCGGGGTGCAAAGGTGGTCACACTGGATCCGCGCTTCACCAAGACGGCTGCGAAATCCACACTGTGGCTGCCAATTCGACCGGGCACCGACCTGGCATTCCACTTGGCACTGATCAACGTCATCATTAAAGAAGAGTTGTACAACCGCTATACGGTGACCAACCTGACCTCCGGTTTCGATAAGTTGGCGGATGCGGTGCTGTCATATACCCCCGATTGGGCGGCAGCCATTACTGGCATCCCCGCTGAAACCATCCAGGCGGTTGCACGTGAATTCGCCGCTTCTGCCCCTCATGCCTTGGCGCACAACGGTTGGCGGACTTCCAATTTCATCAACTCATTCCAAACCGAGCGTGCCATCGCCATTCTGAATGCATTGGCGGGCAACTGGGGTGTGGCAATGTTCCCGGCCTCCGGGGAGGAGAGTGGCGTGCTGGGTGCTCCTCCGCAGCCGCCATACCCGCGTGTCTCCGCCCAGCGGTTGGATGGAGTGCCCTGGAAATACCCATTCGTTCCCCTCAAGATTGGTGTCTTCCAGGAATTACGCGAAGCCGCCCTGAGTGGAACCCCCTATCAGGCTCACGGCTGGTTCATCTCCCGCCAAAACCCTGCCATGTCCCTGCCCGACCGCGGCCGGACTTTGGAAGCTTTCGGCAGGATGGACTTCATCGTCACCGTCGACATTATTATGAACGACACCTCCTGGTTTTCGGACGTTGTCCTTCCCGAGGCCTCTTACTTGGAGCGCTACGACCCCCTCAACATCGTGGGGGATAAAGCTTTCCTTCGCCAACCGGTCATCGAACCCCAGGGACAGGCGAAATCCGCCCTTTGGATCTACAAGGAACTCGGCACCCGTCTGGGGCTGGGCGACTTCTTTCAGTACTCTGATGAAGAGGATTACCTCAAACAGCAGTTGGCTCCCCTGGGTGTCTCCCTCGACCAGGTCCGTCAGATGGGTTACGTGGATATGCCCGGCGAGGGGCCCGATTTTTCCGAGCCGGCCTGGAATACCCCCAGCACGAAGATCGAACTTTTCTCCTCCACGTTGGACAAGGGTGGTTTTTCTGCAGTGCCGCAGTGGGAGGAACCTCCCGCTCCTGGTCCGAATCAATTCTATTTATTGACCGGCAAAGTGGCTCAGTCCACTCAGTTTGGGTCACAGAACAACCAGCTCCTCCATAAGTATTCGGATGAGCCGCGCCTGTGGATGAACACGGCTACTGCACATGGTTTGGGTTTGAAAGATAACGACTTGGTGGAAGTCGCCAGCGCTGCCGGAAAGATCCACACAAAGCTGGAAGTTACTCAGGCCATCCGGCCGGATTGTGTTTATCTCACTCCTGGTTACGGGCATCTATCCCGGGGTCTTACGGTTGCCTATGGTATTGGCGCCAGCGACTCTGATTTACACTTAACTTACACTGACCCCATCAGCGGTGGTCAGGCCCTCAGCCAGACTTTTGTAACGGTATCGAAGTTATAGATGGGAGCCGATTCCATGCCAGACATTCAACATAAATCTTTCCTGTTCGACTCCACCCGCTGTATCGATTGCCGCGCCTGTATGGTCGCCTGCAGTGTTGAAAATAAGATCCCCATGAATAAGACCCGCATTTGGGTTGCAGGTGTCGGTCTGAAGGGGGAATATCCCAATCCGGTGCGCGCCTCCATGGTCTATCATTGTATGCATTGCAACGAACCCGATTGTCTTTCGGCCTGCCCGGTGGGCGCATACAGCAAGCGTTCGGACGGCCCGGTAATATACGACCCGAAAAAGTGCATCGGCTGCCGTTATTGCATGAATGCCTGCCCCTTTGGCGTGCCGCACTTTGACTATGACAAGGGTTTAGTGGACGGAGCCTTCATCGATAAATGTTCCATGTGTACCCAGCGCATCGACGTTGGCCTGGAACCGGCTTGCGTCGCCACCTGCCCCACCGGTGCGCTGATGTTCGGCGAACGGGACGAACTCCTGAAATATGCCCATGACCGCCTCGCCGCTCAGCCGGCGCGTTACCTCAACCATGTCTATGGCGAGTCAGAGAACGGGGGCACGTCTTACCTTATCCTTTCGCATGTCCCGTTTAACGAGCTTGGCCTGCCGGAGTTGCCCTCCAGCCCGGTTAAGGACGTCAGTGAAGCGGTGATGAGACTGACCCTGCCTTCTGCACTCGGGCTGGGTGCCGCGTTAACTGGTCTCGCTGTGGGTGTCCATGTGGTTAAAAAGAATAAAGAAGCGCATTCCCAGGAGCTTGAAACCTCAGGAACACGGCCGGAGGAGGAACAATGAATCTTAAAGTTACCATCCATCCTCGCTTCCGCCTGAAACCGCTGGTCGTGGTTCTCCTATCCCTGATGAGCATTGCCTTTATCGTCGCCATGCTTCGTTATGCCAATGGGATTGGCGCTATCAGCAACTTGAGCAATGCCTACCCGTGGGGATTTTGGGTCAGCTTTGATTTGTATACTGGCATCGCTATCAGTAGTGGTGCCTTCATCATTACCTCCCTCGTTTACCTCCTCGAGCTCGAGCAATTCCGTCCCCTCGTCCGCCCCACCCTGTTGACCGGCTTGCTTGGTTACATCATGGAGGTTATCGCCCTCCTGGTCGATCTGGGTCACCCGGAACGCATCTGGCATTATTTCATCTACCAGAATTTCACCTCCTTCCTGTTGGTCATCGGTCTCTACGTGATGGCTTATTCGGCCATCATGGCGGTTGAATTTGCCCCGGCAATTTTCGAACGCCTGAAATGGGATAAACTTGCCGGTTTCATTCGCCGTTTCATGAAGCCGCTCGTTATCCTCGGGGCGGTGATCTCCACCCTCCATCAGGGAGCGCTGGGTGCGCTTCTCCTCATCCAGCCTGCCAAGCTCTACCCCCTCTGGTGGACGCCCATCTTGCCGGTGCTGTTCTTCATTTCTGCGTTGGCGATCGGTCTCGCCATGATCCTTTTTGAATCTTCTCTCAGTTCGCGCTACTTCAACCGTGGCCT
This sequence comes from uncultured Chloroflexia bacterium, assembly GCA_963826215.1. Classification (GTDB taxonomy): domain Bacteria; phylum Chloroflexota; class Anaerolineae; order Anaerolineales; family Villigracilaceae; genus UBA877. Next base: position 36,311 of record CAWGWL010000037.1, on the reverse strand, counting down.
TGAGATCCATTTGCTGGAGAAACTGGCCTGCTTTATTCCATTTGTTCTCGGGCTCTACCTGGTTGTTAAATTTGGTCAACTCGCATACGCCGGTGATCTGCAATATCTCTTTACCGGCGGCCTGATGAGCGTCCTCTTTTGGGCAGAGATCCTTTTGGGTGCAGTTTTGCCCATTTTGCTTTTCTCATTCAGCAAGGTCCGCCAGAGTCCGCGTGGATTATTGATTGGCGCCCTGGCGGTGCTGCTTGGGATGATCTTGAACCGATTCAATGTGAGCTGGTTCGCTGTCACTCATCCAGACCCCGTCACTTATATGCCCACTTTTATGAGCCAGGTCACTTATTTTCCGTCCATTCCCGAGATGGCTCTTTCTATTGGCATCTTTTCAGCTGGAATCCTGGCCTTTGGCCTGGCAGTGAAATACCTTACGGTTTTCGACCCGGCACCGGAGAAGAGACCCCGGGGATCGTCTCGTAAACCTCTTGGTAGTCCGAGACCCCCTTTCCCCTGAATCAAAAAACCGCTCCGGGAAGAGGGGCGGTTTTTCATCACACGATATAATCTTATTATGAGGCCGAATTTTTTCCATCACCTCCATCCACCAACCATCCCTGCCCGCCAGGCGCGTTTGCGTTATACTCTCGCCGCCGGTGGTTTGGCTGTCTTCCTGTCGCTCATTCTTCTGGTCACCGGCCTGTTGGAGATGTTTTACTATATCCCCACCCCCGACCAGGCTGCGCTCTCGATCCAGACTCTCACATTCCTGGTCCCATTCGGTGGACTGGTCCGCAACCTGCACTATTGGTCGGCGCAATTCCTGGTCGTTGTCACGCTCGTACACCTTTTACGGGTGATTCTCACCGGGTCATATGCTCCTCCGCGTCGCCTCAACTATCTGCTGGGGATGGGACTCCTTATGCTGGCAGTCCTGCTGGATTTTACCGGCTATGTCCTGCGCTGGGATGAGGGTATCCATTGGGCGCTGGTCACCGGCACCAACCTGGTGAAAACGATCCCCCTCGTAGGTAATGCATTTTATACAATATTGGTGGGTGGCACTCAGCCTGGCCCGGCTACCCTGATTCGTTTCTATGCCTGGCATATTTTTGGCCTTACCCTCGCCGCCGGGATCCTGGTTGTGTGGCATATTTTTCGCGTCCGCCGCGATGGCGGTATCGCCGTTCCCCCGCCCGCGTTCCGCCAGGATCAAATTCGCATTTCCCGCTTTGAGCTGATCCGGCGTGAAGTTCTCGCCATGCTTCTGGCAGGCGCCGGGTTGCTCCTGCTCGCTACTTACGCTCCCGCCCCACTGGCCGCCTCGATCACCGCCTCCTCCCCCATTGTGGAGACTGCCCGCGCCCCTGGTTTTTCCTCTGGGTACAGCAGATGCTCAAGCTGGGCAGCCCCTTCTTCTGGGGGGTGTTCGTCCCGCTGGCTGTGTTTCTGCTCCTTTCTCTCATCCCTTATATCTTCCCGAAACCGGTCAGGACCGAATTGGGACGCTGGTTCCCCAAAAGAGGCCGCCTCGCACAGGGGTTGGCTGTTTTCGTCCTTTTGGCTGTATTTGTATTGACCATTCTGGCTTTGGTACCCGCCTCCTGAATCCAGTATATGCGCCGCTATTTTCACCTCGCCGGTTCATTCACTTTATTACTTGCCATACTCGTCGCCGCTTGGCAGGAAGGTCGTCGTCCGCCACCTGTTCCCCTTACCCCCACGATCACCGGTCAGGTGGAGTACTGCCTCACCTGTCACTCGGACCTGGAACAGATTAGCAACGCACATCCGCTTCAGTCATTTGGCTGCGTGCTCTGTCACGGTGGTGAGCCCCTGGCGCTGGATGCAGATCTGGCTCACAGCACTATGCGGGGTGGGAAGAATCCTTCAGATTTCTCGGTCGTCCAGGCTTCCTGTGGTGGGGCTGATTGCCACTACGGCACCCCCGGAAATTTCAGCGATCATATCCAGCGTGCCACCACCAGCATCCAGGCAACTTATGCAGGCGCCATCGCCAATATTCTATATACATTTGGCGCCCAGCCGGATTTGAAAGCCCGGCTGGGAATATATGCCGTCCAGGTGCCAGGGGCACCAGTGGCATTACCTCCTTGGAGGCGTTTGATCCCACCCGGGAAACCAATCCTTCGGTCAGGGCTTTCGGACAAAATTGCCTGACCTGTCACCTATCCGCCCAACCATTGCCTGGAAGCGATTATTACCGGTTTACCGGTTGTGCTGCCTGTCATACTCCCACCCAATCCGCAGACCGTTCCAACGCTCGGGATATTCAGTCGAACCAGGTTCATAAGCTCACTACCGCCATATCCTACACACAATGCGATACCTGCCATAACCGTGGCAACTACGATCTGCGCACGATTACCTTCACCTCCCGTCAGGATTTCCCCACAGACCGGTTGCATGATTACTATCAACCCATTGCCCAGTTCACCAGATGTGAGTGGAAGCTCGACTGCGTTGATTGTCATACCCGGTCCGAAGCTATGGGGGATGGTAACTTGTACAGCGTCAAAAAGGATATTCAATATGTTCAATGTAAAACTTGTCACGGCACTCCCACCGCCCTGCCGCAGACTCGTACGCTGACTGATCCCAACGACCTGGCCTTCCGCCTCTCGCTTCTCAACCCGGTGGTGGATTTAAAGTTGGGCGATACCATCCTGGTAACTGAAAAAGATGAACCGCTTTGGAACACGCTTGTCCTGCCCGGTGGGACTTATCAACTGGTCGGAAAAGCCACCAGCCAGGTTTTCCCATTCAAACCCGTGCTGGGCAGCGCCTGTACCCAAAATGGAGTTGACCAGTCCTCGGCCTATTGCCACACCTGCCACGCAGTGGAGCGGTAAAGGATATGGCAGATATTTCTCGTCGGAATTTTCTAAAGCTTGCCAGTGCTGCTGTTTTATCGATCAGTGGTCTCCTCGGGCTGGGTGGGCTGTTCCGTTTCCTGGATACCCGCACCGAACCCTCCCCGCCAACCGATTTTGACCTCGGCTCTCCTGGCAAGTATCCACTCAATTCGCGCACGGTCCTACTCGAAGTCCCGGCGCTGCTCCTCCACACTCAAACCGGATTCAAAGCCGTCAGCCTGCTTTGTACCCACCTGGGCTGCACCGTTGAAAGCAAGCCGGATGGGTTTGCCTGCCCGTGTCACGGTTCCAGGTTCGACTTGCAAGGCAATGTGACCCGTGGCCCGGCGGCTAAACCTTTAAATTCCTTTCTCTCGGGGATTACTTCCGATGGGAATTTACACTTGTACATTAGATAACGGAATCTTTTCTTCGCCTTCCCATCCAAGAGCTCTTGATCATATTCAAGGGCTCTTTTTATTACTTCCGGTAAGTCTCACTTATATGTTTGAACTAATGAGTAGACTATTGACTCGAGGACAATCTTGGCATGTAGCTTTGAATACCTTCCTAAAGATATAATATTAACAACCATTATAATAGTAACATTATTTGTAATTTCCCTATAAATGTACTATAATAATAGTAATAAAACACACTTAGGAAAATTATTATGACAAATGCACCAATTTCGAAAGAACAGCCTGTTGAGAATGCTCCCGTCGATGATATTGATGTGGGTCGGCGGTTGCGCGAATTGCCGCGCTACCCGTGACATTTCCCTTCGTGTTCTGGCTGAACAAAGTGGTCTTAACGTAAATACGTTAAGCCTGATTGAAAATCGGCGCACTTCTCCGAGTGTGAGCACACTCCAGCAATTGGCGCAGACTCTGCAGGTACCCATATCCGCCTTCTTCGAGACTGATCACGGTGACCAACTTGTTGTACACCAGAAAGTCGGAAATCGCCCGCGCGCCGCGTTCATCCATGGTTCGATCGAGGATCTGGGGGCGGGGATGCCGCGCTTTGGGGCGGAACCGTTCATCGTCACGCTTGCTCCAAATGCAGATAGTGGTAAAACTCCCATTGTCCACACTGGGCGCGAATTCGTTTACTGCCTGGAAGGGCAGATTACTTATCGCGTGGATACCGAGAATTATGTACTCAATCCGGGTGACAGCCTCTTCTTTGAAGCTTATTTGCCTCACCAGTGGAAAAATATGGGTGCCACCCCTTCCCGTAATTTACTTCTTCTCTGTCCATTGGACGATCGCGACCGTCCAAAAGAGCGTCATTTCTCACGATAGGGTTAATGCACCTTAAAGGAGGTGTATTTTGGTAACGAGACGGATTTTCCGTTGGTTCCTCTTCTCTTCGCTGGCGGGTGTCACCATAATGCTTTGGTTTATGATAATTCCCGTTCGGGCATCCTGCGGAGATCCACAATCTTCCTCTTGCATTACCTGTCATACAAAGGAAGATCCAGTGAATGGGAAAGGTGAATGGCATATAATTCATGCCAGCAAAGATATCTGCATCAATTGCCATGGCGGCAACGGTACATCGATGGTTAAAGACTTGGCTCACGAAGACTTGACAGCAAACCCCCTGAACGATATCTACACTGACTGCCATAGCTGCCACCCGTTGGACTATGTTGGGCGTGCATCCATTTTCGCCCCAACATTGGGTGTCACACCTGGCAGTTGTGCAACGCCTACACTCTTGCCAGTTGTCAACACCTATGCTGGGCCAATGTCGGGAAATATCAATATTTCAACCAAACTAATCAGCTCATCTTTTTCTTGGCAATCTTTTTTGGTAGTTGTTGCTATGATGTCGATCGTGTTGCTCTTTGTTTTTGGACTGGTTTGGATGGATCGGCATCATATTTAGACAATATAGTTGCTTCTCAAAATTGAGACCATCCTTTATTTTTGACAGAAGAGGGGAATGGAAAGTATAAAACGTTTGGACGATAATATATTTAATGTATCCTGCTAATGCTAGGTTAAGGGAGAACAAAATGAAAATTGCTGTTGTAACGGATGACCACAAAACGATCAGTGCCCATTTCGGGCGTGCCGTATTCTACGAAGTTTTCACAATTTCTGATGGGAAGATCACAGGGCAGGAGACCCTCCCAAAACCCGCACATGATCAGCCTGGGCATCAACATCAGACAGAGCCAGGTTTCGCCCATGGTTTTGGCCCGGCTGAGGAAGGTCTGCATGCACGCATGCTCGCACCCATTCGCGATTGCCAGGTGTTGCTGGCGCGTGGAATGGGGCAGGGTGCCTATAATAACCTGGTGCAAGCCGGGATTAAACCCATCCTGACGGATATTCTCGAAATTGATCATGCTCTAAAGTCCTACCTGAACGGTCAACTGGAGGACCACCCCGAGTGGTTGCACTGAAAATCAGAAGGAAACCCCTGATATGAATCAGTATATGTTCGCAATTCAGGCGGAATTTTGCAAGGCGATGGGCAACGCTGTACGCTTGCAATTGCTCCACATCCTGCGCGAACATCCTCTTACGGTCAGTGAAATCTGCCAGGAGATCAACTTGCCGCAGGGGTCTGTTTCGCGTCAGTTATCTGTCCTCCATAACGTGGGTGTTGTAACTTCGAGGAAGGTAGGCAATACAAGGGTTTACCAGATAACGGATGATAAAATTGCTGTTGTCTGTGATCTTGTTCGCAGCATTTTAGTAGATCAAATCCATAAACGCTCTCAGTCTATCCAATAACTGGACTTCATTAGAATGTGATCATGGACTTTCAACTGCGCCCAATTGGGATCATCCATTCCTCGTTCATCGACAAATCTGAAACGCCCATCCAGGCTTCCCGGTCCCAGGCAAAAGGAGTCGTGGAAGTCTATCCGGAATATGCTGAGGGGCTGCAAGACCTGGAAGGGTTCTCTCACATTATTTTGTTATATTTCTTTCACGAGTTGTCAGGGTTTTCCCTGCTCGTCAAACCTTTCCTCGACGATCAATTGCGTGGGGTGTTCGCCACTCGCTATCCCGCCCGTCCAAACCCGATTGGGTTATCGGTCGTCACTTTGATCTCCCGAAACGATAATATTCTGCAGGTCGAAGGGCTGGACATACTGGATGGCACCCCGCTCCTGGATATCAAGCCCTATGTGTCGGATTTTGACGTGCACACCGGTACTCGCAGTGGCTGGTACAATTCCTCCCCAAAGTAACATCCCAATGTCCCATCGTTTGTCGGCCGCCCTGTCGAAATTGGGATGTAACAAGTTAAAATGGTATGGTTGATCGCTATCTTGACTTGGTTTTGCTTGTTAGGGATTAATGGAAACTCAAATCTGGCATCATCTGGGGTTGACAGAAGTTTATCGACAGCTCGATACCCGTCCCGAAGGTCTGACGGACGCAGAAGTCACCGACCGTCTGGCTCGTCTCGGGCGTAACGAGATTCTCCGTCGTAAACCGGTCTCACCTTGGATCCTGTTTTTCAGACAGTTTGCCAACTATTTCATTCTCGTTTTGCTTTTTGCCGCCCTCCTGGCTTTTGCTGTCAGCTTTCTTCCTGGTGAAAGTGGGCGTCGACTCACCGGCTGGTTCATTCTTGCCATCGTAATTCTGAGCGTGGCTTTGAACTTTTTCGAGGAATACCGCGCCCGCAGGGAACTGGAAGCCCTCGACCAGCTGCTTGTCTTCAAGACCACGGTTTTGCGCTCCGGCGTTTCCCGTCAAATTGACGCCGCTCAAGTCGTCCCCGGGGACATCCTCGTGCTTATTCAGGGGCAGAAGGTTCCTGCTGATGCACGCCTGGTCGATGCACACAGCCTGCGCACCGACGAGTCAGCCCTCACCGGGGAAAGTGTGGGGGTCGATAAATCTCCCCAGCCCGTTGCACCAGACGCACCCCTTGCGGAACGCACCAGCATGGTATTCGCCTCCACTTTCGTTACCCATGGGACCGGTCAGGCAGTCGCAGTCAATACCGGGATGGACACGCAGGTTGGTCAGATTGCAGCAACACTCGGCTTCATGGCTGAGCGTCCCACCCCGTTCCAGGTTGAAGTGCAAAAGATGGCCCGCCAGATGACGGTCCTCGTAGCCTCTCTTGCGGTTTTGGTGGCTGGAGTACTGCTCTTTCTCCTCCACGAACCGCCGGTCGACATCGCCCTCAATACCCTTAGCCTGGCCATTGCCACCATCCCCGAGAGCCTGCCAATTGTGCTCACCTTTGCCTTGGCGCTCGGGGCTCGTCAGATGTCCCGTCGCAAGGCTGTGGTCCGCCGCTTGTCGGTCGTTGAATCACTCGGGTCGGTGGATACCATCTGCACCGACAAGACCGGTACCCTTACACAAAATTTGATGACCCTGCAAAAAATGTATATCGCTGGACAGTTGCTGGAACTTCCACAGGACGTGCACGCCAACCCAGCCGCCCTCGAATTGCTGCGGGCGGGAATTTTATGCAATGAGGCCTCTTATCCTGATGGCAACGGGACCGATGTGCAGGGCGACCCGGTGGATACTGCCTTGGTCAAGGCAGCTCATGCTGCTGGTCTTGACCTGGAGCAGGAGCGAAAAACATATCCACGTCTCAACGAGATTCCCTTCAGCTCCGAACGAAAGATGATGACCACGATCCATGACCAGGCTTGGGCGGTTGATGGTTATCACAAAAGGTGCCCCGGGGCCTGTGCTGGAGCATTGTTCGCATTGCCGTGAAGTTGCGGAAGAATTTCCGCTCGCAGACCAGCGCTGCCAGGCTATCCGCCAGCAGGTGACAGAACTGCAGGGAAAAGGGTTTTATGTCCTGGGGGTGGCTGGCAGGGAATTGGCGAAGGATGCCCCGCTTGATCAAGCTGAAGATAACCTGACCTTCATCGGTCTTTTAGCTCTCATCGACCCGCCGCGCCCCGGGGCTGCTGAAGCCATTGCCCGTGCCCGGGGAGCCGGAATCCGCGTGGTAATGATCACCGGGGATAACGGTCTGACCGCCCAGGCAATTGCTGGAACCCTCGGGATCGGGCAGCGCGTGGTGGATGCCCGTACGCTTGGAGAAATCACCCGCAGCGAACTCACTCAAAAGATGAAGGTGGTGGATATCGTGGCCCGGGCTACCCCGCAAGTCAAGCAGCAGGTCTTGCAAGCCCTCCAGGATGACGGGCATGTGGTGGCCATGACCGGGGACGGCGTCAATGATGCCACCGCCCTCAAACAGTCCGATGTGGGGATTGCAATGGGTCTCCGCGGCACGGACATTGCCCGGGAATCTGCTGCCATGGTCCTGCTGGATGATAATTTCTCAACCATCATTGCTGCGGTCGAAGAAGGCCGGCGAATCTTCGATAACATCCGCAAGTTCACCAACTACCTGCTCAGCACCAGTCTGGGTGAGGTATTCGTTGTCCTTGCCCTTTCCATCGCCGGGTATTTCCCCCTTTCTGCCATCATGCTCTTGTGGGTCAATGTCGTTACAGACCTGGTTCCGGCCAGCGCCCTCGCTGCCGACCCGGCTGTCCCTCACGTCATGCAGCGCCGTCCGCGTCGGCACGACGAGCCTATCCTGAATAAGGCGATTTATGCCACCATTGCCGGTAGCATTTTCCGCACTCTTATCGCCTATGGGTTGATCTTTTGGGTCGGGCTTCAGTTCGGCGGACTTACCTATGCTCGCACGATGCTCTTTACCAGCATCGTCTTGCATGCCTTTACCCGCGTAATGGTGGTTCGCCAGTTGGACTCGCTTTCATTGTGGTCGAACAGGACCCTGCTCATTAGCTATGCCTTCGCCGTTGGATTGCAGCTCCTGGCGCTGTACACTCCCCTTCGCGATATCTTCGGAGTGGTCGCCCTCGATTGGCGTGCCTGGGCTGTGATGGTCCCGGTCACTGCTGGGTCGTCGTTTGCCGGGGTTTACATGACCCGCTGGATTCTGAAATTATTCCCCATGTGGGAAAAATAAGTTGTGTGTTCGCGATTTTGAAAAGCGCATTGGGGGTTAAAAGCGTGATGGCCAGCCCCGCAGCCGGCCATCAGCATGCCTAACAACCTATCGACTGTCATCGGGAGGAGGAAGGTCCCGTTGGGTCCGGATGCGATATTGCACATCTCCGGTAAATATATTTTATCTCCGTTCAGTAGCTGAAATATTTGAATTAGTTGGAATTAATTTGGAACTTGCGGTTCTTTAATAACATTCCACCCTGCCCGTCCAATTAACCGCACCCACCTAAATAAGTGCTCTTTTTGGTGGGACACTGCTTGATCATATTTCCCTCAGGATGTTGGCAATCTACTCCTCAACCGGGTATTCAATTTCCGCCAGGAATGCCTTGATCTGGTCTTCGTTCGCCGGGAGATCGAAGACGATCTCGACTTTCTTCGAGGCCAGGTCTGCCTTGATAGACTGGATTCCATTCACATCCGCCAGTTCTGTTTGGATGGTATGGATGCAGTGCACACAGGAGATGTCGGGCACAAAATAGGTGACGGTTTTCATGGTTTTGCTCCTCGGAAATATGCTGTCCCTTTATCTTCCGGAAAATCTCAACTCTCTGTAAATTTAATATTCTTCTCACCAGGTTCAGGGGGAGGCGATTTTTGCATGCCTTCCTCGCGCATCATTTCGTACACTCCCAGGCACCCGCGGCAGCAAAAATTCAATACTTTCCCGTCGAACTCCTTGGTCACCACATGCCTTGCTTCTGCACCGCAATGGTCGCATTTGATTGGTTCTACCATAACATCACCGGGCCTATCACTAATGAAGGGATCAGGTTGGCAACTGCCAGCCCGCGTAGAATGGTTTGAATGGCAAAAAGCAGGATCAATACCCCCGCAAGGATCTGCAATCGGCCGCGTAATTTAGGGCTGAGTAGATTGGCTGCCAGGCCGAACCCGAGCAGGGTGGGTATCGTACCCAGGCCAAAAGCCAGCATGGTTAGCGCGCTGCCCCAAACGGTCTGCATGCGGGCTGCTACCACCAGCATTGCGAAAACCAGACCGCATGGTAGGAAGCCCCACAGGAGGCCCAGGGTCAGTGTTGATAGAAAATTGTGTTTTCCGAAAAGTCTGCGCATCTTCCCCATGGGAGAACTGCCTGCAGTCAAAGAGGCAAGAGCCATTTCGATGGGTGGCAAAACTCCCATCAAACTCAGTGAAACCAGCACCATGGCGATGCCCACCAGGATTGAAAACGCCCCCTGCCAGCCCATTAATCCGCTCGCCTGGTTCAACAATGACCCGGCCAGCCCTACCACCGCGCCAAAAAATGTATAGGTCATTATGCGCCCAAGGTGCAGGGGCAGGAAATTTGTTATGCGTCCCAGCAGGCCCGATTTGTTGCCCATCTCGGTGGACTTTGCAGGCTGGCGTGCGGAATAGATTGCTACAATTCCTCCGCACATGCCGAGGCAATGCCCAAAACTGCTGATGACGCCCGTAACTAAGGCGAGGGCAAGATTACTGAGCAGGATCTCGGTTATAGCCATACGTCAAAAAATACGCTTTTTGTTTGTTCGTTGAGGGTGATGACCACTTCCATCCGCCATGGACCGCGCATGGTGAACCTTCCTGTCGCAGCATACTTGCCCGCGCCGATCGGTTCAAGGGTTAACAGGTTGGGCGGCATGTACATCCCGGGCATGGTTAGGTCCACGCTGATGGTTGCATTCAATATTGCCTTTCCTTCCGCATCAGACAACTTAATCTCGAAGGTGCTTGCCTTGCTAACGCTGGGCGGGTAGGGGTTAAGCGTCATGGAAACCAGCAGTCCCTCAGATTCAAGGATTGCAGTGTTTTCAGGGATATTGCCCGCTGCTGGATAGGCTGCTGGGAGCGCCATCGGCGTTCCATTGGAGGAGACCGCCACCAGCCCGCCTGCTGAAATATGTGCACTTGGTCCCATGACGTGGGAACGCCACATCACCAGGAAGATGGCACCCGCCAGGATCACGATAATGCTTCCGAAAATCACTGCTTTCTTTTCCATTTTTCCGGTCTCTATAAACCAAACCAAGCTGAACTAAACCACCCGGGTGGTGATGTCAAACTTGGGCGGTTTCTCCAGGTGTTTCTTCACCGCACACAGGTCCGCTGAACGGATAAGCGAATCATAATATTTCTCTGGGAACCCGGCCGGCACTTGGATTTCCAGGCCGATGGTCTCGACCATGCCGGTGGCGGGGCTGTGGTTGATCCGCTCGACGATGCGGATACCTTCGGTGGGCAGGTTGCGCTGCTTGCAAAAGCCAAGCACGTAGATTCCCGCGCAGGTCCCGATCGATGAAAGGAATATCTCAAAAGGGCTGGGAGCCGTAGCTGCTGGTGGCTGATCCGTTGCCACGGTATAGGGTCCAAAATGGGCGTCAACTCGCGAACCACCTGGGAAGTCTATGATCATTTCCATGATTGATATTGCCTCCAAAAAACAGATTTGATTTCAGGGTAACCGTTTGTTTGATGACCGGGTTTGAAAAAAGTTGCATCGCCTGGCATCACGAAAGTTATTGATTATGGTTCAAACCTGTCTTTTGCAGTTTGAGTGGCTTGCGTGTTGGCCGGCCTCATGCAGGGTTCCACGCAAGCCAATGACTCATCTCTTCAGTTTCGGGCGAGATTTCCGAAGCTTTTCGGAAGAACCGGCGTATTGGGTTCAGGCTGTCTGCTCGCTCATCCGGAAGGAGGATGCGAAAAGGACTACGCAGGCTGCCACCACCAGGATACCGGAGACGACTAATGCCGGGAGCATCAGGTTCCTGCAGGCCATCATGTTGCTGGCACATACCCCGATCAGGGTGGTGGGGAACAACACGACAAAAACGCCCAGGATTGCGCCCATGATCGAAAGCGACATGCGCGTTTCCTTGCGTTTGCTGAAGAACAACAGGCCGCCCAACGCTGCCAGCGGAATGGACATGCCCAGTTCTGCAATGGCTGTCCAGTAGCATTTCATGTGCGTGGTCATGCCGTTGGCTAATTTCAACACGCCTGCACATTCCGTGAACTGCGGCAGGATGCCGATGACCAGCGCCAGTGCAAAGATGGGGACTCCTAAGTATTTCATTTTCGCCTCCTGATTGGAATAATGGTTTTGGGTGCCGTCCACAGCGTGTTGTCAACTTCGCTGAAAGGACGTCAGTTCGCTATCAAAATAGTAGCAAAAATCTGTTTATATAAGTATTTGAAAATGTTTGAAAAGATTGGCACATTTTCCAATTGTGCATGTAATCACATGCAGAGTCGCTTGACGTCAACCTGGTACGTCAAGGCAGGTACCATCTTCCCTTGTGCGACACAAGTCAGCCCGGTCGGAATGATTCAAAAAATAATCCCCTTCAGGATGATTTTATGCACCCCTGGGATAGACATGGGGTTGAGTTTCGATTTATTTTTCAAGCTGATTGCTGATCACAAAGGTTGGAAGAAACGCATCCTGGCGGCAGATTGCCCCCAATCTCAAAGTTTCATGGATTTTTTGAGTTCAGAAAGGACCGTCTCAAGCGTATATGTTTTTCCCCCGAAACCTGTCTGGAAGCGTTCCGCCTCCTCCTGGCTGAGAAATCCCAGCACAGAAGGTTCACAACATAAATTGACGGTACTCCCCAACACGTAGATGGCTTGACCAGCATTCACCATTCGCCCATAGATGAAGTCTCGAACAAGTGCATTCTGGGTGCCCGGCTGGTCAATGGCCATCAGCCCGCAGTGTGGACAGCACGCGCTGCGCTGGCTCCCGTCCTCCATCTGGATGATGAAAACAGTTCGGTCAGTGATGGCTCCCCCGCAGAAAAAGCATTTCCTCTCCTGGATAATTGGTTCCGGTGGAGGTGCCAGTTTGATCCCATGGCTTGTTTGAATGGCCTTGCCTGATAACACCAGGGCATGGATGTCACGCGACGCTGTCGCAGCCGATATGGAAAAACGCCTCTTGATCTCCTCAGTGGATATCTTGAGACGGGTATGCAGTATGTCGAGCAATTGCTGTTGGCGGTCGGTAAGGGTTGGCACCATGGCTGGTTTAAATCGGCTTGTAACGTTTCTGGATCAGCCCACCCGGGCTTCATCCTTCAAATTATAACGCTTTTGGAGTTGACGATTCATTTGACATAATTTGTATTGATCGAAATTCATGCTGGCCGGAATTATTAAAACCTCACAGCCATTACCTGGTCAGGGTGCTACATGGGTTGTTGGAACTTCGTCGCGCTATTCAGGTCTTGGGGTGCATTCAAATATGAATTGGAATATTTCGCATGATGGTCAAATAAAAGTCTGCGGGATCGGGAGGATTGCTAATTAACAAATAAACCGGCAGTGTTTCACTCCTGACGGTTTATTCGTAACCTGGGTCGAAATGGAATTACTGGATGCAGCTCAATAATGCTCCCACAGTGATTCGGTAGACCGTCCACACATTATTCACGGCGATTCCAGAGATGCTCACCCGCTGGCCCACTTGCAAATCTGCAAAACCGATGATCGTGATGGTCGTGCCATCCCGGTATAGAATGAGCGTCTGGGGTGTCACATTGATGGTAATCTGTGTTCCGATGTTCGGCTGGACCAGCTTGTTGCCGCGCACTACATCGATTGTCACCGTGTTGGCTCCCAGGGAGGTAATTGTGCCGACCATGACAAATGTACCTCGTCCACCCAGTTGTCCTTGGCCCGTGCTGGTGCTGCTGGTAACATTTCCGCCGCCTCCACCGTAACCATCGGCGGCAGCAGGAATGGTGAAGGCAAAAACCATCACCAGGACTACGACAAAAATGCCGATCTTTTTCATGATTTGTTCTCCTTTGATTACTTTGACGTAAGGCTCCTGTCAGCGATACGGGAGATATCAATAATTGGCACGTCTTTACAGGATCTTCACAATATCCGGTTTTATTCAACATTCTGGATGGTATGATTGCTAACCGGGACAGATTATTAGTTTAATAAAATCGCCCGTATCCCCTTCTTCATTCCTGCGTCTTATTTATTGGAAAAATTAAGTGCCTCCCGACACCGAACTTCTGGAACTCGCCCGCCAATTTGATCAGCAAGCCCTGGCACAGATCTATGATAATTTCAGCCCGGGGTTATATCGCTATTCCGTTCGCAGGTTGAGTGACCAGGCTGTGGCTGAAGACTGTGTCGCCGAAACCTTCAGCCGTTTCCTCCAGGCGTTGCGGGATAAGCGCGGTCCGGAAAATTATTTGCAAGCTTTTCTTTACCGCATTGCTCATAACTGGATTGTTGACCATTACCGGCGGCAGCCTGTTCAGCCGCTGGAACTGACTGAAGAGCACTTGGATGAAAATGCCAATCCAGAAAAAGATGCCGGTTGGAATCTACAGCAGGAGCACCTCAGGATGGCGATCAGAAAACTAACTCCCGACCAGCAGCAGGTGATTGCTTTAAAGTATCTTGAAGGCTGGGAAAATGAGGAGATTGCTCATTCATTAAAGAAGCCTGTTGGAGCGGTCAAATCCCTGCAGCATCGTGCATTGGCTGCCTTGGAAAAGATCCTGGACCGTGAGGAATATCTATGAAAAATGATGAGTTGGATCCCAGGTTGAAAAAAGGTTTCAATGACCTTCAAAATACCCCCTCGCGTCACCCGCAGATCGCGGCTCGCGGTCGGGCGAATTTCTTGAACCAGGCGGCAGTTTTTCGGCAGGCAGTATCCCGGGAAGCGGAACAACGTCATAACAGGGGTATCAGCACAATATTCCCCCTGTTTCAGCGAAAGGAGCGCTTCCCCATGTTTAATGCTTTGGTAGCCGTAGTTTTAGCAGTAGTCATTCTGTTTGGTGCCCCCGGTGCAACGGTCGTTGCTGCCCAGGGTAGTCTGCCTGATCAGGCTTTATACCCCCTGAAAACCTGGAGTGAAGATGCCTGGCTGTCTCTGACTGGGTCCCCTCAGACCCGCTTGCAGGTTGTGCTCGATTTATCCGACCGGCGCGTGGTCGAAATGACCCGCCTGCTTGCTGCCGGTCATCCTATTCCGCAGCAAGTGCAAACCCGTCTCCAAACTGAACTGGACATGCTGCTCGAACTTGCCGCTGGGATGGATGATACCCAGGCGCAGCAGCAATTAATTATTATTCTGCAGCGCGCTGAAACTCAATTGCAGACCATGACAATGTTGTTATCCGGAGTCCCCCAAGTCTCAGCCCCGCTCCTCTCGATGGCACACGCTCGTCTCCAGGAGCAGGTTCAACTGGCTGCCATGGGTGAGTCTGACTTGACGGGCTTCCGTATGCAGGTCCGGCAGCGCTTCCAGAATCGAGGAGGCTCGGGAACACCCATGCCCACCTCCGGGGGAAACCGTCAGGGTTCCACCCAGATGAGCCCCACCCAGATGCAAGGCCCATCTGGCTCTGGATCCGGTAACGAGTATGGCCCTGGTTCGGGGATGCACCAATCCACCCCCCTGCCGGGTACCACCCAGCCCTCTGGGATGCCAGGCATGAATGGTTCGTGCACTCCTTCGCCGGATTGCACTCCCCAGCCTGGGAATGGTCCGGGGAGAATGCCGTAAGAAATATTTAAACGAACTTTATTAAGTAAAGCCCCTCCTGATAATATTATGCAGGAAGGGCTTTACTTTTGTTTTCAGGCAGTCGCAGATTTATATTCCAACGCGATTTTCCATTGGTTTATATTGCTACCTGTATTATGCACCTTCGTGCAACTCAATTATTTCTTTATCCCTTCAGGTGTGATCACATACCAGACATTTTGAACGTTTTCACCGGTGGTATCGCCGGCAACTTTATCTGATTGGAAATAGTACAACGGCCAGCCATTGTAAGTCACCTGCGTGGTCCCATCGGTTCGCGTGGTTGTGCCCAGCATCGAGGCTGTCACGCCCGTCCCTGCAATCGGGGCTCCGGCTGTCAACAGGGGAGGCCAGGCCGTCGCGCATGGGCCGTAGCAGTTGCTTTTATTTGGTGTGTCGGTGGTATACAGGTATAGGGTCATTCCTTTTGAATCCACGAGGAACGAACCCAGTGTCGCGTTCTGACTGACATCCACTGTAGCCGGTCCGGTCGGTAAAACTGGTGCCGGCGTCGCAGATCCACAGGCTGATGCCAATTATTGCAAATAAGATTAAGCTGGAAACCATGATTTTATTTTTCATTCAGTTGCTCCAATTCGAGTTGGGTTGCACTTTCGTGCAAGAAGCTTTGCGTATGATCAAATATACTCAACCTGTATAATAACAATGTATGATTACCTTAATAATCAGATTAATAATTGGATCGGCCCCCCAAACTACCTCCATCATTTATTTCTTCCGGGTCGGGACTTCTCGTTCTGTCTGCTCAGCTTGCCTTGAATTTCTGCAGGGTTCAAAGATCCCCCAACATATCAAAGAGGGGGATGCGTTGATTACCTATGGGAAAACGGGTGGCGGGGGATGCCAGTATCCCTACCACAATCCATGCACGTCGGCACGGATGCGTTGGTCGTATATCCCGCTGATTTTTTCCATGGTGGCATTCGACAGGGCAGGCAGGTCTGCAGCCTTCAGGATTTCCTCAACTTGTGCAGGTCGCTTGGCACCCGGTACCGCGCAGGTCACCGCCTCGAACATCAGGATCCAGCGCAGGGCCATTTGCGCCATCGTTGTGCCGGCTGGGACAATGGATCGCAATTCCTCCACCGCTTTTAGCCCTTTTTCAAAATCTACACCTGAGAAAGTCTCCCCTTTGTCGAACGCCCGGCCCTGCCGGTTGAAGCTGCGGTGATCGTCGGGTGCGAAGTTGGTGCTTGATTTCATTTTCCCGGTCAGCAGGCCGCTTGCCATGGGTACTCGTGCGATGATTCCCACCTTCCTTCGCTGGGCTTCTGGGAAAAAATCCTCGATCGGGCGCATGCGGAACATGTTGAAGATCATCATCACCGATTGCACGTTGGGAAATTGGATGGCTGCCATCGCTTCGTCGATGCGCTCCACGCTGACCCCGTAATACCGGATCTTCCCCTGCTTCACCAGGTCGTCGAGGATGCCGAACACTTCTGCGTTGTATACCTCGATCGGTGGGCAGTGCAGTTGCATCAGGTCGATTGGTTCGGTTCCCAGGGCGCGCAGGCTGTTCTCCACGAACGCACTGAGGTTGTGGTGTGTATACCCGCGCGTGTTCGGGTTGAACCCCCTTCCCATTTTGGTGGCAATGTAGAACGGCTCCCGTCGCTGCCGGCGCAATTGGCCCAACAATGGTTCACTTCCGTACACATCCGCAGTGTCGAAAAAATTTACCCCCAGGTCCAGCGCCCGGTTGAGTGCAGCCAGGCTCTCGCCTCTATCCACCTCTCCCCACAGGCTGCCCATCGCCCAGGTTCCCAGGCTGATGGCTGAAACTTTCCATCCGGTTCGTCCAAGTTCGCGGTATTCCATTCTTGTCTCCTTCTCCTTTGATACCTTGTGACCCGCCTCCCTCAGCTGATGGGCTGCCCGGGAGGTTGATATTTAATCCGCTGTCATCACCCGTGAGCCTCCTCGAGCTTTTGTGGCGTAAACTTGGAAAGTCGGATCGCCCGTGCTTTCGAGCGTAGGGCTGCTGGCACCGCCAGCAGGGCTTCAGCCTCGTTCTCCGACTCGAGCATCGCCCAGCCGGTATGCACTCCATCATCGCACCCCCAGTCAAAATTCATCACGAACCCGTGATAAATGAATTGTTCCACCACGTGGTGACAATCTTCAGCGGCATGTTTTGATTCGACCAGGTAACGGTTCATGGCATTATCCCTCAAAATTCTCCCCGGCGGCGCTTCTACAGGGTGCGCCGTCGGGGAACAGGTTTTATCTATGGTTACATTTCATGATCTTTCAATTCGACCACCAGGGCATGACCCTCGGTTTTCCCGATGTTCTCTGCGGCATGCGGTCCGGCGTTCATCCAGAATGCCTGTCCCGCCTTGAGCGGTACCTCCTGCTGGCTTCCGTCCGGGAGCATCAGGTTCAATGTGTAATCGGATATCACGTAGATGATGTGATCGGGGTGAGTGTGCATCGCCGCCTTCTGACCCGGTTTGAAGCGCACGTCGAATACGCGTGTTCGGTCATTTTCCATGATCAGCTTGTAAACGTCTCCGGCTGCCTTGGTTGGATCTGGCCATGCCGTCCTGCTTTTTTCTACTAACATGACTTTCTCCTTTTCGTAGATCGGATAAAATGGGTGGGTGACTTGCATTATTTTCATATGGGAGGTGGAAACGGCTTCCTCCACTACTTATATTATATCCCAATAAGATGAAATATGTCCAGTATAACAATGGGAACTATAATCTTTTCCTTAAAAACGCCGTTTTAGGTTTGAATCTTGTTCATCCAGGGCACCGTTTCGCTGATCCGCCACAGTTCTTCTGGATCCTTGGATGTTTGGAATAGGATATTTTCTCCGTTACGCCATCAATTGGGGGAAAAAGGGCTTTTCTCCGCTATCTGTCGGGGGGTATTGTATTATTTTGGCACACTGCTATAATTTAATAGAATTGCTGTACCTGTTGCATCCTGGATTGCGGGGAAATTACACCCATTATTGTCACCAACAGCGTTGTCTTTATGGGTTCGGAGCAGGAACATGGGCATCAAGATAACGTATGTGAAGGAGCGAGAGCACCTCGTCGCGAATTTCACGGGCAGCGGTGGCTTGCTGGAGATCGGCGTGCGCCTGGCGCTGCTTGCGAGACGCTGCCGGAGGGAAAAGAGGAGCAGGCTTCTTATCGATATCACGAGGGTTAATGAAGTTCCCACCGTTTCACAAAGATTCCAGGCGGGGAAAAGAGCAGCGGTTTTCGCAGAGTATGGCATAAGAGTAGCCGTGATGTGTTCGCCCGAACAGGTCGAACCGCGGCGCTTGGTGGAATTGGTCGCTCAAAATCGAGGCGTGGATGTCCGCGTTTTTACCGATTTATCTGCTGCCCAGGGCTGGCTTTTGGAATAAGGTCTCTCCTGCCTGGGATCCCGGGTTGAGATCTGGAATTCTATGTTTTACGGGTTTATAACGGTATTTGGAGTAGGAATATGAGCCTTCGGCTGAAAATAAATGATCGTAAAAAATTCTTGGTGGCAGTTTTCTCAGGAGATGGCGGGTTGGAAGAGGTTAGTGCCCGGTTTGGGTCGCTTGCTGAAAGCTGTCGAAAAGCAAAGAAGAGCAGGCTTCTGATCGACCTTCGCCCGATCAAAACCGCTCCAACCTTTTCTGCTCGGTATCATGCCGGGGAACGGGCGGTGGTCTTCCTGGATTTTGGCATTAAGCTCGCTGTTCTTGGCGCACCAGAGTTGATGGACCCGGGTCGGTTGGGGGAATTGGTGGCTCAAAACCGCGGCGTGGATGGCCGCGTATTTTCCGACCTGGCTGTCGCAAAAGAGTGGCTGTTGAAATAAGCTACAAATTCTATTTGGATTCCCCCTTCAGTAGCTTTACCCTTGCAATACTTTGATCGCCCCGGCTGCCTAATGGTCGAACCCCTCCGGCCATTTTGTGTATTTATAATATCTGGCCCGCTCCAGCCTGGCTCCCTGCAGGTTCGCCTCGCTCAGGATGGTCTTGTGCAGGTTCGCCTCCACCAGCGTGGCCTGGTACAGGTTCGCCCCCTTCAGGATCGCAAAACTCAGGTCTGCCCGGTTCAGCATGGCTCCGCTCAAGTTCGCACTTTCCATGATCGCCCCCGTCAGGAAAGCTCCTCTCAGGTCCGCTCCGGACAGGTCGGTTCCGGTTAAATTTGCCCCGTTCAGGTCGGCCTCCCGGAGGATGGAAACCACCAGCACGGCCTCGCTCAGGTCTGCCCCGCTTAGGAAAGCGCCTCCCAGGTCAGCCCCGTTCAGCAGTGCGCCTCTCAGGTTCGCCCCCACCAGGTCGGTCCCGTTCAAATTGGCTCCCTTCAGGTCCCGCTTTTCCAGGTTCACCCCGCTCAGGTTGAGACCCTCCAGGGCTGGCGGTCCCGCCTGCAGCAGCAGGGCTTCAAGTTCTTTTTCTGTAACCTTCATTGACAGGTGCCTCCCGGGCTATTCTCATCTTTACCGATAAACCGTATCCTCGCTCGCTCGCTGATATTCCGCGATTATATCAACCTGCAAAATCGCAGGGGTGCTGGCGGTAATTAACAATGTTACCCTGCAATCGAAATAATTCATATCCTTCTCGTTCCTGTTTTCTTCGCGGTTATGATTGTTTGTCTTCAGACTGAGACAAGGATGTCATGGAAGGGTGGTCGTTGCTTCTTCATTCGTGAAATGCTATACTATTTTAAGATTCAATAGGATTTGGAGGAGACACATGAATTCGAATACCACGTCAAAATCGAGGTTAGTTCTTGTCGCAGCCATTATTATTCCGCTGCTCCTGGTCGGGTGCGGCCCCGCGGGGGTGCCTACCTGCGCCACCAGCGCCCTGCTGGCACCGGTCCAGACCGGACCCGCCATGTGGGAGGTCGTCAGCTCGCTGTCGCCGACTCTGAGCTGGACCTACCCCGACCTCACCTGCAACCCGCAGGGCTACGCCATCGGGCTTCGCACCGGGCCGTTCTTCACCGACAGCCTGGGCGGCGGCACCGGTAACCCCTCCACCTCGTGGGGTCCGGGCAGCCCGCTCGCCCCCGGCAAGGAATACGCCTGGACGGTGCGCGCCATCAACGATACCACCATGGGACCCATCGCCGGCAACGATTACTTTTTTACCGGGCCCATGTGCGCCACCGCCGACCTGCAGGCGCCCACCCTGCTTGAGCCGGCTGCCGGCGCGGTGATCACCGACCTCAACCCAACCCTCATCTGGCAGTACCCGCAGCCGTGCCTGCCGCATGGCTACCGCATCGACCTGTCGGTGGACGCCACCTTTGCCGACACCAGCCTGGCGGGTGGCACCGGCAACCCGTCCACCCGCTGGGGACCTGGGCACCCGCTCGATGATTGCACCGTTTACTTCTGGAAGGTGGCGCCGATCAATGACATCACACTCGGCCCGGCCTCCGGGATGTTCTGGTTCACCACCGATGTCCACGGCACCTGCCCCACCCCCACTCCCGTTGGACCCACCCCGGTTGGTCCCACTCTCGTTCCGGGAGTCGCCACCTTCACCCCCACCGCGGTTGGACCTCACCACCCACCCCCACCACGGTCGGACCTACGACACTCCCACCCCGTGCGGCGTTTCACCTTCACCCCCAACATCAATGCCTACTGCCGCTTCGGCCCTAACGAGGTCTTTCCATCTCTGGATATTGCCATGTCGGGCCATCCTTACCTGCTGGATGGACAAAACCTGGCTCATACATGGTATAGGATCATGATGACGGAATTTCGGGGCTGCTGGGTGCCGGTTGGAGCGGGGACGCCTTCCGGAGATACATCCGGATTGCGGATCCTTGCCGACGTGCCGACACCCACCCCCACGCTGGTGCTCAGTTGCGCCGCGTTCACCGATGAGAACGCTTGCCTAACGCAGCCCGGCTGCACGTGGACGAGACCTGTGACCGGTGGACCGGCTTATTGCCACTAGTAAATAGTCGGATTTACCAATCCCGTCACGCCTGGGCTCGCCGCTAAAACGCCGGACGAGCCCGGGCGCCGGGGCGATCGTTCCATAGGTAAAAGTAGGTAAAATTAACCATTGATATTCTTTGCTGAAGAGATAAGATAAATTTGGAAAACATCATGTGATTAATTGGGCATAAATCCATAACCTTCTCAATCCCCTTTACTCTGGCTGAAAGTGAGGGAGTATGTTAACTGAGAGAAGAAAAGATGAGCGACATAAAGGTGGGGATTACATGCGTGTTATGGATAATGACACGGAAGAGATTCTGGGGTACCTCACCGAAATCAGCCTGGGAGGCTTTAGACTTGAGAGTCCAAAGAACCTGACGGTCGAAAAAGATTACACTCTGCGCCTGGAATATGCCGTTGAGGAAAAAGACATGAGGTACATTGTCTTGATTGCCCGTGCCAGGTGGAGCCAGCCCGACCCCATCGAACCCTACGAATATATCCTGGGCTTTCAGATCGTCAGCATTGCACATCCCGGGCAGGAAATATATAAAGGCATTGTTGAAAATTTTGGACCACCTAAACACAAGTGGTGAAATGATTCTCTTTGATGCAGGGAAGATTATCCTTGTTGGAGCACATATTGCATTTACGTAATGGACAAAAAGCCGGGTACTTCTTGATTCCATTTGCCCCAATTAATTAAACCGAAGGTAGAATTATTATGATGTTATGAATATAAAAATACCGTTACAAACAGAGAATTATGGAGGCTTAAATGCAAAAATGGGAGTATCTGACGATCACCAGGAGTCGCTCTTTTGAATATATTAAAAAAAGTGATATCTGCCAGGCAACAGACTGGGACGATGATATTCCGGCGAAACTCCCAAAGTTGGGAGAGCAGGGCTGGGAGTTGGTAAGTGTTTCACCCCGTTCTGGTTTATTGGGAGGGATCCATACTTCTGGAGGTGCGCCTAGTTTGGATTACGATTTTGCCGGGTTCACCTCTTCTGAACAATGGATTTTCAAACGTCCCAGGGATTAACCCTTAAAGATAATAAGCCAGCGTTCCTGGGCTTCAGCAGATTGTCGATCCAAGGGTTTCACCGTATGAGGCAAAAAGTCGGGTACTTCTCCATCCCAATTACCCTTAATGTCTCCAAGGATAAGAAACCTGACGGTACGCCCCCTGCCCTGCCGCCCTGGGACTGGTCCTGCCGGGACTGCTGCATGCCTCCCCGCGCATCACCCCGTTAATGGTGGGCGTCCTGGCGGTCGAAAGGTGACCAATTTGCTGGTATGGAAAACCGGATCATCAATAAAGGAGGTTTGATATGAAGAAGGGCTTCTTTCTCATCATCATCGTCGTCCTCATTCTGGCATCCTGTACCCCTGCCATTCAGCCAGAATCAACACCGACCTTTCGCTTTGGCGTTCCTGTCGAAAACGAAGCGCACGCACTAATAGCGGCTAAATCAGGTCTTACCAGGAGCTTCGATTACACGGAGCCGCTTACCCAGGTCAAAGTGGAGAAAATGAGTTTCGGGGAGTATGGCAAAATTCACAGGCGCATCCAACAATCGACCGGCGGACACGCAGGTATGGCTTGTCATTTATTTTAATGGCCATTGGCAGTCAAAAGCTCCCATGCCTGGTGTTACGCCTTTTCCTCCGTTTCACGGCTGCGTATCCGTAGCCGTCAATTCCGCCGACGGCTTGCCTTTGGAGGTTGGTGGACTAAACTCAGGCATAATCCCGGAATGTGATAAATAGTCCTGGTCGATCCATTATTTGGCAGCCGAACCAGACCTTTAAGAATCGCTCCTCACAGGTATGTCAATACGAAAAGCAATCTGACGCATTGAGTCCATCGAAACAAAGGCAGCCCCGCGTTCTTGGCGGGGGCTGCCCTCTATTCCTTCGGTGACTCAGCCCAGGTCTTTGATCAGGGCCTTGAACCATTCCTCCACACCCGCGCCCATTAAGTACCTCCCATTCGCATCGACATTATCGTCGTCGACATGGAGTTGAGAGTACCAGGCGAGGAAGCCTGAATTGTCGATGATCGCCTGGATCCGCTCCGGCGGCTCGCCATTCAACCAGGCCTGGACGACCGAAATAGCCTGGCCCACCGTCAGCGCCGGGGCATACGAGATCACAACATATACCAGGTAGTAGTTGAACGCTCTATAGATGGCCCCATGTGCATCTTCGTCCGCCTGGGTCATCAGGTTCTCCGGGCTGACGCCATTCATCCGGCCAGGCCTGGGTCCACCAGGGATCCAGCGCCCGGTACTCGGCGAAACGGTCGGCTCCGGCCGGAAAGATGCCCGCCCAAACATGAGCCGGCACGATGGCATAATACCCAAAATCGAGGCCGTTCATCTTTTCCAGGCGGTCGATGGCATTGGCAGCCGCCTCATCTTTCCGCTTGAAACGCCGGTTCTCCAGCCAGTTAATGATCTTCCGCCGCAATCCCCCGCAGATATACTGGTCTCCGCCGCCAAACCAACTCTCGATGTTATACACGGGGCCATACATATACTCTCTTGGCATGGTCATGCCGCTCAGGATATACATCCAGGCCTTGGCAAATTTATAATTTTCCCTTGCCTCACGCAGGTTCGCCTCGATATCCTCCGGGTTTAATCCGGGACGGAAGGAAAGTCCGGCCGGTTTCATTGCACCGGGCAGCAGGTCATCCCTGTTCGGGTTATTGATCTGCGGGGCAAGGGCGGCATCATCGCTCAGTTCGTTTAAGAGTGCCAGCAGGTTTTGATAGACCTGGATGCTGGTTTGCGCCTGCCAGGCCGGGTCCGGCGGATCTTCCAGACCGGCGCGCACCATGAATATCGCCCCCGGCATATTCTCCCAGGTGATGCCGCTGTAACGCAGGCGCCACCGGGCAGCCCCCGCGCCTAGCTTATTCTTTTTGGCGGCTTCATAGGTTTCCTGGTGGGGCGTGCAGTTATCAAGGTCCAGGGCCATGCCGGCTAGGGCTTCGGTTGTGAGGCAGACATCCTGGCCGGGCAGCGGTTCCTGGGAGGGCAGCAGGTCGAGGTAGGCCACGGCTTCGGACGTGTGCCGGTATACACCCGGCACTACCCACAGGCGCAGCCTGAGAAACTGCACATCAATTCCCAGCTCCAGCTCTTCGGATTCCGGTGTGTAGCCGGAGTCCACGTCTGAGGGCATTCCCAGCTTGAAGATCAGGGTATGCGGCATATCCAGGCGGGCGGGTGTGGCCTGCAGCGGCTGGTTGGATTTCAGCTGTGAAGCATAGGAAGCCATCCTTCGTATTCATATCATCAATTTGGGGTTTCCCGAGGTCTGTTTCATCCTGGGGGTTGAGCCAGGCAAACCCGTTCACTTCGCCAATATCCAGCCGCTCTTCCGGGTCCGGACCGGTTTTGGCTAACTGGTCGGTGCGCATGAAATACCCCGCCATCTTCAGGGTGTCGTCAGCGTTGGCCACCAGGGACATTTCCTGGTTGAATTCAATGTCCCGGTACTCATGCTGCAGGACACGGTTTGACGGGTCGTCCTCATATGCATGCACACAGAAAGTGACCGTTGGGCGGACCCGGTATGTCACGAAATCATGGTATTCCTTCCCTTTTTCATCCGTGGAAAAGACTTTCACCTCCACCTTGCGCTGGTCTACCGGCGTCTCGCCGAAACAGGTCTCCAGGTCTGTGCCGTCTTTAAGCGCCACAACGATGACATACCTGCCTCTTTCCCCTTCGAGTTCAAAGTGATCTTTCACATCCAGGATGGGCGGGTTGGCCTCAATGGTTGGGCCATCGCCGGTATTGAAAGGTGGCTGGATGGTTTTTTCCTCATTATCGGGTGCATGGAACCAGGTGCGAATCTCGGCAAAATCCCAGCCGGGCGTGGCCTCCTTGCGCTGGTAGATCACATCTGCTTCTTTCTTCCCTTTGACCCAGGCGCTCAAAACGATCTCCTGGTTCAATTCCACGCTCAAATGAGCTTTCAGTTGCTGCCGGGCGGAGCTGAATTCCGCCACCAGCACCGGGTTGCCGGGCGCCATTTCCGCAGATACGGAGGGACGCACCGCGCTGATCGCGTTCCACTGCTTCTCAAACTCGATATAGGGAGCCAGCGGCTGGCGGATCCATTCACTATTGGGTCCCTGCAGGCTGACATTGACCTGTTGTGCCAGTACATCCGCGGGCGTATCGGGGTCGGGCGGTTTGGAGACGACCTTCGCCCAGGCCAGCGCTTCTTTTCCATCCACCTGCAAAGCCGGCTGCTGCGGGTTATCCCACTTGAACTCCAGTTCATACACTGGCAGGATGCGCACCCGCACATACGCCCGGGCTTTCACCTCTCCACCCACCACGGCAACTGCCAGTACATCCAGGCTGGCGCACACTTTGGGGTTGGGCGCTGAAAAGGTGCAGACAAGTCTGCCTGACCCGGAGGTTGGCGAGGCTACCAGCCCGGCGACTGAATCGGAAACGACAATCTGGATGGTTGCTTCCACAGCAAGGGACGGCGCGCCCTCAGACGGGATGCGCATGGCGGTAAAGGTCACGGAGGCCGGCTCCCCGATATACACATCCACAGGACCGGCACTCGCCGATAGCGAATAAGAAACTTGCGGCGGTTCAGGGTCGGGCTTCTTGGGGCCGGTTGGTTTGGGTGTTGGTTTGCCGGCACTCTTGCCGCGGTTGATCAGGATTGCCAGCAGGCCGAGTAACACCAGCAAAGCGCCAATGACCCCGGCTGCCACACCGGCCGCAGTCAAAAACGCCGTCAGGTTAATACTGCTCCCAGGGTCGGACCCTCCGGGCAGCGTGGGGGTGACTTGAACAGTTGGCGCGGCAGGCCCTTCTACCCAGGCATAATTCAAGTCGGTGACGGCCACTCCCATCCCGCGCGTTGACATTACAGGTGAACTCGATCTTCTTTTTCGCTCCGCTCCAGCCTTCAGGGATCGTAAAGCTTACCTCTCCCGATGCCTGGCCGGATCCGGTATTCAAACCGGAAACCGAGTATTGATCATCTGCAGAGCCAATGTTGGTGCCTAATAAGTCTATAACGTACAGGCTGTCCTGGCTCGACAGGTTGGACTTATCCGTGAGACCGGTTGCCGTGGAGGTCACCGTCAAAGATATCTGCATGATCTGGCCCGCAACGAGCGCGCTGGAGCCGCCTGAGAACGACCACGCACACTTGGTGGTGACGCTCACCGATTGATCGCCGGTGACGTCAACGATGTTGCCTCCGCTGGATGAGGCTCCAAAACTGGGAGTCCAGGTGGAACCCGGCCCCCATTCCGGATGGAACGTATCGCGGGTGGTTACGTTGACGAACTGCCAGTGGCCGGGAACGGCTGTCGGGACCTGGGCCATGGGCCGATCTGCGCCGCGGGCGGAGGCGTTTTGAAAAAAAGACGAAACAAACAGCGCCAGGAAAGCAAAGGAAAAGAAAACTAACCGGATGGCAGACTTTTTTCTTGAACCAGATGATCGCATAAAAGCCTTCCTCGATGGGAACTTACCCAGAAAAATATTGCATTATATTACGCGTATCAATCCCGTCTTACCTGGGCGTCTCATGCTATTTCAGCTCTGCTGAAAAATCATCAAAAGCTGCCCTGGCATAATAGCCTCCCCTTCCGGCTGCTGTCGCCAGCCCAGACGAACAGCCCGGCCTGGCCGGTGCTGAATTCACTGTCAGTGACATGCGCCGCCCCGATCCCGTTCACTTCCAATACGATGAATGAATCGATGCAGCTCATCCTGAGCACCTGGTAGCCCTCCGCGTCCGGTGTGCTGTCGGGCAGGATCTGCCATTTCGGGCTGGTCAGGTAGGTCCATTCCTCCCCGGCCTGTTTGCCGATGTAGAATTGGTTCCCGGAGATGCCCGCCAGGTAGAAATTATCAATATCCTGGTAGCGGCACACCAGCCCGTATTCACCCGTATCGCCAACGGCCGGTTGGGCGCGCACGCTCAGCAGGACATTTGTGACCGGGCTTGGGGAAGTTTTCGGGCGCGAGGGAAATAAAATATGAGTTGGCTTGTTTTACCCCCATTTCATAGAAGCCCAACTGGTTGTAACTCACATCGGAGGCATCTGAAGAAACCACCATCCAACCGCTGCTGCTGTTTGAAAAATCATCATTAAGGGGGCGGCACTTGCAGACGAGGCCTGTGTAACCGCTGGATTTGTCCCTGGTACAAGGCTTGTTGCCGTTGGCAGGCTGGCTGGCAGTGCAGTGGACACTGGCGCCGTTTTGAGTTTCATGCTGGCAGACAGGAGCAGTGCCACCACGCTCAGGAGGCAGCAGGCTCCTCCCAGGACCAGCCCCGCCACCCCGAGGTAAAACAATCGACCGCGTTTTGCAGCGCGGGTAGCCGGGTGGACTGGTGGGTTGAGGGGAAACGGAGAGGCTGGTGCAGGGGGTACGTTGGGTGTTGGGTCCATATGGGCTCACCTTTTTGTGGTGTTCTGTGCCGGTCTCAAACCAATTGGCGCATGGCGCAAGTGGTTACTTGTATTTAGCATTCAAATATAATATTGAAGCTAAGCCATTATCTACTAGACGGAAATAAACGTCAACCCGTCCAACCGGTTCAACATAATCCGCATGTCCGCCCCCCACATTCTTCCGCGTTGTATCGCTCGAATGAAAATGCTATACTTTCAGCAAGGGTGGCGGATAAGCAGGGTAAGTTGCCGGGAAGATAACCATCGGTTGCAGTGACCAGGAAAGGAAAATGACCATGAATCCAACATTCGACTTTACCGCAGTCCTTGGTTTCCTCGATGAGTTGAGCAGGCATAATTCCAGGGATTGGTTCGAGAAGAATCGTCCGGTTTATGAAGGCGCGCGTGCCACCTTTGAACAATTCATCGATACCCTGATCGATACATTTCGAACCTCCGACAATTTGCTGGGTTTATCTGCGAAAGAATGTGTCACCAGGATCTACCGCGACATCCGATTCTCGAAAGACAAGACCCCTTACAATACCAGCTTCTCGGCGATCATTGCTCCAGGCGGGAAAAAATCGAGCCTGCAGGGTTATTATGTTTCAATCGGGCCACGCGGGCATTCCCTGATCGCGGGCGGGCTTCACATGCCCACGTCGGAGCAGTTGGGCCGGTTTCGACAGGCGATCGATCATGACGCAGCCTCTTTCAAGGCCATCACCGGGAATAAGGCGTTCATTCAACAGTTTGGGAAAATTCAGGGGGAGAGACTCAAGACTGCGCCGAAGGGGGTTGACCGGGCTCATCCCGAAATCGAGCTGCTCCGGCTCAAGGAGGTGACAGTCCTCCACTATTTCACCGACCAGGAGATCCTGGCGGTCGATTTTCCAGGAAGGGCGGTCATGGTATGCCGGGCGATGAGACCGTTCCTGGATTACCTGGATGAGGTCCTGCAGTTAAGGGGTCGGTAATAATATAAGGAACTTCCTGAATTTTCCATACTCGCTGCTGGATCACCGGTAATGCCGGGCGATCTCGGAGGCATACTTCCTTCCGACGGTATCACGGTTTGTCTCCAGCCAGTCGGAAAGCCTCTCCTTCCCGAGCGGGGGGTCCGCCGAAACCAGCAGCCCTGCCATCAAGCCCCGCACTTCTTCGCGTGTGATCAAAACATCCCCGATGAACAGGCTGAGCAAACGTGCTGCCTGCAGCGCCAGGCCGGATGGAACATGCACGATTGGTCTGGGGCAGCTGGTCTTCCGGCCTATCAATCGCACCAGGTCGTCAAAGGACCAGGTTTCCGGACCGGTTACGTCGAGGATCGCATTCTCCGGGCGGGTTACCCACTCGCAGGCGGTCTCCGCCAGGTCGTCCACGGATACCGGCTGTAGCTTGTATTGCCCGTCTCCGATCTGGGGAAAGAACGGGAAGCGCCGCAGGATCCACGCTATGTTATTGATCAGGATGTCCTCCCGGCCGAAGATCAGGGTGGGGCGCAGGATGCAGTAACCCAGCCCGGATTCCAGGACCGCCTTTTCGTTGGCGGCTTTCCCGCTGAAATAGGGCAGGCGTGAATCGGATGCGGGGTTGGTGATGCTGATGTGGATGATCCGGCGCACACCGGCAGCCTTTGCGGCACGGACCAGCCGCTGTGTATTTTCCACCGCTCCCGCCTGCGTAACGCTTCCCCGGTCGAAACGCACCCAATAGGTGTTCACCAGCACATCCGCTCCAGCCATGTTGCTCACCAGGCTGTCTTCGTGATCGAAATCGAGCGGGAACGCCTTCACCCTGCCGCCGAACGGGTCCGGACGGTTCGGATGGTTCGTCAGGGTGAGCACCTGATCGCCCTTGTCGAGCAACCGCTGGGTGATGTACTTGCCTGTATAAGAGAACGCACCTGTGACGACGATTTTCATATGGACTCCTTTCCAATAAAAAAAGGTACTTGAACCACGCCGGTGACTTTCGTCCCGGTAAAAAGGAAGCGAGGCAGCCCTGCACTTCCGTTTACTTCAATATTTTCAAGACAGTCTGGACGGTTTTCAGCCCCAGGCCGTCCAAACGGGTTACGGCATTGACCAGGGAATCGAGTGCGTCAAAAAATTCCTGCATGGCGCGCAGCCTTTGCAGCAGGAAGGCTTGCTCTGCGTTGGAGGGATCGCCCGACTCCAGTTCTTTCAGGGACACCCGCACCGTGGCGACGGCACGCTCGAAATCGCTGTTGCGCCGCTCAAGCAGGATGGTGCGCGCCGCCCGGTAGAAATCCGTCTCCGCAGCGTAGTAATCCTTGCGGTCGCCCAACTGGGATGCAGGGTGGACCAACCCCAGCCGGGCAAGCCCGCGCACGTTCGTGCTGATGGCACCCTTGGTAAGTCCCGTCTGTGCCACCAGTTCGTCCAGCGAGAGGGGGCCGGGGGATAGGTACAACACCGCGAAGATGGCACCCATGCCCTTGGGGAAGCCCCAAAAGCCGCTGATGTTGCTCAAGCCCGAGATGAATTGCTTGGGCTCCACGTTTAGCATGAATCCTGTTTGAGTCGAACCAGGTCTTCTGCCATGTTCCTGTCCTTCGTTTAGAACGTTTAGTCTGTACTAAACAAAGTATATTACAAACCGATCAAAATATCAAGAGGGTAAATCCCGGCACTTGCGAATGCACTGGCAGATCAGTCGATTAATTCCTGACGCCTGGCTGGGAGTGCGAACCAGATTCTCAAGTTGACCCAGGACAACATGGAAGAAAATTAAGCGCGAAATATGCGCAGGTTGGGCCAAAAGATGTCTGTTTGATTCGATTTATATTTTCTGGAAGGACACTAATAAGTTGAAAATCCAGGCAGCTGCCAATATTTACAATGATGCGCTTGCCTCATGGAGATTGTAATTCCTGTAAAATATTTCGCTCATCCATATCGTCTTAATGTTTATCACGTGGAAATCAAGGAAAAGAAAAATATGTCGAATACCATCACACAGGCAAAAAATCCAAACCGCATCCTGCTCGGTCCTGGGCCGGGCATGGTGGATCCCCGGGTCTTGAAAGTCCTCTCCGGGCAGGCGGTCGGTCATCTCGATCCGGAATTGTTGAAGGTGATGAACGAAATTCAGATCCTCCTGCGGCTGGTTTTTGAGACGAAGAACGAAGTGACTTCGCCGTCCCCGGCACCGGTTCGGCAGCCATGGAAACCGCCATTGTCAACAGTATCCAGTCCGGCGATCCCGTTCTGGTTGGTGTCGTCGGGTATTTTGGGAACCGGATGGCTGAAATGGCACGGATCCATGGCGCAGATGTGACCACTCTGCAGAAACCATGGGGGGAGGTCATATCCCCCCATGAGGTCGCAGCCGCTTTACGTAAAAAACATGCCCGTATCGTTTGTCTCGTGCAGGCCGAAACTTCCACCGGCGTGTTGCAGCCGGTCAGGGAAATTGCAGATATCGTCCATCAGCAGGGAGGCATCCTCATTGTTGATTCGGTCACCTCCCTTGGCGGAGTCCCCGTACAGGTGGATGAAAATGAGATCGATATTTGTTATTCCTGTTCTCAAAAATGCCTGGGTGCTCCTTCGGGGTTCAGCCCGATCACCTTCGGCCCCCGCGTGGTTCAGATCTGTGGAATCCCGCCTCCAGCCTGTAGCCAGTTGGTACCTGGATGTTCAGCGTCTGATGAAATACTGGGGTCCGGAACACATGTACCATCACACCGCTTCCAGTGCCCTCGTTTACGCCCTCCACGAAAGCCTCCGGATCATCCAGGAGCAGGGGCTGGGCAACAGGATTGCCCGGCATTTGGAAAATGCCCGCATCCTTTGGAAAGGTCTTGAAGGACTCGGGCTGTCCCTCTTTGTGCCGGAGCAGTTTCGTCTTCCGTCCCTTACAACGGTGAGGGTGCCTGAAAATGCAGACGACGCTTCCATCCGCAGGCAGCTCCTGGAAAAGTACAATATCGAGATTTCCGGTGGTCTGGGAGAATTAAAAGGGAAGGTTTGGCGCATTGGTTTAATGGGCTACTCGTCCAGCGTGGAAAACATTCAACTGCTGCTGGGCGCATTGAAGGAATTATTGAAAAGATGAATGGATGCATAAGGATAAGCGAATGATCTGGCCCTCGGCCCTGCGCCAATGAGCCAATCCGAAGGGCGGATATAACGAACCACTCGTGACCTTATCTCTAGGGCAAAGGTTTTGATTGGGGAATTGGGTTCGAGCAAAACTCATTCATTTCAATTGGAAAGGAGCTTAGAGATTGAAAGATGAAGATTTGTCCGAAATGCCAATCGCAAAACGTATATGTGAGCCAATGGGGAGTGGGGTATGATTTTAATGTGAAAGTCCATCAAGATCATGACTGGATGGTTTCCACTCAGGATTGGGAAACCCATATTTGTACGGACTGCGGTTACTATGAAAACTTCTTGCGGAATAAGGAATGGTTGGAAAAAATTAGAACAGGTGCATGGGATAGTTGGAAGAAAGCGGAATAGGAATTCTGCATGGGAAAAGGCGAAACCATAGAGACTACAGATCAATGATAAAAGCAGCCTGACAATGTTTGCAGCAGACAGGAGGGTACGGTATGGCTTTTCGAGCATTTTCCCATGCCCAGTTCGACAGGGCAGGCAGGAGGCCAGTTTTCACTCCTCCCAGTCCTTTCCACGCCCGCCCACGGGTCAGTAATGCACATCGTTAGGCGGCAATTAAGTCATGCACACCTCGGACGAGAGGCTTTTCAAAATCATGCGAATCTCAATAAATCAACTCGCTCTGATGCTAATAGTCTTCGTGACAACGGCATGTACTCCCAGCCTTGCGTCTCCAGCAAACCCGATCAACCCATCTGCTTCTTCACTCCCATCCTTGCCTGATCTGATCGTCAAATTCATTTACGTTGAAATGCAGGGAAGACAGGGTAATTGTGTGGAGGCTTACACACCGTATGAAATTCGCGTGGTGGTCGAAAACATCGGCCTGGCCAGCGCCGGACCCTTTGTTGTTGATCTTAATGGCACACAACAACAAGTGGACGAGGGCCTTGCGAACGGCCAGGTCATTCTATTGCATTTTGCGGGTATTGTCGCCGAGTGGCCGGTATGTGGCGTTTGCAGATGTGACCAATCAAGTAGTCGAACGCCAGGAAGATAACAATTCCTTATCCTATCTGGCGCCGACTCCATCCCCGCCGCCACTCTGCACAACCACACCAACCCCAACACCATGAGAGACGGTGTTTGTGAACAGGTCCAGCCCGAAAGGAAGATCCAATGAAAGGCAATGCACCTGCGGCACCGACTCGGGAGTTGATCAAACCCAGTTTCGCTTGGCATGGAGCGGGTTTGTTAACACCGGCTCCAGTGGATGGGCAACTAGCTCCTGCCCGCGAATATGCGCTCGTTATAATTCTGCGCTTGACTAGTCTCCCAATATCCGCCCGTCGCTGAGCCAACCCGTTAGGAAGGTAATAATTGAAGGATGAGCGACATGCAAAGTAAAAAATACATTCCTAAAGTACTATCACTACTTCTGCTATGCTTAAGCCTCCTTTATGGTTGTGGGCAGATCACTGAATTGTCTTCATCAGATGCGCCGACCTTTTCTTCCACACCTCAATTAGAAGCTCTGGTCGAATACCGCAATTCAGATTTGGGTTTTTCCTTTTCCTTACCTTCAAGCTGGGAAGGGTTTTCCGTTCGGAAAAGTGAATGGGAAGGTTTGAAAAGTAGCGACCTGGGAGATAAAGTCGTGGAGCGCGGCCTGCTTATATCGATTGTCCATCCAAAATCGACGGCCCAGCAACCCCGCCAGGATATCCCGATAATGGTCTTTACCCTGGATCAATGGAATTCCCTTCAGAATGGAAACTTTAATGTCGGTCCGGCACCATTTGGGCCTACCGAACTTGGGCGTACTGCCAAATATGTTTTTGCCCTCCCTGCTCGCTACAATTATTCCTTCCCGACAGGTTACAGGGAGGTCGAATTAATTCTGGAAGGGAATCCTCTTCACACGCCCTGACGGGCTTACCACCCGGGAATCGCAGTTGATCACGATGGCTCGCTATTCCCTGGTTTCAAGATGGTTTAGGACACGCTTATGAATCCGCTCACGAACTCTTAGCCCAACCTTGGTCGCCGTAGGCGCACTATTGATTTCTCTCATAATCGCCTGGGGGACAGACAGGGCATTGGGCGTCATGGTGCTGCAGGCGCAAAGCACCTTCCAGGTGTTTCCTGCCTACTTGTTCCGGGCTGCCGTCCCTCTTCTCCAGGCTGCCGTGATGCTTGCCCTCGCCTGGACACTGCTCATCAGGCTCCCCCCAAACCGGGTCGCCGCGATCATTTCCATTGCCGCCGGGTGCCTTATCCTCGCTGCCTACCTGACGATTTTCACCGGCTTCCCGGTTGGCATGAGAGACACGCTCCTCGGCAGGTTTCGGCTCGCAATTATGGACCTTGGTCCACAATCCAGCCTGTACCACCTGGCGGCCTTTTGGATCGTTGTAGGGATCGCAGGCTTGCTGCGGCGGCGGCAGCGGACGGAATCAACTCTGGATGAGGAGCAAGGGGAAAGTGCAACTCAACTTTGATTTTGTGGAAGGAGCAGCATCATGCCAATCAACCCCCTTGTAATGGTTATCTTGTCCCTTATTGGGTTCCTTATCATCCTGCTTGCACTCTTCAACAAACAGCTCTTGCGCTGGATGAAGATCAGGCCGCTGAGTGAAGTGTTCATCAATCCAAGGTTCCGGCAGTCCGTGAAGGTTACCGAAACACTTGGGCAATTATTCCTGGTGGTCTTCGGTCTAACCTGGCTCCTCCAGGGGGTTGGAGCGCGCTTCCTCTCAAGCGAGACCGCCAATACCGCCTCGGTGATCATCCTCTGGACATCGGGACTGATCCTGTTCACCATGTTCATCGTGGTGCTTGCCAACTGGAAAGGTAAATAATTATCCTGGGGAACTCCGGCACGGTTCCTCCGCCCGTTTTTGAAGGAGATGATCCATGGTCCATTCTTTAAAGGGTTTCGTCTTGTTCTTTATGGTGCTTTTGGCATCCTCGTGCTGTTTGTTCTCCCTGCCCTCCCTGCAGGCATTTGAAAAGACACCCACCGTCGAAATAAAGATGGAAACCTCAGTCCCGGGCAAAACTCCAGCCCCACTCACGCCATCCGATACCCCTGTCCCATTCATCCCCACGTTAACGCCTGTCCCCGTGGGGCTGAACGCCTCCGGTCCCCATATTGTTTTCAAAGGGCAGGCGGGGGTTTGGATCAGCAACCCCGACGGCAGCTTCCCGACCCGCGTGACCGCTGTCGAGGTTACGCAGGATTTACACACCGCCATTTCCCCGACCGGGGACCGCCTGGCTGTGGTGGTTCAGAACGACCGGGGGCTCGACCTGGTGACCATCTCCATCCCGGGCGGAGAAATGGAAACCATCGCCCACCTGCTCAGCCTCACCCCCGGTGAAGATTACAGTGACCCGGCCAGCGCTAAAGGGATGGCTTACCTGGCGATCCGCTATTACGACAGCCTTGCCTGGCAGCCGGGCGAGGGCCGGCTGCTGGCATTCGTCGGAATGATCAACGGTCCCACCGCAGACCTGTACCTGTACGATACTCAAACGAAGGAGATAAAACAGCTTACCAGCGGACCCTCCCAGACGATTCTGCCGCGCTGGTCACCGGACGGGCAGTACATCCTCAATTACGGTGTGAGCTGGGTGCCGCCCTTCGGAGGCGCCATTGGACCTGCCAACCGCATGGACGGTGTCTGGTCGGTTCGCCTCGCCGACGGAAAGATTAACACCCTGCCCAAACCCATGGGTGACCGCCCCATTTTTGTCGCCTGGCAGGACGACTCGCACTATATCACCTACGATGACGACGCAACCTGCGATTCGCAGAACCTGCGCAGCGTTGACGTTGCCAGCGGGGCGTCCACCACTCTCTTGGATTTCAGCTTCTACTCCTTTATCGATCGCTCCCCGCAGAACGGAGCCCTGCTCTTTTCCGGCGCCCCGGGTTGCGCCAACTCGGTGGGAGAAGGCACCTTCATCCTCCTGCCCGGTCAAACCACCCCCATCCGGGTTCTCCCCGAACGCTCCTGGGCCATCTATTGGCTGCCCGAAAGTGGGCTGTTCTTCGCCTATCCCGCTGGGCTGGTTTCCTCCGATGGCTCTGCCCGGTATGCCGCGCCGGTGCCTGATTCTTCCTTTGAACCCGCCGTATCCATGAACGGGTATCAGGCCTGGGAGGTCATCGAAAACCAGGTCGGGCGGGTGGTGGTCAAGTCATCCGCGGGTGATTGGCAGACCATCCAGGACGGGTTCGTGAGCCAGTTGATCTGGGATCCCGTCGATGGGAAAACGCTGCTGATCGTCCTGAGCGATGGCTCCCTGTACGCCGCCACATATCCGGATTTCATTCCCCTCCAGACCGGCACCCTGGATAACTCGATTAACCAGGCTGTCTGGCTGCCTTAGGCGACTCTCAAG
>CAWGWL010000036.1:0-94752 GCA_963826215.1 uncultured Chloroflexia bacterium | reverse complement strand
TAAGCGCTAATTGGAATTAAAGTCACTAAATAAAGTGTTGTCGCGGAACGAATGAGCGATAGTGGTGGGGGATCAGATCCGTTAGGGCAGAGGAAGGATTGGAAACAAGCCTTATTATCCATCAACTGTTAAGGTTCCAGAGAAAATTGGCAACGGAAATGCATTGCCACGAAACTATATTAGTACATTTGTTCTGGTTTGTCAAATTTTTATGGTCAGATTTATCCCAATCGTCTCCCCCATTTCACACTCAGAAATGAGGGAGACAAACACCTGCAATCCGTGGATAAGGGCCGTAAAAGAAATGTCCCGCGAAATGGATCCGCGGGACATCGATCAATTGAGCAACGAGCAAAGAAGATCAGGGGGTATGTTTAATGATGATATGGATCTGACCGCTGCCAGTAAAGTCACCATCTGCTGCGGAACCGGAACCGGAAAAGTTCTGGTCTCCCAAAGTCTTGTTCAGATTCTGCATGGGGACCGTGAACATGAAGAAACCCGCATCCCACCAATACTGCTGGAAACCAGCCCTGGACGTGGCACCGGCGACGTTTCTTTGGTTTACATCTTCAACTCCTGAAAAACCGCTCAACACCACGTCGAAGGACTTGGTCACACAGGCATCCCAATTTTTCAACCATAGTTGACCGCTATACTTTTGCCCGGTTAACGGATATGTTCCAGTAGGATTAGTGTAGGTTCCGTTTGTAACCTTTAAATTTAAATTATCCAGTTCTCCCCAAAGCTCTAAAACCTGTTTATTGTTGATGTCCTTGACATCCGCATTTTGTTCCACATGGCCGGTCGCAAAAGTTTTTCCACTAGATAGCCAGGTGCCATCAAAACTATCATCGATCGTTACTTCAAAAGTCATGGCTGACAGGATGTCCGCCAGTCGATCGGTACCGCCAACGAGCTGCACCCATTTTTCTAGAGTCTAACAAAATTGGGAAAGCGCGGTAATCGTGCCTGGTTTTCAACTCGTTGAGGTAATAATCGCGGACAGTCGAAGTCCATGAAATTATTTTTTCAGGAAACAAAAGCTGCGGCGTTTCACCGTTGATCAAGTGGATCTGGCGTTCGATCTGCAAGCCTGTATTGATCACCGCATTCAGCCGATCGGGCGGCTTATCCTTCTGATACTGATCGCCCAATTGCTGGATGGCTTTTTCTGCCATTTGCAGGATTGTAATGAGCGCATCCGTCCCTGCGGCTGTGTCGACATCTATACCGCTGAGGAGTTGCATATTCCTGATCGCCGCCAATAACACGACAACGTAATCGGAATATGGATCCATAAATTCCCGCATATACTCATAAGCCTCGTTTTGTTCCGGGTTGACCTCGGTGCCGCGGCAGAACATGCTGATGGAGGGCGGAAAGGGAGGAGCGGGAGGCCCGGTCTGATAAACTGTTTGGCAGCGTCCAGAGCCAACCGGTAATCGTCCTCGGCCATCTTCCGGTATGCTGACTTAGTGTCATCCCCGGAATGAGCGCTATTATCATAGCCGGCAGAGCTGAAGTGCCAGATCTGCGCGATGGCTGTTTT
This sequence comes from uncultured Chloroflexia bacterium, assembly GCA_963826215.1. Lineage (GTDB taxonomy): Bacteria > Chloroflexota > Anaerolineae > Anaerolineales > Villigracilaceae > UBA877. Next base: position 93,200 of record CAWGWL010000036.1, on the reverse strand, counting down.
CCCCCCGCTGGTATTGAATGTCGGAGCGAAACCAACCCCCGAGCCATCCTGATTAAAGGTAAAAATCAATCCCACTCCCGGATTGTCGATGGGGGCGGTGACGGACAAACGAACGGCATCAACAAATTGCAGCCCATCCGGCTCGAGCAGGACACCGCTAATGATCCTGGCATCCGATTGGGTGACATCCATTGTGGCGAAGGGCGTCATTTTTATTTCGGTTGTGGTTAACAAAGCATCCGCAGGGATCGAAAGCATCCAGCCATAACCGTTGGCATCGGCAGCAGTCAGGATGAGACCCTCCCCCGAATTCAAGTCAAAGGTATCACTCACCTGCCGGGCGGTATCGAGGGTGTAGCTGATCGATCCGAGGTCGCCCAACACTCCTGAGGCCCGTTCCGGGACAGCAGCTGGGGAGGTCGCAGACAGCTGTGAAGAAGGCTGTCCAGACGGTTGGGCGGAGGGCGCCGGAGAAGATGTGAAGATACAGGCAGGACCCGTGGAAATGAGCACAATAACCCCCAAAAGGATGTTCACCAATTTTTTGGGCTTCATATAATACTCCCCTTCCATTACTGCCCGGAGGATCGAGTTTCATATATTCGGCGGTCAGCGCCGCTGGGGAGCCCGGGCAGGTGTCGATATAGCGTAAACCCCCAATCCAGTATATAACCAATTTTCCCCAATTTCAATCCAGAATATTTATTTCGAGGAAAGCCAGCCTCCCTTTCATCCCCCAATTTCTGGTCTTGAAATCAGGGAACACGCCAGCAGTAATTCGCGAATTGCGCTACTGCCAGGTTGATGGCTGCCCCCCTGAAATAAACTTCCGGCACGCGAATACAGGGAACCTATGACAAAGCGGGATTTGCTCCCGGGTACGTTACCCCGAAAAACTGGAAAGCGATCACTCCCAACGGAATGTGCGGATCGATATGAGCACACCAACCACCAGCATACTTAGCAGCACAATGATATCGGTGGTGTGAAGGCTCCAAGACTCACCAATCCAAAGACCGCGAAGAAGGTTGACCACGTAAGTCAGCGGGATGAACGCCGAGACTTTCTGGATGGTTGCGGGCATCAGTTCGCGCGGCCAGGCAGCCCCGGATAAAATCAACATCGGGTACATCAGCACCATGGCGATGATCTGGGCGGTGCGAGCGGTAGGCATGATACCAGCCAGGATGAAACCGATGCTAAAAAAGCTAAGACTGCTTAAAGTAAACCCTGCAAGCATACTCAGGGCATTCCCCTCAAAATTTACGTGGTACACCAGTTTCCCGGCACAAACCAGCAGAAGCATACCAAGGCAGGTCATGGAGAAAACCACAACAACCTGCGCGACCAGGACGACCAGGGGGCTAACCGGCGTGGTGCGGAGACGACGCAGGATACCGTTTTCCCGATAGGTAGCCATCGATATGGTTGTTGACATCAGCCCGGTGATCCCGATGATCATGGCTGAAAAGGCCGGAATTAAGTTATCAATACCACCCTGAGCGCCAGACTGCGGAGGAGGCTGGTTACCATAGATGGTGCCAAATATAAACAGCATCATCAAAGGGAAAATCAGCGTAAAAAAGGCGCCAACCGGTTCGCGCAGGAACAACTTGGCTTCCATCCAGGTCATTTTCAACAGGCTTTTCATCTCATCCCTCAGTCTTTCATCTCGCGCCCGGTGAGACCCAGGAAAACATCCTCGAGGGTCGGCTGCTCGGTGCGCAGGTCGCGAAACGGGATCCCCTGCCGGGTCAGCAATGTAACCACCTCGCTCACCATTGAGACCTTTGATCCATCATTCGACCGGGCGATCACACGATCCCCCTCCACCTCGAAAATCACCCCGGGAATGGCTTTATCGAAGCCTGCCGGCAATGGCCGGTCCAGAGTGAAGGTCACCCGTTCCCTGCCTCCCAAGCCATGCACCAAAGCGGCAGGAGTATCCAGCGCCACGATCCGCCCGTGGTCGAGGATGGCCACCCGGTCGCAGAGACGTTCGGCCTCTTCCATAAAATGAGTGGTCAGCAAAACCGTCCTGCCCCTGGCACGCACCTCCCGGACCAGGTCCCAGATGGCGTGGCGCGCCTGCGGGTCGAGACCGGTGGTAAGTTCGTCGAGGAAGACCAACTGCGGGTTTGGAAGCAGCGCCAGGGCAATGAACAGGCGTTGTTTCTGCCCGCCGGATAATTTGGAGAAGGGGGTATTGCGTTTCTCCTCCAGCCCCAATTGCGACAGCAGTTCATGCCAGTCAGCGGGACTGGGATAGAACGAGGCATACAGATCGAGCGCTTCCCAAACCTTCATCCGGTCCGGCAGGTTGGATTGCTGCAACTGCATCCCGGTGCGCAGGCACAAAGCCTGACCCTCTTGATGAGGGTCAACCCCCAGGACTCGCACCAACCCCGCGTCTGGTTTGCGCAGACCTTCCAGACATTCGATGGTGGTGGTCTTGCCAGCCCCATTCGGACCGACCATCCCAAAGATCTCGCCCACTCCAACTTCGAATGAGAGTCCATCCACGGCGACGGTGGACCCGTAGGCTTTACGCAATCCTTCCACCTGTACGATGGTTTCCATATCCTGCCTCACTTCTTTTTCAATATCGATTCCAAGGCGGCCACATGCTCTTTGAAAACCTTGCGTCCGTCCGCGGTAGCAGAGATGTAAGTGCGTGGTTTGCGTTCCACGAAGACCTTGTTGACGGCGATGTAGCCGGCTTCTTCGAGTTTTCGCAAGTGGGCACCCAGGTTGCCGTCGGTGACCTCGAGCAAGTCACGCAGGTAGGTAAAGTCAACCTCGCTGTCCCCCGCCAGGGCGACAAGAGCGGCCATGGTGCGCAGCCGCACCGGCTGGTGGATGGTTTCGTTTAATTCAGCCACGATTCACCACCTGGAATGGATGTACAGGCCAAGGACGATCATCCCGCCGCCAACCAGGATCCCCATCCACAGGTAAAAGATGCCAGGCAGCAGGAAATAGCCGACCAAAGCCAAAACAGTGACGGGTATTGCCCACCAGAAGGATGCAAAAGAGAGCAAGAGCCCCATGGCGAGCTGACCAATCATGGTGAACAGGATGATGAACATGGTCACCTGCTTCCCATCCGCAGGCCGGGCGATTGCAATGGCAGCAACGGCGTAAAGTACCAGGAGCAACCAAAAGAAGCCTGCCCGTTTTGCCGTATCGGAGGCGGATGGGCTGCGGACGCGTCTTCCCATGCGCATACCGAGCGGAATGGACAAAGCGCTGCCAAGGAGGCTCATCCCGATCCAGATATAGGCAACGATGGGACCAGCCAGGAACTGGGTGGACACAAACCCGACCAGCCAAATGATGCCGGTGATGATCAAGAAAATATGGGCACCGCTGCTGGCGATGGAATGGCGGGTTCTTTGTTTGATGGTTTCGATGGCTGCAAGGGCTTCTTCTGCATCTGTGCTAGAGATTTTCATCAGGATTCTCCATATTTCTATATTAGAGTACTCTGTATTACAGAGTATTCTACAACATATTTATGACTATGTCAAGTCCCCAAGATGGGATGGAAGGTTAAGAAAGGAAACTCCCTCCCCCATTCCCCCATTTTGCGAGGGACTGGCGAACGGGGATGGTATCCCCACAAATCGGGGATGGTATCCCAGTGACAGAAATGGATGGATGAGACTGCCACATGTGGCTGTTTGACGCGCCCCCCTGCCGCGGATATACTGACAGGTATGGACGAAACGCGTCCGGCAGAGAGAATCCCGGGGAGTCTGGCATCACGAACTCGAAACCATCCCGCAGGCGACCAGGTTGAGCTTGACAGGGTGTTCCTCGAGGAGGTCGAAGCCACGCATCTTGGCCGGCTCAGAAGCTTTTCCCGAGGCGATGTGCTCTACTGGCAGGGTGACCCGGTGGAAGCTGTTTTTATCGTCACCAGCGGCAGCCTGAAGGAGTACACTCTGCTCGCCGACGGCAGGGCATGCGCGTACCGCGTACTGGGAGCAGGCGGGCTGGCAGGCGCAACTGCATACCTGCTTGGCCACGACCACGATACGATCACCCAAGCGCTCGATGATGTGCTCGTCCTTGCCCTCGAGCCTTCCGAGTTCGACGACCTGCTCGCCAGGAATCCCCGCTTTGCCTCCCTGATGCTCAAGAAGCTGGCCCAGACAGCGCAATCGTCGGACGATAAGGCACGCGACCTGGGTTTTCTCGACGTGCAGCAACGCGTCATGCACAGCCTGATGAACCTGGCCAAACAGCACGGCATTGCCACGGAGCGAGGACTCGAGATCACCACCGAGCTGACGCACGAAGACATCGGCGAGCTGGTGGCGGCCAACCGCAGCACGATCACGGTGCTGCTCAACAAGCTGCAGAAACAAGGGCTGATCTGGAAGCAGGGCCGACACTGGGTGGTCATCACCCCGGAACACTTTCAGGTCCTGGATGGCCTGCGCGAGGCGGTTGTAAAGGTCCAGGACTGGAACGCCCAGGAGTTGACCGAGCGGGCGCTGGCCGGGAACGTGGATCCCATGCTGGCCCTGGATGCCCTGTCCAGCGGGATGAGGCAGGTGGAGCGATCTTACGTGGCGCACGAGCTCGAACTGGCTGATGTGATCTGGTCGGCTTCGGTGATGAAGAGAGCCATGACTGCCATTGAGGCGCACATGGTGGCCCTGGGACAACAGGTGCGCTCGCTGGGCACGGTGGTTTTTGGCACGGTGGAGGGTGACATCCACGACCTGGGCAAGAACATCGTGTCCATGTTCCTCACGGTGCGCGGCTTCCAGGTCATCGACCTGGGAGTGGATGTGCCCCCAGAGCGTTTTGTGGAAGCGGTGCGCCAGCACCATCCCGACCTCCTGGCCATGTCCGCGCTGCTCACCACCACGGCGCAGAATTCCCGCCAGGTAATCCTGGCTCTCGAGGCAGCCAGGCTCCGCTCCAGCGTGAAAGTGATCGTAGGCGGTGCGCCCATGTCGCCGCACCTGGCAGCGGAGGTGGGTGCGGACGGGTATGCACCGAGCGCCCGCGAGGCAGCCGCGCTGGCCTGGCAGCTCACACAGCTTTAACTCCCCATCTCACAAATCCCTTCCGCCTGATGTTGTGCAGGCAACAGACACACCTGCCAGAACCCGGTATGATACTCATGCAGGGCTCAGGCACCTGAAGCGCCTGCGAAAACTCAAGGAGGTACGTTATGGCAAACATGCTGTTGACAATGGGTAAAGCGCTGCTGAAACACAAGCTGCACCTGGGAGAGCTGACAGGCCTGGAGAGGTTCATGGTTTCGGCTGTCACCCTGGCTGACCGCGCCGCCACATTCCTGGCAGCCACCAATATCGAGCCGGACCTGGTCGACCCCAAGTTCGACTATGTGCTGCTGTCGAAGAGCGTGGATGCCAACCTGGAGCTGTTCGGGCTCGTCCGTCAGAGGATACATGCCGACGTCGTGGCGGTACCCATACTGGCTGGGGCTGATGTGCGTGGGACCTGCCGAGCTCGGCACGGTGTTCAAGGTTGAGAAGCGGCGCGTGCCCTACTCGATCGATTATCCGATCAAGAAGCAGGAGGATATCGCCAAGATCAAGATCCCTGCAGCAGGCGACCGGCTACCTGAAGATGGTCTTTGATATCAACAAGGAGGTGCAACGCCGGTACCCTGATGCGCTGGTCATGGTACTGATTCGATGGCCCGTGGGACCTGGCCATGCTGCTCCGCGGCGACCGGGAGCTGCCCACCGATTTGCGCATTTACAAGGATTACACGGAAGCAAAGGACCAGGCCACCCGGGACAAGATCGGCGATTCGGGAATCCGGACATCTATCCAGCCATCATGGAGTTGACCACGCAACTGGCTCGATCCGGCATGTTCCAACTGGCGATAGAGAACGGGTTGTCACTGATGGGCTCTCGCATTAGTCGATCAGTACGCGGCCAAGCCGATCATGAGCCGCGAAGACTATTTCAAGTACGTGCACCCCTACCGTATCCGTGTGTGGGAGGCCCTGGGCAAGAAGGTGAGCCCTGGCTATCATAGTCCCTTCGCCCCAGGAAACCGAGCAGAACATGCAGGATCCGATGCTCAGCAAGGGGTTCAGGGATCGTTCAGCAACTACATCTTCCCGCAAACCCCGGAGGGCGTAACCCTCCCGGAGTACGATCAACCCATGCTGGAACTGGCCAAGAAGTACAAGCAGAGCTACAGCTACATGGTGCATGGCAAGTACCTGCGCGATGCCAGCGAGGCGCAGCTGGATGCCACGGTGCAACGCATCTGCAGGATGGCGACAGAAACCAGAGTGAACCTCATGGTCTCGATCGCTTCTGTGCCGCCAGGAGCCAGCGTGGAAAAGGCCAACTATGTCTTCCAACTCGTGGAAAAGTACGGGAGGTACTAAGATGAACACTGCAATCGCTCAAGCCGTGGAAGAAGGCAACCTGTACGAGATCGAAGACATGGTCAACGCTGCCCTGGCTGCCGGGGAAAGCCCGAAGGAGCTCCTGGAAGCACTGATGGCCGGTCTCAAAGACTGCGGGGATCGTTTTGAGACGGGCGAGTACTTCCTGCCCGAGCTGCTTGGAGCAGGTGATGCATTCAAGGCAGGCATGGCCATCCTCGCACCGAAGCTGGCAGTGGGAGACCGGGTTTCGCAGGGCACGGTGGTGCTGGGCACGGTGCAAGGAGACGTGCACGACATAGGCAAGAACCTGGTGGGGTTCATGCTGTCGAGCGCCGGGTTCACGGTGGTGGACATCGGCGTTGACGTGTCCACCGGAGAGATTTGTGCAGGCCGTCCGCGAGCACCAGCCGCAGGTGCTGGGCATGTCGGCGCTGCTCACGACCACCATGCTGGGCATGGAGGACGTGATCAAGGAGCTGAAGAAGCAGGGCTTGAGGGACAAGGTGAAGGTGATCATCGGCGGCGGACCTGTGTCCAAGAAGTATGCTGAGGACATTGGCGCGGACGGGTATGGGAACGACGCGGCGCAGGCGGTAAGCCTGGTTCGCTCACTGCTCTAGATTAAGTTGGCGGCGGCAGGGGGAGGCTGACACAGCCCCCCCTTCGCCCGACCATTTCAAGTCCGGAAACCGGGGGAGAAGAGACGCAGCGGTAGTTTTTGAGTTACACAATCCCCGCTAACAATTTTTATCGTCGGAAAGACGGATATCGTCCTTTTTGTTGGGGACGATGCAGAGGAACTCGAAATCCTCGTCGCCGTTGTTCTGGTACCAGTGAGGGGCACCCTCGGGGATGAAGACCACGTCGCCGGGACCAACCTGGAAGGTTTGCCCGGTGATGCTGACCAGGGCGCGGCCGCGCAGGACGTACTGTTCGTGCTCGACGGTATTGGTGTGACTGGGCATGCCCCCGCCGCGCTTAATCGTGAAGCGCCGCATGGCAAAGTTGGGCGCTTCCTGCGAGGAGATGAGCACCTGGATGGTGGTCTGAGTGCCCGCTGTGACGGGCTGGGCTTCGACGTCAGCGGAATGTTTTACGTCCATGGGCGACTCCATTATTTTTCATTTAGTTGCGTTTGGGCTCATAATGCAGAGCAACGATCCCGCAGTCAAATGCCCGGGATTTAACCAATGCCAGGGTTTGTTTGCCAGCAAGCCCTTTGAAAATCGTCATCCCGCCCCCAATGGCGGTAGGATTGATGAACAAATGAAACTCGTCCACCAGCCCGTTTTGAATCAGAGAAGATACGAACGCCGCACCGCCATAAGCGATGATATCTTTGCCGGGTTGCTTTTTGAGTTTGGTGATCTCGTCAACCAGATCGCCTTTGGCCAAAACGGTATTGTCCCATTCGGAGCTGGCGAGCGTTTTGGTGAAAACCACCTTGGGGGTGTTGTTCATTTTGGCGATCCCCCGGGCGTCTTCTCCTTCTGGGCTGGAAGCCCAATAGGGGATAAAACCCTGGGCAAGTTTGCGTCCGAGGACGATGCAGTCAACGGGGTCGGAGAGTTCCGTTACGTAGTCTTTCAGATCATCGTCCCAGGTGGAGATCGTCCAGTCCATTTCGCCATTGGGTCCCGCAACGTATCCGTCAACGGTCAGTTGGACCTGGAGTTTAAGTTTTCTCATTTTGTAATCTCCATAACTATAAAAAGGTTCGCCCTTGCCATTTCGCCCGGATGTCAGGCGAAAGTTTTTTGCGACACGACCATAACCAGGGAAATGATGTAGCAGAGAGACACGATGACGAAGGCAGATAACATGCCGTACTGGAGGACAGGGTTCAGCGTGCCCTGCGGATAGACCAGTTGAAATGCGACCCTCGTCAGCCACAAGAGACTGGTGGCAGCAAGTAATACGATCAATGAATATCGATTTGACCTGTCTCCATAAATGAACAGGATATTCATTACTCCAAACAATACCAAAGATAATGAAAAGAACACATTAATTGCCCGAACGGCTACCACCAATTCGGTGGCGTTGGCGTCAATGTAGGAATACCACTTCCAGGCTTTGGGAACAAAGAAGTGCCATATGCCAAAAGCGATGGAGGCGGTGCTGCCCAAACTCACCAGGATCTTTGCAAACAGGTTCAAGGTTGACTCTCCCATTATTTTCTTCAGGCGTACAGCGGATGCGGGAATTATACTTCCTGCAGTGGGGGGACGCGAAAGAGGAAAAGAGGTAAGAAATCGGATTAACCACAAAAGCACGAAGGCACGAAGGACTCAAAGGAAAATAATAATTTGAGGGCGCCAGGAATGCGCTTTTGCCGGGGAGAGGCTGATCCCGTCTTATCGGATAGCCCTACCCCTTCCCTCCCCAAATATCAAAATATTTGGGGAGGGTGACTGCCCAAAACGTTTTGCGTCGAAGGCACATATGTTTGATGTGGCGTAAGGGTGCTTGCCATCACCTTCGTTGGGGGATAAGAGGGCGGGGATGATATCCTGCCAAGATGATAATCGCAGCGGAAACTACGAGGAGGCTGCGTCCAGCGGCTCAAGAAAGCGCTCTCGCAGGGCTTCAAGATCAGACCTGGTCGACCCTCCCGCAAGGAGGTAGCTTTCAACATCCAGCCCCGCCAACGCAGCGAGGATCACTTCACGGCTTGACGTGCCCTTGCTTTTTAGAAATTCGTCGCGCTGCGGGTCAGGGCTCAGTTCGTAATCCTCCGCAATATCAGCAGGTCCAACACCGACCAGCCCCAACAACAACAGGGACATGATCCCGGTGCGATCATTCCCCCGGTGACAATGGAACAAGACCCCACCCGGCGCGGCGCGGGCGATGGCAGTAATGGCGGCGGCATGCCTTTGGGGCCAGCGCTGCAAAGCATCCTGATAATAGAGCGGCGTGCACCAGAGATCGGTGTCGACCCAGTCCTTCACAAACCCAGAGTCACTGATATCTTCGATCGCGGCGCGAACAGTGGCGATATCCGAGGGGCGCGGAAAGACATCCGGGTGGTTATCAGGGATGCCATCGGTTTCCAACGAAACAATCGTACGGATGCCATGGGCGTACAGGGAAGCCCAGCCCGAAGCGGTGAGCGTGGAGGGATGCCCCGAACGAACCAGCGCACCCCAGCGAGTCTTTCGACCATTGCCTGCGCGCAATCCACCCAGGTCGCGCACATTTTGGCAGCCATCCCAATTAAGTTGTCGATCTCTCATCATTCAACTGATCCCTTATGTGTCGAATATTTTTGTACTTGTACCTGGCAGATCGGGAGCCATAGGCTCTTATAAACCAGAAGAATTTTTCAGGAAGGCAAGGGTTCGCTCCCATGCCAGGGTGGCTGCCGCCGGGTTGTATTCCGGGCGGTCAGGTTCAAAGAACCAGTGTTCAACAGCGCTGTAACGATAGAAAGTCACCGGGCGGCCAGCACGCTTCAAGGGTTTCCTCCAGATGATCGACGTTGGATGGCGGCTCAAACTGATCGTTCCCGGCGAAGTGACCCAGGTAGGCTGCCCTTGAATTGGTGTAGTCGCCTCCCGCAGCCCCGTCAGTCCCATAGAAGAGGACGACGGAACGGATGTATTGCGGAGCGGTGCCGGCGAGATGCAGGGCATAATAGACACCCATGGAGAAGGCAATCACTGCAATACCCCGGTCGGGGCTTCCAACATATTCGTTGAGAAACTCAGCCGCACCTGCGACATCGGCCTCGGCCTGGAGGCGGTCCCTGTCGAGAGCACTGCCGAGGGTTTCCGCGCCGGGAATGTTGTCTGCGACCCTGCCGTGGTAAAGGTCGGGGGCGAATGCCGTGAAACCGGACGAGGCAAGCCGGGTGCAAAAAGCCTTGATCGTGTCATTCAACCCCCACCAGGCATGAAGGACCAATACACCAGTCCCCCTGCCAGCGGGCGGGGCGGCGAGAAATCCATCAGGTTGAGCATGTGTCATATGAACTCCTGAAACCGGTTATGGTGGGCGTTGCCGGTCCGTAAAAAAATCCGGTTAGATTGGGGCTGGCGCGAGGAGGCGCATGGTTCAGCGGCTCAGGTGCTCCAGCATGACCTTGAGGCTGCCAGCGTGCAGAACGAGAAGGCTGGTACCACGACCCGTGATGTGAAATGGCCCGTTCGGCCCCACGCCCGACCAGTTGAAATGAAACACTGCTACGCGCAGAGCGCGCATCGACATTCAGGACCTCGATATCGGACAAGTAGTAGCGTTCATCCTTAACGTCCTGGGCCCAGGTACTTTCGAAAGCACGCTGGATCGCCTCCAGCCCGCGGTAGTCCCCATCGTTAAACCGGAACAATGCATGAGGATGGATCATCCCGGCGACGTTGTCGAAGAGTTCGGTAGCGCTGGCAGCTTCGAAGCGTTTGAGAAATTCGACAACCGTGGTCTCAGTGATCGGAAGGTCTGCGGGCATTGCGCCTCCACATATATGGGCGGAACATGCGCGGGATAATATTATTCGATGACCTGACAGCGGAGCGGCTTCATATTCCCAGCAGCTTCCTGAGCAGGAGCTGGAGGAGGAAGATGAAGACCGGCAGCCCCAGGGTGGACAGGAAAGTGGTGAGGGTGCCGGTGCGCCACGGCCAGGTGGGGATGCTCATCAGGACATTGCGCTCGAGGTTCAAACCAGCAAGGGCGCTGTTGAGTTGGGCCGCCTGCTCGGGCTGCTTCCAATCAAGATAAGCATGCAGGCGTTCCAGGGTCGACTCCAGCCGCCGGTTGTGCTCCGCCAGCAGCCGGCGCTTCCCGGAGACAAGCCGGCGGTTCACGAACCAGAGGGGCAGCACAAATGCAGCCACCGCCAGCACAACCTGCAGAGCCAGGATCACCAAAAGCCCCAGGTTGGCATCCCTGATCGGGAAGAGCAGCAGGGTCAGGCTGAGCATGATGATCCAGGCAATCCCGATCTGGGAGGTGACCCGCGAAAACGAGTAAACCGGATCGAGCTGGAACAGGTTGAACTGGCTGACCATCTTGACGGCCAGGTTCACCTGGCGCAGCTGCCGGAAGGAGTGGTAGAAGATGGCGGAGCCGGTGGCGAAGGAGATCAGCCCTTCGATAGTGACCAGCATGGCCAAGGCAGGTCCGAACCCAAAAGCCGCAGAATAGGCTTCGAAAGCCGGCAAGGTGAGACCAAGATAAACGATGGACCAGATCAGCGCGCTGAGGAGCAGGTTGCGGGCGGGCATGACGGTGAATTCCACCTTCAGGCGCGCCAGACGCTGATCGTCCAGGTCAAGGAGCGGGCTGAAATCTGCGAGGGCGTCGAGGGCGACGCGGTTCAAATGGGTAATGAATGCGAGCGGTCCCCAGAGCCAGACCGGAAAGACGAACAGGATCGGGTTGAACGTGAAAGCGGGCAGCCAGCCGGCGATCCAGGCGACGGCATGGGTGAGGAGGCTCTGGAGGAAAAAGAGCAACAGGTAGGTGAGCCAGTAGGGCAAGGGCAGCCGCACAACGAAGCCCATGAACCTGTCGAGGAAGCTGGGGGCGTACGGCCGGGCGGCGGGGGGATTCTTTTTCATCGGATCAAGCTCCTGGTGGTGATCGGTCATCAACATCCGGTTCCTGCTTAAGCCGTTCAATTTGCGGATGGACGGCGTGCATACCATCCGGGGTCCTTTGGGATCGTATCCGGCGATGGATCAATGGTCGCCTGAAATAATTATAGTTTGATTTTGGTTGTTGCGGCAATTCGTGATGTGTTGCGGCAGTGGCAATTCGTGGGTAGTAGCGGCAATTCGTGAATTGCCGCTACTACCGGAGGGTTGTTTGTTTTAGGGAAAAAAGAGGAACAAACAACCCCCACCCAAATCTCTTTTTCAGAAGGGGAGGTTCTTCATTATTAATATACAGGTAACGGAATGAAATTTGAATCGGAGGTTGTTTTTTGCAAATCAAACAACCTGGCTCGAGGAAGGTCTTCCTGCTTTGGGGAAATAGGCGGGATGCATCCCTTACCGGGGATAATTTATTCTCGATGCAACCTCAATGGGATGTGTTCGCGGTACAGAGAGAGGTAGTGTAATGGTCCAGCCCAGATTTGTACTTGAGGAACGAAGAGGAACAAATCCCTTCTGCAGGGACGGTGGATCGTCTCTCGCTGACCTAAAGGGTTTTTGGGGAGGAACAATTCGTACGGGATCGGTTTTTAAGGTGCCTGGCATCGACGATTCATATCGTCGATGTGGCAGATTGCGTCCTGAAGACGCATCTGCACAATGCGGCAAGGGTGCATAAGGTACGTCCCTCGCCTCGAATATATTATAGAATATATGTTCTAGTTAGTCAAGAGAGGGAGGAGCCCCCTGATCCCCCATTCCCCCATAAACCGGGGGACAAGCGAACCGGGGGACAAGCAACGGGGGCACAATAGGACACCCCATCCCCCATCCCCCATTCCCCCATTCCCCCATAATTCGGGGGACAAGAGGTTCGGGGGACAGGCGGCGGGGGACAAGCGAACGGGGGACATCTGGGGAAAGGCGGGGGATAAAAAAAGGGCGACCCGGCGGGTCGCCCCTACAAGATGAAATTCGCGGCGGGAGTTTCGAGGAGACTGCTCCCCCTCACTGCGGCCTGCCCCCGTCGCCCCAGGGTCCCCTCAGAAACCTTCGGGGATGGTATGCTTCCCGAAAAGGCACGGGCGATTCCCCTCACTATCGTTCGGGGGTAATACATCGACGACTCATGCGCTCGATGTGGCGTACCGGCGGCTGACCCGCCCGTCGCGCAGCGACATTCCCCTAAGAACGGGGATGATATCCCCTCACTATCGTTCGGGGACTTTACCTGTCAGCAGAAGAGAAATTCGAAACCAGAAAAGCTGCACCCGCGGTACAGCAGGCTGATACCGTCCACCCCGAGTTTTATCAACGTGCTTTTTTCTGGCGGGTAAGGTGCTGCCATTCAAATATCCCACTATAGGCGGCAATGAGGGCTGCACGGCGCACTTGTCTCCAAGGACCCAGCGGTGACTTATGAACATAATTTCTCCGCAGGTAAGCCAGTTTGAATCCACTGCGGAGCATGTTGTGATAGGAAGGGTTGGGATCTTCGGGCGTGTCCTCACCAGTTTCAGTAATGAACCATTTACAGCCAAGCGCCAGTCCATCGTCGATCCGGCGGGCAAACATGGCACCCTGCCCGCCGCGCTTGCGGTCTTTTTAAGCGTGCTCGCAAAACCAAGCCAACCTATTTCGCCATGCACAAACATGGCCGCCACCGATACGGGCTTTTCCCCATCGAAAGCCAGGTAATGATGCCAGCCAGGCTGACCCACATTGCCTTTCAACAGGGGGCGCCCGGCGGGCGGCATACCCCAAACGGGAATCGTCACATCGGCAAAAGCATCCGCCTGGTCTTTCCCGATCTTTTCGACACGCAAGGCAGTGGAAATGTCCGGTGGCGGTTCGTTACCCCGAACCATTTTTGCCCAATTCCGTCCCGGCTGCAGACCACGGGCGGCAAGCCAGTCCGGTAATTGGACCGGTTGTGCCAATGGGCTGACCTGTGCTATGTAATTTTTACATCCGGCGTTCTCAAGAAAAGCGATCGCCTCATCCAACACGGATTCGGCAGCAGGTTCACCCACGCCCAACCCCAGAATTCGGTTGAAGAGGGGATGATCATATTCCGGAATCATGGTCGCGACAACCGAACCAAACCGTTTAACTTCCAACCTAAATGGGCGGGCAAACTCCGGCGGCGCACACAAGAAATAATTGGCGTGGGCTTCCGCTTCTCCAAACTCGTTAATCTCAGCAATATCTGCGGGTGTCAAACTGGACATTGTCATCTCCCAACTCTTTAAATTTAGAAAATAGCGTTAACCGTGATCCAAAACAAAGTTCGATCCTGTTCCCAGCGTGGAATTGTTTTCGGCGATCGACCAGTGGTTCAATAATCCGTTATCGTTCTTTTCCCCCAATTCAATTAGCTGAGGTATGACAAATCGACAGGTTTAGTATACGATATATTTCAAAAATTATCCTATTAGGAATATTTTCACAAAGTGGTTTGGGGCAGCGGCAATTCATGAATCCCCTTCCCGCAATCCCCCATTCCCCCATTCCCCCATTCCCCCATTCCCCCATTCCCCCATAAATCGGGGGACAAGCAATCGGGGGACAGGCAGCGGGGGACAGGAGGACAGCGGGACATTCCCCATCCCCATTCCCCCATTCCCCCATAAATCGGGGGACAAGCAATCGGGGGACAAGCAACGGGGGACAAGTAAAAAAGGGCGACCCGGCGGGTCGCCCCTACAACATGAAATTCGCGGTGGAAGTGTCGAGGAGACTGCTCCCCCTCACTTTCATTCGGGGGTAATACATCGACGACTCTTGTCGTCGATGTGGCGTACGGGCGGCTGCCAAGGGCTTCGACCCGCCCTTGCGGCAGGGACATTCCCCTAAGAACGGGGATGATATCCCCTCACTTCCTTCGGGGACTTTCCCCTCACTCTCGATCGGGGGTAATACATCGACGACTCTTGTCGTCGATGTGGCGTACGGGCGGCTGCCCCAGGGTTCCAACCCCGCCCGTCGCGCAGGGACATTCCCCTAAGAACGGGGATGATATCCCCTGCGGAGAATACAGGTTACCAGGCTTCTGTGGCAGGGAGAGGCGGGGTGGCAACCAGGAGCAGTTGTATCGCCTCCTTGAAAATGCTATACTGGCAACAGGGATCCAGGATCAACCAGCTGCCAGCCAAGCTGCAGCGACCGTAAAACCTGGACCACGGCAGGCAACCCCAGGCGGAGAACGAACGGCGGACGCGATTCCACACCGAGCCCCAGAAGATGAAGCCGATCGGTTTGAGAAAGAAAAGATCCCGGGTGCAGCGGATGCCGATAGACCAGTTTGACCTTCTCCAGCAGCCGGGGAATCGTCTCCCGCTGCATTGACCACACCGGTATTTTGGAAAAAACAAAGGATTTACCCTGATGAACATCACCCAGAGCACTGCATTCCTGCTTATTCTTGGGAACATATTAATAACCACCGGCTTTGGCGCATTCCCTTCCCTCATTTATACCGGAAAGAATGTACAGGAGAAGCTGGACCTGCTGACAGCACAACCCCGGCGCTGGGTGCTTTCCCAGCTGCTCCTTATTTTGGGCGTCCTTCTCGTAACGGCGGGTACAGTTTTCCTTGTTCTCCTGTTCAGGGAGAGCAAGGGACTTCCTGCCGCCGGGATAGGTGCGGTGGGATTTGTTTTTGGTCAAGTTTTTTGGATCTGGATCGTAGGATTGCGAATTGTCGATCCCTGGAGACAAGCAAAAGACGAGTTCCCCGACTGGTTATACAAATCGTTTTCAATTCTCACCCTGTTGGGGCTGGCAGGGTTTGGGGCTGCCTTTTGGCTGCAGGGAATACACCGAGCGCCGGGCGTCGGGTTATTCTTAGGGTCATTGCTGGTCCTGGGTTTGTTCCTCAAGTTCAAAGGCATGCCACCCATCGTATATTACCTGTTGACACTCGCGATAGGACTGGCACTGCTGTTTTAATTTATCGTTTTTTGGGGCCAAGGTCAGCGGAATTTTTTGTAAATCGGTGGATTATCATTTAAGGATCCCAGTCAAATAAAACTTGAACATAAGGAGAATCCCATGACAACAAATAGCACCTCATCCGCAATAACTGCCTGGATAGCCATCGCCACAGGCGTTTCAGCCATCCTGGCAATAATCTTCCTCACCTTAATGTATACGGTTAATCCATCCTTTGGCAGGGTCAATGATGTATTCAACAGCATTATCGGGATCGCAAGCGTGGTCCTGGCGTGGAGGTTATATGCCGAATATCATGTCAAATCACCGCTGATGAGTCAAATTGCGCTCGCTCTTGCGGTGATCGGCGCGATCTTTACCATCATCGGATCGATCCTGATCATTTTCGGCTTCACAGACTTTGTGCTGGCCGGGTGGTATTCAGGCATCGGGTATGCTCTGATCGGCTTATGGCTGATTGGGTTTTGTTATGCATCCCTACACGGTGATGGGCTGCCTCACAACCTGGTCGTATTCGGGGTTATCGCAGGAGCATGCATGGCAATCGGTCTGATCGGTATTCCAGGAATATTCGCGGGAATTGACAGCATGGAGTCCATGCCATGGTATCTTTATATTGCGTTCTTTGGGTGGCTCGGAACCTATATCCTGTATCCCATCTGGACGATCTGGCTGGGACGAAACCTTCTCATGAAATGAAGCAACCAAGAATAGCCAAGCGAGTACCAGCGTGTTTTATGGCAAAGAACGTCCATTAATACAAAGAGCTGCCGAACAAAGCATACACTGGACCCCGCGAAGATCATGCGGGGCGGGCCTGCGGGAGGCCACCCAGGAAAAACCTTTGAGAGAACGTCAAAAACGGGCCGAAAACCGTTGAGCGCAGGCACAAGGTTAATTCAAAAAATTTATCAGGATCAGGGTAAATTAATCCCGAAAGGAACCCCTGCAACCATGTCCACACCCAATCCAGACCATCCAATCCATGAATTACGCGTCGCACTCACAACCCGTGATTATGAACGATTGGTGAAATTCTATTGCGAGGGACTCGGAATTAAACCTGCTGCAATTTGGAACAACGGTCAAGGTCAGGCGCTCGTCCTTAACATGGGTAATGCGACCCTGGAGATCTTTGACGAAGCCCAGGCAGAGACGATCGACCAAATCGAAGCAGGACAACGCGTCAGCGGGCAGATTCGGTTTGCACTTCAAGTGCCTGACTTGAAAGCGGCGATGGAGCGGTTACTCGCCCATGGCGCGATACCTGGTTCATCCACCCATTATGACCTCATGGGGCGATCATAATGTGCGACTCCAAGATCCCGATGGGATGCAAATTACGCTGTTTCAGAAACCTGCCGATAAGGAATAATTCCCCTGGAGAGGGGACTTGAGAGGGTTCGGATGGTACGGTGCGAGCTGCGCAGCGCCGTCGGCTGCAACCGCGGGTTAGGCCGCACTGAGCTGTACCCTGGACACTCCAGCGGTGAACCCTGTCCGGCGAGTCGCGAGATCAGGCAGGAACGTAGGTCAACCGGATCACATCCTGGTCAATTCGGTCATGAGTCATGAGGCGGAGCGGCGGCCGGGGTCCGGCGAAATATGGTTTGCCGTGACCAAGCACGACGGGGTGCAGGTAGATTCGATACTCATCGATCAGGCCAAGTTCGGTGAGGCTGCGCGCCAAGTCCGGGCCAGCAACTTCGATCTCCCCGTCGTGCCCGGCTTTCAACTCGCGGATCGCGCCCTCAAGATCACCCTCAACAAGCCTGGCGTTGGAGCCGACCGACTTCAACGAGCGCGAGACGACCCATTTCGGCTGGGTCCGCCACGCCGCCGCGAAAGCGTGTTCCTCTGCATTCCATTCAGGATGATCGTCGTCCCAGTAGCGCATGATCTCATACATCTGGCGACCGTAGACACTGCCCGCCTGCCCCTGAGCCTCCTCGATGAAGTGGCGGAAGAGCGTGGGGCTTGGCGAAAACGCCAGATGGTCGACGTAGCCGTCCAGGGACTGGTTCATTCCGAACACGAGCTTAGCCATGTCACTCCCTTTCCTCGCGCGGCACATCCGCGCGGTTTTGAGCATCGTTGATGACTGAGACATTGCGAGTTGTGCGGCCTAACAAGCATTATATTCAAGAATTGTTGAAAGAGAAGTTTCTTGTGTCCGAAACAACCTCACCCAAACCCAAAAAACTGCTTGACCAACTACGGGACGCGGTGAGCGGGCAGGGACATTCCCCTCGCTGCGCTCGCCCCAGTCGGGGTCCCCTCAGAAATATTCGGGGATGGTATGCTGCCGCGAGGACATTCCCCTCACTCTCGATCGGGGGTAATACATCGACGACTCTTGTCGTCGACACCTGCACTGCACCAAACGCAGTGCGGTGCAAGTGTGTGGCGTACGGGCGGCTGACCCGCCCGTCGCGCAGGGACATTCCCCTAAGAACGGGGATGGTATCCCCTCACTTTCGTTCGGGGACTTTCCCCTCACTGCGATCGGGGACATTCCCCAGCGGAGAATACAGGTTACCAGGCTCCTGTGGCAGGGAGAGGCGGGGTGGCAACCAGGAATGGTTGTATCGTCTCCTTGAAAATGCTATACTGGCATCATGAGTCCAAGGTAAGTCAGCTGCCAGCTGAGCCTATGTGACTGATAGGGCATTTTCAAATAAAGGCGGGGGAAATGCCTGGGTAGTATCAGGGAAGGAGAATACCATGGAGACCGTCAACTTTCCTCTTCGACACGGCGAGCAGGTGCTCTGCACCACCCGGTGGAAGGCACACAGTTTTATGGGTGCCTTCGGAATCTTTGTACTGGCAATGCTGCAACCAATTATTTTTGGTTTTTTATTATTTTTGATTCAAATATATGTGGGGTGGACGGGGCAAGGCAAGTGGATGCTCCTGCTCGGAGCGTTCCTTTTCTTATATACGCTCGTGGACATGATCAATTATTTGATATGCCAGATCGAACGGAATGGCCGTATTTAACGAGCCAACGGATCGTGGTCGAACACATTCCCAGATACAAGAACAATTCCGAAATTCCACTGGATGAGATCAGGGAACTGGATGCAGGTTCGAGGAACATCTTTTCTTCTGGTCAGGGGCTGCATCCTCTGGTTATCAAAACAATATCCGGTTCCCAGAAAAAACTGGCCGTCCCGGATGCAGAGAGCCTTGCCAGCGCTTATCACCGTTTTCTACGAGCAGGCAGGCAGGGGAAGCCTGGCAAAGATCAACTTGAGGCAGTCATGGCTTCCCGCCAGGCTGATATGGCCCAGAAATTTGCACCCGTCAAGGTGACCGCGGATGCAGGCCGGGATTCAGCGGTTGCTGGCTTCTGTTCCCATTGTGGAAATCCCCTTTCAGGCTCGGAAAACTTCTGCAATATATGCGGTACGCCAAAAAAGGGGGTTGCCGTGATAAAGGCTCCCACGGGTGCCTCCAGCCTGGTCCCAGCAACTGCAGCCGTCCGTGAACAACCTGGTGAAAATCAGGAAGAAGCGGAAGAATATTTCGACCAGGCACTTGAGTATCAAAAACGCTCGCAATTTGAAAAAGCGCTGGAAGAGTGCGATAAGGTCGTTGAACTGGCTCCTGAATGGGGCGAGGGCCATAATTTACGCGGTGCAATCCTGGAAGATCTGGACCAACTGGAAGAGGCGATTTCTGAATACCGCACTGCCGTCCGCCTTGACCCGGCTGATAAGGATGCCGGACAAAATCTCTCTTTGGCCCTTTATGAAAGTGCAAAGGGATTTAAGGGAAATGATGATGAAGATGAAGAAGATATAGAGACAGAGGGGCCTGTGGTAACCAGGCAAGTTCCTTTTGATCAGAATATTTCATCCATCATAATATGTCCAAACTGCAAGATGAAAATCTTCCCTAAACCAGATGGCACTTGCCCGAGCTGCCAGTCATTAATAATCCCACAGCCTGGAGAGAGGTCTGGCAGAGGTCAGCGGGAGGCAGTTCCTGCTGCCAGCCAGGCTTCAGCGACCGTAAAACCTGCACCACCGCAGGCAGCCCCAGACGCAGAGCGAGCGGCGGTCACTATTCCACACACAGCCCCAGAAGATGAAGTTACCAGGTTCTGTCCCAATTGCGGGAAACCGTTTTCAATTGCGGATAACTTCTGCAAGGTTTGTGGCACACCAAGGAGAGGGAAAATCGATGAACCAGCCCGCCCGACCGGATCCGCTCCCCAGAAGGATGAAGGGACAGTACCAGTTCAGGCAAGCAAAGATGGCATCTGCAGCAAATCCATCAGGGGTGCGAATGATGGGGAATTAGCGAGCATGTTATGCAAACTCGATAAGCGCTCAAGCCAGGAATATAATTCGGACAAGACAGCCTACCTGGCCACCTGCGAATTGATCAAGGAAATCGGACGGAAGCTTGACGACCAGGGGGGTGAAGAGTTGATGAAAAAGGTCCTGGTTCGTGCCGGCGCAATAGGATGCAACACTCGTTTTATTGAAGGGGAGTGGGATAGGATAGGTACCTGGATGGGATAGGAATGCCAATAAACGGGCGGCGGGGGATGGATAAATTCCGGATCAGATCCGGGACGTGAGCGGGCAGGGAATCTACGACAACCAGCAGGGCGCTGAAGAGGATGCCCTGCCCACCACTGCCCTCCAGGGAGGCTCGATCGTCATTCACAAGTAAATTGTCGCACAAATCACGCACTTTCAGGACGGCGAGGGAACTGCCGTCCTGAAAGGTTTTTGTGCCTTCTTTCGATCAAAAGAAATCGTTCGGACAGAGAAAAGGGCGACCATTGCCCCTGGAAACGGGGGTAAAAAAAAGGGCGACCATAAGGGTCGCCCCTCCAGAGGTATTCAGTAGGATTGGAGACTGGTTTGACTTAGGCGGCACGGCTGACGCAGAGCATCGGAACGATGATTATTATGTGATCATAAATTATTGCTTTTGTTTCAGGTTCAAAACTAGCCTATGATCGTCTTTTATATTTTTTCCAGTTCTTCAGGAGTACGCAACAAATTCCATGCCCCAGCACTATTCGCGACTGGCCAACCGCGATAGTGCTCTGCGAAGCAAGCAAGGACTGCATCTTCAAGGTGTTTTGGGCTTTCTCGAGCAACAGTAGGTACATAAGTATACCGAGCACCAAAGGCTGAAGCATATTCATAACGTGGCCAATAGAGTGTTTCCATTCTGTTTGTTTTTGCTTCGACAGCATATTGAAGATGGGTATATAACCTGGCAGGCGAGAAGGTTCTTAGCTTGGCCGATATAAAATACTGACGATCTACGACGAGGATACATGAATGTAACTCCAGGCGATGCTAATAATATATATACGCCCGCTGACTGAGGTATGTCATGATCCCGAATTTGCCAGAAATCTCTAATTGGTCCGTGCTTATAATCAGAATCTAAGAAGGGTAATTGATACATATTTGATGTCCTAATATTTACATGCTGGCATTCAAAGGATGTGCTAATGTAGCGATGCGGAGTGAAAAAGAAATCGTTCCCAGGCAGAGCATCGGAACGAGAGATAAAGGTGGTAATCCAAACTTAAGATGAGGCAGACCTTCTGATCTAGACCTTAACGTTTCGGCGAATTCTTGCCTTGACTTCTTCGGCATGAATTTTAGCTTGGAGTTCTTGAAGTACCGTTCTTCTTCATCTCGCTGGTTCTGCTTAATGATTTCTTCATACTTCGGTTCGCTACCGGCAGCCCCTTTTTAAAGTAGTCGATAATAAGCTGGATTTCCCGTTGATCGGAAGATCGAATGATTGCCATATCATTTTTGAAAGTAAAGCGTCGGGACCTTTCCCGAGTACGGAGAATAGGATCCCATGTTCCGTAAGGCTTGTTCCCAGTTATCGTTAATCACGTGATTAAAACTAAGAGATAGAGCTCCATTGTCCCAATCGAAGCCGACAATACGAACCGGATCGGTTATTAATGGATCGTCGATTTCTGATGTGGGAATAACGACGTATTAACTGGATTGAGCCGTTGCTGAGAAACCCAATCCGCACCACGAGAAATTAATTCCTGTTTGAGTGAACCAACTGATTGAGGTCGTTCGTTTGGAGCTTGACGGATCATAGTGGCAACGATATTGTCCAAATATGCAAATTGGCTTAGGAAACTGAGGCAATAGTCTTATAACCAGCCCCTAATGGAATTTGACCCGTAAACATCTCATTAAACATTAAGCCAAGAGCGTAAATATCTGCTTTGTTATCGACTTTAGTTACCCTCTGCTCCTTGTTCCGGCGCCGCATATAGGAAGTTGGCAAGACGATCAGATGCACTTGTTTCCACCGCAGTATAAAGGTCTTCTTGCTGAAACCTAGCGATACCAAAATCAGCAATAACAAGTCTATCGTCTGCATCTTGATAAAGAATATTCTCCGGCTAAATCCCTGTGAATAACCCCAAGTAAGTGAGCTGCTTCAGCACCATCGAGAATTTGCGAAAATAATTGAAGAACTATATCCTGTGAAAGCCCGCTTTCATCAATAACCTGATTATGAATCAAAAATAGGCATAACGTAGAACGGAAGGGGGACACCGTTCTCAACCAAAATACCAAAGTCAACAATTGCCAAGATATTTGGATGAATTGTGCGTTGACAAAACAGAATTTCATTTTTAAATCGACTACGAATTTCCCTGAGACAAATGAGTTTGAGAAGTTTTAGTGCAAAGTGATTGTGACTTTCGTCCTCGACTTCATAAACAAATCCCGTACCACCTTTTCCCCCAATAGACGAACAGATGTGTAATTGCAAACGTAGTAAGATAGGTGACCTGCGCTTTTTTTGACATAAAGAGAATTCTGGTTACTCCGTCTATTGTTTTTGTTACCTGCAAGCAGGATATTTACGGGAAACTGGCAATTAAAAAGAGTTGTGCTAGCAGCGACACAACCGCCACGGAGCGTCGGAACGAGAATATCCCAATTAATATTTTCATATACTTCGCACTAATTACTCCAATCATTAACCTAAAACTAGTAAGTATTTTTATCTTTTTCCCAACACTCATTAATATAATCCAATTGAGGTTTATCAATTAGTGAATATCCACTATGATATTGCGCTTCTTCAAGTCGACACAAAATTTCTCGGCGGGCAATTAGAGTAAATGGTCCAGGGCCTATGTGTCCATTCCGTCTGTTAGGAGATCTATAGTTTTTATCGTCTCTTATACATATTAGCCAATTACGAAAATCTAATAGAGGTTTTAAACGATCATATCCTTCCTTGACCAAGTTAGTTATTGACTTATCTTTTCTAATTACTGTACAAGTCCAACAACCAAACCTTCCTTTTCCACATCGATCCCTTTTGGATCTCTAATTATGGGGCATTCTCCGCTTGCTTGCCTATATAAACCCATCAATTTGATTGCGTCAATACTTTTTGGAATCGGGTTATAAGCTACTGTTGCCCACACATCTTCAGTTGTATACTCAATTATTGGAGCGAATATCGATATAGATGAACTCCCGCTCTGACGAAAATAGTAATCTTTTCCTGTTTCATGATCTGCAATTATTCTGTCTCTTTCCAAGCTCTCCCCTTTTCGAATTCCCAATAAAACCACTTTTTCCCTTTTGATAGTATTAGAAAGAAAACGATTAATCGGATAAATTATAGTACGATCTGTTGCACCAACGAAAAATATTAGTTGGTGTTGGATATCCCATCCCGATTACTTTTGAAAAATATTTATCCTGTGTTGGCGGGGAGACAATTTTGGTTTCCAGTGGTAATTTATAATATGCAGCTTCATTTTGTATGTCGGACAATGTTTTTGTCACGACCTCGTTAATAATTGGAATATCAACACCTGTATCACAATAAATAACCACTACGGGTTTAGTAGGGTTATTTATTTGCGTTAATGATAAAAAAGTTAACTTAAGAATCGCCAGAAAATCTTTTTCCGCCGCTAAAACCAATAAACCAAGGCGTATCTGATTTTTCATATTCTTCTTGAATTTGGTTTATTGATGTCTGATTAGAAGATATTGCATACCCCATATGATATTCTGCTTTATTTTAGCGTATAGCGATCAATTGCTCACGTAATTCTTTTTTATTAATGTCACTTATGTAAGTTAATTGATTATCTGACAAGCTAAAGTGTCTTTTAACAACAAGAGGAATTAGGAGAATCGATAAAATACAAAGGCCAAGAGCAAACACGGCATAAACAAGAAAATATAAATTTTTTGTAACTAAATATTCGACGATATATATAATCATACCAATAGGACTAATGATGGTTAAATCTCAAGTGAACTTGCCAATCAACCCATTAAAATATACTTCTTTTGTCCTTTCAACCAATGAATTATCTTTATCAATAAAATGGTAAAAAACGTTGATTAGTTTATCTCCTGTCCGTAACTTAATGATTGAATTCTTGATATCTGGATCATCAATAAAAGGAGAAAGCAATTTATCTTTAATATTTTCCGTGATATTAATTAACGAATTTTTCATAATATACCTGCGTGGGCTAAACACATAAAATAAAACACCAAACACAAAAACTACTCCTATATATGGCAAACTATCTGCAGAAATTTTAATATCCAAAATTCCTTTGTCCCCTTCTAATAACGTAACAATAATTATAAAAAATAAAATTCCGGGAATTGTTAACCTGAGGGTATGAAGCGTTTCTTTGCTCATATGGACTCCATTTTCATATTGTTCTGAATCGATAAATTTCTATGTTTCCACAAATAGAAAAACTATTAATATTACACCCTGAGTTTGCTATAAATAAGTAACCGATATGGAATCACTGGGTAAATAAACAAACCCACATTCTAATTGAACCAATAACTTTGTAAAATATCATGAAACCATATTTATTCAATGTCCTCGATTTCTCGCAATTCCCCTTACAACACCAACCCCAGGGACGGCACCTGGTAGTCGCCGACGATCTTGAGGAAGGCGGTGACGACATGGGGGTCGAAGAGGATGCCGGAGCCGTACCAGCGTCAGCGTGTCGAACCTCCAAGGCAATGGGCGCAATTGTCAAAGCCATCCCGATGCGCGGATGCCAGTGAGATATATGGTTTGTCGTGGAAGGCATTAATAATCTCGTCAACCTGGCAAGCAGCCTTCTCGTTATCGAGATCGTGGATCTCACGCTTGTCCGGGTTAATATTGGCGAGGTATTTCTCACCATTCATGTTGTCCTCTATAACGTCGAGTCAATTAGCTCTCCTTCATTAGATGTATTTGGCGGTTTCAGAAATAATCCTTTAAACCATTTCCCCAATTTTCTTCCTTATTTCCCCCTCACAACACCAACCCCTGGGACGGCACCTGGTAGTCGCCGACGATCTTGAGGAAGGCTGCCACGACCTGGGGGTCGAAGAGGATGCCGGACTGCTCCTGCATGTATGCCCGGGCGGCGTAGCGGGTCCAGGCGGGACGGTAGGGGCGGTCGGAGAGCAGGGCGTCGTGGACGTCGACGACGGCGAAGATGCGGGCGGCGAGCGGGATGCGGTCGCCGCGCAGTCCGTCGGGGTAGCCGGAGCCGTCCCAGCGCTCGTGGTGGCAGCGGGGGATGTCGAGGGCGGCGCTGAGGTTCTTGATGGAGGAGAGCAGTTCGTAGCCGCGGCGGGGGTGACTCTTGGTGATCTCCCACTCGCGGTCATCGAGGATGCCGGTCTTGTTGAGGATGTGTTCGGGGATGACCAGCTTGCCGATGTCGTGCAGCAGGGCGCCGCGGTGCAGGTCGTTGAAGTCCTTCTCGTCCACGTGCATGGCGGAGGCGAGCTGAACGGTCCAGTGAGCGACGCGGCTGGTGTGCGCCTGGGTCTCGCGCCCGCTGACCTCGAGGGCGCGTGCCCAGCTATCGATGGCGGTATCGTATGCCATGGTCAACTCCACGTTGGAGCGCTGCAGGTCCTGGAAGAGGGAGGCGCTGTCGATGGCGACGCCGGTGGTGCCGGCGAGGGTGGCGAGGAACTCGAACCAGTCATCGGCGGGCTTGAGCAGGGTGCGGTGGTAGATCTCGAGCACGCCCTCCACCTGTCCCTTGGTGATGAGGGGGATGGCGTAGTAGCTGGCGAAATTCTCGCGGGCCATGCCGGGGGAGAAGAGGGCGGCGGACTGGGCTTCGTCCAAGGAAGGGACGGAGACGGTGCGCCGTTCGAGGGCGGCGGTGCCGGCGTAGCCCTGCCCGATCATGACGGAGGCGGGCTGGGTGTTGAGGGCGCGGAAGCCGTGCCCGGCGGCGAACTCGAGCATGCGGGTGCGCTGGTTAAGCAGGAGGATATCGGCGGCGTCCACGCCAAGCTGACCGGTGATCTGGCGCAGGATGACCGAGAGGATGACATGCAGGTCGAAACTGGAATTGATGGCGGCGTCGATGGAATGCAGGGCGGAGAGGCGCTGCAGGTTGTGGCGCACCTGCTCGGTGGCGTTGACGCGGTCGGTGACGTCGCGGATGACGGCGATGAGGCGCTCGTCCACGGAGGGGACCAGGCGGGCTTCGAACCAGCGGGGGCCATCGGAACCGGTGAGCTGGTAATCGAGGGAGACCACCTTGCCGGTCTTAAGCGCCACCTGGAAGGACTGGGTGAATTTTTGAGCCACTTCGGGAGGCAGGATGGACTGGAACTGTTTGCCGGCCAGGTCGGCGGGCAGGAGGTATAACGATAAGGAACGCCCGGCCTGGTAGCTGAGAATTTGCCCGTCCGCATCGAGGGAAAGGAGCAGGTCGGGCAGGGCGCGGAAAATGGCGTCGAGCTTGATGGCGGCGTCTTCGTGCGATCCATTTTCGGGGAAATTTATTGCTTCAAGTTCCATTTATCCTCTTGATTTATGCTTTTTTGCGCAGGGACGTAGATGCGGAGCACGATGGTCCCCTTGACCATCGTGCCCCATCCCTCCGCAATGTCCGGTACAGCGCTCAGATGCCGATGAAGGCAGGTACCTGGGCGAAGGTGGGCTGACAAGGATGCAGGTCGAGTCCGCAAGCCTGGATGACCTGGCGGGCAAAGTCTGCCAGGGAGTTGGCGTGGATGGAAAGGACGGAATAGCGCTCTGCATCGGACAGGAAGAAAGACTCTCCGTGATAACCGTCATCGAGAGCCGATTTGGGGTCGACGAGAAGCTGGCTGCAGAAGGAGGGGTTGACGACCGCGGCAGCGAGCAGGCGGGACAATTCGAAATGGTCTTCCATGGAGGGGGAAACCGTCATGGAGACAGAACAGCGAAGATCCTGGGTAGTTAACATTCACTCTCCTTTGTAATATTCATCTTTTGGTTTTGGGGGTGCGCTTCGAGGGGCCCGCCCCGGGTAAGCATGAGCCAGAAAGCCCCTGCGGCAATGAGAACATCTCCGAGGCTGAAAGCAACCTGGTAGGGGAACCCTTTTGGAGGCAACAAAAGGTCGGAGAGTAAAACCAGGTGAGTTTGGGAGGGGAGAAGGAGGATATCCTTGAGTCCAAAGCGGGACCCGCTGGCAAGGGCGGCGAGGGCAGCCTGGGTATCGGGTGGAACAAGGCGGCTGGCAGACTGGGGGCTGATGGGCATGAAGCCGCCGTTGGCGGTCATGACGAGCAGGTTCAGGCAAAGCCCGAACGCCAGCAGCATCACCCCGGACAGGCGCCGGTTGATCCAGCAGAAGAGCATGAACAAGGCGAGAGAAAGGATCAGCCCGGCGGCAGCCAGTTCATCCGGAAGGCGGGCACGGACGGACGGCAGGTAAGCGACCAGCACCTGGGGGAGGAAGGCGAGGATCGCCAGCCAGGGGTGGCGCAGGGGGGGGACCATCCATTGGCGGCGCTGAAGGCGGGCGAGAAGAAGCCCGGCAGCCAGCCCGGCCAGGACGGCAACCAGCAGGATCATTTGTTAGTGGGGAAGGACACCACCGTCAGACGGAGCACCGGCGCCCAGGACGAACAGGACGAGGGCCAGGAGAGCGAAGGCGACCTGGACGTGCTGGCGGTTGATCTTGTTGACAAGGGAGAATAACTGGTTTTTCATTAGACACCTCTTTCAATTGGGATATCTTCCAATCTTACGCCGCGGCAGGCTTCAAAGGTGGCTCCAAAAAACCGTCCAATTATTAGAAAAAAAAGAGCCCCGATGAGGCTCTCCGACAGGACAAATATTGCGACCTAAATCCCCCGGAAAAGGGAAAGGGCCTCTTGATTTTATTTCAGGCGGTGAGGCGCTGGTACAACGCCTCGGTCTCCGCGGAAGGGATGACGTCGAGCTCGGACTGCAGGGCGGTGCGGCAGGACTGGTACTGCCAGATGACGCCCAGCTTATCGCCGCGCTCGGCATAGAGGCGCATGGCGAGGCGATGGAAATCTTCGAGGGTGGGGTCCACCTCGAGGGCGCGGCGGCAAGCCTGCAGGGCGGATGCCTGGTCCCCGCCCAGGCGCTGGAGTTCGGCAAGCTGGCGCAAGGCTTCGAGGCACTCCTGCTCGAGGCGGCGGCGCTCGGGCCATGCCCAGCCAACGTCCAATCCCTGGAGGTAAGAGCCGTGCCAGAGTTTGACGGCGGCACGGAGCTGGGCGATCTTGTCATCGATGCGCTCGGATATGCGGGCCTGGGCGAGGTGGGAATTGAACTCCTCCACATCGTAATCGTAATCCTGGTGGCGGTTGAAGAAATACATATTATTCTCGAACAGGATCACCTCGCGGCCGAGGGCGTGGCGCAGGCGGTAAAGGTTGTTCTTGAAGCGCAGTTTCAACTGGTCGGAGTCGATATCGGGCCAAAAGGCGGCGCCGATCTCCTCCTTGGTGAGCGGGCGGGGACTGAGCAATAAAAAGAAGAACAGGTCGCGGACGGAGGCCGTCTGCCAGTGCGCCTGGGCGACCAGCTTCCCGTTCACGCGCACCTGGGGCTTGCCCAGGGTCTGGATGGCGAGGCGGGAGGTCTGGAGCGGGACGGTCTTAAGGCGGCGGCGGAGACGCTTGCGCAGGGCAGGCAGGCGCTGCCCCGCGAGGGCGGCGCGGTACAGAAGCGAATCAGCGCCCGGGTCCCCGGCCAGTTTTTCAAGCCAGGGGACGGCGCGACGCAGCACATGAACCAGGGGCGTGTCGTCCCCGTCGGGCGGGAGGGCGGCGAGAAGCATGGCAAGGTGCGAGTGGGCAGAGGCATCATCGCGAAGGGCAGCGAAAACTGCCGCCAGCCAGACGCGGGCCCAGTCGGCCTCGGAGGCGAGGCTGCCGCGCTGGAACAGGTCGAGCGCATTCTGCAGTTCAAACAGGGCGGAACGGAGCTTGCCTTCGGCGAGAGCCAGGCAGCCGGTCTCCAGGGAAAGCAGACCCAACTCGTAATTGGAACCGGCGGACTGGATGAGAGGGCGCACATCCTGCAGCCCGCCGTGAGCCTCGGGGAAGCGACCCTGCAAGCGCGCCAGGCGCACCTGCACCAGCAGGAGATAATCCACAAGGAATTGATAATTAACCTGCTGGGCGATGCCGGCGGCCGCGGCGTAGGTCTGCTGGGCGGATTCGAACTCGTCCAGGTCGCAGAGGATATCGCCCAGGCTTGCCATGAGCAGGGCTTCCTGCCAGCGGAAATTGCCCTGGCGGGAGCAAAGCCAGTCCCTCCTCGAGGGTGCGGACCGCAGACTCGTAGTCGCCCTGCATGTAATGAAGCACGGACAGGTTGTTGAGGGTGCTGGCCTGGGAGAACAGGTTGTTCTCGCGCTTCCATTCAAGCAGGGCGGCCTGGAAGAATTGGGCGGCAGCGGCGTGTTTGCCGGTGGCCTGGCAGACCCAGCCCAACTCCATTTGGAGGCGGGCGATGCCATCGGCTTCGCCCAGCGACTCGTAGCGGTGGAGGGAGTCTTCCAGGGAAGCGAGCGCCGGCTCCACCTTTCCGAGGCGGAAGAGGCAGATGCCCTTGAAGCGCTGGGCCTCGGCGCGGATGCGCTCGCGGTCGGGGAGGGTGCCGGCAATCCGGAGGGCTTCATCGGCATCCTCGACGGCGCGGGCATAATCGCCCACCAGGCGGCGGGCGGCGGCGCGGCGCATGTGAGCCAGTGCCAGCCCGGAGGAATCCGGCGGCTCCTGGAGCATCGAAATTGCACGGTCAAGCAGAGGCATTGCGGAGCGTCCATCAGCCATGCCGCATAGGAAGGCGCCTTTCAAGGAGAGTAAAACGGGACGCTTATCGAGAACAGACGGGGGGATGTCCTCCAGCCAGGATTGAAGGGTGATGAGGTGCTCGCTGAGCATGACCTGGGTGCCAACCCGCTCGACCAGGTCGGCCAGGGCAAGCGGGTCACCCAGCTGGCGGACGATGGCATAGGCTTTTTCCCATTCGCGGCGATCTTCATAGACCTGCGCCAGGCGAAAGAGGATGAGGCGGGCGCGCTCGGGGGATTCCTGGAGGAACCGCTCGCGCAGGAAATCACCAAAGAGATGGTGGTAGCGCAGCCACCTGCCCTGGGGACCGACCTGCAGGACAAAAAGACTGTTATCCCTGACCGTATCGAGGAGGTCCTTCCATTTGCCGCGGCCGAACACCGCCTTGCACAGGTCGGCGTCGAATTCATCAAGCAGCGAGGTTTGAAGCAGGAACTGGCGAATGGCGGGCGGCTGGCGGGAGAGGACCTGACCGTCGAGATAAACGCCCAGGTCAACACCGGAAGCGCGGGCGGCACGCATGCGGCTGGCCCACAGGGCGGCAGTGGCAGGGTCGGGCGCCTCGCGAGCCACCTCGTTGGCAGAGAGGATGAGACCGGTGATCCAGCCCTCGGTCTGGCGCACCAGTTCCTCGGCCACCTCTGCGGCCATTTTGAAGCCGTAATTCTGCTCGAAAAGGGCGAGGATCTCTTCGGGGCGGAAAGCCAGTTCCTCGAGGTCGAAACCGCTGATCTGCTGGCGGGCTACCATCTGGGCGATATTGGGCAGGGTGGGCAGGCGGCGGGAGGCCAGGACCACGTGACAGTTCTCGCCGGCCTGGGAGATAAAGCGGCTGAACAGGTCGCGGATGGAGGCGACGGAATCCACAAACTGATAATCATCGACCAGGAGGACAAAATGCTCGTCGATGCGGTCTTCCAGCTCGTTGATCAGACTGGAAAGGAGCCGGTCGGAGTCCTGGTCAAAGCTGGTGAGGGAGCGCAGGACGGCGTTGGAACGCTTCCCAAAACCGGGGAAGCGCTCAGCCAGGGAGGCGATGAGGTAAGCAATGAAACGCTGGGGGTCCTTATCGAGGGCATCCAGGGAGAGCCAGCAAGCCGGCATGAGGGCCTGGCGCGCAAAATCGACCATGAGGGAGGTCTTGCCATACCCGGCCGGGGCGGTCATGAGAATGAGCTGTTTTTCCAAGAGGGAATCGAAAAGCCCCAGCAAGCGCGCCCGGTGGAGGACCTCCGGGCGGAGCGCAGGGATGACGACCTTGGTTCTGCTGATGGAGATGTCGGTGGTGGCCATGGGTTGTCAAAGTAATTTTACCCGTTTCCAGCCGGATGCAGGCATCCACCCGGGGGGCACTTTCTTGCGGTATACTTCCAAAAATGCAAACTCATGCGGGAATTGGAGCGGCAATCAGAAGGACAGGGAACAGGGAAAAACGATGAAACAGGTTCTGCAAAACATGCGCGACGGAAAAACCATCGTTGTGGAAGTGCCGGCGCCGACCGCACGCCCGGGGCAGGCGCTGGTGAGGGTGGCGGCTTCGCTGGTATCGGCGGGGACCGAACGGATGCTGGTGGAATTCGGGGAAAAAAGCCTGGTGGGCAAGGCGCGGGCGCGGCCCGACCTGGTGCGCCAGGTGGTGGACAAGATGAAACGCGAGGGCGCCATTCCAACCGTCAAGGCGGCGTTCAACCGGCTCGACCAGCCGATCGCGCTGGGGTATTCCTCGGCGGGGACGATCGTTTCGTTGAGTGACGGAATGGAAGGGTTCAAAGTGGGGCAGCGGGTGGCATGCTCGGGGGGCGGGTACGCGGTGCACGCGGAATACAACGCGGTGCCGCACAACCTGCTCACGGCGCTGCCAGCCAGCGTGGATTTCGAGTCTGCGGCGTTCACCACCCTGGGCGCGATCGCCATGCACGGGTTCCGGCTGGCCGAGGCGCAGATCGGGGAGAACGTGGCGGTGCTCGGGCTGGGGCTGCTGGGATGCCTGGCAGGACAGATCGCGGCGGCAGCCGGGTGCCGGGTCTTCGGGATCGACACGCGGGCGGACAGGGTCAAGCTGGCGGCTGCGCTGGGGCTGACGACCTGCCTGCGCAACAAGGCGGTGGATTCCGGGAAGGCTTTCACGTCCAACCGCGGGTTCGACGTGGTGCTGATCTGCGCGGACACGAGCTCCAACGACCCGGTGGAACTGGCGGGCGCACTGGCAAGCGACCGGGGACGGGTGGTAGCCACGGGGGCGGTGGGACTAGCCCTGCCGCGCAAGGTTTATTACGAGAAGGAAATCTCCTTCATTAACTCGCGCTCATACGGCCCGGGGCGCTACGACCCGTCCTACGAGGAAAACGGGATCGACTACCCGAACGGCTACGTGCGCTGGACGGAGGGACGCAACTTCCAGGCGGTGGTGGACCTGATGGCGGAGGGCAAGCTGAAGGTAGCGCCGCTGATCAGCCACCGCTTCCCGATCGAAAAAGCGGCGGATGCCTACCAGGTGATCACCGGCAAAAAGAAACAGGAATTCCTGGGAGTGCTGCTCACCTATACGGTGGATGAGGCAAGTGTACCTGCGACCGCGTGTGACGTTCCCAGCCACGCGGTACAGCCGGAAAGATGCAAGCGTAAAACTTGGCGTGCTGGGCGCGGGCCTGTACGCGAACGCGACGCTGCTGCCCACGCTTAAAAATGTGGAGGGCGTGGAACTGGTGGGAATCGCCTCGGCTGGCGGACTGCACGCGCAGGCGGCTGCCAAAAAATTCGGCTTCGGGTACGCCGCTTCCAACAACGACGAGATCATTAAGGACCCGGCGATCAACACGGTTGCCATCCTGACCCGACACGACAGCCATGCGGAACTGGCGGTGAGGGCGCTGCAGGCCGGCAAGCACGTGTTCGTGGAGAAACCGCTGGCGATCAACGAGGGCGGATTGGAAAAGGTGAGGGCCGCGTTGAAGATGGAGGGCGGAACGAAGACGAAAACCAAGGGGCTGGCGGCACCCCTGCCCGGGCTGCTGACGGTGGGATTCAACAGGAGATTTGCCCCGCTGGCGGTGAAGCTGCAAGAGTTCCTGGCGGAGCGCAGCGAACCGCTGCATGCCCACTACCGGGTCAACGCCGGGTACCTCCCGACCAGCCACTGGACGCAGGACCCGGACCAGGGCGGCGGGAGGGTGATCGGCGAAGGCTGTCATTTTGTGGATTTCCTGACATTTTTGGCCGGGGCGGCGCCGGTATCGGTGAGCGCCAAGTCCCTGCCGGATGCCGGAAAGTACCGGGGAGACATCCTCTCGATGACATTCACGTTCCCGGACGGCTCGATCGGCGTGGTGGACTACCTCGCCAACGGCGACAAGTCCTTCCCGAAGGAGCGCGTGGAAGTTTTCTGCGGGGGCGACGTGGCGGTGCTGGATGATTTCCGAGCGCTGGAAACGGTGCGGGATGGAAAGCGGAGCACTGCCAGGATGGAGCAGGATAAAGGCTGGGCAGGCGAGTGGGCGGCTTTTGTGACTGCCATCCGCAGCAGCGGCGAAGCGCCGATCCCTTACGAGCAATTGGTAGGGGTGACGAGGGCGACGTTCGCGGCGATGGAAAGCATGCGGGCGGGTCGGACAATCTCCATTTGACATGGATTTCAAGATAGAAGGACCCCTGCTCAACAAAGCATCGGTATGCGTCCCGATCCTGCGCGGGCTGCCGGGCTGGTTCGGCATCGAAGAAGACATCCTGAATTACGAAAAGGAGGTGGAGCACCTGCCCACCTTCGTGGCAACGAGGGATGGGAATGTGCTGGGCTTCCTCAGCCTGAAAAGCCACAATCCCTTTTCTGCAGAGATCATCGTGATGGCCGTCCGGTCAGAAAACCAAGGCAAGGGAATCGGACGCGCCCTGGTGGAAGCCGCCGAAAGGCATGGGCGCGGAGAAGGGATCGAGTACATGCAGGTCAAGACCCTGGGTCCCTCCAGCCCGGATGAAGGGTATGCACGCACGCGGGCTTTCTACGCGGCGCTGGGATACCGTCCGCTGGAGGAGTTCTCCCAGATCTGGGACGAAACCAATCCCTGCCTGATCCTGGTAAAGAGACTTCTGATTTTAATCGCGAGACGTCCGTGGGGGATTTCCCGAGAGCAGAAATGTTTATCAATGAAGTGATCTCCACTGAAAGAATCTTAAATATTTGCATAACTAATTCCCCCGGGGGGTATAATCAAAAAATTTAATTAACGGAGGTAGCCATGACCCATATCGTTGACCAGGTCTCATTGGGCGCCATCGTCCAGGTGCGAGACCGGCTGCTGGAACAGCAAGCCAAGGGCCGCAAGATCCTGCGGCTCGAGTTGGGGGACCCATCGTTCGATATCCCCGCGCTTGCGAGGGAAGCGATGGAGAAAGCGCTGCGCGACGGGCAGACCCACTACACCGCCTCGACCGGCATCCCGGTGCTGCGCCAGGCGATCCACCGAAAAGTAACGACCGAAAACAAGCTGGAGGTGCCCGGACCGGATAACGTGGTGGTGACCAACGGCGGCATGAACGGGCTGTACATCATTTTCCGGGCGCTGCTGGATCCCGGGGACGAGGTGATCCTGCCCAACCCGATGTGGACCGAGATCGCCGAGAACGTGCGGCTGGGAGGCGGCGTACCGGTGCCGGTGCGGCTGCGGGCGGAGGAAGGTTACCTGTATGCGCCGGCTGACATCGAAGCGGCGATCACCGCACGCACGCGGGCGATCTTCGTCAACACCCCGCACAACCCGACCGGGATGGTGGTGCAGGAGAAGACGCTGAAAGAGATCGCCCTGATCGCCGAGAAGCATAACCTGCTGCTGGTAAGCGACGAAGCCTACGAGCACGTGATCTTCGACGGCGAAAAACACGTCAGCCTCGGGTCGCTGCCCGGTGCACAGGGACGGACCATCTCCGTCTTCTCGCTCTCGAAGACCTACGCCATGAGCGGCCTGCGCCTGGGTTACGTGATCGCCACCGACGAAACGATCCTGATGCGCTTGAAGAAACTGGTGCGCTGCACCATCAACGGGGTCAACTCGGTTACGCAGTACGGCGCGGCCGCGGCGATCAACGGCCCGCAGGATTTCACCAAGGGGATGGCTGCCGAATACCAGGCACGCCGGGATATGCTCTTCTCAGGATTGGAAGAAAGCCCTTACGTCAAACCCTTCAAGCCCTCGGGAGCATTCTACATGTGGGCCAACATCAACCCCGACTGGCCAGGCTACCAGGGCAAGACCGACGACTGGTCGATGACCAATTTCCTGATCGACCAGGCAGGCATCGGCTCGGCACCCGGCTCGGCATTTGGACCGGACAACGAAGGATACTATCCGCTTCGCGTTCTCGTGTTCCACCGACCAGGTGCGGGCTGCCGCAGAACTGCTGCCGTCGGCGCTGAGAGCCGCAAAAGTCTAAGCTGGAAATTATTGAAATGAGGCTGGAGGCTGGCGAGCCTGTTTGAAATACAGCAGGCCCGCCAGCCTCCAGTTGTTTTGTGCGACCCCAATCGGTGATAAAGACTATAATATCGGCATCCGCCCATGACCATTAAACCCTGGAAGATCCTGGATTCAACCCACCTGCGGGAGACCATCCGTCTCGACCGCTGCGAACTCCCCAACGGAGAGATCATCGAAGGGACGGTGCTGGAATTCGGCACCTGGGCAACGGTGCTGGCGCTGACAAAAGAGCAGGAGGTGGTGCTCATCCGGCAATACCGGCACGGCGCACAAAAGGTGATCGTGGAACTGCCCGGGGGAGTGATGGACAAGGAAGACAAGGATCCCCTGGCGGCTGCCAGGCGGGAACTGGAGGAGGAGACCGGATATTCGAGCGAACGGATCATCCAGTTGGGCTGCGTTTCTCCGAACCCGGCCAACCATACCAACCTGATCTATTCGTTCCTGGCGCTGGATGCTGAAAAAGTGGGCAGCCAGCACCTGGATGGGACAGAAGAGATCGAAGTGTTTCTCAAACCCCTGGAGGAGGTGATTGCCATGGCGAAAAACGGCGAACTACTCCAGTCGATGCAGGTAAGCACACTGTTCTTTACGCTGGCATACCTCAACCGGATCTCCTGATGAACTTTTTCTCCAGGGTAAACATTGCCATAAAAGCGCTCCAACAGCTGGGCCTCCAACCGGTGGCGCTCAACGGGCTTTACAGGCTGGGACTGGCGACCGGGCATTATCGACGGGTCACCAGGCGGGCGACGCCAGCCGTGATGGGAAATTTAAAAGCTGTAGCTACGATCCCCGCAAAGGACAAAATCCTGGCGGTGCTTGGAAACGAAGGCGAAGCCGCCCTGCTCGCCGAGGCGGACGAAATCGTCAGCGGGAAGATCCGTTTATTCGGAGGCGCGGCAGCGGACCTGGTGCTGACCCTGCCAGGCAAACTGGAAGACTGGACAGCCTACGAGACCGGAAAAATTCCCATCCCCTGGGGGCAAACTCCCATCCACGACATCAAATTCGTGTGGGAACCGGCCCGGTTCGGATGGGCTTATCCCCTGGGCCGCGCGTACCACCTGAGCGGGGAAGAAAAATACGCCCAGGCATTCTGGCAATTTTTTGAAACCTTCAGGGACAGTAATCCGCCCTGCCTGGGTCCGCACTGGATGAGCGGACAGGAGGTGGCCCTGCGCCTGACCGCATTCGCCTGGGCGGCGCAGGTTTTCGAAGGCGCCTCCGCTTCCACACCCGAACGCAAAGCCAGCCTGGCTGCCGCGGTGGCGGCGCATGCGGCCAGGATCCCCCCCACGCTGGTATACGCCCGCTCCCAGCAGAACAACCACCTGCTCACCGAAGCTGCCGGGCTTTTGACGGCGGGATTGGCCCTGCCGGACCACCCGGATGCCGCCCGCTGGCGCGCACTGGGCTGGCGCTGGATCAACCGCGGGCTGCAGGAGCAGATCGACGGGTACGGGGAATATGCACAACACTCCACCAATTACCAGCGCCTGATGCTGCAGGTGGTGCTGTGGATCGAGCTCCTGTGCAGGAAAAACTCCAGGAGAATTTACCGCTGGCCGCATGCGACCCTGGTGGCAATCCGGCGATCGGTGCATTGGCTGCTGGCGTTGATGAACTCCGAATCGGGGGCAACTCCAAACCTGGGTGCCAACGACGGGGCAATGCTCTTTCCGCTGACAGTACTCCCGTTCGACGACTATCGTCCGGTGCTGAACGCGGCTGCGCGCCTTTTCCTGGATTACGACCTGCCACGCGGAGCCTGGGATGAAATGGCGCTGTGGTTCGACGCACAAACCGTGGGTCCAGGAAACATGGCCCTGCCGCGTTACCTGGGCGATCAACTTTACGGGAAGACCAGCTGGGCATACCTGCGGACGGCGCAGTTCACCTCCCGCCCATCGCATGCCGACCAGCTGCACCTGGACCTGTGGTGGCGCGGCTTGAATATCACCCAGGACGCCGGAACTTATCTCTACAACGCTGACAGCCCGTGGGATAACAGCCTGACCACCGCGCTGGTGCATAACACCATCACCGTGAACGGCAAGGACCAGTTCACACGCGCCGGGCGGTTCCTTTACCTGGACTGGTTCGATGCGTACAGGAAGAGTCTTCCGACCGAAGACCCGGCAGTGCTCCAGCGGGTGCGCGGCCGAACGCGGGGAGGCGGGTGCCGCCATACGCGGGTTGTCAGCGCCTGCGAAGACGACCGGTGGCTGGTGGAGGACGAGGTGCTGCCGCTGCGTATGCCCTGGGACAAAAGGCCGCGGACATTCCGCCTGCACTGGCTGCTGCCGGACTGGAATTGGGAAATCAAGAATAATGGACCGACATTGCTTTTGAAATTGGAGACCCCCAAGGGCTGGATGACGGTGGACATCCGGCATTCATCAACAGACAACCCGGCACCTTTCTCGCTCGTGCGGGCGGGAGAACTGCTGGCAGGTTCGGGGGTGACGGACTCCACGCGCGGCTGGGTCTCGCATCTATATGGAAGCAAGGTGCCGGCGTTATCACTGGCTGTCGAAATTAATGCTTTAAATGAAGTACAATTCACTTCGGAGTTCATTTTCCCGAAATGAGTTACCGAGCGGGTATCATCCTCGTACTGGATAACAAGATCGCGCTGATCGAACGTCACCGCGCCGGGCTGCATTATTATACATTTCCGGGAGGTCACGTGGACAAAGGCGAGACCCCCGAAAGGACCGCCGTCCGGGAAACCGAGGAAGAGCTGGGGCTGCAGGTGACCCTCAAACAACTGGTGGCGCAGTACGGCTGGCAGGGGAAATGGCAGTACTACTACCTGGTTGAAGTTACCAGCGGGACCTTTGGTACGGGCAAAGGCGAAGAATTATTCAGCCCGCTGCCTGAGCGGGGCACCTACCGCCCGATGTGGATGCCGGTGGATGAAATGCTGA
The DNA here is from genome assembly GCA_963826215.1 of uncultured Chloroflexia bacterium. Taxonomy (GTDB): domain Bacteria; phylum Chloroflexota; class Anaerolineae; order Anaerolineales; family Villigracilaceae; genus UBA877. Next base: position 54,698 of record CAWGWL010000036.1, on the reverse strand, counting down.
ACCAGCCCGTAAAACCGTGGCCCTTAGTGGAACTGGTGGTACGGTCAGTAAAAAAGGGCTGGCCTGAAGAACCGGTGTTGATCCCGGAAGGACCTGACTAATTCCAAAAGCGTGATCCGGCCGGGTATGGATGGCCCACAAGGCACTCCCGGTGAAAGCTTCACTTACAAATACCCAGTACCCTCCAAACAGCGAAAACAGGCGACCCGGAATGGTGCGCCTGTTTCTGTTTTATGCGGAGAAATGGAGATAGGGGTCAGCCCTGGTTTGGAAATGCCAGGAAATAAACCGGTTTCAGAGGGAATTTAATCCTGCTCTCCTGGTCGATGTTCGATTGGTTCTCCAGCCACAGATCGACAAACGTTTCCAAATCAATCAGCCGTATCCGCTGCTGGGTCTGGGCGAGGGCGAATTGGTTCAGGTCGTTGGTGCTGCCACCCAGCGAAATATAGAGTCCGACATCACTGGGTTTCAGGATATTCATGAAAGCGCTCAAACCATCGCGGGTGGATACCTGGGATTTATTGGCAACGTGAACCACGATGCGGTCAGAGTTCAGCCCGAGAGGATCCTTATAACAGATCAGATCGATCAGTTCATTGTCCTCACCAATCGGACCCTGCCAGGCAATGTAACAGCCCATCGCTTTCAAGAGTACGCCGACCATCTCGCGCAGGTCGCGCATATCCAGATTATCCACATACTGGCGGATCTGCTCCCAGGAGTTTTCCACCGCAAAGTTATAGGGGGTGGCGCCCAACTGGACCAGGCGGCTATTCTCGTTGGATTTCCATTGGACAAAGAGGCGCACGGATTCTTCGAAGAAATCCGCAGCGTTATTATAGCGTTTGCAGGCCTGGCGACCGGCCTCGGTGATGAACCAGCGTCCGTTCCTGGTCTTTTCCAACCAGCCCGCCCTGACGAGAGGGATGGTGCCCACCCGGATGACCACTTCATAACGAGGTGAATAAGGAGCGTAGGCGTAATAACCGGTCTCGTATTCCGATAACGGCACAGTGGCCTGAATGTAGCGCATGATCTCCGATACATAGAGGCCCTGGGGTTCAAACCATAACAAATCGAATACCAGACGAAGGATCTCGCTGATTCGATTTACGGTGATATCAGTCATTAACGGCTCGCATGAAGGGAGTCTTTTTGGATCCGCGAAGGGAAGGCGGAATCCTTAAAACTGGTAGCCCAGCGGTTCCCGTTTGGGTTCAAAATGCAGATTCGGGTCGGAATAAAATTGTTTGCGATTCAGTTTAATGAATTCAGCGATTTCCGCCTCGGGAATAAGATGGCGACCACCGCCGAGCAGGTAACCCGGGGACCAGAAATCCCGCAAGAATTCATTGCGGTTGAACCTGGCAAAATTCGACAGGATCATTTTTGAGCTGTCCCTTCTGATCATTTTGATGTGGGCAGCCGGAGCGATGGTGGGAGGGATGCGAACCACCCACTGCAGGTAGGAGCGATCGATCACCAATTCCTCGAGGCGCCAACTGTAAGCCAGGAATATATTTGGCAGTTCAGACCTTAGGAAAGCAGCGCAATCGCTGTCCAACTCGTGCGTTTTAATACGTGGAATAAGCAGGCAGGCATAATACACATCGAACAGGCTGGGTTCAGTAGGGCTAAGGGGAGAGCGCGTCATTTCCCCGGTGACATCTATGGGAGAATCCGCCTGAACCGCCTGGTCCTCATGGATAACGAATGAGCTTTGCGTGTAAGGATTTCCCGGTTGAGGCTGGGTGGAATCCGTCCAGGGTGACTGACCATCCTGTGCAGCCACAGGAGCTTCAGACGCACTTACCGGTGAGCTGGCAGCCAGATCACCAACATCAGGATTGTCGCTGGGTTCCGGAGGGGTGGCTGCCTGCGGGAGGTCTTCTGCCGCCACGGTATCTGCCGGTTGATTAAACAGCAAAGCGGGCAGGGAATCGCTGTATTCGGGTTTGGTGATATCAAAATCGTCGGTGATGAATTCAACCGGAGTGAGGTGGGTGGGCGTCTTCACCACGTTCACCTGGAGTTCGGGAGTTTTGGGCAGAATATGCACCTCAGGCAGGGTGAGCCGCGGGTTCTTCAATACATTGGTTAAGTACCTGGTCTGGCTGCGTAAAATATCGAAGGGTGTCTCCGAGTCAAAGGTAAGCGCCAGGATGATGCCAACAGCCAGCACCGTGGCAGAAAGAAGATGATTCTTGCTGGTGGTTTGCAGGCGGACCGGTTTGATCAAGTCCGCGGTGCTGTCATCCCCCCAATACCTGCGGACAAGGCGCGAACACTCCTCGACGGCATCCTTGGAAAGCTCGCCGGAATGAGCCAAAATCCCGGTGCTGGAAACGAGAATGGCTTCCTGGACAACCAGGTTGGAGGTGGCCGCCACCAGGTTTTTGGTCGCCAGGGCTTCATCCAGATACCAGGCAGGGCCAGTATCTTCCGCACGGGTGCTGAAATTCGAATCGACGTAATCAAAGTGCCGATTGATGCTTTCATTCCCGTCACGAATCAGGTCCATCAATTCCCTTTGAACAAAAGGTTTACGCAGGAACTTCCAGGGGCGCAAATCTTCCATCTCGGGGGGCGGGTATTTCTTGGAAATCAGGATCAATGATATGGGTGGAAAGGCATTGCGCAAGGTGAAACCCTGCTCCAGCACTTTTTCGACCCCCATCTCCATGTCCAGCAAGGCATAATGAAGGATCTTGCTCTTCTTGGTCTGGGTAATCGCCTCGGAAATCGATGTGGCAACGATCACATCACACGAGGCTTCCTTGCCCAGGCTTTGGCTGACAATTTCGCCAAAGTCCGCATGAGGAGTCACAATCATAATTTGCTTTTGCGACATAGTATGCCTTCTTTTCGTGATCTGGATATGCAAGATTAAAGGTACATTAACCCTAGATTATTAACAACTTAAAGATTCTATGGCGTATAGCTAAATTATGTATCCAACCTGTCTGGGGGGAAATAAGGAAATTACTGAAATCGTTGTATAAAAGGCGATACTGACCCTGCGTAAAGTGCATAGATCCACCCTGAAAGGCACGGAGATCCCCCTATCATGTAACCGTACTCCCACCAAGGTGGAAGATCATTTCAAACGTACTTAAAAGTGCCTTGAGACTCAATTTCCCGGTAATGTTGCACAGATTTATTGCATTATCATCACGGGTTTTTAAGTAATTTAATACGCCAGTCACCCATATTCAATACTTAGTATTAATGGGATAATTTTCACCAACAGAGCATAAATATAGTCCTACCATGTACATCCAATGACGGTTCTCATGCACACTACTACGTAATAATTGGTGTAAAATATACATGGAATTTAATCATTTTTAATCGGTTAATTATTCATAATTAACCAAAACGGATGGCGGTATTCTTATTTGAATACGGTAGTTATTGCAGGCATTTTTGTTCAACCATCGGGCCTGGCATAGGGAATTATCGAGGAAGCAAGCATGCGGGAAAGTGCGCTTTTCATCAAGGATGATCCTGGTGTTGATAAGGCCCGTGGAGTAAATCCAGCCGGGGGGAATTACGAGGTGAGATGAACACATTCCTCAACGAATGTGTGGCATGCCTGCACGGGCAAGAACTGGGGGTTTACAGCCTTCCAAGTGAATTAAGAGTTCTTAAATTACGTAATTCATGCATGACTAACAGTGAGTTACTGCACGCATCCGCATCCCGAAAGGCGTGCGGTCATGGATTGCCAATACGCAGAGAGGATACGTGTCCTTTATGCGCAATTTCCTGAACGCGTCTGCCTGGATGGGCATCCAGGGAAGCAGTGGATTCGTCTTGCAAGCAGCATTTACACCGTAAACATGCGGTTTTCCCCGCCGGGCAGCCTGGAATTTTTACGGGAAGGAGGTGTTGAGCATAAAAAAGATCAAAGTATTAATCGCTGATGACCACGCAATGGTCAGGCAGGGTTTCACGGTACTGCTCAACGCCCAACCCGACATGGAAGTCATTGGCGAAGCCGCGGACGGCAACGAAATGGTTGAGCTGGCCGAGAACCTTCACCCGGATGTTGTCCTGGCGGATATCAGCATGCCAAACCTGAACGGGATCGAAGCGACCAAGCTAATCCACCAGCGCAGTCCGGAAATGCCCGTGGTGATGATCACGACCCACACCTCCTCCTCGTACGTCGTCCGTGCACTCAGGAACGGGGCGCGCGGATACGTGGTAAAAAACGACGATTTCCAGCACGTGATCCAGGCGATCAAGGCGGTCATCCTGGGGCAACGGTATTTGAGCAGCCTGGTATCGGAGCAAATCATCGATGCGGTCGTTTCGGGGACCAGCATGGAATTCAACCTGGACGAGCGGATCTCCATCAGGGAAAGGGAAATACTGCAACTGATCGCGGAAGGAAATTCAAATTCGCAGATCGCCAAGAAACTGGTGATCAGCGCCCGCACGGTTGAAACTCACCGCACCAATATCATGCGGAAACTGGAACTCAGCTCACAGATCGATATTCTCCGCTACGCGATCCAGCACGGGCTGGCACAGCTCGAGTAGCGAACTGTGCACTCAGACCCCAGGCATCAACCGGTGCCTGGTCTTTTTTTTCCGGGCAGAGGTGCAAGAGTGATTTATGGGGGGGATAGTTTCCGTTTCTCCGAAAATCCGGGTAATATCGTACAATATCCACATAACCGAGTTATGATCACGCCTTTGCCCGCTGCCCTTCACCAGACCAGTAGAGGGTGAAGCCAGGAAACCAGGTTCCAGCATGCACATCCTGCTTATCCACCAGGCATTTGCCGCGCTAGACGAACCAGGCGGAACCCGCCATGACGAGTTCGCCCGGTACCTGGCTGCGCGGGGACACAACGTTACGGTGATCACCAGCCGGGTGAGTTATTTGACCGGCGCACCCATTTCAAGAGCCAGCGACAACAAGACCGTCGGAAAACCTGCCGGGCAAGGGGAGGTGAAAGTACTGCGCGCAGCCTCCACGACCGGCTTGCACAAGTCATTCGCCCAGCGGGTCTACGCGTTCGTGTCGTTCATGGCTGCGTCGTTTTTCATCGGCCTGCGAGTAAAAAACGTGGATGTGATCTGGGGAACCTCCCCGCCGATTTTCCAGGGCCTGACCGCCTGGCTGCTGGCACGCCTTAAACGAATCCCGTTCCTGTTCGAAGTGCGCGATCTTTGGCCCCAGTTCGCGATTGCTGTGGGCGTGCTAAAGAACCCCCTCCTGATCAAAGTATCAACCTGGCTGGAACGATCCCTGTACCGCGGCGCAGACCTGGTAATGGTCAACAGCCCGGGTTACGTGGAGCACGTGAAGACAGGCGGCGCACGGCGGGTCGAACTGGTGCCCAACGGCGCGGACCCGGAGATGTTCGACCCTGCCGGGGATGGTTCGGCCTTCCGAACACGACACGGCCTGATTGATAAATTCGTGGTGCTATACGCCGGTGCTCACGGCCTGTCCAACGACCTGGGCGTTGTCCTGGAATGCGCCCGGATCCTGGCAAATGAGACCCCAAGAGTGACGATCGTACTGCTCGGGAGACGGCAAGGAAAAACCTGCCCTCCAAAAACAAGCGGGTGAAATGGGACTGAGCAACGTAATGTTCCTGCCGCCCATTCCCAAGATGGAGATGCCCGCTGCCCTGGCGGGCGCGGACGCCTGTCTCGCCATCTTAAAACCCCTGGAAGAATACAAGACCACCTATCCCAACAAGGTATTCGATTACATGGCGGCAGGCCGACCGGTAGTGCTCGCCATCGATGGAGTGATCCGGGAAGTGGTTGAGGCAGCCGGCTGCGGCATTTTTGTCCAACCGGGAGATCCGTCTGCGTTGGCCGAAGCTGTTAAAACCCTGGCTGCAGACCCGGGAAAAAGCCGGGGGATGGGCCTGGCAGGCCGAACAACCCTGGAAGAACATTTCAGCCGGGCCGTCATCGCAGAAAAAATATTGAACATCATGAATAGTTTGACGCAATAGGAGAAGATATGCCTGCCATCGCCTTCAACCGCTTTTACCGTTACCCCGCCCTGACCCGCCTGCTAAAAGCCCTGGCGGAGGAACACCCGAACCTGCTGCATTTGGAAAGCATTGGAAAAAGTCACGAGGGCCGGGATGTCTGGCTGGTGACCGCCACAAATTTTAAGACAGGACCGGATGTGGAAAAACCTGCCCTGTGGGTGGACGGCAACTTGCACGCCTCCGAGGTGGCGGGTTCGATGGCGGTCCTGTACTTCATCAATGCGCTCGTTACCCGCTACGGGAAGGATGCCAGCATCACTTCCGCCCTGGATACACGCGCCTTTTACATCGTCCCGCGTGTCAACCCCGACGGGGCTGAATGGGCGCTGGCAGATAAACCCAGGATCATTCGATCCAGCACGCGGCCCTACCCGTACGACGAAGAGCCGGTGGAGGGGCTGCTCCAGGAGGATATCGACGGCGACGGGCGCATCCTGACCATGCGGATCCCCGACGCCAACGGCGCCTGGAAGGCGCATCCGGACGACCCGCGCCTGATGATCCGCCGCGACCCGGTGGAAGCGGGCGGACGCTATTACCGGCTGCTGCCGGAAGGGCTGCTGCGCAACTTCGACGGAGTCACCATCCAGCCGCAGGATGCGAAGGAAGGGCTCGACCTGAACAGGAACTTCCCGGTGGCATGGCACCAGGAAAATGAGCAGCACGGCGCAGGTCCGTACCCGGTCAGCGAGCCGGAGGCGCGAAACATCGTAGACTTCATTGTCAACCATCCCAACCTGACCGGTGTGGTCACATTCCACACGTACAGCGGAGTGCTCCTGCGCCCGTATGATGACCGCGCCGATGACGAGTTCCCAGCGGAAGACCTGTGGACATACAAGAAAATAGGCGACCAGGGAACCCGCATGACAGGCTACCCCCACTTATCCTGCTATCACGATTTTCGCTACCATCCCAAGAAGGTGACCAACGGAGCCTTCGATACCTGGATGTACGATCACCTGGGGGTCTTCTCCTGGACGGTCGAGCTCTGGAGTCCAATGCGCCAGGCAGGGATCAAAGATTTCAAGTACATCGAGTGGTTCCGAGACCACCCACTGGAGGACGATCTAAAGTTGATGAAGTGGAATATGGACGTGCTGGGCGGAAAAGGGTACGTAAATTGGTACGCCTATGACCATCCGCAGCTGGGCAAGGTGGAACTGGGCGGGTGGGAACTCAATGAACTATTGGGGCAACCCACCTTTGAAATTCCTCGAAAAGGAAATCCAGGTTTTTCCCGACTGGATCATCTGGCATGCATTGATCTCTCCGAAACTGGCTTTACACTCAACTGAAGTTAAATCCATCGGCAAGGGAGCCTTCCGCGTCCGGCTGGCGGTGGAGAATACGGGCTGGCTGCCTTCTTACGTCACCAAGAAAGCCGTGGAGAAAAAGGTTTCCCGGGGAGTCATCTGTGAAATCGAACTGCCAAAGGGTGCCACCCTGCAAGCGGGCAAGCCGCGCCAGGAAATGGCTCAACTGGAAGGGCGCGCGTATAAAGCCGCTTTTCCGGAGGGCTCGGAAGGGGGCACCGATGACCGGTTGAAAGTGGAATGGGTCGTGCATGCCCCGCAGGGCGGTAGGGTGAAAGTGACAGCCCGCCACGAGCGCGCCGGGGTGGTGCGAGCGGAACTCGATCTCAAGCCGTGATAATGTTCGAGGCGTATTTTGACCGGCAAGGTTGACAAGCGGGAGCGGCGTGACCAGGAAGAAGGCATGAAACCCGCCTCCCGGGCAAACCTCAACCCCATGATCCGACCTGCAGAAGCCAGCGAAGCCGGGGCCGTTGCCGAATGCGTCAGGACTGCATTTTCGCCTTATACCAAACGGATCGGCAAGCCGCCTGCCCCGATGCTGGCTGATTTCCCCGAAATCATCAGGGACGGCAAAGTTTGGGTGGCAATCGCCGGAGAGAAGATAACTGGAGTCCTGGTCCAATACGAAACCGAAGAGGGTTTCTATGTGGATACCGTGGCGGTGCTGCCTGCGCTGCAAGGCACCGGGATTGGAAGGGCACTGCTGGTATTTGCCGAAGGACAAGCACTAAGAAGGGGCTTAAGCTCAATCTATTTGTGCACCAATACCAAAATGACAGAAAACCAGGTCTTCTATCCCAAAATTGGATATGTCGAATATGAAAGAAAATTCGATCAGGGATATGATCGGATCTTCTACCGCAAGCAACTTCGCTAATATTGCGCTATCCCTGAGAACTTGCTATACTGGTTAATGTTTTTTGGTCAACATTTTCATTGGAGGCGATGATCATGAGCGATAAATATCTCAATAGCTTGCTGGGCGATAATGAGGATGTGCTTTTCGTGACCCACCAGCACTGGCTGGTACTGGTGGGAGAAATCCTGAGCGAGAGCCTGTTGACGGTGGGATTGATCGTCGCGATCACCCTGGTGTATGCCCTGCTGGTGCTCAATCCACTGGTGCTGCTGGGATACCTGCTGCTTATCTTCCCGCTGATCAGCCTGGTGCGGGATGTCCTGATCTGGTCGGGGCGCAAATACGTGGTAACCAACCGGCGCGTGATGCAGCTTTCAGGGGTGTTCAACAAGAACGTGACCGATTCTTCGCTGGAGAAAGTCAATGACGTAAAGTTGAGCCAGTCCTTCATGGGACGCATGCTCGATTACGGAGATATCGAAATCCTGACCGCCAGCGAGCTGGGAGTGAACAAGTTCACCCACATCGGCAGACCCATCCAATACAAGGGCGCAATGATCAACGCAAAGGAAAAACTGGAGCGCGTTCCGGGGCAGATGCCACCGGCACCCCCCGCCCCCAACCTGTCTGACCTGCTTTCCCAACTGGATGCGCTGCGCCAGCACGGGGTGCTGACCGAGGCAGAGTTCCAGAGCAAGAAGGCTGACCTGCTGAAGAAAATGTAGTCCCACGTGAAAATAACGGGAGAGGTGAAGGTCGCTTCTCCCGTTTTGTGATTAAACGATGGCTAGTTGCAGGCATGGCAATGATCAAATTTAAGACTGAAATTAATGTAAAACACACTTCGGGAAAAGCAATATCGGAATATTTTTTAAACTGCACCGATGAGGATTATCAAAAATGGTGGGAAGGAACACACCTTTCATTCCATACCATCGAACGCCATCCGAATAACCTCGGTAACCTGGTCATCTTTGACGAATATATCGGCGGGCGCAGATTAAAATTCATTGCGAAGGTTATTGAAATCATCCCTGGCAGGAAGCTGGTCTGGCAAATGAAAAAAGTCATCAGCCTCCCGGGGTGGCTTACCCTGGAATTCGAAGACACGGATGACGGGGTCAAAATTACCCATATACTCGGCGCGGGGTTGGAAGGAATTGGGAAAATATTTGACCCACTCTTGAAGATTTATTTTTCGAAGAATTTCGAAAAAGAGATGGAGTACCACGCGCAGATCGAGTTTCAAAAATTGGCGAAAATATTGTCATGATCACCCATTGCATCGTCTTCCCCAGCAACCAGTTCCAGCGGAATTTTCATTCCCATTGACCTGGGGGAAAAGCAAGCATGATGCAGAAAATGAATGTGCCGGTTTGATGTAAAACGGCAGGAAGTGGCGCGATAATGGGAGAAGATCGTTATCGCAACCCTCAGGAGACGAAAATGAGAAAGGTGGTTGTGTTAAATCGGATTTCGGTGGACGGCTTTTTTGCCGGTCCAAATGGAGAAATTGACTGGTTTGTGCATGACCCCGAGGTTGACGAAGCCGCACATGGGATGATGAGTCCAGACACCCTGCTGCTTGGCAGGATAACCTACCAGATGTTCGAAAGTTACTGGCCTCACGTAGCCATGGATCCAAATGCCAACAGCGGGGCACGGAAACTGGCAAAAGAATTGGATGAAATGACAAAAGTTGTTTTTTCCACATCCATGAATGCTGTCTCATGGATGAATACACGCCTGGTGAAAGAAGGTGTCACCCAGGAAGTGAGAGAATTAAGGGCTGGAAGCGGACCAGATATTACCATTTTTGGAAGCGGAACGCTTATTCAGCAACTGGGAGCGGAAAGACTAATTGATGAGTACTTGATCGTAGTTTCACCGGTAATCCTGGGAAAGGGTAAACCGCTGTTTAAAGATCTCGGGAATATCAGCCTCAGGCTTATGGAGGCAAAGAATTTTAAATCGGGGAACGTCCTGCTTCACTATGCAAGCGAGAATTCGTAAACAGCAACCGCCCGACAAACGCAGAAAAGAAGGTTTGACGGGAACTCGAAATGAACGAATGGGAGAACGAAAATGAACATGAATGAACATATCCTGGCAGCACTTAAAGAACAATTCAATCGTTGGAAGGCAATCCTCGAACCCTTAAGCGAAGAACAAATCACCGCCCCTCACCTGCCTTCAAAATGGTCCACGAAGGATGAAATGGCCCATTTGTGGGCCTGGCAGCAGCGTTCCGTCGCACGGATGGAGGCCGGTTCGCTGGACCATGAACCAGAATACCCGAAATGGCCTCCCGAGCAGGATCCAAATGCGGCCAATGTAGATCAGATCAATGACTGGATCTTTGAAACAAACCGTGAATTGCCCTGGTCAAAGGTATATCTTAATTGGAAAATCGGGTTTCTCCGGCTCCTGGAATTGGGAGAGAAAATTTCCGAAAAAGACCTGCTGGATGAGGGAAGGTTTAAGTGGATGGAAGGGCGCCCGCTCGCATTGATCCTGCTGGCTACTTATGATCATCACCAGGAACATATCGATGGAACGATCGAGTGGCTGCACCAGAACTCAAAACAAACGGAATGAACCTTCGATAGTCGTTAGACCATTTGTGCTATAATCAATTTACAATGCCCATCACCCGCGCAAAAAGACCGATCAAAAGAACATCCTCCCGCTCCAGCAGCCGGACGTTTCCGGAACCGGAAGCAGAGCCTGTCAGCAGCACTCCGCGTCCGCGCCAAGCCAGGCGTTCTCCCACCCGGTCCAAGGTAGCGCCTGAACGGTTCACCATCCTCGACAGCATTTCGCCTGAACGAAGGATGGACATCCTGGGCGTGATCCTTGCGATCGTCGGGCTGGTAACGCTGCTCAGCCTCTTCTCGGCCAACAAGAGCAGTATCACCGGAAGCTGGATCAACATCCTGGCGCGGGTCTTTGGGTGGGGCGACTATATCCTCCCAGTTGGGCTGCTGGTCCTGGGTGCCTGGCTGGTAGCGCGACATGTAGACCGGCTTCCAGCGCTCAACATCGAACGCGTCATCGGCATGCTGCTCCTGTTCGTGGGCCTGCTGGCGGCGTTCCACGGACTGGACGGACCGACCGTAACCGCCATCGAGCGAGCCCAGGCCGGCCAGGGCGGTGGTTTCATCGGTGCCCTGCTCCAGCAGGGACTGGTGGGCGCCATTGGTGCCGCCGCGACGGTCATCGTTGTGGCAGCCTGGCTGGTCATCGCCCTGGCGATGACGCTGGACGTCTCGATGGGCGAGATGTTCAAATGGGCAGGACCGCTCGGATCGAAATTCAAAGGCTGGCTGAAACAGCGATTTCCAAAAAAATCCACCGGTTCACCCGGACGCAAGCCTGCGGAAGAGCCGCTCGACGACTTCACCCCCCTGCTGCGTCCGCCCGAATCGCAACCGGTCACGACCAACCCGCCCGGCGTGACGGTAAGAACCAACCTTTCCTCCGCTCCGGTCATCACCTGGATGCTGCCCAAGGTGGCCGACATTTTGGAACCGGCCGAAGCTCCCAAGGTCAACGAAGAATTTATCCAGAAGCGCGCCCGGCTGATAGAAGAGACACTGGCCTCGTTCGGTGCCCCCAGCCAGGTGGTCGAGATCAGCCGCGGACCCACGGTCACGATGTTCGGTGTGGAACCGCTTTTCGTAGAATCACGCTCAGGGCAAACCAGGGTGCGGGTTGGCAAGATCGCTGCGCTGGCAGACGACCTGGCCCTGGCCCTGGCTGCGCCGCGTATCCGCATCCAGGCTCCCGTTCCGGGCCACGGCTACGTGGGTATCGAGGTCCCGAACGAAGAAATGGCACTTGTAGCGCTGCGCGAAGTGGTGGAGAGCGAGATATTCACCCGCAGCAAGGTGCCACTGCGATTTGCGCTGGGCAAGGACGTAGCCGGGCATCCCAAATCGACCAGTCTGGAATCCATGCCGCACCTGCTGATCGCAGGGACGACCGGTTCCGGAAAATCGGTGTGTGTGAATGCCATCCTGAGCTGCCTGCTGTTGAACAACACCCCCGACGACCTGCGCCTGATCCTGGTGGACCCCAAGCGGGTGGAACTGACCGGATATAACGGCATTCCCCACCTGCTTGCCCCGGTGGTGGTTGAGATCGAGCGAGTGGTTGGCGCGCTGCAGTGGATGACGCGTGAGATGGATAACCGTTACCATAAGTTTGCAGAGCTCGGCGCCCGCAACATCGCCGATTACAATTCCCGGGTAACCTCGCAGGGCGGCAAAAAACTTCCCTACCTGCTGGTGGTGATCGACGAACTGGCTGACCTGATGATGATCGCCCCTGACGAAACCGAGCGGACCATCACCCGGCTGGCACAACTGGCGCGTGCCACCGGCATTCACATGATCATTGCCACCCAGCGACCTTCGGTTGACGTGGTAACCGGTCTCATCAAAGCCAACTTCCCAGCCCGGATTGCATTCGCAGTGGCATCCAATACCGACAGCCGGGTGATCCTCGACCAGCCCGGAGCGGAACGGCTGCTCGGGCGCGGCGACATGCTCTTCCAGGCACCAGACTCACCCGCGCCGGTGCGACTGCAGGGGGTGTTCGTGTCGGATATGGAAATAACCCGCCTGGTGGATTATTGGAAAAAGCAGGCAGGCGCATCCAGCCCGTACGGCGCGGCAGCCGGGAGCACGGGCGGGACAGCCGCGGTGCCATCCCCGGGAGTACCGCCGGGTTCCCCAAACCTGGAGGGCAAGCAAGTGCCCATGTTCGAGGATATCACCGCCCTGCAGGGTGACCCGCTGCTTAATGACGCCATCGACACGGTGCGGAGGGAGGGGCGTGCCTCGGTATCGATGCTGCAGCGCAGGATGCGGATCGGGTACACACGGGCAGCGCGGCTGGTGGACACGATGGAAGAAAAGGGGATCGTCGGTCCGCCTGAATCGGGAACGGGGGTACGCGAAGTGCTGGACTACGGTGAAGCCGCGCCGCCCAAAGAAGATTGATCTTATTGACCCATCCGGCGTGGTATGGGGGATCTTTAGCCCGCCAAAATAGAGCCATTATATGGCATGGTATGATTGCCAGGTATCCCCCCGACACAACATGTTCTTAATAACGACCAAACTAAACATCCATCCCAGGAGGTAAGTGATGAGTAAAGCAATAGCCGATCTATTGAATGATCATGAAGCAATCCTTTCCGCCCTTAAGATCATGGGAAGCATGGTTGCAGCCATTGAAAACACCCGGTCCGAGGATAGCAAGGATATTTCTGATTTCATCGGGTTCCTGAAAGAGTTTGCCGACAAGTGCCATCACGGGAAGGAGGAGGGCCTTTTATTCCCAGCGATGATCGGTGCCGGCGTTCCGGACAAGGGTGGACCGATCGGCGTTATGCTTGCGGAACACACCCAGGGCCGGAAGTTGATCCGGGATATGGAAGAGTCATTGGTCAACGGTTTTGACAGGGTAAAGCTGGCGCAGGCAGCAAATGACTATGCATCCCTTCTAAAGAACCACATTCAGAAGGAGAACATGGTATTGTTTCCCATGGCTGAAAAAGTGTTAACAGAACCCCAATTGGGAAAACTCTTTGAAGGATTTGAAGAACACGAAGAAAAGGTGATCGGAAGGGGACGCCACGAGGAACTGCATGCCATGCTAAGAAGTCTCCAGGAAAAATATCCGGCTAACTAAAGGAAATTGATAACCTCCCCATTGGTTGTACCAGCAAAAGGAAGGAAGGGAAAGAACCAAGCGACCCCAAGTGACATTCGACCTCCCAATTCGAAGAATATGCGGGTTTATGGTATTATTTCCAAACATCGAAGGTAACTATGGATGACAAAATCACAATAATCGAAGGACCACCCCCTGTATTCGAACCCGTGCAGGACGGCTGGGCGTTAAGCGTTGGCGAAGGTCCATTCCTACCGCTGACCCTGCTCACCCGTTTGCGCACATTTAATGGACCGGCGCTGGTTGAACGTTGTTACCGGCGTTGGCGAAACAACCAGCCCATCCACCTGCAATATCGCAACGACCTGGGGTTGGAAGAAGAAGCCCCCATCGTGGCAGCGCGCACCGTCAAGTCAGAGGACGGTCACGTGCTGCTGCTATGGATCCAGCTTGACCCTCAAAAAGTCCGGCTGGAACTTGATCCCGGGGAAGATGAAGATCTGGGAGATAAGGGGTAATAGTTCTGACCGGAAATGCAGGGGTGTTCATTTCATGAACCGATAATATTGCTTCAAGATAACCCGAGTACTGCTCATGGTCATTTTGGGGGGTGTCAGACAGGTTTAACCTGCCCAACACCCTCCATTTTATTTATTAAGAAGTAATTTCCCCGAAGCAGGTCACGGTTTGTGCCATTAATCACGAAATAAATCACGCGCGTCCATGGTATTCGTCATATTGACGTAGTTTTGATAATCGAGTACCTTTAATGGGAAAGAAATTTCTTGGTGGAAAACCTTATGCTGGCATGGTTAAACATAGCATAAAGTAAAGCGGGCCTCCCGTCCGGGGTGCCCGCTTATATTCTCACCGCACATCAATCTTTACCAAGGAGATAAATATGGCAGGACAGATCAATGCTTTCGAAATGGCGCAGAAACAGTTTGATGGAGTTGCCAAAATGCTCAAACTCGACCCACAAGTGGCCGAGGTGCTCAGATGGCCGATGCGGGAATACACATTCCGTATTCCAGTCCGAATGGACAACGGTACCATGCGCATCTTCCAGGGTTACCGTGTGCAGCACAACGATGCGCGTGGCCCGAACAAGGGCGGCATTCGCTTCCATCCCGCCGAAACACTGGATACCGTGCGCGCCCTGGCGACCTGGATGACCTGGAAATGTGCCGTGGCAGATATTCCGCTGGGCGGCGGCAAGGGCGGCATCATCGTTGACCCGTCCACCCTATCTGTTGCTGAAAAAGAGCGCCTATGCCGAGGCTGGGTGCAGATCATGTGGAAAAACATCGGTCCGCGCCAGGATGTCCCTGCTCCAGATGTCGGCACCACTCCCCAGATGATGGGCTGGATGATGGACGAATACTCCAAACTGGCGGGCGTTTATACCCCCGGCGTTTTCACCGGGAAACCGCTCGGCGGCGGCGGTTCAGAAGGCCGCACCGAAGCGACCGGTTTCGGAGTCATTTACACCGTACGCGAAGCCATGAAGCACCTGGGCATCGACCCGAAGAAATCCGTGGCTGCCATCGAGGGCTTTGGAAATGTTTCGCAATACGCTGCCATCGGTTTCATCGAAATGCTGGGCGGAAAAGTTGCCTGCGTCTCCTGCTGGGATCGCAATGACAAGACCTCCTACACCTACAGCCATAAAGACGGAGTTGACCCGCGCTATTTGCTCACCATTGTTGACCAATACGGCACGATCGACAGAAAAAAGGCCGAGGCTTCCGGTTACGTCGTCGAGGACGGCGAAAAATGGATCGAGAAGGATTGCAATGTCCTGATCCCGGCGGCCATCGAAGGGCACGTCAATGGGGAAACCGTCAAGAAGATTTCCAAGAATGTAAAAATCGTTGCCGAAGGTGCCAACGGCCCCTGCACTCCCGAAGCCGATGATTACTTCAAGAAGAACAACATCTTTGATATCCCCGACTTCCTGTGCAACGCCGGCGGCGTGACCTGCTCATACTTTGAGTCGGTGCAGAATGATGCCAACTACTATTGGCCCAAGGAAGAAGTATTGCAGAAACTGGATCAGAAGATGACATCCGCCTTCCATGGCGTATTGGACATGTCCATCAAGCAGAAAGTGTACATGCGCGATGCAGCTTACATGGTTGCCATTGACCGCGTAGCCAAGGCAATGCAATTACGAGGCTGGATCTAATCCAATCCCCCGGATAATCCTGTAACAAGGACGCCAGGTAACCCTGGCGTCCTTCGTTGTTGTATAATAAGGATATCCACCATGAAGCGAGTTTAACTAATGGACCTGCCAGAAGAGAACCCAAAACCGGAAGAACCCACCCCCTCGGAAGAATACTTCCCCGAAGAGCCAATCTTACCGGAAGGATTTACCCCGATTGGCGATCTTGCCCATTTACCGCGTGCCAGGCGGAGAAGAGCGCGGCGCATGCTGGTCCCGCTTGCAGCGGATGAACGGGCTGC
The DNA here is from genome assembly GCA_963826215.1 of uncultured Chloroflexia bacterium. Classification (GTDB taxonomy): domain Bacteria; phylum Chloroflexota; class Anaerolineae; order Anaerolineales; family Villigracilaceae; genus UBA877. Next base: position 38,337 of record CAWGWL010000036.1, on the reverse strand, counting down.
CCTGCTGGACAGCCTGGCGCGGCGCGCCTTCCCATCGTTTGAATTTTTCCTGTTCGCCTTCCTGTGCGGAGTCATTTTAGGGGCAGCTTACCTGCTTAATGCGCCTGCCCTGCTGCTGCTGGGGGTGCTGCTGGCGCCTCTCCTGACCCCGTGGGTGGGTGTGATGCTGGCTACAATCACCGGCTCATGGCGATTTTTCTTCCTGACCCTGGGAGTGCTTTTGGTAGCCGGCGGCCTGGTCTTCCTGACCGGTGCACTGGCAGGGATGACCGGACGGTTGTGGGAAAATTTGCCATTTTATTATGCCCGCATCCATGCCCAGCTTTGGTGGCCGGATTTGCTGGTTGTAGCGCTGGGGGCTGCACTGCTGGCCATCTCATTCGTCCGCTCAGAGCAAAAACCCGTCCTGGCGAGCGTCATGCTGGCTTACGGGTTGTTCCTGCCGATCAGCGCAGCCGGGATCGGGCTGGGATTTGGGAAAGATATCAACGGGGTGATGCTCTGGCCGAACGGGCTGCTGGTCTCCCTGGTCCATTTTGCCCTGGCAATGGTTGTTGGCGGGATCGTGCTGGTGGTAATGCACTTCAAACCTTTGCGTGCCAGTGGGTATATCCTGCCGATTTTCATCGGACTGCTATCGGTGGCAGCGCTGGTTATCCTGACCGGGCTGGTGAGTATCATCCGGAACGGGATCACTGCCGTCCGAACCATTGCGCCCACACCTACCATGCTTGCCCTGCCCACCGAGACCCCGGTCGTTATCCGGACAACGACAAAGGTGCCCACAGCTTTGCCCAGCGCCACAATTACGCTGACGCCCACGCTGCAACCGACCCCCCATTACGCCATCATCTCCGCTTCTTCCGGCGGCGGGGCCTTATTGCGAACTGAACCGGGTTCCGGATCCGGGAGTGTGATAGTTGCCATCAGCAACGGCATCCTGGTGGAGGTCCTGCCTGAAACTCAAGTGGTCCTTTCATCCACCTGGGTGCGGATCCGGGTTAATAACCTGGAAGGGTGGGTGCTGGAAACGGTATTGATTGCCACCACCCAGGTGCCCGTCCCTACGCCTGCCTTTACACCAACCCCCTGATCTTTCATCCCTTATTTTGGAGTAATTGATGACCATCCACTTTGGAACGGACGGCTGGCGCGCCGTCATCTCAGACACATTTACTTTCAATAACCTGCGCATGCTCACCCAGGCCATCGCCGATGCCGTTACATCGGAGTCCTGGGATAAATCAGGTAACGGGGGATCCATTCCTGACCCGAAAAAGTTCGTGGTGGGTTTTGACACGCGCTTCCTGTCTGACCGTTATGCAGGAGATGCAGCGCGAGTGCTGGCAGCCAATGGTTTTAATGTTCTGCTCGCACAATCAGATGCACCCACCCCCGCAATTTCCTATGCAGTCAAGAACCTGAAAGCCATCGCGGGAGTGATGATCACCGCTTCGCACAATGCCCCGCGTTATAACGGAGTAAAACTAAAAGCCTCTTATGGTGGTTCAGCACTGCCGGAGCAATGCCACCGGGTGGAAGTATATCTGAATGATAACGAGGAACGCGCCCGGGGACCGAACTTGATGGATTTTGACCTGGCACGCGAAAAAGGTCTCATCCAGAGGTTCAATCCCCTGCCGGCATATTTCGAACATTTGCGGACGCTCATCAACAGCGATTTAATCGCAGATAACCCTCCCTGTTTCATAGTCGACTCGATGTATGGCTCGGGCAGGGGTGTGATCAAGGCATTCCTGCAGGGTACCGGCTGCGAGATCACCGAGATCCGCTCGGAGATGAACCCGGGCTTTGGGGGCATTCACCCCGAGCCGATCGCCAAGAACCTGGGTGCACTGGCTGGAGCCATCGGCAGCAGGCATGGGTAATTTTGGTGTGACCACCGATGGCGATGCAGACCGAATCGGTGCTATGGATGAACGCGGAAATTTTGTTGATCCCCACAAGATCTTTGCCCTGGCACTGCGCTACCTGGTCGAAAAGCGCGGCTGGAGCGGAGCCGTGGTGCGGACGGTATCGACCACCCGCATGGTGGACCGTCTGTGCAAACGTTATGGGTTGAAACTCTTTGAAACGCCTGTGGGGTTCAACCACATCGCCGATTACATGATGACCGATGATATCCTGATCGGTGGCGAGGAATCAGGGGGCATCTCGTTCAAGGGTCATATTCCCGAGGGGGATGGTCCGGTGATGGGGCTGCTGCTGGTGGAAATCCTGGCTGTGGCGAAAAAGCCCCTGGGGGTGCTGGTGGACGAACTCCTGGCGGAGGTAGGTCCTGCCTTTTATGAGCGGACTGATCTACGCCTGCACCACCCGGTTGCCAAGCTTGAGATGTCAAATCTGCTGGTCAAAAAAGCCCCGGCGGAAATCGGGGGACAAAAGGTGGCGGAGATCAGCAACATCGATGGGGTCAAATACATCATGGCTGATGATTCCTGGCTGCTCATTCGCCCGTCGGGGACCGAACCGGTGCTGCGAGTTTATGCAGAAGGACGAAGCCCGGAAATGGTTAAAGCCCTGCTGGGGTATGGCGAAAGCGTGGCTGCGAGCGCGACCTAGCCACGGGTAGATCCGATCATCAAATGTCTCCCATCCGGGGGAAAAATAAAAGCGTGGGCCCCATGAACAGGACCCACGCGAGCTCCACCCATTGGAGCAGACCCCTGGTCTGCTCTTAAATTTTGCTATTTAGCCGGGGATCTCCTCAAACGGCGAGCCAAAAAGATGACGACGATCAGCGCCACCGCCAGGATGAGCATGCTGGGCAGTCCAACCTCGTCAAAGAATCCCGTGGTGGGCAAGGGTCCCGCGGCAGCCGCGGTACCGGTGCCGGCAGCAGCCTGACCGGTTGAGGCTATTTGCAGCGCAAGTTCAGTCTGCAAGGCAGCCAACGTAGCCGGATCATTCGTAGGCGTCTCCACCGGCGTGTTCACTGCAATGACCGGGGTTGGGCTAGGAACCGGTGTATTGGGTACCTTGGTACCAGTCGCCAGCGGCAGGGGTGAAGTCAGCGGGGTGGCTGAAAAGAGAGCAGCCTGCGCGGTTTGAGTCAATTGGAGGACTGCCTGGGAATTCCCAGCTTCAATCGTAGCCTGGGCAGAGGTCCTTTGTGCAGCGATGCGGGGCGCCAGAACCAGGAAATAGACAGCCATGCATACGAGGGTTAGGAATACCAGGCCGCCCATGACCCCACCCACGATCAGGAAAGTTCGATTGTTTTTCTCTTCCGGCGGCGGAGCGTCGGGTGTTTCCATCATATTAGGGGCATTACCTTCATCCAACATGGTTCTTCCTCCTCGTTAGAAATATATTACACTAGGACTTCCAAATTAGCAAGCGGGACTACAACTTGCTCACCAGATTCCAGTTCCACTTCTGCAGCGGGCACACGCAATCCGCTGGGAATTACCGTCAAACCAGGGAGCAGACCTGCCAACGTCCCGATCGAGCCCGCGTTGGGGGCGCGCGTCAGGCGCACCGATTGCCCGGGTGTAAAAGTCTGCACAACTTTTGGGAGCGGCGGATCTTCCGTTACAGGCAACGGGATTAAGATCTCAGGACGTATGCCGGCCTGCCTGTCGAACGGTTCAGCGTTAAGGGTTGCCTCGCGCTTGGCGTTGGTGGTCAATAATTGAAAAACAGTGCTATCCATCTTTTTCAATCCAAACCCGTCGACCACCACGATCGGATAAGGCATCTGGGTTGCCATGGGGATGAGGGCCGGGGAAAGACCGCCCAGAATTATGCCGCGCACCGGCAAGTCGGCTGCAGCCTGCAAACCAGCCGGGTCACTGCAATACCCCGCCAGAAGCACCGACCCGCGCAGGCTGACGTCAATATTATTTACCGAGAGTTCTTCATCCGGTTTGCTGACTACCGGAAGCAGGATCCCAAGTCCAATCTGGTCATTGCCCCACACGCCTTGCACCAAGGCACCATTGAAAGTAATTTCCACACCGCGTTCAGAGATCTGGCGGGTAACCCGCCCCGGAATGCCGGCGCGTAATTCGTAAATTCCATCCCCTGACTCCATCAAAATGCGCCCGCTGCCCACCAGGATAACCCGCCCATTTACAGGCACCCTCAGGACCTGCGGGACGAGCCCCATGCGCTGGGCAATGGTCTCGCCCTGCGTAACCATTTCTCCGGCCTTGACCTGGATCAGCCGCTGAGCAGCCTCAGGTTGAATCCCGAGAGCAAGCGCCACATCGATCAGCAGGTGTCCCTGCCCGTAATGCGCCTCAGCAACCACATCCAAGGGAGTCACCTTTTGATCCACATGCGCGGTGACGCGACCCGGCACCGGCAGCAAGCGTTCACGCCGGAGTGTGGTCAAAGGGAGGGTAAGTACAACAGGCGCCAGCATGAAAAGTCTAGCCTCCTAATGTCCACAACCATTTTTTGATGGTGTCGCGCCGGTATGCAGCGTCATTTGGCAAGCGCAGCGGGCGTCCACGGGCGTCAATGACCACCCCCAGGGCTGTCCCGTTGACAGGGATGCCGTCTTCCCGAGGAGAGCGGGTACCAAAACCCAGGTCGGCGTGGTTTAATGGTTCCAGGAATAGACGGCCCGTTTGACCGACAGGTAATGGCATGATCTCAAGGGAGCCCTGCTGCACCTCGAGCCGGTTCTCGTTGCCGTTTTGGTAGGTGAGGCGAACATTCAAGACAGGCGTTCCCTGGCGGGCATTGGCATAGGGTGCCACCACGGTCGCCAATCCAAGAAAGGCACCCGATTCAAGGATTTGAATGGGCAGGACGGAATTGCGAATGGCTGCGGCTCCCAAAGCCGGGAGAAGATGGTTCTGATCAAAAATCACGGTGGTGATGCCAACCGGTTGTATGGCGTCCAGTATAAGTAACAATCCCTGTCCGAGGGTGGGGGCATTGGTGATCACACTCCCGGCTGCCAGGATCGGGTCAAAAAAGGGTGTAAGTCCCAGTGCCGCCCGGCGGGCTGTGCGGGGAAACTCCTTGCCGGCCATTTTCAGCGCAAGGGACAAACTCTGGCGCGCCACAGCCTGTTCAATAACCAGATCGTCGGGGGTGGCAGGAATGCTGGCCGGGTGGATGGATTTTTGATAAATATATTCAGTGACAGCCTCAGGGGAAATATCGAGCGAACACCATTTGAGGATCTCTTCCACCCTGGTGTACCGCAGCAAATTTACGAGGCCTTCGCCAAGACCCATTTGGGGATACACACCCAAAGTAAGATTGCCTCCAAAGGCCGCTGCGACAGTGGCAGCGGATGCCCCCAGGTCCACACCCAGGATCCCTTTACTTGCATCATACACCGTGCTGAGGAAGCGAATGACGCGCCCTTCAGCGGATGCGGTCGGCACCAGTGTATTCCCAGCCCAGGCGTTAAGTTCATCCAAACCATTCATTTGAGTGCGGCGCACATGGTTGTAAAGTTCAACAAGGGATGCCTGGGCGGGCTGAAGATTCTCAATTTCAATGCCGGGGCGCAGGTTGGGACCGATGGACATGGCGGATGTAAGCGGTACCAAGCTTCGCCTGACTTCGTCAGAAAGGTCCTGATTCCCAGCGAAAAGAAGGGCGGGCCGTTTATCCGGTGGAAGCAGGTAGCAAGCCAGACCCACAGTTTCGATCAAGCGCTGGACAGAGCGGGCAGCCCCGCCGTCCGTGCCACCGGCAACCAGGATCATGTCCGGATGAAGACGCACGAGACTGTCGATCTGCTCTTCACGTTTACGGGTATCGTTTAATGCGATCGTTTCCACCACATTGGTGTAGGTGCTGTGTGCCAAGCGCTGTGCGCTTTCAAGCGAAACATCGTCCAACAAGGCAACAACTGCGGTCTTGATGGCAGATCCCGCTGAATGAGTGGCGGCGAAAGAATCAACCCCACCGCTTTCAGAGGTTGGCATGATCAATTGATAGCCTTCCCCAAGGAATTTTCGTCCGGTGACAATTTGGAGGTTTTCGATGGCCTGGCGAACCCCCTCACTGATATCGCGATATGGCGCCATGGCTGTGGTGGGAGCATTTCCGGATCCGATAAAACGGTAACGGCCTTCCACAACGTCAAAAAAGGCGGCACGGGTCGTTATTGAGCCGACATCGACAGCCAATAGGGATTCAGCGGTATCCAGCGAAACAGGCATGAAGGTCCAGCCTCAGTAGAGGACGCGAAACGTTCAGAGTGATAACAAAAAGGTAATTACAAAATTCATCCGTTCGATCAGGGCGGTCATGGCAGCCACGAAAACCCCTGCGAACAGGACACCAAAAGTGATGGCAATGAATACCTGACCCACGCGACCCAGAATACCGATAATTTTCCCGCGCTGCGGACCAGTGGGAGTGGCCCTGGCGCCAAAATGAAAATATACCAGGGCTGTGATAGTACCAACCAGCATGATCAGCCCTTCACTCAGGCGCTCCAGCCAGAACTGCCCGGCACCGGATAATTTTAGAGCGTTCATAGCGGCCCCCGTCTGTGGGAATAACGTGCCCATCACTGCCCCGCCAATGGCAACTGCCGCACCAACCCCCACCAGGAAAGCCATGGATGGAGTGCCCAGGCTGGCAGTGCGAGGTGAGAGCTTAAATAGGAGCAGCAATCCAAGCAGCAGGGGGATTATCAGCAGCAGGCGTTCAGCCAGGGTACCGGTTAACAACGGCACTATAAGCTGCGGTCTCAACACCTGGTGCCAGGTGACCGCAGCAACATACCCGGCGGAAACACCGATAAAAATATAAATGGCAATTCGAAAGAGCGGGTTATCCCCAATGAGATAACTCAAGACCATCACGGTCAGCAGGAAACTGATCCCGCCGGTGACAAGGTCAATAAAATTGGCAGAGAGGAATGCAGGCATGATCAGATCCTTTCCCCCGACTTTTCGCGGCGAGAACGCAAGCCCGCAATAACATTCCAAATTGCGCCGGTCACGATCAAAATTACAGCGACCAGGATCCCAGCACCGAATGAATTCCAATATTTTTCAGCCAACCCGGTTTGCATATCGGGGCGGACAAAAGTCTGCCCGTAAGCTTCCCCGCCCGCCAGCCCGGTAACCAGGCCCTTTATCTGACCAGAATCATAGTACGGGAGGATCATCGGTTCCGCCTGGGCAGAGATGACCATGAGCATGGGTGTGCTGCCAATTGCAGATCCGGTTTGTTCGATCCAAACGCGCCCGGTATCCGCACTATCCGTTAAAACAATAATGGCAGCAAAATCACTTAATACCCCCACCCCTTGCAGAGGTGCCAGACTCCAGGCGCGTTGACCATCCAGCGTAAATTGTGCGGCTGTGGTGGGTGAATTGGCAAAATATTGAACTCCCGCCGGACCACCCGCCAGATATCCCAGGTTGACATACTGCTGCCCGGGCTGATAATTATGCGCTGCAACCAGGGGTGAGGCCTTGGAATCGTGCAGCAAGCGTTCGGCGAGAGCAGGACCGGTGGGGCTGGTGGAAATGAGCGCCAGACGCGGTCCCTGGAGCAGTAAATGATCCATCAGGGGTGCAGCGGCGGCTTCCAATTCTCCCGAAAGGGAGGGAGCGTAGTCGAAAACCACCAAAACGGGTGAATTGGAGGGCAGGCTGCCAATGAGTGTAAAGGCGCTTAACATTTCGGGCGGATGGAGCGTGCTGGCTGGCGCAGCCGGGATACCCGTAGTGAGAGACAGTCCCACCGCGGCAAGCAGCAAAGCCGCGATCAACCACCGCCAGATACGACTGGAGGCAAGCCGGGATTTCCTGACTTCCTGCGGCTCGGTCTCGCTGGAGATCAACCGGTCCAAAGCGGTAGCATAGCGCTGCTGACCTTCGGTGACCTGGAGTATGGCGGTATAAGCCGGCGGTTTGCGCAGCGTTCCAAGACCTGGAACCGATGGCAGCACGCCCGGCAAACCGGCGAGCGGACCCGTCTGCTCGGTGACTGGTTCCTCCACCGGGGGAGCCGACCGGGTTTCCTCCATTACAGACTCCACCGGACGCATCGCCTGCACCCAGGATGGGAGTTCGGAAATTTCCATACTATCCGGTGTAGGGGGTTCGTTCGTTCCCAGGGAAGCTTTCTCTGAAGCTTGTTCCGGTTTCAATTTGGAAAGCCAATCTGGGGTTTCCAGCGAGAAGGGGCTGCTCTTTTCCCTGGGGGTGGAGACTTTGTCGCTGGCGGTCAATGCCGGCGGCTCGTCAGAAGGGGGAGTAGTTCCTCTCGATCCCTGAAAGCCAATCGGGCAGGGGTCCGGTGCCGGTCTCTTTTTCTGTTGGCAGGGGAATCGTGTCGGACCGTTTCTTCGCGACTGCCTGCTCATCTGCCAACGGCTCATCTGCCTGGAATTTGGACAGCCAGTCGGGAATTTCGCCGCCGGGGTCCCCGGGTGCCGGGATGTCACTGGCGGGCTGGTGGGCAGGTTCCACAGACTCAGGACCAGCCTTAATTTCCATATCTGACAACCACTCGGGGAGACTTTCCCCGCTGGGCTTCTCAGAGACGGGCGAGATCGATCCTAAATTGGAGAGCCAGTCAGGGACTGCAGCTTCCGGAGGTTTTATTTCCTCTTCAATCGGGGCAGGCTCGAAACTGATCGGGTTCTCCCGGGATTGATCCATTTCCCCGGGTATGATCTCATTCTCAACGGTGGTAGGTTGGGTGACTTCAGGCGTGTCGGGCAAGCCGGACAGCCATTGATTTAAAGCTTCATCCTGTGGTTCGGCAGGTTGTATCACCGAGCTGGGAACACCAGATTCGGGCTTCAATGAATCCAGCCAATCGAGAGACTCATTCCCAGCGCTTACATCACTTTCAGGACTGGTTTCTGGAGTGCCGGGTTCTGGTTCGCTGCCCAGGCGTGCCACCCAATCTGCATCGCCATCTCCAAGGGAAAGACTTCCAGTGGTATTCAGGGCAGGCTCTTGAAGCGACTGGGATTCCTGAGGGGTGTTGTCCGGTTTTTCCTCGCGCAGGCTGGCCAACCAGTCGGGAATTTCCTTCTCGTCATCAGAGACAACCTTGCCGAGGCCGGTAAGCCAATCAGGCTGGTCGTCGGACGATTCGGGGGCGGATTCTGGTGCGGGTCCAAGCGGGAGGCTCTGCCCGGGGGGTGTGGCGGCTCCAGATTCGCTCTCTGCCAAGTCATCCCCCTTCCGCAGGGATCTCAACCAGGAGGGGAGGGTCGATTCCAAAGCCGCGGTGCTTTTTACAGTGGGTGCTTCCCCGGGGTGGACAAGATCGCTGGTGGTAAGCTTGACTTTCTCAAACTCGGAGGTGTTTTTAACCACCGGGCTTTCGCCGGGTTTGATCGGCAGGTTTGCGTCCAAATAGGAAGAGGCGAGGGGTTTCAACTTGGCACCGCAAAATTCGCAGGTGTCCAATTCTGCAGAGTTGGCATTGCCGCATTTCGGGCAGAAAATATCAGCCATTATTTATTCCCCCCATAAGGACGGTCTGCTCCGAAAAGGATGCGCAGACCCGTGGTTAGCGTGCCCAGAGCCACTCCGAGCAAAATGCCGCGCGCCCCTGCTGCAGCCATTACCTGGGCAATGAATGGGCGCAGCCAGTCACTTAAGCCAGGTATGTTCCCCACGAAAGGCAAGGGGGCGGTGCCGAGCAGGATAAGCAGGGCGGTCACGAGAAAAACGACGGATAATAAATTGAACCGGCGTCGAAGCAGGCGGATACTGGCATAGGTCAGCGTGACTGCCAGGAGAGCCATCAGGCTGGCTTCCACCGGGATTTGGACAGTGGTGAAGATGATTTCCATTTGACCCGGTTTCACCAGGCCGACCAGCAGGGTGACCAGGAGGCTGATAAGCATAACCAGGCTGTAGAAAAACCCTTTTTGCTTTTTCTGGATTTTTTTAAAATGCACCTGGAAAAGATTTACGATCCCGATAAAAACAGCAAAACCAGCAAGGATGATCGCCCAACTGAGCAATGTGAGACGGAGATTCGTAAGTAAAGAGGGTTGTCCGTTCACCTGTTGGACGATAAAGAAACCGCCCAGGACAAGGATTCCGCTGGCAATCGCAATGGAGGTGCTGATAATTGTATTAATAGAGGGGAAACGCCTTGGGTTCACAAAACACCTGCCAGGGTGAGCAATGCCCCCGCCAGGATGATGGCGACGAGTACCCAGCGAAGAATATCCTGAACGGTCAGACTGGCAGAATGCAGCCAGCCGGATTCAACATAGGCACCGGCAGCGAAGATTTCTTCGCCGATGAGCGGTTCCTGTGCGCTGGCGTAGATCAGGGACTGCGCAGTCAGATCGTCACTGCCTGCCAGCACGAAAGAATTTTCGCGTTCCGCGGCGTCCGTCAACAAGGCAACTTCAGCGCCAAAATTCCCCATCAGGACGTTCGCGGAGACCTTTTCGTCGCGAATGGCGGCAATTGCTCCGGCAGCATACGAAAAGGGGGTCAGGCCTGTCAATCGTCCGGTTACAGGATCTGACTCATTCTGGTCATATAATTTTGCCGCATTATGCAGCGTATCCTGAGAAAGGATGGCAAGGGTTGCATCACCGGAAGTGGCGATGGGCGGCTGATCACCGGCAGAGGTCAAGTCAGCCAGGCGGTGCAGGAGAGCCAGACCCGCAAGGGCCGAGGCGGACTGCGGGGTGGTAAGTGCGCCGCGTCCAAGCGAAACATGGAGACGGCTGCCGTCTTCGACAACGAGAGCAACTGCCTGACGCAACCGGGTGAGAGCAGGGATTTCACGGAATACAGGGGGTGACTTGCGGCGCAGGAGTGACAGTCCCAGCATCAATATTGCGCTAACGACTACGATCCCCAACCCTGCCATTTCAAGGCCGATGGTCATGAAGGGGTTTCCTCCCGCAAAAAAGCGGCAAAGGCCTGGGCTTCCCGATGATCTTCCAACAAGCCTGCTATCGCGTTAATTTGTCCATCGGACAATGCCGGGCGCAGGAGCGGGCTGCCCAGGTAAAGAAATTGAGCCCCCAGCACGGTCAACGGACCGGCTGCCTCCAACGCCCAGGCAGCCAAGCCTTCCAGCCCGCGGCGGCGGAGGAATTCTGCCCAACCGGGCCAGGGCGAGCGCGCTTCGAGGACAGCGTTATTCTGCATGTTGATACGAGTATAGCACAAGATGTGAGAGCATAGAACAAACGAGCATTATGTCATTTTATATCCTCACCCGCGGCAGGTCAAGGATAGTATAATCTCATAAACTTCCCAACCTCGTGCCTCATTTATATGGAGATTTTCATGCTCTACGGGAAAAGAATACGCCTGCGCGGCAACGAGCGCTCCGATCTTCCAAAATTTGTTGAATGGCTGAATGACCCGGAGGTCCGGCGCTACCTGAGCATGTCAATGCCGATTTCCCAGGCTGTCGAGGAGCATTGGTTCGAAAACATGCTCAAACGTCCTGCGGAAGAACAATCCCTGGGTATTGAAATTAAGGACAAAGACGGCTGGAAATTGATCGGGAATTGCGGTTTCTTCGATCTCAATTGGCGCACCCGCAGCGCTGAAGTGGGCCTCTTCATCGGGGAAAAATCATGCTGGAACAAGGGTTATGGAACAGAGGTAATGCGGCTCCTGCTGCAGCACGGTTTTGGGACATTGAATCTGAACCGGATATACCCTGCACGTGGACACAGAAAACCTGGGCGGGGTGCGAGCCTACGAAAAGGCCGGGTTTATCCAGGAAGCACATTTACGCCAGGCGGATTATCGTGAGGGCAGGTATTGTGACGACCTGATCATGAGCGTTTTACGCTCGGACTGGACACCAGAAAAACAGGCGGAATGATGGCTCAATCAAGCGAACTGCGTGTGTACGGCGGCATTAAACTTTATGCAGGGACAGCCAGCCCTGAACTTGCCCAAAAGGTCGCTGAGTACCTGGGCGAGGAATTATGCGGTCGGGATATCGTTGAATTTCCAAACGGAAACCTGTTCGTAAAGCTGCACAGCAGCGTACGCGGCCAGGATGTGTATGTGCTCCAGCATACTTCTGCGCCGGTTCACCGCAACCTCATGGAATTATTGATCCTGCTCCAGACCCTGCGGCTGGACTCTGCGGCACGCATTACGGCGGTGGCACCTTACCTTTGCTACGGGCGCTCGGATAAAAAAGACCAGCCGCGCGTGCCGATTACCTCCCGCCTGGTAGCCGACATGATCCAGATCGCCGGTGCAGACCGGTATATGACGCTCGATCCGCATGCCTACCAGATCCAGGGTTTCTTTTCAATCCCGGGAGACGTTCTGAATGCATCCCATATCCTGTGCCAGTATGTCCAGGAAAACCTGCGTCCTTATCTCAGGGACCCGGTTGTCGTAACCGTTGACCTGGGCTATGCCAAGAAAGGAAGGGATTTCGCGGCACGCATCGACACCCCGATCGCATTCGTTGAAAAACGCCGGGTTGCCAATGACGCCAGGGCTGAAGCGTTGACAATCATCGGTGATGTGAAAGACCGCGATATCATCCTGGTGGACGACGAGATCGATACGGGCCGGTCCATTGCCCAAGCGGTCAATCTCATCAAGGAGAACGGAGCGCAGCGCATCTACGTGGCTTTTGTCCACCCGATCTTCTCGGCAGACGCCGTGCAAAGGCTGGCAGCCCTGCCGGTGACAGAATACATCACCACCGACAGTGTGCCCATCTCATTGGAAAAACAGGAATTGTTCGGCAACCGGCTGACCATTTTAACTGTCGCCACCCTGCTTGGTGAAGTCATCCGGCGCGCCCATGAAGGGCGCAGTGTGGGCCAGATGTTTAATGAATAGTCATTAGAAACGAACGATTACCAACCAATAATTTCTTAAATGGAGGATGATCATGAAAGGAAATGACAAGGTTATCGAAAAGCTCAATTTCCTCCTGGCCGATGAACTAACTGCCATCAGCCAGTACATGGTACAGGCCGAGATGTGTGCCAATTGGGGGTATAAACACCTCTCGGATACCATCGAAAAGCGTGCCATTGATGAAATGAAACACGCCGAAAAGCATATCAGCCGCATCATCTTCCTGGAGAATAACCCAATCGTTAGTGAATTGAACAAGATTCACATTGGGGAGACGGTGGAAGCCTTTCACCAGAATGACTGGGAAGCCGAAAATGGCGCCATCAAAGCCTACAATGATGCCATCAAGCTGGCTGTTGCAGAGGGCGACAACGGCACCCGGGAAATTCTCGAATCCATCCTGAAAGATGAAGAAGACCACATAGACTGGATCGAGGCGCAATTCGACCAGATCAAGCAAATGGGCATCCAGGTATATCTCTCGGAGCAAATCTCATAGGGACCTCCTTCCTTCCTCCCTGCCTTAGATAAGCCTTTTACCAGACTGAATATGCCTGAACTCCCCGAGGTGGAAACAATTGCGCGGACACTACGCCCGGCATTGATCGGAAAAACATTCCTCTCCGCTGACTTGCGCTGGGCGCGCACGCTGGCAACCCCCTCTCCTGCAGTTTTCAAAAAGCACCTCAAGGGCCAGCGGATCGAAACCATTTCCCGCAGGGCAAAATTCCTGGACATCCAATTATCGGATCTGCATCTCATCATCCATTTGCGCATGAGCGGGGATCTTTTGGTTGTCCTGGGAGGATACCAACCGGCGAAACACGACAGGCTGATTGCGAAACTTTCGGCAGACACCAGTTTGATCTTCAGTGACCCGCGTAAATTTGGCCGGGTGTGGCTGGTTAATGATCCGGTCACGATCTTCGGGAATATTGGAGTGGAACCTCTCTCGGAGGATTTTTCTTCGGAATGGTTATATTCCGCCCTGCGCCGCCGGCGGCGGCAACTTAAACCTCTCCTGCTGGACCAGAGCTTCGTGGCTGGGTTGGGCAACATCTACACGGATGAAGCCCTACACCTGGCGAAACTCCACCCGTTAACACTCTCGGACGCAATATCAAAAATGAAGGTAAAAAGCCTCTGGCAGTCGATCCGGGATGTGCTGGAGGAAGGCATCCGCAGGAATGGAGCCAGCATAGACTGGGTCTATCGCGGCGGGGACTTTCAAAACCATTTCCGGGTATATGGGCGGACAGGGGAACCCTGCCCGGTATGTAAAACACCCATCCAACGCATCACCGTTGGCCAACGCGGGACGCACTTTTGCCCTCATTGTCAGGTGCGCGCGAAACCCAAATATCCTGTAAAATAATAGCTGATGGACACAACAACTATTTTCCTTTTCATTGTTTTTGCATCTTTGGGGGCAGCAGTTGGCGCATTAATCCAGCGCGCACAAAATCGACGCATGGCTCCGCCGCCGCCACAGGAAACCACACCCACCGCTCCAGGTGAGAAGAAACTTGCCGTGGAGGGAGATGCAGAAATCCTGCGCGCCTGGCGGACGCTTTCGGGAAAATTATGGCTGGAGATGGACGGGACGCGCCTGAACGATACGGAAGCGCTCAACCCCGATCAGCGGAGCGGGCTGGTGAACACGCTGCGCGATCTGCGCCCATGGCTGGAAAACAGTCAGCCCGTGACTCCACCTGCGGTGGTTCCGCCCAGTCCGGTGATTCCGGCAGCGCCTGCGGTCGTCCCCGTTAAGAAAGGGAAAAAGGATGCCGAACCGGTCAAACCTGAACCGGTGCTTAAGAGCATTGTAGAACAGATCGACGATGTGCTGCAGGCCAGGCTTCCGTCCAGTCCATTTAAAGATCGTGATCTCCACCTGACGGAGGGACCGGGAGGAATTGTGCTTGTCAAGGATGGTCTGAAAAAGTTCGAAGGCATCGATGCAGTGCCTGAACCGGAAATCCAGACGCTCATCCGGCAGGCTGTAGCAGAGTGGGAAAAGGGTCCGCATTAAACCATGTGAGCGGGCAGCCCGACCCGAACTGCTTTCAAATGCTCTTTACGAGATATAAATCCCCCCGTTCAAACCCGCGTTCCAGATAATATTGACGTGTGCCCACCGCCGCGATGACCGCCATCCGGCGGTATCCTTTTAAGCGCGCGATATTATCAGCTTCCACCAGCAGGCGCGTACCGAGGCCGGTATGCTGCGCCGCGCCATCCTGTTCCATCCCCACAGCAAGAGATTGACCATAAACGTGCACTTCACGGATAATGGCAGAGCCATCCAGGTCGGCAAAACCAGTGGAAGGAGACTCCCTGACTGGGAGTGAAAGCCGCAGGAACCCTGCAAGCTGATCCTCTGGGGTTACGAATGACAGGAAATGCTCCTCGGCTCCATCAGGGTAATAGACCAGATCATCGAGGCGGAGGGTGGAGGTTGTCACCAGCCCGCCGCGCACTTCACGGCAGCGGATGCAATCACAGTGGGTCCCCCGCCGTCCCATTTCGATCTGGACATCCTGGCGCAGGCTGGTGCGTTTGTTCCCCGAGACGACGTGCGTTGACGGGATGTCACGAACGATACGGTTGACACGACAATATCGCGGGATGGTGGGTTTTACATCTGCTATAAGCTGTACCAATTCGCCGGTGGAATAGGGGTGGTACTCGCCGCGTTTCCAGGTTTCATACAGGGGGGCATTTTCAAGCAATTGCGTCGGGTATATCTTGATCTCGTCAGGACAGAGACCTTCCCACAGGCGAGGAAAATCCTCCCGGTCGGAATCGGGGGTGGCGCCCAGCAAATTGGGCATCCAATGCAGGACGATTTTAAATCCAGCCGCGCGCAACAAAGCCACGGCTCGATGCGCCACCGCCACGGAGTGGCCGCGCTGGTTGAGCGCCAAAATGGCATCGTCCAGACTCTGTACGCCCATCTGCACCTTGGTCACACCGAGAGAACGGAACCAGGCCAATTCGTCGAGGGTGATCTCATCGGGGCGTGTCTCCACCGCCAGGCCAACATTGCGATGCACAGCAAATTCGTTGGTGCGATGGGAAAGGGAAAGCCTATCCATTCGCTCAGTTTTTCCACCCAGTGCGAATGCACCGGGGGTGGTGCCATTCATGGCGCCAAAACACTGCTGAACAAACCACGCCTGGTAATCACGCCGGTAAGATGAGAACGTACCGCCCAGGATAAGCAGCTCGATCTTATCGGTCGGATGACCCACCGCGTTGAGAGCAACCAGGCGGGATTGCACCTGGGTAAACGGGTCAAAATTGTGTTCAACAGCCCGCATGGCTCCAGGCTCGTCGGGCAGGTAGGATTTCGGCATGCGAATGTCATCCGGACAAAATATGCAGTTCCCCGGACATGGATATGGTTTGGTCAGCACCGTGACGGTGGTCACGCCGGAAAGCGTCCGCACCGGTTTGAGGCGGATGCGGGCGAGCAGGGTCTCGTCCGGATCCCACTCACCGGATTCGACCAACTGCTGGTAGGCTGCCACCAGCGCAGATTTATGGAGAGGAGCATCATTCCAGGCGTGCTCGCGCAGTGCGGTCATGAGGGATTTCCCGGCGCGCACATCTTCCAGGGCGAGGCGCGCCTGGGCAAGTTTTTCGGGGGGAAGGGAGCGCATCTCGCTCCAGTTCTGTTTCTTAACCATCGTCAAACACAGATATAATCAGATTAATGAAAGTCGAAACCACTGCGAAACTGCTTTCGCTGAACAGACAATTCTACCAGACCTTTGGGAGGGAGTTTTCGTCCACGCGCCAGCGGCTCCAGCCTGGAGTGCAGCGGATTTTGGACACCTTCTCTGGTGACGAGGCGCTGCTTGACCTGGGCTGTGGAAACGGGGAACTGGCGCGTGAGCGGATGCGGCGCGGTCAGCGCGGACCCTATACGGGATTGGATTTTAGCATGCCCCTGCTCGAAGTTGCCCGGCATGGGTGGGAGGATGCCCCGGCTACATTTATCCGCGCCGACCTAAGCGCAGGTGATTGGGATAAACGCATGGTCGCGCCGGTCCGCCAATTATTCGACCTGGTGACAGCCTTCGCGGTTCTCCATCACATTCCAGGAGATTCCTTGCGCCTGTGCATCATGCAAAAAGTGCATGCCTTGTTGCGCCCTGGCGGCCAATTCATCCATTCCGAATGGCAGTTCCTGAATAGTGAAAAACTTAAAATCCGGGTACAGCCCTGGCAGGAGGTGGGGACTCTCCGACAAGGATGTGGATCCCGGCGATTACCTGCTCGACTGGCGCAGCGGGGGACGCGGACTGCGCTATGTGCATCACTTTGAAGAGGCGGAACTGGAAGCCCTGGCAGCGGCAAGCCAATTTCGGATCGGCTCGTCGTTCCTTTCAGACGGGGAAAACGGTCAACTAGGCCTGTACCAGGTCTGGGAGGCAGTATGAAAACAAAAGAGGAAATTGTTAACAACTGGCTGCCAAGATATACCGGCACTCCGCTGGAAGAGTTCGGAAAATACATCCTGCTGGTAAATTTCAGCAATTATGTGCACATGTTCGCTGAGATGAATGGCACGCGTGTCTGCTGCGAAGACAAGCCGATGCCCAACGCCACTGCCGAGGGGATCACGATCATCGACTTCGGAATGGGCTCCGCCAATGCTGCCACGGCGATGGACCTGCTCTCTGCCATCAAACCAAAAGCAGCGTTATTCCTGGGCAAGTGCGGCGGGATCAAAAAAAGCAACAGCCTGGGAGACTTGATCCTGCCGATCGCTGCGATCCGCGGCGAAGGCACTTCGAATGATTATTTCCCACCGGAAGTACCAGCGCTCCCCGCATTCAACCTTCAAAAAGCCGTTTCGACCACCATCCGCAACTACCATCATGATTACTGGACAGGTACAGTCTATTCGACCAACCGCCGCATCTGGGAACACGACGAAAATTTTAAAAAGTACCTGGTGCGCATCCGCGCCATGGCTGTGGATATGGAGACTGCCACGATTTTCACCGTCGGATTTTATAACAAGATCCCGTCCGGTGCGCTGCTGCTGGTGTCCGACCAGCCGATGACACCAGATGGAATCAAGACAGAAGAGTCTGACAAACATGTGACGGAAGACTTTGCCGAATTGCACCTGCGGATTGGAATCAACTCGCTAAAAGAAATCATCAATGACGGGTTGACCGTAAAGCACCTGCGATTTTAGGGCGGACGCTGCGAATAATTCTCTAGCGAAATAAAACGAGGATAGATGCTTATTGCCATCACACGGCCTGTCAGCCCGGCCATTAATCAGTGCGAACTCACCCATCTCGAACGCACCCCGATCGATGCTGGCCGCGCCAGACTCCAGCACCATGCCTATGTAGAGTGTTTGCTCGCCCTGGGAGTGAAGGTTCTTTCCCTGCCTGAAGAAACGAACCTGCCCGATTCAGTCTTCGTGGAAGACACGGCGATCGTGCTGGACGAATGTGCGGTGATCACCCGTCCAGGCGCTGAGTCACGCCTGCCGGAGATCAAACCCATCACCAAGGCACTGGCTCCTTACCGCAGCCTAATTTCGATCCAGCCGCCTGGCACGTTGGATGGCGGGGATGTACTGACCGTAGGCAAGACCATTTTTGTCGGCATTTCAAGCCGCAGCAACCAAACCGCAATCGACCAATTGCAAGCCTGCTTGAATCAGTTTGGCTATTCTGTTAAAGCTATCCGCGTAACCGGATGCCTGCACCTTAAATCAGCGGTTACCCAGGTCAAGGCGGACACGCTGCTGATCAACCCAGGCTGGGTGGACAAGGTTAATTTTCCGGGTATGAAATTCATCGACATCGATCCATCAGAGCAATACGCTGCCAATGCGCTCATGGTGGGTGAAACCGTGATCTACCAGCCCGGCTTTCCATTGACGCTGGAACGCCTGGAAGCAGAGGGCATTCACCCGGTCCTCGTGGACGAATCCGAGTTGGGTAAAGCCGAGGGGGCATTGACGTGCTGTTCGCTCATTTTTAAATATTCTTGAACTAATCCCACCTGCCTTAAGCACATTGATATTAATTATCCAGGGCCGCACACCCGTTTTCCCACAGCCGAACTCGACCGGGACTCAGTAGGCTTACCTGGGTACAGGAGAGGCGTCGCTTCCGCGAGGGCTGCAGATAGACTTACGCGCACATTGTAGGACATTTTGGTGGGTGGGATATTTTTCAAACAAGCGGGGATAAAGAAAACCACGTTTTCCTGGATCAACAGTCAACCCTGGAAAGGAGCAGGGCCTCCCTGCCTGTCCGCACCACCCTGAGTTGGCAATTAGCGGGGTTTTGGTGTAAAATGTATGTGATATATTGCACAAACGAAAATAAGGATGCTCTATTGTGATGATGGTTAAAATCCTCGGCCTGCAGTATCCCGAACGTTACGTCGTCCGGCGGCTGGTCGCGGCTGCGCAACAAGAGCTATCCTCCAAATGCAACCTCCCGGATATCGAAATTACAGAAGTAACAGATCCCGGGGAGATCGGGAAGTATGCATACGTGCTGGTCTTACCCACCCTGGTGATCAACGAGCGGGTGGTTTGCAGCGGGAGGTTCCCAGCCAAGGAGGAGGTCACAGGCTGGCTGCTTGAAGCAGTGGATGAAAGAATAATGGCAACTCCCCTTCCGTGATCGGAAGGGGAGTTTTTTTATTTCCATTGGAATGAATTCGTTATGGTTTCACAGGACGCAGGGTGACGTCGAGGTGATCGCTGAGTGTGCTGAAGAAGCCATCCGGGAGCGTCAGCGGGGTATAGGTTACACCAGTGCGGATCGTTCCGTAGGAAACAAAATACATTTGTGTTTTGGCGTTGTTGATATTTTGGTAGACGAACAGAAGGTGGGACCCATCGGGGCTGAAGCGCGCTGCAGCATAGCAGCAGGCGGTCTGGAGTGGGTCGAGGTTTTCGCCGCGCCTTGTCTCCGTGTTGTAAGCATACAAATAGCCCAGATCGTATCGGGTCTTGCTATTCAGGATAAATAATGTGTTCCCATCCCAGGCGAAGGACGGAATGACCGGGTTGGTGGTGTAACCGGTCATGGCAAACCTGGAAGCCGGGAAATTATCAAGCGCAAACGGACTGGTGCTGATGCATTTCGAGATATCAAATATGCTGATCATGTCCACCCGGCGACCGGCATCCACGCTGTTCACGTTTATTGCCACGGATTTCCCGTTACCCGACCAGCGTACACTTTTGGGGGGAGCCAGGTTTTGGTCTGAATTGTAAGTATAACAGCCCTTCATGTCCCGCAATTGTGTCCAAAGGCGGGCTTTTGAAATTGCATCCAGATCAAAGGGCACTACATACAATACTCGATTCAGGCTGATAGCCACCTGCGTCCCGTCCGGAGAGATCTCAAAAGCCTCCAGGTAGGTGGCCGCGGGAAAGCAGGTGATCTCAGTTACCACCCCGCCCGGAACAGTGACGGATTGGATGCACATGCCGCTGATATAGAACAGGCTTTGCCCGTCCGGTGACCATTGGAGGTCATATTTTGTCCCACCGTCCTTTGTGATCTGAGTCAGGTTGCTGCTATCTACTCCCATCACCCAGATGTCATTATTGTTCAGGAAGGCAATCAGATCTGCACCACCAATATTTGGCAATCCTGGCGCGGTCGGTGATGGGCTGGGGCTGGGAGTGAAGGTGGCGGTGGGCGAGTCAACTGTCACAAGCGGAGGAAGCACTTCCGGGGTTTTCGTGTCGGTGGGTTGGCGGGTTGTCAGTGTAACGTTGGCGCCACTAACCTGGATTGGTGTTGGAGAGGGCGCTGCCAGGAAACGGAATCTATCCCGGAGCATGATGATTCCCGCCACGGCGCCCAGACAAACAAGGAGGGCTGCCCCTCCCAGGCCGATCCACAGCCCGGTTTTTTTCCGCGGTGCAGAAGGGCCAGGCTCAGGTTTCTTCTCGCTTTTTGCCAGAACAGTTCTGCTTTCGGGCACAGGGCGTTTAGGACTGATCATTGTGGATGAGGAGACAAGAGTTTGGTCACCAGACCCCAAGGATTGAGGTTCACCGCGTGCGACCAGGTCCAACGCGTGGGTCAGGTCTTTGACCGTCGCGTAGCGTTCTTCACGGTTCTTAGCCATGGCCTTCTCGATAACGGCTTCAATGGCTGGCGGCAGATCAGGTTTCAGGTCCAGGATATGCGGGATGGGATCGGTGATATGTTTGACGACCACGCTCATCGGGGTATCGCCGTGATAGGGCTGCGTCCCGGTCAGCAATTCGAATAAAATGACGCCCAGACCATAGATGTCTGAGCGCCCGTCTATGCCCTCGCCCTGGGCCTGTTCCGGAGACATATAGGCTGGAGTGCCCATGATGGCGCTGCCGGTGACATTGGTCTGGGTGGAGGCGATTTTCGCAATGCCAAAATCGGAGACGTACGGTTCGCCGTATTGGTCAAAGAGGATGTTGCCGGGTTTTAAATGACCATTTGCGTAAAATCACATCAGCGAATGTCAATTCATGTATTGAAAAAGCGAAAGATTTTGAGTGTCACTATGGAGATTACTATTTTCATTGTTGAGTTTTTACTGATTTCTATCTATAATGATTACAGATTCACACTTTCCGTTTAGTTCTTTGAGGAAAGGTTCGGTGAATGAAATGGAATGGAATCCGTTTGAAGTTGAAAACGATAGCAAGTCTCAGAGGTCCCCTTCGGTTAAGGACGGGATGGAATCGATCAAATCCAAACTAGATTTTTTCACAAGTGAACGAAGTGTTCCTTTCTTAAGCCCTTTCTTTGTTGAATTGATTGAACGGATTAAGAATAGTCTTGGTTCTATCAAAGGTTATACACAAATTTCACGGGGAAAATTTATTGATAAAGAATTCGGTGAATATTATCATCGGGTGGTGACTGAGGACATTGAGAAGATGGAGATGGTATTGAATGGCCTGATGGATTACATAAAGCTTCACACACCGATCAAGAAAATGAACACCGTTCACAATACCATCGAAGAGGTACTGAAGAAGCATCAAGTTAAGTTGGAGGAGAAGAGAATCAAGTTGCTGAAAAGATTTGAAAAGGACCTTCCTGAAACGGTCGTCCCGACGAACAGCTGAAGTACATTCTAAGTTCTGTTCTTCAATATGCAATTATCTTGACGCTTCCCAATTGGAACATTGCTGTTTCAACGAGAACACTCCTGATTGAGAAGGAGCCTGGCGAAGCTGAAGGTCTATTTAAGAAGGATGGAAAATATGTCGAGATTTCGGTGGCACGTGCGGGGCACCCGAAACTGAGCGAATCGGCATCGGCAGCGGCTACTATCCAAAAAGAAGAAGCTCCCGATCTCCTCCTGCATTTTGTCAGAGAAATCGTGCTGAACAATCACGGGACGATGAAGATTGGAGCGGACGAAAAGAAAACAAAAACCTTCATCTCCTTGAGATTCCCCTTTGAACGAAGAAAAGTGGTCTGCTATCCGGCGATGAATTAATAGAAAAAACGAGCATCCCTTCTGGACGGACGCGACTCGCCTTCAACCTATGGACGGATCCATCAGGAAGGGATGATTTCTTTCCGAAACCCTCCTCATTTCTTTCCTCGCATCCTCACCCTTATCCCTTAATAACCCTCTTCTCATGAAGTATGGTCTTGACGGCCTCAACCGCGTAGATCATATCATCGGCCTCTGGTATGTTTAGATCATAGAGAATATCCGTGGTTATTCTTTTCCCCATCCAGATGACCACGATATTGTCCGGATTGATCACGGTCCGTATAACCTCCAGATCTTCCTGGGTCAGTTCGGTGGCCGTCGCAATGACAATAAGGCCGGCATCGAGGATGAGATGGACTACCTCAGCAAATCTCCGTAAGTGCTCTCCTCTTCTGTCACTTTGTGATTTAATGTCCGCATCTACCCCGTAAAGGATATTTCCAATGCCTAAAAAGTAGACCAGTTTTGAATCTCGAAAGAGCCTCTCTTCCAGATGTTTGGCAAGAGGCTTTTTACGTGAATCCTTTTCACCGGTAATCAGTATCAAGGTGGTTTTTGGCCGTATTTCTCCGCTCTCATTTCCTGGGGGATAAGGCCTTTCTCCCATTTGTAGTCCCTCAGGAATAGTCCGTCCCGCAACAACGTCTGTTTATCCTCGAGCGCTTCAAGAGCAATCTCCCCGCCCCGGATGTCGTAGTGATCAACGACCACAAATCTGCCCGTAGGGGCAACGTCATCGGCAAGATCGAATGCCACCGCCTTTCTAAGCTTCAAGATACATTCCGCAACTTCATAACGACCGATCCTGTCGCTCACCCCCGTGGCGCTCAACGTCGAGGAATCAATGATTCCACGAATCTCCTCGATTCTGGCGGAGACTTTGGCGGTTCCTATTTTTAGAAGATAGTCTTTTCCTCATCCTCATCGGCTCTTTTCCAAACCAAAAGAGACTTACCCGAAGCCTCGATGTGACTTTGGGCCTGGGCTCATTTGGCTTGGAAGCAATCTCCCCCCGGGTGATGTAATTCTGTTCGATCAACTGAAAACCCGTCGCATCGGGGGCTGATGCTTTCGTCTTTTCCGCTCCGTTGAATGCCTCGATGCTTTTGATTCGGCTCTTCTTGCCCGAAGGATAAAAAACGACATCGTCGCCGACCTGAACAGAGCCTGCCTCAATCGTTCCGGCGATAATTCGCCTGTTGTCACCCCATTCACTAAACTTATACACATCCTGAACCGGCATCCTGAAGGGTTGATCAACGGGGAGTCCCTTTGTTCACAACTTCTTCGAGAATTCCGAGCACCGTCTCTCCCCGGTACCATTTCATATGATCACTTTCAGTAATCAAATTATCTCCGGTGAGTCCGCTTACTGGAATAAAACAGAGCGGGGCAAGATGGACGTTTAAAAGGAATTTTGAAAAATCCGCCACGACCCTCTCAAATACTTCTTTGTGATAGGCCGCCAGATCCATTTTATTAATCAGCACGGCCACCTGCTTAATTCCAAGGAGAGAAAGCATATACCCGTGCCGCCTTGAATTTTCTTGGGCTCCCTCCATCGCATCGATGACCAGAAAAGCGGCTTCTGCTCTTGAGGCCCCTGTAATCATGTTTTTTAAGAACTCAATGTGACCGGGGCATCGTGGATGAGATAATCGCGTTTCTTGATTTCTGAGAAAGACTCTTGCAGAATCGATGGTGATTCCCTGGGCCTGCTCATCCTTCAACGCGTCGATGAGAAAAGCATACTCAAAGGGTTTTGAGTTTCTCTCGCAGTCAGGCTCTAATTTGCTCGATCTTTCCATCGGGCAAGGATTCGGGAATCCGCTAACAATCTTCCAAGGACCGTACTCTTCCCATGGTCGACGTGACCGGCAATCACAATGCTCATTCTCTCTCTTACGAGGTCGATTCCTGCTTCCATCCCTACATGTATCCTCCCCGTCTTAGCGTCTCCAGTCCTCCTCCATCTTCTTTATCTTGCGCACGACCCGATCGTTCTGCAATATGAGCAAATTTTCCGGTTCTTAACTCTTCGGTAATTTCCTCCGGAGTTCTCGCTTCAGAATCAACCGGAAATGTGCAGGGATAGCAGCCCAAGGATCTCGTACCTCTTGCCGTCCCCTTTGTTGAAGTAGAGTGACACGGTGGGTATTTTTTCTCGCGTAATGTATTCCCAGACGTTCAATTCCGTCCAATCGAGGAGAGGGTGGATGCGAAGATGTGTCCCAGGAGCATAATCCGTTTTAAACTGATTCCAAAATTCAGGAGGTTGATCTCCTATATCCCACACATTTTCTTCATCTCTTGGCGAAAAATATCTTTCCTTCGATCGGTCCCTTCTTCGTCTGCTCTTATTCCCAGAATCACTCCGGTAAATGACTCCAAGCTGTGGTCCAATTCATACTCCATTTTTGCGTGGTTGAACCGATAACGGGGTCCCACTCCGTTCAACGTATTCTTTAGCGCTTCCGTTTTCAATTTTCGGCAACAGGTGATCCGGTCCGCCTTTCCATCGTAAAATGTCTCTCGTTTTGTCAAAACGTCTTCATTGATGCCGTAGATCATGTTCAACTTCCACCTTCTCGTAAGGTCATCCCTGTAAGTGATCATTTCCGGAATCTTATATCCGGTATCGATATGGATCAGCGGAAAGGGAACATGTCCGAAAAAAGCCTTCCGTACCAGCCAGAGGAGAACCGTGCTGTCCTTTCCGATGGACCAGAGCATGCCCAGATTCCTGAAATTGGCGTAAGCCTCGCGGATGATGTGAATGCTGATACTTTCCAATTGATCAAGAGAACTCAAGAAGTTACCTCCTCCTGTTTTCAGACATCCTTCACGTCAGCCGATTCGATTCCAAGAATTCAAGGGTCTGCTGAAGGCATTGTTCGATATTCCTCTTATCTGTTTCCAGTACGATCTCCGGATGTTCGGGTTCCTCATAGGGATCCGTTCGATCCCTGTAAATTGCTTGATGGTTCCCCGGCGGGCTTTTTTGTAGAGACCCTTTACGTCCCTCTGTTCGCAGGTCTCAACGGGACATTTCACGTAGATCTCAATAAATTCACCGTTCTTGACGAGATGTCTTACGAAGGCCCTGTCCCTCTTGTAGGGAGAAATAAAGGCAGTGAGCACAACGATCCCTGCGTCGACGAGAAGTTTTGCCACTTCCCCGATCCTCCTGATGTTCTCTTCCCTTTCTTCAGCCGAGAACCCCAGGTCTCGGTTCAATCCCGCTCTGACATTATCTCCATCGAGAACATAGGTTCTTATATTCTTTCTAAAAAGGTCTTCTTCCAGCCGATGAGCGAGCGTAGACTTGCCAGAACCCGAAAGCCCTGTAAACCAGAGAATGAAAGACGGGTGCCCGTTGAGTTTCTCCCGATCTGCCCTGGTTATCTTTGGACAAAAGGCTGCCAGGTTAGATTCCGGCGGTTGAGCTTTTTGGGTCGCTTTTATAAAATCCATTCTGTTATGACAACGAAACACGCCATCGTTCTAATCATTTCCAGACCAGGTTACCGCGATCGACCAGACCTTTTATCTTATAAAAAAGAAAATGATCGCCACCGTCCCAATCTTCGAAAAAGATAGTGCTGGAGCTGGAAGATTAAGTCATCC
This sequence comes from uncultured Chloroflexia bacterium, assembly GCA_963826215.1. GTDB lineage: Bacteria > Chloroflexota > Anaerolineae > Anaerolineales > Villigracilaceae > UBA877. The sequence goes on along the minus strand of CAWGWL010000036.1, from coordinate 12,412 downwards.
AAGAGCGCTCGGTCCGGCTTCCAGATGATTCGATCAAACATTCGGAACCCCGTCCTCGTTAGCAGAATACTGTCTTAATCAACGATGAACAAATGGTTTGGGCTACGCTACCGATATCATTGATGTTGGTCCAGAAATAAACGTATAATGATAGCATGCTCTGGAGGCGACTGCAATGGAACCCAAACCGTAAACTTGAGAATACGCGGTAATAAGGTTATGGTTCAAAGAAGGAAATTACATTGAAGTACAAGAGAACCTCTCTGGGAATTCTCTGGTCGATGATGAATCCTATTTCTTTTTCCATTGGTTATTCTCGTCTCCTTCAAGATTGTTGTGAGATTTAAATTGGAGTAAGATTCTTCGAATGAAATCCATGATACGAAAGATCGATGCTGCTGACAGGAAAACGAAAACAAGAATTTCCGGAAGAAGATCTTCTCTCTCCTCGTCTTCGTGATGACCTGAAATGTTAAGGAAACACGCTTATTTTTTCGAAACTTTATTTTTCATATCGGACCTGCTCATCATCTCCGGTGCCTGGATCCTTTCTTACGTTCTGAGATTTTATACAACGCTTATCACACCCCCTCTTTTGGGAACCCCTCCTTTCTCCCTTTACGTTGAATATCTATTTCCTCTTTGGGTGATATGGGCGTTGCTTCCTCGAAAGACCGGTTTGTATCGGGCCAGGAGGTTTGGGAATTTCCATAAAGAAATCTTGGATGTTGGCAAAGTCATCTCCGCTACCCTTCTCATTTTGATTGCAGTGATCTATTTCCTGAGGAATTTAGAGTTTTCTCGGTTGGCTTTATTCTATTTCTGGGTGTTGTCTTTCTTCGGGCCCCTTTCCGTACGATTCCTTGGACGAAAAACCCTGAGAATATTCCGAAGTAAAGGATATAATCAACGGTTCGTTCTCATTGCTGGGACGGGGGAACTGGGACAGAAAATTTTGGAGAAAATTGAGCTCTACCCTGAATTAGGAATTCGGGTGATGGGATTTTTATCCCGTAAAAGGGAGGACGTAGGAAAGAAGATTAAAAATATCCCCATCCTTGGAGTTTATGAAGATCTTGATAAAGTCTTGAGTGCCCGTGAGATTGACATTTTTTTTATTGCCATTTCGGTCAATGAATATGGGTATTTTGAAAGCTTGATCAAAAAAGTGGAGGGGCATTTATCGGAGATCAAAGTGGTGCCGGCATCCTATGAATTTTTGAGTTTGAGAGGGGGGATGGATGAATTGGGCGACCTCCCGATTATAAACCTTCAAAGTTCCCCCCTCCACGGCTGGGACAGGGTTTTTAAGAGGGTATTTGATCTTCTCCTGGGAGCCCTGATATGGACGGGGGTATCTCCCGTGATGTTGGTCATCGGCCTTTTGATCAAATTGACTTCGAAGGGGCCGATTCTGTATAGACAAGAACGGGTGGGAATGGATGGTCACCCCTTTCAAATGCTCAAATTCAGGACGATGAATGAGGATGCGGAGAAAGAGACCGGGCCCATCTGGGCTGCGGAGAATGACCCCAGAAGGACGAAAATCGGGAACCTCCTGCGGAAGACCAGCTTGGATGAGCTTCCCCAGTTGTTCAACGTGCTAAAGGGAGAGATGAGCTTGGTCGGACCCCGGCCGGAACGGCCCAACTTCGTGCAGGAATTCAGTGTAGAAAATTCCCTCCTACATGCTTCGTCACAAGATCAAAGCGGGCATGACGGGCTGGGCCCAGGTGAATGGCTGGAGAGGAAATACTTCCCTGGAGAAGCGGATTGAACACGACCTCTATTACATTCAGAACTGGTCAATCGGTTTCGATCTTAGAATCTTATTCATGACTCTCCGGAAAGGTTTCTTCAGCAAATCAGCCTATTAGGATCGTCCCTCGCGAAGACTGAAAAAATTGATCTTGCGGTCCTTCCTTCGGGCGCGTTTTTCTAAGGGTAGGGTGGGCCACCATGAAACTCCAACGTATTTCCGTGATCGGCATTGATGGCTCCGGGAAGAGCACCACCGTTTTGCGGGCAATTCACTTCCTCAGCCGTCAAATGGTGATCTGCAAGACGGGCAGAAGTCCTTTCTTCATCCGGAAGGGGACCTTTCTCCCTGCCTTCCGGGAATCGCAGGTTTTTTTGAAAATCTTTTTAAGAAGGTTATGCGCACAAAGAGAAGGCAGTGGATCGGTCTGACGCGGCTTCTCTTCGTTCTATTCCAGGGATGGTTGGAGCCCTATATGATCAAAAAATACCGTCCTGAGTTGGTGATGAGCACCCGATGCATGGTCATCGATTCGGCTGTTTACAGCGAGTTCTACTACCCATGGATCAGCCGGAAAATGGCGGCCGAGAGAAAGTTGAGATACGCCCAGCGCTGCTCTCGACTTCCATTCAGAGACCTCTATTTCCTCCTGGACACTCCCATTGAAGCAGCCATGGAGCGGATCCATAAGAGGATCGCAAACGACCACCCTGAGATCACTTACGGAAGAGACTACTGGCTTCATCTTCATGAGCATGAGGAATCGCTCCGGTTCTTGGACAAAAAACTGAGGGAAACCTTATCGATGGCGCAGGCGAAAGCGCCCTTTAGAATTGTTGAGATCGATACCGTAAAGCAGAATGAAGAGCGGGTTTCAAGATTAATCTGCGAGTATTCGACGAATTTCTGTAAGGGTATTCCCCTTGAGAAATGGGTAAGGATATAAACGTGGGGTTTAGAAAATAACATTTCCTTGAACTTTTTCATGAGGTATGTTAAATGAATAGTTAATCTAATTTTGAGGTTCGATTATGGCAAAAGTTTGTGAAATCTGTGGAAAAGGGCCGGTTTTTGGACATAATGTAAGCCATGCCAACAACAAGACGCGAAGAGTCTGGTACCCCAACCTCCATAAAGTAAAGACTTTTTCAGAGGGAAAAACCACTCGGATGAGGATTTGTGCGCGATGTCTCGCTCAGGATTGGTCGCCAAGGCTCCCTAAATGCGTGAGAGCAAAGCGCATCGTGCGGAGAGCTAATTTTCTTTGCCCTTTGCGGCAAGCCCCATACGATTTCTCAGGATTCGGCCTGCACGTCCATCCTCACCCTTTCAGCCCGTAGCGGACCCCCTTGATCTTCTCGATAGCCCGGATGACCTTGTTGAGGTGGTTTAGATCCCGGATTTCCACCTCGAAGGTGCTGACCGCCTTCTTATCCTCTGTCGTGTCTACCCTGGCATTCTTGATGTTGGCCTCGTTGGACGAGATGGAGTTGCTGATCTCGCCCAGCAGTCCTTTCTTGTCGTCAGAATAGATTTGAATTCGTACAGGATAGCTGTATCCTTTCGTTGAATCCCATTCGACTTCAACCTTCCGGTTTTGATCATCGTCCATTGCATTTTGGCAATCGGCGGTATGAATCGTCACCCCTCTTCCCCGGGTGATGAACCCGACCACTCGGTCCCCCGGCAAGGGGTTGCAGCATCCAGCGTAGCGCACCATCACGTTATCGATCCCTTTGATGAGCAGGGCATCCTTGGGACCACGAGTGATCTTTTTGATAAGGCTTTTTAGACGCCCTTCTTCTTGCACTTCTCGTTGCTGTTCCAACCGCTCTTGAGGGAGAATCTTTCCAATAATCTGGTTAGCGGTGACCTTTCCGTAACCGACAGCAGCGACGAGGTCATCCACTCCCTGGAAACTGAATTCATTGGCTACCTTCGCCAGCTCTCCGGTCTTGATCAGTTTCGCCTGTTGGAGGTCATATTTCCTGAGTTCTTTCTCGAGGAATTTCTTTCCCAAGGTTGATCGATTTTTCCCTTTCTTCATTCGTGAACCATTGACGAATCTTTGTTTTTGCCCGTGCCGTCTTGGCAAACTTAAGCCAGTCTTTGCTGGGCTTCTGGTTAGGCGAGGTCATGATCTCGATTGTATCCCCGCTTCGGAGTTCATATCTCAAAGGGACGATCTTGCCGTTCACTTTTGCCCCCGAACAATGGCTCCCGACATCGGAGTGGATGCTATAGGCAAAATCGATGGGCGTGGCCCCGCGGGGAAACTGTTTCACCGCCCCTTTGGGAGTGAAGACGTAGACTTCATGGGGGAAGAGGTCCACCTTGACGCTTTCGATAAATTCTGCGTCATCCTTTAGATCCCGTTGCCATTCCAAGAGCTGTCTCAGCCAGGTAAAACGTTTATCCTCGGCCTCTTCGACGACTTTTCCCTCTTTGTATTTCCAATGGGCGGCAATGCCCTCCTCCGCAATTTGATGCATTTCACGTGTTCGAATCTGGATCTCGATCCGCTCGCCGTAAGGTCCGATCACGGTGGTATGAAGGGACTGGATCATATTCTCCTTCGGAAGTCCGACGTAGTCTTTGAATTTTCCGGGAATGGGTTTCCATAGGGAGTGAATGATCCCCAAAACGTCATAGCATTCCTTTATCGAATTGACAACGACCCGGAAGGCGGTGATATCATAGACCTGATCAAAGTCGATGTTCTGGTCCTTCATCTTCAGGTAGATGCTGTAAATTTGTTTCAGCCGTCCTGCTACCTCGCCCTCAATATGGTTCTCATAGAGCTTCTTCAATAAGGTTCGTTTTACCTCTTCAATATAACGGGTCCTCTCCTTTTCCCTTTTCGCAATCTTGCGTCGGATCTCTTCGTAGATATTGGGATGGAGGTACTCAAAGGCCAGGTCTTCCAGCTCCGATTTGATCCAGTCAATTCCGAGCCGATGGGCCAAGGGAGCGTAGATGTCGAGGGTTTCCTGCGCGATTTCGACCTGCTTTTCAGGACGGTGATATTTAAGTGTTCGCATATTATGGAGACGGTCAGCGAGTTTAATCAGGATGACCCGAATGTCCTTGACCATGGCCAAGATCATCCTACGAAAATTCTCTGCCTGGTGCTCTTCGGAGGACCGCAGGGAGATCAGGCTGATTTTGGTCAGGCCGTTCACCAACTGGGCGATTTCTTTCCCCAAAGTTGTCTTGAATTTCTTTGGGAGTGGTCAGCGTGTCCTCCACCGTATCGTGAAGCAATCCGGTGGCCACGCTGGCCACATCCAGTCTCAGTTGGGTTAAAATTCCGGCGACCTCTAAGGGATGGTTCAGGTAAGGTTCGCCAGAAAGGCGGACCTGCCCGAGATGAACTTTGGCAGAAAAGACATAAGCTTTTTTCAGGAGTTCTATGTCCGCATTGGGATTATAGGAGGTTAACCGTTCTAAGATATCATTGAATCTTAACATTGGATAAATTCATCTTACTCGTAACTATAAGAAAATTCAAGGGGGTTGTCTCTTAGGTTGTCTCTTAGGACGGGAAAAAACTTTGACAGCAGTAAAAATAGAATCTATAATAATTTTCTTTAGGATGGAGAAGAGGGGGGAAGGATGAAACGGGTATTACTGATTGTTATTATTGCCCTTGGCATTGCCGGCCTTCTCTATTATTTTTTCACGAGGGAAAAAGAGGAAGAGACGACTTTTATCAGAGTGTCGGGGAATATCGAGGCCACGGAAGTGGATGTGGGGTTCAAAAATCTCAGGGAGGATTGTCAGCCGTTTCTTCGAAGAGGGGGATCGGGTCGATCTAGGGAAGTCCTGGCCAAATTAGATGACGAGAGATCTCCGCAACCGTCTTGAAGTGGCACGGGCCACCCTGATGTCGGCACAAGCTCGGTTAAGCAAACTGCTTGCGGGGTCAAGGCCGGAAGAGATCAGGCAGGCAGAAGCCAATCTCACCAGGCTCAGTCTGATCTTGAGAATAAACCAAATCCAGTACGAGCGGATGAAGAGCCTTTATGAGCGAGGGGTGGTTGCCAAGGAGGCCTTTGACAACGCAGAAACAAGCTATAAGGTCGCCAAGGCTGCCTTGCAAGTAGTCACAGAGAATTATCAACTGGTGAAGGAAGGACCGAGAAAGGAAGATATTGAAGATGCGAGAGCTCAAGTGGATCAGGCCCGGGCCTCTGTAAAACTGAACGAGACACAGCTCAGCTATACCACGCTCTATTCTCCGATCTCGGGAGTTGTTCTGGTTAAATCCGGGGAAATTGGTGAAGTCGTCAATCCGGGAACGCTATTCTCACCCTGGCGGATGTCGAGAGAATATCTGGTTGAAGGCCTATATTCCTGAGACCGACCTCAGTCGAGTGAAGTGGGGTCAGGAGGTCGTCGTGACCACGGACCTTCGGCCCCAGAAAAAAGTACAGAGGGAGAATCTCCTTCATCTCCTCTCAGGCCGAATTCACACCCAAACAAATTCAGACGGAGAAGGAGAGGGTAACCCTGGTCTATCGGATTAAAGTGAATATTTCCAATAAGGATCATGAACTCAAGCCCGGCATGCCAGCCGATGGGCGAATCCTCCTGGAATCCTCTTCTCAGAGAAAGCCATAATGCCAATGATTTCATGGAAATAAGAGTTGCATCATTAAATTCCAAACCACAAATTACAGATTCCAAACAAGTACCAAATTCGAACGACCAGAGGTCTCTTCGTTTGAGATTTTGAATTTTGAACACTGAAATCTGGTTGGGATTTGGTGTTTGCGATTTGGAGCTTATGCCTATGTTATCCATTCAAACCATCCATCTGACCAAGTCTTTCGAATCATTGACTGCCGTCAAAGATCTGAGCTTAGAAGTGAAGACAGGGGAAATTTTTGGCCTTGTGGGTCCGGATGCCGCAGGAAAAACGACTACGCTCCGGATGCTCTGCGGAATTCTCGCTCCGGATGGCGGGGAGGCAACGGTGGTGGGGTGCGATATTCGGAGAGAGGCAGAGTCTTTGAAAGAGAAGGTAGGTTATCTACCTCAACGGTTTGGACTCTACGGGGATCTTACTGTTCTTGAAAATATCCATTTCTACGGAAATTCTATCAGGTTCCGAAGCAGAAAAGAAGGAGCGCATCGAAAGGCTCCTTCAATTTGCCAATCTGAAACCCTTCGGGAAACGCAGGGCTCAGGATCTATCCGGTGGGATGAAGCAGAAACTGGGACTGATCTCGTCCTTGATTCGATACGCCCCAGTCCTCTTCCTGGACGAGCCAACCACGGGAGTCGATCCACTCTCCCGGAGGGATTTCTGGATCATCCTTTACGATCTTTTGAAAGAGGGGGTAACGATCCTTTTCTCGACATCTTATTCCGGACGAAGCCGAGCGTTGCAGTCGTGTCGGGTTGATTTATCAAGGAGATCTGTTGATCGCGGATACCCCCTCTGCCGTGAAGGCACGAATCGGAGGAAAGATCCTGGAACTGCGGGTCGAGAACCACCAGAAAGGGATGAAGGCCCTCGAAAGAATCGAATCGATTAGGAGCCTGGTCTTATCCGGGGATAGATCCACGTCCTCGTGGATGATCCTGAAGAGGGCGAAAAAGCGGTCCGAGAGGTTCTAAAGGAGCAACACATGGAGGTTCTCGACCTCGTGGTGGTTCGACCCTCCCTTGAAGACGCCTTTGTCTCCATCGTTCAAGGAAAACAGAGAAATAATCATGAATTATGAATTAAGGGAACCTCTAACCCTTCACAATTTGTCACTCCGCCCCGCATCCAGTACGGGGGTAAACTCCGGCGGAGTCCAGTGATACCAGGAACTTATGGATTCCCGGTGGAGTTTACCCCGATGAAAATCGGGGCAGGAATGACGTTTCTAGAGGTAGCCTTAATTTATAACCCACTCCCTCAGAACTCTGAACTCCGAGCTCATGATGATGCCGACTTCTGTTGTAGAAGTGGAAGACCTCGTAAGAACATTTGGTAACTTCGTTGCCGTGGATCATATCCATTTTCAGGTTGAGAAGGGAGAAATCTTTGGATTCCTGGGCCCGAACGGCGCCGGCAAGTCCACGACCATTCGGATGCTGTGCGGACTCTTGCTGCCTACTTCTGGGAAAGGGAAGGTTGCAGGATTCGATATTATGAGGGAGCCGGAGAAGATAAAGCAGGCGATCGGATATGTATCTCAGAAATTTTCGCTCACGATGACTTGACGGTTTCCGAAAATCTCCATTTCTTTGGAGGAAATTACGGCCTCTCCGGTTCATTTCAGAGAAAGAGAGAGAGTGAGGTCTTAGAGATGATTGGTCTCGAATATTCCCAGGGGCAAATCACGCGAACGCTCCCTGTTGGCTGGAACAGCGTCTTGCCCTGGGCTGCGCCATTCTTCACGAACCTTCGATCCTTTTCCTGGATGAGCCCACCTCGGGGGTCGACCCGATCTCACGAAGAAATTTCTGGAGCCTTATCCAGGAGATGGCAGGGAAAGGGGTAACCACCTTCGTCACGACCCACTACATGGATGAAGCCGAGTATTGCGGCCGGTTGGCCCTCATCTACCAGGGGAAAGTCATTGCGTTGGGAACTCCCTCCGAACTAAAAATGAAGACGCTTTCCCAGGGGGTGTTGGAAGTAGAATGTGATCCTCTTATTCCGGCCTTGGATCTCTTGAAGAAAGCGTCTTGGGTTTCAGAATCGGCGGTGTTCGGAGACGGCCTTCATGTGATCGGTAAAGAAGGGGTCGATTTGGAGCGAGAGATCGATGCTGTCTTCCAAAAGAATGGAATTCTTCTTAAAAGGATGGGAGCGATCAGGCCCTCCTTGGAGGATGTTTTTGTTTCATTGATCGAGAAAGAGGGAAGGGAGTGAAGGTTTCCCGCACCTGGGCCATTGCAAGAAAAGAGTTTGTTCATGTCTCCAGGGATCCGAGGAGCCTGGCGCTGGTGATTCTTATGCCCGCCCTGCTAATGCTCCTCTTTGGATACGCCGTCACTCTCGACGTAAAGAAAGTCTCAATGGCCGTCCTCGACCGTGACCGGAGCCAGGAGAGTTTGAATTTCATCCAGCGTTTCAGCGCCTCGCCCTATTTCCATCTCCGTCTTTGGGTTTCAAGATGAAAAGGCGATGGTGCGACTCATCGACCAGGGCGCGGTGAAGATGGGGTTGATCATTCCATGGGATTTTTCTAAAACGATCAAGGCGGAGAAGACGGCCTCTGTCCAGGCCTTGATCGATGGCGCGGATGCCAATACAGCCAATCTCATTCTCAGCTATGCTCAGGCGATCACACGACAGTACACTCAGGAGAAGACCGTTTTGAAGGTTGCCCGGATGGGAATAGAGAATCTGAGCCTTCCCATCGATGGACGGCCAAGGGTCTGGTTCAATGAAGATTTGGAATCGAAGAATTATTTCGTACCCGGACTGGTTGCGGTCATCATATCGATCATCGGCGTCCTCCTGACCGGGCAGGTGATTGTTCGAGAATGGGAGAAGGGGACGATGGAACTGCTCATCTCCACGCCTGTCCGAAAAGCAGAATTGATGGTGGGGAAGCTGCTTCCGTATTTCTTCTTAGGTCTCCTCGACCTGTCGCTATCTGTTCTCATGGGCAAATGGGTCTTTCAGGTGCCGTTGAGAGGAAGTGTGGCGCTGCTTTTCGCCCTCTCCTGTATCTACATCCTTGTGGCTTTGGCCCTCGGGTTAACCATCTCCACCCTTGCCAGGACCCAGCTTCTGGCCAACCAGATGGCGATGGTTATCGGATTTCTTCCCACATTCCTCCTCTCCGGCTTTACTTTTGTGATCGCCAACATGCCTACCTGGCTTCAGGTCATTACCTATGCCATTGCGCCCCGGTATTATGTGACGATCGTGAAAGAAATCTTTTTAAAGGGGGCGGGTTTCTCTTTTCTCTGGCGTGAAACCCTGGCATTGGCGGGGATGGCGATTGCAGGGCTGTGGGTAGCCACCAAGAGTTTTAAGAAGGAATTAAGATAAGAAAAGGAAAGATGGAATCATGTTTTCTATGTTTAACAAAGTTCGATATCTGTTTGTAAAGGAATTAATCCAAACCCTGAGGGATAAACGAATGCGGATAACGCTGATTGTTCCGCCCATCCTCCAGCTGATCATCTTCGGGTATGCCGCCAACCTGGATGTAAAACATATCCGTACAGCCGTCCGGGATCTGGACCAGACTGTTGAGTCGAGGGATCTCATCGGAAGATTTGGAAGTTCAAAATATTTTGACGTTGTTTCCTTCCCCCATACCCCGAAAGAAGTCAGAGACCTTATCAACCAGGGGGTGGTTACGATTAGCATCGAGATCCCAACCGATTTTTCGAGAAAGCTGAAGAAAGGAGATACGGCCACGGTTCAGATCGTCCTCGACGGAACGGAATCTAATACGGCGTTAATCGCGCTGGGTTATGCCAATCAAATCCTATCAGAGTTCTCGACGCAAGTTCTTGTGAAAAGGTTGAATCGGGCCGGCATGACCGGATTTGAGGAAGCGGGCGTAGAGCTGCAACATCGGATCTGGTTCAACCCTAATCTTGAGAGCAGGCTCTTTTACATCCCGGGCGTGATCGCTTCCATCGCCTTTCTCATCCCCATTATTTTGACCGCTCAGGCCATTGTCAGAGAGAGGGAGATCGGGACGCTTGAACAGATCATGGTCACTCCCATCCGTTCCTGGGAATTGATGATAGGAAAGACCCTCCCTTTTGCCTTGCTGGGACTTTTTGATGTCATCATGATTGCACTGATCGGCGTGTTCTGGTTTGAAGTCCCTCTTCTTGGAAACCCTTTCATTCTTCTCCTGGGTGCGGCGCTTTTCCTGATGAGCTCCGTGGCCATCGGACTCTTTATTTCCACGATCTGCTCCACTCAACAACAGGCCCAGATTTCAACTTTCTTTTTTGGAATGCCAGCTTTTATTCTATCCGGGTTCGCCTTTCCGATAGAGAATATGCCTGAGTGGATCCAATACCTGACTTATGCAAACCCGCTCCGTTACTTTTTGGTGATCATTCGAGGCGTCTTTCTGAAAGCGATTGGCTTGAATATCCTTTGGCCACAGATGTTGGCATTGGGGATGCTGGGCACACTCATGATTTTCTTGAGTTCCCTGAGATTCCAGAAGAGGCTGAAATAGGGTAAAGCAATGACGGATGGCAAAGTTCAAACGCGAAATGAAACCCTAAGCCCAAAACCGTTAAGAGTTTTTGACATTAAGCCAGTTGTCATTGATTTGAAATTTGGATTTTGACATTTGTGGTGAGTTGGAGAAGTATGACCTGGATGTATATTATACTCTATGCTCTATGCGCTTTGCGCTCATCGGTGTGAAAATGGCTTACTGGGAAAAAGAGATTCGAAGTCTGGTGGGAAAATCAATTCACCGTTATGGTTTGATCCAGGAGGGAGACCGCATCTTGGTCGGGGTCTCCGGAGGGAAAGACAGTTTAACCCTTTTGACACTTCTCTCGGAGCGTGCCAAGCGGGTTCCGATTCGCTATGAGCTGCTAGCGGTCCACATCGATCTCGGATTCGAGTCGAGCGGGGCAGACATGCTCAAGGAATTCTTTGAAGCGAAGAAGATAGCTTATCACATTGAGCCCACCCGGATTGCAGAATTGGCCAATGGTCCTGACAACCATGAAAATCCGTGCTTTCTCTGCTCGTGGGAGAGAAGAAAGAGGGTGTTTTCTCTGGCACAACGGTTCGGATGCAACAAGGTGGCCTTTGGGCATCACAAAGACGATATCATTGAGACTCTCCTTCTCAATATCTTTTATAGTGCGGAAATCAGCACGATGCTCCCTGTTCAACCCCTGTTTAATGGAAAGATCACCCTCATACGACCCTTGGCTTTGTTGGAAGAGAGGAAAATCGAACGGTTTGCGAAGGAGATGGGTCTTCCTCACTTTCCGTGTGGATGCCCTGCTTCTAGAACATCAAAGAGAAGAAGGGTAAAGGAATTGATTAGCGCGCTGGAAAAGGAGAATCACCGGGTTAAAGGAAATATTTTCCGCGCTCTTTCCAATATTAGATTGGATTACACTTTGTCAAATTGGAAAAAATCGGCACGGTCATGAACCGGCAAAATTTGGAAACGAAGACCCAAAGGAGTGATCGCTTTGGAAGAGGAGGTCGGGGAGATGAGTCTAAGGAGAAGGATGTTTCTTGGAGTGACGGTCTTAACCCTTTGGATCGTCTGGAGTCATGGCATCGCATTGAGCCAGCAGAAATTCAGGATAGGCTACGCTGACCCGCTGACAGGAACCTTCGGCAGGGATGGGAACCTGGTGAAGGATGCTTACAACTTCTGGGCGGAGCTGGTCAATATAAAAGGAGGCATCGAGGTCAAGGGGAAAAAATATCCTGTTGAGCTGACCGTCATCGATGACAAATCGAACGCAGCGGAGAATGCAAAGTTTACGGAAAAGCTGATCACCGAGGACAAAGTCGATTTGATCTTGGGCGGGTTCGGGAGTGATTCCGTCTTCGCGGGGAGCGCTGTGGCGGAGAAGTACAAATATCCTTTGATCAGCGGAGCAGCCAGTTCCGACAAGCTCTTTGAACGGGGGTTCAAATACTATTTTTCTACCCTCGGGAAAGCGACGGAAGAAGTCCGCGGCTGT
>CAWGWL010000035.1:0-233151 GCA_963826215.1 uncultured Chloroflexia bacterium | reverse complement strand
TTCCACTTGCTTGGTGCAGAAACCACAGTTTGCAAAGTGCACCTTGGCTTTGTGGGCCTCGGCCTACCAGTTCTCGTAAACGTAGTATTTCATACCCTTGCTCGCGTTGTTAGTCTATGGAGTAATCAGAGAATATTTGCCGAATGTGAGATCGATTAGTCAGTTTGTGGACGGTTTGACCGTATCCCAAGTTGAATTCTTTATCGCTTTCCGTCTCAAGGAATTTGACGAATATCAAATGCCCTAAGCCATTGGGGTCATGGCTGTACAGTTTGCCATCCTTTTCTTGAGCAACAGCATAACCTGCGATAACCAGCCGTGCCATGTTGCCGAGCGGTGAGCCGCTACGCTTGATAGCAATGAGGTCGCCCGGCCTGATATTCAGAAACAGTTTCAAATTGTGATATGAAGTCCTCGTCTTGCCCTAACGATCTTAGATACTCAATAATACTCTTTTCGCTTGCACCGTACCAATCACTCAAGTCGATCTGGCGAGAGAAACCAACACTCACTGCACCAATTTCAAGCATCTCTGGATACTTATCATCGTGTCCGCCATACTTTGTGCCAATAATATAATAGTTCTTTGTCATTGTGATTACGCTCCTTGGCAACTTGCAGCCTGAAATAAGAATCAAAACGGGTCAGGATGAATATCATCCTGACCCGTTCGATCAAAACGAATAACGGTTACGGACCGGTGGTAATGGCGGTCCAGCCGCTGACAATATTCCCCATGGCCGTGGTAAAGGAATCAAAGCTGGTCGGGAAGTGCAGGTTGCCATAAGCGCTTTGCGGAAGCAGCTTGGCAGCCACATCGGCAGGCAGCACGACATCGCTGCGGGCGGGATGAGCATAACCGGTGTGCCAGCAAGACCTGGCCTTCATCCGACAGGAGGAAATCCTGTTCGAGCTTGGCTGCATTGGGGTGCGGGGCAACGGCGCTGATGTACTCGGCGAAGAGCATGCCCACGGTGGCATCCTGCGGGATGATCACCTGGAGCGGCAGGCCGGTGGCATCGCGCTTGGCGAAACCATCGAAATCATAAACGATGGAGATCGGGCACTCGCCCTTTTGCACGGAGGCGACATTCAGCACGACACCCTGGCGCCAGTTGCCGCTATCGCGCAACTGCTTGAAAAAGTCCAGGCCGGGCTGTACATTGGTCTCATCACCACCATGGGCATAAGCAGCAGCCAGAACGGAGCCGGTGGCGTAAGAGGATTTGTTCGGGTCGCGGCTGCAAACCATATCGAGATATTCGGGTTTCAGGAGGTCGTCCCAGGTCTGGGGAGCATTCGGTACCAGGTCAGTGTTGACCAGGAAGCTGATGGCGCCCCAGTAGGCGACAACCCAGCGTCCATCCGCATCCTTGAAATTGGCGGGAATCTTATCAAACGAAGTATTTTTGTAGGACATGGCCAGATTATTCGCGATCAATTGACCAACGAAATCAAAGCCAATATCGGCCACATCCATTACCGGGGCGTCCTTCTCGGCCAGCAGGCGGGTGACCTGTTCGGCGCTGGTCATATCGGTGTCGGTGTGGACGACGCTGTAGCGGGTTTCGATCGTCTTCCAGATGGCACCCAGGTTGACCCAGTCATCCGTCATCCCGTAACTGACGACCTGACCTTCAGCCTTGGCGCCGGCGATCTTGTCAGCATTCGGGTCCACCACTGCGGCTGGGGCACAACTGCTGAGTTGAATTGCCAGTAAACCGAATAAAACAACAAGCGAGACAAGCTTCTTCATTTTTCTTTTCTCCTTTTGATTGGTTACCGCCCAAACGGGCGGTTTTTCCGTGGGCCGGAATCGAACCAGGTGAACTTATTTTCCTGCCAGATGAGTTGTCTTCTGCCCTCCTTTGCTGGTTACCAGGATAATTAACAGGGAGGTTACCCAGGCTACTACAAAACTAATCACTGCCAGTGCGCTTGCCTGGCGCCCATCCTGGCGGGTATATTCCACCAGGTAGATCGGGAAGGTTTTAAAACGCGTCCCGACCAGCAAGTTCGTGAGGGTGAATTCAGAAAATACGGTGGAAAATACCAACAGGCAGCCATTAATGATCCCCGGCATGATATTGGGGACGATCACCCGCCTGAGGATGCTCCAGCCATTGGCACCCAGACTCTGGGCGGCTTCGGTCAATACCCGGAAATCGATCGCTTCGAGGGCATTGACGAGAGGGCGATACATGAACGGCAACGAGAGCACCATGCAGGCGGCGACCAGGATGGAAGGGTGATTGATGATGGGGAGGGGTATTTTGGAATAAAAACGGATCAGAGCCAGCGCCAGAACCACCCCGGGTATCCCGAAAGAAAAGGTGGTGACCATCTCGATGAGGGGTTTGCTTTTCGGCACCCGCAATTTCATCCAGTAAGTGGTGGGGGTGACCAGCACCAGCAAACACAGCATGGTGGCGAAGGAGGCCAGGAAGGAATTTTTCAGCGTCAGGAAAAAGGCGCCGCGTGAAGTGACCGCCTGCCACCATTCCAGGGTCAACCCTTCGGGCCAGAGGGTGCGGTCCCAGCGGGTGGAGATGGAAAACATGAAGGTGGCGATCACCGGAACGACCATGAACAATAAAAAAACCAGGATCACGCTGTTGCGCAATACAGCCTGTTTTTTCATGCTTTGCCCCTCCTGGTGCGATTGGACAGCCAGGTATACCCGAGCACACAGGCGAGCATGACAAGCAGGGAGATGATGGAGAGCGCATCGGCAAGCTCAGGGGCAAGCTGCACTTCGCCGCGGATCAGCGCGGCGATGCGGATCGTGACCAGATCCACGTCGGAACCGGTCAAAGTCCAGGCGGTGGCATAGGCTCCGAATGAATTGGCAAAAAGCAGCAGGAACCCACTTAAAAGCGAGGGGAGAAGGATCGGCAGTGCCACCCGGAGCCAGTATTGAAAAGTGGTCGCGCCCAGGTTAAGGGCAGCCTCATGCCATTCCCGTTTCAACCCAAGGAGCGAGGGGATGATCAACAGGATCATCAAGGGAAGCTGGAAATATAAATATGCGATGGTCAGCCCGGATACGGAGTAAATCCGGAAATTCGGGTAAAGATAAATGCCAACTTCCTTTAAAGGAGAGTGACCACACCGGTGGAACCCAGGATCACGATGAATGCAAAAGCCAGGGGGGCGCCGCCAAAATTGGTGGATACATCTGAAAGGGCGATGAGGACATTTTGAACGAACTTGTTCCTGGTGGTGATGATGGCATATGCGACGATGGTCCCAAAAACCACCCCCAAAAATGCCGTGTTGGTGGAGAGCTTGAGGGTATTGGCAAATGATCTCAGGAAACAGGGGATCCATTGCCTGGCGGTAGAAATCAAGCGTAAAGCGACCATTACTCGTCAGGCTGGAGCGGATGGTGGTCAGCAGGGGCAGGAATTCAAAAGCCAACCCGAAAATGAAAAAAGGCAGCAGACCCAACCAGGGTACCCAGGAGCTGGTTGCCTTCTTTAACCGATACACGGAAGGAACAGTGATCGACATATTATTTATGGATCATAGAGAAAGATGCAGGCCATCAACAGCCAATTGCAGCTCTCCACCATATTGACTGCGGATCTGTCCGAGCAGGTCGACAGACAGCGCCGGAGGATAACAATGTGTGACCACCAGGGATTTCACTCCTGCCTGGCTGGCGATGAGACCCACGCTGTCAGAGTTTAGATGCTCTTCTGTTTCCCATCCGGAAGGGAAGGAACATTCGCAGATCAACATGTCTGCGCTGATCTGCCAGTTGCGCCAACCCGCCATGCGGAGCGGCGTCGCCCGAATACACAATCGAGGTGCCCGCCAGCTCCACGCGATACGCCACGCTGTCCGGGGTATGACCGGTGAGCGCAGAACGGATCCTGATCTTCCCAATCGAAAACTCATCCTGGCGCACAGGATCGATACGCAATTCATATTCCAATGGGACGAGTTCAGGATACAGCTGATACATGCGCTGGAGGAAATCTTCGGTGCCGGCGCAACTGGTGATGGTGAAGGGGCTGGTACGACGCGCGCCGGGAGCATAATTAAAAACGAGCAGCAGGGTGGCCAGGTCGAGGGTGTGATCGGGGTGAAGGTGGGTCAGCAGGAGCCGGTCAATCTGATCGGTTGAGATCCCGGCCTGCTCCAGCCGGCTGAGGGTCCCCGGGCCGATGTCGAACAGCAGGCGTGTGCCATCCGCAACGACCACCAAACCTGCTGGTGAATGCTGCTTGACGGGGACGGCGGTGCCAGTTCCGAGGAAAAAGATATCCATTATTCGCGAAGAAAACCAGGCAATTGTCGCAGATGTGGGAATGTAACGGTGTTATAAAAAATTATAACAACAGATAATATGAAAGTCAATGTTTTAATATACTTATACAAACAAAACAAGCAAAATTGATATAGCAAACGAAACATAACATCATATATCATGTTTCGTTTAGTGCCATTTTAGGGGAATCTTCCGGTCCTGGCAGCTATGGGTAAGAAACCCGCGCCACACCGAATTTATCGCAACCGGCAGACGAACCGGAGAACACGTATGGTTCGCTTTTGCTCCAGGCGGCATATTTTTTCAATACGTCCTGGAAGGCTGCCTCTGCGACCGGCGTATTCCATCCGAGAATAGCCACCGTGCCGCCTGCGCCGCCCCCGGTAATTTTGGCTCCCAACAGGTCATTGGCTTTCTCTTCCCGAACCAATTCAACGATCTTATCCGTGGCTTCCGAACCCAGGCCGCATTCGGTGTAGCCATGGTGAGCCAGGTACATCAGCTCACCAAGCAGCGCACCTGTGACAGAGTCCAATAGTCCGGCGGGGCGGGAGAGCAGGCTGAAGAAGCTTTGCACCCGATCGTTTTCCTGCACGGCATAACGGGTGGCAGCGCGCACGGGATAGATCACCTCGGGACGCACCGGTGTGAAAGGGTCCAGGTGGGTCTTATACAACTTGTTGAAATCTGCGCCGGAAACGCTTTCGGGCAGGCGCCCTTCATACCTCGAACGGAATTGAGAAGGGGAGATGTTTGCCAGGTAGCCGTTCCATTTGGATTCAGTCCAGCGGGGGAGGGCGCCACTGTTATCCAGGACGGGTTCAAGTTTTTCCATGTCGCACAGGAAGCGGTATCCCATGAAGGTGGCGGCGCGGGCGGATTCGTATTCGATCCCTGCAACCGAGTGGCGCACCCCGGAGTCGATCCCCCACAGGCGGAGAGTTTCGGGCAGCTTCACCAACGGTTTTGGCTGGCACGGCTGACAAACCATCGGAACGAAATAGTCTTCGTCACCCATCACCACCGTCAATTGATCCATAATGCCGCAGGCAGACTGGGTGAGGGCGATCTCCACCCACTGGGTCCACTCAGCCAATTCCACGCCCCTGACCTGGATGCCGTACATTTCTGCCATGGCTTTCATCGGGGCAACCTCCAGGGCGGCAGAAGAGCTGACCCCCTTGCCAAGCGGCACATCCGATTCGAGATAAAGGGAGAAACCATGGGTCACTTTCCCGGGGAATTTCTTGAGCAGGAAATATAGATCACCGAGAATGTAGGAGCACCACGAGCTTTTGGGATCCCGGTTGATCCAATCACGGACCACGTCGAGCGGTTTCACCCGTCCATCTGCCAGCAGGTCGGACAGGGAAAACTCGACCAGTCCCTTCCACCCGATGGACTCTACAGCCGGGTTGTAAAATTGCACGCTGCGGTCGGAGCGGGGCTGCACGGCTGCCAGGGTAGCCTCCCGGATGGTGGTTTCAAAGACCAACCCGCCGGTATAGTCGTCGTTGCCGCCCATCAGGTCCAACCGTCCCGGTGTGCGGTTGATCAGAATCTCTTTCCCTTTTTGGAAGTATCCCTTTTCAACCAGTCTTCGAATGCCGGACTCGAATTTTGCCAGGTCGGGATATTTTATTGATAGTTGATCGAACGCTTGATCCATATTTATTGCTCCGTGGAGGGATAAGGAAACCAAAAAATCAACGAATACAGAGTATTTAATGTGACGATTTCACATTCTAACATTTATGAAACATATAGTCAAACGCAACAAAACGAAACGGAAAACATTGACATACATAACAAGCAGTGTATAATAAATTCAATAAGAGGCCCCATGAAGTCGTCATTTCAAAGGAAAACAAGCCATACTGTAGACTGGTTGGGCTTTACCCCCTTCCTGCTTTTTTGCCTGGTATTTGAAATTGTTCCCATTATTTTCCTGCTGCGAGGCAGCTTTATCGAGAAGACGACCAACGCATTCACCATCCAGCATTACGTGGATCTGCAGCGCCCTTTATATATCAATTCTTTTGTTAACAGCATCAAGCTTTCGGGGTTGACGGCCATCATCGGCGTGGTCCTGGGGACATTCATCGGATATGCCATTTACCGCTGGCCTTCCGAGCGTGTGCGCGAGATCCTGATCACCCTTTCCGACGTGACGACCAATTTTGCCGGCGCTCCCCTGGCGTTTGCCTTCGTGGTGATCCTGGGATTTAATGGGGTTATCACGCAATTCCTGCTGCAATATTTCAGCTACGATCTCTATCCAAAGTTCAGCATTTACTCATTTTCCGGGCTGATCCTGGCGTATGTATATTTCCAACTACCCCTGATGGTCTTGCTCATTCTACCGGCATTCGCCGGAATCAAAAAAGAATGGCATGAATCTGCACAAAGCCTGGGAGCAGATACACTCCAATTCTGGTGGCGGATCGGCATCCCGGTCTTAATG
Source organism: uncultured Chloroflexia bacterium (assembly GCA_963826215.1). Classification (GTDB taxonomy): domain Bacteria; phylum Chloroflexota; class Anaerolineae; order Anaerolineales; family Villigracilaceae; genus UBA877. The sequence continues at coordinate 226,411 of CAWGWL010000035.1, read as the reverse complement.
CCTTCGCTCATCGCAGGTCTGACCCTCTTATTTGCGAATGCTTTTGGGGCTTATGCCACCGCCTACACCCTGGTCCAGGCAAAATTGTCGCTGGTGACACTGCAGATAGGTTACATGATCGCCGGCGAGGTGCGCCAGGACCAGGCAGTGGGCATGGCGATGGCTGTCATGTCCCTGGTCATTATGGGCTTAAGCATTGCCATCTACCAGGCAGCCACCCTGCGAACCCGGCGCTGGTCGAAACCTTAAGGTGATCCATTCAAAGTCAAGGTAAGAAACAGTGACGAAAAATCGCTCCACCCAAAACCCTGAGTCCAGAAAAAAGATCCGCCCGGCCGGCTGGCAGGTCTTTTTGGTTGGATTTTTCCTTTTTTATTTGCTCGTCCCGATCATCTCCACCTATGTCTTTTCGGTTGCCACGCGCTGGGACCGCACCATCCTGCCGGAGGGATACACCTTCGAGTTCTACCTGAGGGCATTCAATGCCTCTTACTTTACGATCACCCTGCGGAACTCATTGATCTTATCCCTGGCGACCGTATTGGTGAGCCTGCTGGTGATCGTCCCCACGGTGTATTGGGTGCATACCCGGCTGACAGGCGCCAAGCCGCTGCTCGACGTATTGATGATCCTGCCGTTCGGGATCCCCACCGTGGTGCTGGCACTGGCGCTGGTACGGATCTACAATTTTCCTCCCGTGGCCCGCTCCCCATTCCTCCTGATCGGGGCGGTCGTCATCTATTCCATGCCGTTCATGTACCGTCCGGTCTCAAATGCCATCCAGGCGATCGATGTGCATGTCCTGACCGAAGCCGGGCAGAGCCTGGGGGCGGGAATTTTCAAGATCCTGTCCAGGATCATCATCCCCAACATCCTGCCCGGGATCCTCAGCGGCAGCCTGCTGGTCTTTTCCACCGTTTTTGCTGAATTTACGCTCACTTCCCTGATCGTCGGCGCCAGGTTCAAAACCTTCCCCCTGCTGCTGGTCGAATTTACCCGCATCAATGGGAACGTGGCCTCGGCCTTTTCGGTGATCTCCTTTACGATCGCCTGGCTGGTTTCGATCCTGATCCTGTGGGTGGGAAGCACAGGACAGATGTCAAGAACGAAAACTATTCAAGCCCGATAAAGAAGGATAAAGCTATGGCCTACCTGGAATTGAAGAACATCAATAAATCCTTTGGCGGGGTGAAGGCTGTAAACGATTTCAACCTGGATATCGAGAAGGGAACCCTGGTTTCATTCCTGGGACCTTCCGGATGCGGCAAGACCACCACGCTGAGGATGATCGCAGGCTTCGAACAGCTCGACAGCGGCACGATCAGGCTGGATGGGACCGATATTGCCCCGGTGCCGCCCAACCGGCGCGATATCGGCATGGTATTCCAGGCTTACGCCTTATTCCCAAACCTGACCGTATTCGAAAACGTTGCCTTCGGGCTCCAAATGAAGAAGACCCCGAAAAAGGATACCGAGAAACGGGTCAACGAAGTGCTGAATATGGTACGCCTGCAGGACACGGCAAAGCGCTTCCCCCACCAACTCTCAGGGGGCCAGCAGCAGCGCATCGCCCTGGCGCGTGCCCTGGCGGTCCAGCCGCGGGTGCTGCTCCTGGACGAGCCCTCTCAGCGCCCTGGATGCCGAAGTGCGGGTTGTGCTGCGCGGCGAGATACGGCGCATTCAATCCGAGCTGGCGATCACCACGGTATACGTTACGCACGACCAGGAAGAAGCCTTGTCGATCTCGGACAAGGTGGTGGTGATGAACAAAGGGTTAATCGAACAGATCGGGACGCCGGAGGAGATCTACCGGGCACCCTCGTCTCGATTTGTAGCCACGTTCATCGGCACCGCCAACCAATTTCTTGGCAAAACTTCAGGCGGGAACAAGGTCGTCTGCAATAATGTCGAACTGCTGACCAGCAGCTTGAAAGGTTTCGCGGAAGGACAGGCGGTGGTTGTGCTGGTTCGTCCCGAGAACGTCCAGGTGCAAAGCGAGAAACCTCAGCAGCAGAACTGGAATGTCATTCCCGGGGGGATCGAGACGATCACCTTCCACGGCGCGGTCACCCGCCTGGGGGTCAACGTGAACGGCCAGCGGGTGGTAGCCGACATCACCGTTGCCAATACCCAGCCGATCTCATTGAACCAGAAAATCTGGCTGATGTTTCCACCAGATGCCTGCCAGGTGATGGCTGCGGAAGAATGATCCATATCAATTCGCACGAGATCGTTCTTGATAAACAGGAGAGGCTGGAAGCATGGACCTCTTACGGGACGCGTTGTCAGGCTGGCAATGGACTTTATCAAGAATTGTCCCGTCGATCCTGCCAACGGCCTGCCGTGGTACCTGCAGTACTCCTGTTTCTGGACCGACCCCCTGCGTCCCACCATCTGGCCGGATAACCCGGCTGGAAAATTTGCCTGGGCAGTGACCACGCTGCTCAAGTATTATCCCTATTCGGGGGATGCCAGTCATATCCAGATCGTCCGGACGATGCTCGACCGTCTTTGGGATTACCGCACGCCCGGTCATTTTGCCTGGCCGGACGTTCCGTACGCCTCAGCTCATCCCGGGACGGGAATATACTTCGGGGCGCGCGCCGACGGTGAATATGCCACCGAACCGGACAAGATCGCACAGGTGGGTCGTGCCTATCTCGATTTCTACGCAATGACAGGCGAGAAAAAATACCTGGAGATCGGCTCGCGTTGTGGGGAAGTGCTGGCGCAGAAGATCCGCCCGGGCGACGAAAGCCACTCCCCGTGGCCCTTCCGGGTGAACGTTCAGGATGGGAGCCCGGTGGAAGAGTACAGTTCCCACTGGGTACCAGCCGTCCGGCTTTTCGACGAACTATCCCGGCTTGGCGTGGGAGAGTACCGGTCCATTCGGGACCAGGTCTGGGAGTGGATCGAGAAATTCCCCCTAAAAAACAATATTTGGAAGGGGCATTTCGAAGATATCCGTCTCGACCCCGGCAATGAGAACCGCGACCAGGTTTCTCCGCTGGAGACCGCGCGATACATCCTGCAAAACAAGGACCGCTTCCCCGAATGGCAGAAGCATGTCCGCAAGCCTCATCGACTGGGTGAAAGACACCCTTGGAGGATCGCCTTTCTTTTCCGCGATCCCTGTCCATGAACAAAAATATTGTTACTTCCCGATGGGCAGCCATACTGCCCGCTTCGCAAGCCTGTCCGCCCTTTACGCGGAACAGACCGGCGACCCGGCATGCCGCGAGCAGGCGATCCGTTCCTTCAATTGGGCGAGCTATATGGCGAACGAGGATGGGACCGTAACGGTGGGAGTGGACCGGCCGGATTACTACAACCAGTGCTGGTTCACCGACGGCTATTTCGATTATGTCCCGCACTTCATCGATGGCATGGCCAGCATCCCCGAGCTTGCACCCGGGGACAGCGATCATATGCTTACTTCCAGTGCGGTTGTCCAGGCTATTTCTTATCAGCCTTACCAGATTTCCTACCGCTTGTCAGATGCCGGCAGCACCCAAAAATTCCGGTTGACGTTCCAGCCTGTGCGCATAACGGCAGGTGATAAGCTGCTCCCCCGGCAAGAGAAACCAGGCGCTGAACCGGGATGGGTCTTTGATCCCCTAAAAAATGTGCTCGAGATCCACACGGAAGCCCGGGAAGTGCAGGTGGCGGGTCGTTAAGACATTGGATAATCCGAAATGCGGATTAATGATGCAGTGACAGAATCCTTGAAATGATGAGAATGGAATCAGGAGGTGAAACCTGCAAATGAGAATAGATCTTGCATGAGATCATGTGTGCCTTACAACCGGTCAATTTCCGGCCGGAAAATTATAATAGGAGAAAAGAGATGTCAAAGAAAACGTATTTGTTCGTGAGCTTAATGCTGGCCCTGGTGCTGGGCCTGGTATCCTGTGCGCCGGCTGCAACCGCAACACCTGCACCGACCAGCGTACCTCCAACCACTGCACCTCCGGCGACAGTGCCGACGGTAGTGGTTCCCACGGTTGATCCAATGGTCCAGTTGGTCGATGCGGCCAAAGCCGAAGGCACGATCGTGTCCTATGGCCTTCCGGATGACTGGGTGAACTATGGCGGCCTGTTCCAGGGATTTACCGCCAAGTACGGCATCACTCACCAGGATACCGATATGGACAGCGGCACGATCATCTCAACCCTGGAAGCGGAGAAATCCGCACCAGTAGCCGATATCACCGATCTGGGCCTGAATTTCGCCAAGCTGGTCGAAGATGACGGCCTGTCCCATGCCCTATATGAATTCCCACTGGTCTGATATTCCCGATTACGCCAAGGATCCACAGGGCCGATGGTCGGCTGCCTATTATGGCGTGATGGCCATGCTGGTCAATGCGGACAAGGTCACCACCGTTCCGCAAACCTGGGCTGACCTTGCAAAACCCGAGTATGCCGGTACCGTCTGCATGAAGGACCCACGCTCCTCTGCTACAGCCCAAATGATCGTCCTGGCAGCGGCCTTCGCCAATGGCGGCGATGAGACCAATGTCCAGCCCGGGTTGGATTATTTCAAGACATTGATCGACGGCCATGTGCTGAATGGTGTCTCTCCGTCGGCTGCCAATATCCAGAAGGGCGAATGCCCGATCACCCTGCAGTGGGATTTTGATGCGCTCAACAACAAGGATCAGAATCCAAACATGAACCTGCAGGTGGTCATCCCCTCCGATGGCACCGTGGCAGGGATGTACATCCAGTTTGCCACAGCAGGCGCACCCCATGCCAATGCGGCCAAGCTCCTGTTGGAATATGAATACTCCGATGAAGGTCAACTGGCGTATGCCCAGGGCTTCGTGCATCCCATCCGCACCAGCGTCGTCCTGCCGGCCGACCTGTTAGCCAAATTCCCGCCAGCCTCCGCCTACAGTGCGGTCCACTTCCCCACCAACTATGGTGCCCTTGACCAGGCCAGCGCTGCCATTGCAGAAGGCTGGGCTGTGATCAACCCGTAACCATTTATTTTTCCTGTCATGGTAGTGGAGCAGGTTCGCCTGCTCCACTACACCCCGGCGAGTCAAGTTCGTTTGGCCTTGTCCTAATTTATTTGCACTGATGCGATCAAATCAACAAAGGAGTACTTTATGCCTGTCACTGGAGAGTCAATCCGTTTTTCAAGATTATTTTCCGAGGGGAAGAATGCGGTTATTGTAGCGGTGGATCACGGTCTATATTTTGGCCCGCTGGACGGGATGATCGACCTGCCCTCGGTCATCGATAAGGTCGCCGGAGCAGACGCCATCCTGATGGCACCCGGAACCCCCGCTCACTGCCAATCGGTATTTTCCAGGCGCGGCGCACCGGCCTGCATCATTCGCCTGAACTGGGGCTCCAATTACGCGGCAATGTGGAACTACAAGCATTCACACAGCGTCCCAATGATCTCCGTAGCGGATGCAGTGGCCCAAGGGGCTGACCTGGTGATCGGCAGCCTGAGCTTGAAGAATCCCGACGAAGCAGAAGACGCCCACAACGTGGAAATATTTTCAAATTGTGTAGCCCAGGCGCGCGCCCTTGGTATCCCGTTAATCGGCGAGGTCTATCCGACAGGCGGCGATGATTTCCAGCCTGAAGACCTGCAGGAAGAGATCTTCATCGGCTGTCGGATCATTGCCGAGTTAGGCGCCGACCTGGTGAAGACCTTCTACACCGGTAAGAACTTCAACAAGATCACCGCCGCTACGCCTGTTCCGATCCTTGCCCTGGGCGCCAAAAAGCTTCCAAGGGAATCTGACGCACTCAAATTAGCCGCCGTTTCGGTGGAAGCCGGCGCACGCGGGATCGTGTATGGAAGGAATGTCATCCAGTCAAAAGACCCCGACCGCCTGTTGGATGCCTTGAAGGAAGTCGTCAAGGAATTCAAGGCGCCCGATAAAGTGGCTGCCAAGTACAAACTGGATTAGGATGGAAATCCTTCTCGCAATCGACGCCGGCACCACTTCGGTCAAAGCGGGATTATTCTCACCCGACGGTCGCTGCCTGGGCCTGGGACGCCAGGAGTATCAACTCGAAACTCCTGCTGCAGACCGCGCTCAACTTGACCCCGAGGTGTACTGGCAGGCCTGTCTGAAGACTGTGCGCGCCGCACTTGCCCAGGCTGCAATCCAACCGGGACAAGTGAAGGCTGCAGCGGTTTCCAGCCAGGGCGAGACGACCATCATACTGGATAAGCAGGGGCGGACGATTTATCCCGCCCTGGTCTGGCTGGACAACCGCGCGATCGACCAGGCTGCTTTCCTGGCCAAACGGTTCGGCTCGGAAGTCTATGCCCGGACCGGCATCCCCGAGATCGTCCCCACCTGGCCAGCCTGCAAGATCCTGTGGATCCGCCAGAACGAGCCGGATGTTTTCGAGCGCGCTGACAAGTTCCTGCTGGTACAGGATTACCTGATCTATCGCCTGACCGGTCGAATCGTTACTGATGGTTCCATCTCCTGCACCACCCTGAACTATGACCTGGTCAGGAATGCCTGGTGGACAGACATGCTGGATGCGATTGGCATCCGGGAAGCGCAACTGCCTGAGATCGTCCAGCCGGGGACGAATGTTGGGACGCTCACGGACGAAGCTGCCAGCCTGCTGGGACTGACGACGAGGACCTTTGTGGTCACCGGCGGGATGGATCAATCTGTCGGCGCGCATCGGGGCAGGAAATTTCAGACCCGGGATGGTCTCCGAGACGACCGGCGCGGCGCTGGCCATCCAGGCCACCATCTCCGATCCGATGATCGACGAAGCCCGGGTGGTGCCGGTTTACTATCACAGCGCACCGGGTCAGTACCTGTTCGTCCCGGTGTGCCCGACCGCCGGGATGGCCCTCAAATGGCTGCGGGATGCTTTTTTCAAGGATGAGCTGGAGGCAGCCGAAGCAAAAAAAACGGATGCCTACGACCGGCTGACCGCACTTGCCGGGTCGGTCCCGCCCGGGTCGGAGGGGCTGGTCATGCTCCCGCACCTGATGGGTGCCTTCAGCCCGGAACCCAACCTGCAGGCGCGCGGCGCATTCGTTGGATTCACCCTCAGTCATACCCGGGCTCATTTTGTGCGTGCCCTGCTGGAGGGGGTGGCGTTCATGCTGCGGCGCAACCTGGAAACCATCGAGCGGACCGGCATCAAGATCGATGAGATCCGCTCCACGGGCGGAGGGCGCGCAGCGCGCTTGTGGAACCAGATCAAGGCAGACGTCTGCAACCGCCCGGTGGTGACCCTGGCCAACGAGGAAACCGGTCTGCTGGGGGATGCCATCCTGGCGGGCGTTGCCTGCGGTCTATTTCACTCGATCGAAGACGGGTGCAATGCCATGGTAAGGGTCAAGGCAAAGCCTCCCGCCAAATGCTGACGCGAAACTATATGAAGAAGCATACCGCCGGTATTGCGAGTTGGACCGGCAGCTATTTGATTATTTCAAGCACACCTATTCCCATAAGGAGTAGAAGGTTATATATTTCATTTATTTAGAATATCCGCAGATCGAAAGGAAGGTAATGAAGATGACAAAATCCAAAGTAGGTGTCCTGGTGATGGCCTTGCTCGAGGACGATTACAACAAGACTGCCCACGTCCGACCGATGGCCCAAAAAGTGGCTGACAAGATCGGCAGCGATTATCGGTAATTATCGCCGAGGTGGTATGCCCCCCGCTGGTGGAGGAAGAATATCCAGGCCGAAGCCGCGGCCCAGATGTTCAATGCCGCGGGCGTGGACCTGATCATTGCAGTCGAAGTGGCTTACACCAAGGGGGCGGTGCCCACCCGCTGCTTCCTGAGCACCACCGCCCCGGTGCTGGTCTGGAATGCCCAGCAGATCGAATTCCTGCCGGAAGATGCCGATTTTGACCTGATCATGCTCAACTCGGGCATGGCTGGCATCCCGGAAATGACCTCCGCACTGATGCGCCTCGGGCGTCCATTCTGGATGGTCAGTTCGATGATGGACGATCCGGAAGGACACAAGCAGCTGGCCGGGTATATCGCTGTGGCCGGAGCCATCCGGCGGCTTAAAGACGGCCCGCATCGCTGTCTTTGGTCATGCCTTCGAGGGTATGACCGACCTGATGATCGACCAGCTCAGCCTGCGGCAGTTCGTCGGCCCGGTATGCTGGCCGGTGGAACCTGAGAAGGTTTCGGTTGCCATGGGCCAGGTCCCTGATGAAGAGGTCAAGGCACTGGTCAGGAAAGAATCCGGTCGCTACAAGATCGATATGGATGCGGCCCAGCTCGAACGTTCCTGCCGCCTGGCCCTGGCGCTGGAGAAGGTGACTCGCGACGGTAAATTCGACGCCGTGGCTTCCTTCGACCAGGTCTGGTTGACCGATGCCCGCGTCGGGATCATCCCGGCTTATGCCACCGGACGCCTGTGCGAGCTGGGCATCCCCTGTTCCACCGAGGCGGATCTCACCACGGTGACCGCCATGTTGATCCTGCAGGAACTGGTCGGCAAGTCCACTTTCCTCGAGAACTACGTGATCGATTTCAAACGGGATGCGATGATCCTGTCACACGACGGTCACGGCAACCCGGCCCTGGCTTCCAGCCCGGCCGAGGTGACCCTCAAGCACAGCATTTACTACCAGGGCGTGAACGGCTTTGGGGCCAGCTTTGAGTATGCTTATGCTCCCGGACCGGTAACCAACCTGGCACTGGTCAACATCGGCGGGCGCTGGCGGCTCAATATTAGCGAAGGCGAGTCGATCGCCATCAAGCCGCGCCCGGTGGCTGCTCCGCAGATGCTGTTCAAACCCAAAAACCTGAACATCAAGGATTGGTGTGACGCCTGGTGCAAGGCTGGTTCGCCGCATCACATGGCGCTGGCTTACGGGCACCTGGCGAAGCAGATCAGGATCTACGCAGAAATGCAGGGACTGGAAGTGGTCGAAATCTAGCAGCCCTGTATAATGACCTGCATGGTCATCGATATGTTTGAAGTATGGACGGAACAAAGAACCCTGCCTGAATGGGAGAAGCCATGGAAGATTTAAGTGCAGCTGAACGAAGGTCGCAGATCGCCCAAATGGTGTTGGAGAACGGAAAAGTCCTGGTAGCCAGCCTGGTGGAACAGTTCCAGGTGACCGAAACGTCCATTCGCCGTGACCTGACCCTGCTGGAATCCGCCAATCGACTGAAGCGCATCCATGGTGGAGCTATTCCCATCCCGGGCAGTTCGCGCACCGATTCTTTTGCTGAAAAGAAGGAACTGCACATCAAGGCCAAGGAGCGGATCGGCAAGGTGGCGGCGGAAATGATCAAGCCCAAGGATATCCTGCTGCTGGACTCGGGAACCACCACCTTGCAGGTCATCCGGCACGTCCCGTCGGCTTTTCGCAGCAGCAACATGATTACCCTGGTCACAAATTCGCAGCCGATCGCGCAGGAAGTGCTCACCTGGCCATCTCCCAACCTGACCATCCTCGGGGGCTTATACCTGCCCGACTACCAGGCCACCGTCGGTCCCCAGACGCTGGCCCAGCTGCAGGAATTGACCGCTGACAAGGTCTTCCTGGGGACGGACGGCCTGACCCTGCGCAGCGGCGCCACCACCGCCAATATCTTCATGGCAGAAGTGGACCGGATGATGGTCGAGCGTTCCCGCCAGGTGATCCTGGTGACCGACAGCAGCAAAATTGGACGGGTCGGTTTCGTCCCGGTGAAACCCGTGAGTGGGTTTCACATGCTCATCACCGACACAAACGCTCCACCCGATATCATCCAATCGATCCGTGAAATGGGAGTGGAAGTCATCCTGGTGTGAAAATCCTGCCGGCAGGTCTGCTGCCCGGGCTGTGTGGAAAACATGCGGCGCACTTTTCGCTACCCCTGCCAGATGAGGCGGACGATCCGCTCTCTCACCAGGAATATTTATTCACACCGTTACGAGGATAGAAAGGAGTCCTTATTCATGTACAGGGGTATCAAGATCACCCCGCCATTTTTCGAGATTGGCCCCAAGGCAATCCTCTTTGGCAAAGAGGTGCTCAAGCTTGCCAGGGTTGCCGACAGGATGAGTGTCAAATACAACGTCCAGATCATCATTACACCGCAGTACGTCGATATTCCCATCCTGGCCCGCGCTGTGAAAAACCTGCTGGTCTTTGCCCAGCACATGGATTCCCTGCCGGTGGGGCGGGGGGTCGGTTCTGTTTTACCGGAGGCGATCAAGGCCGCGGGGGCTGTGGGAGTGCTGCTCAACCACGCCGAGAAGAAGCTGTCACTTGCGGAATTGGAGCGCACCATCCGGCGTGCTGACGAGGTTGGACTGGTATCCATGGCCTGCGCTGACAACCTGGAAGAGGCGGTCAAGATCGCGCAAATGCAGCCCAACATCATCATCGCCGAGTCGCCCGACCTGATCGGGGTGGGTAAACGCGCTGCGAACGATTCCCAGTCCATCGCCGAGACCAACGCGGCTATCTGGGCGATCGATCCCGAGATCCGGGTACTGCACGGTGCCGGTATCAGCCGCGGGCAGGACGTGTACGATATCATTTCTGCCGGCGCACAAGCAGCCGGTTCCACCAGCGGCATCATCAAGGCAGAAGACCCCTTTGCCATGCTCGAGGAAATGATCCATTCCGTGCGGGCTGCCTGGGATAAATCACATTAGATTATTTGGAGGTTGGGTTATGGCAGTATTTCATGAAACATTCAAGATCCAATCGGATCGAAGACCCACGTTCGAAGACGTGACCGGGAGGGTGGAGGCAGCGTTAAAAAACTCCGGCCTTAAGAACGGCATCCTGCTGGTCTTTTCCCAGCACACCACCTGCAGCGTGCTGATCCAGGAAGCATCGGATGATACAAATTATTGGGATACCGAACTATTAATGCAGGACCTGGTGGATGTGCTCGAAAAGATCATTCCAACCTGCCGGACCGAAGGGCAATATCACCATCCGGGTCCCAAACATATCGAAGCCGCTGCCGGCAGGAATGAACTCCCAGCCTGGTCATTGAATACAGATGCACATCTCAGGTCGGTCCTGATGGGTCGATCGCAATCCATCCCGGTTATCGATGGGCGCATGCAGCTTGGAGAGTTCGGGCATATCTATTTCGCCGACTTCGATCAGGTGCGGGCGCGTGAAAGGACCGTCATGGTTCAAATTGTGGGGGATTAAAAGAGAAGTACCGGCACCTGCTGCATCAACAGGTGAACCTGCAGCGTGGAAGATGGGCAAACTTTTACCCAGCCATGCTTTGCTAAGGTAAAGCAAGGAAGTAACGTTCACCAGACAGCGACTCATAAATTAATAATAGACGGGAGTCGCCTATAGAAATGATAAAGGGAACGTAACCAGAAATAATTGCACCACGAGAAAAATCCGTGTTTTCCAGGAGATTATCCACGCCTGTCGTGAGCCTTTCAGGATATGCCAGGATACCGTCTGAACCCAATAATGTCATATTATATAATCTCAGCTGGCATTGCTGGTCTATGGATTGTTCGCATGTAACCTGGAGGGAAACAAAAATATACTGCTGGTGTCCACCCGGTTGGGAGTTGAACATATTACCGGATGCAACCAACCCATCGGCTGGTCGGACCAACCCGGAAACAACAAATCTCATATTGTCAGCATTGACCCCATAACCAACCGGGGCAGGATTACCCGGCGATGTCCCTGGAGGCATTGTGTCAGTCGGGATATTCACAATTGTCGACGCCGGTTGGGATGCCTCCGAAGAAACGACGCTGGCGGGTATGCTGACGGCAGCTTTACCTGAATTACAAGCCGGAATGAGCATGGCTAATAAAAAGGCGGGAATTACAAGGGTTTTATTCAGGTTCATTGTGTTGGATGATCCGTATCATTTTCGATTATTGAAATTATTTGACGATTTGATTAATGCTGCCTCACCATGATTGAATAAGAAATTTAAATACCATTCAGTTTCACTGCTGTAACAGTGCAGTATATAACCAATCTCCCCCAAAGACAATAAACCCTTTTTCACGCTGGCTTGGGACCAGGGAAACCAACCCCATTATCCCAAACACTGGTGAAAAAGCCATCTTTAAAAGAAGAATGGATATAGAGCACAGCCCGTCCCCCTGCTCTATTCCTTGATGGATAAGGAAATATTTAAGGAAAGGAATGAAAAGAATCGATTGTGTCGAAGAACATACTCTCGTGATAGTAAATGTCCGGTCCCTAAGAACGTGGATGAGATCGCGAAATCCTCATTAGCGGGGCATATTGAGTGCACACGGCCATAGCCGCGCCACCGAGGATCAACAGCAAACCGAGAATGGTGAGGGCAGCATGCCACACATCGGCGTAGTTGATCCCGCCGATGGTGTGTGTGGGTGCCATCATGAATTGAATGGAAAGGGACAGCAGCCCCGCCAAGCCCAAGGCAATAGCGCCTGCCTCCCTGCCGGTCTTCTTTTCATCTTCCGGTTTCTCGAAATCCACTCCCTGCCACAGGCCGGGGATGCGGAAGAGCAGGAAAATGACCAGGGTGAGGACGTTGGTATACAGCACGGCATCCACCGGCATGGAACTGCCACGTAAAACCCGCGATGCATAGAGGTGGATGGCGTTCAAAATGGTCCCGAGCAGCAATGCGATCAGGGCATAGCGGTAGGCGTTTTTCGTCCCCCTGACGAGCAGGACGACCGCGCGTACGCCCATGACCCCGGCTGCCACACCCACCAGGACAAATAGAATCCATAGCCACTGGAAGGGGGCAATCCCGGAGAATTTACCCCCAAACCCGGTGGGGTTGAGCGCCACGCAGGATGTCCCCGCGCCTCCCAACAGAGTAAAAGCGGCTGTCAGGCTCATCAAGACAATCCCAACGATGCGTAACAGTTTGGCCCATCCCTTGTTCCTCGACATATATTCTCTCCTTAATGGATGACGGAAAATATACCCGCTCAAATTGGGTGGATGACAATCATGCGCGAGCCGAGCGGATCACGTGCAGGTAGTATTGGAAACTGGAAGTAAAGAGGCTGGCTCCCAAACCAATATACAGGATCGCCAGGGCTGGCTTGGGGAAGGGGGAGTAATGGCGCAGGTATATGCCCATTGCCACCATCACCAGCACGAGTGGGTAACTTGACCATTTCTGGAAAGCGAACAGGCAGACCCGCTGCCTGGGAATGGTAATGATGCGTTGAATATTCCTGGAGGCAAGTTTGGAAAAGCCGAAGAAATATATCCCGGCAGCCAGCAACAGGCCGGCGAAAACCAGGAGCAGGATCACCCATGAATGGACCTCATCGAGCCAGATGGCAGCGAAAACCATCAGCATGATCCCCACCCCCGACCACATGATCCCGGCGGTAAGATGAAGCCATATTTTCTTTACAGCGGGTGTCCATTTTGAAACTTTTTCCATAAAGTGTGATCCTGGGGAAGAGATGTTAGGCGGCTGAAAAACCGATCACAAAAGCGGCAGTCGTCAAAAAAAACAGCCCGGGGAGGATCTTCAGGATGATTTGCCGGGAGAGGATGGGTGTACCGGCTTTAAGAAAAGAGAGCAACAATCCTCCAATGCCGATAAGCGCTCCACCCAGGCCTACCAGGCTGAAATAAGGGGAGGTGCGACCGGAGAAGGCCAGGAAAACGGGCAGCAGGAATATGATCATCCCTGCGACGCCGTGCACCACAGCCAGCACAAGCACAGGCAATCGATCCTTCAGGGGGAAGGAACGGGTTACAACCACAGCCAGGAATCCAAGCATGGTAAAAACCAGGTATAGGCCCCGGTATATTGCGAGATGCTCCCACACCAGTCCCAGCGAAAGGCTGAGCGGGATGATCGTGGCGATGATGACAACGACCGGGCTGTCCAGCGCTTCAAGCCCAAGGATAATGAGAAGCAGATTGGCCACAAGCAGGACCCCGAACCCGATGGTGTAGGCGATGATGGGCAGGGTGCTCATATTGTTTATGCCGACCGCGATCTGCCAGCCGGCAAGCATTACAGTGGCGAGCAGCAACAGGCGGTCCAGGATGGTGATTTTCACTATTTGGCTGGTTTGGGATGACACGGGGAACCCCTGTCGATCAAATTGCCAACAAAATCATGGCGCTAAGCATGAACACCGAGGCGTATTTGAACAGCCCGAAATTGATCCGCTCGGTGGGTCGGAAGACGCTGGCAACTGCCAGTACGAACAGTCCGGCCGAAAGAACAGCCAGCACCCGCAGAAACCCCCACTGCACCCCGATCAAGAAGCCTGCCGTGCCGATGCACGCCGCCGCAGCCAGGCTGGAGACCGCGATCGCTGCCCGGGTGAACCCGAAACCATACACGGAAGGGAATGTGGGAATCCCGGCAGCCTGGTAGTCATCGCTGTAGCGCATGGCAAAGGTAAGGATGTGGGTGGGGATCCAGAACAACACCGCCAGCGCCAGCAGGATGCCAATGCCATCAATGGAACCGGTCCCGAACGCGCGTCCCGCCAGGATGGGCATCCCGCCCGAGATCCCGCCCCACACGATGCTCCAGCAGGTGCGGCGTTTGAGCCACAGGGTATAAACCACCACGTCGAAAAACAACCCGGCAAAAACGATCAGACCGTAGAGCGGGGACATGACCACCGCCAACCCCACTCCCAAACCCGAGAGCGCCAGCCCAAGCCGGAGGGCTTCGCGCGGGCGTCACCCGGCCGTCTGCAAGCGGGCGATGGTGGGTGCGGTTCATTACCGCATCCAGGTCGCGGTCATACCACATGTTGAGGATGGTGCTGCCAGCGATCGCCAGGAACAAGCTCAGAGCCAGGCCCAGGAAATCGTACCAGTGGATCACCGGGCAGCGGGCGCTCATAAACCCGGCCAACCCGGTGGAAAGCAATAACCCGGTCTGAAGGGATTTGGTCAGCGGCCAGTAGAGGCGAAGTTTGGCAATAAGGAATTTCAAGAAATACTCCTGGTGTTGATGACCTTAATTATACATTCGATGAATTCAGGGAGTCCTCATGCACCTGAACCCCACGCCCGGGCTGAAATACGTGGGTGTGGCATTATTGCGAACCCAAACGCGCAGGTCCATGTCGTAAGTATCCTTTGAGCCGCCGCGCATGTAGCGGTAGTGCTGACCTTCGTACACGTCGCGGGTCCACTGCCAGACGTTTCCGGCCATGTCGTACAGACCGTAGGGGCTGGCAGAATCCAGCGTAGTATAACCGCTATACGCCTTGCCGTTATAGAGGCCAACCGGGCTGGTGCGGGAACCGAAGGAACGCATGTCTTCGAAGGGGTCCCGGCTGGTATAGAAATTGGCGTTGTTGAGGGCAATCTCGTCACCCCATGGGAAAGGACGATCGTCGGCAGATCCACGGGCGGCCTTTTCCCATTCCAGTTCGGAGGGGAGACCAACGCTGTAATAACCGCAGTAAGTCCAGGCGCCAAACCAGGAGACATTCGTCATCGGGTGGTTTTCCCAGCCGGTCTTGACAGTAAATGCGGTCCCGTCGAACGCAAACCGGGAGGCTGCGTCATCTGTCGGGACGATGAGGTAATCGCCCGGGTCAATCCGGACCTCGTGCTTGACGGCATGGAACTTGTCGCCAGGGTAAAAGCCGACCACCCGGTTCCCATCCAGTTTGAGGGTCCCATCCTGCAGGGCAGCGTTCAGGAATTGGACATACTGGGATACGGTCACATCGGTGACCATCATCTCGTAATCGTAATCGATCACTTGCGGATCATTGAACTGCCCGAACAGGAATTGGCCTGCCGGGATGACTGCCCAGGCATTTGGATCCACGCCCGTGTCGAATGCCGGCAGGGGGGCGTTCAGATCGACCGGGGCGCATGAGACCAAAAGGATGAGGATCATGGTTGAGGTCCAGAGGCTGCGTTTCATTTGTTCACCTCCGCCGAAAGTTCGTGCTCAACTTCTTCCGCCCAGCGCCCTTTCTTCCTGAACAAGTCGACCAGCCTCCAGAGCATTACGCTGCCAGGACCAGCAGGATCGACCCAAGCCCGATATCCATGATCAGCATGAGGGTGTTGACCAGCGGCTGCTGGGTGGCTTCGGAAATGAACAACCTTTTCATCTCGAAGATTGTGACGGCGCCAAAGGCGAAGTCGGAGAGAATGATGAGAGACCAGCCATACCAGCGGCGAAGCTTTCCCTGCAGGCCGATCATATCGCCATAGTACAGGAGGATAATCGTAGCGATGATGGCCGAAAGAACGTGCCAGTGACCGGTGAGTTCGATGCGCTCTTCGCGGGCAGGCCAGACCCGGAAGATCTCGTCCAGGCGCACCGCCATGAAAATGCCGATGAAGCTGGTGGTGAAGTTCATGAAGACCATCTGCCACACTGGACCGAAGCGCAAGGGATCACGCAGGAGCGCTTTGAGTTTTTGCCAGGCGTTCGGTTTCGGGATACCCGCGCTGCCCTCCCGGATGAGTTTATCCCAGGTGAAGATGACCAGCAGCAATGCACCCAGCATGGCAGGCGTGGCGCCCACGTAAATGATCATGTGTGCCACAGGTTCGAGCGGGGTGGCGACCCCCCAAACACCCAGGTTGAGCACAATGGTGCCCAGGATGATTAGCGGCATGGCGAATCTTGTGCAGGATGCCCTTGAAATTCATCCAGCGCCCGATGATGAGGGTGATCATGATGGCAATGAGCGCAAGCATGATGTGCAGGTGCCCGATTACCGACAGGTCCATCACGCTCTTTCCGGGCACGCGAATAATATTCTCAGCCAGGAAGGTCTGAAAACCATTACCAAAATAAGAACCCGGGACGGCACCAAACAGCGCTGAAATGACGGTGGTGAGAGCAGTCGCGAAAAAGGCAGCCCGCTCCACATCCACGCCTTTCCTGGTACGGGCATAGGTCCCATCCGGTTGGGAATATTCCTTGTTCCACGGCCAGAGGGCAATAACCAACAGGACACCGGCAAAGAAGATAAGGCTTAGACCGGAAATGTAAAGACCGTGGAAAGCCCAATTGTGCCCCCAGTAGGCAAAACCCATGCCGAAGACCATGGCCAGGATGTACCCCACCGTGATGAGCACACGCACAGCCATCTTGTAGAACTCTTTCATCTTCAGCAGGCCGGTGATCATATAGGTTTCGATGGCGATCACTGCCATGGCAATGGAATGGTACAGGATGATAATGCGCCCCTCGCGTTCGGCCTGGACAAGGTCCATCTTGAGCAGGCGGATGACAAAGTCGCGTACCCCCAACTCAGCCATTGGCCCGGAGAGCATGCCAAAGACGGCTGTCTCCAGGGCGATCATGGCAATTGCCACCAGGATCAGGCCTTTGGTGGATTTGAACAAAAAATTAATCCGGCCTTTGAAGAATTGCATGCACGGCTCCTTGCGAAAACACTGGCTCTTTCATTCCTGTTCAAGAACTTTTAATCCAATATCCATAGAATACCATAGGAAAGCGGAAATATTTTTATTTTCCTCAATGATCACATTTTCTGTATAAATTGATTGGTAGAAACGTAAGGGATGACTACCATTGGATCCAGGAGAATTAAAGAAAAAAAACAAGAAATGGAGAAGAACCAGGGGTGCTTCCGGGGCTGCAGCCATGCAGCCCCGGAAGCATTTTGGATATCACGTTGCAAGCGAGCCAGCGTGGTGCATATCTGACCTTTATTCAACTACAATGGGGCTTCCGGTGAGCCGCTGCCATAGATTCGGCCAGACGAGCAGCACGAGCAGGACCAGGCAGGCGATGGGTCCAAGCGCAAAGAGGGAGAACCTGCCCAACTCCTGGCCGGTAGCGATCGCCAGCGGGATGCCCACCACCAGCTCGGTCACTGCGGAGATGATCCCGACCATGCGCATCCATTCCCTGCCTTTCAGGATGATCCCGACCGTTACCACGGCCCACCCGAGCATCGCCACCCAGTGCAACTTCTGCACCAGGGTGAATATCGGCGCTCCGATGGTAACCATCCGGCTCCAACTGGCGACGCCGTTCATCCAGCAGAAGATGAAGGCAATGCCGGTCAGTAATGCCAGAAGGGTCTGGCTCCAGGAGACCTTACCCACCAGTTTCAGGATCAGGAAATAGAGCACCACATACGGCCAGAAAAGAGTGAAATAGACCGGGGGCAGGCCGGCAGCCATGTAGGGTACGTTGATGAACCAGGCGCCCAACAGCGCAGGCACCAGTGCAACCACGGAAAGGGAATACGCCCAATCCTTTTTGGTAAAGAAACCGTAGGCGCTGACGGCAAACATCACCCCAGCAAGGATGCCCAGGTCCGCCATAATGGGATGGATGTAATTCAGCAGTATCTCGCAGCCTGGTTCCGCGGAGGGGGTGTGCATCCCCACCACGTACCACTTCATGAACAGGAGCATGTGCCCGATGATACCCATCAGGCTGGCGATGGTTGCCAGAATACCTCCCAGCACATTCTTGTTTTTCATATTCTTCTCCTATTGGATTGGATTATGGCCCGGAGATTTCGCCGGTGTGACATGAACAGCCGTTGTAATAAGCTGAATCATTATGATATGCCACGTAAACGACGGTGCCCGGTTGGACGGTGAGATTGCAGTTCTTAAGGAAGGTGGGCTGTTGCTCCCATTGGTAGACCTGGACATTGCAGGTGACGTACACGGTTCCGCTCCAGGTGTCATTGCACAGGGGTCCTTCGACGACCTTGTCGACAGGAATTTTTCTGCCACCGATCTCCATCTCGATCGATGCCGGAGATGGATCGCTGTCCAGGGAGAGGGGGGTATCCGCCGGGAGTGCGGTCATGTACCTGGGTGTGCCGGTTGCCCACAGGCAGGAGGTTTCCTGCTTTTGACAGGCTGCCAGGAACAGGCATGCGCTGCCTGTTAGTATGAGAAGCCATTTCTTCAGCATTCCCTTCATATGTGTGAAATGTAGCACAATAAGAAGAGTGAAGTCATTGCTTTAAAGCAACTTTGATTAACGGGTTTGGAGTCGCAGGATAAACATATCGCTCGAGCGAAATTTAGGTGACCCCGCTTTCAGAACACCGGTCTTCCTTGTTACATTTGCACTATAATGATTTTCATGGAACAGTTACTGGGATTGCTGCGTGACCACCCTGTTTTTGCTTCGCTGGACGAAGCGTCCCGGCGCCTGCTCGCAACCCAGGCAGTCAGGAGGGAACTGATCAAGGGTGAGAGATTGGTTTTGCAGGGGGATATTTGGCCGTATCTTTTCCTGGTGGTGGAGGGGAAGCTGGATGCGGTAAAGGTATCCAGCGAGGGACGCAACCTGCTCGTGACCAGTTTCGGACAGGGAGAATTATTCTGGGGCCTGGCTTTCTTCCAGGAGAAAGCCCCATTGCTGGCAACGCTGGAAGCCTATGTTCCGTCGCGGGTCTATCTCTGGTCCCGCGATTGCATTGAGCCGGTATTTATCGAGCACGGACGGATGGCCTGGGAATTGTGCCGCTTGATGATCCAGCGCATGCAGCGCGCCAGCACCATCGTCGAAGAATTGGCGTTTCAGCCGGTATCCGGACGCCTGGCGCGCCTGCTGTTGGACGATTTCAACAGCGCCGGGGATGCAGCCATCACCCGGCACCTGACTTTGGATGAGATGGCTGCCCGGATCGGCACAACCCGCGAGATGGTCTGCCGCGCCCTGTACCGTTTCGCGGATAAGAAATTGATCGACGTCACCCGGACGGAGTTTGTCCTGACCGATAAAAATGGATTGGCGGGACTGGCAAAATCCACGGAAAAGGCAAACTAAAATACGAAGGTGCTGGGGGATACTCCGCAAGTTCAGAATATCCGCTGGATTGACGATACCCACTACCAGCTCATGAACGACAAATAAATCCGCCTTTCCGACCTGGGTGGAGCGAGCGCCTTGATCGATCCTGGCGTCAGGGAGTTTGATCTTGTCATGGTATGCGGGAAAAAAACAGCAGGATAATTGCCCTGCCTGGCTGGATATCAGCCGCCCAATTTACCCAGCCATTCTCCGACCCAATTGGAATCCATGCGGGCGAGGCGCGCCTTGCGCAGGTTTTCCTTCATGATCCAGCGGATGTCCCGATCAGGATTTACCAGCCACTTTTCCATCAGGGGCTTGCCTGACTTCGGGAGGGCGGCCACCGCCACGCTCCAGCAATAGGCGAGACCCTTGCGGAGCGTCCGAAAGTCCTCGGTCTGACGTTTATCCGATTTCACAATGGAAAGGGTGATCCCATCCAGGATCTCCAAAACTGCCGCGTGCGTGGTCCTGCATGGACAAGCAGCCTCGGTTCGCAGAGCGCGGCTGCAGCAGCTCGTTGCTCCAGCGGGGATCCGGTGCTCCAGAGGCGCATGGCCTGGATCAATCCCGGCATATCCGCATCCCCCCAGCGCTGGAGCGCCATGGCCACCCCTTCACGCAGGCGCCAGCGTGGATCGGAAGCATGACTCCGCAGGACAGGCAGCAGGTCCATTTTGCCTTCAGCGAGGGTACGCCCAAGTCCAACGACGCCGCAGAAGGCAAGGAATTCATAAGGGGAGTTAACGGGGGCTTTATCGGCAGTGTATGTCGTGTACCGGCGAAATAGATTCAGATTCCCCTCGTCTGCCACCACCTGTGCCAATTCAAGGTTACCGCGCGGGCCGGGCAGCCCGGAATTTTTCAACAGGTACGCATCCCAATTGTCCAGCTTGCCCAGGTCTTTACGGTAATCATCCGCTTTTGTCATGGTTCGTCTCAACCTTCCTGCCGGGTGTAATGATGTTCCGTGAAGCGATTCCATCCCTTTTTGGTTTTCGCTTCCACCACCCAGATGACCCCGCCGGAGTCGCCCGGAAAGTAAACCATGCGAGCCAGTCCCGCCGGCATTTGCGCTTCAAAACAAATCGCCTGGGGATGAATATCGTTTGCGTCCGCGAGGACACCCTGGGAGTGCTTGCCGTCGGACGTAAAGGACCAGAACGCAAGTTTGCGATCCTCATTTATTCCGTATAAAGCCTGTTCTTCGTAGGCACCCTGCTTGAATTCCCAGCGAGCCAGCAATTGAACGTATTTTCCTCCCAGGATGAGCGAAAAATCGCGTGTGCAGCGCACGGTGCCCATCGGCGTCTCCGCATGGGCTTCCCACCTGCCAATGAGCGGAGCCAGCGCGCCCAAAATCCCACGTCCTTTTTTCCAGGTATTGGTTGTTTTTTCCATGAAGCCATCCTTGGGGAAATCTTTCCCGGGAGATCACCAGGAAAGTGTGTATGAAGTCCGGGTGATGACCGCGATCTTATTTTGACCGGATGGATTGGATCTTTGCGCCCGGTGTTGAGCAGTCAAAACGATCTTCATCGGTGGGGGAGGCTGGCAATCCGAAGCATGGCCTCCAATGCACGCTCCACATCATCGTCGGTGGTGGCCCAGGAAGAGACACTTATCCGCATGGCGGTGTGCCCCTGCCAAACCGTGCCCCCGCACCAGGAGGTGCCTTCTCCCTGGATGCCCGAGATCACCCGGTGAGTCCTTTCTGCATCTCCGAATGACACCAATACCTGGTTGAGAACAACATCATTGAGAATTTCATAACCAGCAGACCGGAGTCCTTCGGCGAAGCGCCTGGCGTGACGGCAGGTCCTTTCCACCAACCCGGCAGCCCCATTCCGTCCCAGGGATCGTAATGCGGCCCACACTTCCACCCCGCGTGCCCGCCTGGATAATTCGGGGGTAAAGTCGGAGGGGTTTCGATACGGGCTGACGGTCGGAAGATATTCGGCGGTGATCGCCATGGCTGCCTGCAATGCATCCGCATCCTTCACCAGCGCCAACCCACTGTCATACGGGACGTTCAGCCATTTGTGAAAGTCCGTTGCCCATGAATCTGCCTGGTCCATCCCGGCAGTTAAATAAATCATGGAAGGGACCGCCATCGCCCAGAGTCCAAACGCGCCATCCACATGAACCCACGCGCCGCCCTGGTGAGCCAGCTCACAGATTTCGGAAATTGGATCAAACGCTCCCGTATTGACATTCCCTGCCTGGGTGCAAACGATCGTGGGACCTGACAAAGCTGGAAGAGCATCGGCCCGCAGCCGCCCCTGGGAGTCGGTGGGTACTTTGATGGTCCTGTTCCGACCGAGGCCCAGCAGACCCAGGGATTTGACCAGGGATGGGTGGGCTTCGCTGCCAATGATCACCGTGATGGGTGGGGCGCCAAACAAACCATCGGCCTCCACGTTCCAGCCGGCGCGCTTGAGGACTGCATTGCGCGCGGAAGCCAAAGCGGTAAAGTTTGCCATCGTCGCGCCAGTGACAAACGCCCCCCCGCATTGAGGCGGGAGATGAAACAGGTCAAGCACCCAGCGCAGGGCAACCTGTTCAAGGTACGCCGTGGCGGGGGTGGCATTGTAATAAGCCGTATTCTGATCCCATGCCCCCGCCAGCCAGTTGGCAGC
This sequence comes from uncultured Chloroflexia bacterium, assembly GCA_963826215.1. Classification (GTDB taxonomy): domain Bacteria; phylum Chloroflexota; class Anaerolineae; order Anaerolineales; family Villigracilaceae; genus UBA877. Next base: position 204,037 of record CAWGWL010000035.1, on the reverse strand, counting down.
CAGGCTTACCGGCAGGGACCCGCCGATGACAAAGCCGAAAAAGCGAGGTCCCGCCATTGCCATCGTGGCGGGGGAGCAGATCTCATCCAGCAGTTTCAAAGTGTTTTCCGGTTCAGCGGGCTCTTCGGGCAGCGGCTGGTCGAGCAGCGCAAGTTTAGCGACGGCTTCGGGGGATGGAGCGACGCTCCTTGAATCCAGTCCTTCGAGATAAGAAATGGCACGTTGAGCTGCGTTTTCCAAAAGTTTTCTCATAGGTTCTCCATCATGAATACGGATTTGGCTGCATGCCTGCTGGAATCCGTGATCGTATGCAGTTTATCGGTCGTTAACCGACAAGGTAACTTGAATAAAATGCAGGTTTACCAATTCCAAACGTGGAGTATATTCCCAATATCCCCCAAAGACAATATAATATTGTCCTCCTTAACCGTGAGAAACAACCATCCACACAATCCCAAACAACGTTAAAAGCGAAATCCACAATGTTAAGTAGATATCATATTGGCAGGAAACAAGCCTTAATATGATCGTTTTATCAGGAGGTTTCTAAGGTCATGAAACACAACCGGGAAGAAGTCATCGAGCGCACGATCCAGGAGTTTAATTTCCTGGACAAGCTTGTCGCAAAGCTTGCAAATGAGGATTGGGAGCGACCACTTCTTCGGTCGGAGGGAAAAGATCCATCAACTCAACAATCACATTATTAGAAGACATTCCCACCAAATAAATTCAGAGGTATGCAAGAGGTGTATATAACCATATTTTCCAATAGACATAACTCCTTTTTGCTTCTAATGTGCAATCCAATTAAGAAGATAACATAATTTGTATGCCAGTAGTTTGTTATGCTTTTTGCGAAGGTCCTCCCGCTTGATTTTTCCCAAAAACCGGTCTATACTATTCGAGGGTGAATGCGTAAATTTTCACAAATAGACCTTTTCTGACCAGCACCATTCCCCACCACCGGCCCGGTCTGAGCGGGTACAATCCATCATAATCAAAGGAGTTGTATATGAAGATCCTGGTCCTCGGCGCCGCAGGCAAAATGGGGAGAGCTGTCTCCTGGTATTTGGGTAAAGACCCGCAAGTGACGAAGGTGGGCCTGCTGGACGCGAATGAAGCGGCGCTGAAAGCCATCGCCAAGGGCGCGGACAAGTTCGCCATCCACACGGTCAGCATCGAGGACAGCCCCAAACTGCAGGCGGTGATGAAAGATTATGACGCCGGGGTGGTGGTGCTGCCCAACCGGCACCTGAGCTACCTTGCCATCGAAGCTGCCATCGCAGCCCGGCTGAACCTGGTGGACATCCTGGAAGAGTACCACCGCTGCCCGGACGAGTACGAGATCGAGGGACTGATGGTCCCGGCGGGGATGAGCATCCGCGAGTACGGGGAGAGCCTGCACCAGCGCGCCGAGAAGAATGACGTGCTGATCCTGGACGGGATGGGCTTTGCCCCCGGGCTGAGCAACCTGACCACCGAGTACGGCATCGGCCTGCTGGACAAGGTCAAGACGGCGGTGGCACGCGTGGGCGGCATCCCGAATGCGGAAGCGGCCTGCCGGCACCCGCTGTGCTACATGACCACCTGGTCGATCGAGCATGTGCTGCGGGAGTACAACGTCAAGACATCCATGATCAAGGATGGCAAGATCGTCGAGGTCCAGGCGCTGGCGGACATGGAATGCTTCACGTTTGGCGAATTCGACCACAACTCGGAACTGGAATGCGCCGTGACCCCGGGGATGCCCTCCTTCATATTTACCCACCCCGAACTGCAGTACTTCGCCGAAAAGACCGTGCGCTGGCCGGGACATTACTCCGGCATTCGCACGCTGATCGAATCGGGCATGCTCTCGCAGGAGCCGGTGGAAACCAAGTGGGGCACGATCGCCCCGCGCGAATTCCTGCTGGGCATCCTGAACCCCAAGCTGGCGCCCCTGCCCGAAGACAAGGACGCCTGCATCATGTACAACACGGTCACCGGCGAGAAGGATGGCAGGGACGCGAAGGTCGAGATCTTCATGTGGGACGAAGCCCAAAAGGGATTCACCGGCATGCAGCGCGTCACCGGTTTCCCGGCGGCGATCGGCGGCAAGCTGGTGGCAGGGCATAAGATCGATCTGACCGGCGTGCGCGCCCCTGAAGAGTGCGTGCGCGGTGAGAACTACCAGGTCCATGGTGGACGAGTTGAAATTGAGCGATATCCACATCAAGGAGAAGGTGTCCTGGTAGGATATTTTAGGTCAGGATTGAAGAAATAAAAGAGCCGTCCAAAAAGGACGGCTCTTCTTTCTGCAGTACCATCTCGTTGGTTTCTTAAACTACCTTCTTGCGAGGTTTTCTAAAAATAAGGACGGCCACCAGTGCCAGGAGCAGGATCCCGACCGGGATGATCGCCCATAAGAGCAGCCGGTAGGAAGGCTCCATCTCGGCTGTAACTTGAGGTTTCGGGGCGGGCGGCAGGACGGTCAGGGCTATGCTGGTCGTCCCGGTCAACCCCTCCGCATTGGTGGCAGACAGGGTGATGACGTGGTCCCCAACGCCGATCGAAGTGGTGACAAATGTGTCGCCGTCGCCCAGGGGGCTGTTGTCCATTGACCAGTGCAAGCCGGGCCCGGAGATCGGTCCGTCCTGGGCGTCAGTGGCGGCACCATCCAGGAAAACCGGGCTTCCGCTTACGACCTGTGCGCCGTCCGCTGTCCAGCCGATGTGTACTTCCGGGGGTTTGTTATCTACTGTGAATGGCGCGGATACTGCCTCAGCGGTGTTGAACCCGTCTGATACATAGACACGTATCTGGGCTTGCGTGCTCCCGGCGACCAGGGAGGCATCCACGTCCAGCGTCGTCTGGTCCTGGTTGATCGTCAGCACCGACCAGCTGAGCCCGCCGTCCCGGCTGTATTGGACCAGGTACTGCAGCGGATTGCTGCCGGCGTAGACTGGTTTCCATGAGATGGTGATGGTGCCGGTATTCGGCCAATGGCTGCCACCGGAGGAGGTGATATTCTCCACACCGGGGTGGTTACTATCGGCCATCTGGTTCGAGATCACCGTCCCGTTATATTTGAACTGGTAACCGCTGGCTCCCTCCACCCACGGGATGGTCAGGTGGAAAGTGCCGGTATCGCCGGGCATTTCGTTGCTCTCTTCCTGCGGCTTGAAGGGCAGGCTGGAAAGGACGTTTCCCTGGGCGTCGAGCAGTTCAAAGGTATAGGGCCCGTTATCAGGCGTAAACGAGGCAGTCGAGTCGGGACCGAGCAGGAAAAATCCCCGTTTTAAGGTGACATTTTGCGGGGTGATAAACCCTGACCCGACCAGATACAGGGAAGCCGCATTGGCCGGCTCCTGCACGGAGGCAGGTTGGTTGCTGCCCATGGGCACGGTCTGCATTCCAGTCCCGCCCAAGCTGAGTGAGATGGGTGCGACCACTCCGGAACTGGATGGGCGGGGAAGTCGTGCCACGGCGGATCCTTGACCGCTGGGAACGTAAACCCCATCCGGCAGGAGACTGGCGATGGCATTGTAGGTGTACATCGAGGTCCAAATGGAATCGGGTCCGCCGCAATAACCCATGTAATCGAAGGACTGGTTCGGGATATAGACCTGGTTGCGGGTCACATCCACGCCGTACTCATCTATGATGGCACCAGAATTGGGGTAGCCGCTGTCGGGATTTCCAGCACCGCAGCCGGGTGCATGGTTGCGCTGCATGGTATGTCCGATCTCCTGGGCAGCCACTTCGTAACCGTAACGGTCCCCGGTATTCACTTCCCCGGCGGCTACTTTCCCTGTAAACCGTCCGCAGCCGCCGTAGGGAGTGCCCTTCAAGGACGAGGCATGCACCATGGCGTAGAAAACCTGTGGATTGTTTCCCTTGTACCAGGAGAGATCGTCCAGCAGGGCACCCCAGCCATCGCCGCAGCCGCCGCTGGTATCATTCCAGTCGTAGGTGTCAGGTGTGTTGTTCATGTAACCAGACATCTGCCAGATCTGGATGTTCGAAGTGGGATAGGCGGAGAGTCAGCCAGTCGCGGATGTTAAAGCGTTCATTAAAGTCGGCCAGGTAACCCCTGCTCTTGACGGAGACAAACATCACATCCAGGCGTTGTGAAGCGTTTTCCTGGAATGATTGGGAAACGAAATTATCCTTGAAGGTGGGCTCAAGGAGATAATCCTCGCCTTTTAGATTCACGTAGGCGGTGATATTTCCGTAGGTCCATCCGGATGGAAGGATGAAGTTAAGCGTGCTGTTGATGTTGCCGCGGAAGAGGCTGACATCCGCCGTCGATTTCAACTTCGTCACGGTTATGTAATTGATCGAATGGATGGGATTGGAGCACCCCTGCTCGTTGTGGATGCCCGGGCATAACTCGCCGCCGATCCCGCTGACCGACATGAACGGACTGCCGGGCGCGATGCGCACATACAACCGGATCATGGTCGGTTTGCCAACGAACAACTGCACTGAGTTGTCGGGGCAGTTGGGATTGTTAATGCACTGGATCGCCTGGGTGATCTCGACTTTGAAGGCTTCAAAATTGGGGTGTGGAGCCATGGCAATCATGAATGGGGGCGGTGGGGGAAGTTTTAACACCAGCTGGGGGATAAACCCAGGCTTGGGAGTAGGCACGGCGCTGGGAACAACGGTTGGTGTGATGCTCGGGATGGGGGAGGGCGTGACCGGAGTATGTGTCGGGACAGGCGGCCTGGTTGGAACAAGTGTTGCGGTGGGCGTTGCGGTGGCGGTGGCAGTGGGCGTGGATGTGGCGGACGGAAGAGGGGTCCTGGTTGGGTAGATGATCACAGCCGTGGCAGTGTCTGCAGGCGGAGGATTATTGCAGGGAGGCAGACCGGGCAGTCCGCAGGTGGGACCGGGTGAGGTGGGGGTGCATTGCGCACCGGTGAACGGGTCCACGCAATCGGTCTGTGCTGCAACCGTCTGGATTGCCCCGAATTGAATGACAAGGACGGCAGATAGAATTGCAATAATGAATAGCATGGGAATCGAATTGAATTTTGAAGACTGATTTCTCATTTTATATTCCTCCCGGAATAACTTTATGACAGGATTATGCCAACTTGATCCAATTTACCAAATCATCTCTTCTGGACCGTTCAGCGTTAACCACCCTGACCCTTCGGGTGGCACGCTTACCGCAGGCAGGGCATTTCTTCACCGCCGGAGTTTCAACTGGCACCTGAGGACAGGAATCAACATAATAAGATGATGGAAATGCATGTTTATTAATTCATCTTTTGGAAAAATTCATCCATTAATATCCAACACCCACGGACTGTTTGTCTCCACCAGTAGGGAGAGACAAACCTTACACAAGATGATCAGAAATTCCTTACACCTATTGCTTTTTTCGAAGTCACATTCCCCCTGAGTCAGGGTCGTCTCTGGGAGTCAGACAATCTTTTGGGGCAGCCCTGATGCACTCTGACAAATCCCGGAATGGAACGCGTGTATAACATGGCAATATAGATAAATTATACCCAATATATACTAATAAAGCAATCCTTATCCCACCTTTTCATGAATTGAGTCAGGGTTGGCGCAAAGGTACCTTCGCATACTCCTGTCCGGTCATCTGAAGAACTAAATCAAAAAGACCCATCGATTGAAGACGGCTCTTTAGATCCCGGCATCAAAATGGACGGCTCTTCCGCGGATGCCATGCCTGGAGCGCTCTTGTGGTTAAGCTTGAATGATCGTTCCAAAACAACTATTTTGGGGTAAGATAATTCCAACGAATAATGCAGCCAAATCCATCCCTTACAGGATTGACATGAAAACCACCACCATTCATATGAGCAGGACCGGCAAAATCCAAAATTCGATCGCGTGCACATGGGTGCATACCCTGGTGATCGGCAGCGGGGCGGCGGGATTGAATGCTGCCGTACAGCTGGTCCGTAATGGGGTTGAGGATGTCCTTATCCTGACCGAGGGACTGGGCAAAGGGACCTCGATCAACACGGGTAGTGACAAGCAGACCTACTACAAGCTGGCGATGTGCGGGGAGGAGGCAGATTCTCCGCGCGCCATGGCGGACAGCTATTTGACAGGCGGGGCGATGCACGGGGACCTTGCCCTCATTGAGTCCGCTCTCTCCGCGCGCGCATTTCTCAACCTGGTCAATTTGGGAGTTCCCTTCCCGCGCGACCATTATGGTCAGTTCGTCGGTTATAAGACCGATCACGACCCGCGCCAGCGGGCAACTTCCATTGGGCCCTATACTTCGCGGGAAATGTGCCGGAAATTAATTGAAGAAGTGAAAAGATTAAATATCCCCATTCGCGAAGGGTGCGAGGTGATCGAACTGATCGTCCTCGAAGAGGGGGGTTCGCGCCGGGCAGCAGGGGCACTGGCAGTTGATGGAAAGGGGAATTTCGAAGCTACTATTGCGGAGAACGTAGTCTTTGCGGTTGGGGGACCAGGCGGGCTGTATAAAGCCAGCGTGTACCCGGCTGTTCAATTTGGAGGCATCGGTCTGGCGCTCATGGCAGGTGCCAGGGCACGAAATTTGACCGAATCGCAATTTGGGCTGGCTTCGATAAAATTCAGGTGGAATGTGTCCGGAACGTATATGCAGGTCGTCCCGCGTTTTATCAGCCGGGCCCGGGACGGAAAGTCTGACGAACAGGAATTCTTAACCCCATACTTTTCATCACCTGGTGCATTGCACGGCAATATCTTCCTAAAAGGATACCAGTGGCCTTTTGATGCGCGCAAGGTGATCGGAGGCTCCTCCCTGATCGACCTGCTGGTTTACATTGAAACCATGGTAAAAGGCAGAAGGGTGTTCCTGGACTTCCGGAAAAATCCAAAAGGATTTTCACTGGAAGAATTGCCGGATGAAGCGCGTACATACCTGGTTCGTTCGAATGCCAGGCAAGCAACTCCAATTGGTCGCCTGGGAGCAATGAATCCAGCCGCGGTGGATCTTTACAAGGAACACGGGATCAACCTGGACGAAGAACCATTGGAAGTAGCCGTGTGCGCACAGCATAACAACGGCGGCCTGGCTGGAACCACCTGGTGGGAATCCACGAACATCCAGCACCTGTTTCCGATTGGAGAGGTCAACGGGTCCCATGGGGTCGCGCGCCCGGGCGGCTCGGCCTTGAATTCAGGCCAGGTGGGAGGCATTCGCGCAGCAGAATTCATTGCAAACAGATATGCAGACTGGACCATCGACAAAGAGCAAGCCAAACGAGCGGTAAAACATGGCATTCAAAATGCATTTTATTGGATGGGAAAATGCCAGCATGCGCGGCAGGGGTGGAAAACTGCTTTAAAGGAAATCCAGGAGAGAATGTCACAGGCCGGAGGGCAAATTCGCTCCCGAACCAGCCTGCAGGAGAGTGTGTCTGCGGCGAATGACCTGGTGGACGAAATTATTAGCAGCGGGTGTCATTATTCCGGAGAAAAGGAATTGAAACTGGCGTTTCGCGTCCGTCAATTGTGCGTATCGCATGCCGCATATCTGCAGGCGATCGCCTGCAGCGTTGAATCCGGGGTGGGCAGCCGCGGGTCTTCCATCGTGCTCGATCCGAGCGGGCAACCCATACATTCCTTAATAGACGATCAGTGGAGAATTCTCCCCGAGGATCCCAAATTCAGGGGAAAGGTCTTGGAAACCGAGTGGACGCCAAACGGGGAGATCGAGAACGAATGGATGGATTGCCGCCCGATCCCTGAAACAGACTCCTGGTTTGAAGCCGCCTGGGCGGAATTTGGCAGGGGGGACATCTATAAAAATTGATATTTTTACAGCACGTCAGAGGGCAGCGATTGACGAGACCACCAGGAATGGTGGTCTCGTCCTTTTAACGATCACGATAAACTAGATATCCACTCTGCCAGGGGGCACTCAGGGTCGTGAATCCCGGAATCCCGATAAATGTCATCCAAAGAGATGATGTTTGACAATCATAGAATTCTATTGAAAACATGTGATAATGTCAAATGTGATTTGACATTATCACATGAATGCTCAAATAAATTTCAAAAATTGGTCTCATGAACAGACAAACCGGCCGAAAAGTAATCGCTTCAGTCCAACACGCCCTTAATATCCTAAACGTTTTCGAAGATACCCATGCAGAGCTTGGGAATTCGGATATTGCCCGGTTGCTTGGTATGGATCCGGGAACGGTAGCAGGGCTGGTCTATACGCTCAAAATCAACAATTACCTGGATCAAAATCCGGAAAATCGAAAATACCGCCTTGGCTTAAAATTGGTGGAACGCACCTCCATCCTGCTCGGTCAGATAGATTTGCGGAAAACCGCTGAGCCTATTTTGGAAAGCCTATTAGAGTGGAGCAGGGAAAGCGTCAACCTGGCTGTCCGTGATCATCAGGAAGTTGTTTACATTGAACGCCTGTTTGGAAGCCAGTCGCTTGGAATTCGCTCGGAATTGGGAAAACGAGCGCCGTTACACAGCACTGCATTAGGGAAGGCAATCCTGGCTCACCTTGATCCAAACGAGATACACGCCATCCTGGGGGATTACAAGTTGACCGCCGTTACTCCAAAAACCATCGTCACGAAAACGGATTTGCTCGCCGAACTTGAGAAGGTGAGGCGGGATGGTTACGCGTTGGATGAGGAAGAAAACGAACTGGGCGGCAGGTGCCTGGCAGCGCCGGTAATAAACCACGTCGGTAAAACCGTGGCTGCCATCAGCATTTCTGCTCCAATTCAGCGTCTGCCCAAAGAAAAAATCCCCGAATACGGTGAAAAAATTAAAACAGCTGCCGGGATTCTCTCCCGAAACATTGGGTATATACCGCACTAAAAACAGGAGGTGGAAAAAACAACCTTTTTAGCCGAGAAGATGTACGCCTAATCAACCATCACCTAATTCTGGAGGAAAATAATGAAGCGAAATATCTGGGTCGTTCTATCTGCGATACTGGTTGCCAGCATGCTGCTGACATCGTGCGCCCCCGCCGCACCCACAGCCGAGGCACCAGTAGCGACAAACCCGCCCGCTGCACAACCCACAACTGAAGTCGTCCCCACCACAGAAGCGTTACCGATCAAGATCGGTACTTCCCTTCCGTTGACGGGCGAGTTCTCGATCACCGGCACCAAGCACCAGGCCGGCTATCAGTTATGCGTGGATCTGATCAACCAGGGCGGCGGCCTGCTTGGCCGCCCGGTGGAATTGATCGTCAGCGATAACCAGTCTGATGTCGATACCACCCTGGCACAGTTTGAACGATTTATTAACGTGGACAAGGTCGAACTGATCTTTGGTACCTTTTCCAGCAAACTGACCTTCCCCGCATCGGCCATCACCGAACAAGCCAAATACCTGCATCCCATTCCCTCAGCCGCAGCCTTGCGCGTGTATGAGCGTGGTTTCAAGTACCTGGTTTATTTCCAACCGAATGCGGCTGAATATATTGGCGCATCCCCTGTGATGATGATTAAAGACCTGATCGCCGCCGATCAACAGCCTGCAAGCATTGCAATTGCCTGGGCGGATGACTTTTATGCAAGCGCACTGGTCACCGGTCTGCTTGGCGAAGATGTCACTTTCCAAAACAATGACGGCACCGAAAAGACCGTCAGCCTGGCTCCTGGTGAACTGGCCAAAGCTGGACTGACCAACGTAGTTTTCAAAGAAATGTGGCCGGCAGGGTTCACCGATTGGACCACGCTTGCCAGCAAGATCAAAGCCGCCAATGCAGATTTCCTCTTCGCTCCTGTCACTTCGACCGATGAGGCAATTCAACTGGTGCGTGCCCTTCAGCAGGTTGGTTACCAACCCAAAGGCATCTTCATGAGCCAGGGTGCCCAGGCAGAATTTGGCCAGGCACTCGGCAGCGCCGCTGATGGTATCACCATCCAGGCTTCCTGGCACCCGCTGGCGAACTTCAGCGGCCTGTTGAATGGTGCTGAATTCACCAACCAGATGTTCCTGGATGCCTTTAAGGCAGCTTACGGCGCTGACGCTGGTGAAGATGAAGCCATCCCCTTCGCTTTGTGCCAGGGAATTGAACAGGCTGTCCGGACCACCGGCTCCACCGACAACACGGTGCTCCACGACTGGCTGGCTGCCCGCACGGCGACCGATCCCGTCAAAACCATCCTGGGCGATTTTTATTGGGACGAACGCGGTCTGCCCATCAATAAATCGTTCATTATGACCCAATGGCAGGACGGCAAGCTTGAGTTCGTATACCCGACGAATGCATTCCCGGGTGTTAAACCACTGCTCTATCCAAAACCAAATTGGTAAACCTAATCAATAAACCCGTGCCTGGTGAAAGCCAGGCACGGCATTCTTGAATAAACATCGAAAAATTACTAACTGACTATAATTACTAAAAATCACGGTGAAATATGATGGCTCTGCTGGAAATTAAGGGGCTAAGTAAGAGTTTTGGTGGAATCCATGCAGTTCAGGATTGTACTCTCTCGGTCGAAGATGGATCGATCGTCAGCCTGATTGGCCCGAATGGCGCAGGAAAAACAACTGTGTTTAATCTCATCACAGGATTGCTTTCATTGGACGCGGGCCAAATATATTTTGGGGGCAAGAAAATTAATGGACTCAAACCGCACCAGATCACACGCATGGGGATCAGCCGGACTTTCCAGATCACCCGCGACCTCCAGGAACTGACCGTCCTTGAGAATATGATCGTTCAATCCCAGGTCAAGGGTTTCTGGGATATGTTCGGGACCGGCATGCTCAGGGAAGAAGAAGAACGAGCCATGGATTTACTGAAGTTTGTCGGTATCGATCACCTGGCTCACGAGAAATCCAAAAATCTATCCTACGGTCAAAAGAAATTACTGGAGTTTGCTTCCGTATTAATGTCGGAACCTCGCTTGATTATGCTGGATGAACCAGCCGGAGGAGTGAACCCCACCCTGCTGGAAAGCATTATTGATCGGATCCTGCAGTTAAATAAAAAGGGTATCACATTTCTTATCGTGGAACACAACATGGACCTGGTTATGAAAATCAGCAACCCGGTTATCTGCATGGCCTATGGCACTGTCCTGGCACATGGCACACCGAAAGAGATTCAAGAAAATAAAATGGTGTTGGAAGCCTATCTGGGAGAATAGAGATGGGTCAATTAATCATAGAAAATATCGTTGCCGGATACGGCAGCGGCCCGAATATTCTAAGAAATCTATCACTGAATGTCGTTTCAGGAAAAACCTACTGTATTATTGGTCCTAACGGTGCGGGAAAATCGACACTTATCAAGGTGATTGCTGGTTTACTTAAGCCCAGGGAAGGGCGGATCACGTTTAAAGACGAGTTGATAAGCGGGTTAAGACCCGACCAGGTAATGCAGCGAGGAATTTGTTATGTTCCTTCCGACCGCAGCCTTTTTCCCGATATGACCGTGCGGGAAAACCTGCGCATGGGAGGATATGTTTTACGCAACCCTCGTCTGGTTGAACAGCGGATTGAGAAAATATTTGTCCAGTTCCCCATCCTTAAAGAAAAAAATTCACAGATGGCGAAGACGCTATCAGGCGGGCAGCAGCAGTTGGCGGCTATTGCAAGGTCAATGATCCTCGAGCCGGAATTGATCATGCTGGATGAGCCATCACTTGGATTAGCGCCCAAGGTTGTTCAACAGATCTTTGGCACAATCGCTGAATTACGGCAGCGAGGTCTTACGATCATCCTGGTGGAACAAAATGCGCGCAAGGGATTACAAAATGCCGATCAGGGGGTTGTGCTTGACCTGGGCACCAACAGTTTCGAACGTCCCGCAGAAGAAGTCCTTCAGGATCCACGCATACAGGAACTCTATCTTGGCAAACGGCGTCAACCCATCGCTATGGAGGCGCAGAAATGATCCAGGTAATTCAAGTTCTCATTTTGGGAGTGGCGCTGGGTGGGGTGTATGCTTTAATGTCGTCAGGAATGACCCTGATCTTTGGAGTCATGCGGATCGTCAACCTGGCTCACTCTGCCTTCATCATCCTGGCAGCCTATATTTCTTTCTGGCTTTTCAAATTGCTGCATATAGATCCGATCGTATCCATCGCGATCAATATGCCAGTCATGTTTGCGCTGGGCATGTTTTACTATAAGGTCTTGTTTGCAGCCCGGGCAGATAATCCCCGATTCACCGACATTACCGTCCTTGTCACCTTTGCCACAGGGCTGGTGCTGGAAGGATTGCTGGCATATTTCTTTACTGGAATTTACCGATCCACCACTCCCACCTATGCCCAGCACTCCTTTAATTTTGGTCCTTTCTTTGTGCCGCAAAGTCAACTCTATGCCACGGTGATCAGTATTGTTTTGATCGTTGGACTCTGGCTGTTCTTGCGCTACACCCGGACGGGTAACGCTATTCGTGCCACAATGCAAAATCGTAATGCAGCCCAGGTTGTTGGTGTAAACGTCACCTGGGTATCAACGCTGGCCTTCGGGATTGGCCTGGCAATGGCGGGGGCTTCTGGATCGTTGCTCAGCTTTATTTTTACCTTTTTTCCTGCAAAACATGTTGCCTGGATCGGAATGATTTTGTGCCTGGTCGTCCTGGGCGGCATGGGCAGCCTGATGGGCGCGCTGGTCAGTTCATTGCTTTTGGCTACCGTCTCATCCTTTGTCAGTTTCTATATCGGTTCTTCCTGGTCCCCGATAACATTTTACCTGGCGCTCTTTTTGATACTTCTATTTCGCCCGCAGGGGTTGTTTGGAAAGAAGGTGGAGGTTTAAATGACTACTACAATTGGGATGGAAGATGTCCTTCACCAGGATTCCCGGAAGAAACGATCCAAATCAAATCCCTGGGTAAAATATGGTGTCCCATTGGTGGTGCTGGTAATCCTGGCACTTTTGCCAGTCTTTCAGATCGTTAATGGTGGGCTGAACTATTGGCTGCATATGTTGCTGTACGTCTTTCTATACGTCATCATGTCTTCGAGTTGGAATATCATCGGAGGTTATACGGGATATGTGTCCCTTGGTCATAATGTGTTTTTTGCCTTTGGGGCATACTTTGCTGGCATGTTATTTGTTTATTTGCAGGTATCACCTTTCCTCATTGCACCGGTGGCAGGCATTGCCGCAATGGCGAGCGGTTTGCTTTTTGGACTGATTGCTCTGAGGACGCGCGGGACTGCTTTTATTATCTCCACGATAGCGCTTGTATTGGTTACTGTTGAACTTCTGGACAAATGGAAGCTCACCGGAGGAACCAACGGTCTTGCGATGAAAATCATGAGCATGGAAGGGCAAATTGCCAAAATACCTTACTATTACTATCTCCTGGCAATCATGATCCTGACCATCCTGACCTCATACTTCATCAGGCACTCCAAATTCGGTTTGGGGTTGCGAGCGATCTCTCAAGACGAGACAAAAGCAGAGGTGGCGGGGATCCCGACCCGTGTTTACAAAATCCTGGCTTTTGGGATCAGCGGCCTCTTTATCGGTATGGCAGGTGCAATCTGGGGATCTTATTTAACATACCTGCGACCATCCATTTTTCTAACGGTAGCCATTGGTACGAACATTGTCCTAAATACCATCCTCGGAGGAAAAGGCACAGTCAGCGGACCAGTCATCGGCGCAGCGATCATGATTGCCGTAAATGAATTGGTGGTGGCGAAATTAGGCGCCAGTGAATTGAATATTGTTGTGACCGGGCTGATTTTGATCTTTGTGCTTCTATTCTTTCCGGAAGGCATCGTAGGGACATTAAAAACAAGAATATCCTGCCCTCCTTCCTGGACTGGGGATGAACCTGACCTTGTGGCGATCTTGTTGACCAGGATCGCCGGGAATAAAAATGGTGAATGAAATGACAACCAACCATAAGAGGACTGCCATTATTACCGGCTCGGGCAGGGGGATTGGGCGGGGGATAGCCACCCATTTGGCATCTATCGGGTGGAATATCGTTATTAACGACATAGGGAACCCCGAACCTCCCCAAGGAGACACTGCACCTGGTGGAGGCGTTAGGCAGCCAGGGCGCGATCGTCATGGCAGACGTGACCATCCCGGAGGACCGGGAACGCCTGGTAGCCGAAACCATGGACAGGTTTGGACGCATCGATCTGCTGGTGAATAATGCCGGGATCGGGCCGCGTCAACGGCTGGATATACTGGAAACGTCCGAAGAGAGCATGCGCGAAGTCCTGGGTGTCAACCTGATCGGTCCATTTTTCTTAACCCAAATCGTAGCCCGCAAGATGATCGACCTGGTCGACCAAAAGGTGGTCGAAAACCCAAAGATCGTGAACATTGGGTCTGTCAGCGCATTTGCAAGCAGTATCAATCGCCCGGAATATTGCATATCCAAAGCTGGCGTTTCGATGACCACTTTGTTGTTTGCCGACCGCCTCGCAAGGCATGGGATCAATGTTTATGAGATCCGCCCAGGCATCATTGAGACACCCATGACTGCAGGGGTAAAAGATAAGTACGATAAATTGATTGCCGAAGGTGTTACTCCCATCAAGCGCTGGGGACAGCCTGAGGATATCGGAAAAGCCATCGTGGCGATTGCTGAAGGATACCTGCCTTTTTCGACCGGGCAGGTGATCAACGTGGACGGCGGTTTCCACATTCAGCGACTATAACCAAATCTTGGATGAGGCATTATGAAAAATATTGTAACCTTTGGGGAAATCATGCTGCGTCTTTCTCCACCAGCCGCCCTTCGCTTTGGCCAGGCGCGTTCTTTTGATGCCGTTTACGGCGGGGGAGAATCGAATGTTGCCGTCTCCCTGGCGAATTTTGGACTGGACACCGAACTGGTGACCCGCTTGCCTGCAAACGAGATCGGTACAGCCTGCCTGCAATTCCTGCGCCAATACAATGTAGGTACGCAACATATTCTAAGAGGTGGCGATCGATTGGGGATCTATTACCTGGAAACCGGGGCGGTAATGCGTGCCAGCCAGGTCGTTTATGACCGTGCCAATTCATCTTTTGCCACCATTAAACCCGGGATGTTGGACTGGGAAGAAATATTTAAGGATGCAGTCTGGTTCCACTGGACCGGGATCACTCCGGCCATCTCGGAAGGCGCAGCAGGTGCCTGCCTCGAGGCAGTCCAGACCGCCCGCAAAATGGGGGTCACCGTTTCCTGCGACATGAACTTTCGAGCCAAACTTTGGAAGTGGGGCAAACCTGCCGGGGAAGTCATGACGCATTTGGTGGAAAATTGTGATGTCTTGATTGGCAACGAAGAGGACGCGGATAAAGTCTTCGGCATCAAGTCTCCAAATACCGATGTCACCGCAGGAATTGTGCCCGGTGAACGATATGGTTACGTTTGCGAAGAACTTCATAATAAATTCCCTGGTTTGAGAACCATTGCCATAACGCTGCGCGGCTCGCTTTCTGCAAGCCACAACACCTGGAGTGGATTATTGTGGCAGAACAGCCAGGTTTACCAGGCTCCCACTTATGATATTACCCATATCGTTGACCGGGTTGGGGGTGGCGACAGTTTTATGGGCGGGTTGATTTATGGGCTGCTCACTTTTGTTGAGGACCCGCAAAAGGCTGTGAATTTTGCTGTTGCCGCTTCGGCCCTTAAGCATACCTGTTTTGGAGATTTCAACCTTGTGACTGTGCCGGAAGTTGAATCGCTGGCAAAAGGCGACAAGTCCGGGCGGGTCAACCGTTGATTTAGGAAGGGAAGGGAAACATCATGGCTCAATATTCTCGACTAAAAGTGCTGACCACCATGCTCGAAACCGGGCTGGTCCCGGTGTTCTACCACCCTGACCCGGACATCGCGATGAGCGTCATCAAAGCCTGCCTGGAAGGGGGAGCACGCTGTTTCGAGTTCACCAACCGGGGGGATTGTGCGTATGATGTTTTCCATGAAATCATTCTAAAAATGAAGACGGATCCCCGATTGATCCTGGGAACCGGCTCGGTGGTCGAAGCGGGCACAGCGGCACAATATATTCAAGCGGGATCCAATTTTATTGTCGGACCTAATCTAAACCCCGAAATTGCCCGCCTGTGTAATCGACGAAAAATCGCCTATAGCCCGGGCTGCGGCTCGGTCAGTGAGATTTCTCAGGCGGAAGAGCTGGGTGTGGAAATCTGCAAGATCTTTCCTGGCAGTTCCGTCGGAGGTCCTGAATTTGTTAAGGATCTCCTGGGCCCAATGCCCTGGGCGCGCATCATGCCAACCGGGGGTGTGGATTCCACTGAAACGAGCGTTTCGAGCTGGATCTCGGCCGGGGCAGCCTGCCTGGGAATGGGCAGTAAATTGATCTCTGCTGAGGCCATCGCTTCTGGGTGATTATTCGCAGATCACCCAAAAAGTAGCCGCGGTTTTGGAATGGGTGAAGGTTGCCCGGGGTAAGAAACCCCCCATTTCGTAAACAGGATGCCATGGCTGCAACCAGTTACCCTCCCATCACCCGTTACAAGACTGTCTCCGAACTGAGAAATTATGCGCAAAGTTTGGGGGTAACCCTGCCCATCGATGAGGTGGTGGTTCCCGCGCCTGAAGGTGTTCTGGCTCAACCCTATCACCTGTCAAATGGTCGGGTGATCGGCAACCGGTTCTGCATCCAACCCATGGAGGGCTGGGACGGAACCACCGATGGTAAGCCCACCGAGCTGACCCATCGGCGCTGGCGAAATTTCGGTTTGAGCGGCGCCAAGCTCATTTGGGGCGGGGAAGCTGCCGCTGTTCGCGATGATGGCCGGGCCAACCCGAATCAATTGATGATCCTGGATGCTACCATGTCCGAGATCGAAAAGCTGCGGCTGACCCTGGTGAAAACGCATCGCGATCATTATGGGAGTACCGATGATCTCCTGGTCGGTCTGCAACTGACCCACTCCGGCCGGTTCTGTCGACCGAATGAGAAAACCCGGCTTGAACCAAGGATGGCGTACCACCATCCATTATTGGACAAGGTATTCAACATCTCACCAGACCATCCCCTCATGACCGACGGTGAGATCGACGATCTGATCGCTTATTATGTCAGGGCAGCAGGGCGTGCCCAAAAGACAGGTTTTGAGTTCGTGGATGTAAAACACTGTCATGGCTACCTTGGGCACGAACTATTAAGTGCAGTCGACAGACCCGGACGATATGGTGGCAGTTTTGAAAACCGGACCCGCTTCCTGACGGAGATCGTCAAAGGAATCCAGGTCGAGTGTCCCGGGCTGCTGATCGGGGTCCGCCTGAGCACTTTTGATTTCCCGCCTTTCCGCCCGGACGCTGCCAATATCGGGAAAATGATGGAATATCGCGATGGACAGGGGGCGTATCCTTACGCGTTCGGCGGTGACCCGCTAAATCCCGGTGAAGTGAAATTGGATGAGCCCATTGCCTTTCTCCAGCTTCTCCAGGACCTGGGAGTGGAGTTGGTTAATTTTACGGCAGGCAGCCCATATTACAATCCACATCTCACCCGTCCGGCTCATTACCCTCCCTCCGACGGGTACCTGGCACCGGAAGATCCTTTGGTGGGGGTATGCAGGCATATTCAGGTCGATGGGCAGCTTAAAAGTCACGCACCAAAACTGGCCACGGTCGGATCCGCGTATACATACCTGCAGGAATGGGTTCCGAATGTCGCACAGGCTGTTGTTGGAAGCGGCATGATCGATTTTGTCGGTCTTGGTCGCATGGTGCTGTCATATCCTGAAATGCCGGCCGACATCCTGTCCGGACGTCCGCTGGACCGGCTGCGAATTTGCCGCACTTTCAGTGATTGCACCACGGCTCCCCGCAAGGGGATGGTTAGCGGCTGCTACCCGCTGGATGCCTATTACAAAGGCAGACCTGAGGCAGATAGCGTTAAGGCGTTGAAAAAGAAGAACTAACCAGGGTTCTCACATAAGGTTCCGGGAATTATTAATTATGAAAGTAGTCACTTTTGAAGAAGCGGTCAGTTATCTCCATGATGCGGATACCCTGATGATCGGAGGGTCCGGGGGCGGACACGCTGTACCTGAAGCCCTGATCGTTGCCCTTGAACAACGTTATCTGCGGGATGGCAGTCCCCGGCAGATCTGTCTTTTCCACCCGGTCGGGATTGGGGACAACAAAACCCAGGGAGTGGGACACCTCGCCCACCCCGGTTTGGTCAAACGGATCGTGGCTGGAGCGCTGGTAAATAGTCCTGCCTTTCAAAAGCTCGCTGAAGATAACCAGGTGGAAGCTTATACTCTCCCCCAGGGAGCATTATCTGAGCTTGTCCGCGAGATGGCGTCAGGGCGACCTGGGTTGCTGACCAAGACAGGCATGCATACCTTTGTCGATCCCCGCCAGGCCGGTGGAAGGCAAAGTGCTTGCGCCCTTGAAAACCTTGTAGAACTGGTTCAGCTTGCAGGCAGCGACTGGTTATTCTTTAAACCATACCGGGTGGATGTGGCATTCCTGCGTGGCACAACTGCAGATGAAGATGGGAATATCAGCATGGAACACGAGGCGGTTTATGGGGAAATGCTTTCGATGGCGCAAGCCACCCGCAGGAATGGAGGGATTGTCATTGTCCAGGTTTCCCGGCTGACGCAAAGAGGAACCCTGCCACCCAAGCAGGTCAAGATCCCCGGCATGTTGGTCGACCTGGTGGTTGTAGACCCTCACCAGCGCCAGACATATAAGATGGATTACAGCCCGGCTTATGCCGGTGAAATTCGGCTTCCCCTCACCGAGATCACACCTTTGCCCATGGATGAACGCAAGGTGATCGCACGACGGGCAGCCATGGAATTATGCCCCGGGGCGGTATGTAACCTGGGTTCAGGAGTATCCACCGGCATAGCCACCATTGCTGCTGAGGAAACCTTCCTGGATCGGATCACCCTGACCAATGAGCAGGGTTTGATCGGCGGTGCGCCATCGGCAGATTCGGGCGCAGCGGTAAATTACACCTCCATCATTGATCAACCCTACCAGTTTGATTTTTACGATGGAGGTGGTCTTGACCTGGCATTCCTTTCCTTTGCTGAAGTGGATGCAGAAGGGAATGTCAATGTCAGTCGTTTCAACGGGCGGATCATCGGGGTGGGAGGGTTTATCAATATCAGCCAGCATGCCCGGAAAGTGATCTTCAGCGGAACGTTCACTGCCGGCGGTCTTGATATTTCCTGGCCGGCCGGGAAGACGATGATCGCCAATGAAGGTAAATATAATAAATTTGTTTCCCGCGTGGAACAGATCTCGTATAGCGGCTCTTTTGCAGGTCAGCGTTCGCAGGAAGCATTGTATATCACCGAGCGCGCCGTGTTCAGAAGGGTGGACCAGGGTATTGAACTGGTGGAAATTGCCCCCGGGATCGACCTGGAACGTGACATCCTGGCACACATGGATTTTAGACCCCTGATTGCCCGCGACTTAAAGATGATGGATGCCCGGTTGTTCCGCGATGAAAACATGGGTTTAGCCGGCGACCTGGATGGCAGGGAACCCTGCAATATCCCCTTGCGGCTGAAAGGGCAAAGGTGACCAAATGACCAGCGGTTCAAAAAACGTCCGGGACGAAGAAGGGGAAAGTGTACAGGTTACACGACCTCTGGACGGCGTGGCAGTAATTACGATCGCCTCTGCTCCATTGGGGGTCCTGAGGCATGCCGTCAAGCGATCCATGATGAGTGCATTTGCCGAGCTTGGGAAAGATCCTTCCATCCGATGTGCCATTCTTACTGGCGTGGGCAGGGCATTCTCGGTTGGTTCGGACATCCGGGATTTCAGCCAGGAAACAGGCTGGCTGCTGGAGAATGATTATTGGGAAGCGGGCTTGAACCAGGTGGTCGAGGATGCCCGTTTCCCGGTTATTGCAGTTTGTAACGGTCACACCCTGGGAGGGGGGGCAGTCCTGGCGCTGGCGTGCGATTTCCGGTTGGCATCCGCCTCTGCCCGGTTTGGCTTTCCCGAAGTTAAAGTGGGTGCGTTTGCATCCGGAAGCGGCACCCAGCGTCTGCCCCGCCTGGTGGGGCGCGGACGCGCACTCGAACTCCTCCTGACCGGAAGAGTAATTCCGGCAGAGGAAGCCCTGCGGATCGGGCTGGTGGAATATGTGTATCCGGATGAGATCCTGCTGGAAAAAGCTCTTGAACTTGCCAAATTGATTGCGTCCCACTCCGGCGCGGTCACCGCCGCCACTAAACAATGTGTTAATGTGGGATTGCGGGATGGCTGGGAAACCGGGCTGTCTCTTGAAAGCGATCTTAGGGTGAAAACCGGCAAAGGTCCTGATGCGGTGGAAGGCAGGAATGCATTCCTCGAAAAGCGGGATCCAAAATTTAACCAAACATCCTGATAACGGAGAAAGTAATGCAGATAGGCTCTTATGTTTTTGAAGACCAGCAGCACCTGGGGGTAATTCAGGCGACGAACATATATGATATTCAGCGGTCCTATCTTGACTATTGTGCCTCGCTGCATAAACCTGCGGCATTATTTCGATCATATTCTTCGATGCTTGAAATGTTGCGAGCAGGAGAGACAGCCTTTCTCACAACGCGGGAATCCATCCAGTACGTTCAGGATCGAATTTCGCCTGAAGAACAGCGTTCCAAGAGGTTGGTCTATGATCTGGATGAAGTTACCCTCCTGGCGCCCCTCTCCAATCCCGGCAAGTTGATTGCAGTGGGGGGCAATTTTCCTGCTGCCGGGAAATTGGTGGCACCTGATTATCCGGTCATCTTCATAAAACCAGCCAGCACGATCACCGGTCCTGGCATGCCGATCAAAGTTAGCCGCCTCACAACCTCTGTGTCCTACGAGGTGGAGCTGGCAGTTGTGATCGGGAAGCAGGCTCGCAGGTGTGATGAAGCTGAAGCAATGAGCTGTGTGGCAGGATTTTGCCTGGCAAACGACGTGGGTGATCGTCTCCTTGAGAAGCGTACTTCCCAATGGACGACTGGCAAAATGTTTGATACCTTTACCCCACTGGGGCCTGTCATTTTTACCCCGGATGAATTACCAAATACCCATGACCTGTGCATGGAGACCCGCGTGAATGATCAACTGGTGCAAAAAGGGAACACTTCCAGCATGTTTTTCGATGCAAGCCAACTGGTAAGTTATATTTCTCATTTGACCACCCTGGCACCCGGCGACATCATCCTGACCGGAAGTCCAAAAATGATCGATGGCGTCACACCTCCGGCAGTAGCTCTTAAACCTGGGGACAGGGTGGTTGTTGCGATCGAAGGGATGGGGGAGTTGGTCAACCCCGTGGAGGCTGAACTGGAATGATAAAAACCTACCCGATGGCTTTTGTTACTGCACCCGGGATCATTGAATTCAGGGAGAAGCAAGCTCCCTGAATTGGGTGATCACGACGTTCTGATCCAGGTCAAGGCGGCTGCCATCTGTGGAAGTGATCTGCATATTTTCAAAGGGATGCACCCGATGGCTGCCCTGCCTGCTGCCATCGGACACGAAGCTGCCGGGCTGATCATTGAAACCGGCGCAAGCGTCACCAGGGTAAGCGTGGGAGACCGGGTGACCATTGAACCGGTCATCGCTTGCGGTAAATGTTATTACTGTGTCAGGGGAAATTATCATCTGTGCCAAAACATTAGTTTTCAATACCGGGAAGGGCAGGGGGCATTTGCTCCGTATTTTACAGTCCACGAGGATCGGGCTTATAAGTTGCCGGATGGATTGTCGTACGAGGAAGGTGCACTGATCGAGCCGCTCTCGGTGGCACTCCATGCAGTGAAGAAATCTGAGCTCCAACTGGGTCAAACCTGCGCTGTGTTTGGGGCCGGGGCGGTCGGATTACTCGTGGCTGGTTTGGCAAGCCGGGTATCGGGCGGGCGGATTTTCGTCAGTGATATCAATCCATTTCGCCTGCAAATGGCAGGCGCAATGGGAGCATCGGATACCTGCAACAGTCTCGAAACTGACCCCGTGGAATGGATCATGGAAAATACAGACCAACTGGGAGTGGATGCCAGTTTTGAAGTAGTCGGGCTGCAATCCACCCTGCTGCAGGCGTTGAAGGCGTTAAAAAAGGGGGCACAACTACTTTGCTGGGGATATTTGAGAACCCTGAAGCCACTTTACCGGTGAACCTTGTTCGTACAGCGGGAGATAAAACTGTCCGGATCACAAGGTTACTGCCGGGATTTTCAAGACAGTCTGACCTTGCTTGAAAACGGCGTCATCGACCTGAAATCACTCATCACGCACCGCGTGAAGATCGACCACCTCCAGGAAGCATTCGAGCTCCTTCTGAAACCTTCCAGCAACTCCGTCAAGGTGGTTGTCGGTTTGGAATGAATAAATAGTGTTAATATCATCTTCAAAATCCCATAAAAAAAGTATAAGGGATTTGTAATCAGATTATTTGCCAACACCAGAATCCTTCCTGGATATGGATAATAACAGAGCCGTCTTTTAAAGACGGCTCGATATTTTCCTGCAGCGACATCACTTCCGGTTAATGACCAATCACCTCTGGACCCTGCCCGAGGCATCTCCTGCCAGGAGCTGGTTCACTTCGTTGACGCTCACCCGGTTAATGTCTCCCGGGATCGAATGTTTGAGGCAGGAAGCCGCGACCGCAAACCCCAGGGCTTCCGCGTGGGTCTTCCCGCTTACCAACCCAAATATCAGGCCAGCCGCGAACGCATCTCCGCCACCGACGCGGTCGACGATATCGGTTATATCGTAGCGCGGGCCGACGATGAAATCATGGCGGTCATGCAAACAGCCCGACCAGCCGTTATGGTCCGCACTGAAACTCTCGCGCAGGGTGATTGCCTGCATCTTCAGGTTTGGGAATGCCTCGAGCACCTTTTCGCATATCGCCCGGTATTTATCCCTGTTCAATGAACCAGCCTGGATATCCTTCTCCCCACCTTCCAGGGTGACCCCTAATGCCTTCTGGCAGTCCTCCTCGTTGGCGATGCCAACGTCCACCAGCTTGACGATCTCGGTCATCACTTCGGGAGCCTTCTTGCCGTATTTCCACAAATTCTTGCGGTAGTTGTAATCGCACGAAACGGTGAGTCCGTGCGCCTTTGCCTTGTGGACCGCCAGCAGGGACAGGTCTGCCGCGCGCTGGCTGAGGGCAGGGGTGATGCCGGTGATGTGGAACCAGGTTGCCCCTTTAAAGATCCTGTCCCAGTCCAGTTCAGCCGTCTCGGCATTGGCAATTGCCGCGCCAGCCCGGTCATACACCACCACGGAGGGGCGCTGGTTGGCGCCTGCCTCGAGGAAATAAATACCCAGCCTTTCACCGCCGCGCACGATCAGCGAGGTGTCGATGGAGCGGCTTTGCAGGAAGGAAACGCAGGCATCCCCGATCGCATTTTTGGGCAGCACGGTCACAAACGCTGCATCCAATCCGAAATTTGCGAGCGAGGCAGCCACGTTGGCTTCCCCGCCGCCGAAAGTGGCTTCCAAGATTGGTGATTGCAGCAGACGTTCGAAGCCCGGCGATTTCAAGCGCAGCATGACCTCGCCCAGGGTGACGACACGGTTACCAGCAGTACTCATTGCGTGCCTCCGCCAGGTTCTTCAACTCATTTCAATGCTTCGATGATGGCGCTTTCCATGATCCGGACGCCCAGCAGGGCTTCCTCCTCCGTGATCACGAGCGGGGGTGCCACCCGGATGACGTTCCCGTACAACCCCAGTTTCCCGAGCAGCAGGCCGCGTTCGGCAGCCTTGAGGGTGATCTGCTTGGTGAGTTGCGGGGCGGGAGTATACCGGTCCTGCGGATCGACGAACTCCAGTCCGATCACGAGACCCCGGCCGCGCACGTCGCCGAGGCAGGGCTGTCTCTTCTGCAGATCCTGCAAGGCGGCCTTCAACACCTTCCCGACCCGCTCTGCATTTTCAGGGAGTCTTTCTTCTTTCATCACCTGCAGCACCGCCAGGGAGGCCGCGCAGGCCAGCGGGTTCCCGCCCCAGGTGCTGGATAATTCTCCGGGACCCATGCACTCCAGGACCTTTGACTCGGCTGCCACCGCGGAAGAAGCCACGCCGCTGCCCAGGCCTTTCCCCAGGCAAAGCATTTGCGGATGGACATCTTCCCACTCGATGGCGTACAGCTTGCCGGTCCGGCCGAAGCTGGACTGGACTTCATCCACGATCAGCACCAGCCCGCGTTCCTTCGCCCATTTTTCAAGCTCCTTCAACCAGCCGTCGGGCGGATAAACGAATCCGGCCGTGCCCTGGTAGGGTTCCACAATGACCGTGCCGAGGTCGTCCGTTGATGTGGAAGAAACGATGCGGTCGAGGGCTTTGATGCAGTGATACTGGCAGTCTGGGAATTTCTTGTCGTAGATGCAGCGGTAGCAGTAGGCATACGGGGCAATGACCGCCCCCGGAACGGAAGGGCCGAATTTGCGGCGGATGGAGGCGCTGCCCGCCAGGCTCATGGCGCCGTATGTGCGTCCGTGGAAAGCGCCGAAGAAAGCCAGCACCTCGTGCTTGTTGGTATAACGTTTGGCGATGCGGATGGCTGCCTCGGTGGCCTCGGCTCCGGTGGAGAGCAGGAAAACCCTATCCAGGTTGGGTGGCAGGGATTCGACCAGGCGCTGGGCCAGGGTCACCCGCTCCACGGTGGGGAAGGAATAGCAGTTCATCAACCGCGCCGCCTGCCTCTGTACGGCTTCCACCAGGAGCGAATGGCTGTGTCCCAGGTTGGTCACCAGCACACCTGAAGTGAAATCGAGGTAGCGGTTGCCGTCCACGTCGGTGACCCAGACCCGCTCGCCGTGATCCCAGACCAGGGGCACCTGGTCCAGCGAAGCGGAAGGTTCAAAAGCGGCAGAGAGTGCCAGGTATTTTTGCGATTTCTCGCCGGGTACTTTTCGTAATGGAAGAGAGTCCATGATTCACCTTGGATTTATTTATGGTTGTATTTCGGGCGGTCTCACAACCGCCAGATCAAATGCACCGGGTTGCCTGCCGGATCAGGTGTCTTGAGAAATACCGACTTGTAATCCGGCCCGATCTTCGCTTCTTCGAACTGGATGCCGGTCTGCTGGAGATGCGCCACGGCTGCATCGAAATCGGCCACGCGCACGGCGATGTGAGGGCGTTCGTTCTTCCCTTCCTTCGAGACCTCGATCGATCCGGGGAGCATGCCTCGCACGAAGATGCTGGAGTTGCCTTCCTTCAGCTCAAAGCCAAACATCTTCTGGTACCAGTCGGCGATCTCCTGCCCGGTGACGCCCTCGCGGCCGTAAAGTCCCACATGTTCGATATCGATGAAGGGACTTTGGCTTCTTGCCAGCCGAACCCAGCCAATGACCTTGCGTCCCAGTTCGGTGATCTTGTCGAACTCGCCGGCGTTGACCCAATCCGCGCGCACCAGGTTGGAGCCGATGCCGACTGCCGCCACGCCGGCTTTGAACCAGCCCTCAAGGCTCTCCTGGGTGGCATCCACGCCGCCGGTGGGCATGATGCGCGTCCAAGGGGTGGGTCCCAGGATGGACTTGACGAATTTCGGGCCGCCAACGGAATCGCCCGGGAAGATCTTTACGATCTCGGCGCCCAACTCTTCGGCTTGCGAGATCTCGGATGCGCTGCCGCAGCCGGGGCTGTAGGAGACCTTGTGCCGGTTGCACACCCGTGCAAGCTCCGGGTTTAGCACCGGTCCGACCACAAAATTGGCCCCGCTGGAGATGTAGAGGGCACCTGTCCCCTGGTCGACCACCGACCCCACTCCCAGGATCACGGATGGGTCGGCAGTCGCGAAATGCAGTACCAGGTCGGAGAAGACGCGGTAGGCATTGTCGCCGCGGTTGGTGAACTCGATCAGGCGCAGCCCGGCAGCCGCACAGGCTGCCACCACCTTTTTGGCTGTTTCCAGGTCTCCGTGGTAGAAAACGGGTACCACCCCGATGCGCAGGATCTCATTGATCACTTCAACACGCGAAAATTTTGCCATGTTATTTCCTCGCTTCCTGAATAACTTCAAGCAGACATTACAAAATCAAACAGCACCGCGGCCGTCTGATAAATATCATCGAGCAGGATGTGTTCATCTTTAGCATGTGCGCAGCCCAGCGACCCTCCCCCGAAAACAACGGTGGGAATACCGGCCAGGTTGTTGTAGAACCAGGCATCGCAGGCGGCTGTCATGGCGCGCACCTTGCGCGGCAGCCCATTCGATTCGAGCGCAGATAAAAGCTTTTCTACCACAGGATGATCGACCGGCAGCATGTTGCCGTCCGAGTTAAGCATGGGAAAACTTAACTTGTGATTATTTTTCAACCAGTCGTCGGGAGAGTTCTCCAGGGCTGCCTTCAATCCTTTTTGGACTTCGAAGCGGTTGGTGTTGGGCAGGAAGCCGATCAGGCCTTTCAAGGTGGCGCGGGCCGGGACGCTGGCCGGCCAGTTTCCAGCTTCACACTGCCCGATCGTGAGCGGCATGGGATCCTCGTAGGCATCAAAAAGAGGAATATTTCGCGAGGCAGACAGCAAACGATCATGGTAATCCCTGAAGAGCTGGATGGCCTCGAACGCCTTATCCAGGGCGCTGATCCTGCCGGCAATGTTGCCGCTGTGACCAGCCCGACCAACCGTTTCCAATTCGAACCAGACCGCGCCGCGCACGGCAGGGACCACGTGGAATTCCGTGGCTTCCATAACAATGGCAGCATCGGCCTTGATCCCGCGCCGCACCATCGCCAGCGTGCCGTTCCCGCCGTTTTCTTCTTCGACTACGAAATGAAAAATGATGTCGCCGGGCGGACGCACCCCTTTCGACCGGAGTGTGGCAGCCAGGGCAAAGAGCGCCGCGACCTGTCCCTTGTCGTCCACTGCGCCGCGGCCGAACACCGCACCATTTTTCTCCTGCGGATCGAAGGCTTCCGTTTGGCCTTCACTCGGGGGGACCACATCCAAATGAGCATTGAGCAGGAGGGACGGCCCCGTCCCGGACCCGCGAATCAGGCATTCCACCTGGGGGGTATCCCGGTATGAAAAATTGGGAAGGCGGAAGGCATAATCCGGGTCGTCCTGGATGGAATCGGGGATCTCGACCAGCCGGCATTCGTCCACGAACGGAGCGATTTGCTCCGCCACAAACCGGCTGGCGGGTCCTTCGTGCCCGCGCAGGGAGGGGATGCGGATCAGGTTCAGTAAAAAGGCCCGGGTTAGCTCCCGGATGTCGTCGGTCAAAAGGATTTTATCCATGCTCATGTTTAAGGTATCAATAGCGCCTTCAGGGCTTCACCCTCATCGGCTGCTTTGAAGGCTGTTTGCCAGTCTGCAAGTGGTACGCGATGGGTGACCAGGCGGGAGACATTGATTCTCCCGGAGGCGATCAGGCCGATGGCTTTCTCCCAGGAGGTATAGCCGGTGCTCAGATTGAAGACGATCGTGCACATCTTCCAGATCGCCGCGTCCCAGGGGAAGGATACCTGGTCGCGCCCGCTCATGCCGATCACGGCAATGCGCCCCAGGCGGCGGACCATGCTCACCGAGGAGGCGATGGCGGAGGGGGATCCGGAGGCTTCCACCACCACGTCTGCGCCGCGTCCGCCGGTCAAGGCTGCCACCGTCTCGACGGCATTGTCGTCATCCGCAACGATGATGTGGTCGGCACCCAACTCCTTGCCCACTGCCAGGCGGCGTTTCACATCCACCTTGACACCCACCAGGGCGATCTCGCGTGCTCCGGCGGCGCGCGCCGCCATTACAGCCAGCAGTCCGATCGGGCCGGGACCAAGCACCACCACAAAGTCGTTGGGTGCCACTCCGCCGCGCTCGATCACATCCTGGACAACGTTGGCAGTTGGTTCGACCACCGCAGCCTCATCGAAGGACATGCTATCCGGGATGTGGTGCAGAAGCTTTTCGGGCAGGACCATGTACCGGGCGAAGGCACCGTGGATCCCCCAGCCGATGGATCGCTTGGAGGAGCACAGTTGCTGGTAGCCGGTGCGGCACAGCTCACATTTCCCGCAGGCGAGGGTGTGCGGTTCTCCCACCACCCGGTCGCCAACTTTAAATCCGCTAACCTGTTCGCCGGCCTCCACGATCTGCCCGGAGAATTCGTGCCCCAGGATCACCGGGGGCCAGTAGGGATATTGGTCATGCAGGATATGGATGTCAGTTCCACAGATGCCGGCAGCCTTGATCTCGATCAGCACCTCATCGACATTCGGATGAGGTATGCTCGTTTCCATCAAGGCCAGGTTGCCCTCCCCCCTGGCAGTTTTGAACAAGCCAACCATTTTCCCATCCATGACCAATTGCCTCCTGACGATAAATTATACTGCCTGGCGTTATTCGAACCTGATCGGCACGCTCTTATCGATGGGATGGCGCGGCCCCTGCCGGTGCATGAACCGGTCTACATCCGCCAGGATCTGTTTGCGGATGGTCCACCCGGCCTCTTCCGAAAGCCAGGCCAGGTGTGGCGTGCAAATTGCCTTTTTATTGCTCAGGAGAGGCATATCATTTGAAGGAGGTTCATGTTCGTACACATCGATCCCGGCGAAACCCGGGTGCCCCGTTCGAAGAGCCCGGTCGAGGGCCTCCAGGTTGACGATTCCCCCGCGGGCGGTATTAACCAGGATGGCGGTGGGTTTCATCAATTTGAACTGCGGTTCATCCAGTAAATGATAGGTCTCTGGTCCCAGCGGGGTATGGACGGTGACAATGTCTGATTCGCTCAGCAGCTCATTCAAAGGCAGGAACGGGGAATTCAATTCGCGCCGGCGTTCTTCGGTCAGGTAGGGGTCGCAGATCAGGGTGCGCGCCAACCCGAAATTCTGGGTCATCTTGTGGACCAGGCTTCCGATGCGGCCGCAGCCAATGATGCCGAGCGTTTTTCCGGCCAGGGAATAGATCGGGTAGACAGGCTCGAAGACCCACTTGCCCAGTTGGCTCGATTCGCCCGTCAGGCGGATCTGTTGGTTGAGCTTGCGCTGGCAGGCCATGATCAGCATCACCGCCTGCTCGGCTACTTCGTTCATGCAGTAATCCGGCATGTAGGAGACGACGATCCCGTGCCGGCTGGCACCTGCCACATCCACGTTATCGTAGCCCACGCCGTGCCGGATGATCAACTTGGTGCGCCTGAGTCCATCCAGCACTTCTTCGTTCATGCGCGCCATATTAACAATGACCACGTCTGCGTCGGCAATGGCATTGAGCAGCTCCGCGGCGGGCGCTTTCTTTAACTGGTAAGCAGAGAAATCCACACCCATGCTGGCGAACTGCTCGGTTTCCCAATCCAGGTCGTTTTCGATATAGTCACTGACCACAACTTTTAATTTTGACATTTTACTTTCCCGTTTTCAAGGTGAGCAGGTTCGGCTTCGGTAAGACCGAAGCAGCCGGGGGTTTCCCCTCCCGCCTCAGTTGAGCAGGTTTGCACCAGCTTGTGGGTCAAAGAAGAAGATTGATTCGTTATCAAAGGTGGCACCCATCAGGATATCCTCTTCCAGGCGCATGGTCGGGTCTACCAGGCAGGTGAACATCTGTCCATTCACTTCCAGGACAACCAGGTTGGACTGTCCCAGCGGCTCGATGGAGACCACCCGCACGTTGAAACTGTCCGGCCTTCCCACTTCGCCCAGGCGGACCGATTCCGGGCGCACGCCCAGTGTGACCGGCAGGACTTCCTCTTTGGCCGTGCCGAGGGCTTTGATACCGCTTTCCCTGGTAGGGACGGAAACACCGGCAAATTCAAAGACCGACTCGGAGCTGGTTTTTCGCCGCAGCGTTCCGGCAAAAGTGTTCATCTCGGGGCTGCCTACAAAGGTGGCCACGAAGATATGGTTGGGATGGTAATACAGGTCCTTGGGGGTTGCGATCTGCACGATCTTGCCCTTGTTCATCACCACGATGCGGGTGCCCAGGGTCAGCGCTTCCACCTGGTCGTGTGTCACGAAGATGAATGTCCCAAGCCCGCTGCCTTCGTTCACCAGCCGCTTATGCAGCAGCTTGAACTCGGAGCGCATGCTCGAACGCAGCTTGGCATCCAGGGAAGCGAGGGGTTCGTCAAGCAGGAAAACCTTGGGGCTGCGGATCATCGCGCGCGCCAGGGCCACGCGCTGGCGCTGGCCGCCGCTCAACTGGTCCGGGCGCCGGTCCAGGAGTTCACCGATCTGGACCTGGTCTGCCACCAGGCGCAAGCGCTTGTCGATCTCATTTTTGTGTACACGCTTGTTGCGCAAATAGAAGGCGATATTCTCATAGACCGTCATATGCGGGTAAAGTGCCAGGTTTTGAAAAACCATGGCCATGTCCCGCCGCTCGGCGGGGGTTTCCGAGATATCCTGGCCGTCCAGCAGGATCTTCCCCTCGGTTTGGACTTCCAACCCGGCGATCATGCGCAGGGTGGTGGTCTTGCCGCAGCCCGAAGGTCCGAGCAGGACGATGAAATCGCCCTGGTTCACCTCCAGGTCCACGTTGTCAACGGCCAGCGTGCCCGGGAAACGTTTCGCGATACCTTTCAATTCCAAGAATGCCATGATAGTTCTCCTTGTTACATTCCCAGGCGGGCCGTCAGGCCGTCCAATACCTGCTTGCGGAATATGATAGCGATAAGGATGGGAGGAATGAAGCTGAGCGTGGCGGCTGCCGCCACCATGCCGTGGCTTACGTTCATGCCTCCTGCCACAGCAGCCAGGACCACCGATTGGGTCTTTGAGGTCATCGATTGGGTCAGGATGGTGGCGAAGACGAACTCCTCGTAAGAGGTCATAAAGGCGAAGATGGCGGCTGCGATGATGCCCGGTCTGGCGATCGGGATGACCACCTTTACCAGCGAACGCCAGTATCCACATCCATCCAGGCGGGCGGCTTCTTCAAACTCGACCGGGATATTGGCGAAATATGCGCGCATGATCCAGGTGGTGAATGGGATGGTAATGGCTGAGTACACCAGGACCAGGGATATTTTCGTATCGTATAACCCGATTGCTTTGAAGAGAATAAACATCGGAATGACCAGCGATATCGATGGCAGCAGGCGGGTGGCCATCAGGGTCAGGAATACTTTCTTATCACCCACGAATCGGTAGCGGGCAAAGACGTGCCCGGCCGGGAAGCCGATCAGGATATTGATGAAAGTAACCGTGATCGAGATGATCAGCGAGTTGAGGATGCCGGGAAACATCAACGTTCCGTCCATCGTGTATTGCGACTGGATCATGACCGTGGAATCCGCCGATACGACTCCCGTGAAAATATATTTATAGTGACTGAGCGAGAATGCTTGTGGAACAGGGAAAAAATGCGGCGGTTTATCTTCCAGGGCTGCCTCACGCTGAAAACTGGAATTTACGATCCAGTAGATGGGAGCCAGCACATACACCAGTACGAGGATCGAGCCAATGACGATCAGGATGTTTTTGCGAAAACGCCGTCCGTAAATGGTGTCTTTAAACATGGGAGGCTCCTGGGGTGACTTTCGCCTTTAGTAGGCGAGCTTGCTTGCGGGCCGCCCTGCGTTCCGGGTCCAGTACCACTAAATACAGGTAGATGAAAAAGATCATGATCAATGCCAGGATGACCGCCTCAGCCGCCCCGCGCCCGTATCGGCCGAAGGAAAACGACTCGTTGTAGATCAGCCAGGCAAGGGTGCGCGTGGCGTCCCCGGGGCCGCCCCTGGTAATGATGTATAAGAGGGAGAAATGGTAGACCAGGGCAAAGATCGTCTGGATTACCAGCACGAGCTGGAAAACCGGCATCAGCAGGGGAACGGTGATCTTCCAGAAGGTATTGAATGTACTCGAGCCATCCATGCGGGCGGCTTCGTAAACGCTTTTGGGGATGGTCGAGAGGCCGGCTGTGAACAAAAAAGTGCTGTAAGGCACGAATTTCCATATGTAAGCAAACAGGATGGTGTAAATGGCAAAATGGGAATCGGCGGTAAACGCTATGTAATCCTTGATGATCCCGAGGCTTTGCAGCACGTAATCCAGGATTCCGAAAGTGGGATTGTAGATCCATTTCCAGATCACCGCGCCGACAACGCCTGGGAGGGCGTACGGCAGAAGCAGCGCCACTTTGATGATGCTGCTCCCGCGGAAGCGTTCGTTGAGTAACAGGGCGATCGCCAGCGAGATGATGACCACCGCTACAACTGCAACCGCCGCGAAATGAAACGTAACCCCCAGGGATTTGTAGAAAATGGGTGCGATCGTCGGGTCGGTAAAGATATCGGTGAAATTTTCGACGACGAACCCCTTCCCGGTTGGCACCCCGTATTTGTAATCCGTAAATGCGATTGAAATGGAGTAAAACATTGGAAAGGCGATGAATACGAACACAAAAATCAGGGATGGCAGCAGCACTTTGTAGGCCAGCCTAGAGTTTTGGAGGTAATGACGCCGTTCGCTTTTAGAGTCCATTAGTTACCTGCTATAATTTCAATGTGCGGGGATGAGGGAGCAATTGCTCCCCCATCCCCCACGCCATTAAGCAGCCAGGCTTACTGGCCTTTGAGAGAAGTCCACTGCGTCTTGATGTTTTCCAGGGAAGTTGCCGTGGGTTGCTCGAGCAAAATCGCCTTGGCAAGTTCAGCCCGGGCGTAGCTCATCCACTCGGCGAACCATGGTGCCTGCATGCCTTGCTTGGCCAGGGCTAACCCCTGTTGTTTCTGCAGGATGTTGACGTTGGTCATGGCGGATACGACCCTTAAAACATCCGGGTCTGTCCACAGTGATTTGATGGAGAATCCCAGTCCATTATTAACGGCCCATTGCTTGGAGATGTTATAAGCGGTTGTGCCGTTAAATGTGGTCTTGCCGCCCCAGAATTCGATCAGGTCGATGGAGGCTTGCAGTTTGACCGGGTCGGTGATGGCATCATTGCCCATCAGGTACATGCGGGTGAAGCCGTCGGTCTGGTGGGTTGAGCCCGGCATCATGGAAAGTTGGGCGTAACCGGCGATCTTGGAAATTCCTGGTGTGTTGAATTCCTTCATCATGTAGTCAGGAACGATCACGAAAGCGGTTTCGCCATTCTTGAATGCCTGCTGGATGTCAGACGGTTCCAGGGTTAAGCATTTCTGGGGGATGATCTTGTCCACGCTGATCGCCTTGGCCAGCCATTCGATCGTGTCGTACACTGGACCCGCAGCGGTGTCAAAGACCGGGTTGTTTTCTGCATCGAACATTTGACTTCCGTTCGAGTAGAGCATGGCGTAGATCGTGTCATCGAACCAGGAACCGGGCAAAAGGCCAAGTTCCAGCGGCATGGAGGTGATGCCTTTTTCCATCAGGATCTTGCTGTCCGCGGTGACCTCTTCCCAGCTGGTCGGCGGTGCAATGATCCCTGCCTGATCCAGCATGTTTTTGTTATAGACAAAAACCATGACGTCGGCATAATAGGGCATACCGTAGATCTTGCCGTTGAAGGTCAGCCCTTGGAGCGAATGGGGGGTCAGGTCGGAAACATAGTTTCTGACTTCCGGCCAATAGTCTTCCAGCGGCACAACCCAGCCTGCATCTGCCAGCTTGCCCAGCCATTGGTCGGAGCTGACTATGACGTCGCGGGAATCGCCACCCTGGAATACGGTGGTGATGAAGGTGTCATAGCTGTCGAAATCTGCGTCAGTCCACTCGACCGTTACATTCACCTTGGGGTCAGCTTCAGTGCCAGCCCAAGTCTGGTATTTGCCGATGTTGGCTTGCCAGCTGGCGGTATCATAAGTCCAACCGCTGACCTTGATGGTTACAGGTCCCAGCGGGGTAGGGGGCGCAGCGGTCACGTCCACCGGCTGCTGGGGGACTGAGGTTGGCGGAACTACGGGCGGAGCCTGGGTTGGAGTTGCCTGCGGGGCGCATCCCACGAGTGTCAGAACGAAAATCGTGATCAGCAGGCTGTATACAAATTTCTTCATGTTGAAAATCCTCCTTGAAAAGGATGGAAAGAATAAGAGAGGTGCGTTCCCCTCTCTTCGGCCTAAAGGTCTTTGCGGCCGGTCATGGTGGATGCTTCGTCTGCCGAAACACCCTGTTTGAGCAACTTTCTTGTCTGCGTCTCTTCCAGGACCCTCCTTTCGGTTTCATATAGGACCTGTTCAGCAATTTCCTGGGGAATGACCAATACGCCATCGTTATCTCCGACGATCATGTCGCCAGGGCGTATGAGGATTTCGTTGATCCAGATGGGAACTTGCCAGCCGCGCAACCGCGAGCGGTAAAACCCGTCCACCGGGCTGGTGAATTTGCAAAAGATCGGGAACCCCATTGTCTTGATGATGCCGGTGTCCTTGGCTCCGCCGTTGATGACCGCACCCCGCACACCGTTCTTCATGCAGACTGTGGTTGCGAGCTCACCCCAGAACCCGGAGATTTGATCTGCGCCGGCGTCCACAACGATGATGCCGTCTTCGGGGTAAGCCTGTACCATCTTGGCAGCCGGTTTGTCGCGTTCGTCCGGCAGCGGGTCGAAGATCCACTGCACTGTGAACGCCGCACCTGCGATGATCTTGTTCATAAGATCACCCGTCTTGCAGGAAATCTCCGGACCAAGCCACTGGTGGTGAATGTCCATTTTCTGCAAAATATCGTTGATCGCTGCAGTGTACAGCCTGGAGTAGCGGTCAGCCATTTCCTTTAGAGGGATGGAATATGGATTAGTTGTCGTACTCAATGAAGACCTCCTGGACTTTCGAAATGGGGATTGAATTGGAAAAATGGCGCATCCGCAACAGCTAGATTTCCCGGATCTCCACCACTCGTCCTTCGCGGATGCTCTTTTCCACGGCTTCCGCCACTCTTGTAGCTCGTAATCCATCCAAGCCGGATGGGTAGCGCCCATCCAGATCGGCCAGTTGACCACCATTCTTCAGGTAATAGACGTTCAACAGGAAATCCTTGATGGGATCCACGTAATAACCTGACACCAGCTTGTGACCCAGCGGGCTGTCCTGGATGTTCAAGGATCCCAGGTTGGGAGTCACCATGCCGCCGTCAGAGGCAATGTAGCGCAATCCGCGGTCCTGCCCATCGATCTCCACCGTGCCTTCCGTACCGGTAATGCGCAGACCCTGGTTCACCAGGGCTTCAAACCCCTCGGGGATGATCCAGTTCACATCAATGGTGCAGGAAAGCCCGTCCTCCATGACGATGCGTGCGCTGACCGAGTTGAACGTGTCCAGCCCGTGTCCGCTCAATTTCCCTTTATGTCCCTGCGCAAATACACTGGCAGGTTCGCTTCCCGTGATCCAGCAGACCAGGTCGAGTTTGTGCACCCCAATGAACCAGAATGGGCTGCTTTCTGCCGCCCAGTTCTTCAGCATTTGCAATGGGACGGTGATCTTGTCTTCCATGTACGCGTAGACGATCTGCGGTTTTCCGATCCGCCCGGCATGGACCTTCTGCATCATGTCCAGGTTGTATGGGTCGTAACGTTTGTGGAAATCCACCATTAACATGATTTGCTGCTTTTGGGCGGTCTCCACCATTTGACGGCAGCCCGACGTACTCAGGTCGAGTGGTTTTTCGACCAGCACATGTTTGCCGTGCTGCATGGCAAAAAGAGCCACCTCGCGATGGAGGTGGTCCGGGGTGGCAATACCGACAGCGTCCAGTTCTTCTTCCTGGATCATCTGCATGTAATCAGTAAATTTTTTAATGTTATAGGCTGCGGATTGTTTTGCTGCGGTCGCTTCAACCGGGTCGGCAATTGCCACCAGCTCCACCTTGCCCTCTGCTTCCAGTTGTTTTGCCGCTAATAAATGATTGTTCCCCCAGGTTCCCCCGCCAATGACTGCAAAGCGGACTTTGCGGGATGTCATTTTATTGCCCTCCCAAATCCATGCTCTGGATAAATGCAGATACCCGGTTTGCGGTAGTGCAGATCTCTTTGCTCAACACGCTGTCCAACCCCTTCGACCGCATCCGGCTGGAGGGACCAGAGATCGAGATGGCGGCAATGGTCCCGCGCGTGTTTTGGATCGGTGCTGCCACGCAGCAAATACCGTTTTCCATTTCTTCCTGGTCCAGCGCGAATCCCGCTTTCCTAATCTTATCCAGTTCCTTGCTCAATTCCCTGGCAGTGGTAAGCGTGAATTCGGTCTTCCTGGGAAACTTCCCGCGGCTCAGGAAAAGGGTCAATTTCTCGATTTGCAGGCTGGCGAGCAGCACCTTCCCCAGCGAAGTCGAATGGGCAGGCTGCCGGAGACCGATTTGAGGGGTCATGCGCAGCGGGTAGTCCAGCGAATCCACCTGGTCGATGTAGATCAGCTCATATTGGTCGTCGAGGATTCCCATGAAAACTGTTTCCCCGACTCTTTTCGATAGCTCTCCCAGGATGGGGTGGACCGAACCCAGGAAATTAAAGCGGTTGAGCACTGCCTTGCCGTACAGCAGCATGTGGTCATTTAGATCATATAAGTGGGTTTGGGGGTCCTGCTGGACGGCGCGGCACGTCCTGAGAGTCTGCAGCAAACGATGGACCGTGGTCGTGGAGAGGCCGAGCAGGCCTGCCATCTCGCTGACGCCTATGGCCCGTCCTTGAAGCCGCAATAGTTCCAGGATCTGGAAACCTCGTTCTATGGACTGGACCGAACCATCTTGATTTGACATATTTGACTCGGGCTGAATTTATTGTCATTCCGCATTGTGGAAACGAATTCCTCAATACGGAATAATTATAGTGCGCGAAATACCCATTGTCAATAGGTTTGTTCCTTGATTAAAGTCATGAATCCTTTGGTACTCCATCATGATTGTCCCCCATCCATTTCCCCCATACCGCGACCGAAGCGCTTTAGTTCATTTTTCTAAAGTCCACATCTTCCCGCAAGCGGATGGATCCCCCTGCAATGAACTTCTCCGCGGCATCCTTCAGCGCCTGTCCCAGGCGGGCTGCGTCATTGCTGTCTTCGATCTCGACCACCGGGATGGTCCCCCGCCCTCCCAGCCTGGAAATATATCAATAGGATAGTTCCTTCGCTTTTGGGAGGGTGTGCCAACCATTCCAGCTCAGCTACGCACTTGAAGAACCATTTCAATCTCCACCGGGATGTTCCCAGGCAGGATGTTCACACCAATGGAGGTGCGGGCATGTCTGCCGCGCTCCCCATAAAGTTGCACCAGGAGGTCGGAAGCGCCGTTGATCACTTCGGGCTGCCGATCGAAATCTGCTGTGCTGTTAACATAACCATTCAACTTTACGACACATTCCACACGGTCCAGGTCACCCAGTACCGCTTTGACCACACTAAGCAAATTGAGCATGGTCTGACGGGCCGCAGCGTAACCTTGTTGAAGATCCAGTTCTGCACCCAGGCGACCTTTGTAGAGTAAACCGCCCGGGATGTAACAGGTGGTGCCGGAAAGGAACAACAGGTCTCCGGTTTGCCTGGAAAGCAGATACGCGCCAACCGGTGTGGGAGGATCCGGGAGAGTCAAGCCAAGTTCATTTAAGTGAGTTTCTATTTCCGTCATTTTCCTTCACTTGCATTTGGGCTTCCCCAGCGAATAACGGCGACTAAGCCTGCTGGAGAAGCCCATTTGATTGGTCAGGTCGATCTTAGAGTTGATGCTCGCAAGTGGTCTTAGAACGTGCCATCCGGGTTCATGAACTTAATCACGTTGTCCAAGGTGATCAACGGGGAGGGCAGGAAGGTGTCTCGGATGGCCGGGGTGGCGCCAGCCAGGATTGCCATCATGTGATGGAACGCTGCGCGGCCGATGGTGTCTGAGTTGTTCAAACCAGTGGCAGCATAGTTCGTATTGTCCTTGATGGCTGTCAGAGCGGCGGCTTCACCGTCAACACCAACCAGGAACATCTCGCTGGAGCGGCCGGCATCCTTGATCGCGGTCTGGGCACCCAGGCACATGGAGTCGTTCTCGCAGAAAACTGCATCGATCTTCGGGTTGGCAGCCAGCAGATTTTCCATCAGTTTAATGCCGCCATCCGCACTCCAACTACCGAAATCGGGGGCTACCACAACGGTGATGCCCGAATAAGTGGAGAGTACACTGTTGCAGCCATTGCTGCGGTTGAGGCCGATCGAGTTATCCGCCGGTCCGCCGCGCAATTCCACGACCACGCCTTGTCCATTGAGGCGATCAGCAATGTACTGGCCGTCCTGGACACCGATGGTGAAGTTGTCAGGTCCAATATAGGCTGTGTAAGCATCGGCAGCGCCTTGAGTGAAGAGCCGGTCAACCAGGACGGTTGGAACCTTCGCTGTTTTGAGAGCATCCAGGGCAGCCGGGGCCTGCTCAAGCCAGGCACCTGAGACGATGACGCCATCGACTCCCTGGGCAATGAGATCCTCGATGTCTGATTGGAACTTGGCCGCGTCACCATCTGCGTTGGTGGAGACGATTGTGACATTGCTGTACAATCCTGCTTCAGCAACGACGGAATTGTTCATTCCGATGAAGTATGGGCAGCACTGTGAGAAATTGGCCATCCCGATCTTGATTGCCGTGGCTTGTGTACCGGTCGTGGCGCCCGTGGCCGGTCCACAGGCAACGAGTATGACTGCCAGGACCATGACAATACTAATAATCAGATTTCTTTTCATTCTAAGCCTCCTGAAGGATATGATGGGTTGATTGAACGAACACGATGCAACGCATGCTTACTTTTTTCCGGGTCGTCCTCCTTTCAAAGGATCTGGAATTCAAATGACCACCGGATGGTGATCCCGGTTCTATCGCTGTTTTCGCCGTGCCAAAACAGCGATCAGGATGATTACGCCTTTCAAGATTTGTTGGTAATAGGATTGCACGTTGAACAGGTTGAGCAAATTATCGATCATTCCGAGGGCTACTACCCCTGCCAGGGTTCCAAAAGTGCTGCCCCCGCCGCCGCCCAGGATGGCGCCGCCAATGACACACGCTGCAATGGCATCCAGCTCGAATCCCACGCCCACGCTCGGTTGTGAGATCCCCAGGCGGGAGGCCAGGATCACGCCTGCCAGGGCTGCAAACAGACCGGAGAGCATATATGCCAGGAAAATGTTCCAGGTGACGTTGATCCCGGCCAGGCGCACCGCTTCTACATTGCCTCCAATGGCCACGATCGCCCGCCCTGACCGGGTCCGGTTCAGGAAAAACCAGACCAGTGGATAACTTGCCAGCATGATCAAGGCTGAGATGGGAAATGGGCCGACCATCCCCGATCCGAGCACGGCTCGAAACGACGGATCCAGGGGAGTGATGGGTATGTCTGAATAGACATAGACCAGGCCGCGGATTGCTCCCAGCGTGGCGAGCGTGACGATGAACGGCTGTAGTTTAAATCGGGCGATAAATAAACCATTAATTGCTCCAACCCCGGTACCCACTCCCAGGCAGATCAGGATGGCAAGCCAGAGAGGCAGCCCCTGGTTTGAGAAGCCTGCCACCATGATACCGGTCAGGGCAACAATGGGACCGACGGAAAGATCGATGCCTCCCGTCAGGATGACGATCAACATACCCAGGCTGAGAATACCGTTGGTCACCGCCTGGCGCATCAGGTTGCTCAGGTTCCGCTGGGTGAAGAAAACATCCGACATGGTGGCGGTCACAACCATCAGGATGAGGAAGGCAGCCAGGAAGGCAAAATTCACCCAGTTCGGTCGACGGTAATTGCTGTTGTCTTTGGGGATAAGTTGCAGAAATCTGGCGGCGACATTTGATTATCTTGGATATTGATGTAAGACTGTCTTTGGTCATTCCCTGACTCCTGCAGCTGATGAGAGGACTCTCTCCTCACTGGCTTCAGCACGAGTGAACTCTCCCACCAGTCGGCCTTCCCGCATGACCAGGGTGCGATCGCTCATCCCGAGAATTTCCGGCAGCTCAGATGAGATGAACAGGATGCACATCCCATCGTGTGCCAGTTTATCGATGATATGGTAGATCTCTACCTTGGTGGCCACGTCAACCCCGCGTGTCGGTTCATCCAGGATCATCACCCTGGCATGGGTCAATAGCCACTTGGCCAGCACCACTTTCTGTTGATTTCCACCGCTCAGATGATTGACCAGCCGGTCAAGCAGGGGCGGACGCACGTCCAGTTCCTCGACCAGCGTCTTCACCTCGCTCGCTTGTTTACCCCGGCTGACAACCCCGAATTTGCTTAGTCGCGAATACGAAGCCAGGCTGACATTATCTCGTATCGTGCAGTTCATCACCAGTCCATCGCGCTTCCTGTCTTCGGTGAGCAAGGCAATACCAGCATTTACTGCTTCGCGGGGTGATCTTGGGTGTATAAAATTTCCATTGAGCAGGATTTCTCCGGAAGTGAATTGGTCAGCTCCAAAGATGCTGCGTGCCACCTGTGTCCGCCCGCTTCCAACCAGGCCGAACATGCCCAGGATCTCTCCACGATGCAGCGAAAAGGAGATGTCTGAAAAACTCCCTTTCCTGGTCAGGTTTCTTGCCTCCAGGACAATCTCTTCGGCATGTGAGATTCCGCACCGGGAAGATCTCTCCCAGGCTGCGTCCCACCATCATCCTGATCAGGCTGTTCTGGTCGGATTCCTGCGGTTTCACTGTCCCCACCAATTGACCATCCTTGAGTACCGTGATTCGGTCTGCGATCTCGAAAACCTCGTCCAGGCGATGGGAAATATACAGGATGATGGTCCCTTGTTCTTTGAGCTGGCGGACCAGGGTGAACAATCGTTTCAATTCCTCCTGGGAAAGCACTGCCGAGGGTTCATCCAGGATCAGGATCTTGCGCTGATCGGCGACCGCTTTTGCGATTTCCACCATTTGCTGGTGGGATACACTCAACTGGTTGACCGTCTTGATGTACGTCGATTCCCGTAAAGCCGATGTTCTGGAGAATTGTCTCCGCCCGGAGATAAGCCATTTTCCAATCCACCACTCCAGGCATGCGGGTGGTAGGCATCTGTCCCAGCAAAATGTTTTCTGCGATGGTCAGATGCGGGATCAGGCTGAATTCCTGGTATACCGCATAGATTCCCAGCTGCCGGGCTCGCAAGGGGGAGCCAAGTTCGATGGGTTTGCCATCCAGGAAAATCTCACCCTTGTCGCAGGGCAGAGCCCCGGAGAGGATTTTTACCAGCGTCGATTTTCCGGCCCCGTTTTCCCCGGAAATGGCATGTACCTCGCCCTTGGATGCTGAAAAATCCACATCGCGTAACGCTTGTGTTCCGTCAAAACTTTTATGGATGCCTTTCATCACCAGGAAATCGGGATTTTCCATCTAAAAATCCTTAGTCCGTATTTATAGGCGGGAAAGCATTGTGCACGACCACGGTTTTCTGGTCGGTCATTTCTTCCAGGGTATCATGGACTCCTTCGCGCCCATGACCGCTCATCTTGATCCCGCCGAATGGCAGAGTTTCAACACGCAGGGCGGAAGACCAGTTGACGATCACGCCGCCTGCCTCCAAACGGTAGGCAATATCCAGCGCCTTGTTTATATCCTGGGTAAAAACCGCGGACTGCAGTCCATAGGGTGATGAATTGGCCATTTCTATGGCCGCATCGATCGATGTGAACGGGACCAGCGGTACCACCGGGCCAAACACCTCCTCCTTGAAGAGCGGCATATCCGGTGGCAACATCCCGAAGCACGGTGGGTTCCATGAAGGCTCCGTGCCGCTTGCCCCCAGCGAGTAGC
Organism: uncultured Chloroflexia bacterium; assembly: GCA_963826215.1. GTDB lineage: Bacteria > Chloroflexota > Anaerolineae > Anaerolineales > Villigracilaceae > UBA877. The sequence continues at coordinate 162,552 of CAWGWL010000035.1, read as the reverse complement.
TTTGCTCCCGCCTTCACCGCTCCGTTCACAAAGGCTTCCACTTCCTCTGCGGCCTTTTCGCTGATCAGTGGACCGACATCCGTCGTTTCCAGCAGCTGGTCGCCCACGTTGAGTGCTTTGGCTTTGTCAGCCAGCAGCGTGGCAAACTTCTCGTAGATGGAAGCCTCCACAAGCACGCGCTTCACTGCGCAGCAGATCTGACCGTTGCCCCGCGCCAGGCGTCCCAATACCACTGCAGTAGCTGCCTTTTCCAGGTCGGCATCTGCCAGAATGATCAGGGCATCATTGCCGCCCAGTTCCATGTGCACCTTTTTCAAGTTCTGGGCTGCAATTTCGGCAATTCGTATCCCCACTTCGGTGCTGCCGGTAACTGTCACAAGCTGGATCCCTTCTGAACGCGCCAGGTAATCTCCGATCAGGGCACCTGGCCCGGTGATCATCTGGTGGGCATTTTTTGGAAGCCCGCATTGCTGCATCAATTCGGTGATCTTCAACAAGGTCAACGGGCAGGCACTCGGCGGTTTCGAGACCACGGCGTTGCCAGCTGCCAGTGCTGCGGCTGCCTTGTGACCCCATAATTCGACCGGGTAGTTGAATGGAACGATCGCCGCCACAACTCCCAGGGGTTGCCGGATCGTGAAGGCAAAATGGCGCTCGTTGCCGCGCACCGCATCCACCGGCATTACCCTCCCGAAGATGCGCTTGCTTTCCTCACCAAAACTGCGGAATATGTTGGCGGTCACCAGTACTTCGGCTCGCGTCTGCAGGATGGGTTTGCCATTCTCGGCAGCCAGCAGTCTGCCCAGGTCATCAGCATGGGCTTCGATCGACAGGGCGATTCGATTAAGGAATTCAAACCGCTGGAGCGCCGTGAGCCGGCGCATGTTCAGTTTTCCATCCTGGGCAGCGGTTACCATCCTTTTGGCATCTTCCAGGGTGCCGCGCGGCACCTTGTCCAGCACTTCACCCGTACCAGGGTTGCAAATTTCCATCCATGCCTTATCGGATGCTTCCACCCATTGATCATTAATGAACATTTTCATCTTGTCCTCGCTTTCAAACCAATTAGTATAAAAATTTTAAGAATCCTTGAAGAATTCCCGTGCACTGACAGTTATCCGGAATAACCCCAGCGTCTGGATAAACGCCGGGTGCTCTCCCAAAGTTGCGGACCCAATTTAATGGCGCGCTCGACGGTGATGCGTTCACAAGGACCGGAAATGCTCATGGCAGCGATCGCCTTGCCCGAGTAATCCAGCACAGGTGCCCCCACACAGCGAATGCCGGGTTCATTTTCTTCATTATCCAATGCAAAACCTTGCGAGCGGATGCTTACCAGTTCGCCGCGTAAGGACTTGGGTGATGTCTTGGTATGAGTTGTTCGGGCAACAATATCATTCGACAGGACAGCCTCGAGCAGGTCGGGGTTGCTGAACGCCAGGATCGCCTTGCCGAGCGATGTGCAGTACATTGGCAAACGCATGCCGATATGGGAGGACATGCCCAAAGCATATGGGCTCTCGATCTTGGCAATGTAGACCACCTCCCTCCCGGAGGGGACGGCTAAGTGGATGGTCTCGCCGGTCTTTTCAGCCAGCTTGTTCATCTCCACCTGGGCTTCATTCCTCAGGTCGCTTTTTGCCAGGAAAACGCCGGCGATTTCGATCACCTTGGCGCCCAGGCAAAAACGGTCGCCGTCCTTGCGTTCGGCTAATTCGAGTTCCTGGAGGGTGGCGAGGTAGCGGTGGGTGGAACTCTTGGGCATGTTTATCAGGGAGGAGAGTTCAGCCAGGCTGATGCCCACGTCCCCCTTTGAAGCCAGGATCTCGACGATGTGGATCGCCTTGGCTACGGTGGTGGAGGTCGATGATCCGATCGGCTCACCTGTTCCGAAATGACGATTATTTTGATGCGGATCCATTCCAGTGTGGTTGCGGTTCAATTCGCGTTTGTCAGGCATAAATGGGGACCCTTTATCCAATCCAGGAGGGCGGGAAGGGTGTTTGTGAGGGTGATTTTCGATCCCACATAACGGTTTGCCATTCTATTATGTGGAACTATATTCCACATAATAGCACGCCCTGGATTCAAAGTCAATATGGATCTGGATAATAATTTCGGGTGACCTAATAGACGCGGGAAAAGGTCTGGAGCTTCAGCTGAATGAGCGGTGAATTGAGGTCTGGCAGTGGGTCTGTGCGGAAAGATTAACTTCGCAAAAGTTGTAGTCGATTTGGAATGGTGGCAATTTCGTGATGATGTGATTCCTCCCTGCCCTTAATCCGGGGAAATCCAGTAGAGGAAATAACCATTAATCAACCATTACTTTTTTCTGCCAAAATAGCCGTCATAAATGATGGTTTAATTTTTATTCCTGTGTGTAGATTAATATTAGTTGCTATCTGGAAAACTTACATCTTCCCGCAAGCGAATGGCTCCCCCCGAAATGAACTTCTCCGCGGCATCCTTCAGCGTCTCCCCCATGTCCGAAAGGAGGTCTGGCACGATTTCAGCAGCGGGAACGGCCCGGTGGGCGAAACGCCACAGGGTACAGGTCCATGATCTGCCCATCAAAAAGGATGATGTCAAGATCGATTGGACGTGGGGCGTTCTTATCTGCAGAGCGCACCCTGCCCATCCTTGCTTCCAGGGGAGTAAGAATTTCTGATTTCAAGATGACCTGGTCGTGCGGGGTTCGTGCCAACAGGGCCGCGTTCAGGAAATTCGGTCCGCCTGCCCCCTCCGGTGGGGATTCCCATACCCGTGAGACCTGTAGAATGGATAACTGCCTGCGGAGCGTGGCGACCGCCAGGGGGAGGTTTAATTCGGGTTGAATATTGGATCCCAGCAGCAGGCACACCTGGTGCTCAGCAGCCATCCCTACTCCTCCTGCAGGGACCTTTCGATTTCAACCCCCACCGTCCTGGCAAAGCGCACAGCGCCCGGCTTTTCGACCCGCACTCTTACCTTGAGCACCCCGCTGGTTTCCAGGCACAACCGAGCCAGGTCACTTGCCAGCGCTTCCACCGTGAACCTTTTTGCCGTCTCGGCATGCGCGATCACTTTCTTCGCCACCGTGCGGTAATCGATGCAATCCTTTAAGTCGTCACTTTTTCCCGCTTTCTTCAGGTCGGCGAACAGGACGATATTGATGAGGATCTCCTGGGGCTTTTCCCGCTCCCAATCATTGATCCCCAGAATTCCGCGTGCCACGAGATCTGTGATAAAAACCTGGTCCATTGGATTTACTCCTATATCAGGTGCCTGCCGCCGTCCACATGGATGATTTCACCGGTTATATACGCCGGACCATCCAGGAGAAAGATAAGTGCCTGCCCCACTTCTTCCAGGTTCGCCCACCTGCGGGCGGGGACCTTCTTCAGGTCCACCTGGGAGGGCATGCCGTCACTGGGCGGCAGGATGGCTCCCAATGCCAGTCCATTCACCGTGATGCGGGGAGCCAGGGTGATGGCAAGCGAGCGGGTGAGCGCCGCCAGGGCGGCATTGCTGACCGTGTATGCCAGGTGTTCGCGGCCCGGGTGCAGCGCGCGCCAGTCCAGCAGGCTTACGATGCGGCCCTCTTCCTCGGGCGGAAGGGAGCGGGCGAAGGCCTGGCAGAGCAGGAACGGCGCGGTCAGGTTGACCGACAGCGCCCGGTTCCACTGCTCCACGCTGGTATTCTCCCAATTTGAGGACTCGAAAACAGAGGCGTTGTTCACCATGGCGAACAACGGGGAATGCTCCCACGCTCTGGAAATTAACGCCGCTGCCTGGGAGGCGTCTGCCAGGTCTGCCTGCAGGAGCAGGGCTTTTTTGCCGATCGCTTCGATCTCTGCCTGTGCACTTTCGGCGGCCTCGCGTGACCTGCCGTAGTGCAGGACGATATCCGCGCCTGCTCGGGCGAGCGCCAGCGCCACAGAACGGCCGATTCGCAGGGCTCCGCCGGTGATCAGCACTGTTTTTCCGTTAAGGGACATGGCTTCCAGGTGTACCCTGGTCTCCTTCATTTGGGGGTGAATAAACCATTATTTTATTCCGCAACCGGTAAAGAATTCATCCCTGAGAGATGCATCCCTGGCATAATAACCGCGCCATACCGAAGTGCGTGTGATCGGCGCCAGTTCCCTCACCCCGCGCATCTCCACGCACAGGTGATGTGCCTGCAGGTATACGGCCACCCCGTGCGGGACCAGGATTGACTCCAGGGTGTCCGCCACCTGCTGCCCGATTCGTTCCTGGACGGCAAAGCGCCGTGCGAACAGGCGTACCAGCCGGGTTAACTTCGAAATGCCGATGATTTTTTCATCCGCGACGTAACCGATATACGCCTCGCCGTAGAATGGAAAGACGTGATGCTCGCATAACGAAAAGAAATGGATGGGGCCTTCGATCACCTGGCTCGAACTGCAATCAGGTTCGCCATGGCATTCGGTATGGAATATTTTCAGCAATTTGGGATCCCCGTCGTAGCCCGTGGTGGCATCGATCAACGCCTGGATGAACCTGCGCGGGGTGTCACAGGTGCTCGGGCTGCTCAAATCCATCCCCAGGGTGGAAAGGATCTCGCCCGCGTAGCCCTCGAACTTGCGCTTCTGCTCCTCGGAGATTGGACGTTTTGTCAGGTCGACCAGATCATTTAGGTCATCATCCCAATATTTATTGATCTCTTCCATTTTGGTCTCCATATATTTCCGAAGTTTTTGCTGCCATGATAAAGTCGTTCTGGTGCAGCCCTTTGATCCTGTGGGTCCACCACGTGACGGTTACCTTTCCCCATTCGGTCAGGATGGCAGGGTGATGGTCTTCCTCCTCTGCCGTTTGTGCCACCTTGTAGGTGAATGCCATTGCCTGCCGGAAATTTTCGAATTTAAAAACTTGTTCCAGGCGTGGTACCCCGTTCTTTTCGACAACCCGCCAGCCAGGCACCTTTGCCGCCCATTGACCAATTTCATGCTCGTCAATGGCTGGAGTGTCCGCTTTTATCTGGTTGCAGTGCATTTGGGTTAATTCATTCATTAAACCTCGTTTCATCGGTTTATCCAGGTCTGGCTCTGTCTCAGGGTGAACTGATACCCATTGCGACCTGGCTGTCTTGTTTAGGATGGGATGATGACCTGTGCCTGCAAGTCGCGGATGCTTCCACCTGGCAATTGTAGATGATGCGATCGCTGGCGGGACTGATGCCTGCGTCAACCCAGCCGGTTTTTCAGGTCAGCAGCCTTGAATGGGCCAGGCTCTGCGATCAGGAGGCGCGCCGCCGGCACCGTGTCCCAAACGTTCCACAGCAGCACACCCCGCACCTTTTCACCAGCCAAATAGTAGACGACCCCTTTTTTGAAGGGTTCCTTCCAATCCGCGAACGTCTCCAGGTGCGGGTCGAGTTCTCCTACCGCCTCGTATCCCAGCTCGAAAAGGTCCGAGTAAAAGTAAGAAAGGTGATCGTACGTTTCAGAAGCTCCCGCCATATTGCGTCCGGCCTGGCGGCCCATGCTCTTGGCGTTGTCTTCATGTTCCACTCGCATACGCTTGTTGAGGGTGATGTTGAAAAACTCGGCCGCGTCCCCTGCCGCATAGATTCCCGGGCGGCTGGTGGCGAGGGTTTCGTCAACGCTGATTCCGTTGCCTATTTGCAGACCGGCTGCTTTGGCAAGCTCCAGGTTCGGGGTTGATGCCGATCCCGGCCACCACCGCATCGACGAGCATCTCCCTGCCATTTTTTGTCTTGAGAGCCACCTTCCCCTGGCGTGCTTCAGCTCCGCTCAATACTTCCCCGGGCAAAATAGTGACACCTTTCTTAACAAAATAATCGTTCAGGAAGAGGGAAATGTCATGTGGATATACCGCCGCGCCGATGCCGTCATCGGGAAACAACATGGTGACCTTTTTCCCGTTCATTGCCAGTGCGGCTGCAATTTCCGACCCGATGAAGCCCCCGCCAACCACGGCAATATTCGTGTTTTGCTGGCTGACTTGCGCCAGTTTCTTGTAATCAGCAATTGTCCGGTAATAGAGGATCTGACCTTCGCCAAATGGCAGTCGGCGGGGAGTACCGCCCGTAGCCAGCAGGATTCTTTCAGCGCGATATTGGTTTCCCTGGTCATCCTGGCAGGTGAGATTGTCCGGGTCAAGAGAAACGACCTTGCGCCCCAGGTGAAGGCTGGTGTTCACGTCATCCACTTTCAACCAGATGCTGTCGAGCGGTTTACCCTTCCACAAGCCCTTGCTGAGCGGAGGGCGTTTATAGGGTGGGTCAGGTTCCATCCCCACCAGTCCGATGGACCCCTGCGGATCGACCTCCCGTATGCCGCCCATGGCAGCAGCCGCGCACATCCCACCGCCGATAATGAGATACTTATAGTTTTCCATGGCACTCCTTTATTGTCTCGCTTCCACTTCCGGGGAAACCACACCGCGCTTTATCGAAACTTGTGGAACCTGGCGTGTGGTCCCACTTATCCCTGGACCTCCCGGATCAATTCCTTGCTTTCCTTCAACCAGGTCATGGGGTTCATGGCACGCTTGATATAGCGGATCACACCGTTCGGGTCTGCAATAATTGAGGCAGTGTGCTGGATCCCGATGAAATTCTTTTGGAGTTCGAACTGGTGGTAGAGCGTCCGTTCCGGATCGGCGAGCACCGGGAATGGCGCTTTGAGCGACTCTGCGTACCTGCGGGCGCGCTCGAGGGAGTTGCCCAGGATGACCAGGATCTGCGCCCCGGCTTTAACGAAATCATCATTCATGCGCCCCAACTGGGCTACATGCGAACGGCACTGTAATCACTCGTACTCTCGCACGAAGAAAAGGACCACCTTTTTGCCGCGATAATCGGAAAATTTGACCTCTCCGCCCATGTTCGAGGGGAGCGTAAAATCAGGAACAGGAGAACCAACTTCCAGCTCTATAGTTGCCATATTTCCTCATTTAGGCTTGAAAAAAGCGAATAATATTTATCAGGTTTAGCGGGTCAGGAAACAATAGCCTTGGTATAAGTCGTTAAAGATAAAATACTGCATCAAATTCATACCTGTATATAATATACCATTCGATGATTAAATCCTATCACTTTACCAGGGCATAGTCAACTTTTCGCCCCTGAACTCCAATACATTTCCAATATCTCTGCTTTTGGAACCAGGATTTGGCCGGTGATCTCAATATTATTCCCCTTTCCGTCTTTGGCTGGGCATGTGAGAAATAAGAATATAATAAGAGCAGTCAGCTTTCTTCCCGGGTTTTGATAAAATGATTAAGGTCGTGTCCATCCTTTGACCGGGTTTGTCCAACAGCAGGAGTCATGCTAGCCTTCCTGAACCAGCCGGGATTCCTGGGCACCCATGCGCCCTTCATTTCCGACCTCACCCTCGTCCTGATCCTGTTCACCGCGGTCCTCTTCACGGTTGGCTGGCAGTTGGCGCGTCATAAACACTACGAAACCCACCGCTGGGTGCAAACGTTCAGCGTATGTCTGAACGCCATTGTCGTCCTGGGCGTGATGATCCGGTCGTTCGTGGTCCATATCCTCCCCGGGATTCCTGCGAAGTTTGCACAGGGTGACTACGCCGTCACCACCATCCACGCCGCCATCGGGACCGCCGGTCTTCTTTTTGGAATATTCGTGATGCTCAGAGGCAATAACCTGGTTCCAAGGTCCTTGCGTTTCAAGAATTACAAGCCCTTTATGCGCACAGCCTATGCCTTGTATATGATCGCCACATTATTGGGCGTGATCGTTTACACCGAAGCATTCATTCTCGGCATTTAAGCCTCGCCTCTTATTGGTTGGTAAACGGAGAGTATAACGACATGCCCCGCGTTGCGCTGGTCTATCCTTACTTTCGCACGAAATCCCCCACTGAAATGCTTTTTCCACCCCTTGGCGCGGCCAGCCTGGCTGCCCAGCTTAAACGGCTGGGGATCGAAACGAAGATCTTCGATTGCACCTTTGAAACCTTCGAAGGCATCCAGGGCAAATTGGAATCCTACCATCCGGATGTGGTTGGCATTTATACGATGGTTACGCTCAGCCATAATACCTTCCGGATCGCAGAAATGGTGCGCACCCTGCTCCCTGGAACCTTGCTGGTCGCCGGAGGCCCGCTGCCGACCCTTTATCCCGAACAATACTCGGCGGTCTTCGATGCAGTCTTCCGCGGCGAGGCCGATCTGAGTTTTCCCGCCTTTTGCCGTGATCTCTTCGCTCAAAAAAGATCCCGCCTGCAATTAATTGAATTGGCGCTGGAAACATATCCGGGGCTGTATATTCGACGCGACCACCTCCAGTTGGAAAACCCGCTTGTGCACTACAAGGAAAAAGAACTCGACACCTTCCCACTCCCATACCGGGGGGACTTCGACCACACGGCATACCAGCAGGTATGGCTCCAGCAGGAAGGCACGAAGACAACCTCGTTGATCACCACCCTGGGTTGTCCTTTCAATTGTGATTTTTGCTCCCGCCCGGTTTTCGGCAACCTGTTCCGCCGTCGAAACCTCGATGCGGTTTTCGAGGAAATTCAACAGGTCCGCAGCCTGGGATATGACAGCTTGTGGATAGCCGATGATAACTTTACCCTGGACTCCGGGTTCCTTCGGGAATTTTGCCGCCGCATCGCCGGTCAGGGGCTCCAGTGGAGTTGCCTGTCGCGCGTGACGGGGATCGACAAGGGGATAACCACTCTAATGAAGGAAGCGGGCTGCCGAAGGGTCTACCTGGGGCTGGAGACCGGAAACCAGGATACCCTGTTATTGATGAAGAAAAAAGCGACTATCGAGGAGGGGAAAAACGCGGTCCGGCTTTTCAATAAAGCCGGTATCCAGGTTGCCGCCTTTTTCATTGTGGGCTATCCCGGGGAAACCGAAGCCTCCATCGAAGACACCTTCCGGTTCGCGTTGGATCTCCCGCTGGATGATATCTCTTTCAACGTCCCCTACCCGCTCCCGGGCTCCCAGTTGTTCGAACGTCTCAGGCAGGTGGAACAAACCAACGACTGGGACGTGGAGAATGAGATCACATTCCTGTACGATTCGGAGTTCGATTCGGACTGGCTGCGGCGCAGGATCGGCGAGACGATGCAGGCGTTTGCTGAAAAGAAAAAATAAATCCCCCCGTATTGACAGGCTGACCGATTATTTCAAAAGTCTGAAGATCGCATCCGTGGGCTTTTCGAAAAGGGTCAGGAGCAGGGGGGCCAGTCTCCCCATTCTTTTTTTGATCGCAAACTGCGCATGACCTTTCATGATCCCGAACCACATCTTGGTCTCGGAAAAATCCGCATCGAAGATCAGCACGTGACTGCCGAATGGGCTTTCATCCGGATGCCAGTTGCGGTTGATCCGGTCTCTTGTTCTTTTGTAAAGGTCTGTTCCGGGCAGCGGGTAAGGCATGCTCAGGCCCAGGTAATCGATGGGCAGGGAGGTTGCGAACCGCAGGGTTTCGAGTACGCTGTCATTGGTGTCTCCGGGGTAACAGATGATGAAAAAAGCCCCCACCTGCAGCCCGGCCTGGTGGGCTGCCAGGACTGCCCGGCGTGCCTCGTCCTTGGTGATTCTTTTATTCATAAGTTCGAGCATCTGTTCATTCCCGGACTCGATTCCGAAGAAGATCCTCTCACATCCGGCTGCCTTCATCTCCACTGCTGTCGGATAATCCAGGGCGTCAACCCTGCCCAGGCACTCCCAGCTGAAATGCAGCCCCCGGCGGGTGATCTCCTGGCAAACCTTGATTACCCTTTCCTTTTTCATGGTGAAAACGTCGTCGGCGAACGATATCCGGTCATACCCCAGCGCCAGCGCGGTTTCGATCTCGTCAACCACCTTCAAAGGTGACCTCTCCCGGTATGAGCCTCCGAAGACCACGTTGCTGCAAAACTCGCACCGGTACGGACAGCCGCGCGTGCTCATCACCGTGGTGATCGAGTACCCGTACTTTTTCCTTCCCTGGCGGATGTAACTTTCATTGGGAAGCAATTCGCGGGCGGGGAAGGGAATGCTGTCCAGGTCTTTCGAAAATTTCCGTTCGGGGGTGTATATCAGCCTGCCTTTATCCGGCCATTCCGGGTCCGTCCGGTAGACGATGCCGGGAATGTCATCCAGGCTGGAGCCTTCAGCGTGGGCGCGCAGGAGCTCCTGCATGGTCTGTTCGCCCTCGCCGCGCACCACCACGTCGAAATGTTTCAAAAAGGGTTCGGGGTCGCAGCTTGGCAGCGGTCCCCCCGCCACCAGCAGTTGGCAATGTGCACGCAGCTGTTCGGCGAACCAGGTGCATTCATCCACCATGGTCACCATGCAGTAAATGCCCACCACCTCCGCTTTTGCTGCCAGTGGCTTTTTCCAACGCCGCATTTTTATCCAGGAATGTGCAGTCGATCAATTGCACATCGTGACCGGATTTTTGCAGGCTGGCAGCGATGTAACTGACCCCCAGTGGAGGGAAGCGGAACACCGAACGGTCGCGCCGGGGAACAAAAAATGGGTAGATGAGCAGCACCGACGTCATGCCAGCCTCTCGATCACCATCTCATACGAGATTTTTCCGATGGAGGCCGGGAAGGAATAACCAAAACCTGCCCAGGCCAGCCGGGAGCCGATCAATTCCCTGCCCCTGAAAAGCCGCGCCCCCTTTACCTGCCCGAGCTTGAATGCCACCCCCCGGGTGCTGCTTTCGAACCAGGCTTGATCTGCACTTACTTCATCCCAACAGCCGATCTCTTCTCCTCGCAGGCTGGCTCCTGACGAATCCCGGTATCCGTCGAAGGCGTGTGCTCCCTGCTCGTTCATCACCACCACTTCGGTTACATCCGCGGGCAGGCTGCTCACGAAAATTTCCACCCTCGTCTTCCCGGATGGCTCATCGATTTTGCTGATCACCTGCACCCTGGCTGAAACATCTCCCTCCGCATAGGTGGTTTTCCAATTGAACGTCCTGCGCAGCGAACTGGATAGGTCTGTCAGCAGCCTGCGGAATATTGGGAACCTGCGGATGAGCCCTGCCATGAAATCCTTTACGGCGTAGAACAGCCTGTTCCCGACGGCCTTGTCTTCCCCCCCGGAGATTTGCTCGACTAGATTCAACCGGTATTGCGCCGTGACCTCCCAGGTTGTACCACTTTTTTGCCAGGTCAACTCCACCGCCCCTGGAAATATCGTTTGCAGTCCACGTTTAAGCACCGGAACGCCAAACCCGACCGCTTCTTCTGCCAGGTCCTGACCCTGGTCCAGCAGCAGGAAACCCTTCTGTAAACGGGCGGTCGGAAAATCTTTTTGATCTTGCAGGGGTTCACCGATCTTCAGGGAGATCCCCTGGAACAATGGAATGTCTATTCCCATGGAATGATGTTTTCTGCCTCGCTGGTTGTCATTTAAGAAGGGATGGTTTCCTGCCTGGTTGAAACCCTGTGCAAACAGCGCAGGGCAATCCACCACCCGGCCAACAGCCAGGCAGCCACGGCGGTTGTGCGGATGGCGTATCGCAGGGATGAAAACTCACCAGCCAGTTTTAATAACCTGTCCATTAATCCGGGCGCTGTGGGAAAAAGGAGTTGATCTATGGAGGTGTTAAAAAGGCTGAATATTAATGGCAGGATCCAGGCAGCGGCAAGAGACAGGCGATTCAGGTCGTTTTTTGCCGCCAGGATGACCACCAGTGGGAGTACCAGCAGCACATTCGTCTCGGCAAACCATGCCCGGCAGAGAAAGAAAACCATGATTAACGCCGCACTTTTCTTGATCAAGTCAGCAAGATCCTTTACCCCGCCTTTAATGGCAAAAGTGGCAATGCCCAAAGCCGGCACCCACAACCATCCCAGGACCCACCATTGCCCTGGCAATTGATATGACCAGTTGGTGAACTCCAGGAATGTCATGAAAGACAGCCCGCCTCCAACGGTAAAATGAAAATTCCAATGCTGGAGGATCGGCGACGGGTCCCAGCCGAAGAGGACAAAGGGGACTGCGCAGAACAAAACCACCGAAGCGCTGAATATTGCCAGGAAACCCAGGCTGTGCTTGATCGACCTGCCCCCCAGGTAAACTAATATTACAGGAATTAACGGGAGTGCAGTGGGCTTCATGGAGATTGCCAGTGCCACCAGGATGGCCGGGCAGATGACCTTCCCCTCGCTGATTTGATATAGGGTAAGCAGGGAGAGCAGCGCCAGGATGGAATCGAACTGTCCCCAGGCAGATGACATTAACAGCAGGAAGGGATTGAAAAGCAGGAATACCCAGGCCCTGTGCGCAATTTTCTCCCCGACCCCCACCTTTTTTAATATTGAGACCGTTAAATATGCAACGCAGATATTGGCGGCGATGACCGGGATCTTGATCGCCAGGTTGTATAGGAGAAAGTTGGGAATGAAATGATAAGTTCCCAGGTAGATCAGGCCCAACACCAATGCCCAGGGTGGGAAATATCCCAGCGTGGTGAGCCCTTGAAAACCGCTGTTATGGAAAACATTGCTGAGGTCTTGCGCAATATAGGGATTCTGCCCGGTACCCACCAGGTAGCCGGTCGCCATGAAAATCCGAATATCGTAGGCATGCCCCAAAAATAATGCCATTACCACCTGTAATGCGATGCTAGCCGCCACCAGGTATGGACCGGGTTTCATGGATCGTGCTCTGAGGCTGGTATCCTGGGTGGATAAGCTTGGGGAAACCATAGATTCAGGCTTTCACCTTTCGACTCTGCCGGAGGGTGAGCCAGAGAACGACGCCGTAACTTAATGTAAATGGCACCAGGATCATCAGGACCGAGAAATTTGATATTTGAATGGCCATCCCGATGGTAAAGATCCCCACCAGGGTAAAGATTAACTCCGTCATCCACAGCGGATCGATCGATATCTGGTAGCGCTTTGACCGCCACTCCTGTTGATTTTTAAGATCGGCATATTTGGGCGTGCGCTTGAACTCCCAGTTGCGGTTGGACAACAAGGCTTTCCCTGCTTCCCGCATGTTGCTCAGGCTGATCCCAAGGCTGAGCAGGACAACCACCAGCAGGGTTGCCAGGTTGCTCAGCACGGGTAGGTTTTGAAGTTTTAAAGTTGAGCCCAGCGAGAACCATGGCGCAAGGGTGCACAGCACGAGCAGCGGCAGCAGCACTGCCCAGCTTAGGGCTTGCAGGGAATGGATCAACCCTGTCCCCGGTGCGGTCGACAGGTTATGCACTCCCAGGATTACAGTTAAACAGCTTAACACGAATGAAACCACCATCAGGGGGTGGATCATGTACCCGGTCAGATGAATGAACGCTTGCAGCCGTTCCTTGACCCCGAGTTTGCGGTTTTGCAGGAGTCCGGGCAGGATCTTCCTGGCATTCCTCAATGACCCGCAGGCCCAGCGCCCTTGCTGCAACTTGAAACTCGGCACGGTGGGTGGAATTTCACCCGGGCACTCAAGGTCTCTCAGGTAAAGGATCCGGTACCCGGATATTTGCATCCGGTAACTGAGGTCCAGGTCTTCTGCCAGGGTGTCCGCGCACCACCCCCCGGCCTCGAGTACCGCCTTTTTTCGCAGCACTCCTCCACTTCCGTTGAAGTTTTGGAAACATCCGGACGCATATCTTCCGGCCTGCTCGATAAAAAAATGGACATCGATCCCGAGCGAAATTGCCTTTGTCAGCAGGCTAAAATCCCGGTTAAGGTGCGTCCAGCGGCTTTGCACGATCCCGAGCCGTTCGTCCTGTCCAAAATATGGGATGGTGCGGAGCAGGAAGTCTGCAGGCGGGATAAAGTCGGCATCGAAGATGGCAATATAGTCCTCCCCGGTTGTTTGGAGCGCGGCATGCAGGGCTCCGGCTTTGAACCCGCTCCGCACTTCCCGGCGCTGGACTTCTATATTGAAGGATTTTTTCTTATATTCGTCGACGACCTTGTCGACTTCCAAAACGGTGTCATCACTTGAATCATCCAGCACCAGGATCCTTACTTTGTCGATCCCGTAAGCTTCTGCCATGCCCGCGCAGGCCGATATCAGCCTTCGGATGACATATCTTTCATTATAAACAGGCAGTTGGATGGAGACGGTGGGAAGAATGGGGGCTGGGGAAGGCAGGGTGGGGGTCTTGTATTTTCGGGCGGCGTTCAACAGGAAATAATGATTGAACCCATACAAGAAAAATAGCAGGGTAAGGATCAGGGAAAAAATAAAAAAAAGCACCTCTAAGAACATCCAGTCTCATCCTCGCATCTGAAGGGAGGCGTCGCCTCGAGCTGTATTTCGGTGTGCATTCTGCAGGCAAGTCCCTTTAGGACATTAAACCCGCTTGGACTGCGTTGTCCCGAGATGGGTGTATATACAATGAACATATATTTATTAGTGGTTGTTCACCAATAGGAGAAGGTATTGTATATAAAAGTCGTCAAGTTGTCGAGGTGACGAACTTTGAAGGTTTGAAGCGCCTCACCCATTCAGCGATTTCATAATCACCAAGAACAGGTGATTACTTTTCCCTCAACACATGTTATTTTGATAGCGTATATCGTGTTTGTTTTGGAGGCGAATATGACTGCGCTGTCACAACCCTATGTGATCAATCCTGCACGCGTTGCGTTCAACAAGAAACGCGATGTGTTCATCGAAAGACTCCTGCCGCGCCGCTGCATGGTCATCTCGGTGGGATTGATGGTAGTCGGTTTCGGGATTCCCCTGCTCTGGGTATTTCAAATCCTGCAACCCACTTTCCTTCTGGCTATTGTCGGGCTTGCGCTGTTTGCCACTGGTGGTATCCTGGCGCTGTTCTATTGCGGAGAAATCTGATATGGGGGGTGCTCCCATCATGCACCGAAAGGATAAAGCCAACTGATATGCCTGAAGATATCACATATGAGATACGCGTGCGGGACATCCTGGATCAGAAATGGTCGGTCCATTTTATGCCATTTATTTTGATCGCTGGCGAAAAAGATACTTTACTCACCGGGGTGGTGCATGACCAGGCAGAATTGTTTGGAGTATTGCTAAAAATCCGTGACCTGGGGCTGGTCCTGGTGTCTGTGAATCCGACCCATGCCCACGAAATTAGGGGGATTTTAACATGAGGGTGGCATTCAACCTGGGAGGGTGTGGTGTTGTGAGTATAATCATTATGTGACCGCCCTTCTCCCGACAAAATTCTTCATTCCGCCTCTTCCGGCCAGTTATTTGCCGCGGACGCAGTTGCTGGATATGCTTGACGAAGCGCTTACCCATCGCTTCACGCTGGTCTCAGCTCCTGCGGGAGCCGGTAAAACCTTGCTGGCCAGTGCCTGGATGGAATCGGCGCACAAAAAAAAGGTCGCCATTGGCTGGTTATCGCTTGATGAAGCCGATAACGACCCTGGGCGCTTCCTGGATTACCTGGTGGCTTCCCTGGAGGAAGGGGGATTGGTGGTCGATATTGCTGCGATCCCGGCAGGGATCACAGGTCCGGCGCAGGTGGAGCAAATCCTGGCAGATATTATCCGTGGGTTAATGTCCCTTAAGCGCGAGATGATGCTCATCATGGACGACTATCATCTCATCCAAAACAAGGAGATCCATGCTGCGCTGCAATACTTGATCGCGCATTCGCCCTCGCACTTTCACTTGGTAATTTTGACACGTTCCGATCCACCTCTGGAACTGGCACGCCTGCGCGTGGCAGGGCATTTGATGGAAATACGCATGGAGCAATTGCGTTTTTCCTCCCGGGAGGCTGGATTATTCCTGGAGAAAGTTGCCGGGGTGGTTTTGAATGAAATTGATGTGAACGCGTTGAACGAGCGCACAGAGGGTTGGATTGCTGGATTGCAAATGGCTGCCATCTCGCTGCGCGGGCGTGAGGATGTTGCTGCTTTCGTGGCAGCTTTTACCGGCAGTCACCGGTATATCTTCGATTACCTGCTCGAACAGGTGCTCAACCGGCAGGATCCTGCGCTAAGGGAGTTCCTGTTGAAAACATCCGTCCTGGAACGACTCTCGGCGCCGTTGTGCGACGCGTTGCTCGGGACGGACGGCGTTGCCCAGGGCTTGCTTGAAATTCTTGAACGTGCCAATTTATTCCTGGTACCTCTAGATGATGAACGCGGCTGGTACCGCTTCCATCATCTATTTTCCGATTTGCTCAGGCTGGTTCTGGAACAAACCCACCCTGGGCTTTCGGCAGAGCTCCACCGCCGCGCTTGCTGCTGGTACGAAGGACAGGGACTGCTGCCCGAGGCGCTTCATCATGGCCTTGCTGCTGGGGATATGGAACTGGTGGCAAATATAGTATCTGAAAATGTCTTGGCACTGGTGGAACATGCGGAAATTGCTCCCACACTGGAGCAGATCGATGCGATCCCTGGCGAACAGCGCGTTTCATTGCCCTGGCTGGATGTTGCTTATGCCTGGGGTCTGGCTTACATGGGCCAGAACCTAAGATCCGCACAGATTTTATCTCTTGTGGAAAAGCATAAGGAGTTGCTGTCTGGTGATAAGCGTGAAAAGATGCTGGGTCATGTTGCCGCAGTGCGGGCATACCTGGCCTGGACGGACGGTGACCAATCCACAGGAGCAGTGAAGTTTGCAGAGGAAGCCGAAAGGCTTTTACCCGCCGACGAAACCGCCGTTCGGGCATTGAACCTGACCACACTTGGAAATGCATTGATCCAGAGTTCGGATGACCCCCGGTCGGCTGAGGTGCTGGAACAGGCACTCCTCCTCGCGCGGCAGGGGGGGCAGTCGCATGTCGTCATGCAGGCCGCCTCAGGGCTGGCTTATGCTGATATCCTGTTGGGAAAATCTCATCGGGCGCAGATGGTCTGTGCAGAAGCAATTGAACTCGCAGAGTTATATCACCGGCGGAACGGCCGCCCTCTCACAACGGCTGCCAGCGTTTATGCGATATTGTCCCGTGTCTGGTTGGAAGCGGGAGAGGTTGAGAAGGCCCTCTCCATCGCCCGGAAAGGGATGGCATTAAGTGAAGTTTGGGGACAGGTGGATACCATCATGATGTGCTCTCAATTCCTGGCATATGCTCTGGCTTTTACCGATCAGGTGGAGCAAGCCAGGAAATTAATCAAGACTCCCGCAGGATCGCCCAAAAAGGACCACCCTGGCATTTACAGACAATGGATTATGTGGAACTGCAAATATATCTGGATTCCGATCCGCAAAATCCCTTGGAGATCCATCGGGATACCGCTGTCAAATATGAGGCCGTGCTCAGGTCGTCGCCTCTTTTACAAGCGCGGGTTCTAATAAAGGAAGACAAGCCGGCGGAGGCACTCGCGCTGTTGGAGGGTGAGCGGGAAGATGCTTTCACGTATGGGGTCTATCGAAAAACCTGGCTGCATATCCTGGAAGCCCAGGCACATTTCCTGCTAAAGGATCATGCCGCTGCCCTGGGGTCGCTAAAGCAGTCACTGGAACTGGCAGAGGCCGAAAACGCCGTGACCTCCTTTGTGCGTGAGGGGGCGACGATGGAAAAATTACTCCGGCTTGCTCAGGCGAGATCCATTGCCCCGGCATTTGTTGCCTGCCTGTTGGCAGCATTCGAAGTTCGCCGCAAGCACGGACCGGCGCCGCTCCCCGCTGCGGAATTGCTGATCGAGCCGTTGAGCGAGCGTGAGCTGGAAGTGCTAAGGATTCTGAATGGACCCCTCTCCACCCCTGAGATCGCAGAACAATTGGTCGTTTCTGCAAACACTGTGCGAACGCACATAAAAAATATTTATGGAAAATTGGGAGTTCACGGGCGCAGTGGAGCAGTAAGGAGAGCCAGGGAGCTTGCACTGCTTAGTTGACATGCAATAAATATTATTTCCCTAGGCAATTAAATCCAATTCAGATTCTGTTAAATCCATGTCTGCAGCAGCCAGGTTCTCAGCCTGGTGCAGCGGATTGAATGACATGGGGATGGTAATGACGCGCGGCTGCCGTACCAGCCATGCCAGGGCGATCTGCTGGGGCGATACTCCCCGCCTTTTTGCCAGCGCCTGCAAAGCTTTGTTTCCCTTGATATTCCGGCGTTTTACAGGAGAATAGGCCGTCAGCAGGATGTCGTTTTCCTGGCAATATCCCAAAACCCCATTCTTCATATACTCCCGATCAGGCAGGCTGTAGGAAACCTGGTTGGTGAGCAGCTTTGTTTCCGACAGCACCGCCGCATTTTTGAGTAAGCTGAGGTCGAAATTGCTAACTCCCAGGTTCCTCACCTTGCCGTCTTTTACCAGGTCGTTGAGCGCACGGAACGCTTCTGCCAGGTTCATCCCCCGCCTCGGCCAGTGGATCAGGTACAGGTCGATATAATCCATGCCGAGACGGCGCAGGCTGTTCTCGCAGGAATGCAGCACCTCGTTGTACTCCAAATGTTCTGGGCTGACTTTTGATGTGATGAACAAAGTCTCCCGCGGCTCGCCTCCTTCCCGGATTGCCTGTCCGAGCAATTCTTCCGCGTGACCTGCGGCGTACGCCTCGGCAGTATCGAAATGGCTGTAGCCCAGTTCCAGTGCCGAGTGGATAGCTGCCAGGGATTTGGCGTCCCTGGAAGGTTCGGGAGTGTTGTCACCACCGATTGTCCAGGTCCCAAATCCGATCTTGGGGATGCGTAAATTATTTACCGTTTCGTATCTCATGCCTTAAATTATAGCATCTTGGGCAATGGCTGGTCCCACAACCACTCAAAATAATTGTCTTTTCCATGCCTGAAATTTTGACATATATCTGATTTCACCCAGAAAGGGTGATGACGACGGCGATCAACCTTATTAACCTTAGGTAGACGGATTGTTCAGGGAACATTGCTCTTCATTTTTTGAGCTGCGACATAAATGCACTCTCCCCCTGGAAGTATGCCGAACCCGGTGGACATGTCGAGAATTTTCTTGTATAAATAAGTTGGTTTTTTTATGTTGGGTTTGATAGCCGTGTGACAAATCGCGAGCGGAGAATTGATTATGACAGAATCCACACCACTTGTTATCGACACGCACGACCTGACCAAGACCTATAAAGGTGTTCAGGCGCTCAAGTCACTGGACATCCAGGTTCACAAGAATTCCATTTTTGGTTTCCTCGGACCCAACGGTGCGGGGAAAACCACCACCATCAAGCTGTTGCTTGGGCTTATCCGCCCAACTGCCGGCAGTGCCTCGGTTTTCGGAATGGACAGCATCGCTCAGAGCGTGGATATCCGCGCCCGCATTGGATACCTCCCGCAGGAGCCGCATTTCTATGAATATATGACCGCTCGTCAGACTCTGCGCTTTACCGCCAGGTTCTTTTTCAAGGGACCAGATAAAGCCATCGAAGCCCGGGTGGACGAAATGCTCCACCTGGTTGACCTGGCCGAAAAAGCTGACCGTCCCCTGAAAACTTTTTCGGGCGGCGAGAGGCAGCGGTTGGGGATTGCCCAGGCGCAGGTCAATTATCCTGATCTGCTCATCCTGGATGAGCCGGCTGCTTCTCTTGATCCGATCGGGCGTCGCGACGTATTGGAAGTGATGTCCAGGCTGCGAAAGTACACTACTATCTTCTATTCGACCCATATCCTGGACGACGTCCAACGTGTCAGCGATACAGTGGTTATATTAAACAAGGGACAATTGGTGGCAGAGGGGCCGATCGAGCAACTCCTGGCCGGTAGCGAAGGTGTGATCTACCTGATCAACTTGAAAGGGGATGCCGCACCGGCTCTCAAGTTGGTACACTCCCAGCCGTGGGTCAGCGGGATCAAGACCGGAGAACACGGCGATGAAATCACCTGGCAGGTCAGCGTCTCTGACCCACAGGCAGCCGAGGCCCAGCTGCTCAAACTGCTGGTCAATACCCCAGCGGTAGTAACGGAATTCCGACGCAAGCGCTATGAGCTGGAAGATATCTTTATCCAGGTCATCGAAGGAGATCAAAATGTCCGGAAATAGCGATTTCGAAATGGTAACCGAGCGCGGCTGGCGCCGCGGCTTAAATAATCTTCTCGATAACGAGCTCTCGCGCTGGTGGAAGACCAGGATGTGGTGGGTCCAGGGCTTGATCTGGGCAGGCATGATCGGCTTCATGTTGGGTGCAGTGCTTTTTAGCTCGCCGGACTTTCAAGTTGGAGGATGGCCTGATGATCTATGCCGTCTTTGCCGGCATGTTCCCTGCTGTTGCCGTGGTCATCATCATGCAGGGTGTCCTGGTGGGGGAGAAGCGGGATGGGACGGCTGCCTGGGTGATGTCCAAACCGATCTCCCGCCCGGCGTTCATTCTATCCAAGGTGCTTGCCAACAGCCTGGGAGTGCTGGCAACCATGGTGGTATCTTCCTGGCATTGTTGCCTACGCCCTCTTCTTTATTCGCACGCAGGCTCCGCTGGATCCATTGCGGTTTATCGCATCACTATGTGTTTTCTTTCTTAACCATCTTTTCTACATGAGCCTGACACTTATGCTGGGAGCTCTTTTTGCCAACCGCGGCCCGGTGATTGGGATCGCCCTGGCAACCTTGTTCTTGCAGCAGTACCTGGTCGGTTTGCTGCCGGCGCTGCGCTACGTTATACCCTGGACCCTGGTCGTCCCGCTTAACAACGAGACCAACGCCATTGTGCCGGCCTTGTTATCCGGGCAGCCGGTCTATTCGTACATCCCTATGATCGCGGTGGCATTGGAATGCATACTCTTCGTCCTGGTCGCTGTGTGGCGGTTCAACCGTGAGGAGTTCTAGGAACTTGGTCATAATTGATAATTCCAATGCCATGCATTTTCTCAATGTGGAAAATATCCTCCCATCCCTGCCGACTGGCAGGGATTTATTTAATTCCCCCAATCTGGGTGATGACAGGGGCATAAAAATCGAATAATCTATCCCTTGATATTATCTGCACTGGGAGAACGACCATGCAAAACAATCGTATTCAGACAATAGGATGGGGTGAAAGATTCGCCCTGGCTTTGGCATTCACTGCCATCGGATCGCTCATCATGATCGTTTTCAGTCCCCTCAGGCCGGTCCTCGAATCGGGGACGGACTACCTGGGGCGGATCGCGTTGATCGTCTTGCTGTCCATCGCGGTCGGGTTGGTTCGCAAAAGCGCCCGGTTCAGCCAATCCCTGCCGGTATTGGTTGGGCTTTTGATTCTGTCTATCGCGGTCTCGCTTGACTGGATTTTCGGACGCTACCTGATGGATTCGCTGGGTGTCGATGGCAGCACTCCCATCAGCTTTGCGCTCCTGAAGTTGAACGAGGGCTTCGTAGTCGTACTAGTGGTCATCCTCTTTACCCGGATGTCGGGGGGTACGCTGGGCTCGATCTACCTCCAGAAGGGCAACCTGAAACAGGGACTCTTCATTGGGATTATCGCCTTCTTTATTTGTGTCGCAGGTTCCATCCCCATGGCAGGTCTCATGTTTAAATCCGGAGACTTGTCAGGGAGCAGGATTCTCTCCTGGATTCCCTGGGTGTTGATCTCTGTCCTGGCAAACGCAGCCCAGGAAGAACTCTTATTTCGAGGGTTGTTCCTGCGCAAATTGCAGCCTTTCCTTGGGAAATTCCTTTCAAATCTTCTGATTGTCTTTGTATTCACGTTGTTGCATAAAGGCGTTTCCTATTCTTCGAGTGAAACCATATTTCTCGCAATCCTCGTCCCGCTTGGTCTGGTGTGGGGCTGGATCATGCAAAAAACGGACAGTGTCTGGGCTTCGATCTTATTCCACGCCGGGACGGATATCCCCATTTTCCTTGGAATATTCTCTAATTTATAATAAACTATCCAACGCGGGAAATTCAGCACGGTTCAATGGAAAAAATATGAAACGTTTCCACATGGATTTGGAGTCAAAATGACGACCGCCGGCGCAAAGACAAAACGCCCCGGCGGCATGTTCGGGTTCAGCATCGTCTGGCTTGGTCAGATCGTTTCGGTATTGGCCACGAACATGAGTGGTTTCGCGCTGACGATCTGGGCGTTCGAGAAGACCAGCAGTGCCACCGTGCTTGGTCTCGTGCAGCTGTCATTTTCCCTGCCGTTTTTACTGATCTCTCCATTCGCCGGGGCAATGGTGGATCGCTATAACCGAAAACTGATGATGATGGTCAGCGATCTGGGGGCGGTGCTGGCCACAACCGGACTCCTGGTCCTGAACGCCTCCGGTCACCTGGAGATCTGGCACATGTGTGTGGCCTCAGCCATCTTTGGCTTGAGCAATACGTTCCAGTGGCCCGCTTACATGGCAGCCATCAGCACCATGGTCCCCAAGGAGCAATACGGCCGTGCCAATGGTCTGATGTCGCTGATCGATTCCGGTCCGGCTGTGTTCTCACCCATCATGGCTGGTGCTCTCCTGCCGGTCATCGGTCTGACCGGGATCCTGGTCATCGACGTGGTAACCTTTTTCCTGGCGATCGGGGCGCTGCTGATCGTGCATGTCCCTCAGCCGGTGCTCACCAAGGAGGGGCAGGCGGGCAAGGGTAGCTTAATGAAGGAGGCTGCCTATGGCTTCAGGTATATTTTTGCCCGTCGCAGCCTTCTCAACCTGTTGCTGGTTATTTTGTGTCTGAACCTGTTTGCCGGTCTTTCCCAATCATTGTTCGCTCCAATGATCCTGTTGCGAACGAACAATAACAGCGCTTCGCTTGGGTACGATCCAATCGGCTTTTGCCATTGGCGGAGTGGTTGGCGGTCTCATCGTCAGCGCCTGGGGGGGATTTAAGAAACGCATCCGTGGGATGCTGATCGGCTGGAGCGTGTATGCAATCCTCGGGTTGATCCTCTTCGGTCTGGGGCGCAGCCTATACATGTGGATTCCCATAGCCTTTCTGGCTGCCATTAGTTTCCCCTTGACACAAAGCGCCAGCAATGCCATTTGGCAGGCCAAGGTGGCTCCGGATGTGCAGGGTCGGGTCTTTTCAGCCCGCCGCCTGATCGCCTGGCTGGTGGATCCGATCATGCCGGTCGTTTCCGGTCTCATGGCAGATTATGTCATGGAACCGGCCATGAATGCGAATACCGGTCTGGCGCGGGCATTCGGCGGGCTGGTGGGGACCAGCCCCGGTTCAGGGATGGCGTTGATGTTCATCGTTTCAGGTCTGCTGTATCTCTCCGTGACCGCTGTAGCCTGGTTCAACCCGGTCATTCGCAACGTCGAGACGATCCTGCCGGATCACGACCAGATGGAGAAGGTCCCAATTGCACTGGGCGCTGAATAAATTGTTGAACATCCATTGTTTGGCATGCGTCCTGATTATTTTCTTTGCTGTATATGGAGTGTGTGATGAGTATAAAATGTCGGCAGTACAACGGCTCGGATGATTATGAGCTCGTGGATAATTTTCTTGTCGAGCACTATCAACCCGGGAACCATGACGGGAATTGGCTCGAACCCGCCTGGGAATACATGCATGCTCATCCCAATCTGGATAAATCATCCCTGGATAAGATTGGGTTATGGGAAGATGACGGGCATGCCGTGGCTGTTGCTCACTATGAAAGCTGCCTGGGGGAGGCATTTTTTGAATTCCATCCCGATTACAAGCACTTGAAGGTCGACTTGCTCGATTATGCCGAAAGAACACTATATGGTACATCAAATGATGGAAATAAATTTATCCATGCATATGTAAATGATTTTGATGATGAGTTTATTTCTTTGGTTAAAGCGCGCGGTTATGAAAAAGAGGTCAAACAAACGCGCACGATGATGCAGTTTGTGCTGCCCGGCTCCTTTCCGGCTATCACCCTGCCTGGCGGGTTTCGCCTGAAGAGCCTCCATGATGATTGTGACTGGATAAAAATTCAAAGGGTCCTGTGGCGGGGATTCAACCACCCCGGTGAACCGCCCGAAGATGAAATTGAAGCGCTAAAAAAAATGCACGCCTCCCCCAATTTCAATGACGACCTGAAGATTGTCGTGGAAGCGCCGGACGGAAATTTCGTTTCATTCTGCGGGATGTGGGTTGAACCGGTCAACCGCTACGCGTATGTTGAGCCGGTGGCAACTGATCCGGATTTCCGAGGCATGGGGTTGGGGAGAGCTGCCGTAATGGAAGGCATCCGCCGCTGTGGAATTCTTGGAGCGACCGTGGCTTATGTCGGGAGTGACCTGCTGTTTTACCAGGCAATGGGTTTTAAGGAAATTTATTCCAGTGAATGTTGGGGTAAACACCTTGGAAAATGATCTCGGCGCGTTTCGGTTTTTGAACCCTGCTTAATGGGATCGAAAAATAATTGGGTGCAGCATTCGATAATATTATTTCATAAAGATTGAACTCTTATCCGGGAGGGGAAATGCTCATTAAGACAATTGACCTTTTAATTATTGTGATCGCCAACCTCACCAACCTGTTGTTGGCGGCGATGTTCCTTTTTCGGGCACGCGGCAGGTCAAAGACCGGGAGCGCGTTCGGCTGGGGCGCGGTCGTGTTGGGGGTTCCGCTCCTCGCCGCCGCGGTGCTGAATGCGCTGGAGGGGCGTCCCTGGTGGACCTATACCCTGCCGGGACTTTTGGTGATCTACGACTTGGTCGAATTCATCCTGGACTACCTGCTCAAATTCGATTTCCGCCACTCCCGCTGGCTGGGTCCTTACCTGGGCTTGTACTACCTGGCCTTGATGGGCATGATCGGCTTCGCCTTTGCAGTTGGGAAATCCTATGGCTTCGTCACTTTGATCACCTATTTTATCAACCTGGCTGCTACGGCTTGGTCTTATTCACGCGTCCAACACGGATAAGGCAACTGGTGCATCTTACTGGTGATGTTCGTGGCTTTGTGTTTTAATATCTATGGTGAAGAGTTCCTGTGGCGCGGTAACTTCCTCCCCCGCCAAAGAACACCACTCCGGCGATCATATTTCATTGGGTCAACAACGGTCTTCCATTGGTTGCAACCGCAATTGGCATTTTTGGGCTCACAATGTAAAAAAAGGAGAATGTCATGACAAAAAATATCCTCATCCTGAAAGGCAGCCCGCGCGAAAAAGGCAATAGCGCAGTCCTGGCAGGTCGGGCTGCAGTCGGCGCTTCGGAGGCTGGCGCGCATGTTGATAGCATCTACCTGCATGGGTTGGACATCCGCCCATGCGACGCTTGCGAATTGTGCGCCGATGGGGTTTGTGTCATCGAAGATGATATGCAGCCTCTTTACCCCAAATTGGCTGAAGCCGATGCGATCATCCTGGCTTCGCCAATTTACTGGTTTACCTTCTCTGCCCAGCTTAAACTCTGTATCGACCGCTGGTATGGATTCCAGGGTCATAAATGGAAGGAAGTCCGCCACAAAAAGTTCGGCATCATCCTTACCTATGGTGATACCGATCTCTATTCTTCCGGTGCCATTAACGCCATTCACACCTATGAAACCATGTGCCGCTTCCTGGAAAGTGAGATCTCCGGGATTGTCCACGGCTCGCTGGACGAGGTGGGCGACGCTGAAAAGCACCCCGATCTCCTGCAGCAGGCTTATGATCTTGGCAAACTCCTGGCATCCGCTTGAATCGCAATTGGCAGGGGAACGTCTCAACAGGTAAATGCCAGTTAATAGCGATGAATCCCCAGACCTTCCCGCCAGCGCCCTTCCGGAATGCTTGGCCTGACCATCGTGCTGGCTGGGCAGGCTGTCTCCATCCTGGCCTCCGGCATGACCGGTTTTGCCCTGTCCATCTGGGTTTTCCAGAAGACCAGCAGCGCCACCTCGCTTGGCATCATGCAGAGCGCCTTCACCCTGCCGTACCTGCTGATCATTCCGCTGGCCGGGGTGATGGTCGACCGCTATAACCGCAAGTTGATGATGATGGTCAGCGACCTGGCCGCCGGGCTGGGCTCGATTGCCATCCTGATCCTGCTGTCCACCGGTCATTTGCAGATCTGGCATTTCTACCTGGTCAACATCCTCATCGGGCTGGGGAATGCCTTCCAGTGGCCGGCCTATTCGGCTGCCATTACCACCATGGTTCCCAAGGAACAGTACGGGCGTGCCAATGGGTTGATGTCGTTTGTGCAGGCTGGTCCCTCGGCAGTGGCTCCGCTCCTGGCAGGTGCGCTTCTACCGGTGATCGGCTTGAAGGGCATCCTGTTGATCGACATCGCCACGTTCGTTCTGGCGATCGGCGCCTTGTTGATGGTGCACGTTCCCCAGCCCGCTCGCACCGTGGAAGGACAGGCAGGAAAGGGCAGCTTGTTGCAGGAAGCCACTTTTGGGTTTAAATACATCTTCAAGCGTCCCAGCTTGCTCGGTTTTGTGGTGATGCTCTTTTTTGCCAACCTGTTCCTCGGTTTTCCCAACAGCATCCACGTGCCCCTGATCCTTTCACGCACTGGCAACAGCAGTATTGTCCTGGGGGCAGTGGAAACTGCCGGGGCGCTTTCCTGGACGCTCGGTTCGCTGATCATGAGCGCCTGGGGAGGTCCAAAACGCCGCATCCAGGGTGTTCTGTTGGGCTGGATGTTTTATTGTTTGACTGGCAACTTGATCTTCGGTCTGGGTCGCAGCCTGGGTGTCTGGATCCCGGCCATCCTCGTCGGCGGGATCGGGTCGAGCATTGGGATCGCCACCAGCCACTTCGTTGCTTCAGGTCAAGGTGGCTCCGGACGTTCAGGGGCGCGTCTTTCTCTGCCCGCCGCATGCTCACCTGGTTCCCGGATACCTTCACGCCTGTCCTCGGCGGCCTGTTGGCAGACTATGTGATGGAACCCGCCATGCAGAACGGCACCTGGGTTTCCAGATTGTTCGGTTGGATGGCGGGGACTGGCCCGGGGTCCGGGATGGCGGTCATGATGGTCGTCTTTGGGATTCTGACCATCCTTGCCCTATGTTCGGGTTACATCTTCCCCAGCATCCGCAACATGGAAGATTTGCTGCCTGACCACGACCAGCTTGAACAAGTAAAAGAACCCGCTTAGATAATAAAAGCTATTCATATGGAAACACCTGCCCTCGAAACACCTCACCTGGTCCTGCGCCCCTGGTCGCTGGATGATGCCCAGGGGTTATTTCGCATCCTGCAGGAACCCGATATTCTGAAATATTTCCCGTCCACGGAATTTACGCTTGAAAAGACCCGGGGCTATATCAGTCACCAGCTCAGCCACTGGCAGGAACGCGGTTACGGCCATTGGGCTGTCACCTTGAAGGAGGATCTCAGGCTGGTGGGCTGGGATGGTCTGGAATTCCTGCCCGAAATCGGATGAAATTGAAATCGCATACCTGCTCAGCCGCCAGGTTTGGGGGCATGGTTTCGCCACCGAGGCGGCGCAGGCTGCATTGAAATTTGGTTTCGAGACTGCCGGTTTGAACGATATCATCGGGCTGGTCCACCCGGAAAATCGGGGTTCCATTCGCGTCCTCGAGAAATGCGGGCTTACTTTCGTAGACCGTAAGGTGTACTGGGGGCTGGAGATGTGCCGCTATCGAAAAATATCTCCCACTTTAAATCAGTGATTCGCAAATTAATGGTCGTCGAAGGATGTAACAATATTATCGTAGAAATCGTTCGGTTTTCGAGTCCTCAATAAAAACCTCCTGGCATATTAGCCAGGAGTTTTTTTTTCGACAGTAATTGATCGATCGGGTAATCTCTGGGTTACTGCACCCTGAGCGAGGCAATGATCATCTCGCCCACATGTTGAGTTTTGCCGCCCAGGCTGTAACCATCCTCGCAGTAGGCGCCGTGGTATCCCAGGATGAATCCAAATTCCATGTTGCCGATCAGGATATTTGGGTTGGATTCCACCGCTCCATGGTACCGGATATCGTTTATCTGCCCGCTTGAACACACAAATAGAATGCGTCTCGCAGCCTGGCCGCCCACGTCCAGGGTTCCTTGATCCACAAACTCGCCGCTGCCAACCCCGGTCGGCCAGAGCGGCACATCCTCACCGCTGCGGCGGAAGGTCATGCGGATCTGCAGGTCAACTGCCGCGGGTTGTTGTGGTTGCAGCATCAGCGTATGCCCGTTCATCAGTGGGTCGCCAACGGTGGTTTCATCAATACTCCAATCACCTGGCAGAAGCAGTGAGAAACCATAAGTGGGATTAACGTATGTCCACCAGCCTTCATAATCGGCCGGGTTGATCGGGATGGGTGTGGATATGCCGGTGGGGGTGGGGTCTTGAACCGGCGCTGCCGTCGGGTCGGCTGGTTTGCACTCGCCTCGGAAAAAAGCCCATTCGTCGCATTCGCTTCCATTTGGGAAGATGCAAATACCCGCCACTCCGCCTGAAGCATCCGTCCTCAATTCCAGGGTGCCGCCGTTCTGCTCGCAAAACACCGAGGCCGGGTTGGGCAGATTCGACTCTGAAGTCGGATCGATTCGGCTGGGGCTGCAGGATGCTGACAAGATGCATACCGGTCAGGGCGACCAGTGAAAAAAAGGATTTCCGGAACATTTCGACCTCCAGTTCAAGGTATTGGAGAGGGAGAGAAAATGCAGTCTCTCTTGGCCTTTCTACAAAGGCACCCTCGTGTGATATTTCACATACTTGACGCCGGGTCGCTAAGAAAAGTTCCGTTGTTCGGTGAAATTTGCCACCCTGCCGAATCCCTGCTGGTCCTGCTTTATCTGCATAAAAAAATACCGACTCCATCGTTTCGCGGAGTCGGTATTTTTGTATTTAAGGTTTGTACCAATTTTACGGGAGTTATTTAGACGTGGTTAACCTGGTTTTTTATTCCGAGAGCAGCCAAGCACGATTTTTAGAATGATCAGGTGATGTTTGCGCATGATGGATTCAGCCAGGTCACCATCTTCTTTTACGAGTGCATTGATCAAGGTGCGGTGCTGCTCGTTTAGGTTCTGGGAAGCACTTGGAGGAAATATTACCGGCACAGTCAGGTTCCAGTAATTTACATTGGTCTGGCTGTGCAGGATTGTCAGGGTGGCATTGTGAGCAGCATCGATGATGACCTTGTGGAAGGTTTCATTGCGACTGCGTACTTGATCCCGCGTGATGCCCTTTTTCTCCAATTCATCGGCAAGCGATATTAGCTTCTTGATATCAGACTCTGACCTGCGCATTGCTGCCAGTCTTACTGCAAACCCCTCGATGGCAAGGCGGGATTCCAGTCTGTTCCGGATCTCCAGGGGGTCGTGTTCGCTTACGACCCAGCCGTGGGTTCGGTCCACCAGCCCTTCTTGTTCGAGGAGGAAAAGCGCCTCCCGGATGGGCGTCCGGCTGACGTTCAACCATTTGGCAAGTTCGTCTTCAACCAGCCGGCTGTTTGGATGCAGTTCTGCACTTAAGATCGCGTCGCGCAGCCGGGTGTGCACCTTTTCTGCTATTACGTGTGTGTTGGCGAGAGCCTTGTGCTTCTCCTGGAATTCTTCGATGGAGGCTTTTTCAACCTTTCCAGAATTCGAATCGGGTTTCGTTGCCATGGGAATTCACCATTAACATCAAATATTTATCCAACGGAATAATTCTACCTGAATATCACTAAATGTTCGTTATCGTTTCCTGCCTGGACTTCTGGTAAATTGGTTGTTTTTTTGTTGGGAGATTGAAGGCTCCCTGGAACCATGCGTTTAAGATTAGCACCAGGATATGCGGTTAAGGATTGTTTCTTAAATGTTAAATCTTTGCGAAGGCAATATGCATTGGGGACAGGGCAAAACAGGTTAATTTTGACAAATTTTCTTAACTGGAGGCTCCTAATCGACGATGAACAGCTTCGCCCCTGTGGATGTGGACGAGCGGTGCGGGTTTACGTCATTCGCAACCTGGTAACTCATCCCGGTCTTAAGCAGGAATTTTCGCCCATCGCTTAGCTCGGTCTCAAGCTCGCCCTCAAGCACCAGCAGGACATGCCCGCGCTTGCACCAGTGGTCTGCCAGGTAGCCCGGGGTGTATTCCACCATGCGCACCCGGATGTTGCCCAATTCAAATGTGCGCCAGAACGCCTTTCCGGTTGTCCCGGGATGTTCGCTGGTTGGCAGGGTGCTCCAATCCATTGTTCCAAAGGGGACATCTTGAATATTCATGTAAAACCTCCAGTTATCGTTTATCGCTGCTGTTATCGGGGTATATTCCCAGGGTTGGCACGTTTTTATGCAAAAAAATGATTATGACATTATTATCACACAATATGATTTTTAGCATTTGATTCTGTATACCAGTCAGTATACAATAAACTGAAGCAAACCATTTATGTGCATTTAATTCACGGCGTTTAGGAAAGGAGGCGCAGATCGTCTGGTGCATTGCCTATCCTTACTGGATCGAACTTGATCCTGCTGGAAAACAATGCCATCGCTCCCAACAACACCCCAATCGTTAATACGAACTTCCCCCTGATTTTTAAATACAATTCGGAAGAATATTTCATTCGGAGGAGACAATAATGAAATCCAAGTTGTTGTATTTGGTCATGGTTCTGACGGTTGTATTGGCAAGCTGTGGGCCAGCTGCCACGCAGGCTCCCGACAAAGCCTGTGAGATCAAGATGGGTTTGCTGCTTTCTCTAACAGGTGACCTTGGAGACTTGGGACAGGGTCAGCTGCCCGCAGAAGAGATCGCAGTGTCTGAAATTAACGCGGCTGGCGGCCCCCTGGGCTGCAATGTGGTGGTGGTTTCCGAAGACGATAAATCGAACGCACAGGGCGCGGTGGCTGGCGCCAATAAGCTGGTATTTACCGATGGGGCCATCACCCTCATCGGCTTGAATTCCACCGGGATCACCTCGCTGCTGGATTTTGCCCGCACCAACAAGGTGCCGGTGTTGACTCACTACGGGGGAACCGTAAAGCTTGACACGGAAGGTGGCGATTATATCTTCCGCACCGTATTGTCCGACAGCTTCGCCGGAATTGCCTCTGCCAAGTTCCTCACCGACATGGGCTACAAGACCGCCGCCAACCTCTACGAGAATGGCGAGTCACCCCAGAGCAACGCTGTGACCATGAAACGCGAATTCGAGAAGATGGGCGGCAAGGTAGTTGTGGACGTGGCCTTCAACCCCGGTCAAACTTCCTACCAGGCTGAATTGAAAACGGTCTTCGATGCACACCCTGATATTGTGCTCCTGGCTGCCGGTCAGGATTCCGGTGCAACCATCCTGAAGGAATGGTATCGTGGCAACTATGGCGGTCAGTGGCTGCTGGGCAGCGACCTATCCGCCAGCGAGTTCGTTGCATCGGTCGGTACCGAGATCATGAAGGACATGTACGGCCAGACCTCCGGTGACGATGTCAGCTCTCCCTCCTACGCGCGCTTCCAGACCATTTGGAAGGAGAAAACCGGCGAAAATACCGTCTATCCCTGGGCGAGTAACCTCTACGATTCATTCATCATGGAGGCCCTCGCCATAGAGATCGGTGGAGCCGCAACTGGTGAAGCGCTCAACACTGGAATGAAGTCGGTTACCACCGGCGAGGTCCAGTGCATCTCTTATGCAGAGTGCGTCACAGCCTTGCGCGATGGGAAGACCATCCAGTACATGGGTGTCTCGGGACCGCTCCAGTTCAACCAATATAACAATGTGGTGGCTCCTTATACGATGTTGATTACCGAAGGCGACCACTGGACGGTTTACAAATTCTATTCCGCAGACAATTTCACACTTGAGGATTAAACGCTCCCGACCAGCATGATGATCGGCGTTTATTGCCCTTGGACCGCATAAGGATTGATCGACGTGCGGGACATTACTCCAATCTCCTCTCCAGCTGGAGAGGAGATTGGAGATGAGCGCTGCTACATGCGGGAACCGGTCTTCGCATGTAGGGCAGGTTGCTCCCTGCAGACCGTGTAGGAATGGCAAACTATGCAATTCGTCGTATTTGGATTGTTGATGGGCTGTACCCTTCTCCTGGCGACGGTGGGTTTTTCTTTGATTCGCCGCATCGAAGGGTTCCTCAATATCACCCACGGGCAGATGTTGACCATTGGGGCGTACGTCACATATTTTTTAATGCCACCTTGGGTTGGAATATCATTCCCGCTGCCATCGTTGGTGTCCTCGTCACCGCTGTCATCGGCTACCTGATCGCCCGTTTGATCTTCTTCCCACTCAGCCGCACCCGTGCGCCGCTCTTCATCTGCATCACCTCAGTGGGTGCTTCATACGTGCTCCATGGACTGATTGAGCTGTTCTTTGGTCCGCAGATCAAGAATTTTCAGGTGCCCCCGATGCGTGCGTTCAAGATCGGCGACATGTCGGTGGCGGCTCCCGATCAGATTGTGATGGTCGCTGCCGCTGCTCTGGCTGCCCTCTTTCTCCACTTGCTCCTCACCCGCACCGAAACCGGCAAGGCCATCCGCGCCATGGCGAGCGATTTCGATCTGGCCCGCATCCGCGGCATCAACACCCCCCGTTTGCGTATCTATGTCTGGCTGATCGCCTCCGGCCTGGGTGGGCTGGCTGGCGTAATGCTTGGCCTGATCAGTAAAATGTCACCTGATATGGGTTGGGAAAACATCATGTACATCATGATCGTCGCAATCCTCGGTGGCCTGGGGAGCATCTACGGTGCCATGCTGGCAGCCATCTTCATCGGTCTTGCTACTTCGATGAGCGTGATGGTCCTGCCCGCCCAATACAGCCAGGTGATCGCCTTCCTGCTGATTATTGTGGTGCTCCTGGTGCGCCCCAAGGGCATCTTCAAGGAGGCATGAGCAATGTCAAACTTACTTTTGTTCCTCGCCGGCGTTATCGCCTTGATGGGTGTCTACGCCCTCATGACGTTGGCAGTCAACCTCCATTTTGGCTACGCCGGGCTCATGAGCTTCGGGATCGTTGGTTTCCTGGCATTGGGAGCCTATACGTATGCAATTCTGACTGTCGGTCCGCCTGTTGGGGAGGATAAATTCATTTATGGCTTCAGCTTCCCCTGGTGGGTCGGATTGCTCGCTGCAGGGGGGGTTACCGCTCTCTTTGCCTTCCTGATTGGGCTTCCCACCCTCCGTGTGGAGGGGGACTACCTCCTGATCGTGACCTTCGCCTTTGCTGAAGTGATTCAGAAGTTGTTGTCGAACGAAGGCTGGCTCACCAACGGCACCCGCGGTTTCATCAATATTCATCAGCCCTTTCGCGACCTGATTCCCGGCAAATACTACCAGTTGTTTTTGGCGGGGTTGATCGTGGTGATCGTCCTGGTTTGTTACCTCATCGCCCAGCGCGTTGGCACCACCCCCTTCGGGCGCACTCTGCGCGCCATGCGGGATAACGAGCCTGCTGCCCTTGCCACTGGCAAGAATGTCTACCTTTTCAAAATGCAGATATTCCTTATTGGGGCCGCCATGATCGGGATCGCCGGGGCAATGTACGCCTGGTATATGACCATCGCCATGCCCTCGATCTTCGGGATGGAAGTTTCCTTCGCTGCCTGGATTGCCCTCGTGATTGGCGGACAGGGGAACAACAAGGGAGCCATCGTGGGCGCTATTGTCCTGTTCGGAGCCAACCAGGCAGCCAAGTTCATTCAACTCACGCCTGCAGTGGCTCCCATCATCTCCGCCATCCAGTTGATTATCGAAGGGCTTGTGCTTGTGCTGATTCTGCGTTTCTGGCCGGCAGGTCTTGTGCCTGAAAAGAGTCCCCCGCCCCCTCAAACTCCCAGGGTCAAAGCTGAAAAACTTCAGCCTGCAAAGGAGGAAGTATGACTGCCATGCTCCAGGTGGAAGGGGTCTCCAAGCATTTCGGCGGTCTGAAGGCCCTTGATGAAGTAACCTTGAGTGTGGAGCAGGGCAGTATCACCGCACTCATCGGTCCAAACGGCTCGGGAAAGACCACCCTGTTTAACGTGATTACGGGGTACCTGCAGCCCACCCGCGGTCGGGTATTGTTCGAGGGTCAGGAGATCACCGGTCTCCCGATCCATCGCATCGCCAACCTGGGGATTGCACGCACATTCCAGGTTTCTTCCCTGTTCCCAAAACTGACCGTCTGGGAGAACCTTTTGGTCGCATACCCTCATCAGCGGGGGGAGAACCTGTGGTCTGTGTTCACAAACCCGGGCGCTATCCGCAGGCAGGAACAGGAACAGATGGCGCGCGCATACGGCAGTCTCGAAAGGATGGGCCTCACCCACAAGTTAAAGGAGAAGGCGGCTAACCTGAGCGCTCCCGAAGCGCGCATGCTTGAGATCGGGCGCCAGCTCATGTTTTCCCCGCGACTGGTTCTATTGGATGAGCCGTCGAGCGGGGTCAACCCTGCCATGCTCGATATCCTCTCCAACCGGATCATCGAGCTCAACAAGGAAGGCATGACCTTCTTCATAATCGGACACAATTTGAGCTTTATTATGAAACTAAGCCATTACCTGCACGTTCTGCAATATGGAAAATTGATCGCCTCCGGCCTGCCACAGACCGTTGCGCACGATGAGCGCGTCATCGAAGCCTACCTGGGGGTGCATCAATGAGCCTGCTTGAAGTCAAATCACTTGAATCCGGTTATGGCAAGCTGCCCATCCTGCATGGCATTGATCTGCATGTCGATGACGGTGAGTTGGTCGCCGTGATTGGTCCCAACGGCGCTGGAAAATCCACTCTTCTGAAAGCCATCTCTGGTCTGCTCCCCTGTTGGAAAGGTCAGGTGGATTTTGATGGCAACCGTGTGCACAATTTCGATCCAAGCCAGCTCCCCACCTGGGGCCTGGGCTATGTCCCGCAGGACCGCAATGTCTTTCCGGGGTTGACGGTTGCAGAAAACCTCGAAATGGCGGCCACCCTTGCAAAGGATCGCGGTCCCAGAATTGATGCGGCATTCAAAAGGTTCCCGATCCTTGGCGAGCGCCAGAAGCAATTGGCGCGCACGCTCTCAGGCGGTGAACGCCAAATGCTGGCCATCGCCAGCGCCCTCATGCTCGATCCGAAACTGCTCATGGTTGACGAACCGACCACCGGTCTTGCACCCGTCAAAGCGGTCGAAGTGATCGAGCACATTTTGGATATCAACCGGAGCGGTACTGCCATCCTTTGGGTGGTGGAGGAGAACCCCGCCAGCGTTCTGGAACACTGCCCTCGCGTTTATCTGCTGGAATCCGGTCAGATCCGCCGCACGGACAGTGGGAAAAACCTGCTGAACGACCCGAAATTTGCCGAGCTCTTCCTGGGAGTGGCTTGACCTCTCTGGTTTAACTGGGTGGGATATCCCGTACCCCTCAATTCATTCAATATCCGTATGCGCAGTCCTGTAAATAATCGGCTGTGCATACGGATAATTTTTTGGATGATCCTGCCAGCAATGCATCTTTTCACCAATATCGCCTTATCCGTCTGGTTAACGGGAAGATCCTTTTCCATTCTTGCGAATTAAGTCCTGGAAGCTCACCATAAGAAATATCAGACGACAGTGTGCCCACGCTCCCGGATGGGGTTTGCTCTTTGCCTTCCGATACACCCCTTCAAAAAGCATTAACCGCGACCCTGCGTGGTAAAATAAATTGTATTTCATCAACTACATCTAATTAACCTGATTTAATATTTTGGAGGCTCATTATGAACGTTGGCAGACGCATGTCACACCCGGTAATTACGGTTCAACCTGAGGAGCAGATCACGAAGGTGCACGAGTTGATGGCCCATGAAAACATTGGTCAAACGCCCGTGGTGAACAAGGATGGCGGGTTGGTGGGTATTATTTCGGAAAACGATATCCTGAAAGCTTACCCATCCTCCGTCACCAGCCTCGCCGTCTGGGAAATTGCCTCGTTGCTCGAAAAGATCAAGGTCAGGGACATCATGGTTAAGGATGTCCGTACCGTTCAGGAAGATACGCTCATAGAAGAAGCCGCCCGCATCATGGCCGATACAGAGATCAGTTCCCTTCCGGTAATGCGCGGCAAGGCGTTGGTTGGGATTATTA
This sequence comes from uncultured Chloroflexia bacterium, assembly GCA_963826215.1. GTDB lineage: Bacteria > Chloroflexota > Anaerolineae > Anaerolineales > Villigracilaceae > UBA877. The sequence continues at coordinate 126,835 of CAWGWL010000035.1, read as the reverse complement.
CCGAAGCGGATCTCTTCCATATCATGCTTGAAATGCTCGGGGCGCGCCGTCCCGGGGTGCACTTTAGCGTCCTCATTCCTCCCCAGCCGGGTCAGATTGCCAAGATCACTAAGGCAATTTTTGAAAAGGGAGGCGATATCACAGCCTTAAGCACCTTTGAAGGTGATTCAAGCGCCAACTATATGCTCAGTGTCAAGGTGGATGGGATAGAAGAAAAAACCCTCCAAAAGCTTGTTAAACCATTGGTGATCGAACTCCTGGAGATCGGAACGAAATAGCAGGGTTCTCCTGGAACTGGGTGGCATTGCGGGCGGGCTGGGAGGTTATCGTTTCATCCCCAGCCTGCCATATTATGGACCGCTGGTCCTTGCGGTTGAATTAAAAATGGTGGGTGGACTATTCAATGGAGAACATCTATGCATGCTGAAAAATCGAATCCAATGAATAATGAGGACACCGGTCATCCTGCCCGTGAGATCAGCACCCTCGAACGTCGCGAGATCCAGGCTCCATTTATGGCCTGTCTCCTGGCTGGTTTCATCCGCGAACTTGGAAAAGAAAAAGCCATGCAGATCGCATCGGTCGCGATCCAGGGGGATGCATTCCTGGTTGGCAAAACCATGGCGGAAAAATATGGCGGGAATGCGATTAAGGACCTCTTGCGTGTGATCCGCGAGGTCTGGTCCCAGGATGACGCCTTGCTTTTCGATGTGCTGGAAGAAACCCGCCAAAAGCTGAGTTTCGATGTTACCCGCTGCCGCTATGCCGAATTGTATGACCGCCTGGGATTGAAGGAATACGGCTATTGCCTTTCTTGTAACCGGGACGAGTCCTTGATCAAAGGGTTCAACCCTCGCATGACCCTCTACCGCACCCGCACCATCATGCAGGGCGCAGAGAGTTGCGACTTTCGCATCGTTGTCGAATAAGCACATCCAATTCCTGGCTTCGGGACTGCCGGTCATCTTCCCAATTTGTTCCCTGGAATAAGAAAAATTCCCATCCACTGGGAACTTTTCTTTTAAAGATGGTTGGTCGTCTATAAATCCACGAATCACTTATAATAAAATATAGTCTATTCATTTCCAGTCACCAAGAATATGAGTTGACAGGGTTTTTGGGCAGGGGTTTGGATTCTTTCTGGATTTCCCCCTCGGAGGGCAAAGGATGATTTCAAGGATTTCCCGCAGGTTGAACGCCATTGACCCCTCCTTGCTCTTTCTTGTCATCGCCATCCTTATCGGGGGAGTTGTCCGTCTTTCCAGCGTCCTCCGGTCAAGCTTTCCCATCAATGATGGTGGTCTGTTTTACACGATGATCAAAGATTTAATGGCAAATGGGTATCGCCTGCCGGTCACAACAAGTTATAACCACTTGAACCTCCCATTTGCATATCCCCCATTATTTTTATACTTAACCGGCTTTCTCGCTGACCTGACCTCCTGGAGACTCATTGACATCCTCAGGATTCTGCCGTCCATTTTTACCGTTCTGTCCATCCCGGCTTTCTACTTGCTCGCCAGGTGTTCTTGTAAAGAGCAGGGTCCAGGCGGTCTTTGCGGTATTCATATTTGCCTTCATCCCGGCCTCCTTCGACTGGTTGGTCATGGGCGGCGGGCTGACCAGGTCGCCTGCTTTCTTTTTCGCCCTTTTATCCCTTTACTTTATTTACAGGCTTTACACGCAAAACCGCCTCCAGGATATATTCTGGACGGCGCTCTTTTCCTCCCTGACGGTCCTTTCCCATCCTGAAACTGCCTTGCATACGGCTGCCAGTGCGGGCTTGTTTTTCCTGTTCTTCGGCAGGAATAAAAGGGGTGTTTGGCGGTCGTTGCTGGTTGCCGGGCTGGTGATCCTGGTTACCTCCCCCTGGTGGGGTTCGGTTTTAATTCACAGTGGTTTTACTCCATTTTTTGCAGCCGGTAAAACGGGTGTTTATACTGTCGCCGGTGTTATCCAGGTCCTCCAATCCAGCCTGACGCATGAACCGGGTCTTCAGACCATTGCTGTCCTGGCTTTGATTGGATTTTTCTGGCATATCGCAAAACGGGAATATTTCGTTCCCGCCTGGGCGCTGGTGATCTTTATTTCCGAACCGCGCAGCGTGCCATTGTATTTATCCCCCATCGTGGCGATCCTTGCGAGTACCGCCTTGATGGCAATTCTCGGGATGTTGAATCAGATAACCCTTCGCTCCCAAAATGAGGCACCAGATCCGCACCCATTAACGGGAGGGGTATCGAAGGTCTTGTTTCTCCTCCTGGCTTGTCTTTGGATTTTCTCTTCCATGGCGACCACGTTTGCCTTGGACAAAACTGCTCTCACCTCCTCCGATGCTGCTGCTTTCGATTGGATAGAATTGAACACCGACTCTGGCAGCAGCTTCCTGGTGCTGACGGGGGAATCGCCTCTCAACGACCCGGTTTCAGAATGGTTTCCTGCCCTCACAACTCGTCACAGCGTTGCCACCGTGCAGGGGGTTGAATGGGATGGAAAGAATTCCTTCCCGGCGGTCCTTGCTGTTTCTCTCACTGTCCAAAAATGCATGGGGCAAACCTATCAATGCATCGAAACCTGGGCGGCAGCAAACCAGTTCGATTTTGACTATTTATATATTCACAACCCGGTTTCTCTCCCCGCATCTCAGTTGGGATCATCCTCCGGTTCCGCACTGGGGGATTTATCCCTGGCGCAGGGAGTTACTCAGCTTGTTTATCAAAATCAGGACGTCTCGATATTCAAAGTAAAATGATCCAACCCTCCTCCTTCTCCGCAGGATAAAAAACTCCTGGCAGATGAAATTCTGCCAGGAGTTTTGTTTATTTTACGGATGGGATCAGCCGGTTACTTCCGGGATCTCTTCCTTTTTGACCACGTCGAGCGCCTTCATTTCCCGGTAAGTCAGCGTCCAGACGTTGGTTGAGTAGAGCTGGAACCACCCGCTGACCAGGGTCAGGGGCGCAAACACCACCAGCAGGAAGAATGGCACGGCAACCACTGCAGCCACGATCCAGGCTACGGGTCCTCCCCCGAACAGGCTGGCGATGCCATAGCCGATCGCCGCGGGGATGGCAGCCACGATCACTCCGGGCACCGCAAGGATGAGGTATGCCGGGATGAGCAGGAAGAAAATGATCACTCCCACAAGTCCCATTCCAAGACCGATGCCCACCATTACCAGCCACAACAGTGCCGCGCTGTTCCAGTTCCGTTTGAACAGCGCCCATCCGCTGCGGAAGGACTCGCCGATACCGGTTCCTTCCAGGGCTGCCTCCCGGATGAAGAATTGGCGGAGCAGTCCCAGGAAGACCATCAGCACCACGAGCGCCAGGATGAAAATGAACGCGCACCCGATGGCGGCCACCGTCCCACCCACGGCAAGCACATTGCTGCCTCTGGTCACACTGAAGAATACCAGCAGCCCCAGTCCCATCAGCAGCCCCAGGAAAACGATGACCGGGATATTGATGATCAGGTCGATCACCCACATCCGGAATGCCCGCCTGTTCCAGCCCAGTTTCCAGCCTTTTCTGAATCCTGCTTTTTCTCCGCTTTGTTCGTACTCGTCCACCATGCGGATCACCGCGGTCTCGGAGACGTAGCGGAAGAATGAGGTGATCACCCCCACGATGAGGATGAAGAGCAGGAACGCCACGCCGATCCAGATGAACGTGGCCACATGCTGGCTGGGATGCTCGAATATGGGACTAATATTTTGGTTGAACCAGTCGGTTAACGCTCGCAGGTACGGCCCGGGTTGGAAGTTGGGGTTGGTGTTATTGCTTCCGTTATAGCTGCGGTTGCTGCCAAATGAATAGCGCAGGTTGTCGCCGCCGGTGCCGCCGCCTGTCATCGCCAGCAGGATCCCGAAGATCCATAGGACTCGATAATTCCACAGGATGTGCCAGGAACGTTTGAGGATTTTTCCAATGTTGATCATGATATTTTCTCCTTGAATGGTTGTTTGCTGCTGCTGGTCAGATTGACTATAACGACCAGCTGCAATTGTTCGATGGTTATCGTCACCGCGCTGCTTTTTGGTTCTTCTCCAGCCGCGCTTGGTGGCGGATCCACCAGGCGCTCAGCCAGGCCAGGTAAAACAGGACGATCACGGCTTGTATAAAGAACCCGCCCAGCAGGTTTGCGCCGAATACGCTCACTTCGTTTAGCAGGGAAAGCGTTGGCAGGGCGGTGAGCTGTCCTCCAAACAAGCCGGATGCCGCGCTCAGCCAGAGGGACTCTTGTCCTCCGCCCAGCCATGAGAATGCGCTCCCAAGCAGTCCGCTTGCATTTGCAGCGCTTACCACGTTGCTGATGGTGAACACGGTCTGCACAAAGATCCAGGTTCCAAACAACCCGGCCGGGACGAGCCACCACGTTAATGAGCGCGGCTTTGTTGACCTGGCTGGTTGGACCCGGCGCGGCAGCCTCAGCGTCATTTGTGACACAAATCGTTCGACCGGCATGGCTTCCGCAGCAGGATCAGCGTGCAGGATTTCGGAAACCTGGCGTAACTCCCTGAGTTCTTCCTGGCAGGTTTCACAGGCAGCCAGGTGGGTTTCCAGTTCATCCAGGCGTCGTCCGTGCAGTTCGCCGTCCAGGTATGCATTTAGCAAAGTGCGCATGTCATCATGCATAATCGTTCTCCATTTTCGCCATTTCACCTTTAAGGATTTCGCGCAATCGGTTGCGGGCGTAATTCAGGCGTGACATGACCGTTCCGATGGGCACATCCAGCACGCTTGCAATTTCCTGGTAATTGAGTTCGCCGTACTCCCTGAGGATCAGTACCGAGCGGGACGCCTCGGGCAGGGATTTTATCGCCTGTTGGATCAGGACAGCCTGTTCTTTTTCGATCATTGCTGTTTCCGGCCCGGAGGCTCGGTCGGTCATCTGCAGCACTTCTTCCTCTTCCAGGGTTTCTTCCGGTTTGTGCCGCAGGACATCCAGGGCGGCGTTGATCGCGATGCGGAACAGCCAGTTGCGCAGGCTGCCCTTGGGCTGGTAGGATGGCAGGTTCACCCAGGCTCTCATGAAGGCTTCCTGGGCGGCGTCTTCCGCCAGTCCGGCGTCACCGCACATGCGGGTGACCACCCGGATAACTCCCTGGTAATGGCGTCGGACCAGTTCACCGAAGGCGTTGCGGTCACCGTCGCGGGCCATTTCGATCAGGCTTAATTCAGTGTCCGCAAAGTTGGGCTCTACCACCAGATATCCTTTGAGAGTTGATTGCCACATTCACTAATATAACGAAAGTTACGGCTATTTTATTCGGAAACAGGGAGACCGGTCTCAATAAACTTACGCTGTTCAATGAGTTTCGTTCTATCGTTCGAACTCTGAAAACATCTTCATTATCCCGGACGAGCAAGTGGGGGGTGTAGGCTTTGTTCAACCCCGTATACAATTTTGAATGAAGGTGTTTTAATAGGCATATCCTGCTCTTATCGATGGAGAAAATATGAATCCATTCCTTGCTCTGATCATTACGTTTGCTGTTGCCTTGATCGAATTGCGCCTGCTGGACTTTTTCGCCCATCGCGGCTGGATCGAGTCCCGCCTGAGCCGAAAACTCATCCATATCCTCACCGGACCCTTGTTCGTCCTGTGCTGGTTGCTCTTTCCTGATCTTTGGTATTCCCGCTGGCTGGCAGCGCTGGTCCCATTTGCCATCACCGCCCAGTTCGCCCTGATTGGTCTTGGGATCATGAAAGATGAAGCCTCCGTCAAAGCCATGTCGCGCAGCGGAGACCGGCGCGAGATCTTGCGCGGCCCCCTTTTCTACGGTATCGTCTTCGTGGTCATGACCCTGGTCTATTGGAAAACTTCCCCCATTGGCATGGTCGCCCTGATGCTCATGTGTGGAGGTGACGGTCTGGCTGACATCCTGGGGCGCGGCATTCAGTCCCCCAAACTTCCATGGAGTAAGGGCAAATCGGTCGCCGGTTCGTTGGGCATGCTCCTGGGCGGCTGGGTGCTGGCGGCTTTCATTCTGTTCATTTTTGTATCGGCAGGCGTCTTTCCCAAACCCTTTGGCACATACCTTGTTCCCATCACGATCATCGCCCTGGTTGGGACGCTGGTCGAATCTCTGCCGCTCAAGGACGTGGACAATATCACCGTCACTCTCGTGGCGGTCCTGCTGGGACAGTTGATTTTCTAAACGGCAAAATAATTCGGGGTTGGTGAGGGTATAAGCAGCTCACCAACCCCGCTTTATTTAACTGGTTATCCCAACGGCTTTCAATACTCGTAACACCCTTAGCGTCACCCACTTGTTGGGCTGCTTCTTCGCTCCAAAATCCACCCAGGTCTTTCCCGTATATTCATACTCCAGCGCCCAGCGCCCTGCCTCATCTTGTTTGCTGCGGATGAATGCTAGTGTGTTTGTGAGGCGCGGGTCGTTGCCATACCCCAGCGCCGCCAATGCTTCAGCGACCTGGAGCAGGTCTGTCACGTAGAAGACCGGGAACCCGAATTTCCACCAGTTCTGGCTGGGCTTGCTGGTCCACCCTGAGGGATAAGTTGCCTTGGCTGGGTCGACACTCAAGAAAAAGTCCACCCCTTGCTCGATGGCGCGCTTTATGGCGGGCGTTCGACGCTCCCTGGGCACTTTCCCCAGCGCCAGCATGACCTTGGCCGCGCCCCATGCGCAGGGCAGCTTGTTGTTGGAGCCGCATGCAAAATTCGGCCCGCACTTGCCCGCATAGTAGCGCACCTTCGCATTCCGGTCCCCGCAGGGGGCTATGCCCTCGCCGGTGACGCTCCTTGCCATCCAGTCGAATGCAGTCTCCAGTCGCGGGTCTTCAAATCCGAGTTCCATCAACGCCCAGCAAAGATTTCCCTGCAGACAATCTGCCGTTCCCGAAGGCGAGCCAGAAGCGGAGAACTGTCCGCTCTCTGTGAGCGCATGCTCCAGGATGTATTTACAGGCTGTCGCAATGCGCTTGTCTGCCTCCAGGTTGGCTCCCAACTGCGCCAGCAGGATGATCGACCAGACCGTGGACCGGTACTTCGGGTTGTACCCTGGTCCGGGTTCCACCCAAAAACCAGCCTGGTCCATTCTGTCCAGCACGCTGGGGATCATCCCTGTCCGGAATGCAGCCTTCCGTGCAGTCCGTAATTCGCGGTCGTCCGGATCGCGATCAAGCAGATCCCGCAGCGCCAGCGCACGGACTTCAGGTGCTTCAGCTTCCAGCACCCATGCTAACGAGTCTCCATTAAGTTGGTCTTGCCACGACATGATACCCCTCCTTCAATTAGGCGGTCACGGACGGAAATAACTTCACTCTCCGCCTGCAGTCTCCAGCTTGTTATGAAAATCCGTTCCAGGTGCGCACTTCCTCCAGCCGCTTCTCTACATTCGGTTCGGGGTACGGACTGGGATCCTGCGCTTCGAAGTCTGTCCCGCAAAGTGCGCTCATCACGGCGTCCACGCCCGAGGCCACGTTCCTGGGGTTGTACCCGCCTTCCAGCACGAAGACGATTCTTCCGCCGCAGTACTGTCCTGCCAGTTCCACCAGCCGCCGCGCGTACGCGTAGTACCCGGCTGAGGAAAGTCCCAGTTCCGCCAGCGGATCGTCCCAATGGCTGTCGAAACCCGCTGAGACGAATATCATCTCCGGTGCGAAGCTCTTCACCAGCGGGGTCAGCACCTGCTCCCCGATCTGCGCAAAGGCGGCGTCCCCGGCGCGCGCTGGCAGCGGCACGTTGACGATCCGGCCTTTTGCCTGCGGGGCGTCCTCGATAAATCCCGTCTGGAAGGGGTAGATGTTTTCCTGCTGGGTGGAAAGGAATGCCGCCCGGCGCTCCTCCAGGAAGACCGCCTGGGTCCCGTTCCCGTGGTGGACGTCGAAATCCACGATCAGCACTTTTCCCACCCCCTTGGATAAAGCGTGCCGCGCCGAAATGGCGATGTTGTTGAGCAGGCAAAACCCCATCGATGCTTCAGGCTCGGCATGGTGCCCGGGTGGGCGGACGATGGCGAATGCATTCTGTGCCTGGCCATCCAGCACCGCCTCCGTGCAGCCCAGCGTGGCGCCGGCAGCCAGGAAGGCATCCGCGAATGTGCTGGGTGTGACGAATGTTGGAGCGTAGTCTGTGATTCCGGGTCCCTGGCGGCATGCCTCTTCGAAGTCCCGCAGCATCCGCTCTGAATGGACTGCGGTAACAGTTTCACGAGCGGCGGGCTGGGCTTCCAGGAATCGGATGGAGGCGGCATACGGTTTCGACTCCCATCCTCCCAGATACATGAACCGACTGGGCGCTTCTTCGTGTTCCGGGAATACGTGCCTGGGCGAAAGCACGATCGTACAGGCGGTGGTCATTTCCCTTCCAACAGGTCCATGTAAGCCCCTTCCAGCAGGTCCTTCTCCTCCACTCCCAGCCGTGTCATCAGGTCCCTGGCGATGGCTTGTCCTTCTTCATCCGTTTGACCCGGGTGCAGCACCACCTCCAGTTCCATGAAATCCCCCAGTCCCGCCACTTCGTCCAGGTGAATGCGGGTTTGACCCACCAGGTACAGTGTCCGTGTTTTACGCACTACGCCGCGCACTCCCAGTGCCACGCTGAGCGCACTCTTCAACCCCTCGGGGTCCTTGGTTTCGAAAATGGAATAATTGGAGCGCTTGGGACCCGCCGCGTCCGTCCGTTGGTAATAGACCAGTTGTCCCAGGTCCGGCTTGAGTTGGCGTAGTTTCAGGCGCCCCTGGGGGGAATTAAGAAAGTGTCCTCCTGGGGGATCACCTGGGCGGGGAAGTCGCTGAGCGCTTCCGCGCGCCGGCGCAGGTCGGCGAAGTTGTTCGCCCGTGCTTTGATTTCAATATTGGCTGGCATGCTTTCAATTCTACCCCGGTATGATAATCAAAACACTCTCCAAATGTAGAAAGGTTTTGTATTACAACTGGGGCGAAATTAATAGATATTCTGGAATCGGCTAATAATATTTGATTTCGATGGGATCTGTTTCTTCCGGCAAAACCCGGCCATTCGAACTTACGTTTATTGGTGTTTTCCCTTGATAAAAGAATCCGTCCAACTTCCTTGGGGTTGACCAAAATGATGCGTTTCTCTCCCTCAGGTGTCGAAATCTTGACTGCGCCCGCCGCCGGTGATGGTCTCAAGAATTGCAAGTATCTGGCTGGCGGAAAGATTTAAGTCGGGAGCTGCCAGTCTGGAAACCTCGAACGGCTGGTTCTTGAGTATGCTGGAGATTTTCCACTTGGTTAACGTATCCATTCTTGCACTGTGAAGGAGGCGCGTGCTGCGCGTGTTTCAACCGGGTCTGGTGCCGCAAAAATCGAGCGGTCATTCGACTTGATTTCAACTGTGAGCGCTTGATTGATTCCAATTTTTAGCGGCTCAAAAATAAACGTTCGGCTGGCTTCGTCATAAATTGCCGGCGAGTCCATTGTCTTCCCATCGATATCCGCGCTGTGCTGATCCGGGTTACCTACTCCCCGGATGAGTATCCGGTAGCTCCGTTTTTGGGGGATGCAATTAATATCTCCCGTCGCAGGGGAGATCCGTACCGAAATGGATTGGTCATCGCAAGTGGACCTGAATTCCGTACAGCCGCCGCCGTTCTGCTTGTACTCCAACGAGACCCCGTCATCCTCATATAAATTAAAGACGCCATCTTTACCTGGGAAAACAACCACGTCGATGTCGTACGGATTCTCCGCGCCATTTCGACTGGTTTCCACTTGTAAGGGGCATAATGGAACCCGCATGTGCAAAAAGTGGAATTTCAGATAATCCAACATATTGGATCTTCCATTGTGAACCGCTGTGGTGCTCTCCCGTAAAGAAATTAAACCACTCACCCGGAGGAAACCAGGTGGTCTGGCGGCTCAGGTTCAGGTCGGGGTTAGCGGGTGTCGTGATCGGCGCGGCCATCAGTTCACTGCCAAAAAGGTATTGTCCACCGGCTAAGTATGCAGATTCCTCGCCCGGCCAATCGTAATAAAGCGGGGTGATAGAGGGATTCCTCCTGCTCGTTTCGATACGCCATGGTGTAAAGGTAAGGAATGAGCGCGTGTCTGAACTGCATGGCTTCGCGGGTCAATCTCAGGATTTCAGCAGTAAAAGCCCAGGGTTGGTGATCTATGAATTCGTCTTTTGTGCTGTGCAGCCGGAAAATGGGGCTGACAACACCAAATTGTACCCAGCGGAGATATAGTTCGCCGTCTTCCATTCCAAGCATATGACCGCCGATGTCATGCGACCACCAACCGTAGGCAGCATTGGCAGCGGTGGCAGTGAAATACGGTTGATATGCCAGCGTTTTCCAGCCTATGATGGTATCGCCGGAAAACCCGATCGGATAACGGTGGTTACCTGGGCCGCCCCACCGGGAAAATATCACCGGACGCTTTGTTCCGCCTCTGGCAAGGTCAAAGTAATGAAGATGGTTCAACCACCACAGGGGATCCAGCCGGGGTAGGGAGGTGCGTTTCCCTTGCTGCCAGTCGATCCACCAGAAATCCACTCCATCCTTTTCAAGCGGATGAAGCATTTGATCAAAATATGCCTGCGCAAAGGTTGGGTCGGCAATATCGAAGGCAATCGCCTCCTTCTCACCTGGGTCCAATCCCATGACTGATGCTGCTTGTGGGTAATTCTCTTCATGCGGGTGAATTCCCTCGGCTGGGTGCAGGTTCAGCGAGGTCAATAATCCTTGATTGTGCAGCCACTTCAGGAGCCCGGGTGGATCTTGAAAAAGGGAACAATTCCAGCTGTACCCGGTCCAGCCGCTGCAGGAATTTCCTGGTTTCGTAATGTGCCAATCCATATCCAGGACGAACACCGAAAGTGGGATTTTTTCCGATTGAAAGCGTTCTACCAGGTGAACCACATCTTCTTGCGAATATTCCCAGTACCGGGACCACCAATTGCCAAGCAGGGCGCGCGGCAATAGGGAGGGGGTTCCGGCAACCTGCTGGTAATCCCGCAGCGCTGCTTTGTAGTCTTGTTCGCAGATCAACAGGTAAAGATCCCGGTATCCGCTTTGGATCGGGCGTGGCTCCAGCCAGCCGCTGGAATTGAAAATCAGGCTGGGAGTATCGTCCACCTGCACCCACCCGGCTCGTGAGACCAGCCCCGGCTGCAGTTGCACCGGTCCGTTGGACTCATCCAGCGTGCGTGTTGTGCCCGGGAGAATGCCAGCGTTTGACTCGTCAATGTGAACGGTTGCAGCGCTGGATTTGATGACCACTGTAAATGAGTTTTTGCTGAGCCCTGCAGGGGAATCTTCATAGAGCAGGCGGAATGCTTCTGTTTCGATGAATAGGTTTTGTTTTTTGAATTGGATGATTGCTTTTGGGAGCGGCAGACGGCGCTGCCAGAATACCTGCGAAGGTCGGTCCTCGAATTGACCTGTTGGGCTGGCCTCGATTCGGATGAGTCGCCCAGTGAGCAAGGTGAACCGCACCTGTGGATATTGGAATACCGCATTACTGTTGGCTTGGGCGGAGATTACGGGTGGTACGAGCGGTTCCATGGCAGCCACAAAGATCTCCTCGGTGGGGTATTGACATTTTCTAAATACTGTTTATAATGAATATACATAATTTATTCAATGAACAAAGTAATTATAACATGAACTCTATCCTGCGCGGCAACCGCGCCCTCATCCGCAGTATCAATCGTTCCATCCTTCTCAATGCCATTAAGACCCAGGGGCAGGTTTCGCGTGCTGCCCTCGCATTAATGACCGGGTTAAGCCCCGCCACCGTCACTGCCATAACAGGTCGACTCATCCAGGAAGGTCTGGTGTTTGAAAAAACCACCGGGGATTTAACTGGCGGTCGGCCTCCGATCATGCTGGCGCTCAACCCGCGCGGCGGTTTTGTCATCGGAATAAAATTAATGGAAGGCCATGCGGTGGGCGCTCTGACTGATCTGAACGCCAGCATTTTGGCAAAAGAAACCATTGACCTTGTAGACAAACAATTTGAAACCAGTGTCGAAACCCTGCTCACACTCGTTAACCATTTGATCCACAGCGGTGGCATCCGCACAAAACAATTGATGGGGCTGGGGATTGGTTTGGCGGGTGTTGTCGATTTTTCCCATGGCATCGTGAAACAGAATCCATTTTTTGGCTGGCGTAATATTCTTTTACGCGATCTTTTGGAAACTCGCATGCATGTACCAGTATATATCGATAATGACGTTAATACCCTTACTTTGAGTGAAAAATGGCTCAACCGCGGTCAGCCTGAAGATAATTTTATCGTGATAACTGTGGGACGTGGCATTGGCATGGGTATTGTGATCAACGGGGAGATTTATCGAGGCAAGGGCGGGGGGCAGGCGAATTTGGGCATGTATTTGTAGAACCCGGTGGACCTCTGTGCGATTGTGGGAAGCATGGTTGCTTGGAAAGCCTGGTCAGTGATCGGGCGCTTGTGGAAAAAGCCCGGCGAGTTGTGAGCCCGGATATTGCCGATTTGGATGACCTTATCGCCCGCGCCAATGCCGGGGATAAGGAGGCAGCTAAAATCCTGTCCCACGCTGGAATGTTGCTTGGCAGGGAAATTGCCAACCTGGCGAATATATTTGATCCAAAATTAATAATAATCAGTGGTGAAGGTGTCCGCATGGGCGAAATATTTTTCTCCTCGGTTCGCACAGCATTTCACGATTGTGTACTGGCCAGCTTGGCCGAAGATATCGAAATTCGGGTTAACTCTTGGGGAGATGATATCTGGGCGCTTGGGGCAGCCAGTTTGGTGATTGCGGAAATATTTAGATCCCCGATTCAAAAGGAGGAAAGAACCACAAATAACACATAATAATTTTTTTTGAAAAAAGTTAGTTCGTTCAATATACAAAGTATCTAAATCTCTTGTATGATTGTAATAACCGAACCTATCTGGCACGATTAAGGAGTGGAAGATGTGTAAGCGTATCCCGCTAATGATTTTGTCCATGATGATTGTTGTGAGTATGCTGTTGGGTGCTTGCACCACCACGGCCCCAACTGCTGCACCGGATGTAGCGAATCCCATCGAACCAGGTCAGCCTCAGGCAACCGTTGGTTCAGCCGAAAAGACAACCATTAAAGTCATGTCCTTTTTCGCCTTTGACAACCCCGAAGTGGAAACGGCAGTCGTGGCCGCCTTTGAAGCTAAGAACCCGGACATCAAGGTGGATTTTGAGTCCGTCCCGATGAGCGATATCTTCCTGAAATATAAAACATTGATAGCAGGGAATGTGGCTCCCGATGTAATGGCATTTAATTACGATAATGCCTACGTCTTTGCATCCATGGGTGCCCTGGCACCTTTGGATGGTTTCATCGCTGATACCGGCTATGATACGAATCTCATCTACAAAGCCACATTGGATATGTTTAAGGTGGGGGGTGTCCAATATTCCATGCCCGCGACATTCTCCGACGTGGTGCTGTTCTACAATAAGAACCTGTTTGATGCCGCGGGTCTCCAATACCCAACCCGCGCCTGGACGCAGACCGAATTAAAAGCTGCAGCCAAGGCTCTGACTTTGGATACCAACGGCGATGGGAAAATTGATCAATGGGGATATACCTTCCCGTGGTGGCCCGTTGTTCTTGAAATGTACGGTGCCTCCATTTGGAGCCCCGACGGGAAAACCTGCACTCTCAATTCCCCGGCTGGGGTAAAAGCCATTCAGAGTATTGTGGATGCCCGCTACGTGGATCAAACCTCGCCGACCGCTGATCAATTGGCCGAACAAGGCGATTGGGATATGTTCATTGCCGGTAAATTGGCCATGTTCCCCACGGGTCCTTGGGCCATCCAGCCGTTCAATGACAAGATCTCCGGTTTCACATATGATATTGCCCACATGCCCGCTGGCGACAAACAGGCGACTCATGTGTATGCCAATTCTTACGCCATGTCCGCCACCTCGGCCAATCAGGATGCAGCCTGGAAATTTATCGCCTTCGCAACAGGTCCTGAGGGAACCAAGATTTGCCAGGACGGAAAATATGAAATTTCACCGGTAAAAGAAATAGCTGAGACGTATTATCTCGCTAACCTTGCTGGTGATGACCCTGAGCATGCGATTGTCTTTATGGAAGTTCAGGATTACGCTGTACCTCAACCCGTCCACGCTAATTGGAATCAGATTTATGATGCAATTCAACCAGAATTGGATCTGGCTCTAACTCAAGCTGAGACTGTCCAGCAGGCTTTGGATAACGCTTGCGTCGGTGTTGACGCAGCCTTGAACCAGTAACAACTTGGATCCTGATGAAGGGGATGAGAATGAGATAATTCTCATCCCTTCTTGGTAAAGGGTTTTCATGACTGCTGTTTCTACATTAGAACAGGGCAAGAAAATATCGGTTTTTAAGCGGAATCGAATCCGGGAAGCTCTTTGGGGGTTTTCATTTATCAGTCCTAATTTTCTTATCATTCTCTTTTTTACAGTGATCCCGGTCTTCTTCTCTCTTTATATGAGTCTCACCAATTGGAATATTTTGAAAGCACCCGGATTTCATTGGCTTGGAAAATTACAAAAACATATTATCTGACAGCATGCGCGAGAACCACCTTCCTCAACACCTTTTATTTCACGTTTATCAGCGTTCCATCCAGTGTCTTTCTATCGTTAATCCTGGCTGTCCTGCTCAATCAAAAGATCAGGGGGATTACTTTCTTCCGAACAGCTTTTTATTTGCCTGTAATATCAGCATCTGTCGCCGTGAGTTTGATGTTTATGTGGATTCTGGCGAACAATGGGCTGTTAAATCAAATATTAGGGAGTCTCTGGAGCTGAGCCAGTTCGCTGGCTTACTGCCCCAAAAATTGCCTTGAATTCAGTCATTGGAGTGACCATTTGGAAGGGTCTGGGGTTGAATATGATTATCTTCCTTGCCGCCTTCCAGGATATTCCGCATGAACTGATCGAGGCCGCCTCCATAGATGGCGCCAACCACCTCCAGCAATTCTTTAAGATCATTATTCCATTGATGTCTCCCGTGATTTTCTTTGTCACCATTACCGGCGTGATTGGTTCCTTCCAGAGTTTCGATCTGGTTTACAACATGACCAAGGGTGGCCCGGGTCACTGCCACCACCGTAATTGGATATTACATCTGGAAACAGGCTTTTGATTATTTGCATATGGGCTACGGTGCTGCACTGGCTTATATCGTTTTTTGGCGATTCTGATAATTAACCTCGATTCAATGGGTCTTGCGCAAGCGCTGGGTGTATCAGCGAGGAGTAAACGATGTTCGATCAGACCAGCAAACCAAAAACTGCTTCCGTCCAATGGCAGATCATTCAAAACGATTTCGATTACCATTCCTGGTGTTTGGTGCTTTTACCATGATCATCCCGTTCATATGGAGCGTGATCACATCGCTAAAGAGTGCCGAGAACATCTTTTCTGCATACCGCTTTCTGGATCCAGTTTCCCCCTGATTTTTCGGCGTATCAACAGATTTGGGATCGAATCCCGCTTGCTTCTCTATGCGGGTAACACCCTGAAAGTGGCATTGATTGTCACCTTCGGACAATTGCTACTTCTTCCCTGGCCGGTTATCGCTTTCGCACGGCTCAAATTTCCTGGAAGGGACAAATTGTTCTTCTTTTACATCGCCACCATGATGATTTCCGGGATGGTCTTATTGATTCCCAATTTCATGGTGATGAAATATACTCGGAGCGCATCGACACCCATTGGGCGTTGATCCTGTCCGCTGTCGGCAGTGCATTTCGGCACATTTTTGATGCGCCAATTCTTTCTTTCATTCCCGTCGGAATTGGAAGATGCCGCCAAGCTGGACGGCTGCAATCCCCTCATGTTTTACTGGTATATCCTGCTGCCCAATTCCAAGCCGATCCTGACCACCCTCGGCTTGATGGCATTTCAGGGTATCTGGAACGATTTCCAATGGCCGCTCATCGTGCTCAACTCCGCATCCAAACGGACGCTTCAGTTGGGTCTTTCCTACTTGATGAGTGAATATTACACCGATTGGACTCTTCTGATGGCCGGCTCCATACTGACTTTGCTTCCCGATTATTTTCCTGTTCTTTGCAGTCCAGAAATATTTTGTGCAAAGCTTTAAATTTACTGGCCTGAAAGGATAAATTAGATCATGGACTCTCTTTATAAAAATAGTCTCCGAATTATTAAAGACAAGGTCAATCGGAATCCGGGGCATACATTGCCTGCCCCAATTTTCCCACTTACCATTATTGTTGGCTGCGTGACGGCAGTTTTATTGCTCATGCCATGGATACGGCTGGCGAATTTGCATAGTGCGAAAGCGTTCTTCCGATGGGTGGGCCGCACTATCCAAAAATACGGCAGTAAAGTGGAAGATTTCGGCTATCGTCTGGAAGCCGGGCTGCCAATTGGCAAGGACGATGTGCTGCACACGCGCTACACTCTGGACGGGGATGAAGTTACGGCGGACAGTACTTGGGGCAACTTCCAAATTGACGGTTACGGCACCTGGCTGTTGGGCTCTTGTCTGAGCATGTTCGTTTGAGCGGAAACAGTTCTCTTCGTAAAAGAATTGCAGGAACCGGTCGAAATTACCCTGCGCTACCTGGAGTTGGTCTGGTCCTTCCCAATTACGACTGCTGGGAAGAGCATCCGGAATATTTGCATCCCTACTCACTGGCGACTGCTTTTGCAGGCTTTACTTCGATCGCCTGCTTGGTTCGTGCCGGGCATTTGGATATTGCCCTGCTGGCGGTCGAACGCCTTGCCGGGCAGGTTAAGCATTTTCTATTAAAGTATGCTGTTCATGATGGACACGTCTTTGTCAAACATGTCTTGCCGGTACAAGAGGATGAACCACCCAAACCCATTCCTCAAAGCGGTATGGACTCCAGCCTGATCGGTATTGGTGTCCATTCAAGTCCTCCGCCTCGATAATCCGCTGATACTGGCTACGATGCAAGCAATTGAAACTGACTTGCACCGGCCGGGTGGTGGTGTCTACCGTTACAGAGCGGATGTTTTTTATGGTGGTGGTGAATGGCTGCTTCTAACTGCCTGGCTTGGGTTGGTATTATGCTGTGATTGGGAAAATTAACCAGGCAGAATCACTCGTGCCTGGATAGAATCTCAAGCGGATTTAGAGGGTCGCCTGGCTGAACAAGTCAGCGACCACACCTTGTCACCCGATCATTTTGAACCCTGGGTAAAAAAATGGGGACCAGTGGCCAATCCGCTTCTTTGGTCTCACGCCATGTACATGATACTCGTCAATGCAATTAAGACAGGGAACCTCGTTTTGATGGTTTCTTCTACCTCTCCTTCTCCCGGAATTCACCATCAACCAATTGGTGAACAGCATCCTTACGAACCTCTGTCTTGTGAGCGTTATCCGCGTTATCCATCCGCAGGGCAGCCTGTCGTCTTGGGCGTTGAAACGGAGCGTATTGCCGGCGGTGGGTGCAGTATGGTGTACCTGGCAGATCGAAGGGTCCACACGGTCTGCCCGTGACAGATTCTGTAAAAATCGCACAGGTCGGTGTTACCGATCGTTGGCAGGTAAATTTGCCGTCCTTTCGTGGCGGGGATGTTGTTCATTACCGGTTGTTTGCTCAGGCTGGTTCTCAGGTCGCCAGTACCGAAGAATTTTTCTTTTCAGTTGCCGCTTGGGTGGATGTGGTATCCGTTTCCGCTTTAATGGAAAATGCGGAACTGCTGGTCGTAAAACTGGCTACTTCCCGACCCGGCTTGTTTGTTATTTTCCACGCTGAAGCAGATCAAAAAGGCGTACTCTCATTGAAGTTGTCAGCTGCCAGCGATGCTGATAAATTTCCCTCCCCATCGCCTTCCTTCTGACCCATTGTCGGCGAAATGGGGAGATGTTCGGGTCGCTCTGCAATCCGATCCATTGAAGCTTGTGCTTTCCCGCGAAAGCGATGAAGTCGTGATTCAAGGCGCAGGCCCTATCCGGGTATTGGTGCGCGCCGATGGGACTGTGGCTGGCTGCCAGTTGTGTTTTGCCAGCCCGGCCGGCGAAGCTTTTTATGGGTTTGGTGAAAGGTTTAATGCACTGGATCAACGCGGCTCTGTTTTGGATAACCATGTCTATGGACAGTACACTAGTCAGGGGAAACGCTCTTATATCCCGGTTCCTTTTTTTATTTCCTCCCGCGCTTATGGTTTTTGGTTGAAGACGGAACGTCAGGCAGAATTTGATTTGGCTGCAACTGAACCCGATCAATGGATGCTGACCGGTCATACTGAAGAAGATTCAGGATTGGAAATGAAGTTCTTCTTACAGGAGCACCCGCTTTCAATCGTCCAGGCGTTTACAGATTTGGTCGGGAAACCTTGCCTGCCGCCACCCTGGGTATTTGGGCTTTGGATGAGCAGCAACGACTGGAACAGCCAGGCGGAAATGATGCGCCAGGTTTCCCTGGCGAAGCAGTTCGAAATTCCAGCCACCGTAATGGTGATCGAGGCGTGGAGTGATGAGAGCAATTTTTATATCTGGAATGATTCGAAATATCTGCTAAATCCCCCTGCTTTGTCCTATAACCTGCATGATTTCGATTTTCCTGGGTCAGGCCGTTGGCCGCACCCAAAGGCAATGATTGATGATCTCCATGCAGCGGGGTTAAAGGTCGTGCTCTGGCAGATCCCGGTCATGAAGTGTGGGAACCCGGCAGAGCATCTGGATGAAACACAAAAGGATGCCGACCAGGAGTTTGCCATCCGGAATCACTTTGTTGTTCAGAAGGCCGATGGCACCCCGCATCGAATTAGAATCTCATTCACCCTGGTTCGTAAACAGCCTGGTTTTCGATTTTTCAAATCCAGGGGCTGCAGATTGGTGGTTTAAAAAAGGGAATATCTGCTGTCTGAAATGGGGGTTGACGGTTTCAAGACCGACGGAGGCGAGCATATCTGGGATGTTAATACACGGTTCCAGGATGGTACCCGCGGCGACCGTGGGATAAATGCTTATCCGTTAAAGTATTTGGGCGCGTATAACCGCTTCCTGGAAAGTCATCGTGGGGATGATTTCGTTTTATTCAGCCGGGCGGGCTATACCGGCGTACAGCAGGTTTCCTGCCATTGGACTGGGGATGAAAACTCAAGCTGGGATGCTTTTCGCTCTTCGTTGCGCGCCATGCTCAATGTGGGTCTGTGTGGCGTCTCGTTTATCGGGTGGGATATTGCAGGGTTCGCCGGACCCATTCCGCTGAGTGAACTTTACCTGCGTGCCACTGCGTTTTCGGTCTTTTGCCCGATCATGCAGTTCCATTCAGATTCCAACGCACGCCGCATTCCCAGCCGGGATCGCACTCCCTGGAATATTCAGGAACAGTCTGGGGATGAAAATGTGATCCCTGTCTTCCGAAAATTCACCGATCTCCGCATGAATTTGATCCCATATATACTGGCTCAGGCACGCCTCAGCAGCCAGACCGGGTTGCCACTGATGCGTGCGCTTCCATTGGAATATCCGACTTGTGCTGCCTGCAGGGATTTCCCATTTGAGTATATGTTTGGCGATTCGCTGCTTGTGACCCCTGTGGTTGAAGAGGGGAGGTCTGAATGGAAGGTTTTCCTCCCAGAAGGCGACTGGCGTGATTTGTGGACGGGAGCATATTTCAAAGGGGATCAGGAAATTGTCGCTTCGGTGCCGATGGATATTATTCCGGTTTTTCAACGCCGTGGGTCCATCATTCCGTTTAATCTGGGGGATGATCTGGAATTGTGCAGCCCGGTGGGTAACTCTACCGACACTATATCAAATCTGGCGGCGTTGATTTACCCCGGCAAGTTGAGCAGCGTTGAAATGGTCCAGGGCAAAGGATTCGGTCTGGCAAATATTTCTACTCAGCAGAATGATGAAGATGGTCTCGTAAGGCTGGTTCTGGAAAAGATGTCACTCCCGATCGATCTCCTTGTATTGGGAAGCGAACCCGGGCAGGTGCGTGTGAACGAAAAAATACTGCCCTCGTAGAAACGCGGATTAATTTGAATTCCGCAGCCGCATGTTGGACCTGGGAGAAAAAACGCAATTTTGCACGTATCCACTTGCCTGCACATGAAGGCTCTGTAACAGTTCTCCTTTCTTGACGATTAAATGACCTCGCCTTCTGGATCAATCAGGAAGGATACCTGCTTCTGTTGAAATAACCCCGGCGGGAATTCTTTTACGTTACCTTATTGCATATTGCTCTTTTGGGCTCGGCTGGATCACATCTATCTGTAACAATATTGGGGGTCATCTTGTGTGTCAAGTTCCAGAATCTTCTGCTGGCAATTAATCCTTTAGCTGGAAATTCAGTTTAGTTGAGACCTCTATCATTGAATGTATTTACGTATATACATTGTGGATATATAATTCCCTTATGGCGTTTCCGTCTTTCCACCCGTATTTGGACAATTGGAGAGCGTACCTATGTCACAAGATCTTCAGACTGGTAAATACGTCCTGGTCATCGACCTGGGCACCAGCGGGCCGAAAGTAGGCCTGGTGGACCAGGGGGGCACGGTGTTGTGCTGCTCCTCTGCACCTGTAAAAATGTCCATCCTCCCCGG
The DNA here is from genome assembly GCA_963826215.1 of uncultured Chloroflexia bacterium. Lineage (GTDB taxonomy): Bacteria > Chloroflexota > Anaerolineae > Anaerolineales > Villigracilaceae > UBA877. The sequence continues at coordinate 106,309 of CAWGWL010000035.1, read as the reverse complement.
CGATGGCGCGGAACACGACCCCGCTGAATGGTGGTCAACGATTACTTCCTGCGTGAAGAATGTGACCCAGTCTTCTGGTGTCCCACCTGCGGCGATTGTCGCCGTTTCCGTCACGAGTATGTGGTCGGTCACTCTGCCTGTGGATGAGAAGGGCGAGCCGCTCATGAACGCCATGTCCTGGATGGATGGACGGGGTGCACCCTACAACCGCGCCCTCGTCAAAGGGTTCCCCAATGTCCAGGGCTATAAATTAAGCCTCGTCCTTAAGTACATCCAACTGACCGGTCTTGTTCCCACCCTCAAAGGGACCGATTCGTTGGCGCACATGCTCTTCATAAAGAATGAACGTCCGGAAATTTATCGGCGCACGTACAAGTTTTTTGAGCCGATGGACTACATTAATATGCGTCTCACGGGCAGGTTCGCCGCCACCCAGAACACGGCCCTCCCCATGATCATGGTGGATAACCGCCGCCTCGATGCCCTGGAATACGATCCATGGTTGCTCAAAATGGGGGCATCGACCGCGATAAATTGCCGGACCTCCTGCCCATTGACGGCATCCTCGGGACGATCACGCCCTCCGTCGCAGCCGATCTTGGACTTTCTCCCGGCACGCTGGTGGTCTGCGGTGTGAACGACAACAGCTCTTCTGCCGTGGGCGCAGGTGCCATTGCCGATTATGATGCCGCAGCCGTTTTGGGTACTTCAGGTCACCTGGCTGCCCACGTCCCCTTTAAAAAGACTGATATCATCAATACGATCTCCACCATCCCCAGCGGCATTAAGGATCGCTACCTTTTCTGGGGCGACCTGGAAAATAATACCAAGGTGTTGGAATCATACCTAAAGAACCTGGTTTACGCCCAGGATGACTTTGATACCGGCACGGTCCCTGTTGACATGTACACGCACGCCAGCCAGGTTGCCGCCCGGGTGCCGCCCGGAAGCGAGGGGGTCATCTTCCTGCCCTGGTTCAACGGCATCCTTTCCCCTGGGGAAGACCCCTATATGCGCGGCGGATTCCTGAACCTGTCCACCCGCACCAGCCGTGCCCATCTTACCCGCGCCGTTTTCGAAGGTCTTTCCATGAACTGGCGCTGGCTGCGCAACGCCGCCGAAAAGCTGATTCGCAGGCCCTTCCAGTATTGGCGTCTCACCGGTGGTGGTGCGCTTTCAGACGTCTGGTCGCAGATCATGGCGGATGTGGTCGGGTTGCCCATGCATCGCCAGGCCGACCCGCGCAACAACAACGTGATCGGTATGGGGCTGCTGGCTTTCAATCGTCTCGGGCTGGTCAGGCTGGAGGACATTCCCAATATGATCAAGTTCGACCGTGTCTTCGAGCCGGATCCAAAGAACCGGCAGACCTACGATAATATTTTTGCGCAATTTATGGCTGGCAAGGACAGGCTTAAGCCGGTCTTCCATGCCTTGAATAAATAATATTCAGAATTTCGGAAATCAACCGTTCATCTCTCTGAAAGGAGAAATATGTCTGACGAACAAGGCTCGCTGAATTTGTTTGGGGAGATGCATCCCTACAAGCAGCTCTTCCAGGTCTTCACCCGGCTGCCCGAACAGGGTTTGGATGAAGACGCAGTCCTGGAACAGATCGCCTACATGTCGGAGGAGGAAAACAAAAAATGGCAGGGCGGTCAATGCTCAGGGACCATGTATCACGGTGGCATGGAGCATTATGCCTTCCTGAACAAGGTCTTTAGCATGTATTCTTATATCAACCTCATGCAGCGCGACCTGTGCCCGAGCGGGACGAAGTTTGAAGCCGAAGTGCTCGCCATGGTGGGTCGCATGCTCCACGGTGAAGAAGTTACCAAATTAAATCCTTCCGACCAGGAAGCTGGCGCCATCACCTCTGGCGGCACCGAGAGTATCTATAACGCCATGTTTGTCTACCGCGAGTGGGGTCGCGCAGTGAAGGGCATTACCGCTCCCGAGGTCGTTGTCCCCTCCACCATTCACCCCGCCCACCTGAAAGCCGCCCATTATCTGGGAATGAAGGTCATCCGCGTTCCGGTCACCGCCGCCTTTGAAGCCGATGTCGAAGCCATGCGCGCCCAGATCACTCCCAACACCGTCGCTTTGGCTGGGTCAGCCGGCACCTATCCCCACGGCGTGGTCGACCCCATCGGCAAACTCTCCGACCTGGCGTTGGAGTACAAGCTCGGTCTGCATGTCGATGGCTGCCTGGGCGGTTTCATCCTGCCCTGGATCGAAAAACTGGGCTACGACGTGCCCGTGTTCGACTTCCGCCTCCCCGGGGTCACCTCGATCTCGTGCGACACTCACAAGTATGGCTATTCCCTCAAGGGCACATCCACCATCAACTTCCGCAGCAGGGAGCTGCGCCGCTACATGTTCTTCTCCCAGGAGGATTGGTCCGGGGGCGTATATGCCTCTCCCACCGTGCAGGGCAGCCGCTCTGCCGGGCTCAGCGCCGCCATGTGGGCTGCCATGCTGATCATGGGCGAAGACGGTTATCTGCAGGCCGCCCGGGCGATCATGGACACTTCGGATAAGATTCGGGCTGGCATCGCCGGCATCCCCGAGCTGCGCATCATGGGCAGATCCACCTTCCTGATCAGCCTGACCTCTGACGTGCTTAACCCCTATTTTGTGAATGATTACCTGTACTCGCGCGGCTGGCGCATGAACGGCTGCCAGGATCCTCTCGGTTTCCATTTCTGCATTACCCTGCCGCAGACCCAGCCGGGCATCGCTGAACTATTCGTTAAAGACCTGGCTGACGGGGTCACCTTTGCCAAGGACCCGCCGTACGAATATCCCAAAGACTGGTTTCCTTTATGGACTGGGTGCCACCTCCGGCGGGCGCGAAATGCTGCGCCAGGGTCTCACGGGTTACGTCGAAGCCTCTTATGATTTTGAATAAGGATCTATTCTGCCCGGCTTGGGATGATGAGGCTCTCCATTGAAAATATCTTTTGATAAACGCTCCGCTGTCCCCTATTATCACCAGGTCAAGGAAGAAGTGAAGGCTTTGATCGCCAGGGGTGAATTGAAGCCGGGCGACATGCTCCCCAGCGAGGCTAGCCTGAGCGCCCGGTTGGGCATCAGCCGCCTGGTTGTCCATCGCGCCTTTCGTGAGCTGGTCACCGAGGGTCTGCTCATCCGTAAACGCGCCGTCGGCACCTTTGTCGCCCCTCCCATCAAGCGCAGTTACACGGTCACCGGGCCGCTGTTTAGCATGACCGAAAACCTGGCCGCCGACGCCCTCGAGCCCTCCAACACCATCCTGCTGCAGGAAGTGATTCCCCCCGCCGATGAGGTCCGCTCTGAGCTCAAATTATCGGAGGGGGTTCAGGTGGTCCACCTGCAGAACCTGCGCCTGGCCAAGGGGCTTCCCTTTGCCGTTGAAGATATGTATTTCCCGTTCGACCGTTTCCCCGCCCTGGCAAAACTGGACTTGAATAACTCTTCCGTGTACGTGACTCTGGAAAAAGTATATGACGCCCACCCGCAGGAGGCGCTGGACCTGCTCATTGCTGGTTCCGCCTCCTCCCGCGAGGCCGCCTTGCTTGGTATCAATAAGGGTGCCCCGGTGATGAGGTTGAAACGCGTCTCCACCGATCGCGCCGGGCTCACGGTTGAGTACAGCCGGGTCGTCTTCCACGCTGACCGCTACCAGTTCGTTGCCCGTTTGCAGCGTTCGGTGTGAGCCACTTCCCCCTGGGTCAGGCATAAATCTTAATTAAATATCACTTGCCGTAAAACTTCTGCTGGGATTCTCCGCCCTGTACCGGAGTTTCTGGTTATCCGGCTCCCTTTCTCTCCAGGATATCCTGCAGCCGCCCCATAACTTCTTCAGGCAGCGCCTCTGGTTCGTGATGGGTCAGGATATTTTCCACCTGTTCCGACGCCCTTTCGATCAGGCTCTTGCTCCCCTTCTTCTCCCATTCAGGATAGGTCCCCCGTTCGAACAAACCCGGGTACCAGGTCTCGCGGAAATGTTTCTTCGTGTGTTTGGTCGCCAGGTAGTTTCCTCCCGGTCCGGTTGCCTCGATTTCGTCCAGCGCCAGGGTTTCATCGGACACCTCGACCTCGCCCATGAATGCCTTGATCCAATCCACGATCTGGTCGCAGATTGCCAGTTGCGCGAAGGAATAGGTCAGGCCTGACTCCAGGTAGCCCAGGTCGTGGATGATATTCCCGCCCAGCAGCACGTCTGCCAGCATGGTCAGGGCTGCTTCCGCGGCTGCCTGCTCGTCCGGCAGCTTGGAATCCGACCCTCCTGCCAGGGCAAGTGTCGGCAGGCCGTAACTCTGCGAGACAGCCCGGATGATGCCGCGCTCCGGGTAGGCATAAGGCGAGACCATCGTCTTCATGTCCAGCGCGGCCGGGTCCATGGCTGAGACGATGAAGGGTGCTCCCTCCCGGTTGAGTTGCGCCAGCGTCAGCCCCAGCAGGCCGCCTGCCATATCCAGCGCCACCGCTCCGGCCATGCGTCATCGGGCTGGTCACCCCCGCATTCGAGCCCGGAATGTAGAGTGTCGGCAGTCCTTTACCGGATAGATACAGCAGCTTGCGCAGCCCTTCCGCGTTGTGCAGCGCGCCCGACACCACGTTGATGTAGCAGGTTAATATCGGTTTCTCGCGCAGTGCCTCTGCGCCTCCCACCACCGCCTCGGCCATCTCAACGGCACGCATAAGCCCCCTCACTTCGTAAGAGACATACAAAATGGGCTTGGTGGTCAGCGAGAGCATGGCTTTCATCTGGTAAATGTCTGCCAGGGTCTGGTCCACGTCGCTGGGCAGCACCATCGACATGACGAAGTCGATGTTGGGCAGGGCATCGCACAACCTGGTACCCTGTTCCACGTCTTCCAGCACGGGTTTGCGCCGTTCGCCGCTGCGGTGGTCGATGATGTTCAGGCAGTCCGAGCCCGGTCCAAAAAAACAGCGGTTACCGCTCAATGGCATCACCGGCTTGCCGTGCCGGTCGAACAGGGTTACTTCTTTCGGGACGGACGATAAGGCTTTTTCGACCAGTTGATGTGGGACATGCACCCGGTTGTCCTCGCTAACTTTGGCACCCGCCTTTTTTAATATCTCCACGGCTTCCGGCAGGTCCAGCCGCACACCGCTTCGTTCCAGTATCTCCAGGCTGGCACCGTGGATTTTTTCAACCTGTTCATCTGAAAGGCGGGAAATATGCATTTGATTTTGGGTCATGCTCGTTTTCCTAAATGCTGTCCGGGGACTTCATATGCTGCGCAAACGGGTTCAGGGTCTTCCGGCGCTTTGATTTCAATCCGGCAGGATTCGGACGTCTTCAGCGGACCATCCAACTGCCACCTGCTCGCCTTTGGCGAATTCCCCCGCCTCGCTGCCGCATCCGTTCTGGATGCGCGCGATGACCGTCTCGCCCGTGCTCAACCCAACCAGGTAGCGCGTGTCGGTGCCGATGTACACCCGGTCCTGGATCGTTCCGGTGATGCCTCCCCTGCCTGCCGGGGAGAGGTTGATCTTCTCCGGTCTGATGGTAAAAGTCACTTCATCTCCTGCCTTCAGGCTCGCTCCCCCGCCTGCTTCCACCTTTTCCCCGCCCACCTGGATCATGGCTTTTTCTCCAGCCACTGAATCCACTTTTCCCTTGATGAAATTGCTCTCCCCGATGAAATCGGCCACGAATTTATTGACCGGCTTTTTATACAGCGTCCCCGGGTCACCCAGTTGCTGGATCAGCCCGTCCTTCATCACCGCGATCAGGTCCGACATGGTCAGCGCTTCTTCCTGGTCGTGGGTCACGTACACGAAGGTGATGCCCACCTGTTCCTGGATGTGCTTTAGCTCGATCTGCATCGCCTTGCGCAGTTTCAGGTCCAGCGCGCCCAGCGGTTCATCCAGCAGCAGCACTGCCGGCTGGTTGACCAGGGCGCGCGCCAGCGCCACCCGCTGCTGCTGCCCGCCCGATAAGCTGCGACGGTTTGCGGTCGCCCATGTCAGCCAGCTTGACCAGCTCCAGTGCTTCCCGGACCAGTCGCTCGCGTTCAGCTTTGGGCACTCTTTTCATCTCCAGCCCAAACGCCACGTTGCGCGCAACATTCATATGCGGGAACAGCGCGTAGTTTTGGAAGACGGTATTCACCGGGCGCTGGTTGGGCGGGACCTTGCTCATCGCCTTGCCCTGGATGAAGACCTCGCCGCTGGTGGGCGACTTCGAATCCGGCGATCAGGCGCAGGGTGGTGGTCTTGCCGCATCCGCTCGGACCCAGCAGGGTGAAGAATTTTCCCGGTCGGGATGGACAGGTTCATTTCCCTTACGGCATATACGTCCTCCGGCTTTTTCCCCCGTTTTGAGGTGAACAGCTTGGTCACATTTCGGATTTCGACAGCAGGATCGGTCATTTTCAAGCCTTCCGTTCGGAGTTCTGGCCTGCTCTTCGCAGCCATTCGATGAAGAGCATCACGACCATGGTGATGGTCATCAGGATGGCTGCCAGCGCCACCACCATCGGCAGGCGCGTGGGGAAGCGCAGCTGGGAATACATGTATACCGGCAGGGTGGCATCCGTGCCGACCAGGAACGAAGCGATGGCGTATTCGTCGAACGACATGGTGAAGCACAGCAGAAAGGAGGCCAGCAGCGCTGGCGAACAGATGGGGATGGTGACGCGCAGCAGCGCCCCCCAGTAGGACGCGCCCAGGTCCATCGCGGCTTCTTCCAGGTTGTCTGGGAAATCCCACCAGCCGCGAGGCCACGATCAGCATGGCATACGGGATGCTGATGATCACATGTGCCAGCGCCGGCCGCGAAGGCCGAGAGCGGGATCCCGACCTCGTTGAACAGGATCAACAGCGATACTCCCAGGATGACATAAGGGATCACCAGCGGCATCGCCGCCACCGCCAGGAAGATGCTCGCGTCCCGGCAGTTTGAACCGCACGATGGCGATGGCGCCCATCGTGCCGAGGATCGTCGCCGCCAGCGAGGACCCGACCCCGATCATCAGGCTGTTGCGCACCGCTTTTAGCAGCTCGCTGTTCTTGGATAAGCTCGCCGTACCAGTGCAGCGTGAATCCCTTGAGCGGAAAGACCAGCGAGGTGGCGTTGTTGAATGAAAAAATGATCAACAGCACGATGGGCAGGTAGAGGAAGCGCACACCGCCAGGTAATAGATCGAACCGGGAGACGGCCATTTGAACTTGGACATTTACAACCCCGCCAGGTCGGTAAGGGAACCCAGGCGGGTCAGCAGGAACATCAGCAGCAGCACGATCACCAGCATGGCCAGGCTCATCACCGAGCCCATCGGCCAGTTGAGCGCGCGCATGAACTGGTCCTGGATCAGGTTGCCGTACATCGAGCCCTGCGCGCCGCCCACCAGCAGCGGGCGTGACGAATTCGCCCAGGGTGGGGATGAAGGCAAAGAAGAAACCCGCCACCACACCGGGCAGGCTGAGCGGCAAGGTGACCCGCAGGAAGGCTTCGCACGCCGTGCAGCCCAGGTCGGCGGCGGCCTCGAGCAGGCTTTTGTCGATCCGCTCGAGCGGCGGCAAAGATCGGCAGGGCGACGAACGGCACCCAGACGTAGATCAGCGTCACGATCACCGCCCCGCGGCTGTAGATCAGGATGGGCGAGGCCTTGTCGATCAGCCCCAGCGACAGCAGGAAGCTGTTCAGCACTCCGCTTGAGCCCAGGATCAGTTTCCACGAAAAGATGCGCAGCAGGTAGCTGGTCCAGGTGGGGATGATCAGCAGGGTCATCAGGGTGACTTGGTTTCGTCCCGGCCTTGAAGACCAGGTAATATGCCAGCGGGTAGGCCAGCATGGTGGAGAGCAGGGCGATGGCAAAAGCGATCAGCCGCCGACCGCCACAACAGGCGGTGGAAGTTCGAGTTCGGCAGGAAATCCTGGTAATTGGCAAACGTAAAGGTGTCGTGCGCCGCCCCGCTGATTCCCGCCCGGAAACTGTAGATGAACATCACTCCCATGGGTAGCGAGGAAGATCAAAATTAAATAAAGGCTGGGCGGCCCAATCAGGGATGAAAACCGGCGGCGCTTTTCCATGTCTGGAATCCTTTGCAGGACCGCGGGTGATAATTCCACCTTGGGTCCCCGAGTGCAGCCCATCCATGCAAATGAACTTCTCTTTGCATGGATGGGCGATGATCATTCCATTACTGGGAGGTTTTTACCTCGGACCACACGTTTGTCCAGGCATCTCTCTGCTCTGGAGTGAGGTACTTGTAGAAAATGGTCCTCGAGATGATGTGCTGGTCTTCCAGCGCCAACAGGCTGACCGTATTCGGGTCCACCAGCGGGATGGCGGCGCTGTTGACGATCCCGTACCCGTAGTCGTTGGCCAGTTTTGCCTGGGCTGAGGGCGCCAGGTAGGCGTCGATCATTGCCAGTGCCAGGTCATAATTGGTCGACGTGGTCGGGATGGCAAAGCCGCACAAATACCCGCCCCGGCCTTCCTCTGGGTCGATGTAGACGACATCCAGGTTTTGTTTGAGCATGTTTACGTAGCTGGCGTTCCAGGCGCTGGCTGCCACCCACACATCGCCCGAGGCGATCTCCTGCTCGAGTTCGGTCTGGCTGCTCCACACGGTCAGCACGTTGGGCATCAGCTCCAGTAGTTTCTGTTTGATCTGGGCATCCTGCTCGGGGGTTGTGCTCCACGGGTCTGTGATTCCCAATGCCAGGGCGGTGATCACGTGCGCCGTTTCCCCCGAATCGTACAGGGCAATGTGCCCCTTGTACTCCGGCTTCCACAGGTCGGCCCACGAGGTGGGGACGTTCTCGACCAGGTCTTTGCGCACCAGGATGGATTCAAATCCCCAGTCCCAGGGTGCCCAATATTGTTTGCCGTTGAACTCGCCCTGCTTGGCCAGGGCCGGGTTCACATCTTTCCAGTTGCTGATCTTGCTGGTGTCGAGTGGTTGGACCATGTTCTCGTCCACCATGATCTTCCAGAAGTTGCTGCACGGATGTACCAGGTCGGCCTGGAAGCCGCTTTTCATCTTGGCATAGGAATCCGCGCTCTCTGACATGAAGCTGAATTCCACCTTGACATCTGGATACTTTGTCGCAAACTCCGTCCAGAATTCGGGCAGCTCATAACCCGACCAGTCCAGCATGGTTAGCGTGCCGGTCACGGGCGGTTGGGTGGTGGGTTCCACCACTGCCGGTACGGTCGGGACATTTGTCGCTGGCACGTTCGGAACCTGTGTGGGGCTCGGGGTCGCCTTCGCTCCGCAGGCGCTCAGGATCAAGATGAACAGGACCAGCACGGACATGACGCTGAAACTATTATTGGGCCTTCGCATATTTCTCCTCCGGGATATTTGGCTGTTAGTGGGTTTTGGGTTGGGGGATGTGGGGTGGCTTTTTGTGGGTGTGCCTCCTTCGAACAAAATGTTCTCTATCAGTATATTGCAGATTCCAACTCGAAGCAACAACCCTGGTAATTAAGTTTCCGCTTTTCCCGGCTCTGCAGGGCGGGGTGTTGCCGTGGTGAAGATCGTCAATCTTCCTCCACCTTCAAATTGATAACATAACCAGAACATATGTGCTATAATAGAAATAGACACTAAAAATCATCGATACTTTCTTTTCAGATCGGAGCTGACCATGCTGAATACCATTCCTTTCGCTGTGAATACACCCCCTGGTCGCGGCTTTATGCCTTCCCGGGTTTCCTCCCGTCGTCGCAGCCCTGCGCCCGCACCTCCTCGTCGGCGCGGGGCTCAGCCTTCCAATCGGAATGCCCTCAACCATGGCCTTTATGCTGTCAAAAACCCCACTCCCCTTACTAAAATATCTGCTACTTTGCCGGCTTACCCGCAGGGGCTCGCTGGGGTTTCAGCATCTGTTTCTCAGCAGCTAATCCACAATCTAACGCAGGAAATTTGCCTGGTCTATCAGAACATGAGGGCTGCTCGAGAACCACCGCGTGAAGCTCGCGTGGTTCAATACCCTGGTGCGCATGGTTTCCCTCATCGGTCGGCTCAAGGTCGACTACATAAGTCGCTTCGTGATAGGATCTGATCTTCAGGTTGCCGCCCAGCACGCTCCCTCGCTGATTCACTTCTCTTTCCTGGAGCAGGGCATCATCCCCCCGGGCGATTCGTTCCGCGACAACACTTGCAAAAGTGACTTTAATTCGGTCGCTACTGCCGAAGCCCTTTGCCGTTCCGTATCCCGCGCTCCAATTCCCTTTCTCACCCCCCGTCAATGTGCCGTCCTGTTGCCGCTGGTACCCCCTGCGGAGCGCACCGGGAAACGCGGTCGCCCCCCAGCCAACCCCCGCATTTTGCTCGATGCAATTTTCTGGAAATTGGCTCACCACGCCCGCTGGCGGGACCTGCCTCGTTGTTATCCCCCCATGCACACCTGTCGTCGCTACTACCGCCGCATATTGCTTGAGGGTCGCCTGGATGCCCTCTATACTGCCCTGTATAAGGATTTTGTCACCCGCGGCAAAGCCAGCGTTCCCGCTTTGATAAAGCGGGGCTACTTTGTTGTCTTGGATAAAAAGGTGGTGATACAGCGCGGGCTCGATAAATTCTGGCAAATGCGTACCGCCTTGCTCTTCCTCCAGCAGGGCTGCCTGGCTTTGCGCAGGGCTGCCCGTGAAAAAGCCCTGGAACATAGACGCCGGCACCCCACCTTGTTGATGCTTGCCCGGAAAAAAGAGCAGCAGATCAGGGAATGGGAGCGGGAAGACATTGTCACCTACATCCCCATTGATTTGGATAACTGGGGGCGTACGTGGGACGACGAGCCTGAGCAGCCCAAAAAGCCCGCGAAAAAACCGGCACACCCCCAATCCCCATCAAAAAAGCCGTTGCACCCTTATCCCCGCCGGGAAAAGGAAAAGATCACTTATATCCCCATCGATTTGGGAAACTGGGGACGCACTTGGGACGACGAGGATGAACCGCCCAAAAAGCCCGCGAAAAGACCGTTGTCCCCCAAAGCTCGCCAGAAAAAGAAGAAGAAAAAGAAAAAAACTCCTCCCCCTGCTTCCTCTCACTCGCCGCCCGTCCCGAACACCCAGTCCCACAGCGGCGAACTGACCCCGTAGCGTGTGTTCGGGCTTTTGTAGTGGTGTGCCATGTGGTATCGCTTGATGTACTTGCCGTATCCGCTTGCGCATGGTGAAATGGTGCGTTGCATAATGGGTCAGGTCGTAAATGAGATACCCCGCCATGAACCCCGCTGTCATGGGGTTGACCCATTGAGAGGCTTTCAGCAGCCCTCCCAGCACCAGGGTGAATGATCCCATAAAAGATCAGCGCCATGGGGATGCTGACCGGGAACGGCATCACCAGGCGTGTCTTGTCCTGGGGTTGGGCATGGTGTATGCCGTGGAACAGGAAGAAGATTCGCTCGGTCTTCGGCGTTTTCGCATGGTAATGGAAAAGGAACCTGTGCAGCGTGTACTCTGCCAGCGTCCACCCGAACAGGCCGGTGACGAAGGCCGCCGGGATGAACCATGGAAAACTTCCGCCAGGAGCCGAAAGGATGGAGTACGCCAGTCAGGAGCACGGTCACGGGTACCCATAAGATCATGATCGTGATCGGGCTGATGTGCGTGAAGAATTCCAGGAAGTCCGACTGGAACAAGCGCATGCTTTTCGGGTCTTTGCTTTTGTCGATTGGTCAGGTCGTTCATCTTTCGCTCCTTCCGTTGATTCTACCAAGCTTTGTGCGACCATGCTCTGTGACAATTCCGGTGTTGAGATGGGACCCGCTTTGCACATGTTCGCTGATGATTAAAATTGGATCTGCTCCGAAAAAAGGTTATGATAAACTTTACCTCACCATGACCCCTTTCCTCCAGCTCGCCTTTGAACTGGTTGTAATTTTATTGGCCGCCAAGGCAGCTGGCTTCATTAGTACGCGCCTCGGTCAGCCGTCCGTCCTGGGGGAATTGCTCGTCGGCGTGTTGCTGGGTCCCTCCCTGGTTAACATTCTTCACTTGTCTTTCATCAACAGCGCTACTCTTGCCGCCACCCTCTCTGAATTGAGCGAGTTGGGCGTCCTCTTTCTGATGTTCATTGCAGGTCTCGACCTGCATCTCGGTGAGCTGACCCGTCACCGCCGGGTATCTTTCCTGGCCAGTGTGGGTGGGTTGCTCCTGTCCATTTGCCTGGGCTGGGGTGCGGGACGTCTTTTTGGGATGACCGCCTCCGCATCCTTATTACTGGGACTGGCGTTGGGTGCCACCAGCGTCAGCATTTCGGCCCGCACGCTGATGGAAATGGGCGTGCTGCGCTCCCGCGTGGGACTCACCTTGTTGGGCGCTGCGGTGGTGGATGACATCCTCTCCATCCTGGCTTTCTCGATCTTCCTGGCGGTTGCCACCGGTTCAGGTGGTTTCGGCGGGATGGTGTGGCTGGCAGCCCGCATGGCCCTGTTTCTCGCCGCCGCCGTGGCTTTTGGATTGTGGGTCCTGCCGTTCCTGGTTCGCTGGGTGGGACGCCTGTCCATCAGCCAGGGGGTGCTCGCTTTGGCGATCGTTACCATGCTCGCTTATGGTCTGGCAGCCGAACTTGTTGGGCAGATGGCTGCCCTGATTGGCGCTTTCATGGCGGGGCTGATGTTTGCCCGCACCCCTGAAAAGGGGCAGATCGAACAGGGGATAAACTCGCTGGCTTATGGGCTGTTTGTCCCCATATTCTTTGTCAACATTGGCCTGTCGATCGATCTGCGTGGTCTCCAGTTGCATGCAGTCTGGTTGATTCTGGTAGTCACCCTGGCAGCCGTCATTGGAAAAATACTTGGAGCTGCTGCATTGGCGCTCGGCTGGGCGGCTTTCCCCCGCACGAATCTTTTCAATTGGGAGCCGGGATGGTGGCGCGCGGTGAGGTGACCCTGATCGTTGTTGCTGCCGCAGGCAAGGCAGGGCTGGTGGAAGTTGGTGCATTTTCAGCCATTGTCGCCGCGGTGCTCCTGACTACCCTGGTCACACCTCCTTTATTGCGGTTCGCGTTTGCACGCTTTCCACAACGTTCAACGCCTCCGTTGGCTGGTCCGGTTGTTAAGAATGAGGAGAAAAAGCAATGAAGATGATTCTTTTCGTTCTGAATGATCCATCCAAATTGGTGGAACTTTTAAATGCCTGGAAGGAAGCCGGTGCCAACGGGGCAACCGTCTTGTCGAGCACCGGCATGGGTCGCATCAACCAATCCATGGCACTCCGCGATGACCTCCCTTTGATGCCCTCCTTGAGCGATTTTTTTGTTCAAAGTGAGGAATTGAGTCGCACCGTCTTCACGATTATTCCCGATGACCTGGTGGATCGCTTTCTCACGGTGACTGAACAAATCGTGGGTGACCTGCAGGTGCCGGGGAACGGGATTTTGGTCGTCCTGCCCACCGACAGTGTCCATGGTTTGATTCAGTATGGGAACTCCGCTTCATCCCCCGAATGAATCTGGGCAGGTTCGATTATCGAAATTGGGAAGTTCGTCATTTGTCGGACGGAAAAAGAAGTGCTACACTTAACCAGTTCCAGCGTATATTACATGGAGTACCGCGGAGGTAATCAATGAAACCTGTAACCTGGATGTATATCGGGGCTGTCATCCTTCTGCTGCTGGCTGCATCGGGCATCTGCGTCGGGGGTTTTATCCTCCTGGGCGCTGCCGGTGGAGCGCAGGGCGTGACCGGGATTGGCACCACCGGGATGATTTTGGGTGCCGTTGCTCTGGTGGCCGGGATTATTATGGTGGTTCTCGCCGCTCGAAAAACCAAATCGGATACTGCCCAGAACGTCACCTACAAGGTGGACCTGCCCGGTGATACCAAGATTGAGCAAATGAAATGCCGTTCCTGTGGTGGGGCGTTGACCTCCGACAACATCAAAATGGTTAACGGGGCTCCCATGGTCACCTGCCCTTATTGCAACACGGTTTACCAGCTCACCGAAGAACCCAAGTGGTAGATTTGCATTTGTTTTTATTCCCGCAATAAATTTCGTTAAGGAGGAAGGGATGAAAAAACTCCGCCTGCTTGCTTCTTTCGTGCTCATCCTGTTAATGTTCACGATGGTTTCCAGCGCGGCTGCTCAGTCCTATTCATTTAATTTAACCAGGGAAGTCGTTAACGTTTACTGGAATAGCGATGGGACCATGGCGCTGGATTACGTTTTCACCTTCGCCAATGACCCTTCCGGTCACGTGATTGACTTTACGGATGTGGGCATGCCGAATGGAAATTTCGACTTCGGCACCATTACCGCGGATGTGGGTGGCAATTCCGTCAGCCCCTCCTCCGATTTCCAGGGGGATGGCCCCTATGGATTTTCGGTGGATATGGGTGCCTATGCCATCCAGCCCGGGCAGACGGGCAGTGTCCATGTCAATGTGGGAATGATTACCCGTGTTTTAAACAAGGACACTTCCGATCCCACCACCTACGACAGCGGCGAGCTTTCACCTGCTTATTTCACCACCGCCCACGGGAATACCGACATGACCGTGGTCTTCCACCTGCCTCCGGGTGTCCAGATGCAGGAACCTCGCTATCATGCCACCCAGGGTGGCTGGCCTTGCGGTGATCAGCCTGCTGGTGGTTATGATGATCAGGATCGCATCACCTATACCTGGCAGTGTTCCTCCGCCAATGGTTCCACCCAGTATACCTTTGGGGTATCCTTCCCCAACCAGTATGTTCCTGCTGATGCTGTTTACACCCCTCCGCCGTTCGACATTAGTGGTTTCCTCAGCGGCATAATGAACAATCTGAGCGGCATCTGCTGTTTTGGCTTTTTCATCCTGATGTTCGTCGGTGCTCCGATCCTGGGAGCGGTCAATGCCAATAAGCGCAAGCTCCAGTACCTGCCGCCCAAGATTCAGATCGAAGGACACGGCATCAAGCGCGGCCTCACCGCCGTCGAAGCGGGCATCTTGATGGAACAACCTCTCGACAAGGTCATGACCATGATCCTGTTTGGTGCGGTCAAGAAGAACGCTGCCACCGTCGTCTCCCGCGATCCGCTCAAGCTCCAGCTTGTGGATCCGTTGCCCGATGGTTTGCAGGATTACGAAAAGGATTTCCTGGCAGCCTTTGCCGTTCCTGACGGTGCTGCCCGCCGCAAGGGTCTGCAGGAGATGACCGTCAAATTGGTCAACAGCCTCTCCGACAAGATGAAAGGCTTCAGCCGCAAGGAGACCCTCGCCTACTACCAGAGTATTATGGAACGCGCCTGGCAGCAGATCGAAGCGGCCGGCACTCCCGAGGTCAAGAGCCAGATGGTCGACGAGTCCCTCGAGTGGACCATGCTCGATAAGAACTACGATGAACACACCCGCCGTGTCTTCACCGGCCCGATCTTTGTCCCCATGTGGTGGGGACGCTACGACCCCGGGTACCGTCCTGTCTCCACAGGGTCCGCCTCATCCGCCTCCATCCCGTCCTCCGGCGGAAGGTCTCCTGTCAGCCTGCCGGGTTCGGCATTCGCCGCTTCGGTCGTCACGGGTGTCCAGGGTTTCTCCAGCAAGGTGCTCGGTGATGTTAAATCCTTCACTTCCGGTGTGACCAACAGGACCAACCCGGCTCCGGTTGTGAAAAGTGGTGGTGGTCATTCGGGTGGCGGCGGTCATTCGTGCGCCTGCGCTTGCGCTTGTGCTGGTTGTGCCTGCGCCTGTGCCGGTGGTGGTCGCTAGACCTTCGCTGGATCACCTCTTAAATTTTATAGGTGCCTGATGCTTAATCGGTTATTCGGTAAAAAGGTCGCCCTTTCAAGTCGCCCTCCCGCTGGAGATCCTCTCCCCGGGCTGTATCACTATTCCCGCCTCCATCAGGATGAGAAAAGCCGCATCCATCTCCGCCTCGACCCTGATGGTCACGGTACCTTGATTGTCAATGCGAATCGCATTCTGCATCTAAACCCCACCGCCGCGTTGATGGCATATTTTGTGCTGGAAGACATCTCTGATCGGGACGCGCTTCGGTCGATAAGGCAAAAATACAATGTGAATGGCCGCCAGGCGCGCCTCGACCTGGGGTCGCTCCGCAGCCAGCTCGAAGCATTGGTCCGCCCCGACGGTTCCTGTCCGATCCATGACCTGGGGTTGGAAACGATCATGCCGTTCTCGGCCCGCCCCACTGCTCCCTACCGCCTTGACCTCGCCCTTACCTACCGCTGTAATAACGACTGTGCTCATTGTTATAACGTCCAGCACACGTCATTTTCCGGTTTGGACCTCGGCGCAGGTCTTGGCATGCGCCAGCTGTCCGGGACAAAGACCGAACTCTCCACCCTCGCCTGGATGCGCGTCCTCGACAAGGCCTGGGAACTTGGCATCCCCCATATCATATTCACCGGGGGTGAGCCCACTCTGCGGGAAGATCTCCCCGAACTCATTGCTCATGCCGAGCAGAATGGGCAGATCACTGGTTTGAACACCAATGCCCGCCGCCTTTCGGACCCGAAATATGTGGACCAGTTGGTTGCTGCCGGGTTGGATCACGTCCAGATCACGCTCGAGTCCAACGACCCCGGCATTCATAATGCCATGGTGTGCAACCAGAGTGCCTTCCCGCAGACGGTCAACGGGTTGAAGAACGCCCTCGCCAGCCCGCTCTATGTGATGACCAATACCACCATGCTGCGGACGAATGCCCATACCATCCCCGCCACATTGGATTTCCTGGCAGAAACTGGCGTTCCCACCGTGGGTCTTAACGCCTTGATCCATTCAGGCCGCGGTTCGGTGGTGGGGACCGGGCTGGCCGAATCAGAGTTGACTCCTCTCCTGGCTGTCGCTCGCCAAAAGACGGAGGCGCGCGGCCAGCGCCTCATCTGGTACACACCCACGCAGTATTGCAGCTTCGACCCGTTGACTCAGGACCTGGGCGTCAAGGGTTGTACCGCTGCCCTCTATAACATGTGCGTCGAGCCCGATGGCGGGGTGCTGCCTTGCCAGTCTTATTATCACCAGCTCGGTAACCTCCTGGCTGACGACTGGGACTCGATCTGGAATCACGAACTGGCGCTTAAGTTGCGCGAACGCCGGGGTCTGCCGGAAAAATGTACCGGCTGTGGGTTGTTGGCTGAGTGCGGCGGCGGATGCCCCCTGCAGTTTGAGGAACATACCGATCTGGAGGCTGCGGCATGAATCCAGGGCTTTGGGTCAGGGAACTTCCTGCCGAGGTCATGGTCTGTGATCCCACCGGTCTCATCCTCGAAATGAACATCGAGGCCGAGGCCTTATTCGCCAAAGATGGCGGCAGGGCATTGCTTGGCACCAACGTACTTGAGTGTCACCCTGACCCGGCCTATGAAAAGTTGGAATCCATGCTCCAGGGTCAGCTCGCTAATTCTTACTTCAACTCCGAGGCTGGCGAGAAACGCTTCTTCTTCCAGTCGCCTTGGTATGAGCAGGGTCGCTATGCTGGGTTCGTCGAAATTTCATTTAAAGTACCTGAACACATTCCGCATTTCATACGGGAGTAGATCATGAACACTGAAAACGCTTGGATCAAGGAATTTCCCGCCGCCGCCACCATTTGTGACCCGGATGGCATCGTCCTCGAAATGAATGACAAGGCTGCTGTCTACCTGGCGAAGGACGGCGGGCGTGCTCTCATTGGCAAAAACATGTACGATTGCCATCCCGACCCTGCCCGCGGCAAGCTCGAACGCCTGATGGATTCTCGTCAGGTCAATGTCTACACTATAGAAAAGAATGGCATTAAAAAACTCATCTATCAGTCCCCCTGGTATCGTAATGGTGAATACGCTGGTTTCGTCGAACTTTCCTTTGAGATCCCATTCGAAATGCCGCATTTTGTGCGCGGCTGATTGAGAGGAAAATATGTCGATTTCATTTTTTCAGCAGTTGTCGAATTTATTTTATGGTCTTTGCTGGTCCCGCACCACCTCGGTCTGCCGGGTCGAAAGCGCCTCTCTGATATTCTTTAGCCTGGTGATGTTCGTCTTCGGTCTGCTGGGGATCATCCTCGGCAGGGTCAGGCTCGGTCATTTTAAGCTGCAGGGCACTCCGGTTCGGATATTGGGCACCCTCCTGGTGGTGGGATTCGCTCTTGCCTTCATCCCAAAATATGGATTGCTGATTGAAATTGGTCTGGCGGTCGTTGTTTTGGTTATCGGGTTGTTGCTTGCTGAAAAACCAAGGCAATCCCTGCCTTTGGCTGCCGAGACCCATACTTTCCAATCCAGGCCCGGCGAACCCTCCCTCCGGCTGCACCTGCGCCTGTTGAAGGATGGTTCCGGTCTCCTCATCGTCAATGCTGCCACTGTTTTGCACCTTAACGCCACTGCTGCCGAATTTGCCTTTCACATGATCAAAGACACCTCGCCCGAAGAGGTCTCCCGGCAGGTCTCAAAACGCTACCGCATCAGCATGTCGGGTGCCCACAAGGATTACATGGATTTCCGTGAGCGCCTCCAGACCCTCATCAACACTCCGGATTTGGACCCGACCACTTTCCTCGACATGCAAAGGATTGCGCCTCACTCTCACGACCTGACCGCCCCCCTGCGTCTCGACTGCGCTCTTACCTATCGCCTGCCCCCGGGTGCTGACGCTTCGCTTGCCCCCGTGAAGCGTGTTGACCGCGAGCTGACCACAGCTGAATGGGAAACCATCATGGACAAAGCCTGGGCGGCTGGCATCCCGCACATCACCTTCACCGGCGGCGAGCCCACCTTCCGCGACGACCTGCCAGCCCTCATCGGTCATGCCGAGAAAGTGGGACAGGTTGCCGGTCTTCTTATCGGATGGGTTGAAATTGGCCGATAAAGCCTACCTGCAAACCCTGCTCCAGACCGGGCTCGACCACCTGCTCTTCATTCTTGATCCCGCCAACCCCGCTTCCTGGCGTGGGTTGGAGACCGTCATGCCCGCAGATCTTTACACCACGGTTCACCTGACCGTCACCCCTCAGAACGTGAACACCGCCGGCGAAATTCTGGAAAAATTGGCCGCGCTCCAGGTCAAGAGTATCTCCCTGGGCGCTTCCGAGTCCTCATTGCACGAAGCGCTGCATTCCCTCCATAACAAGGCGTCCAGCCTGGGTCTCACTCTGCGCTGGGACCTGCCTGTCCCATATTCCGCCGAGAACCCGGTCGCCCATGAGACCATCGAGGACGAAGTTCCCTCCGGCGCGGGCAAAGCCTGGTTGTATGTTGAACCGGACGGTGACGTATTGCCCACCCAGGGTGAAGCAGGTAAGGTCCTGGGGAATTTCCTGAGAGATCCTTGGGAGAAAATCTATCATTAGCATTTTACCCAAACAGGGGCGGGTTTCACACCGCCCCTGTTTTATGGCATGCCCATGACACCTGCCGTCCGTAAAAGGCTCATCCAGATCGGGTTCCTCGTCCTCATCCAGGCCGTTGCCCTGTTCGCCTCCGTCGGGAAGCTGGATTGGTGGAATGCCTGGGCGTACCTTGGCTATATACCTGGTGTTCCTGGGCTTCAACGCGTTCATCTTGTTGGGGAAGCACAGGGAATTGGTGGAGGAACGCTCCCAGGTGGGGGAGGGTGCCAAAGCGTGGGATAAGGTCGTCGGGATCATAACCGGCACCGGCGGGTTCATCATCCTCATCCTGTCCGGGCTGGATGAACGCCTTGGCTGGGCGGGGAGCATCCCGCTTTGGGTCCAGGTTGCAGCCTTCGTGTTGATGGGCGTGAGCTATCCCCTCTTCACCTGGGCTATGGTCTCTAACAAATTTTTCTCCACCATTGTCCGCATCCAGAAAGATCGCGGCCACACGGTTCAATCTGGCGGACCCTATCGCTTTATCCGGCATCCCGGGTATTCCAGCTTGCTGGTTTCATATATAACCATCCCCGTTGCCCTCGGGTCTTGGTGGGCTTGCATCCCCATGGGGGTCCTGGTGGTAAACTTGATTATCCGCACTTCGTTGGAAGATCGGACTCTCCAAAATGAGCTGGAGGGATATAAAGAGTATGCCGGGCGGGTG
This sequence comes from uncultured Chloroflexia bacterium, assembly GCA_963826215.1. Classification (GTDB taxonomy): domain Bacteria; phylum Chloroflexota; class Anaerolineae; order Anaerolineales; family Villigracilaceae; genus UBA877. Next base: position 86,360 of record CAWGWL010000035.1, on the reverse strand, counting down.
AAATATCGCCTTGTTCCGGGAATTTGGTAAATTTAAAAAATACAACCGCTCTGTTTCCTGAATCAATTACACCAGGTCAATATTTCATCACCGCCGCCTCAGGAAAGGAAAAAACGCCTTGAGCATCAGGACATCTCTTGACCCCGACGAAATCCGCATATTCAGCGGCAGTTCCCACCCCCACCTGGCTGCCGACATTGCTGCCTACCTGCATCTCCCCCTCGAGCAGACTCTGGTCAGCAGGTTCAGCAACGACAACCTGTATATCCAGCTTGGTGCCAGCGTGCGCTCGCGCATCGTGTTCATTGTCCAGACGCTGGCGCCTCCCGTCAACGACAACCTGGTGGAACTGCTGATGATGCTGGATATCGCCCGTTCGGCCTCTGCAAAGGAAGTCCATGCCATCATCCCTTATTTTTCCTTTGCCCGGTCGGATAAGAAGGACGCTCCGCGCATCTCGATTACCGCCCGCCTGGTGGCCGACTTGCTGGTTACCTCGGGCGCTACCCACGTAATGACGATGGTCTTGCATTCTCCCCAGGCGCACGGCTTCTTCAGCGTCCCCATCGACCCGTTGACCAGTCGCCCTATTTTTCGCAATTATTTCCAGGCCCATGATCTGGATGGTGCGGTGGTGGTTGCCCCCGACATGGGTTCGGCAGGTCCGGCTGCGCTCTTCGCCCGCGGACTAAACCTTCCGGTTGCCGCTGGAAACAAGCAGCGTGTTTCTGATACAAAAGTGGTCATCAGCGGGTTGGTAGGCTGCAATGTCCAGGGGTTTCGAAAAGCCATTATTTATGATGATGAGATTGCCACCGGCGGGTCGGTATTGGAACTCAGCCGTATCCTCATTGACCAGGGGATCCAGGAGATCTGGGTGGCTTCCACCCACGGTGTTTTCGTCCGTGACGGATTGCAAAAGCTGTCTGCTGTTCCGCAGATCACCGAAATTGTCACCACCGATACTGTCTATATCCCGCCCGAAAAGCGCACTCCGAAACTGCACCTTCTTTCCGTGGCGCCCGTCTTCGGTGATGCCATCCGGCGCAACTACTTGCGCGAATTGATCGGAGATTTGTTTATCTACGGTGAGGAAGGTCCGGACAAAAATTAAGGATGAAGATGTCGCCGATGGAAAATTCCTCTGAAAGAGCCGTTGCCCGTTACGATCAACACTTCAACTGTGCGCAGTCGGTTTTTTCGGCTTTTGCGTCTCAATTGGGGATGGACGAGAGCCTGATGCTCAAAATGGCCTCGCCCTTTGGTGGGGGGGTTGCCAGGCGCGGTCAGGTGTGCGGCGCCCTCACCGGGGGACTGATGGCTCTTGGCTTGGCACGCGGGGCAGACACGCCTGCCGGGAAGGAAGAAGCCTACCGGCTTGGGCAGGATTTCCTGCAGCGTTTTGAGGCAATCCACAAAACCATCCTTTGCCGGGATCTGCTCGGTTACGATATCAGCACCGCCGCAGGGGCATCAGCAGGCAACTGAGAATGGCGCGTTCACCAGGCTCTGCCCGGTATTCGTGGAGCACGCTGCGCAGATCGTCCAGGAGATGCTGGAAAAATAACCCTGGGGGCTGCCTGCCGATATTGGGGGAGGGGTTTCGGAATTGCTTGTAGAACGCTGATGGATCCTATCCGCCCTTGGGACTTTTTCGAAAACAGATGACCGCCGCTACTGATCGCCTTAAGTTTGCCGCATACACCCTCTTGATTCCCCTGGCGGTCGCACTGGCATATACCTCCCTGCATGAAGGAGGCCACGCCCTGGCTGGTTTGTTCTTCGGTGGTCAGATCGGCGAATTCGATGTAAATTTCTTATCCCTGGGTGCCCATGTCAACATTGCGGGGGAATTCACCCGGGCCCAGAATGCTGTGATTAATGTCAGCGGGGCGGGGTTGCCTTTCCTGGTTTGGCTGGTCTTGATCCTTGCCCTGCCAAAAAAAACCGGTCTCCTGGTTCAGTGGACGAAATTTATTGCCTCCGCCGGCACCCTCTGTTCTTTGCTGGCCTGGGTGGTCATCCCATTTCTTTACCTCCGGGATAACGCGCCTGCTGGCGATGATGTGACCCGGTTCATTGCCAATAGCGGGCTGCCGGCGTTGTTGGTGGCATTCACGGCGTTGGGACTATTTATTGCAGGCTGGGTGCTGTTCTCATATCGGATGACAGGATTGAAGGCAGTCGGGCGTGTCTTCTCTTCAGAAGCTGGGAAACCCGTGCCTGTCTGGCGCTGGGTCGCGGCGGGCGTAATAGTCGTTGGCGTTTTGGTCGGTGCAGGCTTGCTGGTCGGTTCCACCTTGGGTGGCAGCCCCGCGCAATCATTAAAGGGATACGACCTCGCGGCCCGGGTCAACCTCGCAGATCAGGATGTGGACGCTCAGCCCCTTGCCCGGTTCACCCTCCCAATGGCGGGTGATGCTGCCGTCCTCCTGCCGCGTGACTGGCATCCAGGCAAGCTACATCGACGTCACCCTGGTCCCCTCCCAGGCGCTCCTCTTCCGCTACTGCACGGCAAGGGGTTTTCCAGCCAGTCTGCCGACAGCCCGAATCAGTTCCGCCTGCCCGCCGGAGATTATCAAATTAAGCTCACCAGCCGGGGATCCACCGGTATCCTGAAGGTTTATTTGCGTCTGCCATGATCGATAAACCCATTCCCGAATCATATTGGGTGATTCCCGGTCAGTTTCTGGCAGGGGGCTACCCCGGACCGCGCTTTGATAATGCCCCCACGCCTCAGCGTCTCCAGGCTCTGGTTAAAGCCGGGTTCGACACCTTCCTGGATTTGACCAATGAAAACGAGCGCCCGCCCTATTCCTCTATCCTGGTGGGTGTGGCTGCCTCCACCGGACGCGAGTTCCGTCACCTGCGATTTTCTTTCCCCGATTTTGATGTGCCCTCCCGCGCATCCATGGTTTCTGTCCTGGATGCGATTGATGCTGCTCTTGCTGAAGGTCGCAAGGTTTACCTCCATTGTGTGGGAGGGATTGGTCGAACAGGCGTAACCGTTGGCTGCTACCTCGTCCGGCATGGGATGGAGGCGACCGAGGCTGTGCAAAAATTGCGCGACCTTTACCACACTTCAGCGCAGAGTCTGATTGTTCCCAACTCGCCTGAAACCGGCACGCAGTTGGGGTTCATATTGGACTGGGACGAGCATGGATTGGCATAGTCGTTTTCTTCAACAGGCCGCCTGGACTCGTGACTTGCGCCTCTATTTGTTCGAACGCGCTGGGTTGGCGCATGCCCGCCGGATCCTTGAAGTCGGCTGCGGCACCGGGGCGATCTTATCCGCCATGGTCACACCTGGCACCATTCATGGGCTGGACCTGGATCCGGTCCGCTTGCTCGAAGCCCGCCGGTACGCACCGGGAGTCAGTCTTGTCTGTGGAAACGCGCTGCACCTCCCCTATCCTCCTGGAATTTTCGACATCACCTTTTGCCATTTCCTCCTGCTCTGGGTCTCGGATCCCTTATCGGCTCTCCTGGAAATGAAACGGGTCACGCGCTCCGGCGGGGCTGTGTTGGCGTTGGCTGAACCGGACTATACCTCCCGCATTGATAAACCTGCTGACCTTGCTCCCCTTGGCGTTTGGCAGGCAGGATCGTTGCGGGAGCAGGGCGCGGACCCCGCGCTGGGTTCGCGCCTCTCATCCCTGTTTCAGCAGGCGGGCATCCCGATCACAGAAACAGGCACTCTTCAGCAATCTCCCGTCTCCGGCATGGGGCGGTCGGATGGCCACCCCCTGCTTACTCCTGCAGATCGTGATCTGGAATGGGCGGTGTTGGAATCCGATTTGGCAGGCAGGGTGCCGGCTCGCGACCTCCTGCGAATGAAGCGGATCGATGAACGGGCCTGGCTAAAGGGGGAGCGTGTCCTCCATGTGCCCACGTATTTCGCCTGGGGTTTGGTCTGACTTGCCAATGGTATAATCTTCGGCGGAGGCTTTTTTGATCGAATTATCCCCCGAAAATGACACCCAGCCTGGAATAGAAGCCCCACCTCCCAGGAATGAAGGGAAGCAATTCCTGCGCGAAATCCTGGAAACGGTGGGGCTGGCTGTTGTCCTGTTCCTGGTAATTAACGTTATTTCCGCCCGTGTGCGCGTGGAAGGCTATTCAATGCTTCCCACCCTGGATAATGGTGAGTACGTATTGATTAGCCGCCTGTCCTATTTGACCGGTAACTATCACCGCGGCGATATTATCGTCTTTCGTCCCCCAATGTATCCTGATGCCTCTTTCTGGCAGCGCCTGTTTGGCTTTCCGGGTTTTGACGATAATTACGAAGACTACATCAAACGGATTATTGGGCTGCCCGGTGAGACCGTGAGTATCTCCAATGGGAAAGTGTACATTAACAATGTCCAATTGATGGAGTCCTATATCGAGGCCGCCCCTGATTATTCCAACACCTGGGTGGTGCCTGCCGGTCAGCTTTTCGTCCTGGGAGACAACCGCAACAACTCGGCAGATTCCCATGCCTGGGGCTTTCTCCCGGAGGATAATATTCTCGGTAAAGCTCTGGTGGTCTACTATCCATTTGCCAATTTTATGATCATCCGCCAGAACCAGCCTGTTCTGGCTGCTCCATAGAGGATCATGCTGTCCCTTCAAGAGATCCTTGGCCTGGCGGATTCGTACGGACGGGAACTCCCCGCCCCGCCTGCGCCGTTGAAAAGTCCGGTTGGGACTGAACTGGCTGCCTGGATCGACCATACGTTGCTCAAACCGGAAGCCACCTCCGGACAGGTTAAAAAATGTTGCGAGGAAGCCCGTCAATATCATTTTGCCACGGTCTGCATAAATCCGGTCTATGTATCGCTCGCTCACGGTCTGCTCAAGGAGTCGGGCGTGGGCATGTGTGTGGTGATTGCTTTCCCGCTTGGTGCAACATTGCCCGAAGATAAGGTATACGAGGCGCGCCGCGTGATCGAAAAGGGTGCCACGAAGTGGATATGGTGATAAATATTGGTGCCCTGAAAGGCGAAGCGTACGGGCTTGTGCTGAACGATATCCTCTTTGTCGTGCAGGAAGCCCATGAGCGCGGAGCGAGGGTCAAGGTGATTATTGAAGCGGCTTTGCTCACCCGCCGTGAAAAGATCCTCGCCTGCTTGTTGGCAAAGGCAGCCGGGGCGGACTATGTCAAAACCTCCACCGGATTTGGTCCCAGCGGGGCAACAGTGGAAGATGTGGACCTGATGCGCCGCGTGGTGGGACCCGACACCGGGGTCAAAGCCGCCGGCGGTATCCGCACCTTTAAAGATGCCCTGGCAATGATTGCCGCCGGGGCGAACCGCATTGGGTCGAGTGCGGGAGTATTTATTCTGAATGAGTCCATGGAAGCATCCAAATGACTGAAGAACCACAGGAATCTTACCAATGCACGGATTGCCAGGCAGGCGTGATGCATTTGCGTCATGTTACCTACTTCACCTGGCTTGATGAAGAACTCGTTACCGTCCCCAATTTCCCGGCATGGGTTTGTGATGTTTGTGGGCGCCGCGAGTATGATGCGCGTGCCATTTCATGGTTGGTCACCATCCTTGATCCCGAAACGGGCAAGGCTTCCGGGACGAAGCGGAAAGTTCGCCCGCTGATGGAAAAACGCAATGGAACCCGTCCGATCCGGCGCTGACGCCCTACAGGAGTACAGAAAAATGCCTGAACCTACCACTGCTCATCGTTTGCTATCGGCAGATTTTCTAACCCTCAGCTACCGGGTGGTGGGCAAGTTGATGGTTCCCAATAACGGCATGCTCGGGATGATGAATGATAAAACCACTTCATTCATGGAAGTGGTTGATGCAAAATTGGCGCCGATTCATATGCCTACCAAGCTGGTGGGCGAGTACGAGATTATCGACCTGGTTAAATCGAACCTCTTCGCGGTTTGCCTTACCCGCCGGGAAGACGTAGGTCCGTCAGCGCTGGTGCGCGGCGGTTATAAGACTCTGGTCAGGTATCCCATCCGGGTAACCACCCAGGTTTACGAGTTGGAAGGGACTCTCGAGTGGGCCGGGCGCTTTGATTTTGCCACCGTCATGGTGGAGGGCGTTGGAGACTTCGTGGCGCTTTATCAGGCCACGCTCACGGCCATCCTGATCCCCCAGTTGCACCTTGAAAGTCCGGCGATCCTTTTTAACCGCCGGCAGGTGGATTTGCTGGCAGTGGTCACGGATAAGAAAAAAGGCTGACCAATTGCTTGACCTGCGCGGTGGGGGATGGTAAAATCCTGCCGCCCTGCCCAGTAAACTTGCCCCCATCGTCTAGTGGACCAGGACGTGGCCCTTTCAAGGCTAAAACTGGGGTTCGAATCCCCACGGGGGCACAGGATACAAAAACCACCTGAACTGGTGGTTTTTTGTTTATTCACCATGATCCCCAACCTGGGATGCATTTCATTCGAATGTACTCCTCATTTTTCAACCGGCTTTTTCCTCTTGAAAATGGGGATCAACAACAGGAACCCGATCGTGATCAGGCACTCGCCAATCTGCACGCCGGTCGCCTGCCAGGGGCCAAAGACCGGGACCTGCGGCGGCGGCTGCGTGCCAAAGCCGAATACATCCGCCATGCCGGAGAAGACAGCCACCACGTACCCGGTGGCGACCAGCCGTGAGCCGATTTCAGCCGCGATGGTGCGCTCGCCGTTTTTCCAGAAGGACATCAAGCCGATATACCCGCCGAGGCAAATGATCGCCAGCCCCACCAGGAAGACCGAGATCTGCACAAACCCAACCACCGGGCTGCGGTCCAGCCCAAAGAGTGCCGGGCGGGCGCCCATCAGGAAGATGAGCAGGCCGATTAATGTCATGAACAGCCCAAAGCGGACACGCAGTCCGCGAGGGGATACCTACCGGAGAGGTATTGGGGGAGATGGATTGGTTGTCAGCAGTTGTCATGGCAGGATTGCTTGGAGATGGCGCAGCCAGTTCTTCCCCAGAACCGCCGCAACCTGTTCGTCATTATACCCTTTCGCTGCCAGGACCGGGCCGAGTTTTTGCAGGTCGGCAATGCGTATCCACCCCGGCTGGCGCAGCAGACAGGCCGAAGCCGCCGTCGAAATCGCTGCCCAGGCCCACGTGCCGGGCATCCCCGGCCATCTGGCAGATGCGGTCCACGTGGGCGGCCAGCGGTTTCCAGCGTGATGCTGTCACGCGGGTCGCCAAATTTCCATTCATTGGATACAGGAACTTGCAGAACGGTACCACGCCGATGATCCCGTCCCGCTCGAGGATGCCCCGGATGACGTCATCCTGCAGCAGGCGGTTCCCGTCATAGCCGGGGACCAGCGCGGCCGCGTTGGCGTGGCTGGCGATGATGGGACCGGGATACAGGTCGAGCGCCTGCCGGGCAGACAGTTCATCCATGTGACTCAGGTCGAGCGTGAACCCGATGTCTGCCATGGCCTTGAGCAGCAGGCGCCCGTCATCGGTGAGCGGACCCGGGTCGCGCGTTCCGCCGCAGTAGCGGGTGCCCGCCCAGGCCGGGCCGATGATCCGCACGCCCCATTCCCACCACTCGTCCAGTTCGGACGGGGTGCGCACCCCCTCGGCTCCTTCCATCAACGGCACCAGGCCGACCGGATGGCTTTCAGCCTTGGGATCGGCCCAATGGGCCAGGACGGCTTCCAGGTCAGACCGGGAGGCGATCAGACGGAATTGGTCGGGGGCTTCGTCGGTCAGCCTGTGATAGGCATCCAGTTGGGCCCGGTACAGGCGGTGGGCCTGGTCGAAATCCGCATAGACCTGTTTTTCCCACTCCCCGCTCTTGCGGCGGATGGGGGTGACGAACAGGGTGCTGAAGACGACCGCCACGCGCCCGCGCTGGTAATCGGGCCAGCCGAGCAGGGTCTCGCCGTTATGTTGCGGGGCGCTGGAACCGCTCTCGTTTTCGAGGCGGCGCGTTTCGGCCGCGGCACGGGTATAGTCCCGTCCGAAGTTCAGGATGTTGTAGGCAATATCTTCGTGGGCGTCTACGATGAGTGGCAGCATGGTAATTCAAAAACCCGGCTCTCTGGAAGAAACCGGGTTTCTCTTCCTATTCCTTGGGGGCTTCCTCGTCTTGGGGGCTTCCTCGGTCTTGGGAGCTTCCGTCGGTTCTTCGGGGGCTTCCTCGGTCTTGGGAGCTTTCTCGGCCTTGGGAGCTTTCCGGGTCTTGCGGGTTGCCTCGGCCTTGGGAGCTTCCTCGGGTTCGGTGGGTATTTCTTCCACCGCTTCCGCGGGCGGGCTTTCCAGGTCAACCGGGATGGGGTCGGGTTCTTTATCCGCCATTTCGAGGTCCACCTGGCTTTGGTCGGGTTCATTATCCACCAGTTCCAGGTTGACACCCTTCAGGTCGAGCTGTTTCAGGTCGAGGTCCTTGTAAGCACCCGAATCCACCTTGCGCAGGCTCAAGCCGATCCGGCGCTGTTCGGGGTCGATGCGGATGATGCGCAGGGTGACGACGCTGCCGTCGTGCAGGCCGGCTTCCTTGGGATGCTCGATGCGGTTCTCGCTGATCTCGGAGATGTGGATCAGGCCTTCCAGGTCACCTTCCAGGCGGGCAAAGGCGCCGAACTTGGTCAGGCGGGTGATGATCCCTTCGACCAGTTGGCCGACCTTGAATTTATCGACCTTGCTCTGCCAGGGGTCGTTCTGCAGGGCGCGGATGGAAAGACCGATGCGCTTCTTTTCGCGGTCGATATTGATGATCTTGACCTGCACTTCCTGGCCCACTTCAAGCACCTCGGAGGGGTGCTGGACGCGTTCCCAGGAAATCTCGGACAGGTGCACCAGGCCGTCGGCGCCGTTGACGTTGACGAATGCGCCAAAATCAGCCAGGCTGGTGACCTTGCCGGTGTAAACCTCGCCCTCTTTCAGCGATTCGATGACGCGCTCTTTGATCGACTGGCGGGTCTCGCTGGAGGCGGCGCGTTCGGAAAGGATCAGGCGGCGGCGTTTGCGGTCCACTTCGATGACCCGCACGGTGATCGGCTCGCCGATCATTTTGGCATAGCGGGCATCCGGGGTATCGCCGGTGACGGCCATGCGGCGGGAAATGCCCAGCTGCGAGGCGGGCACGAAGCCGCGCAGGCCGTACACGGGGACGATGATGCCGCCCTTGTTGAAGCCGTCGACCTTGCCGTCGTAAGAGCCGCCCTCTTCGAGCATCTTCTCGACGTCGCCCCAGCCTTTTTGCTCCTGGGCACGGGTGTAGGAAAGCACCACGTTGCCGCTGGAATCTTCAGCGGAGAGCACGTAGACCAGGATCTCCTGGCCGAGCTGCAGGGCGGCGCGCTCTTCAGCCGGGATGGCTTCGAGCTCGCGGCCGGTGATCACGCCTTCCGATTTCGCGCCAACGCTGACCAGGATTTGCGACTGGCTGATGCTGGCGACCACTCCGGTGCGGATCTCCCCGGGTTGGGGGAAATCCAGGGACATGCCCTCCTGGTCGAGGAGGGTTTCCATGTTGGTGTTATTGTTGTTATTTTCTTCGGTGGGAAGATTGCTCTCAGGCGCAACCCCCTGCCCGAGAAGGGCGTCATTTTGTTCCATATGGTTGAGAAACTCCGGCGGATAAGATAGAGAGATTATACAGGTGAATGAACTGGTTGGCAACCCTGATAATGACCCAGTTATTCCTGCCCTGAAACACCCGATATTTACGGTTTTGCGGTATAGACATCAGCAAACCCCCCGGTTCCAGGTTTATTTTTTGCCGTTTTTGAATGTTTGGGCGCTTTGCAGGATGTCGTGGGCCGAGCGGATGGTGCCCTCGCTCACCTCCCCGAGCATCTGCGCCAGCTCGAGGGTGCGCGGTTCGCCTTTCAGTTTGGCCACCCGGGTGAGGGTGCGGTTCTTCTCGATCACCTTCTGCACCTGGATAGTGCTGGTCGCCGAAGACGGCCAGCTGCGGCAGGTGGGTGATGACGAAGACCTGGTGGGCGCGGCCGAGGTGCCAGAGCTTTTCGCCCACCGTCCCGCCGACGCGCCCGCCGATGCCCTGGTCGATCTCGTCGAAGATGAGGGTGGGCACCTGGTCGGCCTTGGCGAGCACGTTCTTCAGCGCCAGCATCAGGCGGGAGGTCTCGCCGCCGGAGGCGATGCGGGCGAGCGGTTTCAGACCCTCGCCCGGGTTGGGCGCCACCAGGAACTCCACCCGGTCCAGGCCGGTCCCGTCAAAAGCGACGCGGCGTCCCATCCGGGAGCGGAACGCCGTCCGCGGCGGGTTTGGTCTGGAAATCCACCGCGAAACGGGCGGCAGCCATGCGCAGGTCATCCAGCTCGACCTCGATGGCCTTGCTCATCTCGCCGGCTGAATCCTTGCGCTTTTGGGAGAGCGCCAGCCCCTGCCCGGAGAGTTTTTCCAGGGCGGCGGTCTCGGCGGTTTCCAGTTCGCCGATGCGCTCGGCGGCGGTGGAGATGCTCTCGAGCTGCTTGCGGGAATCGACGGCGAAGGCGGTGACCGATTCGATGGTGCCCCCGTATTTGCGCTCCAGGCGGCGGATCAGGTCGAGGCGCTCTTCCACTTCCTCCAGCCGCTTGGGATTGAATTCGATGGCCTCGAGGTAATTGCGCAGGCCGCGCGACAGGTCGGCCAGGTTTTCTTCGAGCGTGGCTGGACTGTTCGGCCAGGGGATTCTGGGTGGAGTCGATCTGCGCCAGCTTGGTCAGCGCCTGGACCACCTGCCCGATCAGGTCGGTGGAGGCGGGCGCTTCGGGGGTGCCCTCGTCGAGGGCGGTGAGGGCCTGCTGGGCAAGGGTGGCAAGCGACTCGGCATTTGCCAGGCGGTCGCGCTCCCGGCGCAGGTCTTCGTCCTCGCCCGGCTTGCAGCTGGGCGGCCTCGATCTCCCCGGCCTGGAAGGTGAGCAGCTCGGTGCGGCGTTCCGCATCCCTTTGGGCAGCCCGCAGTTCCTCCAGTTCGTGGCGAATGCCCGAGCAGGTTCTGCCAGGTTTTGCGGTAGGCAGCCAGCAGGGACTCGTACGCGGGCGTAGCGGTCGAGCAGGCCCAGGTGGGCGCGGACGTTGAGCAGGGAGAGATGCTCGGACTGGCCGTGGATGTCGACCAGCATCTCGCCCAGTTCCTTCATCAGCGACAGGCTGACGGAATGACCGTTGATGCGCGCCACGCTGCGTCCCTCGCGGCGGACCTCGCGCGTGAGGGTGACGTAGTCCTGCTCGTCGAGCAGGTCCTCGCGGTCGAGGATCTCGTGGGCGGCGGCCTTTTCGGGGCCGGACAACTTGAAGGTGCCCTCCACACGCGCCAGGTCCGCATTCGCTGCGGATGGAGGTGGCGTCGGCCCTGCCCGCCGAGGAGCATGTCGAGGGCGTCCATGATGATCGACTTGCCCGCCCCGGTCTCGCCGGTGAAGACGACCAGCCCCGGCTCGAAGTCCAGTTCGAGCTGGTCGATGATGGCAAAGTCCTGGATGCGGAGTTCGGTCAGCATGCTATCTCGTCAACTGGATGCCCGACAGGCGGGTGTAGATGACCGGGGTGGCAACGAACAGGAAAATGCCCTGGAAGATCAGACCGTAAAGGCTGAAGGCGAGCAGGTTGAAAATGATGACCGGCAGCGCACCCAGCACCACCGCCGCGGCGACGGTGATGAAAGAGCGGGCGGGAGCGGTGCCTGCGGGTGGCAAAGCGCACCGCTTCGGCGATCACGATCCCGACCGTGGGGGCGGCGAAGAAGATGATGATGAAGCCGAAGAAGCCGGCGATGCCGCTGATCACCCCCACCAGCAGGCTGGCAAGGAAGGACAGGATCGCCGGCGGTGACGAACCCCAGGAGATAATCGACCCACTCGGCGGTCTCGAAGATCTTCTGCTGGCCGCGCACGCATTCCCGGCAGCGGTAGCCGGTGGGGGTGCGCACGGCGCATTTGGCGCAGATGGGTTTGCCGCACTTGTTGCAGCGCAGGGAGGTTTCCACGGTGGGGTGGTTGGCGCAATAGGTGGGAGCAGTGGGATCGATGACTCAGATCATCGCGGCAGACCTATGGCAGGATTCTGGTTCATGTGGGCGGTCAGGTTGCGGTAGAAGTAGCCGGGGTCGCCGAAGCGCACGAAGCGGGCGGCATAATCCCCGGCGCGGACCTCCACCTGGTCGTTGTTGGCCAGGCCGATCGGGATCTGCCCGTCCACGCTCGAGGACGGCCTCGCTGTTATCGCGCAGGGTGATGGTGACGGAGGCGCCTTCGGAAAGCACCACCGCCCGGTCCACGGAGAGGTGCGGGGCGATGGGGACGAGCAGGATGTTGCGCAGTTCCGGGGGCAGGATGGGGCCTCCGGCGGCCAGGGCGTAGGCGGTGGAACCGGTGGGGGTGGAGGCGATCAGACCGTCGGCCACGTAGTTGGTGAGCAGCATGCCGTCCACGCTGGTGGAGAGATGCACGGGGTGGACGGAAGCGCCGCGGCTGACGACCACCTCGTTGAGGGCGTGCCAGTTGCCCAGCGATTCGTCGGAGCGCTTGTGCTCGGCGCGGATCATCATGCGGTTCTCGATCCAGAACTCGCCCTTCAACAGATCGTCGCAGGCGGCCTGCCATTCGTCGCGCCCGACCTGGATGAGGAAGCCCAGCCGCCCGAGGTTGACGCCCAGGATGGGGATGCCGACCGGGGCGCACAGGTGGGCGGAGCGCAGCACGGTGCCGTCCCCGCCGACGGCGATGAACAGGTCGAAGTCGTTGTTCTTGACGCGCTTGCGCAGGGAGGCATCGTCGAGCAGGCCGTGGACGGCGCTGAGGCCGCGGCCTTGCAGGTATTCGGCGATGGCGGCGGCGGGGGCACGGCGGCGGGCATGGTGGGGTGGGTGGCGATGGCGATGCGCTGGGGGATGGGGAGCAGGTCAGGCATGGGTTAATTATACCTTTGGTTATGACGGAAACATTACGGCTGAGGAGGTGGGAAGAGAAAGAGTTAACCACAAAAACACAAAGTCACAAAGGAAAGATAAGGCAGGGAAAGAAAGCCTAACTCGTTCGAGGCGGCCTTCAAATTGATGCCCAATGCCGACGCGCACGCGTCGAGGTATACGCGAAGAGGAACAATTCTTTTCCACCAAATCCCGGATTCTCATCGAGTAAATCCTCATCATTTGGGCTGCAAAAATCGTGAGAAGGAATTGATTAAGCCATTGATCCTCGGTATCAATTCATTAAATGGGGTGAATCCCCAATCCCCAATAAGACCAACGGGGACGATGTCCCCAATCCCCAAATAGCGGGGACAGGCGAACGGGGACAATGTCCCCACTCCCCCATAGAACGGGGGACGGCGAACGGGGACGATGTGCCCTGGGTGACGACATTTACGTTCGGCTGTTAAGGTGCGGAGGCAAAGAAACCTGGATAGGATTCTGCCAAGTTAATAATAGAACATGCGTTCTGGTTTGTCAAGAGGGGAATGTTTGCAGTTGCAATTCCCATCGTACCCGACATGGTTTAAATCATCCCTGCAGCGGATTCAATCCACGACGGCGGGGGTAGGCGATGCTGCTTTGGGGCAGGTACAAGACCTGCCCCTACGGTATCAATCCACGCCTCCCATGCGGGAGGCGACACCTCGAGCGAATTCACGAATCCCTTACGGGAGGGTGGGCTGGGGGTAACGGTGGCGAGAGCATTTTTAATCACCCCAATTCCTGGTCGGACGCGGATCGGTATCCGCAGCGGTGGCAGCCTCACCCGTCTCTACGAGACACCCTCCCCAAATCTGAATTGATTTGGGGAGGGATGTTGGAGGGCTGTGGGGAAACGGCGGCGAGGAAGCCGGCTAAGGAATGTAGGTATGCAGGTCAATCACTTTCACGACGGTCTTTGTTTTCACATCGATCACGGTCACGCTGTCTGAGCGCTTGTTGAGCGTGTACAGCCTGCTGACATCCTCGTTGGCAAACATGAAATGGGGGAAATATCCATTCAAAGGGATGACCTGCTCCAAAAAGCGGTCATTGCTCAAATCATAGATGCTGACGAAACCCCGGTCAAGATGGGCGATATACAGGTAATTTTCCTGCGGCTGGTAGACCAGGCCGATGGCATTTACGACCGTAACCTGGCCGGGTTCAAGCCCGATGGCCGTGATCACGTCTGTAAGGGGAATCGCTTTCTCGACGGTATCCGTGACGGTATCCAATGACGAGAATCACAATTCGTGGCTCCGGCAAAAAGCCGCCTGAGACCGGGTCGTACGCGAACGGATAATAGGACCCGGCGATATGCCTTTCAACCCGGCAGGTGCGTCATAGGTGATGGTCTTCTTGATGGTCAGGGTATCTGTGTTGATGACCTGGACAATGATGCGCCCAACATCTTCGCCGCCCAGGACATACAGTTTTGAGCCGTCCGGCAGCTCAAAAGGTCTGCTGTTGAATCCGCCTATGTCGAATTTTATATTCTGCCTCCACTTGGTAACTCTCAGCGTTGATCGCCAGGAATGTATCGGGTGGATACCCTCCCGAAGCTCGGTCCCGGCCAGATCGAGTAAAACCTGCTTCCATCGTTCGAAAGCATAAAACTCCAGAATCCTGATATCTCGCGTGGAAGCGGATGAGTTCCGAGCAGCGCCATTGTTTCCAGCATCGACCTCCAGGATGGATTCGCCCTGCGCAATGAAGGCTTTTCCGGAGCCGTTGATCGCGATATCAAAACCGGGCCGGAATCCTGGACGAATATCGGGGAAACTGGCGATCCCCTCGATCGTCTCCTGCGCAATATCGAACCTGAATGCGTACGGATCACGATCGGTGAGGATGAACCCGCTGGTTTGACCGGGTTGCCTGACGAAGAAGTGCGGGCGGAGGCTTTCGTTGTTCAAGACCCGAATGAGCTGCCGGGGTATTATTCTCAAGGTCCACCTTGATGAAGGCATTGCCATCGGTGCTGGTGGCATACAACCAGCGTGGATTGCCCGGGTCGATCTCCAGGTCATTCATCTGCGTGTAATGCCAGCCGTATTGAGTGACCCCCAGGGGGATCTGACCGGTGACCTGCCCGGAGGCTGTATCCATGATCAGCAGGTTGTTCGTATTCGGCAGGGGCCAGCCCGTTCCTATGTAGAGCCGCTCGCCATCCGGGCTGGGTTCCACGGTCAGCGCTGCGCCATCCACCGCGAGGGAGCGGATCCCGCCACCCGCAAGGTCAACGGAATAAACCCAACCTCGGGCATGGTATCCATCCGGGTACCAATCCGTAAAGGTGGACACAAATGCCATCCTTCCGGAAGGCAGGACCTGGAGATCAAAAACAGTGGTCGAGCGGGCCTCAGATGGAAGATGGATCTTCCGAACCCAGGTCTTTGCCACATAGGTCGTAGATCCCCAGGTCAACCTCCGCATCCCCCGGCTTTTGGGCGCTAATGACATAGTACCTGGTCCTGGTTTTCACGGCTTTCCTGGACCTTCAGGATAAATTGACCCGGGTCCACAAATTCGGTCACTTCATAGGTTTCCGTATTGATGTATCTTATGGTGTTTCCACCGTTCCAGGTGATGAGCTGCGGTTTGTAGATCGAAAGGATCATATCCCCCAGATCCATATCGTCGATGACATGGATCACTTCCATCGTCACGGCATCCAGCACCAGGATCTTTCGCCAGGCTGGAGCGGATACAAACACTTTCTGTTCGCTCTGATCAAGGGTAATGTGCTCGCTTTCCAGCGGGAAATAGGCCGATAGATCAGCCGCCGCCGTAATACTCAAGTCGTCCAGGCGCACTTTGAGGACGGTCTCCGACAGGTCGAAACTGAGATACCCATATTGGCCGTCCCTGGTCAACGTGATGGCGATGGGTGAGAAACCCTGCGGCACTGGAGCTGGTATTTGCGTTGGTTCAGGGGTGATAGCCGGGGCAATTGTTGGTTCGGAGAGAACGGTTGGAGTGGCGGAGGCGACTGCCGTTGGCGGCTGTGTGGGGACCGGAGCGTTTTGACATGCAGACAATGACAGGCATACCAGCAGAAGCAGGATAAAAGATCGTTTCATTAGACCCTCTTTATTATTGCACGCGTGCAACCCGGAATATATTTGACTATTTATTAATATAGTATAGCTACATTTTCCCGGTAAGCCACAGGTTTTTCGGTGAGTGGAGGCGGGACGTCCGTGGTTTTGAGGATCAAGTCCTGCAGCATTATTAAAAGGGAAAGGGCGACCATGCTCCCGTTTTTTGGAGATATGGTCGCCCCTGCGAAAAAAAAGGAATTGGATTATCACCCCAACTTTTGCCTACACTCTGTATGGTACCCACTGCGGCGGCAGGGCTGAATCTACCAGTACTAAATGGTACTTGACTTTTATATTCCAATTTTATATTATGTATATGAGCTAACAATTTTGTTAGTTGGGTGGAAAAAAAGCAGGTTAAGAAATTAAGACTTTGTACCGATCTGTCTGGCGGGACAAAAAAGTACCAATGCGGGGCAGGAGGTGAAAAGCGAGGAAATCGATAAAGAGCGAGCCTGACGACACGTATCCCAATTTTGCCTATTCAATGGAGGAAGGAACAAATGATAAAGCACATGCCCACCCGGCGGGGGTTCATGATATTTGTTTCACTGATCCTGTTGTTCTCATTATTTTCACAGGCCGTTGCGGCTGCACCTTATAATGCGCCGCCGGTTCCCGTAACTTTCACAATCCTGCATACCAACGACTTCCACGGTCAGTTGGAAGCCTCCGGGCAGCAACCCGGCATGTGCGCGCGTTGCCAATGTGGTCAATGACGTTCGCACTGCCGTGGGCGCTGCCAACGTTCTGCTGGTGGATGCCGGCGATGAAATGCAGGGCAGCCTGCTTTCGAACCTGGGTGATGGTACCGCCACAGGAAAAGGCATCCCGACCATCGCCGCCTACAATGCGATGGGCTACAACGTGGCGACCTTTGGCAACCACGAGTTCGACTGGGGTCAGGTCAACCTGGCGCAATCGCACCACCGAGGCCACCTATCCCTATGTGACCGCCAACATCGTCCAAGAATGATACCGGCAACTGTGCCACCGCCGGCTGGACACCCCCGACTTTGCGGATGCCCCCTATCAGATCCTGGCTGTCGGTACCGCCCGAACACCGTCAAAGTGGCTTTCATCGGTGTGACCACCACCGAAACCCCCACCATCACCGTCTCCACCGCCACAGCCGGGCTGTGCTTTAAGGACCCGGCTGAATCGATCATTCACTACTACGATGCGATGAAAGCGGATGGTGCGGACGTGATCGTGGTGCTCAGCCACCTCGGCTTATGCCGATGGCGGTTATGGCTACGGCATCCCGGTCTACGGTGATCAGACCCTGGCCGACGAAACTGAACACCGCCGGCAAGCCTGTCAACCTGATCATCGGCGGTCACAGCCATACCAATCTGACTGCCGCCGCCACAGTGGTGGGCACAACCACCATTGCGCAGGCTTACTACAACGGACGCAAGGTTGGTCGAGCGGATGTTACCGTCGCCACCGACTGGCAGCGGTCAGCTGTCAGCCTGGACAAGCCAGACCACCGGATTCACCGCCGGTCGTCAGTAAGATCCCGCCATCGATTCCTGAACGACCCAGATCCATCAACGCGCTCATCACAGCTATGCGACGAATCCCGCCTACCTGGCGATCGTCAACCAGCCGATCGGTTACTCAGCTGTTGACCTGCCCCGCCTGGGCGGCAACGCCGACAACATGATGGGCACTTTCATTGATGATGCCATCTACAACTACCTGAACACTGATGGCGAACCGACCAACGATATTGACATCTTCTTCAACAATGCCGGCGGTATCCGCACCGATTGGTGCTGTGTACGGTGCGGTACTGGGTCAACACCGGCTGTGTTGCTGGTACCCATGACCCCGGCCCTGCTGACCTACGGCAACATGTTCACCGTCCTGCCGTTCGGCAATGCAACCGTCGTCGGCAAGATGACCGGTGCGCAGATCCTGGAAGTGCTCAACTACGGCCCCAACGTGGCCGGTGTCATCCAACCGGCCGGGTTGAAATACAACTACTTCAAATACAAAGATGCGCAACCCCGGCCCGCAGCCCTATGCCTGGGGCGCGTTCGATGTCACGGTCGTACAACAAGGCCACCCGTGCCTGGGAACCGCTGGACCTGAACAAGACCTACAGCGTGGGCACGAACGAGTTCCTGGCCCCGGCAGGCGGTGATGGCTACAACGCCTTCAAGTACATGACCAATATCACCTACTGGGGTGACATGCTCAACGCCGTCAATGCCTATGTTACCGCGCAACTACGGCACGCCTGGCAACTGCCTATGCTGGCCCGAACGGTGACGGCACGCTCGATGGCCGCATCATCCGCGATGGCACACGATGCACGGTCGGCAGCATCGTCCCGCTCACCATCCTGCACCACAACGACTCGCACGGCAACGTGGCCAAGGGCACCTATGTTGGCTACACCCAACTGGCCACGCTGATCAAGCAGGAACGACTGCACAACCCGACCCGCACCCTGCTGCTCAATGCGCGGCGACAACATCCAGGGCGACGCGATGATGTATTACTTCAAGACCGCGTTCTCCGGCTTTGCCGCCGATGGCACACCCCTTGCTGCCGACCTGCAGATCAATCCGTTGATCAAGGCCTTCAACTGCGATGGACTACGATGCCATGACCCTGGGCAACCATGAGTTCAACTTTGGCAGCGCCATCTTCAAGGGCGAGCTTGGCCAGGCCACCTTCCCGCTCCTGCAGGCCAATGTCGCAGATGACCTGGCATCCTATGGGCTCTGCCGCGGTGGATGTCCAGCCCTACGTAGAAAAGACAGTTGGCCCGAAGGTATCAAGGTTGCCATCCTGGGCATCGGCAATCACCGTGTTCCCAACTACGAACTGCCCAGCAACATCCCCGGCCTGACCTTCTCCGACCCGATCGCGAAGGCCCAGGAACTATCCACCCTGCTGCGCCCGACCAATGATGTGGTCATCGCCCTGACCCACATCGGCTTCACCGAAAACCCGGCCAGCGTGGAAGTGGATGCCAACGTGGACACCAACCTGGTGGCGACATGTCACCGGGCTGGATGCCGTCATCGGCGGGCACAGCCACACCAACCCTGCCACCGGCTTCGGCGCTTACAAATACCTGCCGAGCATCGTCGCCGATCCGGATGGAAAACCTGTGGTCGTCAACCAGGCCTACCGCTACAACAACACCCTGGGCGAGGTGGTCCATGGGCCTGCGCGCCCTGGGCGGCGGCGGATATGAAGTCGTCAGCCAGACCGGGCGCTACCTCAGTGTCACTATGGCCACGGCTGAAGACCCTGCCATCAAGGCCATCGTCGATCCGTATGTGGCTGCAGCTGGCCACCTACAACAACACGGTCATCGGCCAGACCACGGCTCCCATCGATGCCCTGCAAGCCTTCACCCAGGAGACCAACGGCGCCAACCTGCAGGCTGATGCCGCTGTGTATGAACTGAGCGACAAGAACGGCATCCCGGTGGACTTCCATCTCTCCGGCGCGATGACCAACTGAAGATCGCGGCCGCTGCCACTCCGGCTATCCCAGTACTCCCTGAAGATCGCGGACATGTTCACTGCCATGCCGTACGAGAACTCGCTGGTCGTCATCAGCATGAACGGACCGCAGCTCAAGGCGGTGCTGGAGCGCGCCTACCGCAACTACTACTACTACAAGTATGTTTCGGGCTACGGCGGCTACTCCTACTACACCACCTGCATGCTCGACACCAACGCCGGCAACCAGATCACGTACAACGACCTGTACCCGGCCCTGCCGAATGGCAACAACGTGATCTCGCTGGTCATCGGCGGAGTCCCGGTGGACTTCACAGATGCCAGCAAATACTACAATGTCTCAACGGTCAACTACCTGGCAGCCGGTTCGTGCAACTTCAATGACGGCGGAGTCACCCTGTGGCCGCTCAACCAGATCGTGCATGACACCCAGTACTATGTGCGCGATGCGGTGATCGATTATGTCACGCACATGGGCACCGTCTCACCGGCCATCGAAGGCCGGCTGAGCTTCATCACTGATACAGCAGCGCCTGCCATAACGAAGACCATTGGAACGCCCATGTATACCAGCGGTTCCAATACCTTTGTCACCTCGGCGACCACCCTGACGGTCAATGTCACCGATGCGTTAAGCGGATTTGGAAGCTGCACCATCACGGTGGCAGGTCCAGGCGGCACGACGACTCCTGCCTGCGCGGAGGGGGATAATGTTCTGACCCTTTCCGGACCAGACGGAGCCTACACGCTCACCGTGAATGCAGTCGACAAAGCCGGCAATGCCTCCACATTCACCGAGACGGATATTCTCGACACCACCGGTCCGATCCTCACCAAGACGATCGACCCTCCGATGTTCGTGAAGGGGACGACCACTTTCGTCAAATCCAGCACGCAGATCAGCGTGGCGTCCGATGATGGAGCAGGCAGCGGGACAGCGGGCTGCACCCTTAAGGTCGATGGCGGATCGACGGGTGTTTACACCGGTGCCAAGTTCTCCCTGCCGGGTCCCGATGGGACGCACAAGTTATCCGTGACATGCACCGACAACCTGGGCAATTCCAGGACGCTGGACGAGACCGACACCGTGGACGACACCGCCCCGGTTATCACCATCTTCGCTCCAGTCGCCCACGATTACCTGCATCCGTACACCCTGAAGCTCGACTTCAAAGCCGTGGACGCACGTTCCGGGCTGAAGACTTTGAGCGCCAAACTCGACGGCACAACGGTGACACCTGGTCAGAAGATCGACCTGTATACCCTGTCGCTTGGCAACCACACCCTGACGGTGACAGCCATTGACCAACTGGGCAACACTTCCAGCAAGTCGGTGACATTCAGCGTTACCGCCACGGTCCAGAGCCTGACAGCCAGTGTGTATCGCTTTATTGCCGAGGGCAAGATCGATGATCACGACTGTAATTACCATGGCAATAACCATGGGGATCACCATGGCGATGGCAACTGCATCCAAAAGAAGTTGTTGGAAGTTTTGAAGGATGCCCAGAACGACCTGAACAGACACAGGACGAAGGATGCCATCCGGGATCTGAGACTGTTTATCGATCTTGTGAAGTCCCAAAGCGGGAAGCACATCACCACCAGCGCAGCGAACCTGCTCATTGCCGACGCCAACTGGGTGATCGCACACCCGAAATAGCATGGAAGTGTTTTGATGGGGGACTAATTTCATAATAAAAAATCCCGCCAGCAAGCGCTGGCGGGATTTTTGTTTGATAATCATAAAAATGATAGTGCCCCAGTAAAAACAACGGGTCACCCCACCTTCTGGTCGCAGGCGGAGCGGAAACCGCAGCGGCGGCAGCGCTGGGGGTCGTCGTGGGAGCGGTTCACGTCCGGGCGGTGTTCATCGCGACGAATATTAACCAGCAGGTCGAGCAGGGCGGATTCGAGGGCGGGGGTGTAGTCCACGGCAAAATCGCGTTCGGGATAATGCAGGATGCCGTAGGGCGGGCGCTTGCCGTACGTCTTGTGGACCAGCAGGCAGTAGACCGCCACCTGGTAGATGTGCGAGTCGTAGGGAGCAGGGGGGGTGCGCCCGGTCTTGACCTCCACCGGGATGAGCCTGCCGTTCTGCTCCACGAGGTAATCCGGCTTGCCGGTGAGATCGAGCTGCACGTCGAAGAGCGGTTTATCGACGGCGCCCCAGGCGCGCGTGTCGGTATAGATCACCCGTCCGCCGGGGAGACCGAGGCGGCTGCGCTGTCGTCCGGAGATGTAGAGCAGGACGATGGCGAGCAGGAGCAGGGGGAGGCCGATGTAGAGGGAGGTCATGGGGTGGAGTTGACGTACGGCAGGCGAAACGCCGCCATGGAGACTATATTTTTGCAGTGCAAATTGTAAAAGGGCGACTAAAGTCGCCACTACAAGGATTTAAATGATCTGCCGGGTGCAGAAGGCGGCGAGCAGGACGAGGGCGGTGAGCAGGAGGATCAATGCCAGGGTCCGGGTGAGGCGGGAGGCGAAGACCTGCCGTCCATGCAGGCGGTGGAGATCGGAGCCGGTGGTCATTTCAGCCTGGTTGGACGGTTCGATGCCCTGGCGGGCGTACATCCACGCACGCGCACAATATATGTAGGAGCCGACTTCGGAAGCACGGATGGGTTTCATCTGCTCGTTTTCTGCAGGGAAGGATCTGCCTGGTTTGAATAGACCGATATTATCTAAGACCAACAAGGCCACACACCGCGGTACCTTGTATTGGGCATATCGTAACATGTTTGCAGGCAATTTTTAACGTATAATTCATTTGATTGGTGGGCTGTTATAAAATCCAGATAATTGGTCGATACCCACCCCCAGACCCCCAGAACAATAAATTAAACTCGAACCAGGAGTGACCCATGTCCAACCTGCCCGAAATCGATACCCCCTTCATGCTGGATTTCCTGACCAAGCTGCTGAACATCCCCTCGCCCACCGGTCATGCCGAGGCGGCGATCGCATTCACCGAAGAGACGCTCAAGAGCTTCCCGGCGCTCAGCCTGGGCCGCACCCGCAAGGGAGCGCTGGCCGCCACCTGGCGCGGCGACCAGGACGAGGGTCCGCGGGCGGTGACGGCGCACGTGGACACGCTGGGCGCGATGGTCAGGGAAGTCAAGTCCAACGGACGCTTGAAGCTGTCCCGGATCGGCGGCTACGCCTGGAACACCATCGAAGGCGAAGGCTGCAGCGTGCTCATCCGCTCCGGGCGGCAGGTGCGCGGCTCCATCCTGCTGACCAAGGCTTCCAGCCACGTGTTCGGCGCGGAAGTGGGCGACATGAAACGGGGCGAGGACACGCTCGAGGTGCGGCTGGACGCCCGCACGATGTCGGCGAAGGAAACGCTCGAGCTGGGGGTCGGGGTGGGGGACTTCGTGGCGTTCGACCCGCGCGTGGAGGTCAATGCCGGGTTCGTGCGCTCGCGTCACCTGGACGACAAAGCCTGCGTGGCAGCCATCGTGGCGGCGGTGAAAGCGCTGAGCGACGCGGACCGCAGTCCTGCCCGGACGACGACCCTGTTCATCAGCAATTACGAGGAAGTGGGTCACGGGGCGGCGGCGGGCATCCCGGCGGAACGTGGAGGAGCTGCTGGTGGTGGACATGGCGGCGGTGGGCGAAGGCCAGAACTCGGACGAGTTCCACGCCTCGCTGTGCGTGAAGGACAGCGGCGGGCCGTACCATCACGACATGTCGAACCGGCTGCGGGCGCTGGCAGAGAAGCACGAGATCCCGTACAAGGTGGACCTGTACCCCCACTACCAATCGGACGGCGAAGCCTGGTGGAGCGCCGGGGCGGACGCGGCGGTGGCGCTGATCGGTCCCGGGGTGGATGCCTCGCACAACTATGAGCGCACCCACACCGAGGCGCTGGTGGGGACGGTGAAGTGGGTGATGGCGTATTTGTTGGAATAAGATAATTACCACAAAGCAAAAGATTCAACACAAAGGAACACGAAGGAAACACGAAGGAAAGACCTTGTGAAGAGTAACGGTTATTAATGAAGAGGGATTTCAGGGAGAATAAATGCACATCCTGCATGTGGTAGGTGCACGACCCAACTTCATCAAGGCTGCGCCGGTGGCGGCCGCGCTGGCCGCGCAGGGGGTAAGCCAGACCCTGGTGCATACCGGTCAGCATTACGACGCCCAAATGTCGGAGGTGTTCTTCAAGGAACTGGGGCTCCCGGAGCCGGACGTCAACCTGGAGGTGGGCTCGGGCAGCCATGCCCTCCAGACCGCCCAGATCATGCAGCGTTTCGAGCCGGTGCTGCTGGAGCGCAAACCCGACCTGGTGCTGGTGTACGGGGACGTCAACTCCACGGTGGCGGCCGCGCTGGTGTGCGCCAAGCTGCTGTTCCGCGTGGCGCACGTGGAAGCCGGGCTGCGCTCGGGTGACCGCCGCATGCCGGAGGAGATCAACCGGCTGCTGACCGACCAGTTGGCCGACCTGCTCTTCACCCCCTCCCCGATGGGGACGCCAACCTGCTGCGGGAGGGCATCCCGGCGGAAAAGATCAAGCTGGTGGGCAACGTGATGATCGACACGCTGGTGCGCCTGCTGCCGCAGGCAGAAGCCCGCTGGCCGCAACTGGAAACGGAATTCCCGGCGGGGAATTATCGCCCTGGTAACCCTGCACCGCCCGTCCAACGTGGACGAGCCAGGGCAGTTATCCCGCCTGCTGAGGGAGTTTGGCAGGATCGGGCAGGAGATCAGCGTCCTGTTCCCGGTCCACCCGCGCACCCGCCAGGCGATCGCGGACGGCGGACTCGAGGTCCCGGAAACGATCCATCTGATGGACCCGCTGGGGTACCTGGACTTCCTGGCATTGGAAAAACATGCCGCAGTTGTGATCACCGACTCGGGCGGCATCCAGGAAGAGACCACCTTCCTGGGCGTTCCGTGTCTCACCCTGCGGGATACCACCGAGCGTCCCATCACCGTATCGATGGGGACGAACACCCTGGTCGGCGGGGACCTGGAGCGGCTGCAGTCCGAACTGGGTCTCATCCTGGAGGGGAAGGGGAAGCAGGGGCAGTGTCCGCCCCTGTGGGACGGGCACGCCTCGGAGAGGATCGCCGAGGTGATCTGTGCTTTGCCATAAAATCTCAGCCGCCGAAATATGGCTTTAGGCAACGGCTGGAGCGCAGGTAAAATCCGCGCTGGACGACGGGTGGAGCAGAACAAATAAATTGGAGCAAGAGGAAACGATGAATTTCAGTGAATACCAAACCCAATCCCGCAAGACCGCCAAATACCCATCCATCGGGCATGCGGTGGTGTATCCCACCCTGGGGCTCACCAATGAAGCCGGAGAGGTGGCCGGGAAGATCAAGAAGATCTTCCGCGACAAGTCCGGGGAGATCAGCGCGGCCGACCGCGAAGCGCTCAAGGGCGAACTGGGGGATGTGCTCTGGTACCTGGCGCAGGTGTGCACCGAGCTCGAGATTTCGCTGGAAGAGGTGGCCGGGCACAACCTGGAGAAATTATTCTCGCGCCTGGAGCGCGGCAAGATCGGCGGGGATGGGGATGACCGGTAGCGAAAAGCGTTGCGGTATAATCCCGTCTGTTCCACTGTAATATTGGCTTTACCAGGCGGAAAAGGCAGGAAAATTTTATGGACGGCAGAAAGAAATTATTTCGCACATTGGGTGCCATATTCTTCTCGCTCGGGGTGCTGCTGGGGATGGTGACGTTCATTTTCATGAATTGGGCTTACCTCGAGGCGACCTATTTCTTCGGATTTAGTGCCAAACCGGAAAAGACCGCCACCACCCTCAGGTGTCCGCTGCTGATGACAACCGCGGATAAGGGTGCCGTTACCCTGAGTCTGACCAACAGCACGGATCGGGACCTCTCATTCCTGGTCAGCACCGAATTCAATGATTTCGATGCCGCCACCCTCGACCGCACCACTTATCCGTTCAAAGCGGGAGAAACACGCACCCTGAGCTGGCCGGTCGGCACTGATAAGCTCGCGTTTGGTCATTTGATCCTGGCGCGCATATACGTGTTCAGCGCGTTTACCCTCCCCTCGCAGGGAAACACCTGCGGGACCGTGGTGGTGGACCTGCCCGGATTGACGGGGATCGAATTACTAATTATCGCGCTGGGAGCCAGCCTGGCAGGCATGGTGGCAGGCTGGGGCTTCTGGTTCGCCGGGAACCGCCCGCTGCAGAAAGATGGCATCATCTCGCGGCGCGCCATGTCCTATTTCACCGCCCTGGTCGTGATCGGCACGGCTGCCGGTTTCATAGGCTGGTGGGGATTGGGCCTGATCTGTGCGGTAGGCTGCCTGCTGATGATCATCTCCGTGGTTGGATACTACGCTCAAAAAGCGTCGCAATAGGGGACGCCCGTTGAAACTCGTCATCCCCGGTATTGAAACGGACCCTGCCAGGCTCCGAAGCATTCGGGAAAACCGCCAGGGAAGGAGAATTTGACCATGACCTGCAAGAATTGCGCTTCGGTGAATGAAAAACGCCAATTCAACTCCACCGGGGAGGTGACGAAGTTCATGCGGCGGCTGCGCCACCTGGTGGAAGACGGAAAAATCGTGGAATTCCCCTCATTTACCGACCTGGATGAGGTGGAGGATGACGCCAGCTGGCCGGATATCATCGAGATCCAGCTCGGCTGCCCGGATTGCGGGAAAGAATTCACCTTCAAGGCCAATTCCCATCACAGCAAACCACCGCAGTGGATCGTCAAACGAGGCTGAGGCCGCTGAGGCGCAGAATCTCTCCCATTCCCGCAGGAATTCGGGGTAAATTCGAACTATAATCGAACCCCGAACTCTAATCATCCTCATACATACCCCCACACCATTTTTTGGTAGAATCAAACCAGATAAATCTTGTCTGATTGCAGGGCGGGAAACGATCCCGACCCATGGATTTTGGAGACCCTTATGGCTAGCATGGAAAAGTTTACCCAACGGGCACGGCGTGTACTTGCCCTGGCGCACCAGGAAGCCGAGAGTGCCCACCAGGGGTTGATCGGTACCGAACACCTGCTGCTCGGGCTGTTGACGGAAGACGGCGGGGTGGCCGGACGCGTTTTACGCGAACTCGGCCTGGAAACGGAGCGGGTGCGCGAAATGATCCAGCGCATCAGCCAGCGAGGGGCACATCGAAAGCGATAAGATCGAACTCGCCCCCGACACCCAGATGGTGCTCGAGTATGCCATTGAAGAAGCCCGCAAGATGGGTCACCACTATATCGGTACGGAACACCTGCTGCTGGGCCTGGTCCGCTCGGAAGGCGCAGCCATGGAAGTGCTTAAGAAGATTGGGCGTGACCCCCGACCAGGTGCGGCGCCAGACCCGGCGTGTGCTGCAGGAAAGCAGCGAGTACCCAGGCCTCGGCCGTCCCGGAGACCGCCAAGCCGGGCGGCAAGCAGGAACCCAAGACCCCCCTGGTGGACCAGCTGGCAACCGACCTGACCACCCTGGCGGAAGAAGGCAAGCTGGACCCGGTCATCGGGCGCCAGACCGAGATCGAGCGCGTCATCCAGATCCTGGCACGGCGCACCAAGAACAACCCGGCGCTGATCGGCGAACCGGGCGTGGGCAAGACCGCCATCGTCGAGGGACTTGCCCAGCGCATCACCGACGGCGACGTGCCCGCGCCGCTGCTGGGCAAACGCGTCCTGAAACTGGACGTGGGCTCGCTGGTGGCCGGGCACGATGTACCGCGGCCAGTTCGAGGAACGCCTGAAGCGCGTCATCGACGAACTCAAAGCAACCAAGTCCATCCTGTTCATCGACGAGTTCCACATGCTGGTGGGAGCCGGTTCGGCCGGTTCAGCCGTGGATGCAGCCAACATTCTGAAACCGGCGCTTTCGCGCGGTGAACTGCAGTGCATCGGCGCCACCACCCTGGATGAATACCGCAAGCATATCGAATCGGATGCCGCCCTCGAACGGCGCTTCCAGCCCATCGTGGTGGAAGAGCCGTCGGTGGAAGAGACCATCGAGATCCTCAAGGGCATCCGCAAGATGTACGAGGAGCACCACCACCTGGTCATCTCGGACGAGGCGCTCGAAGCCGCAGCGCAATTATCGGCCCGCTACGTATCGGACCGCTTCCTGCCGGATAAGGCCATCGACCTGATCGACGAGTCCGCTTCGCGGGTGCGCATGTACAAGTCCGGCGCTTCCACCTCTGCGAAGGAGATCTATAACCAGCTGAAGCTGGCGCGCGCCAACCGCGCCCTGGCGCAGGAAGAAGGCAAGGCCGAGGACGTCCGCACCTGGGAAGCCCAGGAAGCCGACCTGAACGAACAGCTCAAGCTGATGAAATCAAGCTGGGAGCGCGCCAAGAGCCCGGTGGTCACAGGCGAAGACATTGCCGAAGTGGTTGCCATGTGGACCGGCGTGCCGGTGATGCAGATCGCCGAGGCCGAGTCGAAGCGCCTGCTGAAGATGGAAGAGGAACTCAAGAAGACCATCATCGGGCAGGAAGAAGCCATCCAGTCCATTGCCAAGGCTGTGCGGCGGGCGCGCGCCGGGTTGAAAGACCCGAAGCGCCCGATCGGCTCGTTCATGTTCCTGGGCCCCACCGGCGTTGGAAAGACCGAGTTGACCAAGACCCTCGCCAAGTTCATGTTCGGCAGCGAGGAAGCCATGATCCAGCTGGACATGTCGGAGTTCATGGAACGCCACACCGCCAGCCGCCTGGTGGGCGCTCCGCCCGGATACATCGGCTACGACGATGCCGGGCAGCTGACCGAGGCACTGCGCCGCCGCCCGTACTCCATCGTGGTCTTCGACGAGGTCGAGAAAGCCCACCCCGAAGTCCATAACATGCTCCTGCAGATCATGGAGGAAGGGCACCTCTCGGACGCCAAGGGACGCACGGTGGATTTCCGCAACGCCATCATCGTGATGACCACCAACGTGGGCGCGGAGGAAATCAAGAAACAGACCTCGCTGGGCTTCCAGCTCAAGCGTGATGAAAAGACCGAGGAGCGCACCTCCTACGAGGAAATGCGCAAGAAACTGACCGAGTCGCTCAAGAAGGTCTTCCGGCCCGAATTCATCAACCGGCTCGACAGCGTGATCGTCTTCCGCTCGCTGAACAAGGACGACATCCGCCAGATCGTGAGCCTGGAGTTGAACAAGGTGACCGAGCGGCTGGCCGAGCACGAAGTGACCCTCACCGCCAGCGAAGCCGCCCTGGACCTGCTGGCGGAGCAGGGCTACGACCAGGAAATGGGTGCCCGGCCGTTGCGGCGCGTCATCCAGCAAAAGGTGGAGGACCCGCTCTCGGACGCCCTGCTCGCCGGGACCTTCCAAGAAGGCGATACCATCCTGGTGGATGGTATCGGAGGACGAGATATTCCTGAAACGGGCGAAACAGACCGAGAAGGAACCCGAACCGGTTTCGTAAGCTTTTTTGCAGAGGCACAGGCTGCCTGTCGCCCCTGATTATTGGAGGATCTTATGGGTAATAATATGGTAGCCACTCTCGCCGGAGGCTGTTTCTGGTGCCTCGAAGCGGTCTTCGATGAACTGAAAGGCGTGGTATCGGTCGAATCGGGCTATGCGGGCGGGAAGGTCGCCAACCCCACCTACGCCCAGGTCTGCGACGGTAATACCGGTCACGCCGAAGCAGTCCAGGTCACCTTCGACCCGCAGGTGCTTTCGTACCAGCGACCTGCTGAACGTCTTCTTTTCCATCCACGATCCCACCACGCTCAACCGGCAGGGCGCGGACGTGGGCACGCAGTACCGCTCCGCCATCTTCTATCACGACGAGGAGCAGAAGGAGATCGCCGGGCAGGTGATCCAGAAGATCGAGGCGGCTTCACATTTGGGACCACCCGATCGTGACCGAGGTGGTGCCGTTTGACAAGTTCTATCAGGCTGAGGATTACCACCAGGAATACTTTGCGCACAATTCCTTCCAGCCCTACTGCCGGGCGGTCATCGCGCCCAAGGTCACCAAGTTCCGCAAGCAGTTTGTGGACCGCTTGAAGAAGTGAAACCGCTTGAGATGCCTAGCGGTTGCCGTTCCAGCAGTGGAGCGGCTGCCGGACATTTATTCTCGAAGTCGAAAGAACCTTCACTCATGCAAGTCCTGCAAACCAATTTGCAAACACCCGTGCTCTTCCGGGTACGCTGCCCACTTTTCGGGTGGGGAACATCCCGGTCTACGGGGATGCGATCCTGGCTCCCATGGACGGATTCTCGGACTGGCCGTTTCGTTCCATCTGCCGCACGCTGGGCTCGGCGATGAGCTACAACGAATTCACGCGGGCAGAGTTCATCGTCAACGCCTTCGAGCACATCTCCGAACGCTTCAAGTACGATGAGATCGAGCGCCCGTTCGTCATCCAGGTGTACGGGGACGACCCGGAGCTGATCATTGCCGCCGCGCTGCGGGTGCAGGAAGTCCATCCCGACATCATCGACATCAACATGGGCTGCCCGGCGCGCACGGTTGCCAACCGGGGCGCGGGTGTGGGGCTGATGCGCACCCCGCTCAAGGTGGCGCACATTTTCGAGAAGTTAACGCAAATTATTGAGCGTGCCGGTGACGGGCAAGATCCGCCTGGGCTGGGAGGACAACCGCACCTACAAGTTGATCGCCCGCATCGTGGAAGAGAACGGCGGCGCGCTGATCGCCGTCCATGGGCGCACGCAGGAGCAGGGCTACGGCGGGGATGCCAACTGGGACGCCATCGCCGAGGTGAAGGCAAGCGTCAAGATCCCGGTGATCGGCAACGGGGACGTGAAGAGGGTGGCGGATATCGGGCGCATGAAAGCGCACACCGGCTGCGAGGCGGTCATGATCGGGCGCGCCGCCATCGGCAACCCGTGGATCTTCTCGGGTCTCGACCGGGAGCAGGTGACGCCGGAGATGATCCGCCAGATGGTGCGCCAGCACCTGGAGCGCAACATGGCAATTCTACGGCGAGCACAAGGGGCTGATCCTGTTCCGCAAGCATGCCATGCGCTACCTGGCGCTCCAGCGCCTGCCGCGCGTGACGCGCACGAAGATCATCCTGCAGAATGATGCCAAGGGATTCCTGGAGTTGCTGGATAAGGCGATAGCCGGGTTGAATTGAAATAATGATTTTCAAATATAAAAATCGCACAACAGATGTGTTGTGCGATTTTTGTTTGTCATTGCGACGTTGTCCCCTGTACGCCTGTCCCCCGCCTTTTGGGGGATTAGGGGAGGAGCAATAGCGACGAAGCAATCTCTTTGTGGATTAGGGGATGACTTTTGCCGCCTTTGGCTCTCGCCACCATGCTGGGCTCCAAGATCTGGTTGTGAATGTAGTTCGGCGTTCATAGTTCAGTCTTTACAGAACAAACAGAACGTGCTATACTTGGATTATTGATCGAAAGGAGCTATCGATGATTTCCAAAGAAGAAATGTTATATGTCGAAAAAATCGGGTTGTACTTCGAACAACTTACCCTGCCCCGCATGGCAGGACGCATCTTCGGTTACCTGCTCATTTCCGAGTCCCCTTTGGTCAGCATGGGTGAGGCCGTTGAAGCCCTTCAAGCCAGCAAGAGTTCGGTCAGCACCATGCTCCGGCTTTTGATCCAGATCGAATTGGTGGAACAGGTCAGCCTGCCTCGAGAGCGGAAGGATTACTACCGCGTCCATCCTGACACCTGGACGAATTCCCTGAAGGAAAGGTTAAAACAAGCCCAGACATTCCGCCAGTTGGCCGAAGAGGGTCTGGATATCCTGGCCGGAGCCAGCCTGGAGCGCCGCCGGCGTCTGGAAGAAATGCGCAGCGTCTACCGGCTTTTGGAACGTGAGATCCCCGGGCTGATGGAACGCTGGGAAAAAGAACGGAAAGCATTGTAAAGTTAGAATTCGGATCAAGGAGGAACACCATGTTATACACCTATGAGGCTGGCCAACCCGGCAAACCCGCAATCCTTTTCCTGCACGGCGGCGGTCTGAGCAGCAAATCCTGGCTGCCCGTCATCGAAAGGCTGCCCGATTTTCACTGCCTGGCACCCGACCTGCCCGAGCAGGGTCGCAGCACGGACATTCCTTACACCATCGCCGGAAGCGCCAGCGAAGTCGTCGAGATCATCCGCCAGAAGGTCCCCGGTCGGAAGGTTCACCTGGTGGCCTTGTCCCTGGGCGGACCGGTTGCGTTGACCCTTCTGCGCACCTCGCCCGAGTTGATCGACCACACCCTCCTCTCCGGCAGTTCGGGCCATTTTTCCAAAATATTGGCGGATTTCGGCAAGTCCACCATCTGGATATACAAATTCTACAAGCTGGATTACCTGATCACGCAAACCATTCGCCAGCACGGCATCGACCCGCAATACACCGATCTCATCCGGGATGACCTCGTGAAATCCATCTCCCCGGACTTCATGCGCCATTACATGGGCGAACTTGCCAATTGGGATCTGCCTGAAAAGATCGACAGCCCG
This sequence comes from uncultured Chloroflexia bacterium, assembly GCA_963826215.1. Lineage (GTDB taxonomy): Bacteria > Chloroflexota > Anaerolineae > Anaerolineales > Villigracilaceae > UBA877. The sequence continues at coordinate 54,452 of CAWGWL010000035.1, read as the reverse complement.
CTGTTGATCCTGTTGGGGGGCAAGGAAATGCGGGCTGCAGCCGGGATTGCCAAGGGCTACCTGAAGCGCTACCCGTCCGCACAGGGGCGCTTCGTGGACGGTGCCAAACATGCCTGGTGCCTGCAATTCCCCGATCTCTTTGCCCAGACCGTGCGCGCCTGGGTCACCGATCAGCCGCTGCCCGCCGCACTTGACCGTCCGATCAAATGACTTTGGGCCAATTTACCCGCAGGGTTTGGTAATAAAAGAATTGCTGATTTTCATCCAACCCTTGACTCTTTCCCAGTCTGTTAATCCCCTTGTCCTTCGTCGTCAGTGGGTACATTGAACTCCCATCATGTAAAAAAACACTGAGTGCCTAAAAATATTAATCACCCTCCCCAAATCCAAGAGATTTGGGGAGGGACGTGGTAGGGCGGCATCGAGCCGCCATTCACGACATTGTCCCGGTGCTCTCCCGGGAAGCTCTCCCGAGGGGAGCGGCGGCGATTTTGGTAGGGGCGACCCTTGTGGTTGTCCCTATATTCTAATAATGGAACATGATCTTCCCGGTGGTGACGTCCAGCGCGTAGATCTCCGAATCCACGCTGAGATAGACCAGGGTGCCCTGCCAGCCGATCACGGTCGGGATGGAATAAAAGTCACCGGTGACCGCTTTCAGGGGAACGGTCAGCTCGGACAGTTGGGAACCGTCCGCCGGGTTGAGGGTATCCAGCACTAGCTGGTTGGGCGCGGCCTGGAACTTGATAAGCAGGAGCCCGGCGGGGGTCAGCTTCCAGGTCCAGCCGCTGTCGGTGTCGTCCACCAGCCCCGACATTTCATTCGGCGGGTCAACCGGGGATGCGCCCTGCAGGTCCAGCGTCCAGAGCTGCGCTCCCGTTACCGGGTTCACCCCCCAGAGTTCGAAGCGTTCCGTGCCGCGCGTCCGCCGGGCGCGGACCAGCAGGGTATCGCCCGAGACTGCCAGCGGGACGAGATCGTAATCCGGGTTATCCAGCACGGTCTGGAGCGCTCCGGTGCTTTTATCCACCGACAGAAGCTGGCTGCCATTGGCGAAAAATAAATTCGAACCGGTCATCAGCGTGTTGAAGCCGTACGGTGAAAAACTGAAACTATCGGTCGAGAGCGTCTGCCAGGTTACCTTGCCGGTGGTGAAGTCGATGCGCTGCACGCAGCCGGGGGATGAGTCGTACGCCAGGATGAGCGCATTTTCGGCCTGCAGGTAGAGCAAACCCGAATCTTCGCCCAGCGCGTCGGACGAATACGGATCGGTCGAACACGAGGGGGTAAGGACGCGCTGCTGCGTGCCGTCGGCGGGGTCGAGCACGAACAGGCTGTAATCGTAGGTATTGGGGGTGTAATCGAGCACCACCAGCGAGGCGCCCATCAGCCGCAGGGAGCGGTCGTAGCCCGCCAGCCTGCGGTTCCAGGCCGGGCTGCCGGTGAGGGCGTCGTAAGCCTGGATGGACTGGTCCGCGTTATTGGTGAGCACCCGCCCGCCGGTGACCAGCAGGGGGATGTCACCGTAGTTCAATCTGTCAGGCATCTGCGCCTGCCAGGCAAGGCTGCCGTCGCTCTTGCGGTACGCCAGCAGGATCCGTACCGCTGGCAGCGTAGAGCAGGTCGCCGCCGTCCGCGATCGCATCCGCGAAACCGTCCCCGCTGAGGGGCTCTGCGTGCCAGCGCAGTTTACCGGTGGTGCCGTCCACCAGCCCGACCTGGCGATTATCCGCGTCGGGGTTGTAGAACAGCGCGGCCACGTCGGGTGAAGCTCCAGGTGCCGCGGCGACACCAGCGCGACCGGTCCGCTGGCGAACAGGCGCGGCCCAAAGGGCGTCCCCTGCCCGGACAGGAAAAACGCCAGCAGTCCTCCGGCGACGACCAGGATGACGGTGAAAGTGAGGATGGTACCAACTACCTTTTTATTTGCGGTTGGAGGGGCGTAGGAAGGCTGCCCCAGGATTTCGGGGCGGGCGGGGGCGGAGATGCCCGGTCAGGGCGGCCTCCACCTGGGCGATCACCTCCGCAGCCTGGGTGAGGCTGACATCGTTCACCTCGCGGTAATGTTTGATCGCCGCGATCTTATTCCCCGAGCGCAGCAGTTCCTTCACTTCGTCCAGCACGCGGCCGGTCTCTTCGGCGCTCAATGGACCGGAGAACACGCGGTGGACCTCGATCACCTTGCCGGCAGCCAGGGCATCCACGGCGTCTTTGGCTTCCTTCAACCCCACGCCGTACAGCGCCCGGTAGCGGCGGATGGCATCCACCAGGCTGCCGTTCTGCGCCAGGATGCGGACCTCCTCCAGCGAGGCGCGCGGGGTGGCCTCCCGCGCAGCCGGGAGCCCGGGGATGAGGGCGATGTTCTTGCAGAACCTGCAGCGCACGATGGAACTGGTGCCGTCGTAATCCAGCGGGGCGCCGCAGGAGGGGCAGTTCAGGGTTTGGGGGGTATTGTCGGGCATGGGGCTCCGGGGGAGGAAAGAGTGTTTAGAGTATTATCCCATTTCCCGGAGAAAATGCAACTGCCCAATATGTGCCGGCACCGCCGGGTCCTGGGAATCGATACCAAAATAGATGATCTGCCCGTTGGTCCACAGCTCAAAGAAGTCATAATACTGTGCACCAAGCGATGTATCCTTGATGACACCCCGCCAATCAGCTATTGCTTCTGAAGTACCAGGTGGCATGTAACCGCCTGAGTCTTGTTCTTCGACCTCGATGCGATCCACCTGGACCTGCGAGCCGTTGTAGTCAGGCACATTGCTCAATAATGTGCCATAAAGATGAACGATCTTGCCGCTGTCGCGCAGTGCCTCGATCTGCGCTTGTACCGCCGGGTCCATTGAATCGATGCCAAAGTAGATGATCTGCCCGTTGGTCCACAACTCAAAGTAGTCATCATACTGTGCGCCGGGCTCCGTACTCTTGATGACGCCCCGCCAATCAGCTATCTCTTCCGTGGTACCGGGTGGCATGTAACCGCCCGAACCATCTCCTCCCGTGCTGCCTCCACTGGCTCCTGCCAGGGTCGCCAGCCGCTCGAGCTTGTGCTGCAGGACCACACTCTCCCCGGAAATAGGCCCACTCGTCACAGGTGCTGCCATCCGGAAAAACACATACTCCGCTTTGGCTGCCATCGGCAGCAGTGCGAATTTCGAGTGTGTTGCCGTTCTGCTCGCAATAGACCGAGGCAGGATTTGGCATATTTGCCTGAGGCATGTCCGTCGCAGCAGGTTCAGATGTCTGGACCCGAAGTGACGTGCAGGCTGTCAGTGCCATCAAAATGATTGTGAATGTAAAGATCCTTTTCATTTTTTCCTTCTTTCTTTTGTGTAGAGAATTCCACCAGTTTTGGTGGTTGATAAAGACAGTTGATTTTGTGCTCCATTTCACACATAGACGATGGAGGATTAATTTGTTCCTTTTCTTACTACTTCCTTTAACTACTGGTTGAATTACATGGATCATCAGGCCACACTTATGACAACTTTTCCCTTGGGATGTACTTTCTCAAAATACCAGAAAGCTTCAGCAGTTTTACTTAACGGGTAACATCCATCGATAACCGGTATGATCTTCCCGGATTCAAGAAGTTCTTTTATAAAGTTCAGGTCTTTTTGGCTTTGCACCAGCGAAACGACATATGTTTTCTGCCTCCCGGTCTTGGAAATTCTTTTCCCTTGCTCGCCGCCTGGAAGAGTTGAAACATCGAGCCACCAGCAACGACATAGGTTCCTTCAGGTTTTAATGCACGCAGATAATCTGAAATCGGATGATATCCGTTCACAGCCAGGATCAGGTCGTACTGCTGCCCGTTTTGGGTGAAATCTTCTTTCTTGTAATCGATGACATGGTCTGCCCCAAGCGAGCGCACCATTTCCAGATTCCTCGTGCTGCACACCGCGGTGACTTCCGCCCCGAACGCTTTGGCAATCTGCACGGCAAATGTTCCGACACCACCAGAGGCGCCATTGATCAAAACCTTTTGCCCTGGTTGAATGTTTCCGTTGTCGCGTAAACCCTGCAAGGCGGTCATCGCCGCCAAAGGTACAGCCGCAGCCTGCTCGAATGTCAGATTGGCAGGTTTCAGCGTTATTACATTTTCCTTGGCACATACATACTCGGCAAAAGTGCCACGACCGGTTGCACTCGGTAAGTACCCAAAAACCTCATCGCCTGGCTTAAACTGCCTGACGTTACTGCCAATCGCCTCGACCCGCCCGGCCACATCAGCCCCGAGGATCTTGTTTTTGGGTCGCAGAAAGCCTCCCGGCATCAGGCGGATAAAGAACGGTTTTGCTCTCATGAAACGCCAGTCCCGCGCATTTATGGATGCCGCATGGATTTTGATCAGGACTTCATCATCCTTGGGAGCGGGTTTTGCCACCTCCTGGAGCTGAAGAACATCCGGTGAACCGTATTTTGTGCAGATAATCGCTTTCATTATCACGCGCCTCCATTGAGCTTTTCGTATAGATGGCCAACAACTATTCCAAGAGCGAGAAACCTTGGCACGTTCATCCCTGTGTCAATCAAAAGGTAGACAGAGGCATTGCCTGGATTACCAAGAGTTGAAAGGACTTCGATCATGAGCATGGCAACAAAGCTAAGGATCAATGCCTTTAAGATGGGATTTTGTGTTGGAATCTTTTCAAAGAAATCGCAGCAGGAAATAACTGACGCAGCATCCGATAACCAGACCACCAACCAGAGCTTGAACAAGAGCCAATGGAAGAGATGAGATCGAGAAAGCAGCTCTATACTCGGCAGCGATGGGTGACACTGAAAGTACGAAGTCAGTTATCCAGAAGGCTGCGCATCCTGCTCCAGCTAACTTAAGCAGTTTCTTGTAGAACTCACGTGATGTCTGCCGCTTGGTTCGAGCTGTGGCCTGGGTTTCCATGGTTGTCCACCTATTCCGCCTGAGCAGACTTGGAAGCATTTGCGGATGGATCGGATCCTTTGCACAGCCGTCTGTATAGATAGCCAATAACTATTCCAAGAAAGAGAAACCTTGGTGCGTCAAGCATTATGCCGATGAGAAAGTAATGCAAGACATCACGCTGCCCAAGAAAACTATGGGGAACCAGGTTTAGGATTGTCATAATGACTAGGGCGATGAGGCTTATTATCACGGATTTTAGAATTGGATTCTTTGTTGGAATCTTGTCAAAAAAACGAAGCAAAGAATAACTGACGCAGAATCCGATGATCAAACCAGCGGGCAAAGAAGCAACCCAAACCGTTTGAATATTCGCTTTTGAAAAGGCAGATCTATACTCCGCTGCGATGGGAAGCAGGGAAATTGCGATGGTAGTTACCCAGAATACTACTCCGCCCCCAATAGTTAGTATGAACAGTTTCTTTGAGAGGATGGTCGAACCTTTTTTTAACATTTAGCTTTCTCCTTGTGATGTGTTGTGTCCGCTTTTTAGATCCTATTCCACGAGCATTACCATGGTGCTGAGCGGGGAGGGGGTTAGGGAGGGCTGAAGGCCCTCCCTAACCCCCGATAGTGCAAATCTATGCCATGTTCAAGACCTCGTTCGTCGCTGTTCTCGCAACCAGCCTCAACTCATGCTGGTTTTTGATCCTTTGCACCCATGATCAGAAGCCACAACATAAGTGAAAATTCTCCAATAAAACCAACCGCAGAACTCAGGTAAGTTAATACTAAGTTGCCCGGGAAAAAGAAGAACTGAATTGGAAACAAAAGCCAGCCAAAACATTCAACCATCAAGATGATGCCCAAAATCCTGGGAAGGAAGCCGGACTTGAAAACCAGATAACCCAGCGGAAAGAGCCAGGCGCTAAAAAATATCTGGGCGATCCCCGAGAACCCGTTTTTGTATATATTCAGGGATAACATTGCCAGGGCTTGCAGTTGATCGGCCTGGAATACTTTCAAGTAATCAGCGCCACTCAAAAGAAGCTGGCTGGCAATTAGAAAAAGATCACTAAAACACCATACGGCGACACCGCCCAGGTTCAATAACAGGAACAGCAAAGCGATGTTCTTATTGACCGGCTTCAGCAACACGTACAAAGCCCAGGCCGTCAAAAGGAAAAGCAGCGCACCAACCAGATCGACCACAAAGCCGATCCGGAATTGCCACGCAGATGCCATGATGTTCCTGGCGGTTGTGGCGGCATCTCCCAGGACAATCAGCTTGGAACGACCAAGCACATTTGCGAAGATGGAAATCACCATGTAAATCAGATACAGGAACCCTGCCATTCTTGCGTTCTTTTTGTTCGTGTTCATTTTTTATCTCCTTTTTTGAACGATATGGATGAGTTTCATTTTTTTGCGGTCATCATTGATCTAATTCATGCTTTATCTCCTTTGAACAGGGACCAGCCCGACAGGCCGATGCCCACAAGGTATAAAACGCTCTGAACAACATTCACCTGCCAGCGTCCATGCCCAATATATGAGGAAGCGAAAAACGCCATCACTTCGATAAAGCCGATCACAAACACCAACATCCAGAAAGCCGATCTTTGACCGGCGACCAGGTTCTTGCGGATGAGCGGCCATGTCAAAACCGAGACCATCAGCGAGCAAGAGTTGTACAGGATCGTAAAGCAATTGAGCGCGGCAATGGTCTTGACACCAAGTCCCGCAATTTCAGCTTCTGAAAAAGACGCCACCTGCAAAATCGGCGAGTCTTTTTTGAGAACGATGACATAGCTCAATATGATCAGGGCGAGTATGAAGTTGATGACGCACCATATTGAAAGAACCATCGAACCTTTTTTTAACATTTTATTTTCTCCTTAATTCGTTCGTCTGCTCTTCGCAGTTCTGGAAACGACTGCCGACGGATTGAATCCTTTCGCGATCAGCCAGACCGCCAAAACCAGTTCCTGCGGGAGGATCGGCATCTGGAAAATAATCTGGATTGTGGAGAAGGGAGCGATGACATTGAACATCACCAACACAGCGCTGATGATGGTCAATGTGATCCCAACCAGACCCCAAACGCTTAGCCAGCGAGGAACGAGTCTGTATTGATAGAAGACAACATAGTACATCAGGGCACCGATGCCGAAAGTTAATAGCATGGCCACATCTCTAAACCAACCGATTCCTGCATTAATCACTGCATCTGCGGTCTGAAAGTACGATGCCGCCGGAGCCCCAGCTTTCACGAATTCCTGGCTCAGCGCCAATAGCAGAATATAGAGAAGAGCACCAACAACACTGGTCATTCCCTCGATAAGCCTGAAGCCAGCCGAGCCGATCGCCAGGCCCTCGTTGTATTTCTTCAGAATCGGATACAGCGCAAGGCCAATACCGGCACAGGCAATACCCATGAAGAATTTAATCGCTGTGAAGACGATCATCTGGCCTGCATTAGTGGAAATCGCAGTCAGATGATCCGGAGCACTTACAGTGTTTTGCATAAGGGGCAGGCTCAGCAGGGCCGGAACCGTCCCCAGGATGAATAGAACGCCTACAACTGCTGCGGTCTTTCTGTCTGTCCCATGGTGACTTACTTTGGTAGTATTCATTTTTATCTCCTTTTATTTTGATTGATTTTGGCGTAAACAAGCCGCCTACGCCTAATTAGGATTTGGCATTTGACGTATCTTCAGGGCCGGGTTCGACAGGACAGACCGAAACCAATGGCATGCCCAGATCACGGATTTTTTTAAGCAATCCATGCAATGCGGCCTGATCGATCACCGGACCGGTAAGAAGCGTATCACCGTCCTCTTCCAGCGTGATGGTCAGGCCCTCGAACCGGTCAGCCCACTTAGCATCAAGGTGCCCCTTGATGCGGATTTTATATACTCCTGGCTCGTAATGATCCTGCGGTGATTCGTGTTTTTCACTCATTCTGTGCCTCGTACATTTTTTTCTCCATAACGAATGGATCTTCTTGTGCTGCATTCGTTCTTATCTTCAGCCACAATATAACAATTAATGTGGGGGGATGTCTTCCCCATATGTGGGGATATATGTGGGGATATTTGAGGAAGAGGCCGGGGATGTAAAGAGCCCTGCCGGATGAACTGGCAGGGCTTAATGGATTCCTGGCTCGGGCAATGTTTTTACGTGGCTAGATCAAATTCAACTCAGCCGCCCGTTTGACGGCCGCCCGGCGACTATTGACATTGAGTTTACTGTAGATGCTCTTGGTATGTGTACGGACTGTGCTCAAGGCGATCACGAGTTCACGGGCGATCTCCGGACCGGAAAGGTCGGTTTTGAACAATCGAAGAACTTCAAGCTCACGCTCGCTTAACGGCTCGGGTAGAGACTGCACAGCGAGGGAGGATGGGACTGGAGATTTGCTTGCACTACCCGGTTGCTCCGCTTCAAACCCCCTGCACTGCGTGCAGGGGCGTTCCAGTGCTGCCAGCAGCTTGCCTGTATAGTCTGGCATAATCCCACGCGAGGCCGCTTCAAGAAGAAGTTGCACCATGGGCGGGCCTTCGTCAACAAAGAGGCGGATAAAACCGCCTGGCTTTGCCAGAGCCAGCGCTTCACCAAGCAGCTGCACAGACTTGTCATTTTCGCCATGCGCATGAAGCGCAACCGCCTGGAGAATCATCACCTTGAGCCGTTCATCCTGCCAACCCTTTGCTTCCATTTGTTGGCGCAATGGTTCCAGCACCACCAAAGCCGCGGACGGGTTTCCCTGAGCCAGATATACACGGGCCTGGCTGAATGGAAGATCTTGCGTTTGCGCGAGATTGGCGGCTGCTGCCAGATCGCCCTGACGCAGCAGGACAAGCACTTGTGCGGCTGCAACCTCAGGTACCCGCTGCACGAAGTTATTCTGGCGCACGGACTGTTCGGTCTCCGCTAACATAGAAGCCGCACCGGTTACATCTCCCTGGGCCAGTTTCAGACGGGCAAGAAACACCTCAGAGATAATGTGTCGGTCAATAATGCGGTCATACTGCCGCAACAGTTGGAGGCTCCTCTGGCCGTAATGCTCAGCGGCATCCAGGTCGTTCCATTCATAGTAGATAGTAGCCAGGCCGCGATATGCTTCGCCAGTACTCGGGGGCGGATAATTATCTCCAAGTAATCGCAAGCTGCGCTGGAAGGTCTCGAACGCCGGATGAAGTTGGATTTCCAATTGCTGTATCTGGCCCATCAAGAGTGTAGCTATGATGGCATCAAGAATATTTCCAGATGCCTCAGCAATAGATAAGGCTTCAGCACAGGCCCGGGCAGCTGCGGCACGTTCTCCCCGGAAATGATAGGCATATGCCAAAGACCAACTTGCCCTAAAGCGGGAAATTAGGTTGTCGGGGGGCAGATACTCCAGGGCACGGCTGGCTTGAACAAAGATGGTTTCAATCTGGTATTTTGAGACAGCCAACCTGGCCCTGGCGCTGGCTATTTGTCCGAGAAGGTTTCGGGTCTTGTCGTCCAGTCCAGTGGCTGCGCTCGGGATTCCTTGAATGACGGCTTCAGCCAATTGTAGTTTCTCTTCCAAGCCGGTCGTTCGTCCGGCAATAAGCGACAACGTGGCATACCTCACACACAACGAAGGTCTGGAGTCCATTATCGTCTTCGGCAGCGACGCCAGCCAGTCCAATATTGCAGCCACCGCACCTTGAAAGTGCAGAGGGATTCCGTCTCCTTCGATCAGGCGCTCGGCGCGTTCAATATCGTTGGCGGCAGCCGCATGTTGAAAAGCTTCGATCATCCAGGTAATTGTCTTCATACCACACGCTGGCACGGATATGGTATTCAGCCACACCTCCCTCTTCATTCCCTGAAGACACCATTTGGTGCAACCGCAACCGCAGCAATTCGGCAAAGAGATGGTGATAGCGGTACCAGCGCCGCTCGTTATCCAATGGGACGATGAACAGGTTGGCGCGTTCAAGATATTCCAGGGTTTCTTGCCCGGATCCAGCCGGGGCGCGTAAAACTGCCTCACAAAGTGGCCCGCACATGCGGTCGAGGATCGATGTGCGTAGAAGGAAAGTCTGGATGCTTTCGGACTGATGCTGCAGGACTTCTTCAATCAAATAGTCCAGAATGAAATGGTGGCTGCCGGTGAAGGATTTGATGAAACTGGCAGTATCTTGATGTCCCTGCATGGAAAGCGCGGCTAATTGCAGGCCGGCAATCCAGCCTTCGGTGCGTGCTTCCAGGGTGGCGATGTCTTCCGTCGAGAGGTTCAGGCCCATCACCTGGTTGAGAAATCCGGCGACTTCGGCGGGGGTGAAACGCAAGTCGGCCGCGCGCAACTCGGTGAGCTGGCCGCTGGCACGCAGTCGGGCTAGGGGAAGATCTGGGTCTTCCCGGGTGGCGATGACCAGGTGCATCTGCGACGGCAGGTGCTCGAGAAGAAAGGTGAGGGCTTCGTCAATCGGTTTGGAATCGATCACATGGTAGTCGTCCAGGACAAGGATAAAATGATCCGGGATGGTGGTGATCTCGTTGAGCAGGGCTGTCAGAATCATCTCGGGAGGTGGTGGCTGAGGGGATTGAAGCGTTCCCAACACCCCCTTTCCGATGTTCGCCATAATCGTCTGTAAAGCAGCAACTAGGTAAGTCAGAAAGCCCGTGGGGTCGTTATCCCCTTCGTCCAGCGACAGCCAGGCGACCGGTCGCCCGCAACCGGCGATCCATTCGCTGACCAGCGTGGTTTTACCAAAGCCGGCGGGGGCAGAGATGAGGGTCAGTTTGCAGCCTCGCAGTGAGGCCCTCGTTCAGCCGCTCGATCAGGCGCGGGCGGAGGACAACTTTCAGCCGAGGTGGGGGGATATAAAGTTTCGTGGCCAAAATTGGCGCAGACATAGATCAATTATATGACACATGCGTCAAGATTTAATAGCAGCAAAACTATGCTCGGGTAAATCCTCGGCTACCTGATCACCTGGCTTAAATTGCTTTACGTTCTGCCTGACTTCTCAACTCGTCCTGCTATGTCAACCATATCAAGGGAATGAGGAATCTTTAGCCGTACTATAATTACCCGAATAATGGGCGCGAACTATTCGGATTTGACCTACCCCCGGAAAACTAATCCAATGAAGTTGATAGAATTAAGGCAAAAGAAATACGCCCTGGAACTGGGCGTATTGTTTGGAACATATCGATCATATAGACTATATATGTGCCCCCAATGGGAAGCAACCCCTTGGGTCGATGCCCTTCTTCAGAATGTTTTATTTTCTGCTCTCTCGGCCTCATGTTCAGATCCGGTTCCCTCATTACCCTCTTGACAAACCAGAACAACAGTTCTATTATAAATGTATCATGATTGTTCCCTGGTATTGCTTTACAGTGATTTCGCACATAAAAATCTTGTTATGAAGTATTCGTTCCTCAAAAATTAGGAAATTAACACGACGAATTTGCGTTTCCCACTCCGGAGGCCGGTGGGTTTTATTCGTTTTTGGTTGTTTGTCTGGATGAGCTCTTCAGTATGGCTACTATGCATAAAAGACGCCAGGATGTATTCTTTCCGCAATTGTTCCTCGGATCAATTACCAAATCAATTCGACTTGCCGATATTTGGAGCCCATATAATGAAGAACCACTCGATGAGAATCTGGGTTTTGGTGAAAAAGAATTGTTCCTTGCGCGACGAGTGGTTCGACCGCTCGTACGCCAGCACTTGCACCGCACTGCGTTTGGTGCAGTGCAGGTGTCGAAGGCACGAGCCTTCGATGCCTCGCGCATCCCTCGCCTCGCGCACGTTGAGTTGACATGATTTAGTCCTCCTGCTGCGCCTGACCGGAAAGGTATAATCGAGATATGCCAAAAACCCACACCCGTTACGTCTGCCAGCAGTGCGGGCGCGTCTCCGCCGGCTTCATGGGCAAGTGCCCGCAATGCGGTTCGTTCAACAGCATGGTCGAGGAGATAGTGTCCGATGAGCCGTCGGGCGGGAAGAATGCCCCACGCGGCCTGAGCGGGCGCTCCACCCCGCACCGCCTGTCGGATGTCAGCATGGAAGCCGAAGACCGGATCCCCGTTCCGATCGGCGAGTTCGCCCGCGTGCTGGGCGGCGGCCTGGTGCCCGGCTCGATCGTGCTGGTGGGCGGCGACCCCGGCATCGGCAAATCGACCCTGATGCTGCAGGTGGCGCTCGAAATGGCGACCCGCCTGCGGGTGTTGTACGTTTCGGGCGAGGAGTCGGAACGGCAGATCAAGATGCGGGCGATGCGCATCGCCGCCGACGCAAAATTCCCGGCCGACCTGTTCCTCGTCACCGAGACCAACCTGGAGACGATCTTCGAACACGTGGCGGCCGTCAAACCGGACCTGCTGATCGTCGACTCCATCCAGACCGTTTACATCCCCGAGATGGACTCGGCTGCCGGGTCGGTCTCGCAGGTGCGCGAGTCGGCCAACCGGCTGCGCGAACTGGCCAAGTCGTCGGGACCGGCGGTGTTCGTCATCGGGCACGTGACCAAGGAGGGGACGATCGCCGGGCCGCGCGTGCTGGAGCACATCGTGGACACGGTGCTGTACCTGGAAGGCGACCGTTTCCAGGCCTACCGGCTGCTGCGCTCGGTGAAGAACCGCTTCGGCGCCACCGCCGAGGTGGGCGTGTTCGAGATGGTCGAGCGCGGGCTGGTCGAGGTGAGCAACCCGTCGGAGGCTTTCCTGGCCGAGCGGATGGTCAACGCGGCCGGGTCGGCGATCGCGGTGACCATGGAAGGCACCCGCCCGCTGCTGGTGGAAGTGCAGGGGCTGACCAGCGCGGCGCAGTTCGGTAACGCCCGCCGCACCCCCAACGGGGTGGACTACAACCGCCTGCTGATGATCGCCGCCGTGCTTTCACGCCGGGTGGGGCTGAAACTGGCCGAAGCGGACATCTTTGTCAACGTGGTGGGCGGGCTCAAGATCGACGAACCCGCGGCCGACCTGGCGATCGCCGCGGCGGTGGCTTCCTCCATGCGCGACCTGCCGGTGAGGGCGGATACGGTGCTGATCGGCGAGATCGGCCTGGCCGGGGAACTGCGCATGCCCGGGCAGATGCCGGTGCGCCTGCGCGAGGCTGCCAAGCTCGGCTTCAAGACCGCCATCGTCCCCAAACGACTGCGCAAGGGTGAACCGTGGCCCACGGATATCGAGATCGTGGAGGCGCGTTCGGTCCAGCAGGCGCTGGAACTGGCGTTCGGGGTCCAGCGCGAACTGCCCAAATTGCGCAAGGTTGCCTGATGAATAAACCTTCCAGGGCGACGAATATTCGTCCAGCAAATGCCGTGCTGGTCTATTCCCTGAATTTATCCCGGAACCGGGCTGCCATGTGGGGCATGAACCTGGGCAGCCTGCTCCTGCTCTTCCTTTTTGGATGGCTGTTCCTGGGTTATGTTAAGCTGGTCCGGCCGGGCATCGTGGTGGAGATCTTTTCCGGGTCTTTCAAGCCCTTGATATTCGCCATTTCAATGATCGCAGTCTTTGTCGCCATGATCATTGCTCACGAGCTCATCCACGGCATCTTCTTTTGGATATTCACCCGCCGGCGCCCGAAGTACGGCTTGCGCGGCTGGTATGCCTTTGCTTCCGCGCCCGGCTGGTTCTTCCCGCGCGGGCAGTACCTGGTCATCGGCCTGGCCCCGATCGGTTGTCTCTCCGCCCTGGGGCTGATCCTGCTGGCGCTGCTCCCGGCGGACGCGCTGGTGGTGGTCCTGTTCGCGGTGATCGTCAACGCGGCCAGCTCGATCGGCGACCTGTGGATCGCGCTCAGGGTGACCCTGGAACGACGACCGGTGGTGGTTGAAGACCAGGGAGATGCGATGTACCTGTACGCACTGGAGTAAACAAAATTGGAATTTTGGATACATTATCGCCCAGCTTCAGGCGGTGAGACGGGAAGTGCTCCCCATAATTTATCATGCCTGGCAATTTTAATCAGACCTTAATGCGCATTTCAGCCAGTCTTTAACTTGCTCGGCTACCATCGAATGGTCCCACTTAATTCGATCGGAGGTCCCATGCATTACCTGCCTTTCCTTTCCACCCTGGTTACATTTGCGTTCGCGGCGGCCGTCTTCCGCCGCTACCTGATCAAGCGCGGCCCGCACCTGCTGCTGTGGAGCATCGGGCTGTTGTTTTTCGGGATTGGGACCTTGAGCGAGGTGATCCTCAGCCTGACCTTCAGCAGTATTGTACTTAAACTGTGGTACCTGAGCGGAGCCATGCTCACCGCCGCCTGGCTTGGCCAGGGGACCGTTCACCTGCTGCTCAAAAAGCGCGGCGTTGCCCTGACGATGACTGTAATCCTGGCTGTCGTCTCGCTGCTGGCTGCGGCCCTGGTCCTGTCGGCACCCCTGACAACCGCGGGCGCTTCCTACAAATTGACCCTGGCGATCTCCTCCCAGTATAAAGACATCCTCACCCGCAGCGGGCTGACCATCGCCCTGACCATCCTGCTTAACATTTACGGCACGATCACCCTGGTGGGCGGCGCCATCTATTCGGCGATCATCTTCTGGCGCAAGCGGGTGCTGTTCAACCGCATGATCGGCAACGTGCTGATCGCCGCCGGCGCGCTGGCGCCTGCCATGGCCGGGTCCTTCGTCAAGATGGGGCTGGTGGATGGGCTGTATCTTTCCGAGCTGCTGGGCGTGGTGGTGATGTATATCGGCTTTATCCAGGCAACCACCGTGCCCGCGCGAGAATCCTCCCCGCCGCTGCGGACTGATTTCGAATGAACCAATTCTGACTTCCGGAGTCTGCTTATCTTCGGAAGTTTTTTATTTTCAAAGCAGGTGGATGCCCAACGCCAGCTTTTTTACAGGTATAATCTTTTCAAGATTGGAGTCCAATCATGACCATCCTTAGAATTGCCAATGCTCTCCCGCATCCGTCGGAACCACGGACTGGAACATGCCACCATCAACATCCTGTCACTGAGCGTTTCCCATTCCGGCGAATGGCGGGCTTATTCACATCCGGGCGGATTCTACATCCTCGGTGATATCCCCACGGACGACGTCCGCGAAGCCGTTGCCCAGGCGCTCGTTCGCTTGAATAATGGCGAACACTATCTTGCCATCCACGAACACTGCGGCACGAACTACGCGGCATCCGGGTTCGTGGTGGGTCTCCTGGCGTGGCTGGGAATGGTGGGTGCCAAAAGCCGGCGCGACAAGGTGGAGCGCTTACCGATGGTCATCGCCCTGGCTACGTTCGGCTTTATCGTCAGCAAGCCGCTCGGCCCGATGATCCAGGAGCGGGTGACGACCTCCGGCGACCCGCAGGGGATGTCCATCGTGGACGTATTCCCTGTCCGGTTTGGGCGATTTTCAGTGCACCAGGTGAACACGCAGGGGTGAGGCACGCTTAAGTAAAATCATAAATCACTGCTCTCGTCGCTGCCCATGCGAAGCAACCCCAAGAGGATGCCACCTGGAGCATGGTTGTTGTATCCCGCAGGTGAAATGACTAATTTACCAACATCGAATACCCGCAGGTGAGACGAATAATAATCACCTGATAGCCTAAAAATGCCAGACACTCCATCGATCATCATCCTGCACGGCAACGATGAGTTCGCCATCAGCGAGCACATTGAAAAGCTGTGCGCCGGCCTCGGGGATGCCTCCACTGCGGAGTATGAACATTGCCCGCTTCGACGGGCGGCTGGGCCTGGATTTTGAGGCGCTTAACTCCGCTGCCAACACGGCTCCCTTCCTGGCGCCGCGCCGGATCGTTGTTGCTGCTGCATCCCATCGCAGCGGTTGGTTCCCCGGAAGCGCGCAAGAAATTCCTCGAATTGCTGGAAAAGGTCCAGCCTACAACGACCGTCGCCCTGGCAGAGCATGTGGAACTCAAACGCGATCACTGGCTGTTGAAATGGGCAGCGGGGACGGGTGGGAAGGCCGGAAGCCATGTTTACAACCTGCCCAAACGCTGGGAAATGCCGCGCTGGATCGAGTCAGAGACGAAAAAATTGGGCGGAAAGATCGAACCGGGCGCAGCCGCGCGCCTTTCTGAAATGGTCGGCGAGGACCCGCGCATTGCCGCGCAGGAACTGGGCAAACTGCTGACCTATGTAAACTATGAACGCCCGGTCAGCATGCTCGACGTGGAACGGGTGAGCATCACCAGCGCGCAAGGGAACGTTTTCGAACTGGTGGATGCCCTCGGTCAGGGGGATGGAAAAAAAGCCCAGCATGTACTGCATCAACTGCTGGAGGAGGCGGAAGCCTTCGAGCTGTGGGGTATGGTCATCCGCCAGTTCCGGCTTTTGCTCCAGGCGCGCGAACTGCTGGATGCGGGCGGGTCCGCGCTCCAGGTCCAGAAGGAACTTGGGCTGCACGAGTTCGTGGCGCAAAAAGTGACCTTCCAGGCGAAGCGATTTTCGCTGCCGGCGCTTGAGTCCATATATCACAGACTGCTCGAGATCGACGAGGGGGTAAAAACGAGCCAGGTTCCGCTGGACCTGGCATTGGATCTCCTGGTTGTGGACCTGGCGAAGAAATAGACCGGGCTGCCCGGCTAGAACAAACTTGCCTGTGCTTTTGAAAGGGGGAGGGGAACAAGGAAACCGTGGTCCCTGCACCAGGCCGGGTCGGGGCCGTTCCAGCCATAACGGGCGAAATCCACTTTTCCACTCGCGTTGAACTCCACGCCTTCCTCTTCGAGCAAGCGGCGCTGATCCTCCATCCCCGGGCGGGGACTGACCCTGCCCTGCGAGTTGATCACCCGCTGCCAGGGCACCTCACCGGGACAGGCTGCCATGGCGCCGCCCACCCAGCGCGCTCCGAAGGCATCGTAACTGCGCTGGGGCATGTCCCCAGGTGGGGGGATCATTTTGGCGATCTGCCCGTAAGTGGTCACCCTGCCTGGCGGGACCTGCCGGACGATCTCCCATACCTGGTTCTTGTACATAAACGGGTCGGGGGGGGAAGCAAATGGGCTCATCTCTCCTCCAAAAACTGCCTGGCAACCACCCGGTAAGCCGGGCGGTAAAGCTGCTCGTAAATCATGGAATGATGCACAGCGGGAAAACAATCCGTTTCCATTTTCGCAAAAAAGGGTGCGATTTCATCCGGCGGAATCGAAATTGCTCCTGACTGTGCCAGATGTAATAACGTGGCGCCATACTCTTTCATTCTCTCCAACGAACCATGCCATTCATTGCCGGTGCGGATGAATGCCTGCAGCAATGACTCGGGGTCTTTTCCCGCCGGCAGAAATGGGCGCAGGTGGACACGCAGGATCTGACCATCCGGAGAGATTGGGTCCAGCAGGGGGTCATCGGGCCCGTCTCCCATTTCAAGCATTTCCCGCTCAAGCCATTCCCGCGCTGCCTGCTCATCGCTGATGGCATGTTCGCTCCCCATGGCAGCCTGGTGCAATAATTTATAAACGTCCTGCACCTGCATGGAGGGGGTGCGGGTGAAATGGTTGACAAAGAACTGATCCGGGAGAGCATTCCCTATACCCACTTCCACTTCTTCAAGCCATCCATTGCCTCGCGAGCCGTCAGGTCGAGCTGGAGCGGGGTGATGGACACATAGCCAGACTTTGATGGCACCGTAATCCGTGCCTTCTTCAAGGACGCCGCTCGGGAACTCGCCGCCGATCCAGTAATAGGGTTTGCCACGCGGGTCCTTGCGGGCATCCAATTCGTCGCGATACAGGCGCAGTCCCTGGCGGGTGATCATAAAACCCTTGATCTCGTCTTCCTTCAAGTAGGGCACATTAACATTCAATAATACCCCTGCAGGTATCCCTTCAGTCATCACTTTCTGTGCCACGCGGCGGGCCACACTGGCAGCAGCGCTGTAATCCAGCACGCCCTGGAAATCATCCGGTGTATTGAGTGAAATGGCAATCCCGGGCACATCTCCAATGACAGCCTCCATGGCAGCCGTCACCGTCCCGGAGTAAGTGACGTCGTGGCCGATATTCTCGTGCGGGTTGATGCCAGACACCACCAGGTCGATCTTCTCTTTCACCACTCCCAGCAAGGCCAGCGCCACGCTGTCAGAGGGGGCACCGTCCGTCGAAAGGGCGGTGGTTCCGTCTGCCAGAGTCACTTCACGAGCCCGCAGGGGACGGTCCATGGTTTTAACATGGCCAGAAGCGCTCCAATTGTGGTCCGGGGCAAAGACCGTCACCTTGCCCAATTTTCGCAATTCAATGGCCAAAGCCAAAAGTCCGGGCGCCTGCACGCCATCATCGTTCGTCACCAGAATATGCATGATCCTTCCTTTCCCGGCGATTATATCGCGCCCCCGCGTGTATAATCGGACTGTGCGCTGACCATTTCCCACCCACCAGTTTTTGGGGAGAACAGTCTTTTATCAAGTGGCGATTGACTTCTTGTCTTGCCTGGTCATCGGAAGGAGAAAATATGGGTCGTATCATTTTCCCCATTCTTGCGCTCGCAGCGGCGATCCTGGCTTGCTGCGCTCCCTGCTCCCCCCCGCTTACCCAACCTGCTTCACCTGCCTCAGTGACGATCACGGTCTATTTCACCGATATGGCCCGGTACGAGGTTGGGACCGAACCATACGAGGCGGCAGTTACGCGTACCATCCCCGAACCCGCCTCACCCCCGGAAGCGGTCCTGACCCAATTATTCCTCGGTCCCACGGATGCTGAATTATTACAGGGGTTGGAGGTCATTCTGAGCGGCACAACCGGGTTCAGTAATCTGACCATCGAGAATGGGATCGCACGGGTTTATTTGACCGGGACATGTGCGTCAAATGGATCAACCTACACGATCGCGAACTTGATCTTTGCCAACTTCAAGCAGTTCCCGGAAATCAAATGGATCAAAATTTACGACCAGAATGGCGAGACGGAAACACCCGACGGGCAAAGCAGCTCGATCCCAGTTTGCCTGGAACCATAAGAGTTGAGCTAACAAAAGAGCTCCCGCAGTTTTCGCAGCGGGAGCTCTGTATAAATTAAAAGGGAGGTTTGGGATAACAGCTATTTTCCCAATTGCATGAACGATCTTTTTGACCAACCCGGGACCGGAGTACACCAGCCCGGTGTAAATCTGCACCAGAACCGCGCCAGCATCCAAACGAACCCGGGCGTCCGCAGGACTCATGATCCCACCCACGCTGACCACCGGTAGACGCCCATTCAACTTTTTTACCACAGCGCATAATACTTCCATGCTGCGAGCTCGCAGCGGTTCCCCGCTTAACCCGCCTGTTTCTTCACGATGAATTGACCTCAGCCCTTCCCGCGCCAGGGTGGTATTGGTGGCGATCACACCGTCCATCCCGGTGCGGACGATCGCCTCCAGGGCGTCATCGAGTTCCTCATTGGACAGGTCGGGAGCCAGCTTGACCAGGATGGGAACATGCCTGCCGCCACGATCGACCAACTCCTTGCGCTCACGTGCAATTGCGCCCAGGAGACCTTCCAGCAAATCACGGCCCTGCAGGCGGCGCAGACCGGCAGTGTTGGGGGAGCTTACGTTTACGGCGAGATAGTCAGCCAGGGGAGTGAATTGCCGCATCAGGGAAATGTAATCGCGAGCGGCATTTTCAAGAGGGGTATCTTTGTTCTTGCCGAGATTGACACCCAGGATGACCCCACTGCCAGCATGATTATTTAACTTGCCTGCCAAGAATTCTGCTCCAGGCCCCGGAAACCCCATGCGGTTGATGACCCCTTCGTCCTCCACCAAGCGGAAGATACGCGGCCTGGGGTTCCCCGCTTGTGGGAGAGGAGTAACCGTCCCCACCTCAATGTGTCCGAAGCCGAGGGTCGACAGCCCTCGCCAGGCGAGACCATGCTTGTCATACCCTGCAGCCAGCCCAACCGGATTTTTAAAATGAAGCCCGAAGGCTTCCACTGGTTTTGCAGGTGCGTTATAAATTTCCCGCAAGATGGAGTATAATGGCTGGAAAGCTCCCAACCGGATCAAGTGCAGGGTTAGCTGGTGGGCGGTTTCCGGGTCAAGTCTAAAGAGCAGCGGGCGAACCACTCGGTACATATTAAGATTTGGGCTTGCGAATGGATAAATAGCGGTCACATTCCACGGCGTATTTCCGGGCGCGCTCCTGCAGTTTTGGCATGATCGTAAAATCTCCCTTGAGCACGCCGATGCCGTGATCGAGCAGCTGTTGACCCATTTTCTGTAAAATTGGTTCCAATTCACCCTCTTTTATGGGAGTTGGGTGAAAGGCCTGTTCCGGGAGGGGGGCTTTGTCAACACCGGCCTCCACGAGCAGCCAGCCGAGGGTGGATTTATTCACTGCATTTTTAATATCAGAGATTTCCAACCAGGGGGTATTCCCAATCTCATAGTTCAAAATAATTTCAGTGGTGGCGTTTTGATAGCGGACGATAACGCTGCGATTTTCGAATTTGGTATCAGTCTTTTTAAAGCCGTACCTGGCTTCCAGCCCCGAGAAAGCCTTTTCCACCATGCGCTCAAAAATTGACTTTTTCATTAAGTTGCTCCTGGAAATTCATCTCGGCAGTGAGGCGCGCCAATGTTGAAGCGGTTTCGGGGTCGAGGTAAAAAAATATCATTCCATCAAATCAGGGCATGTCTCCTGATAGGTCTGCATCGCATTACGGGACTAATGCAGCTTATCAGCTAGAAAAGAGCGGCAAGTGCCCCAAGGCAATAATATGGTCCCACTTGGCGCGCTCGCCCTCGGTCAAGATTGCCCCCTCGCAAACCACTTCTGCTCCGGCTTTTTCCATGATCATTCGCATTCCCTGCAGAGTGGAGCCGGTGCTGATCACATCATCCACAAGGACAACTTTTTTATTGCGGACCATTGCCTGGTCTTTTTCGTCCATGATCAGGGTCTGCGGTTCACCGGTGGTGATGGATAATGTTTCGGCAATCAGTGCTGCACCCATATATGGTTTATAGATTTTCCGCAGGACGATGTATGGTTTTTTTGTTTCCACCGCCAGGGCGTAAGCCAGCGGGATGGACTTGGCCTCGGCTGTCACCAGGATATCAAAACTCACTTCCTTGAGGGCATTTGCCAGCGCCTTCGCCGCTGCCTGGACGAGCTCCGTGTCGCCGAGGATGTTCAGGATGGCAATCTTCAAACCAGGCTTGATCTCGAACAACCTCAGGTCGCGTTTAATTCCGGCGATTTCGATCGGGTAAGTTTCGTGAGCTTTCATGGGAGTGTCTCCGAGGTGAAACAACTGAAGTAAGTTTATCACAAAAGATATTGGCGGGCATTCGTCAATTACCCTCATTTGCGATAGAATCCCTTTGTGCTTCAAGAATTGCAACTCAACGACCACCTGCGCTTGCGCAAGCCACATCCTTGCGGCTCTTACGAATGGACGGTCACCCGTCTCGGTGCTGACATCGGGCTGGAATGCAAAGGCTGTGGGCGAAGGGTGATGCTTACCAGGCGTGAATTGTCGCGGCGGCTGAAGGTTGTTCTGACCGAGGAACCCCATGACGGCTCTTCCGACTGACAGACCTCATATGACCTTCCTGTTTTCAGATACCGGGGGAGGGCATCGCGCTGCCTGTGAGGCCATCATTGAGGCGATTCATTGTGAATTTGATGATACCGTGATTACTCAAATGGTGGATTTCCTCAAAGATTATGCCCCGCCTCCTTTCAACCATTTACCTGAAGCCTACCCGGATCTGGTGCGCGTGCCTGAACTTTGGGGGGCCATGTTTGACATCAGCGACGGACGATCCCGGGCGCGGTTTGTTACATCTTTTTTTTGGCCGTATGTCCGGCGATCCGCCCGCCGACTGATACGCGAACATCACAGTGAAATGCTGGTGGCAGTCCATCCACTGGCAACCACCTTTGCCCTGAAGGCTCTTGGGAAAAACCGCCCACCATTCGTGACCGTGGTAACTGACATGGTTTCAACCCACGCTCTTTGGTTTGATCAGCGTGCTGACCTGACCATTGTCCCGACCGAAATGGCCCGCCAAAATGCCATTCATTATCATATGTCACCCGAAAAAGTGCGTGTGATTGGACAGCCGGTCTCCCAACTTTGCAGCGCTCCCATCGGGGAAAAACTTCAACTTCGTAAGAGCCTTGACTGGCCGAAAAGGCAAAAAAGTTGTCCTGCTGGTGGGCGGCGGTGAGGGAATGGGTCCCCTGGCAGAAACTGCGCGCGCCATTGATGAATCAGGGTTGGACGTGGGCCTGGTTATTGTGACCGGGCGGAACAGCAAGCTGGAAGCGGAACTAAAAGAACAGACCTGGGAAAACCCTGTTTCTATTTTTGGGTTTGTCAATAACATGCCGGATTTCATGAGGGCAGCCGACGTCATCGTCACCAAAGCCGGACCGGGGACAATCGCTGAGGCACTTAATGCAGAACTTCCCATCATCTTATATGCCAAACTTCCCGGACAGGAAGATGGTAACGTTGATTTTGTCCTTTCCGAAGGAGTGGGTGTTTGGGCACCAGAACCATTGGACGTGGTGCGGGCGTTGACCCGCTGGGTCTGCCGGTCAAAGGAGCGGCTGAAGGTGGTTGAAAACTGCCGCCGAGCAGCCCGCCCGGATGCGTCCCGTGTCATCGCCCGGGTGCTGGGCGAAAAAGTAGGACTCATAAAATAAAAACATTGGACGGTTGATATTATATGAAGGTCAGGGACCACTAAGGAGGATAGCGTGCTGCATATTGTTGAAGGAACCCCGCCAAATACCCTGTAGTATAATCTTCTCGCCATGCCCATCCTGGACGCGCATACATTTGAATTCTTCAGCAAATCCCCCGAGCAGACCCGCCGCCTGGGGATGCGGCTGGGAGCCCTGCTCCAACCGGGTGATTTGATCTGCCTGCAGGGCGAACTGGGGGCGGGGAAAACCACCTTTGTGCAGGGAGTTGCGCGCGGCTGGGGGGCGATGGACGAAGTTTCAAGCCCAACCTTCGTGCTGGTCAATGCTTACCGCCGCCCGGACGGCTCACAACTTTCCCATTTTGATGCCTACCGGGTCGAAAGCCTGGGGGAAGCAGAAGAACTTGACCTGGATGCCCTATTAGCCCACAGCCCACTATTTGTTGAATGGCCCGAAAGAGTTGAGCCCATCCTGCCGGTGGAACGATTATGGGCTTGCCTTGAATATGAAACTGAAGAACACCGTTTCATGCGCTTTGCTGCGCGCGGCGTCCGATATGAAAATTTACTTGACGCCCTGCGTCAGAATGTATATGGAGCCGATTAATGCTGCTGGCGATTGATACTTCAACTGCCCAAATTGGCCTGGCTCTTTATGACGGGGCAACCATGACCGGCGAATTGCTTTGGCAGAGCCGCGCCCACCATACCGAACAACTTGCCCCGGCGCTTGCAGGCCTGCTGGAAAGGGTCAGCTTGACGATGGATTCGATCGAGGCGCTGGGAGTTGCCATTGGTCCCGGATCTTTCACCAGCCTGCGGGTGGGGCTGTCCTTTGTCAAAGGATTGGCGCTGGCGCGGCATTTACCGCTGGTGGGAGTCCCCACTCTCGAAATTGTCGCAGCCGCAATCCCACTGCAGGACCGGAAGCTGGCTGCCGTAGTACCCGCGGGGCGAGGGCGCCTGGCTGTGGGTTGGTTCAAGCCCACCGAGAACGGGTGGGTGGCGGAAGGTCCTGCGGCATCCACCACCGCAGAAGAATTGGAGCAAAAGATCCACAAGCCGGTCATTATTTGTGGTGAGATGAACCTTGAGGACCGCCACTGCCTGGGGCGCAAATTTAAGAATGTATTACTGGCCTCTCCGTCCCAGTGCGTCCGCAGACCCGGGATTTTAGCCGAGATCGCCTGGAACCGCTGGAAGGCAGGCAAAACGGATGTGGCGGCGGCGCTCGCCCCGATTTACCTGCACATTGCAGGGGGCCTGCCTGCGTGAGCGTTGCCATCCGGCGCATGACGCTGGAGGATATTCCCACTGTCCACGCAATCGACATGCTTTCATTCAGCCTGCCGTGGCCGGAAAGTTCGTTCCACTTTGAATTGACCGGGAACCCGGTCTCACGCGGCTGGGTGGCCGAATCCGATGGAACCCTGGCAGCCATGCTGGTGCTGTGGTTGATCGTTGACGAAGCCCATATTGCCACCATCGCAACCCATCCGGATTTCAGGCGCCAGGGAATCGGTGAACAATTAATGATTGCTGCGCTGGTTGCTGCACGAGCAGAAGGTGCATCACATGCTTTCCTGGAAGTGCGCGCCGGTAATTTGGGTGCCCTGGCAATGTATAAAAAGTATGGGTTCGTTATTGCAGGTGTACGGCCGAAATACTACAAGGACAATAACGAAGACGCAATTTTAATGGATCTGGAAGACCTTACCCGTTTGGAGGTTGAATGAGTGCGGAAGAAACACTGGACCAAATAGCGAAGGAAGTTTCAGCATGCCAAAAGTGCGCCCTATACCACTCGCGCAAGCTGGCGGTTCCAGGGGAAGGACCTGCCGAGGCGGAGATCATGTTCATCGGGGAGGGGCCTGGTTTTCATGAAAATGAGCAGGGACGACCATTTGTAGGCGCGGCTGGAAATTTTCTTAATGAGCTGCTGGCTGAAGCCGGGCTGAAACGTTCAGATGTATGGATCGGCAACGTGGTAAAATGCCGCCCGCCGGGTAATCGTGACCCGCTCCCAGAAGAATTATCGGCATGTGACGAATACCTGGAGCGCCAGATTGCCGCCATCAACCCCAAAATTGTCATCACCCTGGGAAGGTTCTCGATGGGTAAGTATATGCCAGGAGCGAAGATCAGTTCCGTCCACGGACAGATGAAGCGGGTGGGCGACAGGTTTGCCATTGCCATGTTCCACCCTGCGGCTGCGTTGCATCAAGCGGCACTAAAACCGTCCATTCTAAAAGATTTTGCACAACTGCCAAAACTGCTGGAGCAGGCCAGGGCTGCGCTTAAACGCTCTGAAGCTGAAGCCCCCGAAGAGGTAAAAGAAGAGCCGAAACAGCTCAGCATGTTTTAGAAATTGATTCATTAGTTGAAAACACAGAACAAGCCCGAGTCTGCGCGGCTTGGTGGAAGGAAGTATGCGGAGGAAGAATGACCATTAAAGATACGATCATTAATCAATTGGAAAAAAAGACCGCACGAGTAGCCATCCTTGGGATGGGTTACGTTGGCCTGCCACTGGCGGTGGTATTTGCCGAGGCGGGATTTAATGTCATTGGGGTTGACCCCGACAAACGGAAAACTGATTCGCTGGTCAAGGGCATTAGTTATATCCCGGATATCCCCACGAAACGTCTTGCACCTTTGGTTAAGTCTGGTCACCTGAAAGCCACTACAGATTTTTCGGTCCTGAAAGATTGTGAAGCCGTGAGCATCTGTGTCCCGACGCCGTTACGTCAGACAGGCGACCCGGATATGTCATTCATCCTGTCGGCAACAGAGCAACTGGCGAAGTACATGCACAAGGGTATGGTGGTGGTGCTGGAGTCGACCACGTATCCGGGTACCACACGGGAGATCCTCCTGCCGATGCTGGGTGAACCCAACGGTCTAGTAGTGGGCAAGGATTGGTTCCTGGCATTCTCCCCCGAAAGGGTTGACCCGGGCCGCGAAGATTTTACCACCCTGAACACACCCAAGGTTGTGGGCGGCATTACTCCTGCCTGCACCGAAGTCACGAAGGCGTGGTACAGCAGCGCCATCCTGCACATCCATACCGTGTCGTCTGCAGAAGCTGCCGAGATGGCAAAACTGTTGGAGAATACCTTCCGAATGGTCAACATCGGTATGGTGAACGAGATGGCAATCATGTGCGAGCGGATGGGCGTGGATGTATGGGAAGTTATCGACGCGGCAGCTTCCAAGCCGTTTGGTTTTATGAAGTTCACCCCTGGTCCCGGACTGGGAGGGCACTGCATCCCGATCGATCCATTGTATCTTTCATGGAAAATGAAAGCTTACCAGTATAACGCCCGTTTTATCGAACTGGCTTCCGACATCACCACCAATATGCCGCGTTATGTGGTTACCCGTGTTTTAGGCGCTATGAATGAACGCGGCAAAGCTCTCAAGGGCAGCACCTGCCTTGTTTTAGGAGCGGCATACAAGCCGGATATTGACGATATCCGTGAATCGCCCGCCCTGGAAATCCTGGACCTGCTGCGGAAGAAGGGCGCCACCGTGGAATACCACGATCCATGCATCCCATCCCTGAAAACTCACGAAGGTTTCGAGATGCGCTCCGTCCCAGACCTGATGGCAGCAGTCCGAAAATCGGACGTAATAGTAATTGTCACGAACCACAAGGTTTATGATTACAAAGCCATCCTGAAGGCATCCAAATTTATCTTTGACAGCCGCAACGCGCTTGGGAAATCTCGGCAAGGATAATCCCAAGGTGGAAAGGTTGTAATGTCAAATTACTTGGTTACCGGCGCGGCCGGGTTTATCGGAAGCCGTGTCACCGAAATGCTGATCGATCAAGGACACACCGTTACCGGCGTGGACAACCTGAATGATGCCTACGATGTCCGCATGAAAGAGTATCGTTTGCGGAAATTGCAGGCATTGGCAGGATTTAGCTTCCAGAAACTGGACATTTCGGATCGTGCTGCCGTGCAGGATCTGCCTTCCTTCGAAGCGGTCATCAATTTGGCTGCGCGCGCCGGGGTAAGAGCCAGTGTTGAAAATCCCTGGATTTTTGTGGAGACGAATGTCACCGGGACACTCAACATGCTCGAGCTATGCCGCCGGAAGGGGATCCATAAATTCATCCTGGCTTCCACCTCCAGCATCTATGGAGCTAATGCGCCCCTCCCAACACCGGAAACCGCCGACAGCGATCGCCCCCTACAGCCGTACGCAGCCAGCAAAAAAGCAGCCGAGGTGTTGGGTGCCAGCTACCATGCCCTGTATGGGATAGATGTAAGCGTGGTGCGATATTTTACAGTCTATGGGCCAGCGGGTCGCCCGGAAATGAGCATGTTCCGTTTTACCAAGTGGATTTCCGAGGGCGACGTGGTGCATTTGTATGGAACAGGTGAGCAGTCGCGTGGTTTTACCTACGTGGACGATATCGCCCGCGGGACGATCGCAGCACTCAAACCCCTTGGTTACGAGATCATCAACCTGGGTGGGCACGAGGTCATCACGATGAATGCCCTGGTCCACTTGCTGGAAGAACACATCGGCAGGAAAGCCCTCATCGAGAGCCATCCAGCCAACCCTGCTGATATGTATGCCAACCAGGCTGATGTAAACAAGGCGGGCAAGCTGCTCGACTGGCAGCCGAAAATTGGGCTGGAGGAAGGCGTCTACCCGGCTGGTGGAATGGTACCGGGCAGAACGGGAGTGGGTCAAAGAGGTTGCCACCCTGTGACCATTTTTCAGCAACTCTCGGCAATTTGGAAAGAAGATAATCTTTTACGCCGGATCGTACGCAACAGCAGCTACCTCTTCGGCAGCAATGTGATTTCGGCAGTATTAAGCTTTGGCCAGACCATTATCGCAGTCCGCCTGCTCGGGGTGACAAGCTGGGGGTTGGTGGCAGTTATTCAAACCTTTGCATCCAACATCAACCGCTTCCTCTCCTTTCGGATGAGCGAAGTGGTGGTTAAGCACCTGGGTAAATCCCTTGTGGAAGAAAAAAAGCAGGAGGCGGCTGCCCTTAGTAAAAGCAGCTGGCCTGACCGAAGCCGCCATGTCGATCATTGGGTTCCTGTTGGTGGTTGCCCTGGCGCCATGGGCTTCCAGGGTTTTTACCGGAGATGCCACAACCGCTCCTGTTTTTGTGTTCTATGGTCTCATCATCCTAAGCAACCTGGTTTATGAAACTTCCACCGGCATTTTGCAAGCGACTCACCGGTTCGATCACCTTGCCCGCGTCAACCTGATCAACAGCATCATCACCTGTACAATGATCGGAGGGACATACATCCTTTTCCGATGGACCAGCATCATCAAGTCTCCCGATTTGTTGGTGGCGATCCTGCTGGCGTACGTCCTCGGCAAAACGTATACGAACATTTCCCAGGTTGTGGTAGCGCTGAATGAACTGAAGCATGTTTTGAATCCAGGGTGGTGGAAAACGCCGCTGCAGGCACTTCCCGGAAAACCAGCGTTATTCATGTTCGCGATGAATACAAACTTAAACGGAACGATGAACCTGCTCTTTCGTGACAACATCCTGCTATACGTGGCAGTTTTGCTTTCCGTCACGGCCGTGGGTTATTTTAAGATTGCCATGACGCTGACGATCCCCATCACGTTAATCCTGGATCCACTCATCGCACCGACATATACTGAAATTTCGCGGACGATCGCCAAGTTTCAGTGGGGTACAACACTGCGGCTCCTTAAAAGAGTAACCGTGATCACCGGTGGAGTGGTCCTGGCAATTTGGACCGCCTGGGCGCTGTCAGGCTGGTGGATTATCCCCACGGTATACAAGCCACAAGCCAGCCCCGTCTATCCCCTATTGTTGATCATGGTCGCAGGCTATGGATTTGCCAGCACTTTCCAGTGGAATCGCCCGCTTTTTCTCTCGCTCGGCAAAGCAGGTTACCCGGTGCTGATAACCTTATTGACGGGGATCATCGAATTGGCATTGATATTCTCCCTGGTACCAAGTTATGGTTACCTGATGATGGCAGTTATCCTAGCAGGCTATTTCATCATCTCCCAGGGATTCATCAGTTTGCGAGGGCTGTTGGAAATTAATCGCAGGGCTCGTGCGGAACCACCACCCGCCGGATCGGATTTACAGCAGCCCATGCGGGCCGAGGCGCAGACTGCGGAGTCTCCAAGGGCGGCAGCCAAATGAAGACGCGGGCTGGGCTTAAGATCGTCAACCGGTGGGACTTGTTGTTCACTATTATTTTTCTTGGTTATGCTGGTTGGTATTTCCTGGGTCGCCTTGAGGGCAACTATCCAGTGGTAATCCTTTCTGGAGATGGCGGCAATATTGCCAGTTATGCGGCTGCCCTGGATCACCCTGATTGGTTTAAGAATGACCCCGCTCTGGGAGATTCCAACAACATTGGCATATACGCCACCATACACATTCCCCTGATCCGCCTCCTGGACCGATTGACTGGCGACTATGGATTGGCGTATGCCTGGCTTGTATTTCCGGAAACATTCCTTCAATTGCTTGGATTTTATGTATTCGGACGGGTATTGTTCAAAAACCGCTTCTGGGCTTTTTTACTCGCGTTCCTTACAGCCATGATGGTCATCAATATTGGCCTGGGAGAAATTTGGGGCGTTTGGCGGGATGCACTTCCTCGAGTTACCTTTCAATCGGTCCTGCCTTTTTTGCTGGCGCTGGTCCTGGTTTGGAAGGACAAGCCTGCCCGCTGGCCGTGGCTGATGATTTTCTCAGGTTTACTGGTTTATGTTCATCCGATCAGCGCTCCAGCCTGGGGGTTTGCGATCTGGCTCAGTCTTTGGCTACTGCTGCCCAAGATCTGGAACTGGACACGGCGCTCTTTGGTTATGATCGGGCTGGGCGTCCTGTTCCTGATCCCTATAATTCCATTTGCACTTAATTATTTATCCTACCAGATACGCGGTCAGGCTGCGGACTTCAATACGGTGATGACCGTCCTGCAAACTTATTCGCCGGCGAATTTACTCAACGCTCCCGCAGCCTTGGGTACTTTCCTATGGAACAGCACCACAAGCCTGCTTCTCCCGGTATCCCTGGTGGGTTTTGTTGTTACCTGGTTGATAAAAAAAGACGATCGTATTGCGGTAAAGGTGGTGTTGTTGTGGGCAGCTGGAATATTTATCATTAGCATTTTGATTCCCACCGTTGAGCGGATGGTCGAACAATGGCTTCACATCCTGCCAATAGAGACCGAGTTGGTGCGCTGCCTGCGCTATTTTGTGCCGCTTTTATTGTTATTCTGGTTGTGGCCTTTGGCCGAGTTAGCTCCTCGCCTGGTTAATCCTCGGGCTCGCAGCGCAGTTTTCGCATTGGGGATCATTTTATTTGGTTTTTGGGGGGCAACAAATCGTCCTGATTTGAGTGCCATGCTGAGAGTTGTGACCTGCGTCTCGAAAGCACGCCTGATCTGCTCCTCTCCCCGACCGATAGATGATTTGATTGCAACATTGCGTAATCAGACTCAACCCGGGGAAGGGGTCTTGTTTTTTAATGAAGACCCTGCCTATACATCACAGACCCTTAGTGTGCGTTACTCAGCTCTACACCCCATGGTCTATACCGAACGTGACAGCGGTATTTTGGGATATGCCGACCGAGCTGCACTCCCAGCCTGGCTGGAAACCACCAAACAGTGGGAAGCCTTGCGGTCTATCGCTGATCCGCAAGCACGGCTGGATGGGTTAGTATCCCTGGCAGAGGACTTGAAGGCTGATTACCTGGTAATCGATTTCCAGGCCACTCCGGGAAACAATGCCAACACGCCCGTGACGATTTTGATGCATAATGTCTCGTATACTCTGTATAAACTACATTAAATGGAATTGGCGTTATGGTCTAATGAGGGTGAGTGTATATGGAACAAAACCAGAAACCAAATTTTCGACCCGGATCAGCAGTGCTTTCCGTTGTAGTCCCCATTTTTAATGAAGCGGACTCTTTAACCAGTGTGCTGAATGAATTAGTTCCTTACTGCCGCGCCCGTAAATGGAAATTGATCCTGGTTAATGACGGGTCAAATGACGGAACACCCTCGATTTTGAATAATTTCGCGGATTGACCCGGAAATTAAGATCGTTCATCATAAGGTCAACCGCGGGTATGGCGGTGCCCTCAAAACAGGGATCCTGAGCGCCGATACGCCCTACATTGTGACGATCGACGCTGATGGTCAGCATGATCTGAACGATGTGGATGAAATCCTTCGCTTTACGCTTGAGAAGGATGTAGACCTGGCAGTGGGGAACCGGGGCCGGCAGGGAAGCTTCGGTTTGTATCGTAATATCGGTAAATGGATAATCCGAAAATTTGCTGCCTTGCTTATGCCAGTCCATGTTTCAGATCTGAACTCCGGATTTAAGCTGTTCCGGACGAAACTTGCCCAGAGATATTTGTCCATCTGTCCGGACTCGATGGCTTTCAGTGATGTGATCACCTTGATTTTTATCAAGAAGCGTCACCTGGTTTTGGAATACCCCATTACCATTAAAAAGCGAGTCACCGGAAAAAGTACGATCAATACTTTCACGGCCTTCCAGACGGTCATGGAAATCATCAACCTTGCCATGCTGTTCAATCCGATCAGGATATTCTGGTCGCTGGCTTTCCTTTGCATTGGATTCGGTCTTATCTGGGGCATACCAATCCTGCTACGCGGGCGGGGAGTGAGCGTGGGAGCCATGCTTGGGATCGTTACCGGACTGCTGTTTTTCTTCATCGGACTTCTTGCTGAACAACTTTCAGCGATGAGGTTGGGATTGCTCGACACGGACGCAAAACGCGATGAAGGGTCCTTTTGAACCATGCGCATCGTGTGCATTTCTTCAGCGCGGGTTCCATCCGACACCGCCAACAGCATACAGGTGATGAAGGTCTGCCAGGCATTCACCCAATTGGGGCATGAAATTATTCTACTGGTGCCAGGCCCGAAGCCAGGGAACCTGATACAGATTGATTTACTGAAACATTACGGCCTGCATACACCTTTTATTATCGAATGGATGCCAGTCCGAAACCGCCACACATTCCCGTGGAGCGCCGTCCAGCGTGCCCGGGCACTTGAGGCGGACGTGTTGTATGCATGGCCCATCCAGTCAGCAACACTGGGCCTGCTGGCAGGCTTGCCTGTCTTGCTGGAGCTGCACGACTGTCCGTCTGGAAGTTTTGGACCGCTTTGGCTGCGTCTTTTTATCATTCTACCAGGGCGTAAACGCCTGCTGCCAATCACCGATGCACTGCGGCGAGTCCTACGATTGCCACCCAAACAAACGGTCACTTCACCTGACGGAGTTGACCTGGAACGATATATCTCATTGCCGGATCCCGGGGAGGCACGCCATAAACTTGGCTTGCCAGCAGCTACAACTGCGCTTTGCAGCGGACATCTTTATGACGGCCGCGGTGCAGACTTGTTCCTTGCCTTGGCGGGAAAATTCCCACAAATCAGTTTCGTATGGGTGGGAGGGCGACCCGCTGACGTGGATGAGTGGACAGCCCGGGCTGCCAGGCAGGGGTTAACCAATCTTACCTTCACCGGGTTCGTACCGAACGAACAAATCCCTTTGTATCAATCCTGCGCGGATGTGTTGCTTATGCCCTACCAGCATACGGTGGCAACTTCGAGTGGGGGGAACACCGCCGATATTTGCAGTCCAATGAAGATGTTCGAATATATGGCAACCGGGCGACCAATCCTTTCCAGCGACTTGCCGGTCTTGCATGAAGTACTGGATGAGTCGACTTCTATCTTTTGCCCGCCGGACGACCTTGGATCCTGGGAATCTGCGCTTGCGGGGCTGCTTGGCAATGAAAAACTTCGGCAGGCTCTCGGTCAACGCGCCCGCCAGGTAGTGCAACGATATACATGGACCGAACGTGCCAAGCGATCCCTGGATGAATTTATCGTCTGATCTCTATTCGACATGTTTTTTTACTTTAGGTAATAACCTGTTTTGAGCGAAAACAAGCCTATGGGATGGATGTTGCCAAAAACCTGGTTGAAAAATATTAATGGGGAATCACTGTTAATCCGAGGAAGTCCTCTTTTTGTGGCGCTGGCAGGTTTGGTGGTTTACCTGGTTCGGGCGATAAATTATGCTTTTACCCAAAGATCCATTGTTGACGAAGGATTGTATCTTTACAAGGGGTACTTATTTGCCCAGGGGATATATAAACCGTTCCAGGATTACGGATTTTGGACCCAGAAAGCGCCGCTTTCTTACCTTGTTTACGGCTGGGTTCAACAGGTGTTCGGCCCGGGATTAAGAACGGGCCGTTATTTTTCCATTTTTCTCGGTGCCCTGGCG
The DNA here is from genome assembly GCA_963826215.1 of uncultured Chloroflexia bacterium. Lineage (GTDB taxonomy): Bacteria > Chloroflexota > Anaerolineae > Anaerolineales > Villigracilaceae > UBA877. The sequence goes on along the minus strand of CAWGWL010000035.1, from coordinate 21,633 downwards.
TTATTGGGGCTGGCACTGGTAGCCCGCAGGATCGGGGGACGCTGGTGGGGCGCCGGGGTCATCTGGGTGGTGGCATTAAACAGCGTCTCCATTCGCTATTTTAGCGCTGCCATGTCACAAAGCCTGGTGGCATGTTTACTGATGTGGATGCTGTTTTTTACCTTGGGGAAAGAGCGCACGCGTTGGCAAATCGTCGCCGGCAGCTTGTGTGCGGGTATCATGGTAATGGCACGTCAAAATATGGCGCCTGTAATGATCATCCTTCCGGCTTACCTCGTTTGGCAACACGGATGGAAGGGTGGATTGCTTGCAACAGCAATGAGCCTGGTTCCCTTGATAATTGTCCAGGCGGTATATTGGCCGGATGTGTTTAAATTGTGGGCTCCATGGCTACCTGAGAGCCTGACGCCTTTTCTGGATCCATGGAGGCTGTCCCCGATAGCAGTGGCGCAGACAGACAACGCAGGGATATCCTCTAAATTCCAAAGTGTTTTGGAAGGATTTCGATATCACTTCGCAGCGCTAACCGGGGGACTTGCAGCTTTGCTGCTCTGGCCGGCTGGCAAGTTTTGGAAGGATCGGAACCGAAGCGGTGATTCCATTTTCTTGATGATTTTATTCCTTGCCTTGCTTGGATTTCATTTGTGGGCTGGGTTGGGAAACACGAGTCTCAACAATTTCAACGCGTTTACATTCAACCCGTACCTGGCTTTTTTTGATCTGCTCGGCATCCTCTGTTTTGTGAGCGTATCAAATTCTCTATCCCGTCCTTTGTCGATAGTTCGACAGGGAATTTTGACGCTATTCATATTTGCCATCTCCTTAGGCATTGGTCTTGGTGGAAATGAGGTTCTTGGGGATGGTATGGCAAAATCTTAAAATCCCGCGCGTACTAACCTTCCTTACCACCGGGAAGATATTGCCGGGGAATGTACCGTTGTGGGACTTTGCATTGAACAAGTTCGGAATAGGGTATGAAACTTCGCGCATGCTAATTCCCGCGATCGCGATTGGCATAATGGGTTTGATCGTGCTACTGGTCAGCCTGGGAATTTGGTCATTCCTGCGACGGAAAATAAAAATATCTTTTTCGTTTGCATCGGTTGCTATAATTATTTTTCTATTGGTGGGTACCTTACTTTCATCAACGATAATCCTGGGAGGGGAATTCCAGGAATGGAACTGTTCGGGGAATGTTATTCAATCTTATGAGCAGAACGGAAAATATTTGGCAGGAGTTATCCCTCTACAAAGCCTGGTTTATTGGGATGGCGAAAACGCTGCCGCGGTCCTTTTGTACGTGCCCGGTATCCGGATCTTCCCGCAGCAATTTGATGGGGATTGGAACTTTGTCGAGTCAGGAAATTCAAATAGGTTGGCAAAGTTTGGTTTTTGGGATAGTGAATTGGCTCTTCTTTGGCATACCCAGGCAAATGTGTTTATGTTCCAGGAACATAAAACCCAGGAGTGGACGCATTTCGTCAGCAGCGGTCGTTTAAGTGAAATAGCAGCACCCCGGAATGCCCTGAATTGCTCTCCGGACACCTATTTACGGATATTCGTTCGAAATCCATGATCGGGGTGATCCCCACTCGCACCAAAATGGAAATCCTGCACTTCCTGGGTGATTATCGCGAATGCCGGGGTCCTGTTCTGCAAAGCCATGTGCATCTCTACAGTTTTGGCGAGCGGTCATACCCGCAAACGGGACCGTTCGATACACGTTTAATACTGACCGTGATTCCAAAGGATAATCGCAGAGTGAGTATAATAGCTGTTCTTGAGGGTTGGAACACTATGACCCTGATTTTGGAATACAATTTGCTGATTGCCGGGCGGAAAAACCCATCCATTTCGCGAATCCCCCTGGTATATTATTCAAAATTAGTCGGTTGTTCTGGTGGGATGTAATCATTTTGGACTTTGCACTGCACAGGAAATCCCCTGGCATCAAAAGGATTTGTTGGGTTCATGTTCTCAAAGATTCGCAAAACAATTTTGGTAATCAAACCGAGCGCATGGTTAGCAATCGTATTGGCAATTTCAACGATTGAGCGGGTTTTGCTGTATATATTCTATCGCCCGGTCTTATATAACGATACCACCGGGTACCGGCGTGTGGCTGAAGCGATTGTGGACGGTTGGGTGCATCTTGATGGCACGCGCACACCCGGCTACCCCATCTTTTTGGCACTTATCGGTCCGGATGAGCGCGCGTATGCAGCCCAATTGGTGCTCGGGGTATTGATCACCCTGCTATTATTTTATATCGGCTGGCGCCTAACCCGACTGGGCTGGTTTGCCGCCCTGGCAGCATTTGCATATACCCTGAACCCGCAGCAATTGCTGGTGGAAGGCGACATCCTGACGGAAACACTGACGATATTTTTGATCGTCCTTTGCCTGACCGGGATGATCTGGCTGCTTAATTCGGAGACAACCCGCCCCGTTTGGCAGGTTGCGTTTATGGGGCTGGCAGTCGGTGCAGTTGCCGGGGCTGCCGCCCTGGTGCGTACGTTGTTCGTTTTTCTCCCGATCGTTTGCGCCCTGGTCGTGCTCCTTTTTTGGCGGGCGCGCTTACGAGTGCGAATAGCAGCAGCATTGCCACTAATCCTGGCAGGGCTGGCGATCATCGGCGTATGGGTAAATTTAGTCCACCAGCGCTTCGGAATTTGGAGCATGGACACCATGACCGGATATCACCTGATGAACCACTCAGGGATATTCTTTGAAGATGTGCCGGATGAGTATGCCGGGATCCGTGATACTTTTATTCGGTACCGTGATGCCCAGGTGGCTTTGACCGGTAATCCGGGCAATGCCATTTGGGACGCCATCCCTGACCTGGTGGATGTTTCCGGGTTGGATTTCACCCCTCTATCCAGTCTGCTTGCCAAAATTTCCTTCAGGCTCTTCCTTCAGCACCCTGGGCAATACCTGCTGACTGTGGGGGAAGGCTGGGCAGCATTTTGGAAGGTGCCGGTTCATTGGGCGCTGGCCTCACCAACTCCATTCACAGAAGCTGCCAGGCGGGCTATTATTTTCTTCATCCGGGGGGTGTTGTTCATCGCAAACCTGGCTTTCATTGTCGGCACAGTTTCCCTTGCTTGGGGGAAAGCGCGACGCGTTTTTCAAATGCAGGCTTTTATAGGATTGCTGGTTGCCACGACCTGGTTCGCATCCATCCTGCAGGCATTTGTGGAATTCGGGGATAACCCACGTTACTCGATCCCTACCCAGACACTGGTGCTGCTCGTGGTAATATGGTGGAGTTATGCGCTCCTAAACAGGAACCGACTTGAAAACCCATATTGCGTGATTTGCGTTGGATTCTGCCTGCCAGTCTCTGCCTGGGCCTGCTCTTTCGCTGCCTGGTCCTGGAATCTGGTGGATTGGCTGGCTTGCATATGCATTTATTTTAGCACTTGGCTTGCTGGCTCTTGCAGGCTTCTGGCGCTCTGCAGGTGCTGGCGCGATCTTTGCTGCTGATGTTGTTCCTGGCTTTTTCCCTGCGCCTCGGACTGGGTATCTTTTTCTCCCTCACCCTTCCGGTGTATGGAAACGATACCCCGGTCTATAAGGCGGGTTTTGCTGTTAGAGATGCATCCACATATGATGCCCAAGCCTGGGAACTGGCATCTTCAGATGAGCCATTATGGAGGGCTTTTGACCGGTCGTATGGTGCTGACGATCAGTACGGCGGACTCCTGTTCTTTCACAGCCTGGTCTACCGGTCCCTAAGCCCTGACGCACACCGCCCCTGGCTATTGATTCTTTTTTCTGCCCTGGCAGGGACCATTGGCGTTGCGCTAGCCTGGAAAGCTGCTCGACAGAGCTGGGGGGAAAGTATAGCGATGCTGGTGGGATGGATTATGGCGGTGTATCCGGAATCCCTGCTGGTCGGAGCTTCGCCCGTCCGGGAAGCGTTCCTGATCCTGTTTATTGCCATGTCCTTCTGGGGGGTGGTGGACTGGCTTGCGAACCGTCATCGTTATGCCTGGCTGTGGATCGCGGGCAGCCTGATTGGAATGGCGCTTTTCTCACCAGGTGTTGTGGTCGCTGCGTTGGTGGGCCTGGGAGGCTGGGCCTGGCTGCGGGAAAAAGAACGCCGTATCAGTGGGTGGGTAGTCGCAGGAGCGGCGGTCCTTGTGGTGCTCGCAGCCTTGTTTCTGGGGGTGGTGGTTGGGAGTACCCTACAAGTGCCAGGGGGACCGTTGGCCAACCTGATCGACTGGATCCGCTATTCAGCAAATTACGGTGCCCAGGTGACGGAACAAAACTCCGGTTGGCTCCAGACGATCTTTGGATATTTACCAGCACTCGCTGCATTTGCCTTTTATCACAGCCTATGGCATTACCCAGCCGGTATTGCCGGCAGCAATTGCCGATCCGGCTGTTTGGCCGATGCGCATGCTCGGGATTCTGCGCGGGTTGGGCTGGTACACGCTGCTCCCATTCCTGGTGTACAGTCTGCGATCCATTTGGAAGACTTCCGATAAACGAGAGCGCTTTGCCTGGCTGTGGATGTGGCTGGTTGCCTGGGCCTGGATCATTCTTTCATCTGCGCGCGCCGGCGGGGACCAGTGGGATAACCCTCGTTATCGCGTCATCCTGCTGCTCTTCCAGGCTGCTATGGCTGCCCAGGCTCTCACCTGGCAGCGTGCCACCCGGGATCGCTGGTTGGGGCGCATCCTGGCAGTGGAGGGGGTATTCCTGGTGCTGTTTGGGTATTGGTATATCAGCCGCTATTATGGATTGAGGGTCTTTCACATCTTTATTATTTTTGAGACAATCGCGGTGATCAGCGCTGTCATTCTAATTGGAGGCTGGCTTTGGGACCGATGGCGGGCCAGGCACCGACCGGGCATTTCCCATGGATGAGCTCCTCACTCACATATCTCATTAAAGCAAAATAAATTCTTGCTGAATTCAGCAATTCATTGGCCTGGATCAAGTGGATGCAATGCTAATCCAGTGAAATCCTCCATTTATCGCGCACTTGACGTATATTCATTCTCGTTTATAATTCAGTGACTGAATTATGGAAAGGAGCAATTATGCCTACTGCCCTCATAACCGGCGTGACAGGCCAGGCTGGCTCGTACCTGGCGGAATTCCTGCTCTCAAAAGGCTACAATGTGGTCGGAATGGTACGCCGCTCCAGCACTGTAACCTTCGAGCGTATCCAGCACATCCAAAATGACATCAGCATTGTTCAAGGTGACCTGCACGACCAGAGCTCATTAAACGCGGCACTGGAGCAATACCGTCCGGATGAAGTGTATAACCTGGCAGCCCAATCATTTGTGGCAGCATCCTGGACCCAGGCAGTGCTGACCGGAGAGGTGACCGCCCTGGGGGTCACACGGTTGTTGGAAGCCATCCGCCAGGTAAATCCCAAATGCCGCTTCTACCAGGCATCCAGCAGCGAAATGTTTGGGAAAGTTGTCGAGTCTCCCCAGAACGAGGCAACCCCTTTTTATCCCGCGCAGCCCCTACGGGGTGGCTAAAGTATACGGGCATTGGATCACGGTCAATTATCGCGAATCTTATAACATGTTCGCCGTTTCCGGCATCCTTTTCAATCATGAGAGCCCTCGGCGCGGACTTGAGTTTGTCACCCGCAAGATATCAAATGGTGCAGCGAGGATAAAGGCTGGATTGGACAAGGAACTTCGCCTGGGCAACCTGGATTCACAAAGGGATTGGGGATTCGCCGGAGAATATGTAGAAGTGATGTGGAAAATGCTCCAGCAAAACACCCCGCAGGATTACGTGATCGGGACTGGCGAGCCCCATTCTGTGCGGGAATTCTGCGAGGCGGCTTTCAACCACGTAGGATTAAACTACCAGGATTTCGTGGTGCAGGACCAGCGTTTTATGCGTCCTTCCGAGGTTGACCGGCTCAGGGCTGATCCCTCGAAAGCGCGCCGGGAACTGGGTTGGGCTCCGAAGGTGGTCTTTACTGATTTGGTGAGCATGATGGTCGAAGCCGACCTTAAACGTGTGCAAAAGGGGAACCTTTAACAGGAAAAACGATGACAAACCCTGAGGAATTCGACCCGTGAGCTGGCCCTGCTCGAAACCATCGAACGCGATCCGGATGTGACCCAGGCCTCCATCGCCACCCAATTGGATGTGGCAGTTGGGACCGTCAACTGGCATCTCAAACGCCTGATCGAGAAGGGCTATGTCAAAATAAAACGGGCCAATCGCAAAAAACTGGTCTATATTATCACTCCCGAAGGGATTGCCCTGCGTGCCCGCCTGACAGTGGACTATATAGAGCAGCAATTCCTGCTTTACCGGAATACCCGCCAGCACGTTAAAGAACATATCGAGCGGGTGCGGGCGGCTGGCTTTGACCGGGTGGGCCTGGTGGGTGAGGGGGATGTAGCTGATATTTGCCGTCTGACCTGCCTGGAACAGGGTGTTGCCGTCGTGTCCGATGGAAACGCGCCATTGTTGGTGGTATCCGGCCTGAAGGTGCGGCTGGAAGGAATTTAAATGATCATTCAGGAGAATCTGGATCAAGGTGTTCAGGAAATCAATGGAAAAATCTGACGGATTTCCCAAGGGACCAGTTAAATGGGACATGATCATCAGCCCGAAGCGCAATTTATTCGATTTGCGTTTGCGTGAACTCTGGCATGCCCGTGATTTGATCCTTTTGTTCGTCCGTCGTGATTTTGTTTCCGTTTACAAGCAGACCATCCTGGGACCGCTCTGGTACCTCATCCAGCCGTTATTAACGACCATCACCTTTACCGTCATATTTGGCAATATTGCCAAACTCCCCACAGATGGATTGCCGCAATTCCTGTTCTATATGTCCGGCACGGTCATCTGGACCTATTTCGCCAGCTGCCTTACCAAGACCTCCGAAACGTTTGTAAGCAATGCCAACCTGTTTGGCAAGGTCTATTTCCCGCGTCTGGCCGTGCCAATTTCGATCCTCATTTCCAATTTGATCGCTTTCGCCATCCAATTTGGCTTTTTCCTGGCTTTCATGGCCTATTTTGCCCTGCAGGGTACACAATTCCATCCCAATTGGTGGATGCTGCTGACGCCTGTGCTTTTATTGATGATGGCGGGGCTGGGGCTTGGTTTCGGCATCATTGTTTCATCGCTTACCACCAAGTACCGCGATCTTCGTTTTTTGGTGCAATTCGGGGCACAACTTTTGATGTACGTGACCCCGGTCATCTACCCGATATCCTCCATATCGCATAAATACCAGGTGCTGCTCCAATTCAACCCCATGTCATCCGTAGTGGAAGCTTTTCGATACGCTTTCCTTGGGGCTGGGACGGTGGACCTGGGTCAACTGGCATATAGCTTCGGAGTCATGCTGGTGGTGATCATCATCGGTGTCGTCACTTTCAATCGGGTCGAAACAACCTTCATGGATACTGTATGAGCGATCCAGTCATCGTTGCGGAAAACATTTCCAAAGCATACCACCTGGGTCAGATCGGAAGCGGCACGCTTACCAATGATCTTAAGGCATGGTGGGCTAAAGCGCGCGGCAAACCCAACCCCCTGATGAAGATCGGGGAGGAAGAGCTCGATGGAGAAACCCTCTGGGCACTCCGCGACGTAAGCTTCTCGGTGGATAAAGGGACAGTGCTTGGCATTATTGGACGTAATGGCGCCGGTAAAAGTACCCTGCTAAAGATCCTTTCACGCGTTACTGCTCCCACCGCAGGCCAGATAAAAGTAAAAGGTCGCATAGCCAGCTTGCTTGGAGGTTGGTACCGGGTTTCACCCGGAATTGACCGGGCGGGAGAATATATATCTGAATGGCGCCATCCTGGGCATGAAAAAGGTCGAAGTCGACCGCAAATTTGACGAAATATTGGATTTCTCTGAAGTGGAACAGTTCATCGACACACCCGTCAAACGATACTCCTCGGGCATGTATGTTCGCCTGGCATTTGCCGTCGCGGCCCATCTTGAACCTGAAATACTGGTGGTGGATGAAGTGCTGGCCGTCGGAGATGCCGAGTTCCAGAAGAAAAGCCTGGGAAAAATGGGTGATGTGGCCCGGGACGAGGGTCGCACCGTGCTTTTTGTCAGTCATAACATGTCATCGATCCTGCGCCTGACCCAGGAGTCGATCGTTTTGGAAAAGGGTCATTTGGCGCTGCGTGCTCCCTCTGCGGAAGCGGTCGATTATTACTTATCGGGGGGGAATGCCGAAGCGGGTGAGCGGACCTGGGATGCAGGTGAAATTCCCGCCGACGCAGCCCCCTTCCGGCCGATCGCCTTGCGTCTTTTGGACAAGACCAGGAAGATCGTGGATTCGGTCCGCTCGACCGAAGCATTTCAAATTGAAATGGAATATGCACTGGCTGCCCCCTTGACCGGTCTGCGCATCGGGATCTATATCAGCACAGCGCGCGGGGAGTACGTGCTGACCTCCTTTGACACAGATGACCAGAAGCGTTTTGAAAAACATGGGTCACGCCCTGCCGGGCATTACGTCAGCAGTTGTATTATCCCGCCAGATTTCCTGAACGGCGGGCGTTACACCCTGGGAGTTAACGCCAGTTCCTATCGTGTCCGTCGATACTTCATGGACGAGCAGGCACTTACCTTTAATGTAGATACTTCCGGAGCGCCCGGGAAGCAATGGGCTGAACCACGCCCCGGCGTACTGCGTCCGCGCCTGGAATGGAAGATCGAGACACAATGAAGCCAAAAGCTTTGATAAAGGAGTTGCTGGGCGAAATGCCGTTTTCCGTTGAGGCATACTGGCTGTTGCGCCACCGCGACCACAAGATTGCACAGCCGGTTCAACCTGGAAGCTCTTGCAGCCCGCCTGCCGGAAATGGTTGCCCAAGTGAGCCCCTTTGCCCACTCTGCACCGGCTGGTAAAAAGATATTCATTTTTGCGTCCATGCATTCATGGATAAACCATGTCACAGTGACCGGGCTGGCCTTGCGCGGCCTGGGCCATGAAGTCACCCTCGGCTACCTGCCATTTGGCGACTATGCCAAGCCGATCAGCCGTTTCGACCTTCGACGCCACGAACTATACGCCCATCACATTTTACAGGGTGCAACTCCGCTGCTAAAGATCGTCTCATTCCAGGATATGCAACCAGCGGGAGAAGTACCGCAGACCTTGCTGAAAGCAGTGGAGCAAGTGACGGTTTACGATACCCAGTACACCCTTCAGCGCGAAGAGGTCACCGGGACCGAACCAATCTACCAGTTACGGCACCAACGCAACCTGGATGCTGCCCGCAAGGCTTACGCGTACTTTCAAAAAACCAGACCCGATGTGGTGATCGTCCCAAATGGGATGATCCAGGAATATGGTGCGGTTTATGAAGCTGCCCGCGCGTTGGGGATCACGGCGGTCACCTACGAATTCGGCGAACTTGACCAGCAAATCTGGATCGACCGGGACCGCCTGGTGATGTTCCATTTCACGGATGAGGCATGGGAAAAGTGCCGGGAACGTATTTTGGAGGAAGACCAAAATGCCTGGCTGGATTCTTTCCTGGCTGAACGGCAGGGCCTGAAGGCTGGAGCTCAATTCGCCCATCTCTGGCAAAAGTCTTCCCAGCAGGGAGGTGAGAAAATCCGTTCGGAGCTGGGATTGGATGACCGCCCGATCGTCTTTCTGCCCGACCAATGTCCTGGGAGATTCAGCCACCCTGGGCCGTACCATCTTCAGCCAGTCGATGGCAGAATGGGTCGAGCGGGTTGTCCCGTTTTTCGCGAACCGGAACGAGGTCCAGTTGGTGATCCGTATCCATCCGGCTGAGACCTGGACGGTGGGACCCTCGGTGGCGGAGATCATTCACTACAGTCCTGCCAGAACTGCCTTCCCATATCCATTTGATCGGGCCGGCGGAAAAAGTCAACACCTATGATCTGATGGATATCGCCGACCTGGCGCTCGTATACACCACTACTGCCGGGCTTGAGATGGCGGTGCGCGGCATCCCGGTGCTGGTGAGCGGAGCGTCCCAATACCGCGCAAAAGGCTTCACCCTGGATGCTGATACCTGGGATGAATATTTCCAAGTACTGAATCGAGCTCTCAAGGACCTTCCAGCCATTCGCCTGACATCGAAGCAAATGCAGCTTGCCAGGAATTACGCCTATTTTTACTTCAAGGAATACCCGCGACCTTTCCCGTGGCACCTGGAGAAAATCTGGTCCAGCCTGGAAAAGCGGCCGCTGTCTTATGTGCTCAGCGCGGAAGGTCGCATGAAATATCAGGCCACCTTCGAGGAATTAGCTGGCGCCTCAACCGATTGAATGTTCAGATAATTAACCATGTGGGAATCCCCGGATGGTTATAGACAAATAAAGGAGAATCATTTATGTCACAAACTCGAGTTCTGGTTACAGGTGCCGGTGGCTTCATTGGACACCACCTTGTTTCTTTCCTGCGTGCCAAGGGCTACTGGGTGCGCGGCGTGGATATAAAGGTCCCTGAATTCAGCGAAATCGGATGCGGATGAATTCGAAGTTCTCGACCTGCGCCGTTGGGATAACTGCCTGCAGGCAACCCGCGGCATTGACGAGGTCTACGGTCTGGCTGCCGATATGGGCGGGATGGGCTTCATCTCGGCTCATCACTCGGAAATCCTGCATAACAACTCGTTGATCAATACCCACACCCTGGATGCGGCGCGTGTTAACGGGGTGAAGCGTTACTTCTACACTTCATCTGCCTGTGTCTACCCTGAATACAAGCAAACGGAAACCAACGTCGTTCCGTTGAAGGAAGAAGATGCCTACCCTGCCATGCCCCAGGATGCCTATGGCTGGGAGAAACTGGTGATGGAACGCCTGTGCACTCACTATCGGGAGGATTACGGTCTGGAGACCCGCATCGTGCGCTTCCACAACATTTTTGGTCCGCAAGGGACCTGGGAAGGCGGGCGCGAAAAGGCACCGGCTGCCCTGTCCCGCAAGGTGGCCATTGCCAAGCTGACCGGCAACCACGAGATCGAGATGTGGGGGGATGGCGAGCAGACCCGTTCCTTCTGCTACATTGACGACACCCTGGAAGGGATCTACCGCCTGATGCGCTCTGATCATGTCCTTCCCCTTAATCTTGGATCGGACCGCATGGTGACCATCAACGAGCTGGCTCAAATGGTTGCTGAGATCGCCGGGATCAAGATCACCATCAAGCATATCGAAGGCCCCCAGGGAGTGCGCGGACGCAACTCGGACAATACCCGCCTGCGCGCAGTTCTTAAATGGGAACCAAAATTCACGCTGGAGCAGGGAATGGAAAAGACCTACAAATGGATCGAAGGACAGGTCTCGCAGAAACTCGGCCTGCCGATCCCCAACTAGGCGAACTGTCCAGCGGAGGCTTATCTCCGCTGGAGCTAATGGATATCATGTCATTCCTGACCATTTTTACGGCTCCCAAGCCGTTCACCAACCCGCATATCAACATCATTCAGCGCAACGCTGTCCAGGCATGGACCCGGCTGAAGGATGTTGAAATCATCCTGATCGGGGACGAGCCGGGCATTCCTGAAGCTGCCAGGGAATTTGGCGTTCTGAACGTACCGAACGTGGATCGTGATGAGAAGGGCATCCCGACCGTGAAATCGGTGATGGAGATCGGCCATATCCACAGTAAGAGCCCATTATTGTGCTACGCCAATGCCGATATGATCCTGATGTCAGACCTCTCCAGGGCAGCCAGGCAGGTTTCGGAACAGGCGCATGATTTTTTGTTGGTGGGCCAACGCTGGGACCTGGAATTGAACGAACCGGTGGATTTTGCCGGCGATTGGGAATCACGCTTGCGCCTGGATGTTGCCCGGCGAGGGATATTCTATTCACCGTGGGGGATCGACTACTTTGTATTTCCGCGCAACCTTTACACCGAGGTGCCAAATTTCACCATTGGACGTCCAGCCTGGGATAATTGGATGGTGTACCACGCCCGCACCACCTTTGGCCTGGCAATAGATGCCACCCGGGATGTGCTGGCGGTCCATCAGAAACATGATTACAGTCACCTGCCGGGTAACCGGCCCCCATACGGTTCAGAGGTCGCAAAATCCAACCTGGCAAAAGCCGGGGGGCGGAGATGTGTATTCAATATCCTGGATACGAACCGCGAACTCGCGCGGGGACATGTCCGCAGGCCTGAGATCAGAATGGTGCGTTTCCTGCGACGCCTGGAGAGATTTTTTGTTAACGATAACGGAAAAGGCTGGAGCTGGGAAATATCCCTGCGACTCCAACAGATGCAGCGCCCGTTGGGAGTAAAACCGAGGAGGCAAACATGAGAGTTGGTCAGAATCCCGCCCGGTCAGTAGAGAAGGTTGCCCAGCCTGCCCCGATCACGGTAGCTGTGGTCAATTGCATCCCATTCCTGAGCGGGTATTACGAACAGAGTTTGGAAGTGCTCAAGGTGGTGGTGGAAAGCCTGGATGCCACGCGGGAAACAGCCCATCCCTATGATGTGATGATCTTCGATAACCACTCCTGCGCTGAAGTGCGCGCTTACCTGAAGGAAGCCAGCGACCAGGGAAAGATCCAGTATCTTGGTGCTATCTGAAACGAACATAGGCAAGATCGGAGCCTGGAACTATATGTTCGGTGCGGCGCAGGGGGAATACATTGTTTTTTCGGATGGGGATATTGGTTTCCGCCCGGGGTGGCTGTCAGCTTCACTGGCGGTTATTTAATTCATTCCCAGATGTCGGGATGGTGACGGCCCGTCCGCTTCGAACCCCGGTGGAATTTTCAACTGCCACTTTTGAATGGTCGAAAAAACAATCCTCCGGGGTTTTCGAAGAAGGTAAATTTCTTCCTTGGGAAACATACCTGGAACATGTTCAAAGCCTGGGGTTAAAAAAGGAAAAAAAATCCGACTTTGCTTCAGCGATAATGTACCGGCTCAATTATGGAGGTCAACGGGCATTTATTGGCGCCGCCCATTTTCAGTTTATGGCGCGGGCAAAGGTGCTCAAGAAGATCATGCCCCTACCATCCGACCAGCCGATGCGCGGCGAGCGCGCCCTGGATGCAGCAATTAAACAAGATGGGACTTCTCCGCCTGACAACAGATAGAGCCGCTCGTCTGGCATATGGGTAACCGTGTGACAAATCCGGTACAGCAGAATAAAGTGCAGCGTCAGAACGCTCTTGCAGCACATCCTTTGGAATTCCGTTATCAAGCGTGTCTTGCTCTGGGTAAATAACCAGATCTTTAAACTTTACTTTGCACAACGTTGAATAAATATGCTCCTGTATTATTTGAATCGTAGCAATCTAAGTCATTTAACCCTGAAGGCAATTGGAGGAAATTACCTCGATGAAAGTCCTTTACGTGGCATTCCACGATCCGATGGACATGGACGTTGGCAATGGGATGGATTATTTTCGTTATCATTCCATTTGCGATCGTGGTTTTGAGGTTAAATATATATGGTCCCTTCAATTATTCCGCCTGCGCGGTTGGAACAATTGGTTGCCCGAATCTATCAACGGAGCGGGAAGCGCTATTTAAAATATAAGCTGTCCACCTCCTGGAAAGTTTCTCAAGCAACCAATCAAGCTGTTCGGGAATGGAAGCCGGATGTTGTTTTTACAAGCTACATCCCGCGCTTGTCTTTTACAAAGGTGTTGCCCCGGTTGTTTATACCGTGGACACCACATTCTACGGGTTGGAAAAATTCTGGCCTCTCTATGGCTGGCCTGCGTTAATGGTGTCAATGTGGCAGGAAAAGCGGGCTATTGCGTTGGTGTAAAAAAATTCTCACCAACAGCGAATGGCACAGGAAAATTCTGACCGACATTTACAAGTTCCCCGGGAATCAACAGAAGTGTTTGCCCTTCCATCTACCTTACCACCACAACATGTTCCAAAACAAAATAGATATGGAGAGTAAGAATCTTCAGGGTCCGCTTCGTCTATTGCTGGTTGGCCGAGATTATCGGCGCAAAGGGGTGGATATTGCCATAGAAACTCGTCCACAAACTCAATTCAGCAGGGATCCCTGCTGAATTAACCGTTTGCGGCACCCAGGGCAAGGAGGATCAATTCGTGAAATTTGTTGGACCATTCAAAAAAAACGATCCGGGTCAATTGGAACCAGTATCTCGACTTATACCGGAAAGCGAACTTGCTCATCCATCCGGCACTTTTTGAACCAGCCGGAATAGTTGCCGCTGAGGCAGCCGCATTTGGAACTCCAACGATCACGAATGATACCGGGGGGCTGGCAACGACGGTGGCAGACGGGGAATCGGGTTTTGTATTACCCAAGGGGAGCCCTTCAGACGCCTATGTCCAGGTGATCACCCGATTAATTCAGGACCCTGAAGAATATTATGCCTTATGTCGAAGAACGCGCCAGCGCTATGAGCGTGATTTGAACTGGGAAGTAGTCGGAAAGAGGTTTGCAGGAATATTTCATCAGTTGGCTAACACGGGATAATCCAATGAATGGGATTGAAAAGTTACTTCCTCCCTGTTTTGTTAGGTGCGTTCGCGTGATAAAGGCACCCATCCTCCCACGCTATCGCACTTTGTCCCGCTTCAGGTTGGAAATCATTCATTCGGAAAAGTTCACGAGCAGGTAACATGCCGGAATACTGTCACACATTGTCCCCTATGCTCTGGAAGTCGAAACATTCCTTTTGATAATCGGAATTTTCGCGGTAATCCGGTTGAGAACCGTCTTTGCTGCGACTGTGGCCTTGTTTTCCAATCCCCGCGCATGACCGAGGCAGAGATGGCGGTTTATTACCAGGCCGAATACCGGCGCACTTACCAGGGCACGGAAGGTCCGGTTGCCCGTGACCTTGAAGTGCAGAAGGCCCGCGCACAGTCCCTTTTGGGCATTGTCCAGCCCAGAATTGCATCCATGGACCGATGCCTTGATATTGGCTGCTCTGCTGGCCAGGTGCTGCAGCTTTTCAAAGACCAATATGGTTCCAAGCCCGTGGGAATAGAACCGGGTGACGCCTATCGCACATATGCCCAAGGTCTTGGGATGATCGTTTATCCTTCGCTGGATGAATTGGAAAGTGCGGGTGAAAAAAGCTTTGACATGATCAGCATGTCGCATGTACTCGAGCACCTGGCAGATCCCATAGGTTATTTACAACACCTGCAGGAGAGTCTGATCGTACCCACTGGATGGCTTCTTGTGGAAGTCCCCAACCTATATGCTCACGACTCATTCGAAATGGCACATTTGATCGCTTACAGCCCGCATACACTTTACCAGACGCTTGAAAAAGCGGGTTTTGATATTGTTTACCTGGAAACACATGGAAGACCGCGTTCGGACTGGCTCTCCCTCTACATTACTTTGCTGGCTCGACCAAAAACCGAGGAATCGCTTCCGTTCCGCTTGGTTCCCGAACGGGGGGTGGTTATCAAGCGGCAAGCGGGGATGTTTTACCGCTATGTTATTGAAAGGATTTTTTCGAAAAGGGTGTGGATTTCACAGGATAATTAGTTTGCGGTATTTTAAGGGTAAGGTTATATTTCTGACAAGAGTTGAAAACAGGATTCACTAATATATAACAATAATTGTGATAATGACATTGCAAGTTGGAGAACGTTCATGCGTATAAACAAAACAGATATTTTGATAATCCTTGGTTTTTTTATCCTCTTGTTAATTGTTGGGATTGGATCCCAAGCATGGCTAGGTGAGAAATCTTTAATGGTGATAGTAATTACGTCAAGCGTTTTCATCCTGCTAGTAATATTTGAAATCTATCGGCGGTTGGTGATTGAAGCTGACAGAATCAAGAAAAGGTTTTCCCAACGAATTGAACCATTATTATCCTTGTTTTTCACAATAAGGCCACATCTACCATTACCTGATTCCGGAAATTGGGCCGCCCCCCCTGATTTTTTAAAAAAGCTTACAGAACTAGTATTTCGAGATAAGCCGGAAATTATTGTAGAAGTTGGGAGTGGTGTTTCCACAGTGATCCTATCTTATTGCTTAAAGCAAATTGGAAATGGAAAAGTGATTTCGCTTGAGCATGATGCAAAATTTGCTGCCATTAGTAAGAAGCTAATCTCCTTCCACGGTTTGGAAGATGTAGCGACGGTTGTGTATGCTCCTTTGAAAGTTTACGAGATAAAAGGGAAAAAATGGCTCTGGTATGATACTAGCCAATTGTTCCTAGATAAACCAATCGATCTTCTAGTTGTTGATGGCCCGCCAAATACCGTTCAAAAACTGGCCAGATATCCTGCCCTACCTCTTCTCTATGATAGTTTCGGAGATAAAGTGATAATCATCGGAGACGATGGAAATCGGAAAAGCGAAAAAGAAATGGTCGAGCTTTGGAAGGAGGAATTTCAGGAGTTAACCTATGAATTCTTGAAACTTGAAAATGGTGCTTATTTACTTTCCAAAGGCAAGTAATGATTGCTTGAGTTTTTTTGGGATATGGATGCTATAAATATTTAGTATATGAACAATTTAAATTGTAGTTTCCATCACTTTGCAGAATTTGTGAATGGGAGAGTGAGTGACGGTCTGGCAATAGGAAAATGTTGGATTCAACCTCAAAATCCTTGCAGGCTAGTCGCGCTGATGTTACATAAACGTTAAGGAGATACGCCAAACCAAAATAATAGCAACCAGTCCACCCGTTCATCGTCTGAATGCACGATAACCAGAACCCTGACAGATGGTGGTGAAACGCTAAATATTGAAACCCGAATGGTAAGGCGGAGGATGCTAGTCCAATTCCCTCCCAAATGTGCATGGATCATGCAATGATATTCATAATTCTACCCTTGGAATCCACCTCCCAATCGTCTTGGAGCGATATTCGATGACCAAATCAAACGAGACATCTATGCATGAGAATCATAACAATCATAACAATATTGGGCATCCGCCTCGGCTTGTCCTCTATGCAAAGGCTTTTCCGCAGCGGTCCGAGACTTTTATCGTCCAAAAGTTTCTTGGACTCTTGGAAAAGGAATGGGATGTCCATATTGTATGTGGCCGCAGTTCAGCCAAAGAGTGGCAACTTTATCCAAAATTGATCAAACAAAATGACTTGCGCCAACGTGTTCACGTCTCCTGGGCGGCACGATCCAAATTCGTGGAAGCGTTGCTTATCCCTTTTTCTTTCCTACGCTGTCTGGTACTTTCTCCAAAAAGCAGCCTGCAATATCTCATGCGCGGTTGGAAACAATTCGGGATTTACACCCTCCACCTGTTCTTTATGGATGCCGAGATGATCATCCTGCACCCCACTCTTATCCATTTTGAATTTGGTTCGCTCGCCGTTGGGCGCATGTATCTAAAGGATTGGCTGGATTGCCGGATCACGGTTAGTTTTCGAGGTGCTGATATCGGTATTACTGGATTAGATAAACCCGATTATTACAGCCAGGTTTGGAAACAGGCTGACGCTTTGCACCTTTTGGGAGAAGCTCTTTGGAAGCGGTCTCAACAGCGAGGTTGCCCAACTGACATGCCCCATTCCATAATATCCCCGGCGATCGATCCTTCATTCTTCGTCCCGGAAACAAAAAAACTCTCGGAATCAGTTGGTACACAATCACGTCCATACCGCATCTTGAGCGTTGGCCGTTTGGTATGGAAAAAAGGTTATGAATATGCTTTGCAAGCTGTTAGATGTCTGCTGGATCAGGGAATATATTTTGAATACCGAATCATTGGAAGCGGTAATTACGCGGATGCAATAGGATTTACAATCCGTGATTTGGAATTGGAGAATACTGTGAAGATGCTCGGTCCCATGACTCAGGCAGAGGTAAAAACGCAGTTGGAATGGGCGGACGTATTTCTCCTCGCCTCCATCTCGGAAGGATTTAGTAATGCGGTACTGGAAGCTCAAGCGATGACCTTGCCAGTGGTTTGCACTGATGCGGATGGACTTCCAGAGAACGTCTCTAACGATGAGACTGGGTATGTTGTTCCCCGGCGTGACTGGAGGATCATGGGGGGGAAATTGGCAATATTGGCCGCTGACCCAAGTCTTAGGGTCCGAATGGGTGATGCTGGCAGGCAAAGGATAATGGATAAATTCCAGGTAGCGGCTCAAAAGGAGAGCTTTGACAGATTTTATCGTCAAGTCCTGGCTTAACTGCCTGAAGTTTTACTACCCCGGGCAAGGATTAATCGTACTGTGCAGGACAAAGGTGTACCTATGAACCATGGAAGGAAGAGATTTGAAAATGGTAACCCAGGGTAGATTTTTCAAAGGATTGAACAAGGTCGCGCTGAAAAATGAACCATACCAAGCTGCCTGAGATTTCAATTATCATTCCCACCTTTAAAAGACTGGATTGCCTGACTCGTTTGTTGGATTCATTGCGTTCCCAGAATGCCGGCAAGGAAGAATATGAGATCATTGTGGTGGACAATGCCCCTGAGGAAAGGGTAAATGAGGTAATAAAGTTGTGTGACGAGCACGCTTATTCTGCATTGGATTTACGCTACATCAGCCACCCCACAGTGGGTGTGAGCTCTGCTCGTAACCGGGGTGTGGACGTGTCGCGGGCAGAATTGATCGGGTTTCTGGATGACGACAGCTTGCCTTATCCGGATTGGGTGGAAACAGTCCAGCGACTATTTTCCGATACGAACGCTGATATTTTAGGAGGACCAACTCAACCATACTATATGGTCGCCAAACCAAAATGGTTTCGCGATAGGTACCTGGTCAGTTCCCAGGGAGAAAAGGCCTGCTGGCTGGTTGGAAATAAAGCGGTTACCGGTGCAAATATGGCCTGGCGCAAGCGTGTCATACTGGACCTGGGCGGGTTTTCAACAGCTTATGGCTACGTAGGTACAAAAAAAGTATTTGGCGATGAAACGGAACTTAACCTGCGTGCCCGGCAAGCTGGATATACCACCTGGTATGACCCGAGCTTGATGATCGAACATTGTGCTCATACAGATCGGATGCGGGTGAGTTGGTTCTTTTCCAGCGGAGTTCGATACGGGCAGATAAAAGCGCGTCTGAATTTTGAGGAATGGGTCTCCAGGGATGTCAGGCCGGTTTCAAGGCAAATCCTCTCACAAATCAAGAGCCTGGTCATTTATTCCTTTAAAATCTTAGGCTCCTTCCTTGCCCTGCCTTTTCGTTCGAATGAAAAATATCCATACTGGCAGAATTATGCCGTTGAGGTTATCCGGCCCGGAATAGAACGATTCTGCCGGGCATTAAAATTGCTTGAATTAACGATTTCAGGTGGGGCGAAATCATGAGAAAAGGCCAAAATCCTGCCAAAATGGGTCTTCCGGCTTACCAGCCCAAGCGGGTGGGGATTGCGCTCCTTTCCTGGATTCCATCACAGGACGGGTATTTTAGCCAGGCCTTAGAGATTCTCAAGGTGCAGATCGCCAGTATTTATCAAAGCACACAGGATTTTGATTTGTTTGTCTTTGATAATGGCAGTTGCCCTGAAGTTCAGGATGAATTGCAGCAGTTGCACAAACGGGGATCGATTCATTTTCTGTTCCTGGCAAAAAGCAATTTGGGGAAAACAGGAGCATTAAATTGGATCCTTTCTGCTTTACCCAATGATCTAATTTGCTTTTCGGATGGTGATGTCCTTTTTCGACCAGGTTGGTTGGAAACATCCCTGGAAATACTGCATGCGTTTCCATCAGCCGGGCTTGTCTCTGTCCAGCCATGTCTCTTTGATATCCTGAAGGGCAAAGAGCAGGCCCATCATGGATTGGAAAATAATCCCTCCTTCCGTTTATCCACCAGCCTGCTTGCCCCTATCGTTGTAGAGGAATATGGGCGCGGGGTGGGGTTGGATCCGGGGAAAATCGAAGAAAAAAAGCTGGAACCTGTTCTGGTGGTGGAGGAGGTCAAGAGCGGTGTCCGCACGGTGATAGGTCAATCCCACATGCAATTCGTCATGCCCCGTGAAGTTGCCCGACGGATTGTGCCGCTGCCGTCCTCTCACGCTTTATTTCGCCAGGAAACCAAGAGTGTAAATGAACACATCGACCAGCTTGGCCTGTTGCAGCTTACATCCATGGAAGCCCTGGTATATCACATGGGTAACCAGTTAGATGAGACCACCCTGGAGGAAATTCATCGCATGAATTTGGGCGCAATCTCTCCCCAGACCCCAGTCGTGCCACCTGTCTCATCGCACCCGGGTGCCAGCCCATCAAAAAAACGAGCGTGGCAAATGCTCAGCTGGGCGGCCAGGTTTCCCTTTATCAAGAAAACGCTTCTACGCCTATACAACCTGCTCTTTGAGTTCTTCGCCCAGGAAAAATGACCAAACGAATTTTCATCATCGCCGATCACGGGCTTGCCCTGATCTATTTTCTCCAGTCAGATGTGATCCCCACGCTCCTGAAAGCCGGTGTGGAAGTCGTCCTGTTCACCGATGATGAGTCGCTTCCAGCGATCGAAGCCCGCTACCGCGCAACCCGGTCTTTTCTTCGAAGGCATCCGCTTGAAGGAATGTGAGACTTATTTCCAAACCGTGGACCCGTTCATCCAGCGCTGCCTGCAAATGCTGCGCTGGGTGGGTGGTTCCAACCGAATTAACGTCACCGCCCTGGATGGCAATTACCACCTCCTGGCAGGGGCTTTCACCGGTCGCGGGACGGTTTGCCCTGCCTCTTCTGAGGGCAATCATCTGGTTGATGCGCCGCTCGAGCATTTTACGACGGTTGGTCGTCCAATATCAAAACCGCTATACCCCGCATTTTTACGATGACCTGTTCGAGAAATACAAGCCTGACCTGGTCGTTTCGCGCACACCCGGCTGGCGCACGGACCGCTATATCCTGCGGGCTGCCGCCCGGCGTGGCATCCGCACGGCAGCTGTTACCGTCGGCTGGGATAACCCCTCCTCCTACGGCCTGAAGGGTGCCCCGGTGGAATACATCACCTGCTGGTCTGAGATCCAGAAGGAAGAATATGTCCTGGGTTCCGACTGGGATCCGAAGAAAGTTTTCATTGGCGGTGTCCCTGCCTACGACGGTTACTTTCGTCGAGAGTGGCAGCTCCCACGCGAGGAATACTTCCGCAGCATGGTCTGGACCCGACCGCCAGTTGCTTTCTTACGCCTGCAGTTTCGAGACCCTGCATCCCAATTTTCCCAACATCGCTGCAATTGCGGAACTGGTCAATCAGGATCAATTGGTCAAGCCCTGCCAGTTGCTCATCCGCCTGCATCCGAACCATTTTCGACCCGGCACGCGTTTTGAAGGCGAAGCCAACCGGGTGCGCGAATACATTAAAGGTATGCCGAATGTCCACCTGGTGGAACCGGTCTCGCTGGGCGGCGGGCTGGGTCACTACTCGGGCGAGGACATGGACGAAAAAGCCTCCATGATGGCCTGGTCGGATGTATTCCTGACCGTCTATTCCACCATGGTGGTGGAGACAGCCATCCATGACCGGCCGATCGTCAGCGTGACGATCGATACGCCTGGCGGCTGGAATATGAAGGACGTTTATTCCCTCCCGCTGACCGCCATCGGTGACTGGCCCACCCACCAGCGTTTCCGCTTGTCCGGGGCAGGGCGGGTGGCAGCCAGCCAGGAGCAGGTACGTGAACATGTCAATTTCTATCTCCAACATCCGGCTGCCGATCGCGAAGAACGCCGCAAATTCATCGCTGATGAATGCACTTATACG
>CAWGWL010000034.1:0-36732 GCA_963826215.1 uncultured Chloroflexia bacterium | reverse complement strand
TCCCCGCACAACTCCCGGCCGATCCTCATGAGCTGTTGGCGCGCTTCGTCGGCCCGCGCTGATACATTGGTCAGCAACAGGCGGTGTGCTTCCAGGCTGGCTTCCAGTTCGCGGATGCGAATGGGGTCCAGGTTCACGGTGCGCCCTGCACCCACGGATTCTGAAAATAGCGGTCGAGGGAGTCCCGAGATGTAATCAGAGCATCTTCGGCAGAGGTCAGATTCCCCGAGTCGGTCCGCTGATCCAGGCAGCCACACGTAACGCGGTATCCAGGGAAGCGCTCACCGCTTCTCCGATTGCTGCATGGAGGGCCTCCAGAGTCGGAGGCACGCTGGTGCTGTCCACTTCTGCCTGAAGGCTGACCAGGCGGCCATACAACATGTTCGCTCGTGCATCCAGCACCAGAAGGTCGGTGGATGGATTGGACAGCACTTCGCCCAGGCCGGTTTGTGTTTCACGCAAGTCCCCTGCCCAGCGCCTGGCGTCCCGTTGGTAAGCCGTGACCTGCGCCAGGCGTGGCGAGAGGAAGATCGGCCTCCCTTCCTCCCCCATCGGGGAAACCGACCGTCCTAAAACGACCAGGCCCCCGATGATACCGATGTGCCAGGAGGATGTTCAACGCCTTGCGCAACCAGCGGACCAACCCTTGTGGAAGTTCAACTTCGTATCCCATCATTCCACCTCGATTTTGGTTTGTATCGACGCGGGATTTCTGAGCGGCTTCTCCCGCAGCCCAATTGATATTCTCCAGGAATGCAATGTGCTCGGCCGTCACTTCGACAACCTTTTTACCGGTCTCCCGGTCACGGGTCTGGAGGTGCCCGTCCACGGCAATCTTGGACCCGGCCTGGAGGAAGGGGAAGGCCAGTTCAGCCAGGGTTCCCCGAACGACCACGCGCAAGCCTTCCAGGTACTGTTCATTGGTGAGGACGAGCCGCAAGGAAGGCATAACTACCTTCCCCGTTGGCACGCTTGAACCAGTCGTAGTAAATGTCCTCGCCGATCGTTCCCGCCACGAAAACGTTGTTGGCTGTCGCCGATGGTTTGGGAAGGTTGCGGCGCAGGCGTTCCTGTTCTCCGAACTCCCAATTCACGTTGCGCAGCAGGATGAGGTTCGTGGCGTCGATTTCATGCACAAGTTTTTCTTTGTACTCGCGGGTCTGCAGGTGACCGACCGCGGCGATCTCCGAGCCGCGTTGCAAATAGGGAAAGAACAATTCCGCCTTTTCATCCCAAAGAACCACCCGCATCCCGCCGACAAAACGAGGGCGGCTGGACATCAGGATGAGCCTGAGGAACGGGCGCTCGACCTGCTTGATGCGCAGGCGGTCGTAATAGATGTCGCCGGTCAGGTTACCGACCAAAAAAATGCAGTTCATACTTTAAGGGCTCCTTTTCAAGTGTTATGGGTGCGCGTGATTTCCGTCTCATGTCTGACTTCCTCTCCGTCCATAAACTCTTGTGTTATCTTACGTTCCCAGGTTGGGGATGCATCCTCCTCGCCGAGGAGGATCGCCAGTAGGATTCCATGGCGCTCCGAGACTCCCATCGTCTTGTCCCAGGTCTCGTTCCCGGAAGAGTTCGCAGTGAAGTCGTACTTCCGGGACGCCCGTCTTGACCGACCACTGCACCAGGCGGATCAACTCCACCGGAGGCAGTGCGGCGAGTTGGTCGAATGCGCCACCTGGGCCTCGGCTCATATCCTCACGCAACGATGCCAGTGCGTAGGCCAGGGGATTCTTGATCCCTTCCCCGGCCGGGCTGCAGGCATACAGCAGCCAGGATACGAAGGCCTGTACCGAGGCGTTTTTCGCCAGCAGGTCTTTCGTGACCTTCGGGTGGACACGGGCTTGAACGAGTATCTTTCGCAAAACCCAGGAAGAAGGCGCCGCCGCCGGGGTGTCTTGGGTGGTGGGAGTGATTCTCTCTTGGGTGTTTGAGTCGGTGTTTAAGTGCTTTAAACTGTGCCATTCGCGCCATTTGAGAGTGCCAACCGCGCCATCCAATGGTGCCATTTCCGCCATTCTATGAGTGTCATTCGCGCCATGCTTAATGGTGTCATCCGCGCCGTCCATTGGTGCCACCTGCGCCAACCTAATGGTGTCACTCGCGCCATCGAAGATCGGTTCCTCCAGGCGCACACGCAGGCGCAGGGAGTTCGCATCATCCCTTTCGCTGCTGGGAAGGACGGCCAGAAAAGCGCTGACAGGGCCTTTGTCATCGCGGATCCATTCCCACACAGTCTTGGGTCGGTTCAGTCCCAACCAGTCAGCAAGTTCTTCATACCCGCCACGAACGAGCACTTCGTCGCGCACTTCGCCGGTGTCATGATTGATATAGCAGCGGTCCCGCAACAAGGCAACCAGCCAGGCCTGCGGAGGGGTCAGCTTTGCATTCGGAATAACGGTCTCGAGGAAGTAGTGGGTCAGGAGGATGGTTCCGAAAGCAGAGATGATTTTCCGGTGCAGGGCTTCGGAAGCTTCCTGCAAGTCAGGCGACAATTTACCCTCCAAACCCGCAAGCTGACCGGCAATCTCCATGACCGTTCGCGGAATTTCAGGAGACGAGTCTTCCGATGGGATTCCGACTGGTGGCAGAAGTTCCCCGACCAGGTCCTGGATTTGCACTGCCTTTGCAAGTGCATCCAGTAGAGGCATCCCCTCGTTCAAGCAGGCTTTCAACCAATCTTGAACAGAAGCCGCATCCGTCGCTTGAAAGAGGTAGGGTCATGTGGACGGTGTAATTGTTAGGCAGGCGGTGAGCGCGCCGGTCCTTTCCTCGTATCCAGCGGGGTTCCTCTTTGCATCGTTCCACAAGGCCGGAGAGGGCTTGCCAGGTGGAAGGTTCCTCTACCGCCCGAAAGAAAGTCCGTCGGCTCAAGCCCGAGAAACGAATGATTTCGCGAACTGGAACACGACGGGTCTTGGAGCCACTGTCCTGACGGTGGCCATCCCAGACAGCCTGCCCTCCAGCCAATGTATAACCAGGCATTGCGTGCTCCGATCTCTGGAATGAGGCGGCTGAAGTAACCGGGCAAGGCCACTATCCTTTCCGGCAAAACCACTTCGTCATAACGCAGGCGGTGAACAACCTGGACTTCGGCTGTCTCCGGTTCGGTCTCACCTTCGTCATTATCACCTTCACGATCATCATCGGCAGTGAAAAGTGAATCGACTACAAACGAGACATCCACAGTCCGGTTCATGATTCCCATCAGCAGGCGTGTGGCGGTGCTGCTCAGGCGGCTTTCCAGCCAATCTCGCGCATACTCGTTACGAACGCCGATGGTGAACAAACCATCATCGTAGGAGACGAGGCGCGTGTCCCGCACCCAGGTGTCGAAGGATGCTTTAGGCATCTCCATCTGGAGCTGACCGAGCGCCGATTGCCAGGCTTGTTCAGGACTGAGAGTTCATGTCAATCTACCTGTATCCCCATATCCAGTTGAAAACGCCTTGTAGGGCTTCCTGGCGATGGGTGGGCTACCGTATAGGCTACCGTTATAGGGTAGCGTAAGGAATTTACCGGCAGTAGCCTATAGGCTTCCGTAGAACGGTAGCGTATGCTCACGACTTCTCCAGTTTGGTGAAGTCGAGAACGTACTCGAACCGGGCGCAGCGGGAGATCCTTTTGTAAGGGGAGAGTTCCACGTTGCCAGTCTCGTAATCCATGACTCCCCGGTACAGATAATAAGTTACGAGGCCGGAGATGGAGATGTGCTCGCGCTCTGCGATCTGACGCAACGCCTCATGGAGTTGGGGCGGCAGGTCCAGCCCGACCTTGTGCCGGGCAGCATCCTTGCGAGCTTTTTCCTGTTGAGACTTCGGCAGACTGGCAATCCGCTTTTTGCGCTCCATATCTGAGAGCATGTCAGCTACAGCAGGATCGACCACTGTCCGGCGTTGAAGACGCTTATCCACACAACACCTCCACCATGCGACGCAAAGTGCTGATGTACCCACTCTCGTGACCGTCTTCATAACCGATCATTACTGGGGAACGCGGGCAATACTCCCACAAACTCTTGCCATAAGCGGGCGCTTCACGTGCTTTGGTGTCCTGCGGGATGGGCGGCCAGACATGACCTCTAAAGGTTTCCACCAGAGCTTTGAGTTGTACAATCGTCTCACGCGTGGTGCGGTCGAAGAAGGTGGGCAGGATGCTATACCCGATGCGGTGGCCGCGTTCTGCCACTTCCCCCATTGAACGCAGAACTTCGTTTACTCCGTCCACTGCCATGGCGTCCAGTTTGGTCGGGATGAGCACCCAGTCGCTGGCCATGAGCGCTGAGACATGCAGTACGTCCAGCGAAGGAGCCATATCCAGGATGACCACGTCGTAGGGTACATTCTTGAGCACCCGACTTATGATCTCGGCGGGGAAGTTGGAAATGACAATCGTGCGCTTAGCCTTTTCGGTTTTCTTGTCGCCGGGGACGATATCCAAATTGACCCGCGAGTAGATGGCGACGTTAGTGATCGGTTCTTCATCCACAACCAACCGATACAAACCAGGAGCCTTGTCCATGCCGAGGGCGAATGCCACATGCCCCTGCGGGTCGAGATCTACCAGCAGGGTATGCTGCCCGGCTAATGCAAGGCCGTGGGCAAGAGTAACAGCGGACGTAGTTTTCCCGACGCCGCCTTTTTGGTTGGCAATAGTAATAATGGTCATTGTTCTGTCCTTTTCAAGGATGAGAAGAAAAAGGGCGGTGGTGAACCAACAAGGTTCACCACCGCCTAAGCACAAGCTCTTCTCGTTCCTCGGGACCAGACCCCCGATTGTTTGACTGCAGTTTGACTGCAAATGTATTTAGAACGTATGTTCTTATTAGACAACTACCCTACAGGAAAACCCCCATATGTGGGGGCTTGGAGGCGGTATACCGCCATATTTAGGTGACCGACCGGGGACTTGAACCCCGAACCAATTGCTTAAGAGGCAACTGCTCTGCCATTGAGCTAGTCGGCCTTGCGGCGGAGATTATACCCCAAAGGAAATATTAGTCAATAACTTTTGTCGGTCAAATATCACCCGGGTTGAATGGAACCAGGTTCGGGCTCCCCTCTCCCACTCCTCCCCGCCTTAAGGGAATTTTTATTTTGAAAGTATAATATTGCACTGTACGTCACAACCCCAGACAGGCACCTCTCACAAAACACCTGCTCTTCGGAACATCAGAAAAAGGAGAGATTGTATGCTCGACAAGATCAAGCAGCAGATCGAACGCATCAAGGACCTGGGCGCCACCTACGTGGACACCCGTTGGTATCCCTTCGAGGAAGCCAATTACCTGATGATGTGGAATGGCAACCTTAAGAGTACCGCTTCCTCCCGCGAGAGCGGGGTGGGGATCCGCGTGCTCTACAAGGGCGCCTGGGGGTTTTCCGCTTCATCCGATTTGAGCGATTTGCCCGCCCTGTACGATAAGGCCTTCGACAACGCCCGCGTCGCCGCTGAACGTGTCACCTTCCCCGTCCGCCTGGCGGAAAAAGATGCCATCCAGGCCAAATTTGAAAGTCCCTGCGCCGTCAATCCGTTCGAAGTTCCCCTGGCCGACAAGGTCGCTTTTCTCCAGGACATCGACAAAAAGCTCGACCAGCCCGGCGTGTTCCAGCGCGTTTGCGACATGACCTTCGTGCGCAAGCAGATCGTTTTCGTGGATTCGGAAGGCAGCCAGATCGAAAAGTCCATCACCGAAGCCTTTTCCACCATGCAGGTTTCCGGGCTGGATGACCAGGGCGCCACCTACGAACGAACGTTTCGCCCCACCCGGCGCGGAAATACCCGCGGCTGGGAGACCTTCGACAAGGCGCTCTTCAATGAGAACGCGGAGCGGATCGTCAGGGAGATGAACCAGGTCCGCGCAGCCGATGAATGCCCCAAGGAAGACCGCTCGGTCATCCTTTTACCCAACATCATGTATTTGCAGACTCATGAGACCATCGGCCACGCCCTCGAGCTTGACCGCATCCTGGGTTACGAGCTGGCCTTCGCCGGCGGTTCGTTTGTCACCCTCGACGACTTCGGCAAGCTGCGCTACGGTTCCCCCAAGCTGACCGCCCGCGCGGATGCCACCCTGCCCAATTCCCCCGGCAGTTTCGGCTTTGACGACGACGGCGTCCCCGCCCAGGATGTCATCCTGATCGATAAGGGTCTCCTGGTGGGCGCCATCTCCGGGCGCCAGATGGTGGAGGAAGCCAACGCCCGCGCCAAGCGCCAGATCTTCAAGGGCAGCGGCGGTGCCAACCGGGCCACCTCCTTCTACCGGGTGCCCATCGAACGCATGACCAACATCAATATCGATCCCGGCACCGACGGCACCCTGGACGACATTGTCAGCAACACCGAAAAAGGCATCGTCCTCGACAGCGAGCGCAGTTGGTCGATCGGTTCGAACCGCGAACAGTTCCATTTCGGCACCGAGATCGGCTGGCTGGTGGACGACGGGAAGATCACGAAGGTGGTCAGGAACCCCACCTACAAGGGTGCCACCGTCAAGTTCTGGAACAGCCTCTCCGCCGTGGGCGATAAGTCCACCTGGCAGGTGAAGTACGTTGATAACTGCGGGAAGGGACAGCCGAACCAGGTCATGCAGTTGGGTCACGGGGTTCCGGTTTGCCGTTTCGATGACGTGAGAATAGGAGAATAGCCGTGAAGGACCGCATCTTACAAACCTTGAGGGATCTGCGCAAATACGCCCTGGACAAGGGCTATGATATGACGCTTTTCTACCACGAAGAAGACAGCTACCTGATGCGCTTCGCCAACTCGTCCATTTCCCTGAATACCAACGAGCATCTGATCCGCCTGGAGTTCACCGCCTATTCCGACAGGAAACGCGCCAGTTACGAACTCATCACCGACCTGGGCAAGCTCGACGAAATGAAACAGGGCATCGACATCGCCGCCGAAATGGTTCAGCATGCCCAGCCCCTCACTTACCAGCCCACCGTTCCTGTATTTTCAGAATCCCTCGCCGACGAAAGCGGGTACGACGCCACCCTGGCGCAGATCAGCAACGAGGAACGCCTGGAGTATTTCAACAAGGCCGCGGCCGGGTTGGAAACCGAGGCGGTCAAGCTTTCGGGCATCTTTTCCTCCGGCTCGAACACGGTTGCCCAGATCAATACCCGCTCCGAGCACACCCAGTATTTTCAAGACCTCCGATGCGCAGGTGACCACCGTCCTGTCGCACTCCACCCTGAAATGGGAAGTGACCGCCGAGCAATCCGCCCAAAAGAAATCGGACCTCGATCCGGCTGCCCTGCGCCAGGACCTGGCTTTCCTGGTCGAACATTACCAGACCGACGCGCCCCAGCAGATTCCGCTGGGCAGCTACGACATCGTTTTTGGCACCGCCGCCACGGCCGATATGCTCAATTTTATGAACTACATCGGTTTCAGCGGCGGCTCGATGAAGCGCGGTTTTTCGTTCCTGGGGGAGGACAAGGTCGGGCAGAAGGTCTTCTCGGACAAGTTCACCCTGGTCGACGACCCCACCCGGCGGGAAACCTACCCGTTCAAGAGCGATTTCACCGGCATCGCCCGCAAGCCCTTCCCCATTTTCCAAAATGGTGTCTTCAAGGGTTTCACCTGGTTCCAGGATGATGCCGATGAGTTCGGCGCCAAAGCCACCGGTCACAGCGTTTCCCATAAAAGCCTGGTGTTTGCGGGTGGAAAACAGGATGTCAAATCCCTGCAGGACCTGGTCGCCCAGCCGCGGAAGAAGGATATTCTCTACATCCCCTTCCTGCACTACATGAATATCGTGAATCCTTCCAAGGGCATCATCACCGGCAGTTCGCGCTTCGGCGCCCTGCTGCTTAAGCAGGATGGTTCGGTTACCGTCCCCTACAACGTGCGCCTGACCCAGAGTCTGCTCGACATCTTCGGCGACAAGGTTGAATGGCTGTCGCGTGAGACAGTCCCATACAATACCTCCCAGAGCTACGGCGCCCGCAACCCAACCGCGATCATTGTTCCAAAATTCGTCCGGGTGAACGACCTGGAGATATCTCACTCCAATTCCTCATACTAGTTCTCCCAGGATGGCGCCGGTACCAGTAAAAAGAAAACCGCAGTCCAGGGGGGCTGCGGTTTCTACAAAATGATCACCATTTTCATTACGCGGAGCTTTATCGAGGCTTCAGGCCTCCCGTGATCGCGGAACAAATGCGGGTTGCCGGCGTCTTTTGTAAGGAGGTTTCATTATATGAAGAAACTATTTTTTGCGTTCCTGTGCTTTACTGTACTGTTGGCTGCGTGCGGACCTGCGGTGACGGTCGAACCGACCGTGACATCCACCGCGACGGTTTCCATCCCCACCGTTACCCCGCTCCCGTCTGACACTCCCACCCCTTCGCCCACGGCTACGCCGTCCTACCCGCCCGAAGGATACGGTCCGTCCAACTTCCCCTCGGATGTGAACCCGCTCACCGGTCTTCCGGTTGCCGACCCGGCTCTTGTTGGACCGGCGTCCCATGCTCATCAAGGTTTCCAACATCCCCCGCAACAACCGCCCGCAGTGGGGGCTGTCGCTGGCGGATATCGTCTTTGAGTATTACACCGAGGAAGGGAACACCCGCTTTGCTGCCATCTTCCTCGGGAACAACGCCGACATCGTCGGGCCGATCCGCTCGGGACGTTTCATCGACGCCCAGTTGGTGCGCGGCTACAAGGCGGTCTTTGCTTTTGGTTCCGCTTACGTGGTTGAGATGGACCGCTTCCTGAATTCCGAGTTTGCAGACCGGTTGGTCATCGAAGGCGCCAGCACCCCGTTGACACGCTACGATCCGAATAGCGCCAATTTCCTGGTTGCGAATACCACCACCTTAAGCGCCTATGCCACCTCGCTGGGCAACAATGCCCGCCAAAACCTGGACGGTATGTCCTTCAACCTGACCCCCCCTGCCGGAGGCACGCCGGTCCCCCAGATCTTTGTCCGCTATTCAGGTGTCATCTATAACCGCTGGGATTACGATCCTGCCACCGGCAGGTATCTGCGCTTTGCCGATACCACCGAGGATTACAACAATGTAAATGAACAATATGCTCAGTTGACCGACCGTCTCACCGACCAGCCAGTTGCCTTTGACAACATGGTCGTCTTATATGTCGCCCATGAACTTTACAGCAAGGGTATTTATGATATCCAGCTCAACGGTTCCGGAGCCGGGTACGCCTTCCGCGACGGGCAGGCTTACCAGGTCAATTGGCAGCGCAACAGCACGGATGTGGTCTCATTGACCAATCCGGATGGCACACCCTTTTCATATAAACCTGGCACCACCTGGTTCGAGGTGATTGGGGTCAGCTCCACCCTCAAACAGTCAGCTGGGAGTTGGCGGTTTACTCACTTCATGCCTTGAAAATTCTTGCAAGGGCGACCGTATGGTCGCCCTTGCGCTTGATGATTCTTATTTTGAATAAAAGGAGGGTGCTATGAAACGGATTGCGGTGCTGACAGGAGGAGGCGACGCCCCGGGTCTGAATGCTGTCATCCGGGCAGTCACCAAAACAGCCATTAATATCTATGGTTGCGAGGTGCTCGGGATACGGGATGGGTACGATGGTTTCATCACTGCTGGCGGCGTTACCCCGCTTGACCTGGGTGCGGTGCGCGGGATCCTGCCGCGCGGCGGCACCATCCTGGGCACTGCCAACCGCGGTAACCCGTTTGCCCGCAAGGTCCTCCGCAACGGCAAGGAAATCGTCGTGGATGTATCAGACAAGGTCACGGCTGCCATCCAAAAACTCAAGCTGGATGCCCTGATCGTCATTGGCGGAGACGGGACGCTGCGGATTGCCATGGAATTGGGAGCCAAGGGTGTGCCTGTGGTGGGAGTGCCAAAAACCATTGACAATGACATCGGCGGCACGGAGGTGACCTTTGGTTTCGATACCGCCCTGATGATCGCCACCGAAGCCCTCGACCGCCTCCATACAACAGCCGAGGCGCACCACCGCGTCATGGTGCTTGAACTGATGGGCAGGGAGGCGGGTTTCATTGCCCTCCACTCCGGGGTTTCCGGGGGGGCAGATGTGATCCTGATCCCTGAGATCCCTTTCAATTTCGACGCGATCGTCAGGAAGGTGCGCGAGCGCGCCGAAGGCGGTGCGCATTTCAGCCTGCTGGCAGTTTCAGAAGGTGCCAGGCATGTTGGCGGGGAGCTGGTCTACAGGCTGCCGGGTAACGAGATCTACGTGCCTCGCCTCGGTGGCATCGGCCAGGAGGTTGGTGAATATTTACAGGGGCATGGGTTTGAAACTCGTGTTACTGTCCTGGGACATGTTCAACGAGGTGGCTCTCCAACAGCTTTCGACCGCTGGCTTGCCACCCGTTACGGCGCTGCGGCAGTTCGGGCTGTTGCCGATGGAGCCCTGGGGCATATGGTGGCGCTGCACAACGCCCAGGTTCTCCCCGTCCCGCTGGAGGAGGCATTGTCTGTGCCCAAGCGGGTCGATTTGAACAGTGATGGCGTCATCACTGCCCGCGGGCTGGGTATTTCATTTGGAGATGAATGATATTTCGACCGGGCTTTTTTGGGGATTGGCGCAGCAATCAACTCCCAGGCATTGCCTGTCCCCCTGGATATGGTTGTTCTTAAAGCGGAAGGCCGCCTTTCGGCGGTCTTCCTGTTCGCGCTGTGGCACCTTTATCGCAGAGCGAGGAGGGATGCCACAGCGCTTCGTTTCAAACTACTATCCATTTTGGGCACCACCTCCTCTTCTATAAGGATGGCGGATTAAGGCAGGAGACTATCCCTGCGCTTCAAATAGTATCGCACAAATCAATTTGTATGTCAATGGCACGCAATTTGGTCGAAATGGCTCCTAAAAATTGATAAATTCCTCCCCTGCCCGGTGATTCCCGGAGATTTCGACATAATTTACGGGTATTTTTCGCCCGAAGTCTCAGGTGAGGATGCTAAATTGACCAAAAAAACTGAACGGCTTTTCTAAAACTGGATGACTTGTGATACCTTTTGATAGCTCCGGGAAGCGCTCTCCGGATATCCTGAATGGAAATTCGGTGGAGGAGGCTCGTATGAAACGCACCAAAATTCTTTGGATCATAGTCCTGGCACTGGGGTGGTTGTTCGACTTCCTTTTCTGGAAGCAATCCGCCGGGATCAATTTCGCAATATACACCATCCTGTGTCTCGCTGGGGGGTTCCTGGTGCTGGGATTGAATGGCATCCGTCCGTCCTGGAAAGCCTTGCTGCTGCTCGTTCCCATCCTGTTCTTTGCAGCCATGACTTTTCTCCGGTTGGAACCGCTCAGCATGTTCCTTTCTTTCGCTTTTACGCTGGGGATCATGGGGGTGCTGGCTTCCACCTTCCTGGGCGGGCGCTGGCCCTGGTACAGCCTGGCTGATTACGCGATCAATTACATTAAATTGGCTGCCAGCATGGTTGCCAGGCCCATACTCTTTTTTACGGAAAACAGGAAGCATGCAGGGGAAATGCCCGAACAGCCCGTTCCTGGTTCACGGTCCGGGTGGAAGCGTTTTTGGGCCGTTGCGCGCGGAGTTCTCATTGCCATCCCCATCCTGGTATTTTTCGCCGTTCTACTCTCTTCTGCTGACCTGGTCTTCGCCCAGCGTGTACAGGATTTTGTGAAATTGTTCCGCCTGGAGAACCTGCCCCAATACATTTTCCGCTGCATCTATATTCTGATCGGAGCCTATGCTTTGGCGGGGACATTCCTGCACGCTGCATACAAGAGCGGGGATGAAAAACTTTTGGGCGTGGATAAGCCGCTCGTGCCTGCGTTCCTGGGTTTTACCGAAGCGGCAGTGATCCTGGGTGCTGTAGTGGTCTTGTTCGCCCTTTTTGCAGTCGTCCAGTTCCAGTATTTCTTTGGCGGGCAGGCGAACATCAGCGTGCAGGGGTATACCTTCGCCGAGTATGCCCGGCGGGGATTCGGCGAACTCGTCACCGTGGCTTTCTTCAGCCTGCTGTTGTTCCTGGGCTTGAGCGCCATAACCAAACGCAAGGACGAAACCCAGCGCTGGGTATTCACCGGCATGGGCGTGGGGATGGTTGCGCTGGTGGGCGTGATGCTGGTCTCGGCTTTCCAGAGGTTGGTACTCTATGAGGCTGCCTACGGATTCTCCCGACTGAGGGCTTACACCCATATCTTTTTGATCTGGCTGGGAGTGCTGCTTGCGGTGGTGCTGGTGCTCGACATCCTGCGCAAGGAACGCCTCTTTGCTTTGTCTGCATTGCTGGCTTCCATCGGTTTTGCCGTCACCCTGACCCTGATGAATGTAGATGGATTCATCGTCCGGCAGAACGTGGCGCGTGCTGCGGCTGGCGAAAGTTTGGATGTTGCCTACCTGGCTTCGCTTTCCCCCGACTCGGTCCCCGCTCAAGTGGACGCGCTGCAGGATGGGACTCTGACCCCGGCGACGCGTAATGCAGTTGGTGCTTCCCTGGCCTGCCGCGTGTACGCTGAGCGCAGCCAAAACCATGACAAGAATTGGCGCGGATTCACGCTCTCGCGCTGGTGGGCTGACCAGTCAATGGGACAAGCAGATGTGAAGGAAATATTGAACAACTACGGAATCCTGGACAACGATTACCCCGTGCAGGTGCAGACACCGCTGGGGGATAAGTTTGATTGCTGGGGCACGGGAATGGACTGACATCAGTACCTAATATGGGAAAAATCCGGGCAGGGACTTCCTGCCCGATTTCTCTTTTCTTAGCGCTTTGACTCAGCCATTTATGGGTGACCAACAATGATCATGAATTGGAATTATTTAACGATAGACTGGCACTCACAAAAATCAGTTGGCACACGTTATTGATAGAAAATAACATTCACGGGCAAGTCTCACGATAAGCATTCAGATTACGGTGTTTCAGGAGCATGCTCAGCCCCAGCGATTGTGCCTCTGCGCAGGCAGCATTGAAGTCAACCCCCATATCGGTGTATTCGATGGCGAAGACTGGCTTCCCTGCATCAATGAAGGCTCGCAGGTCCGCGCACCATCCGTAGGCGAAGCAATCCTCCACCACTGAAAAGTCGAAATATGGCAAGGCATCTGCAGCCATGTTGGGGGCATTCTTAAGGCCAACGGCAAGTCCGCGGACGTGAGCCTCGTTTGCCAGCCAAATAGCAAAGGCGAGCTGGTCGGCGTATGTGATGGGGAAGCCGCTGTCGTTCTCGAAAATTTCCACGTTGTCCGGCTCCACACCGTCGAAACCTTTTGCGGCACACAAGTCAAGTCGGAGACGCAGCAGGGGTGCGAGTTTGTCAATCTGGCGGATGTCGAGCCATTTTTCGCCAGGCCAGCCTTGATAATCTTTACCGATAACATCCTCCGGGAATTGGTCTGCGTCGGGGCGCCAGTCTTCCCACGCACCAACCGAGATGTAGCAGATCACTCGGTTGCCGCTGGCATGGATTTCCGCCACTGTGTCCGGGGTGGTGTCGAATAGATCAAGATCATAAACATCCGCCTGCACAGAAAGGTCCAAGTTTCCACTGAATTGCAGTTGGAGCGAGCTACCTGGGGCGGGATGCCAGTTCACTATCATTGGGACTGGCGGTGTATCCACTGGAGTTGCGGGATTAAGGCGTTGCCCCGCCGGGTCTGTGGTCAACTCCGGAACGCATGCGGAAAGAATGAACACGGCAAGCAAGGTGGTCCATTTTTTAATCACAGTAGTTCCCTCTTTACCTTTTATTATAAATCCCCCTGGTTGCCGCTGATAGCGGTTTCCGTGTAAAATCAATCTGGATTTTTATTAGGAGGTTCCGCATGACAATGGTTTATGTATTGATTGCCATCATCATAATACTCGCCTGGTTTGTAATTGCCCTTGTTTGGGGAAAACCGTGGAGCATCAAATTGCTTTATGTGCGCACATTCGTCCATTTTGCACTTAAAGGACCTGAACTGCTGACCATGCTTGGCATCCTTGAGAAATTCGGACTGCATGGTCACAATGCAAAACTCTCGGATGCTTCGGTTGATAACGAAACCAAAATGTATAAATGGATGAAACGCGACCTGGCCCTTCTGCGAAGTTATCCCCGCCAGCGTCAATCTCCGGGCACCCTGCTTTCCACCGATATCATGGACCATTTCCTGGATGACCTGGCGCGCGCCGAGAAATTTCGGTTCCACGACTACCCGCTCAACCAGATGTTTGGCATCCAGTCTGAACTGCCCAATTTCATGATGACAATGCACCCCATGGTCAGCCAACTCGAAGGGCGCAACTATGTTAAACGTTTGTCCCGCTTCGGGGTAAAGTTCGACCAGGTCCTGGAAGGCTTAATAATCCGTGAAGAAAAGGGTATCCTGCCACCCCGCTTCGTCATTCGGCGGGTTCTCGACGAGATGACCGCATTCACCGGTCAACCAGCCAAAGCGAACCCACTCTACACCGTTTTCCAGGAAAAACTATCCAAGATGGTAAATATTAATGAGCAAAATCGGGAAAGACTGCTCTCCGAAGCCGAGGCAGCCATCACCCAGACGGTGTACCCTGCCTACCAGAAATTCATCGTTTATTTCACCGGCCTGGAGCATAAGGCCACAACTGACGATGGGGTTTGGAAACACCCTGAAGGTGACAAATACTATGCCCACTGCCTGCGCAGCAACACCACCACCGAGTACACGCCGGAGCAGGTTCATGAGATTGGTATAAAAGAAGTGTCCCGCATCGAGGGCGAGATGGTTACCGTACTAACCTCCCTTGGGTACAAGGATGTCATTAACGCCCCCAAGAAACTGGCAGAATTTGGGAAGGAGAGCCGCTTTCTCTACCCGAATACCGAGGCAGGGCGCCAAGCCGCAATGACCGAATACCAGCGCATCCTGAATGAAATGGACGCCGGACTGAACCCGTACTTTGCAGTCCGGCCAAAAGCCGCCCTGAAAGTGGAACGAGTCCCGGAATTTCGAGAAAAGGGTTCAGCGGGGGCGTACTACCAGCCTGGTGACCTGAGTGGGACACGCCCTGGCGTTTTTTACGCCAACCTGCGCGATATGAACGAGATCCAGAAATTTGGAATGAAGACCCTGTCATATCATGAGGGCATCCCAGGTCACCACTTCCAGATTGCGATCGCACAGGAATTAAAAAGCGTGCCATTTTTCCGGCGCATGGTGCCATTCACTGCCTATACTGAAGGTTGGGCATTATATGCCGAGAAACTGGCGCGGGAGATCGGTTTTTACAAAGATGATCCTTATGGAGAACTGGGCTACCTCGATTCGGAGCTGTTCCGCGCTGTGCGACTTGTGGTTGACACGGGGATTCACCACAAGAAATGGACACGTGAAAAGGCGATTGAGTACATGGAAGCCCATACGGCCAGCGCCCATGAGAGCATCGTCAGCGAAATCGAACGGTATATTGTTATGCCTGGGCAGGCCTGTGCCTACAAAATCGGCGAGATCAAAATGGTGGAATTACGGGACAAAGCGAGGAAAGCCCTGGGAGACAATTTCGACCTGCGAAGCTTCCACGACGTGGTCTTGAAGAATGGAGCCATGCCGCTCAATATCCTCGAGCGTGTGGTGGACGCCTATATTACCAAGACCTCATAGAGCTGAAGAATTTAATAAAGCGGAGCGCATCAGCGTTCTGTTTTTCTCTTACCTGCCGGAGGATCCAGCACGATATTAAGGGGTGGAAACGGGAGGCATCCCCCCATCGACAGGGGAAGATCCGGCGAGTTGTTCCCGGAGAAAGTTTAGCATTTGCAGCGCTGTCAAATTCCGCACCTGCATGCCGTATTCCAAACTATGGGGGATGGAGAAGTCGGTGAAATTAAGGTAGGAGACACTTCTCAGGTGCGTTGGGTCAGCCAGCCCATGGTTTGGCAAGGGCTGGGCTGCCTGCCAGAAATTCCAGAGCGGCAGATCGTATTCATAGGCGAGGCGGGCAATGGTTGCATTGATGGAATTATCACCTTCCAAATTATCAGTTTTGGTTCCCAGGATTGGGATTATTCCCTTCGCGATGGTGTCTTCAATAATGATCCGCATATTGGATTCGAATGAACCCGGGGTATGGTGGACGTAATAGGATTCGTTGCTGCCGATGGAAATGATGGCAAAACTGGGATGATCAAGGCGGTACTGGCAGTCGAGCAGAGTTTCCTTGCTCAGACACTGG
The DNA here is from genome assembly GCA_963826215.1 of uncultured Chloroflexia bacterium. Taxonomy (GTDB): domain Bacteria; phylum Chloroflexota; class Anaerolineae; order Anaerolineales; family Villigracilaceae; genus UBA877. Next base: position 20,584 of record CAWGWL010000034.1, on the reverse strand, counting down.
TCACCTGTCCAGAGCGTAGTCAGCAAACCCGCGGAATTTAATCCAGCCTTGGCAGCCAGGCTGGGTCGCCCAAAAGAACCATGGAAATAATCAATGGCTGGCTGGAGAAAAGCATATTCCCCTAAATTGTAATTGCCGTCAAAACCCACCATAAAATCGGGGGCGGCGCTGGTGCAGTCACCAATGCGGGAAAATATATGCGGGTTATTTCCCAAGCCCAGCCCGATACGGTAGATTTCGCGAACACGGCTGCTGATCTCCTGGGGGATGACTGGAAGCCTTTGCCAGAAGTCCGGGGGGAGCGGCGTCGGTGTGGATACGAGAGTATTTTCAGCAGTTGGAGAAGGAATGCTCGGAGAAGCGAATGTTATAGTCGGGGATGGTGGGTTTTCAATGGTTAATGGGGTTGTATCCAATCGGGGGAGCGAGGGCGAAGAACCACATGCACCAAGGAATACCAATATGAGTGCTCCATTTATCACGGCGATAAATATCTTGAAAATAATCCACTTCCGTCCTAGACTTATGGAACGCTTAATGAACAATTTTTGAGATCGCAGCGATGTGTTCAGGTGTGTTTCCACAGCAACCCCCCACCACTCTCGCTCCCAAGGATGCCACTCTTTTTGCAAATTCTCCCATCTGCACGGGAAGAACATCATAAACGGTCTTCCCATCCACCAGGCGCGGCAGACCGGCATTGGGCTTGATCCACAGCGGGAAACCAGGTTCCGCAGCGGCATATTCCTGGGTTATTTTTTCCATGTTCTCCAGTGATGTACCGCAGTTTGCGCCTACCATTGCCGCACCCATCCCTTTATAACGCTTGATCATATCAGCAGGTTTGACGCCCATCATAGTGCGCACGCCGCGGTCATAACTGAAAGAAACAACTATGGGAAGGTCGGTAAGGGCACGCGCCGCTTTGAATGCGGCATCGGCTTCATCAAAGGCGAAGAAAGTCTCAACGACCAGCAAATCCACACCTCCAGCAACCAAACCCTGGACCTGTTCGGTGAATGCGGATGTGGCTTCTTCAGGAGTAAGGGGACCGAAAGGCTTCATCAGCAAGCCGGTGGGTCCGATGGACCCGGCAACCAGAATACCGTCCCGGATGGAAGCGGCTTTGCGAGCCAGCTCTGCAGCTAGAGTATTGATCTCGGCAGCGCGCTGGGCAAATTTCGATTCTTTCATACGCAGGCGCGTCCCACCAAAGGTGCAGGTCAGCAGGATGTCCGATCCAGCAGCCGCAAAGGCCGATTCCAACTCCAGGACCAGCCCAGGCCGGTCGATGATCAATTCTTCGGGAAGGCTACCGGGCTCGAGGCCCATCATTTGCAGGTTGGTACCAGTAGCTCCGTCGGCAACCAGGGTTTTGCCAGACTGTAATCGTTCCAGGAATTTGTTCATTCGTTCTCCTTGGGTGGCCCTATTATACTGGCTGATTTGACCAGGAGAAGCTCAAACGACCTCGCTTTTCTCACGAAAGCCTTATCTCACCCACGCAATTTCATTGGTGACATGTAGTACAATCTTTCCTGATATTGTCCCTGTTCCTTCGGAAGAGAAAAACGTGTTACCCGGCAAGCAAAATAACAACCCAGAAGCAATCCCCCTGTTGCATCAACCCCAACCACTCATCCAAATTCGGCAGGTATTCAAAACCTATGAGACTGCCGCGGGTGATTTTCCCGCGCTGAGGGATATTAACGCGGAAATATTTCCCGGAGAGTTTTTGGGTGTGATCGGGAAATCCGGGGCGGGGAAATCGACCCTGATGAACATGATCACCGGTGTGGACCATCTCACCTCCGGTGAGGTTATCATCCACAGGGATAACAAAACGGTTTCCATCCACACCCTGAGCGAGGATGACCTGGCCCTGTGGCGCGGGCGCAGCGTAGGCGTGGTTTACCAATCCTTCCAACTCCTGCCGATGCTAACCCTGGTTGAGAATATCATACTTCCGATGGACTTGTGCGGGATGTACAACCGTATTGAAAGCCGTGCGCGTGCTTTGGAACTTTTACGAATGGTCGAACTTGAAGAACATGCTCATAAGCTTCCCAACTATATTTCAGGAGGCCAGCAGCAACGTGTGGCGATTGCTCGCGCCCTCGCAAACGATCCTCCCATTCTTGTGGCTGACGAACCGACCGGAAGCCTGGACTCGATGACAGCCGATCATATCTTTGAAGTGTTCGAGCGACTGATAAAAGATGGGAAAACCATCATCATGGTCACACACGACAACAGCCTGGCACCGCGCTTCTCGCGCCACCTGAACATCCAGGATGGAGAAATCATTCCCGATGCCTTGTCCTCAGAAAGGAGTTCTCTGCCGGGACTGGTAAGGGGGGCACTATGAAACAGTATCCGTTTCACACCCCAACCGAGCAACCCGCAATCCAGTTGCAAAAGGTTGTGAAAACCTTCAAGAACGCCGCCGGGGAGTTCCATGTCCTCAAAGGGATCGACCTAACCTTGCAGCGGGGTGAATTTGTTGCCATAGTGGGTAAATCCGGCAGCGGTAAATCGACTCTGCTCAACATGATTACCGGCATCGATCATCCAACCGGGGGGCAGGTGGTCATCAATGGCGAAAACATCTACCACATGAACGAAAGCAAGCGGGCTCTGTGGCGCGGGCGGAACCTGGGGATCGTGTTCCAATTCTTTCAACTCCTGCCCATGCTAACCCTGTTGGAGAACGTGATGCTGCCGATGGACTACGTGGGCAAGTACGATTTCGATGAACGCCCAAAGCGGGCGATGGAATTATTGAAGATGGTCGGATTGGAAAAACAGGCTCACAAACTTCCAGCGGCAGTCTCGACCGGGCAGCAGCAGAGCGCAGCGATCGCGCGTGCCCTGGCGAATGATCCGCCGGTTATCGCGGCCGACGAACCAACCGGAAACCTGGACTCGCGTTCAGCGGATGCGATCATCACCTTGTTCGACCAATTGGTGGAGAGCGGAAAGACGATCGCGATGGTAACCCACGACCCGTCACTGACCGATCGAACATCACGAACCATCATCATCACCGACGGCGAGCTTGTGGATGAGACAGTGGCGCGCTGCCTGCCTTTGCTTAGCCACCGCCAGATGCTGGGAGCCACCCGCCAGTTGGAACGCTTTAAACACGAAGCAGGGAGCATTATCCTGCAAGCAGGCCAGCACGTTGATTATCTATTCATGATCGAGCGCGGCGTGGTGGAGGTTGTGCTGCACCCCGGGTCAGGATCAAGGATACGCCGCCCCGTGCAGGAAGTGACCGGTATTGAAGGGTATAGTAGAAGTGACACCTGCATTGCCTCCATCGGACCAGGTCAATTTTTCGGTGAAATCGAACTGATACAGGGTGGTCAATCAATCGCAAGTATCCGGGCCTCTGCATGATGGCCCGGTGGAACTGGCTGCACTGCACCGGGATCCATTTATAAATTTATTGCGAGATTCACCACTTACGGAACAAATGATCGGCAAGATCGTGCAGATACGTCTGGAAGAGAACCGCACTGCCGACCGCCGAGGCAGGAATTAAGGGAATCAGAATCCGATGATGCGTCCGCGCTGGCGAAAAGTTTTCCACGATCTGATCGGAAGTTTCTCGCGCACTGCGCTGGTTGTCCTTTCGATCGCGGTGGGCGTGTTTTCGATCGGGGTCATTGTGGGTGCCTACGTGATCATCGCCCACGACATGAGTGCCAGCTACGCCGCCAACAACCCGATGAACATCGAACTGCGCACCACGCATTTCGATAACTCCTTGATCACCGTGATCAACGGCATGCATGGGGTTAAAGAAGCTGAGGGACGGTACGTCTTTTCCATGCGGGCACGTCTGCCTGGCAGCAGTCAGTGGGTGGCACTTAACATGGTGGCGATTGATAATTTCGCCAAAATGCAAATCAACCTGATGCAATCCATAACCGGGACCAGCCTGCCCGGGAAGGACGAGGTGCTGCTCGAACGCAAAGCCCTGGCAGACTTGAATGTGATCGTGGGCGATACGCTCGAATTCGAACTCGATAACGGCTCCGTCAAAAGAATGCAGGTGGCTGGAATCGTTTCAGACCCAAGCACAGGAGCGGGCGACTTCCTTGCCCAACCCTTTGCATACCTGACCACCAGCACACTCTCCTATTTGCACCAACCGGATACATTCAACCGGCTGTATGTCACCCTGTCCACCGGACAAAACGATAGTCAAACCCTGCGACAGATGTCCACTGCGGTCAGTGACAAGGTCAGCAAGAACGACGTGACCGTTTTACGCTCGCGCTCCTCCAAAACCAACGAACATCCGCTGGCTTCCACTGTCCAGGCAGTGCTGGGGATCCTGCTGGCGCTGGGTATCCTGATCCTGTTCCTGAGCAGTTCGCTGATCGCCAATACCCTGAGTGCCCTGCTCAACCAGCACCTGCGGCACATCGGCGTAATGAAACTGGTGGGCGCACGCCGCAACCAGGTTTTCCAGATGTACATTACCTTGATCCTGGCTTTCGGGGTGATCGCCCTCTTGATTGCCGTCCCACTTGGCGGACAAGGAGCTTACGCACTTTCGGCATTCATCGCCAGTAAAATTAATTTCAGCCTGCTGGGCTACCGCATCGTCCCGCTGGCATTTGTCATCCAGATCGTGGTAGGGCTGGCTGTGCCGCTGCTGGCGGGACTCCTGCCGGTACTGAATGGGTCGCGCATTACCGTGCTGCGCGCCCTGAGCGGAGAAACCGAAGGGGAGGCAAAGAAACGTGAACCGGGATTCACGCACCGGAATACCTTCATGGAACGGGTGCAACTCGGATTCAGCCACCTGCTGGCCCGGCGCGGGGTCCACATCCCGCGTCCCCTGCTCATCTCCCTCCGCAACACGTTTCCGCCGAAAGAGCCGCCTATTGCTGACACTCTTCACGCTGACCATGGGTGGGGCGATCTTCATCGCAGTTTTCAACGTGCGGGTGTCGCTCCACGATTACATCGGACAGATCGGCAAATATTTCCTGGCAGATGTATCCCTGGATTTTGACACGATCTATCGTCTGAACAAAGTAGAACTGGCTGCCAGGCAAATACCGGGCGTGGTGGCAGTGGAAGGCTGGGCATTTACAAGCGCCGAGGCACTTTACCCGGATGGCACCACTGCCGACAACATCTCCATCCTGGCTCCACCCGTGAACAGCACGCTGGTCGCGCCGGTGTTAATTTCAGGACGCTGGCTCCAGCCAGGAGACACCAAAGCCATTACGGTGGGCGAAGGCATTTTATCGAAATTTCCAGACCTGAAGCCAGGACAGACTTTGCATCTTAAAGTGAATGGCAAGGAAGACAACTGGCTGGTGGTGGGCATCTTCCAATTCGTCAACCAGCAGGGAACGATCGCCTACAGCACTTACGAATACATTTCAGACCTGACCCACATCACCAACCAGTCTTTTTCCTACCGCATCGTGACCGACAAGCACGATCCGTCATACCAGCAAATGATGGCAGATAGGATCGATGCCTATTTCCGCGCCCAGGGTTTCCATGTGAACCAGGCACGCACCGGAACATCCACTTTAAAGACCGCATCAGACAGCCTCGACATTCTTGTTACGTTTTTACTGATCATGGCATTGCTGACAGCGCTGGTTGGAAGCATTGGGCTGACAGGCACGATGGGGATGAACGTTCTCGAGCGCACCCGTGAGATCGGGGTGATGCGTTCGATCGGGGCCGTGGATCGGGAGATCATGCGGACGGTCATCGTGGAGGGGCTGGTGATCGGGAGCATCTCGTGGATATTGGGTGCGCTGCTATCATTCCCAATCACAACCTTGTTATCAGCGATCATCAGCTCGGCGATCTTTCAATCCCAGATCGCTGTGCACTTCACCTTCACCGGGTTTTTAATCTGGCTGCTGGTCGTGCTGGCGCTTTCAGCGGTGGCAAGCATTTTGCCGGCAAGCAACGCAGCGAGACTTACCATACGCGAAGTACTTGCTTACGAATAGGACGCGAGTTAAATCATTTGTCATATCTATAGAAACAGACCAGCCCCAACCCCCGGAATAATGAACTTCGGCACCTTAGCCAGGGGACTGAAAGGAGTTTTATTATGAACAAATTCATTAAAGTCATCATTTTGAGCGTGACCATAGTCCTGGTTGCAACGGCCTGCAGCGGTACCGGAACAGCAACCCCTACAACAACACCCATCCCTCCCGTGGAGACCGTGATCGCCACGGGGCATCTTGTGCCGGTCCGAAGTCTTTACCTTAGCTTCGCGGCCAGCGGGCGCGTAGAAGAAGTACTGGTCCAGAATGGCGAACACGTCAGCCAGGGACAGGTGCTGGTGAAGCTAGGCGACCGGCAGCAGGTGGAAGCAGCCCAGGCGGGTGCTAAAGCCCAGCAAATGGCTGCACAACAATCGTTCGACCTGCTGGTGCGGACGGCAGAGCTTGCGCATGCCCAAGCGTGGCAGGGTTATCTGAATGCGCAAAAGGCAAGAGCTGCGGCGCAACTGGCATGGGACAAGCTTGACAAGAACACTATCCAGACTGATATCGATAACGCCCAGGCAGATGTCACGTCGCGCAAGACCGACCTAAGCAACGCAGAAGCAGACCTTGCTAAGTACAGTAACCTGCCTGCCAACAATGCCACGCGGAAAATCTACGAGGACAAGCTGCGCACCGCACAAACCAATTATGACACTGCGGTGCAGAAAGCCGTGGACCTGACCAGCCGCCGGGACACCCTGGACGCAACCCTGAGTGGGAGCATAGGCGCAGAAGCAGAAGCCAAGCTCTTGTTCGAGAACACCCTCAATGGCCCGGATAAAGATAAACTGGCACTGGCTCTGGCTCAATTGGAGGCAGTCAATTCCCAGGTGACTGCGGCGCAAAGCGCATTGGATAATTATGACCTGAAGGCTCCCTTCGATGGGACCGTGGTGGATACCAACGTGTCGGTATCACAAATGGTCGGCTCGCAAAATTGGGCAGTGGCACTGGCGGACACCAGCCAGTGGTACGTGGACACCAGCGACTTGACGGAAACGGATGTGGTCAAGGTAAGCGCAGGGCAGATGGTGAAGCTGACTGCAGATGCACTGCCTGAGGTAATCATGGACGGCGCAGTGGAGTCGATCAGCGGAGCCCCGGTGGTGCAGGGCGGAGACATCCTCTACACGGTGCATATCCTGCTGAAGAATCCCGATCCCCGCCTGCTATGGGGGATGACAATGGAGGTAACGTTCTCGCCGTAGGAATTTCGCTGGACCTGTTTCAACGCAGGTGTGAGGAGATTGCTCCCCTGCAACGCAGAACCAAATTGTGATGCAACCGTCGGTTTTCACCCTTTCTTAAAGAACCGGGGATCTGCTGCATTGATGATAGATCCGAGTGCTGGTGCTTGACCATCAAATGATTGTGGGTTACAATTTTCGCCGCTTAATAAGTTGCCCCTTTAGCTCAGCGGATTAGAGCGTTTGGTTGCGGACCAAAAGGCCGTGCGTTCGAATCGCACAAGGGGCACCACGGAAGCGGGAAGCCCCCGCTTTTTTTCTTAAGTGCTGGGAGAACTCATGGAAAAGTGCCAGATTTTACTGACCAATGACGACGGGATCCATTCACCAGGGTTGTGGGCCGCGGCCGCGGCACTCTCGGACCTGGGTTATGTGACCGTGGCGGCACCGCGCGAGCAGTCGTCGGGGATGGGCCGCAGCCTGCCGATGACCTCGGACGGTGTGATCCGCGCCGAGGTGCTTAACGTGTGCGGCAAGGATTGGACAGTGTATGCAGTGGGCGGGACGCCAGCTCAAGCAGTGCTGCACGGAATCCTGGAAATCATGCCCCAAAAACCGGACCTGGTGGTCTCGGGCATCAATTACGGGGAAAATGTGGCGACCGGCATCACCATCTCGGGAACGGTGGGAGCAGCCATGGAGGCAGCATCGCAGGGAATCCCAGCACTGGCGGCATCGCTGGAAACCGGGCGGGAGCACCATCTGACTTACTCGACCCAGATCGATTTTTCGACAGCTGCCTGGTTTACGGCATACTTTGCCCGCAAGTTGCTGGAGAAGCAATTTCCACCGGCCGTGGATCTCCTAAAAGTGGACGTGCCCTCCAGCGCGACCCGGGATACACCCTGGCAGGTAACCCGGCTTGCCAACCAGCGCTACTTCATCCCGGTGAAACCAAAACGGACATCGTGGGAGGAGAGGGGCGTGGTGGATTATGAAGAAGCCGCGAATTTGGAGAGCGAGCGCCACGACAGCGATGTATACGTGCTGCGTGTGAAACGGCAGGTATCGCTGACACCGCTCAGCCTGGATTTCACATCAAAGGTGGATTTTGCAGGGCTGGATCGGCTGCTGCGCGGCGATGATTGACGGGTGATAGGGGGCGTGATAGAATGCAGTCCGCACCGGGCGTGTAGCTCAATGGCAGAGCAGCGGCCTTTTAAGCCGTTTGTTGAGAGTTCGAGCCTCTCCACGCTCACTAAAATCTTGTTGTTGAGAGTCCCCGGAAGGGGATGGTATCCGAGCCTCTCCACGCTCACCAGAGTCCTCTTCTTTGAGAGGACTTTTTTGTTGAGAGCCCCCAAAATGACACAGCTCCGCAGACTCATGTCTGCGGAGTGGCGTGCGGGCGGTGGATCCGCCGCCGCGCATCCGAGCCTCTCCACGCTCACTAAACCAAAGGAAAACTCCCGCTTGGGAGTTTTTTTGTTGAGATCCCCACGTGCCCCCAAAGGAATGCCAAGCGAGGTATGATACCTGCATCGCCCCTGCCCAAGGGAAGCGGGGAACAAGAAGCGAAAAAAGGGGTGCGGGAAAAGCTCTCGCACCCCTGTTTCCGCGTTTTGAGATAATTTGAGAGCTGGGATGCCGCCCGCCACGCACAAGCGATCGGGTGGAAGAGGGAGAGCATCGACGGCCCAATGCCGTCGATGTGGCGTACGGGCGCTTGAGGCGCCCGTAGCGCAAGGAACAAATCATTTGCCTCAGAATCCCGATTCTTCATCGAGTGGTTCTTCATATGATGTGCCTTAAAAATCGATGGGGCGATTTGATTTGTGCTTTGATCCTGAGGAACAAATACGTCTCACCAGGAGCGGCTTCTTTCCCTCGTTCATGATCTCCCAGGTTGAAACCAAGCATTTATGCAGGCATGTGTGCAAACCCAGGAGGAAGAACGGGCGACCAATTAATTAAAGTCACTTTTTAAGCAGTGTGCGCGGAACGAATGGATTTTTCTGACCAAACCTGGAGAGGAATGAGGTCAGGACGAATTCCATAAATTGTCCATTTGCTTTTCAGATGTTAAAGTGCAATAAAACAAGCTGCAAGCGGGCATCATTTAGGTCCCTTACTGCGTTAATATTATAGAATTTTTGTTCTAGTTTGTCAATATCTAAACAGGGCACCCATCAAGTAGGAAACGACCCGATCCCATTCCGATGATGGCATCCGGTGCTGCGAACGGACCACCCCAGGACGATCGTAACGGCAGTCATGAGATGCGAAGATATCAAGACACAGACTTCCGGAAAAGGCCTCCACGCCGCAACGCCCATCACATCAAAGTTGATTATTAGGATTTCGACGTCTATTTTTCCCGATCTACACCCTGGAATGACCTATAATTGATCCATGTCTGCACCAATTTTGGCTACCAAGCTTTATATTCCCCCGCCTCGGTCTAAAATTGTCCTGCGCCCCCGCCTGATCGAACGGCTGAACGAAGTTCTCCATTCCGGATGCAAGCTGACCCTCATCTCAGCGCCTGCCGGATTTGGTAAAACCACGCTGGTGAGCGAATGGATCGCCAGTTGCGGAAGGCCAGTTGCATGGTTGTCGCTGGATGAAGGAGACAACGATCCAGCGCGGTTCATCTCTTACCTGGTAAAAGCGTTGCAGACGATCCAGGCGGGAATTGGCGAGGGGCTACTGGCTGCGCTCCAATCCCCAGAGCCTTTGCAAATCGAAACCATTTTGACCACCCTGCTCAACGAAATTTCCAGCATCCCCAGGAACTTTCTGCTCGTCCTGGATGACTATCACTCGGTCGATTCTCACGCGGTGGATCAATCCCTGGCTTTTCTCATCGAACACCAGCCGCCGCAGATGCACCTGCTCATCGCCACGCGCGAAGATCCAGACCTGCCGCTGGCCCGCCTGCGCGCCCGGGGGCAGTGCACCGAACTGCGCGCGGCTGATTTACGCTTTACCCCCGCTGAAGCCGCCGAATTCCTCAACCGCGTGATGGGGCTGAATCTCTCTGAAGCAGACGTCACCGCGCTGGAAGCTCGCACCGAGGGCTGGATCGCCGGCCTGCAGCTGGCGGCGATCTCCATGCGAGGAAATCTGGATGCCGCCGGTTTCATCCATTCTTTCACCGGCAGCCATCGTTTCGTGATGGATTATTTGCTTGAAGAGGTCCTACACCAGCAGCCCGAAAGTATCCAGGCTTTCCTGCTGCGCACATCTGTCCTCGACCGCATGTGCGGTCCTCTTTGTGATGCTGTTCTGCTCGACCCATCGATCCCCGGGCAGGCAACCCTGGAATATCTCGAGCGCACCAACATGTTCATCGTACCCCAGGATAACGAGCGGCGCTGGTACCGCTATCACCATCTCTTTGGAGATCTGCTTCGCAAAAGGCTGGGGCAAAGTCTCACTCCTGGAGGGATCGCTGAACTGCAACTCCATGCCAGCGAATGGTATGAAAGCAATGACCAGATGCTGGAGGCCTTCCGCCATGCGGCTGCAGCCAATGATATCGAGCGAGCCGTGCGCCTGATGGAAAGCAGGAAGATGCCCATCCACCTGCGCGGCACAGCGACGGCGATATTGAGCTGGCTGGAGTCACTGCCGAAGACCTTGCTGGATGCAAGGCCCGCGTTGTGGTGGAAGCAGGCTGCGATGCTGCTGATCATCGGCCAGCCAGAGGGCGTGGAAGAAAAGCTCCAGGCGATCGAAGCGGTCCTGGCATCCACTGGCTTGCCAGAGGCCGAGATGGACGAATCCTCCCGCGACCTGGTCGGGAAAATCGCTGCCGCCAGGGCGAACGTGGCGCAGACGCACGCCCAGATAGAAACCACCCTGGTCCAGGCGCGCCTGCGCCCTCGAGTATCTGCACCCGGACGACCTGAATAACCGCTCCATGGCCATCCGGTCGATGGGATATGCTTATTTTATTCAGGATGACCTGTCCGAGGCCGGACGGGCCTATGCCGAAGCCTTATCTCTTGGCCAGGCGTCAGAGGATATTATCAACATCTTATTGGCTTCGATCCGTTTGGGCCAGATACAGGAAACCAGGAACCAGCTTCACCTGGCGGCTGAGACCTACCGGTGTGTTCTGCAACGGATCGATGATTATTCCCCTCCAAATGCCCCTTTAGCCTATATTGGCCTGGCAAGGATCTGTTATGAAAGGAATGATCTGGACGCCGCCGGGCAGTATGGGGAGAAAAGCTTGCAACTGGCAAGGCAGTATGATCAAGTCATTGACAGGTTGATCCTGAGCGAGTTATTCCTGGCCCAACTGAAACTGGCCCGCAGGGATGCGATCGGCGCGGCACTCATCTTATCGCAAACGGAACAAATAGCGCGTCAAAAGAACCACACCTTGCGCCTGCCGGATATTGCCTACGCCCAGGCGATTATCCACCTTCACAAGGGCAATGTAGATGAGGCTGCACAACTGACGCGGCAATACAAACTTCCTTTCATGCAGGCACGCGTGCTCATCGCCCAGGGTGACCCGTCCGCGGCACTGGCAGCGCTGGAACCACTGCAGGAGCAAGCGGAAGCCCGGGGTCTGGCGGATAGATTGCTCAGGGTGATGGCCGTGCAATCCATTGCTCTATATGCAAACGGTGAAAAGGAAAAGGCAGTGGAACGGCTCGACGAGGTGTTGGCGCAAGCCGAATCGGAAGGCTTCATCCGTCTCTTCCTTGACGAAGGGGATGCCATGGCAGAACTCCTGTCCGCTACCGCCGCACAGGGTATCCGGTCAGACTATGTCAGCAAGCTACTTGGTTGCCTTCGAAGGGGGAGATGAAAGCTGAACGACCGACAGCGTCAGTTCCCGGTTCCTGGCTCTTAATGGAGCCGTTGAGCCAGCGCGAGTTGGAAATATTAAAGCTGATCGCCCAGGGACTATCGAATCGTGAGATCGGCGAAAGGCTTTTCCTGGCCCTGGACACGATCAAAGGGCATAACCGCAAGATCTTTGACAAACTGCAAGTTCAAAGCCGCACCGAAGCCATCGCACGTGCCCGCGAACTGGGTCTGTTGTAAGGTTCAATTTTCCTCAACGTTTCCCCCTATAACCAAGAACTCATCCAAAAATAACCAGGAAGTAATGGGGTATTGGCGGCGCAAAACGCTGTCAATACCCCATTCATTTTAACTGGGAATTCCGGTCCAGAACCAAAAAACAACACCGATAACCAACACTAAAGTGTCTGTTTCTTAACACTGTGTGGGGGATATTATGCCTGTACATTCCCCAAATCCACTGGCACGGACTGTAATGACCAGTCCCAAAAGGTACAGAGGTATGCGAAACAAATTCAACCCAAAAACAGATCCAAGTAATCCAACGATCTACCAGATCAGGATCAAGGGTCACCTGGACCGTCAATGGACCGACTGGTTCGCGGGCCTGACCATCTCGCTCGAGGACAATGGCGATACGCTTCTTACCGGTCGGGTAATCGACCAGGCCGCACTGCATGGATTGCTGAAAAAAGTGCGTGACCTGGGGATGCCATTGGTCTCGGTCTGTCCTCTCGAACCCGGGCAGGCGGATGCGTCAGATGTCAAATCGTAAATGGATATAAGTTACCTGGAAAGGAGGCTTGCCTTTGATAGCAGTTCCAACCCTTTTCAACCCCCGGTAACCGGGTGGCAACCACAATTTTATTCAAGTCAAATTTAATGAAACTCATCCAACTCGTTCAAAAAAGGAGAAAAAATGAACACGATTATTACGACCACCAAAATGGAAGATGTGAAGATAAATGTGAAGATGAAGCTTTCAGCATTATGGGCAGCTCTGATGTTCGTATACATATATTGCGACATATATTCACTATATAGGACAGGCCAGCTGGAGGAAATGATGGCAGGACACATGGGCCCTTTTCTGGCGACTCAAGGTTCGTTGTTGGCAGCCTCGATCCTGATGATCATTCCTGCTGTCATGGTTTTCCTGTCCATGACCCTAAAGTCAAAAGTGGATCGCTGGGCAAACATCATCCTGGGTGTGCTGTATACGTTTGTCAATATTGGTAATTTGATCGGGGAGACCTGGGTTTACTATATTTTCTCCGGTGCTGTCGAACTGGTGCTTACTTTCCTGATCATCTGGTATGCCTCGAAATGGCGCAACCCTGAAGGCTAGCCCGGAAGATGCACCAGATGTTAAATAGTAAAACTCATCCATATTGTTCAAAAAAAAGGAGACAAAAATGAAAACTTTACAGAAATTTGGCGGCTTTGCCGCGCTGTTCCTGGCAGCAGCATACATTGTGGGTATGATCGGTTTTCTTGGCGTAGTGGATGTTTCTAGTGTTACTGACCCTGTCCAGAAGGTGGCTTTAATGGCGGACAACCTGGCCTTCCTATACGTAATGCACCTAATCGTCTATGTAGTATGGGGAATCTTCATGGTTGTCCTGGCGCTGGCGCTTTACGAGCGGTTGAAGGCCAACTCACCAGCAATAATGCAGACAGCGACCGTCTTCGGTATATTTTGGGGCTGCGTGATCCTTGTTAGCGGCATGATCCAAAATGTCGGCATGCAAACTGTCGTCACTCTCTATGGTAAAGACCCGGCTCAAGCTGGGACGATCTGGTTGACGATTGACTCTGTGTTGGGAGGATTAGCCGGCAGTAATGAAGCCATCGGTGGCATATGGATTTTACTGTTAAGTTTGGCAGCTTTGCGAAAAGGAGAATTTTCCAGGGTATTGAACTATCTTGGCGTAGTGGTCGGTGTAGCGGGCATCATCTCGATAGTCCCAGCTCTCGCCAATATATTTATTACCATTTTTGCGTTGGGTCAGATAGTGTGGTTCATCTGGCTGGGGATCGTACTGCTGCGCAACACCTCAACCCGGGCGGCGTGAAAACCGGATGAGATCGCACAACAAGTAAATCAATAAAGGAGAAAAACATGAATACATACAGAAAGAATGCAGTAATGACAGGCATCCTCTACTTCCTGGGTACGGTCTTTGGGGGTTTGGGAGTAGTCATTGGCGGCGAAGTGCTTGCCTCGCTCACCGTCAGCAAACCACTTGCCGGTGTGGACATGCTGGGCCTCGTTGCCGCCAATTCGTCCCAGCTTAGCGGGGGTGCATTTTTTACCATCATGATGGGGATTTCACTGGTGGCGATGACGGTTTTCCTTTACCCGATCTTGAGAAAAGATAGCAAAGAACTGGCGATGGGGATGGTCCTTTTCCGTGGGGCACTGGAGGGAACCTGGTATTTTATCTCAGCCCTCGGTTTTTTAACACTAGTCGCGCTTGGAAACGAATACATTGCCACCGGGGCAGATTCGGCTGCCTTGCAGTCCATAAGCAATGTCTTGTATCAATTCCAGGACCGCCTTGCCACAGTCGGTCCCCTCTTTTTTCTCATCGGAGCTACGTGTTTGTACATCTCCTTCTACCGCACCCGGCTGATCCCCCGCTGGTTGTCTGTCTGGGGCTTGATCGGTGTGGTTTGCTCTTTGGCCGCCGCCCTGTTGAAATTCTTTCAACTGGATAACAGCATTGGGCTTTATTTGGAAATGGTGATCGCACCACAGGAAATGGTTATGGCGATCTGGCTTATCGTCAAGGGATTCAATCCATCTGCAATTGCTGCCCTGGCTGCGAAAACAGAATAACGGATTGGTTTTACGCACGTGAGGACAGGCAGTCCTGAAAATGATGCTGGATTGCCAGTCCTGTAAAACACGAGCAATAAATTCAAGGCAATATTGGAGGATGGCATGAAAGCGATTGTATATGATAAATACGGGCCACCCGAGGTCCTTCAACTCAAAGAGACTGAAAAACCTACTCCGAAGGAAAATGAAGTCCTGGTAAAAGTGTATGCGACAACAGTACACGTAGGAGACACGAGAATGCGCGTCCCCTCACTTGGGTTTCCTTCCCACTCCGCGCAATGGCTGCTCGGGCGAATTTATCTAGGTATTATTAAACCAAGAAGAAAGATACTGGGGATGGAGTTAGCCGGGGAAATTGAATCAATAGGTAAGGACGTGACACGATTCAAGAATGGTGACCCGGTTTTTGCATCTACCGTCAGGGTGAGTTTCGGCGGCTATGCCGAATATAAATGCCTGCCTGAAGACGGTGTGCTGGCGCTCAAACCGGTCAATCTTAGTTATGCCGAAGCCGCCGCAGTTCCCTGTGGAGGGATGACAGCATTGCATTGCCTGAGAAAAGGAAATATCCGGAGCGGACTAAAAGTTCTCATTTATGGCGCTTCTGGAGCAGTAGGTACTTTTGCAGTACAGCTTGCAAGATGCCAATTTGGGGCAGACGTGACTGGGATGTGCAGTGGCACGAATTTGGAATTGGTGAAATCTCTAGGCGCTGATCAGGTCATTGATTACACCCAGCAGGATTTCACCCAAAGTGGCGCAACCTATGACGTGATTTTTGATGCTGTGGGAAAAATCATCCCTGCGCGGGGAAAAAAGCGCTCAAACCCTGCGGCGTCTACATCAACGTCCATGCCGATTCAGACGGGGGGGAAAAGCTCGAAAACCTGCTCCTGCTCAAGGAACTGATCGAGGCGGGCAAGCTCAAACCGGTCATAGACAGGGTCTATCCGCTGGAACAGATCGTCGAGGCGCACCGATATGTCGAGCAAGGGCATAAAAAAGGTAACGTCGTTATAACCATAAGAACTAACGATAAAAAACAAGGAGAGAAAAATGAATAAAGTTAAACAATTCGGAGAGACCGTGGAAGGATATAACATCCCGGTTTTAAACGAGCGGGAAATAAGAGCTTCGGCAGGGATCCTATATTTCTTTATGTTCCTGGCCTGGATGCTGGTGATATTTAAAGAAAGTTTTTTCCTGATCAAGTTAGTCAACACGATCTTCCTGACAGATTTCATCATACGGGTATTGATCAGTCCCAAGTATTCGCCTTCATTAATAATCGGGAGGTTGATCGTAAGCGGTCAAACCCCTGAATATGTCGGCGCGGCTCCAAAAAAGTTTGCCTGGACGATCGGTCTGGTGCTATCCACGATCATTTTCCTGCTGTTGGTTGTAATGAATTCAACCAGCTTCATTACCGGGATCATCTGTCAAATCTGCCTGATATTCTTATTCTTTGAAGCTGTGTTCGGCATTTGTTTGGGATGCAAATTTTATCCACTGTTCCATAAAGAAAAAACCCAATACTGCCCTGGTGATATTTGTGATGTCAAGGCAAAACAGGAGATCCAGAAAACGTCGTTATTGCAAAAAGGGGTTGTGATCGGATCTTTCGCTTTTGTTATCGCGGTAGCTATCCTGTTTTCCGCAAGGTTTAGTGCAATACCGACGGATTTGTGGGATCATCATAAAATCAGTTTTCTCACTCTAAGGATTGTTTTCTAATAAAAAGGAAAATGTCAATGAAAGTAATTGCATACACAAAATTACGGATCACCGGATGTTCTTCAGCTAACAGAGATCGAGAAACCTGCGCCCAAGGACAATGAAATGCTGGTTAAAGTATATGCGACAACAGTATCAGCTGGCGTGTTGTGGGCTCGAACTGGCAAACACCCGGATTCCAAACTGTTTACTCTCGCGGTGCGAATAATGTTTGGCCTCACAAAACCCAAAAAGACCATACTGGGGTATGAGGTATGCCGGAGAAGTTGAAGCGGTGGGCAAAGATGTAAAACTGTTTAAGAAGGGTGACCAGGTTTTTGGAACTACCACCGGGTTGGGGGCTGGCGCTTATGCCGAGTATGTATGTCTGCCTGAAGAATGGAAGCAAGGAGTAGTAGCCAGGAAACCTGCGAATATGACCTATGAGGAAGCCGCCGCCGTTCCTATCGGGGGTATGACAGCGTTACTATCTTCTTAGAAAAGCAAATATCCAGAGGGGACAAAAAGTCCTTATCTATGGCGCTTCTGGAAGTGTCGGTACTTTTGCGGTGCAGATTGCCAGGCACCACTTTGGGGCAAAAGTAACCGGGGTGTGCAGTACTTCGAATTTGGAATTGGTAAGCTCTCTAGGAGCCGATCAGGTCATTGATTACACTCAAGAGGATTTCACCCAGAGCGGTGAGACCTATGATGTCATTTTTGACGCGGTGGGCAAGATTTCGTCTTCACGCAGTAAAAGCTCCCTAAAGAAAAAAGGGATATATCTAACCGTCAAATCCCCGACAAGCGAAAAGACCGAATACCTGATCCTGCTCAAAGAGCTTATTGAGGCGGGAAAGATAAAAGCGGTCATTGATAGACGCTATCCGCTGGAACAGACTGCTGAGGCTCACCGTTATGTCGAAACGGGACACAAAAAGGGCAATGTCGTCATCACCATTACGGCGAAGGAGTAATCAAATCATGGACACGAAAATCGTGCTATCCGCAACCTGGGTGGTCGTCACGCTAATTTATCTTTATGGCGATGTCTTGCGCATCTGCCAGCGGCGACATGGCAAAAGCGCATGGCCGATATGAATTTAAACCAGTTCGTCTGGCTGGGGATCGCGGTCCTGATGTTAACGCCCATCCTAATGGTTTTCCTGACCCTGGTGTTACCCCAGCCTGTGAGCCGCTGGGTGAATATCATCGTGGCCGCCTTCTTTTTCCTGTTCAACCTGGTTGGCCTGCCCACCTATCCATCGTTATATGACAAATTCCTGCTGGCGGTCAGCATGGGGTTCAATGTGGTCACGATCTGGTATGCGTGGAATTGGGTCTGAACATGAGAGTTTACCCTGATACCACAGTGCTCAATCAAAGTAAATTTGGAGAAAAACCATGAAAGCGATTGTATACACAAAATTTGGCCCACCCGAGGTTCTTCATCTTCAAGAGGTGGAAAAACCCACCCCTAAAGCGAATGAGGTGCTGATAAAAATAGTTGCGACAACCGTCGTAAAAGAAGACCCGGACATGAGAGCTTCCCCAGGTGTTAATGGATTTCTGAAACCCAGAAATCCGATCCTGGGCCAGGAGTTGGCTGGGGAAGTTGAATCGATCGGCAAAGATGTGACCCGATTTCAAACCCGGCGACCAGGTATTTGGCTTCGACATGTTTGGCGCGTATGCTGAATACAAATGCATGCCTGAAAGCGGGGCACTAGCCATCAAACCGGTCAATATGAGCTACGAAGAAGCGGCCAGCATTCCGAATGGTGCATTAACCGCACTGCCTTTTCTAAGAGATAAGGCCAAGATCCAGAGTGGACAAACCGTGCTGATCTATGGCGCTTCCGGATCGGTTGGCGCGGCGGCGGTACAACTTGCCAAGTACTACGGGGCGGAGGTCACCGGGGTATGCAGTACCACGAATTTAGAATGGGTCAAATCTTTGGGCGCCGATCAGGTGATTGATTACACCCGGGAGGATTTTACCGAAAACGGCAAGACCTATGACATTATTTTTGACACGATAGGCAAGCGTTCGTTTTCAGAGTGCAAAGGTTCGCTGACGGATGCAGGCACCTATCTTGCCACGGTCC
The DNA here is from genome assembly GCA_963826215.1 of uncultured Chloroflexia bacterium. Lineage (GTDB taxonomy): Bacteria > Chloroflexota > Anaerolineae > Anaerolineales > Villigracilaceae > UBA877. The sequence goes on along the minus strand of CAWGWL010000034.1, from coordinate 1,857 downwards.
CTACGCCGGTCATGATGCTGCAAGCTTTATGGCCTGCAAAGAGCGGCAGCAAAAAGGTAAAGTTTGTGGCTGCGGGTTTGAGGCCAGCAAGTGAGAAGATCAAAGATCTTGTCTTCCTCACAGAGTTGATCGAGGCGGGGAAGATAAAAGCGGTCATAGATAGATGCTATCCATTGGAACAGATCGCCGAGGCGCACCGCTATGTTGAGCAAGGGCATAAAAAAGGCAATGTCGTCATCACGGTAGGAACTACCGATAAAAAACAAGGAGAGAAAAAATGAATTCAATCAATAAGACCGCAAGAATGGCAGGGTTCCACTATTTCATGTATTTTGTAACTTCGATCATTGCAAATATGTTTGGCCGCTTTGTATTCGTGGATGCCCCAGTAACGGTCAATCACATAATGGCTCATGAATCGCAATTTCGTATCGGTTTTGTAATCAGTCTATTCTCAGTTGTGTTTTTTCTTTTGGCGGCCTGGTATTTGTACGTGTTATTAAAACCGGTTAACAAAAACATAGCTTTACTGTTCCTATTATTAAACATGGGTGGGTTTGCCATATGGTGTTTTAGTACGCTTAATCTATTTGCCAGCCTGCTGCTTTTGAGCGGAGCTGATTATTTGAAAGTATTCCAGCCAGATCAGCTGCAAGCGCAAGCGATGTTATTCATCAATTTACGCAAATCTGGGGCTATTACCGCCCAGATACCCTATGGCATCTGGCTCTTTCCTCTTGGTTATCTGGTTTTCAAGTCGGGCTTTCTTCCAAAAATCTTGGGCTTACTGTTGATCGTTGATGGTTTTGGTCTTCTGATATGTGTTTTTCAGTTTTTCCTTTTACCGGGCTACGAAGTAATATCGGTCCCATTTATGGCGGTTAGTTTTATTGCGGAACTCTCTCTTACTTTGTGGCTTTTGATTAAGGGTGTAAAGGATCAGGAACCAACTCCAGCTGATGGTCAGAAATAAAAATGAATACTATCAAGTAAAAAGGAAAGGTACAAAAATGAAAGCGATTGTATGCACTAAATACGGACCGCCGGAAGTCCTGCAAATCAAGGAAGTAGAAAAACCTACTCCAAAAGATAATGAAGTACTGATAAAGATTCATGCGTCAGCAGTAACAGTCTCGGACTGTATAGTTCGAAGTGGTAAAGTAAATATATTACTTTGGATCCCAATGCGAATATTCGTTGGTTTCAGAAGACCAAGAAGATCAATATTGGGGCTTGAGTTAGCCGGAGAAATTGAAGAAATAGGCAAAGATATAAAACGATTTAAAAAAGGTGACCAGGTTTTCGCATTTACCGGGAGAAAATTTGGTGCTTATGCCGAGTACGCTTGTATGCGTGAAGACGGATTGTTTATGCCTGATGATGGTTTGGTGGCAATAAAACCCACCAATGCAAGTTATGAGGAAGCTGCATCTGTCCCTTCCAGAGGAACTTTAGCATTGTATTTTATTAGAAAAGGAAATATCCAGAAGGGACAAAAAGTTCTTATCTATGGAGCTTCTGGAGGGGTGGGTACTTTTGCGGTACAGCTTGCCAAGTACTATGGGGCGGAAGTTACCGGAGTATGCAGTACCACAAATTTAGAATTGGTAAAATCTCTGGGAGCCGATAAAGTCATTGATTACACAAAAGAGGATTTTACGAATAGAGGAGAATCTTATGATTTTATCTTTGATGCCGTTGGAAAAAGATATAGCTCAAAACTACAGTACAAAAAAGCGCTAACTCCAACCGGGAAATACATATCAGTTGATGAGGGGACGCCAAAGATACATATTGAAGATTTAATCTTACTCAAAGAACTGGTTGAAGCGGGAAAGATAAAACCAGTCATTGATA